>JAXMOA010000004.1:0-314300 GCA_034670145.1 Marinibacterium sp.
CGGGAAAAAGGGTTCCAGCTTGGCCATCTGCATGTCGCTCAGCCAGAAAAGATTGCTCATGTCACCGCTCCGTTTTCGGAGCCATGAATCACGCAGAACAACGGAAATCAATGCATCCTGACCCTAGTCAAACTGCTGTTTCAGGCTCAATCTTTTGGATTGTAGGGTTTCAGGTGATCAATCACGTTATTCACTGGTGGGGCGACTTCAGCTCCATATGGTCTTGGAACTCAAGAGAAAAAGTAAACGGAGTTGCTCGAATTGGTGCGGGGTCACACATCCTAAGCAAACTGGAAAAAACACTAGAGAGTATCGATTTACATCTACAAACGCGAGAAAATTTCCCAGATTATGAAAAAATTTCCAAGCAACTTACCCCCATACGCGATGAACTTTCAGACCTCAAACCCTGGATAAAATCCTATCGAACATTTGGCGTCTTCTATTTTTTCGGATGGTTTCTGGCATTTCCTTTCGTAATTGCGATTGCTGCAATTTTTTGGCCATACACCACGGAAGCGGCAATTTCAGCTCCTTCCGTGCCGCTTGACTGACCCAGTTGAAAGCCCGTTCTCAGCGCGTTACGATTTCAATCCATGTCCGCTTCGGGCTGCGAGCGGCCTGATGCGGTTGCAGCAACAGGGTTGGGGCTTGGTGTCTGCAACAAAGCCTCCAACCGGTCATCTCCCTCCTTGTGCCAACCGATGGGCTCTGCGTGCGATGCTGCCATTTCCACGACCGCATCCATAGTCATCACTACATTCCCTCGAATGCGGCAGGCGGCACGGCCCGGCCGGCGGTCTTTGCCGCCGTAACCGTCATCATTTTGCAGCCAAGGTCTTCTCTACCAATTTGAACGTTTTTTCCAGCCCCTCGAAAATCGCCCTTTGCTGTTGAGAGACCAACGGCCTTGTCGTCTTCACGGTTGCTCTCGCAATTGCAAAGGCTTTCAAAAATTCCTTCGGCTTCTCATCCGGGTCAATGCCCATGGCCTGAGTCAGAGCGGCATCAATTCTCCCCGGAACCTCCTGTTCCAACCAAGGTTTGATGCGCTCAAACTCCGTTTGCTGCTCCTGTGTCACCAGGTCCTTTGCGTTTTCCATGATCCCATCCACCCAGGTGAAACGCTTGACGGCTTCCATCACCTGACCCGTCGCCTCATAGGCCGCCGCATCGTCCAGCGCCTGGTCAATCTTGCGCCGAACCGCAGCGCCTTTGACGTCGTCCTGGAGGCCGGTAATTTTCCCGGCCAAACCATCAGGAAGCCCGGGCATTTTCTGGTCCAGCATACGCTGAAGCTCGACCAGATAGGGCTCTGCCTCCTCCACCCTCCCGGTATCCACCCGCGATTTGGCCAGCGCCAGCAGATCATCAACAGCCAGGGCGTTTCGTTTGCGGTACTCTTCCTCCATCCACTCCCAGACGGGCTTGAAATCAGCCTCCCGCAGATCCTTGAACTCCTGAGAATTCACACTGTCCAGCGCCGCTTTTGACGAAGCCGGATCATTGGCCAACCGCGCCTTCAGCGCGTCCTGCAGCGCGTCTTCGGAGCGTTGCGACCATTTTGCAGAATTGTCGCCGGCCCATTTGGTCAGCTCGTCAAAGGCCGTCCGCTCCGCAGAGCCCTGCTCAAACGCATCCGCCCCCTTGTCGATTTCGCTCAGGGCATCCTTGACCTGCTGCACATGTCCAATCGCCTTGGCAACTTTGGCCTTCTCCAAGCCCAGCACATCCCCGGACTTGATTTTGGATCTGTCGTATTTCGCCGCAACGATGGCCCGGCACGCCTCCACCCGCCGCCTGTTCTTGTTCTTGAACGAGTCAGACATTTCATCCAGCAACCTCAGAAGCCCCGGAGGGTTGGCACACCGCCGGTCACTCCCCGTCGGACACCAGGATTCAGCCAGCTTGAGCCGCGCCTGATCCTTCTTCTTGTCACTCGCCCGCTGGTCCGCCAACACCGCCTTCATCTCGGTATGCGCCTCAACCACATGCAGTGAAATCATGCCGGAATAGTAATTCATTTCCGCCAGCTGCGACGGGTCGAAATCCTCGGACTCCTCCAGATCCTTTTGCACCGTCATCAGCATATCGTTGACCGCAATCAGCGTATCGGTCTGCTTCTTCAGACGCTCCTCGTCCTCCAGCCCCGGATTCAGCCGCAGCTTGACCCCATCAATCAACGTCACATTCGAATGCTGAAACCCAAACGACGCCCGCGCCGATGTGACCGAGTTTTCAGGATCCGACTTGGCTTGCGCCAGATAGAGATCCTGCATGCTCCCATAAACCTCCTGGGCCAGGTCCTTGTCTCGCTTCCAATTGATCCATTCCTCTGACTTCTTGTCCGTTGGCTCGTCTCCATAAGGACAAAAGGCAAACTTCAGGTCCAGAAACGGCGCCTCATCATCCTCATTGACCGCCACCTGCAACAGCGACTTGCCCTCGTTTTCGGGCGTGCGCAGCATATCGCGCGGAATAGCCGCCCGGCTGCCAGAGTCCGGATCGCCGATCTTTCGGGTGTTTTCCATAATCGCCGTGCGATAGGCGTTCACCTCTTCCTGCCCACTCAGGTTGAGATGCGCCAGCCCCTGCATATTGTCCTCAGACGTCAGTTCGCCAGAGCCATCAAGAGCCCGCTGGAACGGGCTGGGCCCGGTCTCCGAGTTCGCCGTGATGCAACACATTATGCCGCCGTTGTAATTGTCCGACCCCATCTGATCGAATTTCTGCGCACTGCGGTAAATGACGACATTCATCTCACCGTCAGATATCTCTTTCTTGAAGGCCGTCAGAAAGGTTTTGACATTGGCCTCGTCGGTCTTGGCAATGGTCGTATCAATCGCCACCGTGAACGGATTGGCCACCACCCCCTTGTCGATCAGTTTTCGAACCTGCAACCGGATGTCTTCGGGGCTGTATTTCTGCCGGTCATAAGAAATATTGTGATGGAACTCGCACAGATACGTGTCCAGCTTGGCCTTGTTCTCCTCGACCTGCGCCCGCTTCATTTCCTCCAGCTGATCGTCGAAGTCCTTCTCCGACCCGCCCACCTGCAACCCGTCCGTATTCAATCCGGTCTGGCTGTGATCCTTGGCGTGCCCCAGAACATACAGGCTGGGCTCATAATAGCTGTCCCCCTGCACAAGAACCGATAGCCCCCGCTTTGCCAGATGGCCCTGTTCCCCCTGCAACAGCTCTTTCATGTCTTCGCAGGCCGTCAGAACCGAATTGAAACACCGCGAGGCCGAGTTTCTGAGGCTGAATTCAGCCATCACATCGTCGCCCAGGAAATCGTCCGGGAACATGTCTGTCTTTTCCAACATGCCCTTTTTGAAATCTTCCTTGCTATAAGGCTTTGCCACCGCAATCAGCGTCGCAACCTCTTCCTGGATCAGGGCGATCTGATCCAGAAAATCCCGCATGGATCCCTGGCATTTGGTCGCCTTGGCCATCAGCCCCTGAATCTTGTTCAACGAGATCGACCAAAGCTCGCCCAACCCGGCGACCTCCAGGCAGCTTTTGACATTATACCCCTCAGTGCCCAGTTGCAGCCCTTCGACCAGGCTGATCATCCCATCGGCCATGACCTTGACATAAGGCGGAGCATCCTTGTCACTTCCCATGTCTTTGAACGCCGCCACAGGCTTGCTGCCCAGAAAATCCGTCCTGAAATCCTTGAACTGATCCAGCCGCTTGCCCGACGGGAAATCGACACTCGGCAACTCTGTCACCCCCAGCTCCCGCAGGATTTCAACCGTATTCGGCGTCTTGCTGACCCAGTGATCCAACAATTGTTCAGGCCCCACCGTGAACCCGCCATGGTTCACCATTTCCTTGAGCTTTTTGGTGTCATTGGGATCAAGCGACAGGCGCTCCCCCCCGCCCACCGTCACGCCGGTCACATAGGGGAAAGTCGCCAGCGCTTGTTGCTCGCCCTCCGCCATCAACCCGCCAATTCGTACAGTCTTCAGCTTTTCCCGGATCTTCTTGAGGTCGCCCTCAATCGCCTCTTTCAGGGCCAGCTCCTGCGTGACTCTGCGTTCGTCGAGCGCGATCTCCTCTTTCGACATCCCCGAGCGGTCCGCCACCGTTCCCAACGCATCCAGCTGCTGCTGCGTCATCCCCTCCATTCCACGGCCCGACACCGCCTTGGCAAAGGAACGCTCGTCCAGCTTGACAATGATTGCTTCCACTTTGGACTGCACAGGCTGGTCGGACTCGATCGCCGATTTGAACAGCTTGGTACAGTCGATGTAACACTCCTGACCTTCCAGCGCATGTTGCATCACCAGATCATAATCACCGTCGTCCCACCCATCCACGGGCTTCAGCTCCCCCTCGATGGTATAGTCCCGCCGCACCTCCTCCATCACGCGCCGGTCTGACACCAGGAACAGGTTCGCCAAAGGAACCTCCAGCTCCCTGGCCGTCATTGTCGTCACCTTTGTCGTCAGCCTCGACCCGCCGCCCCGGTGATACGTGCCCGAATCTTGTACCTGGGTCGGATTTGCCTGCCAGTTCAGCCCACCCGTGTTGGGAATATTCGCAAACTTCAGCAGAAAACCCATCTGCCGCTTCATCAGGGCTTTGGCCTCGGGCCCATCCTGTGGCACTTTGGTCGTCATATGCTGAAGGATGGACATATTGATCGCCCATTCCCTCAATTGTTCCGCATTTTCAGGCTCTTGACCCTTCGGAAACTTCACCTTCACATTCTTGAAGAAATCCGCGCCGCTGGTGATCTTCCGCTTCGATCCGCTTGTGAAAACCTCCCATTTCGACTGGTTGTCCGGCGGAAAGGTGCGCGCCAGAACCTTTTGCAGCCCCTGGTTCAGCACTTCATCCGGCCTCAGTTTCGGTCCGGGCGTCAGATCAACCTTGCCAATATCCGTGTCATTGCCATCATTTGATGACGCCAGACGCTGCGAAGACTTCAACAGCGGCACCACCTTGTCCCGCAGAATGGCAATGCCCTTGGCAAATTCCTCTTCGGTTTCGATCTTGCCCAGCGCTTTGACCAACACGGCAAATGCCGCCTTCTGCTCGGGATAGCGCTGCACCGCCGGGCCGATCATCGGAACAATCTTGGCCTTCAGGTCGCGATAAGACTTGAACAACAGGTTCAGCTCCGCTTCCGAGGCGCCCCCCTTCGGCAACTCCGGGTCAGGCTCCGGTGAATCCGGCACAACATTGGGGCCCAGATCGGGAAAGGCCGTATCCGTCTTGTCCTCTTCGCCCTCCGGCAGTTCGCTTTCCTCGGTTTCGTCGGTTTCGACCACCTTGCCATCGACCAGCAGCTTGACCTTCTTGAAGGTCTTGGAGTCCATCAGCCGGAACATCAGCTTGATCTTCTTGGCCATCCCCGGCAGCCGTTTGCCATCCAGCGCCAGGATCAGCGTCGTGCCCGACTCCTCATCGACCTCGTCCATCCGCTTTTCAGCCGCTGCAATGCCCCAGGTAAACTTGCCGCCGCCGGCCGCCTTGCGCAGCGGCCCCGTCATCGCCTTGCCATCCTTCTTGCGGTGAAAGGCCATGCGGATCTCTTCGGGCTTGGCACTGGGCATCACCAGCGCGAAACTGAACGCCCCCTTGCGCAACCTGGGCAACATGGTCGCCAGATACTTTTTGTAATCGTCCTCGCTCTTCAGATCCCCCTCATCCGCGTCCTCCTCCAACCCCAGCAAAGAGCCGCGGATCGAGTCCAGTTCACGCATCAACGGCTTGCCCAGAACGTCCTGCGTGTTTTCAAGATCCTTCTTGACCTTGGCATCCTTCGGCGTCGACTTCAAAAGCTTCGCGATCTCCTTGAGCGCCGCCTTTCCCACGGTTTCCAGCGCCGCCAGCTTTTGCTCCACCTGCGCAACATCCCCGGACAGATCCTGCTTCTTGGCCTTCACCGATTTGGCCAACGCCGTGTTCGCAGCCTCGAAATCTGTGATCGCGCCCAGAAACCGCTTGCCCACACCATCCTTGATCAGCGGCGGTTGTTCCTTCTTCCACCAGGCCGCGTTCAACTGAATCATAGTGTTGGATTTCATCTTCAAATCCTTCGATTTGGGTCCGGTTTTCCGCCAAATCAGACTAAGCCCAACAGCAGCAACAGATCCGGATAAAATCCCGGTAGACCAGCCTGATACGCCACCATGCTTTCAGGATGGCTCCGGATCAAGCTCTTTGATCGGCCCCCCCCCGGTTTCCCATAGCGCCCGCCGCAGCCCTGTTGTAAGGCGCGTCAATCCCCGAGCAATCGGGGCAAAACCGGCCCAGCCGAAACGGCTTTCGAACCAGGACCACAGCATGACCCAAACCACAGGCCCCCTGCCCGACCACCTCTTTGTCTATGGCACCTTGCTGACCGTCGCAGACCACCCGCTGGGCAACATGCTGCGCACACAGGCCCGCCTCATCGGCCCCGGCCACATCCGCGCCCGCCTCTACATCATCGAAGAAGAAGACGCCCAGGGCCACAACAGCTTCCCTGGCGCCCTGCCCTCCATGTTCGACCAGGATCAGGTCCACGGAGAGCTCTACAGCCTCACCAACCCGGCCCCGCTGATCGCCGCCTTCAACGATTACGAGGCCTGCTCGCCCATCTGGCCGGAACCCTATGAATTCCTGCTGCGCCCCATTGATGTCACGCTCTCAGATGGCACCGTCCAGCGCGCCGCCACCTATCTCTATACCCATGACGTCAGCCGCGCCCGCCACATTCCGTCCGGGCGCTTCAATCAGGTCGCATCCGACACCCGCTAGGGTCAGCCACCCACCCGGTTGGCGCGGAAAAACTGCGCCACCTCGGGACCATACAGATCCCCGGACACCGCACCATCCAGCGTCGCACGCGCCGCTGCGATCTGATCCGCCGACATCAGCTCGTCACCGAACATGTCAATCAGATCCCGCGAGAACCCCGCATCATACTCCGGATGAAACTGCACCGACATGGCCGCAAAATCATAGGCCAGCGCCGCCGCCGGACAATACGCAGCCGAGGCCGTCACCCGCGCGCCCGGAGGCACCTCGGTCACCTGATCCTGATGCGCCACATAGGCCGGCACCTCGGCCCCATCCATCTCGAACCGGCGCGCCCCGGCGGCAAACCCATGATCCGCCTTCTGCGCCCGCCCGCCAAACACATCCGCCATCAGCTGATGACCAAAACAAATCCCGAACAAAGGCGTCCCGTGATCTCGATGCGCAACCAGATTGTCCCGCAAAGGCACCATCCAGGGCGTCTCGTCATAAACACCCTTTTCCGACCCGGAAATGATCACCCCATCCACCGCACCGGGCACAGGCATTTCATCTGCCCCGGCCACATGCACCGGCACAAAGGTCGCCCCCTCCAGATGCGGGGCAATCCACCGGATCACGTGATTGCTGGTGGGGCCGTATTTCTCGGTCAACGCATCACCAGCCACACAATCATATACCGCAATCTTCATAGCACTCTCCTGAATTAGCGCGCCGTCAAACCCGCAGCGGCATGACAGGCCGCCGCCCGAACGGCAAGCCCATCCGCCCCGAACCACAGCGTCTCGGCCGCCTCGACCCCACGATGATTGCCATAGACAATCACACACATCTCGTGCCCGCCAAAAACCTGACGGACCTCAAACCGCAAATCCGGCTGCGCCGCCAGCGCCCGGCCCCAATAGGCGCCCAGCTCTGCCTTGCCATGCAGCTCGCCCCGCCCGACCAGGGCCAGGGCCTTTTGCGAGCGAAACACGATATCCTCACTGTAATGCGACAGGATCCGGTCCAGATCATGACTGTTCCAACCCGCTTCCCACTGCGCCGCAAAACCCTGCCAGTCCATCCAAATCTCCAAAGGCGGGACATAGCCCCGCCTCTCTCTTGTCCTCAGATCATTGCGATACAACCGCGCCCGGGCGGTCAGCCAGCCTTACCAATCATAAGCCCGGTCAATCCCGGCCATCTTGACCCCGGTATATGCCGAGGCCTCAAAACTCAGCGCCCGCAGATCCTCGACCTCCAGATTGTGAACCGAGGATTTGCCACAGGCCTTGGCCAACGCCGTGATCTCCATCGTCATCGCCGTCATGAACCGCGCCACACGTTCCGCGCCCGCATGCGGGTCCATCCGCTTCTCCAACTCGGGATCCTGCGTCGCCACACCCACCGGGCACAACCCGGTATGGCAATGGTGACACGCCCCGGGCGAGGTGCCCAACTTGGCATAATCCTCCAGATAACGGGGCGAGTTACAGCCCATCGCAATCATGGCCGAATTGCCGATCATCACCGCATCCGCGCCCAGCGCCAGACATTTCGCAGCATCCACACCCGACCGGATGCCCCCCGCAGCCACCAAAGACACCTTGCCGGTCATCCCGCATTCATCCAGTGACTCGCGCGCCGCACGAATGGCGCTCATCGTCGGAATACCTGTGTGGTTCAACAACAACTCCGGCGAGGCTCCGGTGCCCCCCTCGGCCCCGTCCACAACGATGATGTCGGCCCCGGCCTTGGCCGCAATCGCCACGTCATAACGTGGCCGCGTCGCGCCCATCTTGATCGAAATCGGCACCTGATAGTTGGTCGCAATCCGCAGCTCTTCGATCTTCACCGCCAGATCATCCGCCCCCAGGAAATCCGGATGACGAATGGTCGACCGCTGATCGACCCCCTCGGGCAAAGTGCGCATCTCGCTCACCCGCGGGCTCACCTTCATGCCCAGCAGCAAACCGCCCGTGCCGGGCTTGGCGCCCTGCCCCACAACAATCTCCAGCCCATCGGCCCGGCGCAAATGATCCAGATCAATCCGATAGCGCGCAGGCGACATCTGATAAACCAGCTTGCTTGACGCCTCGCGCTCTTCTTCCAGCATTCCGCCTTCACCGGTGCAGGTCATCGACCCGACCCGGCTCGCGCCATACCCCAAAGAGGCCTTGGCATTGGCCGACAAGGCCCCAAAAGACATCGAGGCAATGTAAATCGGAATGGCCAGCTCCAGCGGCTTGGCCACCACGTCCGTGCCACGCCCGCCGCCCAGCACCGTTTTGGTCTCGCAGCTTTCGCGATAGCCCTCCAGCGGCAGACGCGTCATCGTCGCCGGCACAAAGGTCAGATCGTCAAAGGTCGGCAGCTGCTTGTTGAACGTGTTATAGCCGCGCACCTGATAGCGCCCCAGCTGGGCCAGCGCATGCACCTCCGAGATCGCCTCGGGTGTCCAGCGGGTTGACCCGCCCCGGTCATAAGATGCAGGCACCCCGGCCGGACGCCCCTCAACCGCACCCGCATCCTTGAACCGGATCTCCTCTTCGGGTGGCATTTCGAACGGGTATGAATAGCCCTTCTTTATCTCGTCTGCCATGTCTCTCTCCGTCTGGGTGAACGGCGCACGCATGGCGCACCTTCCGCCTCGGTTGTCCCCGGGCACGCCGTGATAGGCGGCCCTGTCAAATACATGCTGCGCTCAGGGCGCCGCCTTCACTTAGATCATCAGCCAGGCACTGGCGTCACGGCTCTCAAAGAACCACAGCCGCTGACCCGAGATCATCTTGCGCCACTCGCGCGATGAATCCACCAGCCCCAAAGGCGCCAGAATCTCGTCGACTTCGGCCACCTCTTCGGCGGTGGGCTCCACGACGTTCACGTCAACGCCATAGCTCACCACATCGCCGGCAACCCAGACCTCAGCCGCCCACAGCGCATCCGCACAGCTTTCGCCGGCACCGCCCAGAGCGATGATCTTGCCCGAATGCGCCATAAAGCCGGACTGATAGCCGATCTTGCCCTCAACCACGATGTTGCCAGCCTTCATCGCCACACCACAACGCGGCCCGGCATCGCCTTTCACATGGATCGTGCCACCGGTCATCGCAGCGCCACAGGACATGCCCGCATAGCCGCCAACCGTGATATGCCCCTTGGACATGCCCTCGCCCACGGCCCAACCGGCATTGCGCTCGATTTCAATCCGCGCACCGGTGTTCAGCCCGCCGCAGTAATATCCGACCGAGCCCTCAAACAACAGCTCAGCCCCATCCGGCAGGCCAACGCCCAGATTGTGGCGGCTCAGCGTGTTCACCACCCTGATCCGATCCCCCCGCGCGCAGGCTTCCTGAATTTCTTCGTTGACCTCGCGGATATGCCGCTGACCAACGTCGACCACATATTCACTCATGCCGCCATCACCCTGTTTCCGACGCCCCAGATCCCGGTCAGGCTGGGCCCGTCATAATTGATCACATCACATTCCTCGGCAAACACGCGCCGCACCGCCTGCTCTTCGGTCGCCATCGCCAGATCGCCCGCCTGGTCAATCACCACCAGCGGCTTCATCGCGAACCGGTCCTTGGCAAACCCGATCCCATCCGTATTGGCGATCATAAAAGTGAACACCCCGTCAATCGAGGTGATCGACTTCTTCAGAGCCTGCTCCATCGTCAGCCCGCCCTTCATCTGGTCGCTGACCCAAACCGCAATCAGCTCGCTGTCATTGCCAGTGAGAAAACGATACCCCTGCCGCTCCAGCTTCTCGCGCCATGTGAAATAGTCGGTGATCTGCCCGTTATGCACAATCGCCACATCGCTGAACGGACGCGCCCAGAACGGGTGGCTCGCATTCGGACGCACATCGCTCTCGGTCGCCAGCCGCGCATGCCCCAACCCATGAGAGCCGATCATATCGCGCACCCCATGTTTGTCCGCCACAGCCGCAGCACCGCCCACATCCTTGATGATCTCCAAAGACCGCCCACAGGACTGAATCTCGATCCGATCCGTCAACGTATCCGCATCCGCAACCCAGGCCGCCAGATCGCGCGGATCACTCATCTCCATGCGGAAAGAGTAATACGGCGACGCATCCGACAACATCGTCGGATCCGCCACCAGATCCGCACCGTGATCGCGCATCACATGCATCAGATCCGCCACATCCGCATCCATCGCGTTCCGGTCAAACCCCATGCCACGCAGCACATACCCGCTCTCGCGCGGGACACCGTAAATCGCAAAGCCGGTGCTATCCGCCCCGCGATGCTCCTGCGCATCCATCAAGTCCACCAGATCCTGGCCCACCTTGCCCGGTGCATTCAAAATCCGTCCGGCGATTCCACACATATCGCACCTCCTGTTTCCGTGTACCGTATACTGTATACAGAGCGGCGCAAGATATTTTTCACCCCGCCAATCCCGATCAGAACTGAAAACCCAGACCTACTTCTTGCCGACCGCACCGCCCAGCTGCTCGATATCGCCGTGATCCACCAATTCCCAAGGCAGCCCCTCATTGCGATAAATCCGCTTTCCCTTGCGCGGATAATCCCCCACATCATGCGCCAACCGCTGCCCCACAACGATACAACGCAAGACCTCCTCGCCGGTATTCAGGATCGTATGCGCCGCCCCGCCCTTGCGATACCCGATGAAATCCCCGGGCCCGATCGGCTGCTCCTGCGTGCCCGTCACCGCCGTCCCCGTCCCGGACAGGACATAGACACACTCATCCTCGAAATGATGCACGTGATACTCGGTCGTCTCACATCCGGGCGCCACTTCGATCAGGTGAAACCCAAATCCCGTCAACCCGGCCGCATCGCCAAGGGACTTGTTCAACCGCCGCGCATTCTCGTTCAGAAAATGCGTCTTCGGCTCCCCGGCCATGGCATCAATCTGCGCGCGGGTAATCAAATAAGGTGTCTCGGACATATTCGGGCCTCCTGGGTTGATATGGCACAGCCCAATCTACCGCGCCCCCAGCGCCAACAACACCCCACCCTCACAGCGCGCCCAATCGCCTCACAAAAGGCGCAGCTTACGTCTGCGCTTGCCAGTGTATCTCTGAATCCAGTATACACAGTCAGCAAAATCAGAGGTCACGCGTGCCGCTCAAATCGATCCAACCCGCCCGCCGTCGCCTCGCCGACGAAGTATACGAGCAACTCGTCAGCGCCATCATGCGCCGCGAAATCGGCCCCGAAGACTGGCTGGTGCAGGAAAAACTCGCCACCGAAATGCAAATCTCCCGCACCCCGGTCCGCGAAGCCCTCATGCGCCTCGAACAAGAAGGCGTGCTCGAAGTCTCCAACCGCGGGTCGTTCCGCCTCTACCGCATGGACGACGACGAAGTCAAAGAGCTCTACCAATCACGCGCCGCCGTCGAGGGCCAATGCGCCCGCATCCTCGCCGTGCGCAACGACCCGGACGATATCGCCTACCTGCGCGACGTCATCCGCCGCGAAGAAGATATCGCAGACCGCACCGCCGCTGCCTATTTTGACGCCAATCGCAACATCCACCGCGCTTTTGTCGAACGCGCAGGCAACCGCTTCTTGCTGGAAATGTTCGACATGATATGGGGCAAGGCTATGGCCTTTCACCTCTTCTCCACCATCGAAAACATCGACCTCGCCCAATCGCTGGGCGATCACATGCGCCTGGTCGATGCCATCGCCGGTGCCGATAAAACCGAAGCCCTCGAAGCCGTCGTCGACCACATCCAGGACGGGTTCCACCTCCAGATCCAGGGCCTGCGCGCCGAGGCAACCCAGCAATGACATCCCAATCCGACCAATCCGACCGATCCGCCGCCCAAACCCGCGCCACCGACCACTTCGACTCCGGCGCGTTCTTCACCTGGCTCGAAACCCTCGTCGCCTGCCCAAGCGAAAGCCAGGATCCCAGCCAGCACGCAGCGCTGCACAGCTATCTCAACGACATCCTGCCGCCGCTGCTCGCCCCGCTGGAGGCCCAGATCGAAATCTTCGACAACCCGGATCCGCAGGGCGGCCCCCTGCTGCTGGCCGAACGGATCGAGGATCCGGCCCTCCCAACCGTCTTCAGCTATGGTCATGGCGATGTCATCCGCGCCCAGACCGACCAATGGCGCGACGGGCTCAGCCCCTTTGTCCTCACGCAAGAAGGCGACCGGCTGTATGGGCGCGGCACCGCTGACAATAAATCCCAGCACCTGATCAATATCCTCGCCCTGACGGCCGTGCTGCAAACCCGGGGCGCTTTGGGCTTCAACCTGAAACTGCTGATCGAAATGTCCGAAGAGGCCGGCTCTGCGGGCCTCAACAGCTTTTGCGAAACCCACAAGGACAGGCTGGCCGCAGATGTGCTCATCGCCTCTGACGGGCCGCGTCTGGATGCCGCCATACCAACCATCTTCATGGGCACCCGGGGCGCCATCAACTTTGATCTCAAGGTCCACTACCGCGACGGCGCGCACCACTCGGGCAATTGGGGCGGGCTCCTGGCCGATCCGGCCCAGCGGCTGATCCACGCAATTGCCACCATCTGCGATTCCCGTGGCACGCTGCAAATCCCCGAATGGCGCCCGACCAGCCTGACACCGGATATCCGCGCGCTGATCCGCGACCTGCCTGCCTCCGACGGCTCCGGCCCCGCGATTGACCCGGATTGGGGCGAACCGGGCCTCACCCCCTCTGAACGTGTGCTGGGCTGGAACAGCTTTGCCGTGCTGGCCATGACCTCCGGCGTGCCTGACGCGCCGGTCAATGCCATCTCGGGCGAGGCCCGCGCCACCTGTCAGCTGCGGTTTGTGGTCGGCACCGACGCCGAGGCGCTGATTCCATCCCTGCGCCGCCATCTGGACACCCATGGCTTCAGCGACGTGCAGATCGAGGGCGCGAACGAGGTGCTCTTTCCCGCGACCCGCCTTGATCCCTCCAATCCCTGGGCGCAAAAGGTGCGCGACTCGGTTCAGGCCACCACAGGCCAGCCACCGCATGTGGTGCCAAACCTGGCCGGCTCCCTGCCCAATCACGTCTTTTCCGAAACGCTCGGCCTGCCCACCGTCTGGCTGCCCCACTCCTACCGGGGCTGCTCGCAACATGCGCCGAATGAGCATACGCTCGTGCCCCTGTGCCGGGATGCGCTGAACATCATGACCGGCGTGTTCTGGGACGTGGGCGCCTGACGCCTTCCGGCAGACTGCGCACCCCCCGAACCCCCGCTGATCGCGGATTTGTCCCGGACATGTCCTGGGTAGTATTTCTTTTTATTTCAGATACTTAACCCCATGTCCCAGCTGGGACATTTCAGAATTCGACCTTCACTTCGGTCAAATCCGTCAACGGCAACCCCAAAGCCTGCATCGCCTCCAGCGACAATCGGCTGCCCCCGGTCGCCGGTCCGCCGGCCGGAATCAGGGTCACATTCACCCCTTTGCCTTTGTAATGCACCTGCCCGGCCCGCTCCTTGCTGACCAGAGGCGTCTCCATCCAGGCCCCCGGCCGGGCCGGGTCCCCCAGGGCGGCAATCGTTTGCCCGGACTGCCCGCTCACCGCCACCGGCGTTTGCGAATCTCCAGCCCCCCCAGCTTCAGTCCCCTCAGCCCCCGATCCGTCAGCCTCCGCCTCACCGGCCTCAATCTCCATCGGCGCCACCAAAGGCCCGGCCCCCGCCGCCGCCTCCTCTGACGCGGTGCCCCCCCGCGAAAACCGGTCGGTCAGGCCCGAAACCTGCGCGCAACCGCCCAACAACACCGCAATCCAAATCAATTCATACCGCATGGCCCCACCCTATGGCCTGCACGCCCGCGCATCAATTGCGTTCCGCTCTTGCCGCGGCGGCTTCACCCGACTACCTATTTGAACATGAATGCTCCGTTGATCGACCCGTTCGCCCGCGCCATCACCTACCTGCGCGTCTCCGTCACCGACAGGTGTGACTTCCGCTGCGTCTATTGCATGTCGGAAAACATGACCTTTCTGCCCAAGAAAGAGCTGCTCACCCTCGAAGAGCTGGATCGCATGTGCTCCACCTTCGTCGGCATGGGAGTCGAAAAACTGCGCATCACCGGCGGCGAACCTTTGGTGCGGCGCGATATCATGACCTTCTTCAACTCCATGACCCGCCACCTGGACAGCGGCGCTCTGAAAGAGCTGACGCTGACCACCAACGGCTCTCAATTGGAGCGCTTCGCCACCGATCTCTACAACGCCGGGGTCCGCCGCGTGAATGTCTCGCTCGATACGCTGGACGAAGACAAATTTGCCGCCATCACCCGCTGGGGCCGCCTGCCCCAGGTTTTGCGCGGCATCGACGCGGCGCTGGCGGCCGGGCTGCACGTGAAAATCAACGTGGTCGCGCTCAAGGAATTCAACGAAGACGAACTCCAGACCATCACCCAATGGTGCGCCGAACGAAACATGGACCTGACCTGGATCGAGGTCATGCCAATGGGCGATATCGGCAATGAAAATCGCCTCGGCCAATTCTGGTCCCTGGACGACGTGCGGGCCGAATATGCCAAATCCTACACCGTTTCCGATCTGGCAGAACGCACCGGCGGCCCCGCCCGCTACGTGAAGCTGGAAGAGACCGGACAAAAGATCGGCTTCATCACGCCGCTCAGCCACAATTTCTGCGAAAGCTGCAATCGCGTCCGCCTGACCTGCACCGGAGAGCTCTACATGTGCCTCGGTCAAGAGGACATGGCCGACCTTCGCACGCCGCTGCGGGCTCATTCAGACACCGAAGAGCCACTGCGCCGGGCCATTCGTGACGCGATCGAGCGGAAACCAAAGGGCCACGATTTCGACTATTCGCGCCAAAAGCTCGACGGCCAGATGTCGCGGCATATGAGCCATACCGGCGGTTAACCCATGCGCGGTGATCTGACACCGCTTCTGCGCCTCTACCGGATCCTGACCCGACTGGCGGGCGGGATATTCTATCGGAAAGTGGCGCGGAAACTGCGCGCGCAGGATGTCCCTGAAAACCGGATCGCCGAGCGATTGGGCCAGGCCACAGCCGCGCGCCCCGCAGGCCCGCTGGTGTGGTTCCATGCGGCCAGCGTCGGAGAAAGCCTGTCTGTCCTCACGCTCATCACCCGCCTGGGTCAGCGCCATCCCCAGTTGAATACGCTGATCACCTCGGGCACCGCCACCTCTGCACAGCTGATCGCGCGGCGCATGCCCCCCCGGACACTGCATCAATACGCCCCGATCGACAGTCAAAACGCCGTGGAGGCTTTTTACGACCACTGGCAACCCAACGCCGGTATCTTTGTCGAGAGCGAGATTTGGCCAAATTTGCTGCTCGAAGGTCACAGACGGAAGATCCCGCTGGCCCTGCTCAACGCCCGCCTATCGCAGAAATCCGCCCGCGACTGGCAAAAATGGCCCGCAACCGCCAAGGCCGTCATGGGGGTCTTTGCCATCCTGATCGCCCAGAATACCCGCAGCGCGGAGATTCTGGCCACAATGGGCGCGCCGCGCGACCGCATCCGGCGCGGCACCAACCTCAAGGCCATGTCTGCGCCACTGCCGGTGGATGACGCCGCCCTGCAGGACCTGCAAACAGCGCTGAAGGAGCGGCCAAGATGGGTCGCCTCCTCGACCCATCCAGGCGAAGAGGAGATCGTCCTGGCCGCCCATACATCCCTGCTCGCGCAGACCCCCAACCTCTGCCTGATCCTGATCCCCCGCCACCCGGACCGGGGCGACGCCATTGCCGATCTGATCGCCCAGACCGGGCTGACCTGTGCCCGCCGCTCGCTGGGGCAGCTGCCGCAATCGGGTGAACAGGTCTATCTGGCCGACACCCTCGGAGAGACCGGCACATTCTACGCCGCAACCCCGATGGTCTTTATGGCCGGGTCCCTGAAACCAATTGGCGGGCACAACCCGTTCGAGCCCGCCCAGGCCGGGACAGCCATCCTCACCGGTCCGCATCGCGCCAGTTTCGAGGAAACCTACACAGCGCTGCTGACCGCAAAGGCCGCCAAAGAGACCGCCACGGCACAGGATATTGCCCAGGCGGTTGGAGGCTGGCTGCAAAATCCCACCGCGCTGCAACAGGCGCGCGCGGCTGCACGGGATTTCGTGGCAGGCCAGGACAAGGCGCTGGACCACGTCATAGAAACACTCGAAGCGGCGCTGGGGCTGGCGGCGCCGCAGCTGTCTGAAACGGACCCGAGCGATGCCTGATCTGTTTGTCACCAATTTCAACCGCAATTTTACCGGCGTTTCGGCAACCACTGCGAATGTGGTGCGCCAACAGGCCAAACACCATGATCTGCGCCTGGTCGGATACCCCTTGCCAGGGTGCCCGCCGCCCATATCACTGGCCCAGGCCCGCAGGCTTTCAGCCCGGCCAGATCCCCACGGAACCGCCATTTGGCATGTGCGCCGCAACCCAGAAATGCGGGCCGCCATCTGGGCGCGCGATGTGCTGCGACTGCCCATTCGAATCGTCTTTACCTCGGCGGCGCAGCGCCGCCATTCGCTTGTGCCGCGCTGGCTCATCTCGCGTATGGACGCCGTGGTTGCCACCACCCCAAGCGCCGCTGAATTTGTACCCCACGTCCGCGCCACGGTCGCGCATGGCGTTGATACGGATCGCTTCGTTCCGCCGGCCGACCGTGCGGCGGCCTGGGCGGCCCTGGGATATGGCGGCGACCGTGGGATTGCCACAATCGGGCGTGTCCGGCCGGAAAAGGGCACGGATCTGTTTGTGGAAACCATGTTGCAGCTGCTGCCCGACCTGCCCGACGTCACAGCGCTGGTGGTCGGCCGCCCGACACGCGACCACCAAAAATTCGACCTGTTGCAAAAGGAAAAAGTGCAGCGTGCCGGCATGATCAATCGCATCCGGTTTGTTGGCGAATTGCCGCCAGAACGGCTGGTCCCGTTGATGCAGGGCCTGTCGCTGACCATGCAACTTCCGCGATACGAAGGCTATGGCATGGTCCCGTTGGAAGGCATGGCGGCCGGTGTGCCGTTTGTGGCCAGCGACACAGGGTACTATCAGGCATTTTCGGCCCAGGGCCGCACCGGCACGGTTGTCCCACCCGCGATGCCCCAGGCCGCAGCCCAAGCCGCCCGCGATATCCTGCTGGATGCGCCCCGCCATACCGCCATGTCCTGCGCAGCACGCGAGGTGGCGATGGCCGGCTTCAGCGCCAGCGCCGAAGCCAACGGTATTGAACAGGTCTATCAGGATCTGTGGCAGGCCGGCTGACACGGGCGGGTTCCGACGCGACCCAACAGAGATCGGTGCAGCGGGCCCTGCATTGGCAGGCCCGCCACGCGCCCGTTTTACGCCGCAGGCATCCGCCGTTCCACGATTTCCGCGAACCAGGAACAGCCCAGCGGGATCGCCTCGTCCGCGAAATTATACTCCGGGTGATGACACTGGGCCGTGTCGCCATTGCCGATGAACATGTAAGCGCCGGGGCGTTCTTCCAGCATGTACGAGAAATCCTCGGCAGGCATGATGGGCGGCACATTGCGCTCGACCTTGTCTTCGCCTGCAACCGCAGCGGCGGCATCGCTGGCGAACCCGGCATGCTCTTCGTGGTTTATCGTGATCGGATAGCCGCGCTCATAGTTCACATCCGCCGTCGCGCCAAAGGTTTGCGCGGTGCTCTGGGCAATCGCCGTGACCCGTTCTTGTGCAAGGTCGCGCACGTCTTTGTCCAGCGTGCGCACGGTGCCTTTGAGGGTCACGGTGTGAGGGATGACGTTGAAGCTGTCATTGTCCGAACGCAGACCGCACACCGAGACCACGACCTGGCTGAGCGGGTTCACATTGCGTGATGCGATGGATTGCAGGGCAATCAGCACATGCGCCGCGACCAGATTGGTATCAATCACCGTATGCGGCTCGGCTGCATGGCCGCCCTTGCCGGTCAGGGTGATTTCGAAATGATCTGCCGAGGCCATCAGCGCACCGGGCCGGGTGGCAAAGTGGCCGACCGGCATGCCCGGCGCATTATGCATGCCATAGACCTCTTGAATCCCCCAACGGTCCATCATGCCGTCATCACACATGACCTTGCCGCCACCGCCGCCTTCTTCGGCGGGCTGAAAGATCAACACGACCTTACCGTCAAAATTGCGCGTTTCGGCCAGGTATTTGGCCGCGCCCAGCAGCATGGAGGTATGCCCGTCATGCCCGCAGGCATGCATCTTGCCCGGGACGGTCGAGGCATAGTCGAGACCGGTGATTTCATCCATCGGCAGGGCATCCATATCAGCCCGCAGCCCGATCACGCGGCCCGAATTGTTGGTCTTGCCCTCGATCACAGCGACGACTCCGGTGCGTCCGATGCCCTCGGTTATGTCGGTGAGTCCAAATTCCTTCAGGCGCTCGACCACAAATGCGGCGGTGCCTTGCACATCGAACATCAGCTCTGGATGTGCGTGCAAATGATGCCGCCAGCCGGTGATTTCCTCATGCATCTGTGCAATTCGGTTCCTGATCGCCATGTCCATACCTCTTGGTTAACGGCTCCACCCTGCCTCAGGGTTTGGGGGGCTGCAAGGGGGCCAAATGGTCGCCCCCGCGCCCGGTTGGATGGCTGCGCCCCATTGGTCAGAGACGTCGTGCCCTTGGCCTAAACGAACCGGGCCGGTCGATAGGGGGTCAGCATTGCCTGATCTTCCTGGTCACAGATTTCGCGGGCAGCCAGTTCCGCGACGATGGCGGCCAGGGTTATGCCGCTGTGCATGACGCTCACGTACAGACCCTCTGGTCCGGCAGGGCCGATCACCGGGCGGCCATCACCGGGCACAGGGCGCATCGCCAGCGCTGTGGAGTGCAGGGCCAACGCCTGGTCCGGCATAAGATGCCTCAGCCGGGCCATGGTTTGCCCCGCCAGGTCTGGCAGCGATTGGGTCAGATCGGAGGTCTGATCGCTTTGATGATTGGCCGATGTTGGCGCCAGAATCCGCCCGTCCGGCAACTGGCGGAATTCTTGCCCCGGGGCCACCATAACATGTTTCAGGATCTGCGGGACCGGCTGGGTCAGGATCGACACGCCGGGCCGTCGCAACATGGACAGGTCCACGCCAAAGGGTGCCAACAGCGGCGCTACCCCGGTGCCCGCAGCTACAACCACGCGGTCGGCCTCGATCCGACCGACTTCTGTGCGGACCGCGCGCACCTCTCCGCCAACCTCTTCGATTGCCTGCACCCTAACGCCTGAATAGACCTCAGCCCCCAGCGCCGCCGCCCTGGCCAGGACGTGCCGCGTGACATCACCGGACTCCGCAGCGCCTTCGGACGGCAAGAGCAAGGCCTGCTCTGGTGTCGGCCCGATCCCCGGGACAGAGGCAGAAAACGCCTGCGCGTCCAGAGGCTCGGACGGGTAGCCCAGCGCCTCCAACTGTGCCTGGAAACGCTCGAACGCCGCGCCGGTTTCTTCCCACCACAGGCACCCTTGCCAAGAGATCGGCAACGGCCCGGCGACCGTGTTCAACCGATGCCAGGCGGCGATTCCGGCCTCTCGCAGCAGAAAATGATCGTGATCCAGAAAGAAGCTGGCGTTGATCCAGCCAAAAGAGGCGGCGGTCGCCCCCTGCGCCGGCGCACTGGCGTCAAGCACCGTTACCTGCGCCTTTTGACGGCTCAATTGCAGCGCCAAGACGGCCCCGATGATGCCGCCTCCAATGATTACAATGCGTGCCACGGGCCGCCTCCTGTCTGGCTGGCGCATAATCCGAGCAGTTCCCCTTGCATCCGCTGGTCCTGCTCATCATCCTGCGCGGTATGTCCGATCTGACCATATCCCCTGTCACAAGCGCAACCGCTCTTGATGCGGTGCGCCGCTTGTGTTGGGACTATCGCGCGTTTCTCAACCAGGCCTCGCCGCAGGCCCGGAAAATAGTAGAAATATTTTATGATACAGACACTTATCAGGATCTGATGAACCGTTTGCAGGATCTGCATGCTGCGCCCGGTGGCACCATCCGCCTGGCGCTTTTGGATGGCACGCCGGTTGGCTGTGGCATGAGCCATCAGTTCAACGCCCAGACAGCCGAAATCAAACGGCTCTATGTTTCAGACGCGGCACGCGGACATGGTGTTGGGCGGGCCCTGTGCCTGGACCTTGCCCAGGCCTGCCGCGACGCCGGATACAGCAAGGTTGTGCTGGATACGGTCACGACACTGACCCCCGCCCGCCGCCTGTACGAAGACCTGGGTTTTCGTCCCTGCCCTGCGTTCTACGACGCGCCACCCGCAGCCGATGGGCTGCTCTGTTATTACGAGAAATCCCTGTGACCGCAGATCAAATCATTGAAAAACTGGGCCTCGCCCCGCATCCCGAAGGTGGGCACTATCGCCAGACCTGGGTGGCCGAAAATGCTGGTCGGGCATCGGGCACCTGCATCTACTTCCTGCTGAAGGCCGACGAACAAAGCCATTGGCACCGCGTCGACGCGACCGAGATCTGGCTCTGGCATTCGGGCGCCCCGTTGATCCTGTCCGTCAGCGCGACCGATCAGGGCCCCGCGCAAGAGCACCTGCTAACCCCGGATCTGGACAAAGGCGCGCCGCAGATCATCATCCCCGAAGGGCATTGGCAGGCCGCACGCTCTACCGGCGCTTATACATTGGTCAGCTGCACGGTCTCGCCCGGGTTTGAATTCGACGGATTCGAGCTGGCCCCGCCGGAGTTTGACATTCCCCGTTCCTGAGGCGCCGAACCCCGGTTTCGCCCCCCCTGCCCCGGATGCCAATCAAGGCACCGGGACAAGCGGACGACAGGTTACTCTTGTGCGGTTTCAAACCGGTCCGATACCAACCGGTTGAGCGCGGCCACGCCCCATCCTGTGGCCCCTTTTGGGGCAAAGCTGGTCTCGGACTTGACCGAGGCGACGCCGGCGATGTCCAGATGGATCCATGGCACCTCTGCCTTGACGAAACGCTGCAGGAACTGGGCCGCGGTGATAGAGCCGGCAGGACGCCCGCCAATGTTTTTCATATCGGCAATGCGGGATTTCAGCAGGTCGTCATAGGCCTGGCCCAACGGCAAGCGCCATGCGCCTTCTCCTTCGGATTCGGCAGCGCGCAAAAAGGCATCACAAAAGTCATCATTGTTCGAAAAAGCGCCTGCGCGCTCGTGACCCAGCGCAATGATCATTGCCCCTGTCAGCGTGGCCAGATCCACCATACCGGCAGGTTTGAACCGTTCCTGAGCATACCAGAGCACGTCACACAGAACCAACCGGCCCTCTGCATCCGTATTGATGACTTCGACGGTATCGCCCTTCATCGAGGTGACCACATCGCCCGGGCGGGTGGCATTGCCCGAGGGCATGTTTTCGACCAGGCCAACCAGACCCACAACATTTGCCTTGGCCTTGCGCAGCGCCAGCGCCCGCATGGTGCCCGCGACGACACCGGCGCCGCCCATATCCATGGTCATGTCTTCCATACCGCCGGCTGGCTTGAGCGAAATACCCCCCGTATCAAAGACAACGCCCTTGCCCACCAGAGCCAAAGGCGCAACACCTTCTTCGCCGCCTTTCCATTGCATGACCACAACCTTGGACGGGCTGTCAGAGCCTTGTCCGACGCAAAGCAAGGTCCGCATGCCCAGCTCGGCCAGCTGATCCTCGTCCAGCACTTCGACCTCCAGGCCCAGCGCTGTCATCTCTTCCAGGCGACGGGCAAATTCTGTGGTGGTCAGCACATTCGCCGGTTCATTGGTCAGATCCCGGGTCATATGAGCGCCCTCGGCAACGGCCAGCAAAGACCGCGCGCCCTCTTCCATCTGGTCGTGGCGATTGTGGGACACAACGACAGGTGCCACAGCATCCGCATCCGAAGCCGTTTTATGCGCCTCGAACCGGTAGTCGCGCAGCGCCAGCCCCATCGCCACCTCATCCGCGCGTGAATGGCTGCCCGCGGCAATCAACAGTTCGGATTTTCCCTTGAGTTTCCCCAGGACCGCCCCCGCCTTGCGGGCCTCGACCGGATTGACCCGCTTGCCCAGCACCAGAATATCCACCGCCTGCGCCGCCATGCCGGTGGGCCAGTTCAAGGTGAACACCTGCCCTGATTTCGCCTTGGCAAATGAGTCGCTTTCGACAAGCCGCGCAACGGCCCCCCGGGTCAGCTTGTTTACCCGACGAGCGGGCGGGTTCAGTTCGCCTTCGGGCGTGACCAGAATGGCAACCCGACCGGTCTGTGTCGCAATTTCATCCAGATCGGTGGCCTTGAACTGAATTTCGGTTAGCTTTGTCATTCGGGGCTCCATCATTGCGTTTGGTCAAAGACCTAGCCTGAGGCTTGCGGCTTGACCAGAGCGGAGGCTGAGTTAGGAGTTTTCCCCAGACATTGTTTACAGTAGTGTTCTGGAAAAATCTGAGCAGGCAGTTTCCGGGGGGATAGGATTGCCGAAACTGGGCAGACATATTCTGTCGCCTGAATGGCAGGCATTTGGCCACCGATCCGCCCGAAATTGGCGGGGCGTTGTTTCATGATGCTCGACATCTACTTTGCGCGCCGATTCATCCTCAGTTTTCTGATGATCACCGGGGTCTTTCTTGCATTGATGATGCTGATCGACCTGCTCGAGCAACTGCGCAGGTTCGAAGGCACCGATGTTTCCGCCAGTCAGTTGACCTGGTTGATGGTTCTGAACATCCCCGGCGCGATCAGCCAGATTTTGCCGCTGATCATGATCCTCAGCTCGGTCATCCTGTTTGTCGGGCTGGCACGCAGCAGCGAATTGGTGGTGACCCGGGCCACGGGCCGCTCGGGGATTCGGGCGCTGGCCGCGCCTGTCATGGTGACAATCGTCATCGGCATTCTGGCGGTTTCGACGCTCAACCCCATCGTTGCGGCCAGTTCGAACCGGTATCAGCAACTGTCAGACACGTTTCGCAATGGTCGCTCCGCCGCATTGTCCATCAGCAGCGAAGGCCTGTGGTTGCGCCAGGGCAGCGCCAGTGGGCAATCCGTGATTCATGCCCTGGGCTATGATTCCGAGACAACAACGCTGCTGGATGTCACGATCCTCAGCTATGCGCCCGAAGGCGGGCCCGTCAGGCAGATAGCTGCCAGATCCGCGCAATTGCAGGACAAAGCCTGGCTGCTGCGCAATGTGACGGTCTGGCCGCTGGAGGCCGGCGTGAACCCGGAAAAAGGCGCCACGCACCTTGATACGCTACAGGTTGAAACCTCGCTGACCCGGGAACGGATACAGAATTCGCTGGGGCGTGCCTCGGGTGTTTCTATTTATGATATGCGCAGCACGATCCAGCAATTGTCGGCTGCCGGGTTTGCAACCAAACAATATCAGGTCTGGTATCAATCCGAACTGGCCCGGCCGCTGTTCCTGGTGGCCATGGTGTTGGTTGGCGCTGCTTTCACCATGCGCCACACGCGCCTTGGCGGCACGGGTGGGGCCGTATTGACCTCGGTGCTGTTGGGGTTCGGGCTCTACTTTATCCGCAACTTTGCGCGCGTGCTGGGCGAAAACGGCCAATTGCCGGTCGAGCTGGCCGCCTGGGCCCCTCCTGTTGCCTCTATCTTGCTGGCCCTGGGCCTGCTTTTGCATTCAGAGGACGGATGAAAAGCGTGGGGTTCAAACGTTTCCTTCTGGTTCTGGCCTGGTTGATCATGCCTGTGGTCGCTGCCGCGCAGGTGCAGACCGATTTGACCACGCAGGAAGAAGAAGACCCCCCCGCCATGCTTGTCGCCGACCGGGTTTTTGTCACGGCGGACGAACGGTTGATTGCCGAGGGCAACGTCGAGGCGTTCCAGGGCGACATCCGCTTGCGGGCCAGCCGTATCGAATTCGATCAAACCACTGAAACGCTTTATGTCGAAGGGCCCATTCGGATTGATCAGGGCGGGATCGCCACGGTGCTGGCCGACTCTGCACAAATGGACCGGGGCCTGCGCAATGGGTTGCTGAGCGGAGCCCGCTTGGTCCTGGCCGAGCAATTGCAACTGGCCTCAGTCCAGATGACCCGGGTGAATGGCCGCTATACCCAATTGGACAAAACCGCAGTCACATCCTGCCGGATCTGCGATTCCGAAGGCGCGCCACTTTGGCAAATCCGGGCCCGGCGCGTGATTCACGACCAGCAGGAACGCCAACTATATTTCGAGGATGCCCATTTCCGCGTGATGGGCGTGCCGGTTTTCTATTTCCCGCGCCTGCGCCTGCCTGATCCAACACTCAAACGCGCGACCGGCTTTCTGATCCCGACTGTCCGGACGACCTCGCAATTGGGCACCGGCGTCAAGGTTCCGTATTTCTTCAAGCTGGGCGATCATGCGGATCTGACGCTAGAGCCATATCTGTCAGGCAGAACCACCACGATGAACTTTCGCTATCGGCAGGCGTTTCGATCTGGCCGGGTCGAGTTTGAAGGCGGTGTCACACGCGATGAGCTGATCCCGACCAAGACCCGGGGCTATCTGTTTGGCGAAGGCCTGTTCAACCTGCCCCGCGATTTCAAGTTGAGCTTTGACATCGAGGCCACCACCGACAATGCCTATCTGATTGATTATGGTCTGCCCGACATTGACCGCCTCGAAAGCGAAATCGCCATCAGCCGGACAAAGCGCGATCGTTTCTTCAAGGCCAGCCTGATCCACTTCAACTCTTTGCGGGATGGCGAAAACGAGGCGATCCTGCCCACGCTGGTTGGTGATGTCGTGTACGCGCATCGTTTTTTCCCGGATCGGCTGGGAGGAGAGCTGCGCCTGGGGCTTGATGTGCACGGGCATTATAGGTCCTCTGATCTGGATGTGCAGGGGCGCGATATCAAACGCGCTTCGGCCGACGTGAGATGGATGCGCAACTGGATCCTGCCGGGCGGCCTGCGCGCCGAAAGCCAGGTGGGATTTGCGACAGACGTCTTTGATATCGAACAAGACAGCAATTACCAGGAACGCGCTGAACGGATCACCCCAATGGCCGTTGTGACCCTGCGCTACCCCATGACCAAAACAGACGCGGGCGGCGCCACGCATTTCCTGGAGCCCCTGCTGCAATTGGCCTGGACCAATGTGATTGGGGACCCTGTCCCAAATGACGAAAGCGGGTTTGTGGAGTTTGACGAGGGCAACCTGCTGGCAATCTCTCGATTTCCGGCCCCCGACCGGCGCGAAGATGGGCTGGTCGCGGGCTATGGCGTGAACTGGTCGCGCTATTCCCCCAGCGGCTGGCAGGCTTCCGCCATTCTGGGTCAGGTCGTGCGACAGACAATCAACACAGATTTCAGCGATACATCCGGCCTGTCCGGGCGCGCCTCAGATTTTCTGCTGGCCGGTCAGATCAAGCTGGACAATGGGCTGGCCGTCACCGGACGCACGCTGTTTGATACCAGTGTGAGCTTTTCCAAAAGCGAACTCCGGGGCGATTGGATCGGTGATCGCAGCACATTGGCCGCAACCTACCTTTGGCTACAGGCCGATTCAGCCGAAAGCCGCAGCGAAGAGGTCAGCGAATTCTGGATCGACGGAAGTTACGACATCAACCCGAACTGGCAGGCCAGTGCCAACTGGCGCTATGACGTCGAAGACACCCGGTCGACCGAAGCAAAACTAGGCCTAAAATACCGAAACGAATGTGTCGAAGTCGACGTCGCGCTCAGCCGGCGTTATACTTCGTCAACGAGTGTTGAGCCGACGACCGATTTCGGGTTTACCATCGCCCTCAGGGGCTTTTCGGTCTCAGGCTCAGAAAAATACAGGCGGGCATGCAGCTAATGGTTAAGTTCTCGACAATGCGGGCGGTTCGACGGGCGGGGTTTGCACTCTGTCTTGCGGCCTTGGGTCTTGCGGGTCTGACCCCCACGCGCTCAATGGCGCAGGGGTTATTTTCCCCGGCCTATACGGTGGATGGTCAGGCCGTGACCAATTACGAGCTGGAACAGCGCACCCTGTTTCTGGAGGTCCTGCGCCTGCCCGGCGATCCGGCCGAAGTTGCCGCGACAGAGCTGGTCAATGATCGTTTGAAGCAAAAAGTATTGCGCGAGGTCGGCATCGAAATCAGCACCGAAGCGCTGGATGAAGCCATGGAAGGCTTCGCCCAACGCGCCAACCTGTCGCGTGCGGATTTCGTGAAGGCACTGGCTCAGGAAGGCGTGGACGAAGAAACGTTCCGCGACTTCGTGCGGATCAACCTGGAATGGCGCGATTTCATTTCGGGCCAGTTCCTGGGGCAGGCCCGCCCAACCCAAGACGAGATTGACCGTGCCTTGGGCCAAGATGGCAATGGCGGTCTGCGCGTGTTGCTTTCGGAGATTGTAATTCCGGTCAATGAACAAAACTTCGAAGCGGCCGAGGCCGAAGCAAAACGGATTTCGGAGCTTACAAGTTTCGACGATTTTTCAGAGGCCGCCAGAGAATTCTCGGCCACCGAGAGCCGCACAAATGGCGGGCGTATGGACTGGATGCCGATCAACAATCTGCCTCCTGCGTTGCGACCCGTTATCCTGGCCCTGGCTCCGGGCGAAATCACCGCTCCACTGAACATCCCCAACGCGATTGCGCTGTTCCAGCTGCGCGATATTCAGGAAGGCGCAACGCCGACTCCGCGGTACTCGGAAATCGAATATGCGGTCTATTATCTGGCTGGCGGGCGCAGTCCCGAAACGTTGGCGCATGCGGCCATGCTGCGCGAAACCAATGACACCTGCAATGACCTCTACGGCGCGGCCCTCGGGCTGCCCAGAGAGGTCCTGTTTCGAGACAGCCTGCCCCCTTCCAAGATCCCGCGCAACATTGCGCTGGAACTGGCCAAGCTGGATCCGGGCGAAGTCTCGACCTCGCTGACCACGCAAGATGGGCGGCTGATGTTCATCATGCTATGCGGGCGCTCACCGGCCCAGACCGACGAAGAGGCGCGCGATCAGGTTGCCGCGGGCCTGACCCAGCAGCGACTGAATGCAATGTCAGAGAGCCTGATCGCGCAATTGCGGGCCAACGCGGTCATCGTCCAGAAATGAACGCCCCTATTGCGCTGACCTGCGGCGAACCGGCAGGCGTCGGGGCGGAACTCACCGTGAAGGCGTGGCAGGCCCTGGGGTCCAGCTGTCCGTTTTTCTGGATCGGAGATCCACGCCATCTGCCGGACGGGACACAGGTGCAGATCATCCAGGACCCCTCGCAAACTGATCCCTCTAAGGGATTGCCGGTTTTGCCGCTGGAATTTGAGGGGGCGCTCACCCTGGGTCATGCCAACCCATCCCATGCCGCCGGGGTGATCCGGGCAATTGAAACAGGGGTTGATATGGTGCAATCGGGCCAGGCCAGCGCATTGTGCACGGCCCCGATCCACAAAAAGGCCCTGATCGACGGTGCAGGTTTCGCCTATCCCGGCCATACCGAGTTTCTGGCCCATCTGGCCGGGGTCGACCGCGTGGTGATGATGCTGGCCAGCCCGGAATTGCGCGTCGTGCCCACCACGATCCACATTCCCCTGCATCAGGTCCCTGAGGTGCTGACGCCTGATCTGCTGACCCAGACGATCCGGATCACGGCCCATGCCCTGCAATCCGATTTTGGCGTCGCCCAACCGCGTCTTGCGATCGCCGGGTTGAACCCGCATGCGGGTGAAGGTGGCCAAATGGGTCATGAAGAGCTGGATTGGATGATGTCCTTGATCCAGCAGATCGACCTGCCTGGTGTCACGCTGACCGGCCCGATGCCGCCGGATACCATGTTCCACCCTGCGGCCCGCGCCCGTTATGACGCGGCGATCTGCATGTATCACGATCAGGCCCTGATCCCGATCAAGACCATCGATTTCGACCGAGGCGTCAATATCACACTCGGCCTGCCCTTTGTGCGCACCTCGCCCGACCATGGCACCGCCTTTGACATCGCCGGTCAGGGGCTGGCCAATCCGACCAGCCTGATCGAAGCGCTGGGTCAGGCACAAACATTGGGGCGCTCCAAATGAGCCGATTGGACAGCCTGCCCCCCTTGCGGGACGTCATCGCAACCCATGGGCTGAGCGCGAAAAAGGCGCTGGGGCAAAACTTCCTGCTCGATCTCAACCTGACGGCCAAGATCGCCCGTCAGGCCGGCGACCTGAGCAATCGCGACATCCTCGAAATCGGCCCCGGCCCCGGTGGGCTGACCCGGGGGTTGCTGGCCTCTGGCGCCCGCAAGGTGCTGGCGGTGGAAAAAGACGCGCGATGCCTGCCCGCTTTGGCCGAAATCGCCGCCGTCTACCCCGGACAACTCGACGTGGTGAACGCCGACGCGCTGGAACTGGATCCGACACAACATCTGACAAAACCCATCTCGGTCATCGCAAACCTGCCCTATAACATCGGCACCGAGCTTTTGGTCCGTTGGCTCACGCCCCCCCAATGGCCTCCGTTTTGGGACACCCTCACGCTCATGTTCCAACGCGAAGTGGCCGAGAGGATCGTCGCTCAACCCGGCGGCAAGGCCTATGGCCGCCTGGCGGTGCTGTCGCAGTGGCGGTGCGATGCAAAAATTGTCCTGAGCCTGCCCCCAGAGGCGTTCACGCCGCCCCCCAAAGTGTCCAGCGCCGTGGTTCACCTCAGAGCGCTGGACCAACCACGCTGGCCAGCAGAACAGGAAATCCTGTCGCGGGTCGTCGCGGCTGCATTCAACCAACGCCGCAAAATGCTGCGCGCCGCGCTGAAAGGACTGGCACCCGATATCGAGGACCGCCTGCGCAGCGTCGGCCTGCCCCCGACTGAACGCGCAGAACAAGTGCCGGTCGAGGCCTTCTGCGCATTGGCGCGCACCTTCGAAACCGCCCCCTAAGGCGTCCCCCGTATCATCGGATCATGCCAAAGGGCCGTTACTGCTGTGTCGGTTCATACAACAGCGCGGCTGAAAGAGGGGCCAGCGACACCCGGCTGGCCCGATCCTGGAGCCCCCACAGCAGCAACGCCGAGATTGTGTCCGGGCGCACCCGCCCCAACATCACAACGGCCCCTTCCTGATCGGCTCTGAATGCCGCCTGATCCAGAAACCGGCGGATCGTATCCACGTTTTGCCCAGCCCCATCAAAATCGCGGAACACGACAGCCGCTGGTACGCCTTTGCGCACCGCCAGCTTTTGCACCGTGTTCAGGCCATTGCGCTGCGTGACCAGCCCCCGCCCCGTGCCTTCGGCGATTGCCGTCACCTGGTTTGACAGCGGTCGGTTGCCCTGAAACCCGCTGCCAACGCCTTCGACCAGCGCAACGGTTTCCGGCAAAGCGGCCAAGGCCGCGCCCAGGGCAACCTCTGCATCCTGCGGGGTGAACGACCCGGGCAGATTGGTCAACAATGCGACCTCAAAACCAGCCGTCCGATAACGGGTCAGTTTTTCGATTGCTTCCGGATCATTTGGATCCAGGGCAAAGGTCAGCGGATAAGGAAACTCCTGCAACGCCTCGGCCCCCAGGGAATTCTCGTTGTCAATCAAAACGATCGACATCAGGGGCTTGTCTTCTTCGGGTTCGAAAGCCGCCGCATAACGTTGGATGGCTGGCGGCTCTCCACCGGTGTCGGTGGCCGACGGGTCGGTGCTGCCGCTGCCAATCAGGGATCCGCCGCCATTGCGTTCGGTCAAAGGTGTCACGCGGGTTCCGATGGTTGGCCCGGACTCTTCCGTACTCTCGGGCTCCCCTGTTTGCGGCAGCGCTGCGACCCGTGGCGCGGGTGGCTCGGCCGGTTCCGGGGAATTGGGCTGCTCCGGTGACGGCGAAGGCTGCGCTGGCGCATCGGCAGAGACGGCTGGCGCGGTCACCGGTTGTTCCGGGCTGGCTGTGCCCGCATCTGTGGCGCCATCCACAGGCGCCGGTTGGGCCGGGTCTGTGCCACCCGCATCGGGTTTGGCCGCCGGATCCGTCGACCGGTCCGGCGTTCCGTCAACGGATGGATCCGCAATGCTGCCGGTTCCACCGGATGGATCGCCGGAGGAAATCGTTGGATCCGCCACAGCCGCAACCTCGGGCGTTTGTCCGACCTCGGGCGCGGTCCCGAAGCCTGAACCGGTGTCGGCCACATCCGGTGATCTGGGCTGGGTAGGCAGGGCCGAGATTGGCGCGTCCTCTTGTCCTGGCTCGGCCAGCCCTGCGGGGTCCACGGAAACCGAAGGCGGATCAATGATTCCGGTCACATCAGGCGTAGACCCTGCATCTGACGGAGACTGCAACCCCGCCGTCGCATCGCCAACCGATGGCCGCTCTGCGGGTGCGGTCCCATCCTCTGTCGGCGCGCGATCAGCCGCCCCCGGATCGCCCGGCACGCTTGCGCCCTGACCGGCCTCTGCGGCGGCGTCCTCTGTGCTGTTGACCTCAGGACTCTGCCCATCAGCCTGGGGATCAAGCGGACCATCCGCATCGCCCCCCACCGCCGGGCGGGCCGCCGGGTCGGTATCTGCATCCTCCATCGAGGTCAGGTCATCACTCCCCGCTTCTGTGCCCGGCGCCCTCGGCGGAATTTCGACGACATCCGCATCACGCCCCGCTGCGGGCCGATCTCCGCCATCGCTTTCGGTCGGTGACGTGACCCCCCCGGGTTCGACCGCAACATCCGGGCTGGGTGGCAGTGGCGACAGCAACGAAACCGTGCCCAGCCCCAACACAGACAAGACACCACCTACGACAAGTCCCGAAATCAATCCGCGTGCCATTGCCTGACCTCTCTTCTTTCTCTGCCCGTGCGTTTCGCACCTGCCCTTGACGCTGGGCCCTAAGCCTGAACATGTAGGCTGCGACTACTATACCGCGACCAGGCTACTCGCCTCTACCCCTTTGTGACGACAACATTATGCTGCTGCTGATCGACAACTATGACAGTTTTACCTACAACCTCGTCCACTATCTTGCGGAGCTGGGGTCAGAACCCGTTGTGCGCCGCAACGATGCGCTGGACGTGCGCGCCGCGCTAGACATGAAGCCAGACGGCATTCTGCTGTCTCCCGGGCCATGCGATCCGGATCAGGCTGGCATCTGCCTGGAGCTGACCCAGGCCGCCGCACAGGCAAAAATCCCACTCATGGGCGTTTGCCTGGGACATCAGACCATAGGCCAGGCCTTTGGCGGCAAAGTGGTGCGCTGTGACGAAATCGTACATGGCAAGCTGGGGGCGATGCATCACGCGGGCAAGGGCCTGTTTGCCGGGCTGCCTTCGCCGTTCAATGCCACGCGATATCACTCGCTGGTGGTCGAACGCGACAGCCTGCCTGCTGCGCTGGAGGTCACGGCCTGGCTGGAAAACGGCACGATCATGGGTTTGCAACATCGCGAGCTGCCCATCCATGGCGTTCAGTTTCACCCAGAATCCATTGCCTCTGAACATGGTCACAAATTGCTACAGAATTTCCTGGACGACATGAAGGTGCCGGCATGAGCGACACTCTGAAAAGCCTGATCGGCGCTGCCGCAGACGGGCCACTGACCCCGGACCAGGCCGAAGCCGCCTTTTCACTGCTGTTCGAGGGCGAGGCAACACCCAGCCAGATTGGCGGGTTGCTTATGGCCCTGCGCACACGTGGTGAAACGGTCGATGAATACGCCGCCGCCGCCGGCGTGATGCGCGCCAAATGCAACGCGGTCCAGGCCCCCGACGGAGCCATGGATATCGTCGGCACCGGTGGCGATGGCAAAGGCACGCTCAACATATCGACCGCCACCGCCTTTGTTGTGGCCGGCGCCGGGGTCACCGTGGCAAAACACGGCAACCGCAATCTCAGCTCCAAATCCGGTGCGGCTGATGCTCTGACCCAAATGGGCATCAACGTCATGATCGGCGCAAAGGCCGTCGAACGGGTGATCGCCACGGCCGGTATCGGTTTCATGATGGCGCCCATGCATCACCCCGCGATGGCTCATGTCGGCCCGGTCAGAGCGGAGCTGGGCACGCGCACGATTTTCAACATTCTGGGCCCGCTGACCAACCCGGCTGGCGTAAAACGCCAGCTGACGGGCACATTTTCCCGGGATCTGATCCGTCCGATGGCGGAAACCTTGCAGCGCCTTGGCTCTGATCGGGCCTGGTTGGTGCACGGATCAGACGGCACGGACGAATTGACCATCACCGGCGTCAGCTGGATGGCGAAACTGGAAAACGGCACCGTGACCGAAGCAGAGCTGCACCCCGAAGATGCCGGTCTGCCCGTGCATCCGTTCGAGGCAATCCTGGGCGGCGCACCCGAACAAAACGCCGCCGCCATGCGCGCGCTGCTGGACGGCGCCCCCTCGGCCTATCGCGACGCGGTCTTGCTGAATGCAGCCGCTGCATTGGTTATTGCCGACCGCGTCACAACCCTGCAGGACGGTGTTGCCATGGCCGCCGAAAGCATCGACAGCGGCGCAGCAAAATCCAAGATTGAAACCGTCGCCCGCGCGACCCAGGAGGCGGCATGACCGGCACAATTCTCGACAAGATCAAAGCCTATAAACTGGAAGAGGTCGCCGCCGACAAAGCCGCCCGTCCGATGCCTCAGGTCGAGGAAGAAGCCCGCAATGCCCCCCCGGTCCGTCCCTTCGCAGAGGCCTTGTTTCAAGCCAGCCGCAGCGGCTATGGCCTGATCGCTGAGATCAAGAAAGCCAGCCCATCCAAAGGGTTGATCCGCGAAGATTTCAATCCACCCGATCTGGCTCAGGCCTATGCGCAGGGCGGCGCAACCTGCCTGAGCGTGTTGACCGACACGCCCAGCTTTCAGGGCGACAAATCCTTTCTGACGCTGGCGCGCGCGGCTTGCGACTTGCCGGCTTTGCGCAAGGATTTCATGTATGACACCTATCAGGTCGCCGAAGCGCGCGCCCTGGGGGCGGACTGTATCCTGATCATTATGGCCAGCGTTTCGGACCAACAGGCGCAGGAACTGGAAGCCGCCGCTTTTGACTGGGGCATGGATGTCCTGATCGAGGTGCATGACGCCGCCGAGCTGGAGCGGGCCGAACATCTGAAAAGCCCGCTGATCGGGATAAACAACCGCAATCTCAAAACCTTCGAGACCACGCTTGATACCACCCGCACCCTGGCCAAGCAGGTCTCGCACGAGCGCACCATCGTCTCGGAAAGCGGTCTCAATACCCCCGCCGACCTGACCGACATGGCCCGCTACGGTGTCCGCAGCTTCCTGATTGGCGAAAGCCTGATGCGCCAGGCCGATGTGACAGAGGCAACCAGAACCCTGCTGGCCAACCCAAGCATCGGAGGCATGTGATGCCGCTGACCCATTTCGACGCCCGGGGCAATGCGCATATGGTCGACGTCTCGGACAAGGATGTCACCGACCGCGTCGCCATCGCCGCCGGATATGTGCGCATGGCCCAGGACACTTTTGAACTGGTGCAGGACGGGCGCGCCAAAAAAGGTGATGTTCTGGCCGTGGCGCAACTGGCCGGGATTATGGGGGCCAAACGCACCCCGGATCTGATCCCGCTGTGTCACCCTTTGCCAGTAACCAAGGTCGCCGTCGACCTGACACTGGACCCGGATCTACCCGGCGTTCAGATCCGGGCAACGGTCAAGACCACAGGTCAGACCGGTGTCGAAATGGAGGCCCTCACCGCCGTGTCCACAGCCGCGTTGACAGTTTACGACATGGTCAAGGCGGTGGACAAATCGATGGAGATTGGCGGCATTCGTGTCATGCTGAAAGATGGCGGGAAATCAGGGCGGTACGAGGCGTAATGATTTCAGTAGATGAGGCCCGCGCCCGACTTTTGGACCTGATCGCGCCGCTGCCTGCGGAAAACGTTCCGCTGGTGCAGGCCGCTGGCCGGGTCCTGGCACAAGACGTCCACGCCCGCCGCGACCAGCCCCCTTTTGCCGCCTCTTCAATGGATGGATATGCCATCAAAGGTGTCGAAGCGGACCTGCACGCGCAGTTCAAAGTCGTCGGAGAGGCCGCAGCCGGACACCGCTTTGACGGCGCGGTCAAAGCTGGCCAGGCCGTGCGGATCTTTACCGGCGCGCCCGTACCAGAGGGCACCGACTTTATCGTCATTCAAGAGGATGTCACCCGTACAGGCGACCTGATCTCGATCACATCCGATCCGGGCCCCAAGGACAACCTGCGCCCCGCCGGAGGCGATTTTGTTACCGGCACCACGCTCAGCGGCGGGCGCATACTCGCCCCGCAGGACATCGCCCTGCTGGCAGCCATGAACATCCCCGAAGTGCCCGTTGTCACACAGCCCAAGGTCGCTCTGATCTCGACCGGAGACGAATTGGTCCTACCCGGTGAAACACCCGGGCCCGACCAGATCATCGCCTCCAACACATTCGGCCTAAAGGCGATGCTGGAAGCGAACGGCGCGCAGGCCCGGTTGCTGCCGATTGCACGCGACACCCTGTCGTCGTTGCGCATTGCCTTTGATCTGGCGGCAGGTGCGGACCTTGTCATCACCGTCGGCGGCGCTTCGGTTGGCGACCATGACCTTGTCGCGCAAGCCGCCGAAGGCCAGGGCATGCAGCGCGCGTTTTACAAAGTGGCAATGCGACCGGGCAAGCCCTTGATGGCTGGCCGAATGGGGAACGCCGCCATGGTCGGCCTGCCCGGAAATCCGGTTTCCGCAATGGTTTGCGGTCATGTCTTTATCCTTCCCATGATCCGGGCCATGCTGGGTCTGGCTGTGGATCGGACCCCTCTTAAAACGGCCCCGCTTGCCTGCAACCTAAGCGAAAATGGCCCTCGCGAACACTACATGCGCGCCAGCCTGCAAGACGGTGCAATCACGGCGTTTGATCGCCAGGACAGCTCGCTCCTCACTGTGTTGGCGGCCGCAAATGTGCTCTTGGTGCGGGCCCCGAATGACCCGAAACGCAACGCGGGCGAGATGGTCCGATACCTGGAAATCTGACGTTCCTTTCGAAATTGTTGACACAAAACGGGAACATGCGTAGAACAAACAGGAACGCATGGAACGTGGGGCGTGAGCTATGTTGACGAAAAAGCAGCTTGAACTGCTGGAATTCATTCACAAACGGGTACAACGCGATGGTGTTCCGCCCAGTTTTGACGAGATGAAACTGGCGCTGGACCTGCGCAGTAAATCTGGCATCCATCGGTTGATTACCGCATTGGAAGAACGCGGCTTCATATCCCGTCTGGCTCATCGGGCCCGGGCGATTGAGATCGTGAAATTGCCCGAAAGCATGGGCGGAGAGCCGACATCAGGCTTCCAACCCCGGGTGATCGAAGGGGACAAAGGCGCGGCAAAGGCCGCCAATCTGCAACCGGTCGCGGTGGCGTCTGCTACCGAAATTCCGCTGGTTGGCCGCATCGCCGCCGGTGTGCCGATCGAAGCGATCAGCGAGGACGCGAGCCGTGTCGCCGTCCCTCAGCAGATGTTGCGCAATTCCGGCCAGCATTTCGCGCTCGAAGTCAAAGGCGACTCCATGATCGAAGCCGGGATCAACGATGGTGATGTCGTGATCATTCGCGAAACGTCCTCGGCACAGTCAGGTGACATCGTCGTGGCCCAGGTCGAAGGTTACGAAGCGACCCTGAAAAAACTGCTGCACAAAGGCAATGCAATCGCCCTGGAGGCGGCAAACCCCGCCTATGAAACACGCGTCTTCCCCGCCCATGAGGTTGAAGTGCAAGGCGTTCTGGTCGGGTTGATCCGCACCTATTGACCCAAAATAAAACCGGCGAGACAGTTTCCTGTCCCGCCGGCTTTTTCCTGCGGTTCCCCAGAACACGCAGATCGCTGCATTCTTCCTACCGGATCACCCCAGCAGTATCTCAACTTCATGTTTCTTCAGAGACCGGCGCGCCGCGTTATAGGTAACGCCGCCGTTTTCCGCCTTCATTTGCGGGAACAATTCAAAGATCTCAGCACGTTGTGCATTGCCCAACCCTTTGAGCGAGTAATCCCCGGGCTGGAAGCTCTCGGTCCATGCGCCATCCGACAACACAACCTCGTGCTGGTCGAACATGAAGTGGATGTAGGTCACCATATTGGGAACAACCACGTCCACGCCTTCCATCCCCGTCAGATGCTTCGCCGCGACCAGCACTTCATGGTCTTCGAAATAAAGCGCCGTGCGGTCGTTGGCCACCAGCACCCGATGGTTCGGGCTTAGCATCATGTCGCGTTCGGGCAGGCCATTCCCCAGGGATCCGGCCCGCACCAGAACCGGGTTCAGGTGCCGCTCGCGTTTCAACTCAGGACCGCTCACCGTGCGTTGACCCGCCCAGCGAATTTCCTGAATACCATTGTCCCGCGTGATGACCCGGTCGCCTTCGCGCAGGGTCTCGACCAAACGCTCCCCTTTGGGTGTGGCAATCTTGGTGCCAGGGGTAAAGCAGATGACAACGTTTTCGATGTTGGAGAATTCCGACGTACCTGCCGTCACCCCCTGGTCATCGAAATACGTGACAATACCAGACTCTGACGCCGGATCACCGCCCGTATAGGCCACGCTGACCGATCCGCCGGGCAGACCCGCGCCGATCAGGTTGAGCGTGTCGTTGTCGTCGCCGCCTTCGCCGCCGTCGACAACATCACCGATCCCGACCTGGAAGAACGTATCCGCATCATCACCGCCAAACAGCAGGTCACCGCCATCGCCAACAAGGTCCGAGTTGCCAGAGATCACGTCGTCACCGGCACCACCAGAAACAATGTCGCGCCCTTCGTCACCAGACAGTATATCGTCGCCGATCCCGCCTTGCAGACCGTCATTGCCTGCATTGCCCGAGATTTCGTCATTGCCTTCGCCGCCCAGGACGATGTCGCTATCTTCGCGGCCAAAGATCGTGTCATCACCGCCAAAGCCCAGGATGACATCCTGCTCGCCCGTAAGTGGGAAAACAGCGTCATCTCCATCGACCAGGTCACCATCAGGGTCACCCGTATAGGCCAGGTCGATCAGCTCTCCGGTATCTGTGCCTTCGACAACACCCTCGACAGAGTTTGGTACGACCCCACCGCCGATACCGCCGCCGCCGCCACCATTTGGATCAACAGCCAGGACCTGCTCAATCTCCGAGAACTCCATCGTTCCGGTCACATTGAGGTCATCGTCATAGAACGTGACTGTGCCAGCTTCGGTCGAGGGATCGTCGTTGACGTATTCCACAGTGCTAAGGCCACTGACAACAAGCGTGTCAAAGTCATCGCCGCCTTCGCCGCCGACAACGGTGTCCCCGACACCGCCACCGAACACGTCTTGGTCGTCGCCGCCCGACATCTCGTCCGCGCCGCCGAAGCCAACCATCGTGTCGTTGCCTTCGCCACCCGAAATCGTGTCAGCGCCATCCGCACCAATGATCCGGTCGTCGCCATCGCCCGCCACGATCGAGTCACCCAGCCCGTCATCCAGCGCAGGTGCCAAGCTGGCGACGACACCATCGTCGCCCGCATAGATCGTGTCATTGCCGTCGCCACCGGTCAGTGTGTCTCCGCTGGTTCCGCCCACGATGAGGTCGTTGCCGTCTCCACCAGAGATATCATCAGCACCGTCCTGACCATAAAGGACATCTTCGCCGTCACCACCAGAGATGTCATCATTGCCAGGTTCCAGGGTCAGGGCCTGTTCGATATCCGCCGGCACAACAAAGCCAAGGTCACTGTCACCATAGACAGTGTCATTCCCGTCGCCACCGCGCAGGTCATCCCCGTCGATGCCGCCGAAAATCAGGTCATTGTCATCACCGCCGTTGATGGTGTCCGCGCCAGAGCCGCCTTCCAGTGTATCGTCGCCGTCTCCGCCGCTAATGTTGTCCGGCGTCTGTCCGACCGAGGCCACACCCGTCAGGCTGGGGTCACCACCACGCACCAGGTCATCGCCTGCGCCGGCGTCCACCGTATCCTGGCCTGTGCCAGCAATAATCGTGTCATTGCCACCACCGGTCACGATGCTGTCGTCACCGCCACCCGCATCCAGCGAATCGTTGCCTTCGCCACCGATCAAAGTGTCGTTGCCAGCCCCGGCAATGATTTGGTTGTTGCCCAACCCGCCATCCGCAAAGTTGGAGCCTTCACCGGTCGAAATGATGTCGTCGCCCAGACCCCCGAGGATGGAATCGTTCCCTTCCCCGCCAAAGATCGTGTCGCCGCCAGTGCCACCCTCGATCGTGTCGTTGTCTTCGTTCCCGTAAAGGACGTCGGCGTCTTCGCCGCCGATCAGCAAATCGTCGCCTTCGTTCCCGACCAGCGTGTCGCCCTGCGCCCCGCCGTCCAGAACATCATTGTCCGCACCGCCAAAGATCTTGTCGTTGCCAAACCCGCCAAAGATGGTGTCGTCACCTTCGTCACCGGCCAGATCGTCAAAGCCCAGACCGCCATCAATGCTGTCGTTGCCTTCACCACCATGCACGATGTCGTCGCCGTCACCGCTCAGAACCGTGTCATCGCCATCGCCTGCATCCACCGCATCACGGTTGTCCCCGCGCGGCGTGCCGCCAAGATCCTCAAAGAAGCTGGACGGAACAGTAGAGTTCCCCGGCTCGTCCAGGAAATTGTCGAGCGCATCGAAATTGTCGATCAAATCACCTTCGGGGTCATCCGTGTAACTTGCATCGATCAGATCGTCGCCACTGGTCCCTTCGACCACACCGTCGATACCGTCGTTCGGGTCGATGATGACGTTCTCGATGTTGATGTAGGTTGTCGTGATACCGGTGCGGTCACCAAATTCGTCCAGATAGTAGACAACGCCGTTCTCCGGGTTGCCGGCATCCTCTTCGATTTCGGCGTTCCCACGCACGATCAGCGTGTCAAAGTCATCGCCACCTTCGCTGCCGTCAACGAATTGGTTGTTCTGCCCCACCACCAAAATGGTATCGCGGTCATCACCGCCCGTGGCTGTATCTTCGCCAGGACCGGTCGAGATGAAATCGTTGCCGGCGCCGCCGTCGATGACATCCGTGCCGTCATTGGCCTGAATGGTGTCATCCCCGTCCCCGCCGAACAGAACGTCATCGCCAGGGTTGCCGGTGATGTTGTCATTGCCAGCACCGCCACGGACCGTGTCATTGCCGCCGCCAGCATCCAGGAAGTCGTCACCGTCGCCGCCATCAATCAGGTCGTTGCCCGACCCGCCATCGACCAGATCGGTACCTTCGTTGCCTTCCAGCGTGTCGTCGCCCGCGTCGCCGACAACCTGGTCGTCACCGGACCCACCGCTGACAAAATCGTCGCCGTCGCCGCCCGTGACATAGTCGTCACCGTCCTGGCCGTACAGGGCATCATTCGCATCGGCCCCGTCCAGATAGTCGGAACCGTCGCCGCCAAACGCAGTGTCATCGCCCGCGCCACCATCGACATTGTCATCACCGTCACCGGCAAAGATCAGGTCGCGGTCTTCTCCGGCAATGATCGTGTCATCTCCGGATTTTGCGACAATAACATCCGAATCCGGGTCACCACCGGGAAAGATGTTGTCGCCATTGTCGACAAAATCACCGTCCGGGTCGCCATCATAAAGTTCGTCAATGACTTCGGCAGTCAGGCTACCCTCAACGATACCGTCAGGGTCCCGCTCGCCATCGACCAACAGGTTTTCAATGTCATGAAACTCGACATATTCGCCGAACTCATCCAGGAAAACATAGCCGTTTTCCTCGTCCTGAGTTGTATAGACGATTGAAACGTCGCCCTGGCCGCGCAGGTCCAGAGTGTCAAAATCGTCCCCCCCGTCGCCACCGTCAACCACGTCACCGGCTGTGCCGCCAATGATCACATCGCGATCATCACCGCCCAGAATGGTATCCGCACCGTCGCCACCGGTCAGAGAGTCATCGCCCTCCTCGCCCAGGATCAGATCGTCACCATCCCCACCAATCAGCGTGTCATCGCCGGGATCGCCCAGATCCAGCAATGGCGCATCAAAGTAAACGTCAGTGACATTCACCCCACTGTCCACATTGCCGTCCTGATCGTGAAGGATCACAATCCGCGAAACCGGTCCGGCAATATTGACCTTCAACGAGTATTCCTCGGAGGTATCAAGCCCGTTGCCACCCTGGCTTTCGGCGCGGTCGAAACCGGCCAGCCCGTCCACATCAACCAGGTCCAGAGACGCACCAGCCTCCAACGTGACCGGAATGGCCACGCCTTCTGCGTCATAGGCCAGGATCGTGATACCGCTGTCATTGTCGATGTCGTTGATACGGAATTCGACGTTGCTGACTCCGGTGTCGAAGGTAAGCTCATATTCAGACTCGCCGTTCGACGTGTCATGGTCCGAAAACAGCGAACTGTCATCAGCCGATTCAATTCCGTCAACGTTCTGCGTGTTGTCCGCGAACTGGGTCAGGCTACCACCGGTCTGCGACAAAACCGAAAAAGTGACGTTCACATTGCCGGTGTTTACCGTGAACCCGCCGGTCAGATCGTCATCATCATCAATCGCCCCGGGTCCATCCGGATCGGGCGCTTCGCTCCACTTGAGCGCTTCGCGCGTCACCAGTGTTTCATTCAGATCGCCGACATCGCCGATCAGCGTGTCATTGCCACTGCCGCCTTCGATCGAGTCATTTCCCGACCCGCCAAACGCCAGATCGTCGCCGTCACCGGCGTTGATCGTGTCATCACCATCCAGCCCCAGGATTGTATCATTGATACCATCAGACCCATCGATCTGATCCCCGTCCTGATCCGTATAACCCGGCAACATCTCATCGTTGGCACTGGTACCCGTGACGACCCCATCCAACGAGACGATCGTCTTCGGGTCTTGGCCGTTCGAGCCGTTACTTCCCTGTCCACCAGACATTGGTCTCTCCTTCGCGATCCGACGTCTCAGGAACCAATCAGCTTAAACCGACCTAATAAGTTCCGTCGTAGCAGCCCATTGCCTTTGAAAGGCACACACGAACTTGGGGCCAACAAACACACCCCGATTATGCTCCGAGGTTGACCGGGTACAAAAAAACCAATGGTCAACCGAACGTTCATATTCAAATTGTTGCGGACCACATCGAGGTCCCTCTAGAAATAGTTACCGTTGCCCCGCCTCAATCTGAAAAGGATTTAGCCTGATTGCTGCCGCATTGTGGCCAGCTGCGCCGATCAAATAGGGCGCTTTGACCCCGCGCAGACACAATTCTGCGCATCATTGTCAATGAAGCAGAAACACTCCTCTAATTTCAGTAGGCGCAAGACAGAAATTGTCCGGCAAATTGCAACAATCCCAATTTTGGCTAAATCTTGGCATCACCGCAAGGCGCTGTCGCCTGTTTGGTCCCTAATCTGACCCAACGCCTAAGATTGTTCACAAACAGTCAACCGGGGAGGGTGCGGGCCTCGCTACAACCATCCTGAAAATTGATTCGTTTGGCTCGAAGCGGCCCCGAATCAAGCCAGCAAAATCGGCACGGCGTCGATTCACGCGAAGACAGATAACAAATTAACCACATCCGCAGAGGGCATCAACCCAGACGTCAGAAAAACGCCCCCCGGCCTCCGCTTGGCCCGCAATCAGGACAGACTATCCAGGACGTCCGCAACAACCTCGCCATAGGCCCGCGACGCCGGTTTGGCGCCCGCATAACAGGCCACCGGCAGGCGTTGCACGCCCATCTTCTCCACATCCGACGAGAAAGGGATTACCGGATCCATGAAACGCCCCTTAAAGGCGTTGCGCATCCGCTCAATCGTTTCCTTGTGCAGTGTCTTGTTGGTCTGGACCATCGAAAACACCGCCCGCAACTTGCGGCGGCGAATTTTCCGTTCGCGGAAAAATGCGTCCAACTGCTCGAAGGTCCGCTCTGCCAGGGTTGTCGGGATCACCGGCACCAACACTTTGTCCGCAGCGGCAAAGATATTCTCGCTCAACGTTGAAATGTTCGGAGGGCAGTCCAGGACGATGATGTCATAGTCACTGTCGACCGCCAGCAACGCTTTCTTCAACCGCGACCGGCTGTTCTTCATCCGAGAGAGGAACACGTCAAAATCGCGATAGCTCATGTTGGCCGGCAGAATATCAAGGTTCTGAAAATCACTTTCCCGGATCGCCGAGGTGAACTTCTCAACATCCTTGAAGAATTTTTCATCCTTCAGCTTTTTGGAATCCTTGACGCGAAAGTAAAACCCCGAGGCCCCCTGCGGATCCAGATCACACAGCAAAACGCGCTGCCCCGCCGCTGCAAGCCCATGGGACAGGTTCACAGCCAGCGCGGTTTTACCGACGCCACCCTTGTTGCTGTAGCAGGCTAAAATCTTCATCACGCGTGTCCTTCATCCCTGAACAGTTGGCGAAACTTGGCCCGCACCCCGTCACTGTCAAATCCCGCAAAGCTGGCCATCACCTTGGCCCGCTCTTCAGCTTGTCTTTGGTGCAGGATGACAATCAGCGCCCCGATCGTTTGCGCCACATCTTTCGCCTTGGCACGCGTCAGCCCCGTCTGCGTGTCCAGAAAGGCCTTCAGACTGTCCTGCTGCACCGAATAATCATTGAACAGGCCCAAATTGTCCTGCAACCGCTTGAGCGCCTTTATCAGACCCTTGATATCATCCTTGGGAAAGAAGGGCGCAAAAAACTCCATCAGATACCGCAACTTCTTGCAGTGAATGCGCAGTTCGTGGACCTCTTCGTCATCGGTTTGCGCGTCGATCGCCCCGGCAATCTTGCAGACTTTGCGATACCGTTTCCAGATCAGCCGCCTTGCATAGTCAAACCCCTGCAAATCAGCCTCTGGGCCCGCCTGCACGCTTTCAGGATCCGCAAACAGGGCTTCCAACGACTCAATCTTGCGCAGATAGGATTTGCTCTTCAATCGCCGGGCCATCATCGCGTGTTCAGAGCCGCGCTCAGCCTCGAACCGGCGGAACATCTCGGTCAGCCCCGGGTGGAGCGTCTGTGGCAACATGCCAAAATAGTGGTCCTTCTCCAGCAGATAGACATCCAGATCCCGCAGCCGGCCCGTGGGGGCCATCAGTTCGGAAAACGTGGCCTTTAGCTCTGCCGTGCGTGCCTCGGAATAAACCCCTTTGAACAAGCTCAGCACCGAGCGGATCTTGCGCAGGGCCACGCGGTAATCATGTAGATATTCGGTGTCCAGATCCGCTATCACCCCGGCCTCGGTCGCCCGAGCAATGGGAATATGCGCCGCAATCAGCGCGCAGGCCGCAGAAAACGCCGTCGCCGTCGGTGACAATGGCACCGCAGGTTTTGGCGTGTGTGGCTGAAAGGCAGGACACAACCGCGCCGACAAAGAGGCGACGCTGACGCCGTCAAACTGCGAAACGGACTTCAGCGCCTCACTCATCCGGTCAAAAGCCGCCCCGTATCCGCGCAACCCCTGCACGGCAACCATGACCAATGCCGGGTCTCCCGACTCTGGCTGCAAGATCAGCGACTCATATCGAACCTGAGTCTTGCCTTCGGCATCGACCAGCGCGCGGTGCTGAATGCGGGCCTCACCGGCCCCAATGATTTGCAGACTGCGCAACTTGGGCACCCCGGACAGCCCATCCCGTATTGGGCCGGGTGGTATATCCTGAACGAAACCACCCACAACGGTTCCGGTCTGTTTCAGAACCTGACCAAGACCGGAAATCAACCAAAGCTGATCTCCTGCCTGAATCAAAACCCGGCCGCCATCCCCAACCGAGCCATCGAATGTGTCCAGAACACCATAGCTCTCCATCCGCTCTTCGCGCAAAGCGACCGGCACCAGTTTGCCGTATCCTTGCGCCAAAGCGGCCTCTGGATCCGCGCAGGCCAACAGATGAATTTCGCTCGATGGTTTGTGCATGTGATCTATCTCTTGCCCTTGTTCAGATAGTCGCGGATCAGCATTTCAACGATCTGCTGGACGCTCGAGTCATCCTCAATGGCCCGGATTTTCAGCGCCTTTAGCGTCTTCTGATCAAGCCGCAAGGAGGTGTTCTTTTTCCCCGCGCCGCTTTCTGATTTGGATTTGGCCATTTTGAGCGTCCATGCTGTCTTGACGTCATTAAGTCATACTCCCTGGCCCTGGCGACTTCAACGGGTCAACCGGGAAATTGTGCCGCTTTTCAGACAATTTCCCGCGCGTCCAACACCTATCATATCCGCGATGTCCCCCATTGCACTTGCCCGATCCTCCCGGCATCCTGACCTTGCCCCCTCGAGAACAAGGACCAGCCGCTTGCACCTTTCACAGCCCTCAAACCCCGACAAATCGTGCTGTTCCACACCCGGGCGCACCGTTTCGGGCGCTGCGCCAAAAGCGCCAGGCTTCGTTGGGACACGGCGCGTCGCACCGGACGCCGTTTCGATACCCGGCGGCAGATCTCTTCTTGGCACGGATATCGAACGGATCCCGGATGACGGAGAAGGCCCCCTGCGCCAGACCCGCGTCAAACCCTTTCTCATGGCGGCAACCACCGTGACCAACGCACAATTCGCGGAATTCATCCAGGACACCGGCTATGTAACCGAAGCCGAGCAGTTCGGTTGGTCGTTTGTTTTTTGGTCCGAAGTCCCCACCGCAGTCGGGCCGACTCAGGCCGTGCAACAGATACAGTGGTGGCGGAAAGTGGATGGTGCAACCTGGCGCGACATCAACGGCCCCGGCACACAGGATGCGGCCTGGCATCCGGACCATCCCGTTGTCCAGGTCTCGTGGAATGATGCCCGTGCATATGCAGAATGGGCAGGCGGGCGGTTGCCGACCGAGGCAGAATGGGAACATGCCGCGCGCGGAGGCCTTGGCAATGTGACCTTCCCATGGGGAGAAGACGAACCCGATGACGAAACCTTTCTGCCTTGCAACATTTGGCAAGGACGGTTTCCAGAGACCAACACCGCCACTGATGGCTACGCAACAACGGCGCCTGGGCAGTCGTTCCTGCCGAACGGATACGGTCTTTACAACATGGTCGGCAATGTCTGGGAATGGACGGCAGATACATACCGTATCAAATCACTCAAGAAGTCCGTGCGCAAAAAAATCTCCGGGATGAAGAACTACCGCCTGTCCAAGGGCGGTTCGTTCTTGTGTCACCGCAGCTATTGTTTCCGCTACAGGATCGCTGCCCGTTCAGGCACATCGCCGGATAGCACAACGACGCATCAGGGGTTTCGTGTGGTCTGGCCACATTGACCAAGCCTGAAATTGGGCCGCTTCATCGCATCGGAACCACGAATTTTCGCCGAAAATTCGGAGCCCGACTTCAGCGACGCTTTGCAATCGCTCGAATTTTGGCAATATCAATGGGTTCCATGGTCTGATCATACCCTGCTACCTCAGGAATTTTCAGGAACGCCTGGCCATCTGCCTGTTCCACCAACTCCGGTAAAATCACGGGCAGATCCCCTCCTCCCAGTTCAGCCAAAGCTTCAACAACATTCTTCGCCAGATTGAGCCGCTTCACATTCATCCGCGTTGGGAAAATGATCGTCGCGCTCCCATTTGCCTCCGCCTCCAACGCCGCCTTCGGAGCGATCCAACGCGCCTCTGTGGTCTCGCGCCCATCCTGCTCCGCGACTTGCCCTTCTGGCGCCGCCGCCAGATAAAACTGCGTATCAAACCGCACCGGCATAAAGACCGGCGTCACCCAATGCGCATATTCGACCAGACAATCCAGCGCCAGCACCAGGTCATGTGCTGCGATCAGCTCCAGAAAATTCACCTCACCCCGATCCACGCCCGCTCTTTGCGGGCTCAGGGCGAGGGCCACATCCGCCCCGACCAAAGGGCGCCCGACACCTCGCTCGGCGGCCCGACGCGCAAACAACATCCCGCTTTCCTCAAACGCCTCGCGCACCGCACAGACACGCGCCGCCAGCGCCGCCCCGCCAAAGCCACCATCAGACCGCGCACGCCATCCCTCAGACATGTCATCCTTTGACGTTTTCCCCCCTGGAAAAACCAAAGCCCCAGAGGCAAAATCGATCTCTTGCGCGCGCCGCAGCATCAACACCTCCAGCGCAGGCGCATCTCGTAAAATCAAAATCGTAGCAGACAGGCGCAAAGCGGCTTCAGTCATCACCAGACCTCCGGTCAAAGGGAATACACGGTCCGGCCCTTCCAGACCGTTTGCTGCACTTCAACAGCACCAATCTCCTGAGCAGGCAAAACCGTCAGATCCGCCGCCAGCACGATAAAGTCAGCCCAGTGCCCGGCAGTCAGGCAACCCGTTTCGCCCTCCATGCGCAGCGACCGCGCCCCATTTACCGTGAACAGCGGCAGCGCCTGCGCCAGAGTCAACGCCTGCGCCGCCCCGATCACACCGTCATAGGTCCCGGTCGGATCCTGACGGTTCAGCATGCCAGCCAACCCCGTCCACGGGTTCGCATCCGGAGCCGAAGCTGGCCAATCCGACGCATAGGTCATTTCCGCCCCGGCCCGCAGCAAATCCGCCATCCGATGCGAGCCTTCCAAACGGTCCCGACCCAATACATGGATTTGCGCCGCAGTTGCCGCATTTGGCATCCAAAGCTTCGGAGATTGTTCCGCCACCGCCCCCAGCGTGCGATACCGGGCCAGATCCGCATCCGCGACAAAAACGGAATGCGCCGTTTCATGCCTCAAACCGCTGTTCCCGTTGGCCTTGCGCGCGGCCTCAATCGCATCCAGCGCGCGGGCAATCGCATTGTCCCCCACCGTGTGCATCTTGACGGTAAAGCCACGGGCATCCAGGGCACACAAAGTCTCGTTCAGATCGTCGCGATCCAACAACAGCGTTGCATCCGGATCATGCCCAGACACGTCATACCCGGACGAGGCCAGATACGGCTGACTGAAAGACGCGGTAAACCCGGGCGCCACCCCATCGATGAACAATTTGGCAAATCCGGTGCGCATGTTCTCAGAGGCATAAACAGCCCGCAAGCGCTCCATCTCTTCATAGGGCACAAGCTCGGCCGCCATCGGGCTCTGGCGCACAATATGCGCGGCCCCATGCAGGGTGAGTTCGCCACGTTCATCCGCGGCTTTATAGGCTGCCAGATCCTGTTCAAACGCCATCGGCTCTTTGAAGGCTGTGATGCCCATACGGTTGAAATAGGAAACAAAGTGGCGCGCAGCCTCTGCCATCTGCTCCGGAGAGTACGCCAACAAAGGCATGACCGGCGCTCCTGCGTTCTCGGCCAGAATACCGGTCGGCACGCCATCCACATCACGCTCGATCACCCCGCCGGGGATCTCGGGCGTCTCCTTGCCCAACCCGCTCAACTCCAACGCCAGGCTGTTGCACCAGAGAATGTGCTGACTGGTGTCCTTCAGGACAATCGGATGTACCGTCGAAATAGCATCCAGCAACAGGCGCGGGACTGCGCCCATGTCTGATCGCATCTCGTGACGCCACGGACCGCCCGAAATAACCGTGCCCGCCGGAACAGACGCCGCTCTGGCCCGCGTGGCATCCAGCAACTGATCCAGACGGGCCCCATAGCCGACATAGACATCGAACAAATCCCGGCAGGCGCCCCAAAGGGCATGGGTATGGCTCTCTACCAACCCCGGCATGACAAACCGTCCATGCAGATTGTGCCGAAGGGTCCCCGGTCCGGCCATAGCCTCAATCTCTGTGTCCGAGCCGACGGCCAACACCCGCCCATCGGCTACAGCCATCGCTTCGGCCCGGGGCATGGCCGGATCCATCGTCAAGATAGATCCGCCCAGCCAAATCTCGCTCGCTTTACGTGCCAAAAGGGTCCCCACCTGCTCAGGCCAACCGAGTGGAACGCGGACTCTCGTCCATCTGGCCGATCAACCCATGCGCCAGCGCCAATGTCATCTCGGCCCTGACCGAGGCATAGTCCGGATCGTCCCACAGGTTCCGGCAATGCATCGGGTCGGCCGTGCGATCATACAGCTCGCCCCACTCCTCGTCCTTATAAAGGGCCAAGTGCCAGTCCGGCGTCACCCAGGCCCGCATCCGCGCGGGACTGGCGAACCCCATCCGCCGTCCGCTGTCATTGTATTCAATCAACACGCCGTCGCGATGCCCCGCGCCATCCTGCAGAGCAGGCAAAAAGCTTTGACCCTGCATCCCAAAATAGGGCGCAACCCCAGCCCGTTCCAAAATTGTCGCCGACAAATCCACGGTTGACGCCATCGCCGATGTTACCGCTTCTCGGCGATCATCAGGGTCCGACCAGATCATCGGCACCCGGGTAATCGAATCCCTGGGCCACGCCCCCTTGAGCAACATATTGCAGTCCCCCAGGTAGTCGCCGTGATCCGCGTTGAAGATAATCACCGTGTTTTCGAACTGTCCCGTCTCTTTCAGCGTGGCAATGATGTCACCAACCGCATCATCAATCATGGTGACCATCCCGGCGGTCAACGCCATCGCTTCGCGGACATGTTCGTCCGAGGCCATGAAACCCGTTTGCGGCGTCGCTGGCTTTTCCCCGGCTTCGAATTGTTCATGCGCATGGGCCAGCGGCGGTGGCGGGTTTTGATGGTCTGCATAGCGCGTGGTCAGATCAAACTGATCCGGGCGATACATATCCCAATAGCGCCCCGGCGGGTTGAACGGATGATGCGGGTCAGGAAAGGACACAAAGGCAAAGAACGGCGCGTCTTCTTGCGCCGCGCCGCGTATATACGTCTGCGCCCGGTCCCGCACAAAAGCGGTTGGATAGCTGTCCTCTGGGATCGGCGTGCGAAAGGCCTGCGGGCAGGTGTAATCATGCGCCAGCTCATTGTCCCGGTCGTTCAATGCCTCCCAATCCGGATGCGCCTGACGAAACCATTGGCGATAGTGCCCACCAGCCCGGTCGCCATGGCCGGTTACCATGTCCACATGGTCATACCCATAATAAGGCGTCGGAAAATCATACCGCCCATCCGCCTGGTACCGACCAGGCTCTTCTTTGACAAAACTGCCCGGCTCTGGCTTCCAGGCCTCACGCACCGGCCCTTCCGGGCCTGCCTCACGCGCGATTGGCTCATCCTCGGTCATTGGCTGCAAATGGCTCTTGCCGATACTGGCCGTCCGATAGCCCGCGGCCCTCAACACATCCACAAACGTATTCGCCCGTTCAGGCAGCAAGGCTCCGTTATAGCGCAACCCATGGCGGCTCGGATAGCGTCCGGTCATAAAGCTCGCGCGGTTTGGCATGCAAACCGGCGAGGCCACAAAGAACTGCTCAAACCGCGTCCCCTGCCCCGCGAGCGCATCAATGTTCGGAGTCCTGACGACCGGATGACCGGCACATCCCAGCCAATCCGCCCGTTGCTGATCCGTCATGATGAATAGAAAATTAGGTTGTTTACTCATGAGATTACACCGCTGCCGCAGGCGCCCGATTGCGCGACCAATGAAACCCGACCCAAACCAGCCCCGCAACCACGGCCGGTCCGTAAATGGCCACATCCTTGTGCATGACCACCGCCGCCAAAGCCAATCGCAGGAACACCTCCCAGATCGCCAACCGCCCCATATCATGGCGCGCCAGAGCGCTGGCCAACAGATATAGCGCCAGCATCAATCGCCCGATCAGCACCGCCAGCTGGTCCAGATGCACCTGCCCGTCATATCCCGGCAAAAACCCACCCGTCGGAGAGGACGGATCCATCACCGCCGGTTCGATCAGCAACAGCTCGGGGTACATGGCAAACACAAACGGGATCACGAACATCACGATCCCCGACCGCACCGCAGAAAATCCGGTCGCCATCGGGTCGGCCTTGGTTATGGTCGAGGCCGCAAAGGCCGCCAGGGCCACCGGCGGCGTGATTGCGCTGGCCACCGCGAAATAGAACACGAACATATGCGCCGTGAACGTCGCGATCCCCAATCCGATCAGCATCGGCCCCATCAACAGCGCCACGTTGATATAGGCTGGCACCGCAGGCATCCCCATCCCCAGCAGAACCGCCAACAACATGGTGATGAACAGCGCGATCAACTGGAACGGCACCGATCCGGTCTCCCCCAGATCAAACGACAGCAGCAAGCTCAACACATCAATTGCCACGAATTTCGACAGCGCGGTAAAGTTGAGGCAAACATCAATCACCGACACAGCCAGCAGCATCAGATACAGGGTTGAAATCGTCACCCCGGCATCCGCCAACCCATCCAGAACCTTGCGCGGCTTGGCGCGATAGTCCTTGTCCAGAAACAACAGCACAATGACCAGCCCGGCGGCCCACCATCCGGTCGCCCCGGCATCCCCGGCCGCATTCTGGAAAATCTGCATCAACCACGGCAGATCCACCGCCCGGCACTTGTCACCATTGATCACCGTCTCCAGGCCCAGCATCCAGCCCAACGGCCCACAGCCAACCCCATCCTTGGGCGTCAGCAGCAGGATCAGGATCAAAAGGATAGGCAAAAAGATCTGCAGCAAATGGATGAAGTCATCCTTGGTCAGATGCATATCCTCGGTCAGCTCTCCATAGGCCTGAATGCCCTGCTTGCGCGCCTGAAACACCACCGACAGGAACAGACAAAAGAAATATGCAATCGCCGGCAAAGCCGCCGCGATGATGATCTCGCGATACGGCACCGCCGTCAGCGCCGCCAGGATGAACGCAGCCACCCCCATCACCGGCGGCATGATGGACCCACCGGACGAGGCCGCAGCCTCCATGCCCCCGGCAAACACCCGCGAAAACCCACGTTTCACCATCATCGGAATGGTCAGAACACCGGTACTCAGCACATTCACCACTGGCCCACCGGTGATCGTGCCAAACATGGCCGAGCTTACAATCGCCGCATGGGCCGGACCGCCATTCAACCGGCGCGTCCAGCGAAACGCCACCTTGATCAACGACTGTCCCCCAGCCGAGTTTCCGAACATTGCGCCCAGGATGATATAGGGAAAGACCACATTCATGATCACATTGATGAACCGCCCCAGAATACCACTGGCATTGTTCACCAGCGCATCATGCACATTGGGCCGGCCATCCAGCAGACTGCGCGGCTCCCCCCCAAGCTTGGTCATCAGGTATTTGTTGATGTCTTCGGCACCGTAGAAATACCAAACCAACACGGTGGCAATGGTGTACACCGCAATCAAAAGCGCGACCGCCACCAAAGGCAGGCCCCACACCTTGATGTTATACCCCAGGAACACCAAAATCGCCGCGCCCATGATCAAGACCAGCCAAATACCGGTCGTATTCACGCATTTCGGGTCGTCCACCGTCTCAGGCGCCGGCAGCCCCATCTCGTCAGCAAAGGCGATCTCGGCCTGCAACGTTTCAGCGATCAGCCGCGCCCGCTCTCCATTCATCAGGTCGATCAGACAAACGCTGTCGATTTCAATCAAATAGACCAGCGATACGGCCCCAGCCGCCATCACCAGCGCCACATCCATGAACAGCCCCAGCCAGGCCTTCGATGTCCCGCGCCAGCTTCTCCACATCGAATGTTTGAGGGCGACGATCAACATCATCAGGAAAAAGACGATGGGATAAAACCACTCGGTGGCAAAGGCCCTTACGCTCAATTTCTCTATGCCGGTAATCGATTGCCACATCGCATCCCAGCCCGGAATGGTGGGCGTACTGTTGATAACCCCAACAAAAACGAAAATCAGCGCCAGTGTGTAAACAATACGGCTTGAAAAACCGCCAACTTCCTCAGGCCGCTCTGCCTGCGTGTTGGATGCATCGGACATATGACCCGCCTGTCATTGATAACGCTACATCATGCCGAGAAAAACTTGAGACATCCAAACATCACTTTGCGCGTTGAAACCTTCGATTTCAGGCAGCGCAGAGTGTTTCAGGTCCTTCGCAGCGTGCTTTAGAAAAGAAGAACCACCCGACAGGCGGTTCTTCCAGGTTCATTTGGACAGTCAACTCAACTGCCCTGTCGACTCACATGTCTTTGGCGCAATCTTCCAGAGCATATCCGGCTTCTTCCCACGCGCGCGCCGCACCCTTGTGATACTTCACCGGGTTCGCCCCACACATGCCCTGCATCGGATTGTCCAAGCTGACAGAATCCGCAAACGGTGCCTTCTTCATCAGCTCTGGCAACGAGGCGATATAGGCGGACACCAATTTGTAGACCAACTCTTCGTCCATATCCTTGTGCACGACATCACCGCCAACGGTCGCAAAACTGCGGAACGTGTCATCCTCGGATATGATGGTCCAGGCATCGCCCATCTTGGCCTTGATTTCAGCCACAGGCATGGAAACAGGCGCACTTCCCGGCGCTTTCATGTATTTCTGCATGGCTTCGCTTTCCCAAACATCTTTGGGCTGCGACCACATCGTCATGTTACCGGCTGCGCTCACCGCCGAGGTCCGACCACTTGGAAACAGCTCTGGCAGGACCACAGCATCCGGCTCTCCGCCGCTGATGATCTGGCTTGCCTGACCCCAGTTGGCCTGCATGCCTTCATATCCCTCGCCTTCTTTCAGGCCAGCGGTGATCTGAATATACGCCCGCCCGTTCGTCAACGCTCCACCACGCGGCGGACCATTAAAGATTTTGCGCCCTTCCAGATCATCCCATCCGCCGATACCTTTGGCATCGTAAGCGAACAGGAAGAAGACGCCCAACGTATAGGGGTAGATCGCGCGCAAGTTGGATGCCAGTTCGGCGCCCTTTTCCTTGCCCAACGCACCATAAGGTCCAACCCCACGGCTCATCAGGAACGGCAGAATGTAAGGCACCGACGCGATGTCCGTTTTGCCCTCGGCAACATTTTGCACCGAATTGGTCAGGGTCTGACCATCGGTCAACTGGATATTCGCAATCCCTTGCTGAGACGCAATCTCAACCAGATGGCTCGGCGCCAAATGCACAGCGCCGCCTGGCGATGCAGTTTCTGCGGTAATGTTTACCTGCGCAAAAGCAGCAGAAGCGGTGAACGTGATGGCTGTCGCAAAAGACGCCATTGTAAAACGGTGGGTCATTTCTCCTCCAGAGTGACTGTGTCTGCCTGATACCTCGGCTCTCCCGAATTTGAGCAGACCAGCAGCCCCACCCTAAATCAAGATAAATGTTGCAATCGCCACAAATTATTTGCTTTCCGCACCCGGATCGGCTTCCCTTTGATCATGAAGGAAGAACTGGATTCACTTGGATACCCCATCGGGCGCGGCCGCGATGATCTGGATATGGGGGCGTTTTTAAACGTTCGCCTGATCCGGACTGCGGCAAAACTGGCGTTGCTGTTCCAACGTCAAGCGCTGCGGCCAAACGGTCTTACGGTGCAGGATTGGCGGGTGATGGTGAACCTGGCAAAAATCGGTGACTGCCACCTGCGCGAGCTTAGCCGATTCGCCACGATCGATCCGTCTCATGTCAGTCGCGGCACCAAGGCTCTTTCGGAACGCGGTTTGATCCACCGCTATCCGGACCCAAAAGACGGACGGCGGACGCGGTTGTGTCTGACGGAGGTTGGCAAGGAACTGATCGACCGGATCTGGCCCCAGGCTCTTCAATTGAACGACCAGATCGAGGCCTCGATCGGAAAGGCCCCGTTTCGTGAGGCCTGCGAATTTCTGGACCAGATCCGCCATTTCGTTGAACAGGAACTGGATGACGCGCCCTGACCTCGCCTGCCCCGGTTTTCCGGGCCTTTTGGAATGCCGTTGGTGCGGGATCTGAAGGGGGGCGAAAAACGTCGGGATCGCGATGTTTCCATAGCATTCCTGTTGCCATAACTTCTTGAAATTTTCGCAAAGAGACACGATATTCGGGCACGCACGACAGACCGTTCTTTCCGCTTTGAATACCATGCAGCCGGATCAGAACCCAGGGTTGCGCTAACGGCCGACGCATGTCGCGGACGGCGGATTTTGAGAAGGAGACACGGGATGGCAACTGGCACCGTGAAATGGTTCAACACGACCAAAGGCTACGGGTTTATCGCGCCTGATGGCGGGGGTAGTGATGTTTTTGTGCATATTTCGGCAGTGGAACGGTCCGGTTTGACCGGGTTGGCCGACAATCAAAAGGTTCAGTTTGAGCTGCAAGCGGGCCGTGATGGCCGCGAATCAGCGTCGGATCTGAAGCTGCTCTGAGCGCTGAAATCTGACCCCGGGATGGGCAATCTGCCCATCCTTTTCCCAGCCCCGTCAGGGGCAAGAAATGGCCCCCAAAATCGGCAACCTCATGAGATGTCCCGGCTGGGACATCCCGGTAACTTACTGATTTAAATCATGTTATCGCTAACAAAACGCACCCGGAAACCTGGGGCAGGTTAGTCGCGCTTGAGGATTTCCTTCTTCTTTTTCTCGTATTCCTCGGCTGTGATCACCCCGTTCTCATAGGCGGTCTGAAGGTCGGTCAGCTCCTGCCCTGTGGTCGTGGTGCTGACCTGGGTTTCGTTTTTGGAGCCGCCGCGAATACAGCCGCCCAGGCTGAGCGCGGTCACGCCGATCAAAGTGGCTCGCAAAAGGGTGTTTTTCATCATGCCCGTTTTCCCAATTGAAGATACCGCCATGCTTAACGCCCGGACCAAAGCGGTGCAACGCGCAGAATGGAGCAATCCGCGCCCTCGCCGCGTTTGGACGCGCGCCGCAGCTATTTATTGCTCAAAATCTCTTCAAACTCGCGCCATTCCCGCGCGCTGAGGCCCGAGGTTTCCTGGGTGACAGATTCGCCCGCCAGCATCCGGCGCAGACAGTCCAGCATTTGCGAGGACAGGGTCACGGCGCCCAGGCGGTAGTCCTCGAAGGCCTTGTAGGCGAAGGGCACCCAATCTGCGACGAGCTTGCAGATCTCCTCGGCATAGACGCGGATTTCATATTGGGCGTGCGCATCGGCCCGCAGCCGCAGGAAGTGAAACAGGTTGTGCAGGTCCACCTTCCAATACCATTGGGTATAGATGTTGGTTGGCAGGTTCATGCGCGCCAGTTCACGCGCCAGCCCGGACTGGCCATCCTGAGAAATCATCTGCTGATAATTGTCATAAGACCGGGTGCTGTCGGATTTGAGGATCTCCAGCACGCGGGCGGCCTCTTCGCCTTGCAGCGTATCGCCCCTGCCCTGATTGTTGACCGCCGATTGCGCGGCCAGATCATCGGGCGCGGGAATATAGAATTCGCGGTCCAGAATGGAGTAGCGCGCGGAATATTCATTCACATTGGCCGTGCGGTGGCGAATCCATTGCCGCGCCACAAAGACCGGCAGTTTGACGTGCAGTTTGAGCTCGCACATCTCGAAGGGGGTCGAATGCCAATGGCGCATCAGATAGCGAATGAGGCCTTCGTCATTTTGCACCGATTTGGTGCCGGTGCCATAGCTGACGCGGGCGGCCTGGGTGATGGCATTGTCATCGCCCATATAGTCGATGACGCGGACAAATCCGTGATCCAGCACCGGATGAGCGGTATAGAGATGCTGCTCGATCCCTGGTGCGGTAACGCGGCGGGTTTGGCTGGTTGTGCTGCGCTGGATTTCGATCTGGTCACGTTGTTCATCAGAGAGCGGCATGAGGCGGGTCCTGTTGGGAAGAATCTATATCACACCACCTATATATTGTATGGACGGGGTGGCAAACCGCCAGATGGGGGTCACTCTTTCGTCACGCTTGCGCTTTGCTGTTTTCCGGGTGGATTGACTTTTCAACGCCATGGACAGAGTCTGCTGTCAAAACCTGATAAAAAACAAGGTTGAGGCAGATGAAGCGGATTTTGTTGGGCGCCAGTTTGGCGGCCATGGTTGGCGCGTGTAGCGGCGGCAACCCGTTCGAGACGGATACGACAACCGACACCGGGACCGATACGGGAACCGATACCGGCACAGACACCGGGACCGGCATTACATCCGATCGCACTGTGCCTCCGGGGACGGCCTCGCCCGGGGCGACCACCTCGATCTTCCGAAGCGAACCGGATGGGAGCAATGGTGGGGAAACTGGCGACGGTCAGGTTACATCGGTCAGCTATAACAGCACGGATGATACGTTCACGGTGGATGGTTTGGCCTTTGACGGGGACAATGTGTACAACCGTGGTGCAACCGTCAGCTCTATGGGCGATTATGCGGTTTACGAGGCGGTTGCGCAGTTTCCTGACAGTCTGACCGGCACGCCGATCAATCAGTTCACCCATCGCGCGATTTACGGTGTCAGCACCTCGGGCAATACCGAGTTTGCGATCATCCGCACCGGGGCCTATCGCGATTACGGGTTTGGCGGGTTCATTTATCAGCGCAATGGCAGCGTCACGCTGCCCACCACCGGGCAGGCGGTCTATGCCGGGCAGATCTCGGGTTTGCGCGATTTCAGCGGCTCGGGCGGTTTGCAGTATTCGCTGGCGGATATCGAGGTGGCGATTGATTTCGACGACTTTGACGATTCGACCGGGTCGCGCGGCGACGGGGTGCGTGGCACGATCAGCAACCGGACGATTTTTGACGTGAATGGCAATGATGTCACCAGCGCGGTTGTGAGTGGGATCAACTCGGACCAGACGGCCAGTTTGACGGCGATTCCCAGCCTGGTCTTTACTGTTGGGCCCGGAGTGCTGGATGAAAACGGCGAGATTGTCGGCTCGGTCAGCAGTGCCTTCAGCAATGACGCGGGCGAAACGATCGCCTTTGAGACGGGGAGCTATTATGCCATCGTTTCGGGCGACAATGCGGAAGAGATTGTCGGCGTTGTGGTGGCGACCACCTCGGTCGGGCAACCGGATGGGGTATCGGTGCGCGATACCGGCGGCTTTGTGATTTACCGGGATTAGGGGCGCCGCGCGGGTGTTGCGGGGGGTTCATCATAGATTGAAGGCCGGTTGGAGGACGACCGTCAGGGCCTGGGTTCTGGCGGCGTCGGTTGGACTTGTCTGCGGGGCGGGCGGTCTGCGCGCGCAGCCTGTTGTGTTGTCGCCCGGGCAATTGACCGAGGCGGCCATTCTGGCCTTGCGGGTGGGGGATGCGCCGCGCGCTTTGGGGTATTCCGAGGCGCTGGTGGCGCGAAATCCACAGGATTTTGTAGCTCAGGTGGTACGGGCGCGGGCCTTGCGCGATATGGGAGAGTACGCTGAGGCGCGCGAGGCGGCGCGGGCGGCGCTGGATGCGGCGGCGAGCGAAGAGCAGCGGTTCAATGCCACGATGGTCATGGCGCAGGTTCAGTCCAGCGCCGGGCACAAGACCATGGCCCAATACTGGCTGCGCCGGGCGATCCAGATTGCGCCGGACCCTGCGCTGAAGGCGGCGGCGATCCGGGATTTCAAGTATTTGCGGGTGACCAACCCGTGGTCCACACGGTTCACCTTTTCCATCACGCCGGACAGCAATGTGAATGATGGTTCGGCCAATGACAGTTCGTTTCTGAACTATCAGTTGACCGAGTTGTTGTTTGGTCAGCCTGTCGAGTATCAGCTGACCGGGACGGCGCGGGCCTTGCCGGGGATCCAGTATACCTTTGGTGTGGATACGCGCTATCGGCTGCATCAGACGGCGACGAGCGCGCATGATCTGTATTTCAAGGCGGATCTGCGCCAGTACACGTTGACCGAGGAGGCCCGTCGCACGGCGCCTGGGGTGAGCGGGGATGATTTCTCTTTCGCGTCGGTGTTTGGGGGTTATGGGTATCGCTGGCTGGGGGCGGGCAACAAGACCGAGACGGCTCTGCGCGCGGATGTGGGGCACAGCTGGTACGGTGGGTCGGATTATGCGGATTATCTGCGGGGGTCGGTGCATCACGCCTGGGTTGTCTCTTCGCAGACGCGGCTGGGGGGATCGCTGAGCGCGGAGCGGCAGTTTGGCATTCGGGCGGCGGATATGGACACCGGCAAGCTGAGTGTCTGGGGCGGGCATACGTTGCAGACCGGGCATCGGGTGTTTTGGTCGGTGACCGGGGCGGCGACGCAATCGCCTTTGGTCTTTGAGGAATATTCAGAGCTGCGGGTCAATGGCAGCATTGTGCTGCCCTCGCCCATTCTGGGGGCGACGGCGCAGTTCGGGCTGGGTCTGCGGGGGCGGGACTATGGGCTGTCGCCGCACAGTCGCAGCGGGCGGCAGGACCGGGAGGTGCGGGCGGATGCGACGCTGATCTTCAAGCAGGTGGATTACCATGGGTTCAATCCGACGATGACTGTGTTCGGCTCGATCAAGGATTCCAACATCGCGCTTTATGAATCCAACAAGCTGGGCGTTCATTTTGGCATCCAATCGGCGTTTTGAGCGCGGCGGCGGGCCAAAAACACCAGTCTTGCCTTGTAAATCGGGTGGTTTCGGCACAGATCAGCCCAACCCCGCCTTCAGCACCCGGATTTGATCCCTGCCCCCTGCCCCGCCTTTGAAGGAGATGAGCCCGATGACCCTGCGCACGCGCGCCTTTCCAAACCGGTTTGCAACCCTGCCCAACGCGCGGGCCTTGTTTGACCATGACGCCAAGGACGGCAACCTGCTGGAGATTGTCCGCACGGTTCAGTTTCGCGATGTGGCGCAGATCCATCTGTTGAAAATGGGGGCGCTGGCCTTTGAGTTTCTGGACAGCGGCAATTTGCGTTCGATCGAGCAGATCGTGTTTCAGGGCAGCGGCAAGGTGCCGGACCATGTGATGGAAAACCAGGATCAGGTGATGGAGCTGCAACGCCAGCGCGTCCAGTTCGCCAATTTCATCGCCGGCAGCCTGTTTGGCAATCTGAGCGCCCAGCGTGGCCGCCCGCTGGACGGGGCCCAGAACGCCACGATGGACAATATCATCGGTTTTGAGATGCAGGACGGGCAGATCTTTTTCGAGAAGTCCCCCCAATCGCAAGCGGCGCTGAACGGGCGGATTGCCATCCTGCAGAACGCGCCGCAAACGCTCGACTCGATCTCGGGCGCGCGGCTGACCGAGGCGATAGCCTTCCTCACCCGGCTGGACCCGCGCAGCGCCACCTTTGACTATGCCGATGCGCAGCTGTGTATCACGCTGAACTATCAGGCTGCGATCCTGCACCGCGAACAGCATGTCCCGGCCAGTCTGGCGTTGAATTTTGCCGTGGCAGAGGCGCTGATCCATGAAATTTTCTTGTGCTATGGTCAGGTTGGCGCCCCAGAGGCCCGCGATTATGCAAAGCGCCCCCATAATTGCCCCGGTCTGCCCAAAAAGGTGTTTGACCGGCTCACGCTCAAGGACCGGCTGACCTATCTGACCGAAGGCGGGCTGTTTGACGCCAATCTGTCCGAGCGCATCGAAGCGACGCGCAAATCGCGCAACAACATGCTGCACAATGCGGCGGCGGTCACGGCCCGCGAGTCGGGCAATGCCCAGACCATCGTGCGGGACCTGTGGGGGTTTGTGCTGGACGACCCGTTTGACCTGAGCACGGTGTTTTCCTTCCGCGTGTAGGGGCGGTGCGATCACTGCGGGCAGTGGACTCGGGACCTGAACACGCTATCCTTGCGCCAACGCCGTTTCAAAGGAGAGCGCAATGACAATCAAGTATCTGCACACCATGGTTCGGGTGAAGGATCTGGAAGCTTCGATGGCGTTTTTCGCCCTGCTGGGCCTGAAGGAAACCCGCCGTCATGACAGCGAAGCAGGCCGATTCAGCCTGATCTTCATGGCCCCCGAGGGGCAGGAAGACTGCCCTGTCGAGCTGACCTACAACTGGGATGGCGACGAAGGTTTGCCATCGGACAGCCGCCATTTCGGCCATCTGGCCTATGCGGTGGATAACATTTACGAAACCTGCCAGTTTCTGGCCGACAACGGGGTGACCATCAACCGCCCGCCGCGCGATGGGCGGATGGCCTTTGTCCGCTCGCCCGACAATATCTCGGTCGAACTGTTGCAGGCGGGTGACTCGCTGGAGCCGGCGGAACCCTGGGTCAGCATGGAAAACACCGGCCATTGGTAGGCGCTGGGTGCAGCCCTGCACGTGACAGCCGTCACGATCAGGGCCAACCCGGGTGCGCAGCCTGGCCAGCGATTGCGGCGCTGTGTCTTGGCGCCGGGCTGAGCGCCTCTGCGGCGCAAGCCGCCGACTGCCGGCTGGCGCTGGTTCTGGCGATTGATGTGTCCTCTTCTGTGGATGCAGAGGAGGACATCCTGCAACGCGGCGGCACGGCGGCGGCGCTGTTGGCACCCGAGGTGCAGGCCGCGTTTTTCGCGGGGGATCTGCCTGTGGCGCTGGCCGCTTACGAGTGGAGCGGGCGCTATAATCAGGAAATGCTGTTGGATTGGCGGATGATCGAGGGGCCTGCCGATTTGCTGTTTGCCGCCGAGGCGATTGGCCGGTCCAAGCGCAGCCACAATGATTTTCCCACGGCCATGGGCTATGCGCTGGGATTTGGCGGCAATTTGCTGCGCCGCGCGCCGCCCTGTCTGTTTCAGACGCTGGATATGGCCGGAGACGGGATCAACAACGAGGGTTTCCCGCCTGCCGCCGCCTATGCCGAGTTTCCGTTTGCCGGTGTGGTGGTGAATGGGCTGGTGGTGAATGGCGCGGATTTCGAGGGAGAGGTGAACCTGATCTCGTTCTATCGCAACGAGGTGCTGTATGGCCCCGGCGCGTTTCTGGAGATTGCGGATGGGTTCGAGGATTATGAACGGGCGATTCGGCGCAAGCTGGAGCGCGAGTTGTCGCCGCGCGCCATAGGCGCCCTGCCCGCGCCGGACCGGCAGACGGGCGAGACGCCGGGGTGAGCCTGATGGCGATGGCCCGGCGTGTGGCGCTGGGATTTGGCCTGAGTATCGGTTTGGGGCTGGCGGGTGCGGCGCTGGCGCAGGGCGGGAGTTGCCGGTTGGCGCTGGCGCTGGGGCTGGATGTGTCCGGCTCGGTCAATGCCGAGGAATATCGCTTGCAGCGGGGGGGATTGGCGGCGGCGCTGGTGCATCCGGATGTGGTGCAGGTGTTTCTGGGGCATCCCGGGGCACATGTGCGGATTGCGGTTTATGAGTGGAGCGGCCCGAGCCATCAACAGCTGTTGGTTGGCTGGAGCGCGATCACCGACCGCGCGGCGCTGGACCGGGTTGTCGCCACGTTGCTGCGGCCGGGCGACACTGCGGCGCGCCAGCGGGATCGCAGCACCGCTTTGGGCAGTGCGATGGTGACGGGGGCGCAATTGCTGGCGGCGCAACCGCGCTGCTGGCAACGCAAGCTGGATATTTCCGGGGATGGCAAGCAAAACACCGGCCCGCATCCGCGCAGCGTTCGCGCCGGGCTGGAGGCTGCGGGCATCACCATCAATGCGCTGGTGATTGGCGCCGATAACCCGCGGTCGGGGGACATGCGGATGGTCGAGATTTCGGAACTGGTGGCCTATTTCGAGAATCTGGTTCTGATGGGCCCCGGTGCCTTTGTGGAGGTGGCGCTGAGCTTTGCCGATTATGAGGCGGCGATGGTGCGCAAGCTGATGCGCGAAATGGAGGGGCCGGTGTTGTCTTCTTGGCAGGGGGCTCAGGGCTGGCGGCCCTGAGCGGATTTTACCTGATCTGATTCAGCGGTGGGCGTTGTTGATGGCGTCCAGTGCCGAGGCCCCCGGGCAGAGCGTGTCGCTGTCGATTTCGTTCAGCGGGGTCTGTGCGGTTCCGATCAGGTCGTGCAGGTCCTGTTCGCGGTCATCGAGGTAGAGCAGCCCTGTCGCCACCTCTCCGCGTTTGCGGTAGCGTTCCAGCACGGGCAGCGCGGTTTCGGCGTCGGTGGGGTCGTAGGTTTCGTCCAGTTTGGACAGTTTCATCTGCGCGCCGTCATGCAGGGTGACGTCTGTGGTGGTGCCGGGGGCGTAGTCGGCGGTGATTTCGCTCTGCTCTGGCACCAGGTCCAGCGCGCCGACCATCTGGTTGTGTTCGCGCACGTAGTCATAGCTTTTGGTGGAGGTGGCGTGGTTGTTGAAGGTCACGCAGGGCGAGATGACGTCGATCAGGGCAAAGCCGCGATAGTGCAGGCCGGCCTTGATGAGGGGGACCAGCTGGGCCTTGTCGCCCGAGAAGGCGCGGGCCACAAAGCCGGCGCCCAGCTCGATCGCCATGTTGCACAGGTCGATGGAATCAAACGGTGTTTCCAGGCCCTTGCGGTTTTTGGAGGCGCGGTCGTTGGTGGCCGAGAACTGACCTTTGGTGAGCCCGTAGGTGCCGTTGTTTTCGCAGATGTAGAGCATGTTCACCCGGCGGCGGACCGCGTGGCAGAACTGACCCAGGCCGATGGAGGCGGTATCGCCGTCGCCGGAGACGCCCAGATAGGTGAGGTCCCGGTTGGCCAGGTTGGCGCCGGTGGCGATGGATGGCATGCGCCCATGCACCGAGTTGAAGCCGTGGCTGAGGTTGAGGAAGTAGTTTGTCGTCTTGGACGAGCAGCCGATGCCCGACATCTTGGCCACCCGATGGGCGGGCAGCTCCATTTCGAAGCAGGCTTCGACCAGGGCGGCGGTGACGGAATCATGGCCGCACCCGGCGCAGAGGGTCGAGATCACGCCTTCGTAGTCGCGCCGGGTCAGGCCCAGGCTGTTGGTGCGCAATTTGGGGTGGCGGAACTTTGGCTTGAGGATATGGGTCATGGCACGGCCTCTCTGGCTGTTATTCGGCAGAGATGCGCGGTGTCAGCGCATCTGAGAATTCGGGAAGGCGGCGCATGGCGTCCAGCACCGCGTCGCGCACGAAATGCGCGGTCAGGGGCATCCCGTCCATATTGGGCACGCCAATCAGTTTGCGCGGGTCGATATCGGCCTCGGCCAGCAGCAGGTGGCGCATCTGGGAGTCGCGGTTTTGCTCGATCACGATCAGATAGTCGTGCTTGTCCGCAAAATCCCTGACCGCCTGCGAGAAGGGGAAGGCGCGCAGGCGCATGTGGTTGAGGGTCTGACCGACCTCGTCCAGCAGGCCCAGCCCTTCGCGGATCGCCAGATCGGTAGAGCCGAAATTGACAACCGCCACCCGCGACAGATCCGAGCGGATCTGGATGTCCGGTTGGGGCAGATGTTCGGCCGAACCGTCAATCTTGCGCTTGATCCGCGCCAGGTTGTCGGCGTGAATCCGGCCGTCTTCGGTATAGCCGCCGGTATCTGTGTGCGAGGTGCCACGGGTGAAATAGGCGCCCTTTTGCGGATGGGCGCCGGGGATGGTGCGATAGGGGATGCCATCGCCGTCCACATCGCGGTAGCGGGCGAATTGCTCGATCGCGTCCAGCCCGGCGGCGTCCAGCAATTTGCCCCGATCCGGCTGGCGCGCGTCATCCCACTCCAGCGCGTCGACCATCCAGTCGTTCATGCCGATATCCAGATCGCTCATCACAAAGACCGGTGTCTGATAGCGATCCGCAATGTCAAAGGCGTCAACCGACATGGTGAAACACTCGCCCGGATCGCCCGGCATCAACAGGATATGCCCGGTGTCCCCATGCGAGGCATAAGCACAGGTCAGAATATCCGATTGCTGGGTGCGCGTGGGCATGCCCGTCGAAGGGCCGCCGCGTTGCACATCATAGAGCACCAGCGGAATTTCCGCGAAATAGGCCAGACCGATAAATTCGGCCATCAGCGAAATGCCCGGCCCCGAGGTGGCGGTAAAGGCGCGCGACCCATTCCAGCTGGCGCCGATGGCCATGCCGATTGCGGCCAGCTCATCCTCGGCCTGGATGATGGCCGCGTTGAGCGAGCCATCTTCGTTGCGGCGCAGTTTGGTGGCGTGGGTTTCAAACCCTTCGACCAGCGAGGTGGAGGGGGTGATCGGATACCATGTGGCCACAGTGGCGCCGGCATAGACCGCGCCCAGGCCTGCGGCCTCGTTGCCGTTGATCAGGATCTTGCCCTCTGTGCCGTTTGCGGTCTGTGCCCGCACGGCCACCTGCACATCAATGTTTTCGGCCACATAGTCGCGGCCCAGATGCAGCGCCTTGAGGTTGGGCTCGATCAGTTTCGGTTTGGAGCGGAACTGTTCTGCGATCAGCTGTTCCACAACCGCCCCGTCCAGCCCGATGAGCGAGATCAGCGCACCGACATAAAGCAGGTTCTTGAACAATTGGCGCTGGCGCGTGTCGGTCCAATGTTCGGCGCAGATGCGCGCAATCGGAATGCCGACCACAGTGATGTCATCGCGTCCGAAGCGGCGTTCGAACGTATTGTCATAGATCAGCAGCCCGCCCGGCGTGACCTCGGCCGTGTCGCGCATATAGCTTTGCGGGTTCATCGCGATCATCACGTCGATCCCGTCGCGGCGCGCGGTATGCCCCGCCTCGGAGACGCGCATTTCATACCAGGTTGCCAGCCCCTGGATATTGGAAGGGAAGATGTTCTTGGCGCTGACCGGCAGCCCCATGCGAAACAGCGCCTTGGCGCACAGCTGGTTTGCACTGGCCGAGCCGGACCCGTTGACGGTGGCGACCTTGAGGACAAATTCGTTGATAATCGGCTCAGGCTGCATTGACGTGTTCCTGTACTGGCTCTGGCGCGGGTTGGTGTTGGGCTTTGGCGTCGACAAAGAGGAATTTCTGCATGTCCCATGCGCCGGTTGGGCAGCGTTCGGCGCAGAGGCCGCAATGCAGGCAGACGTCTTCGTCCTTGACCATGGCGCGGCCCGTGTTGAGGTCGCCCGAGACGTAGAGATCCTGGCTTTCGTTCAGGGCCGGCACCCGCAGGCTGGCGCGCAGTGCTGGTTCATCCTGGTTCTGGGTGAAGGTGATGCAGTCGACCGGGCAGATATCCATGCAGGCGTCACATTCGATGCACAGTTTGTCGGTGAACACGGTCTGCACATCGCAGTTGAGGCAGCGCATCGCCTCTTCGACGGCCTGTTTTTCGTCAAAGCCGAGTTCGACCTCCATCGACAGGTCGCGCAGGGCCAGGGCCGGATCCACATGGGGCACGTTCAGGCGGCCCTCGTAAGAGACGTCATTGTCATAGGACCATTCGTGGATGCCCATTTTCTGGCTGAGCAGGTTGACCTCTGGCGCGGGTCGCTGGTCCAGCGTCAGACCCTGGCAGTGCAGATCAATCGAGATCGCCGCCTGATGGCCATGGGCCACGGCCCAGATGATGTTTTCCGGTCCCCAGGCGGCATCGCCGCCAAAGAACACGCCGGGGCGGTCTGACTGGAAGGTGGTTTTGTCGACCTGGGGCTGTTCCCATTCGTTAAAGGTGATGCCGATGTCCCGCTCGATCCAGGGGAAGGCGTTTTCCTGGCCGACGGCCATCAGCACGTCGTCGCATTCGATCACAACGTCCGGTTCGCCGGTCGGGATCAGTTTGCGGCGGCCGGTGGTTTCGTCATATTCGGCGCGCATGCGTTCGAAGACGACGGCGGTGAGCTTGCCATCCGTGACGATGAATTCCTTGGGCGAGTGATTGTCGAGGATCGGCACGCCTTCGCGTTCGGCGTCTTCGATTTCCCAGGCCGAGGCCTTCATGTCGGCGCGGGGCGAGCGGACGGTGACGGTGACACTGTCGGCGCCCATGCGCAGGGCGGTGCGGCAGCAATCCATCGCCGTGTTGCCGCCACCGATGACGACGACGCGTTTACCGACCTGTTCGATATGTTTGAAGGCGACCGAGCTGAGGAAGTCTGTGCCGATATGGATGTTTTCATCCGCTTCCTGACGGCCGGCGATGTGCAGATCCTTGCCGCGCGGGGCGCCGGTGCCGACAAAGACGGCGTCAAAGCCTTCGTCCAGGACAGATTTGAGGCTGGTGATTTCTTCGCCAAAGCGGGGGGTTACGCCCATGTCGAGGATGCGGTTGACCTCTTCGTCGAGCACGTCGACCGGCAGGCGGAAGGAGGGGATATTCTTGCGCATCAGACCGCCGCCCTGGGGGTCACGCTCGATCAGGACGCAGTCATAGCCCAGCGGCATCAGGTCGCGGGCCACCGTGAGAGAGGCCGGGCCGGCGCCGATCAGGGCGACGCGTTTGCCGTTTTTGGTGGTGGGGATTTCCGGCAGCAGGTGGTCGATGGGCCCGCGTTTGTCCGCGGCGACGCGTTTGAGGCGGCAGATGGCGACCGGCTTTTCCTCGATCCGGCCACGGCGGCAGGCGGGTTCGCAGGGGCGATCGCAGGTGCGGCCCAGAACGCCGGGGAAAACATTTGATTCCCAGTTGATCATGAACGCGTCGGTGTAGCGTCCGTGCGCGATCAGGCGGATGTATTCGGGCACTGGGGTGTGCGCCGGACATGCCCACTGGCAGTCTACAACTTTGTGGAAATATGACGGGTCTGTAATGTCCGTTTTTTGCATCTGAACTTGTCCATCCTCAACCTTCGAACCCTTTGATCAGATACTTGGTGCGGCAAAAAGACCCGTCACGCGTGAACGACGTTTTTTTTGCGTTAATGCCCGGAAATCTTGGCTCAATTCCTCCAGATGTGTCGCCTGCGCCACAGGGGCGCGGGTGATGTGCCCGGAGAGCGGGCAGTCTGTTTAGGGTGCTGTCGGGAAAATTGAAATTTTCGATCCCAAAACGGCCGAGTCGCTTTGCGAAAAAGACCCGGCAAGGGCGATCAAATCTGTTCGCGACACTCTGTGGCGCAAAGCGACACGCTGTTGGGCGTGCGCCGGGGGGCCAGGTTTGGGTCTGTGGCCCGGTCACCCGGGCCACCAGCGCGCAAATTGCGGGCAATTGGGCGATGTTTTGCGCTATTCCGGCGCCGCGATATCCAGCGCCAGCGCGTGGATGCGCCCGACCAGATCGGCGCCCAGGGCGGCGTGAACGGCCCTGTGGCGGGCAATACGGGACTGTCCGGCAAAGGCGGCGGCCCGGATACGCACGGAATAATGGCTCTCTCCGCCCTCTTGCCAGCCCGCGTGACCACGGTGCTGTTCGCTGTCATCGCTGACGGTGAGTTCGGTAGGCGCAAATGCCTCTTCCAAACGGCTCTGGATTTCGTCACTCTTGCCCACGGCTTATCCTCTGTTTTTTACGCCGCAGGCTCTTTCATCTGCGGACCTATAGATTAAACTCTCTGTTCCGAGTCGAAAAGGTGTGCCCATGCCAAAGCAAGATCCATTCGGATTCGACATGTCCGTGTCCTCTGCCAAAAAGAAGAATCCGCGCGGTCGTCGCGGGATGTCGGGAGCGTCCGAAACCTCGGTCAGGGTATGTGACCACGAAGGCTGTCAGGAGGCCGGGAAATACCGTGCCCCCAAAGCCCCGGATGTGCTGGATGACTATTTTTGGTTCTGCCAGGAACATGTCCGTGAATATAACCAGAAGTGGAGCTTTTTTGACGGCACCACAGAGGCCGAAATCAATGCCCAGCGCTCCAAGGACAAGGTCTGGGAGCGCGAGACCAAGCCGCTGGGCGACCCCGAGGCGCGGGCCTGGGCCAGGCTGGGGATCGAAAACCCAAATCAGGTGCTGGGTGAAAACGGCACCAAGAACCCCGGCGCCAATGGCGGCAGTGCGGCGACCAAGCGGCTGCCCCCGACCGAGCGGCGGGCGGTCGAGATTCTGGATGTGCGCGACAGCTCCAGCAAGATCGAAGTGCGCAAGGCCTACAAGGCGCTGATCAAGGTCCTGCACCCCGATATGAACGGTGGTGATCGCAGTCAGGAAGAGCAGTTGCAGCTGGTCGTCTGGGCCTGGGAGCAGTTGAAAGACAGCCGCAACTTCAAGGATTGATGTTGGCGCGGGGCCGCCCGAAACGACCCCGCACAACACAACTCCGGCGCAAATGTCCCCGGCCTGGGGTGAACCTGGCCTGAAGTGACCGCCGCCTAAAGTGACCGCCGCCTAAAGTGAACCTGGCCCGGCTATTGTTTGACCGTGCCGTCCGCGACCCATCCGTCCAGAATGGCCAAAGCCGCCTGCGCGAATGCCACGTCATTGATGTGGCAATCCACCTCGGTCATCTGAATGGGATCGGCCACGGATTGGCGGAATTCATCGACCATTTCGGCCAGGGCCTCGGGATCATGGGCCGGTTCGCCCGGTTTGTCCCATTCCTCGATGCCCTGCGTGCTGAGCAGCACATGGGCCGGCCCCTTGGCCTGTGCCAGCCGCGCCAGGATATCGCGCACCAGGTCCCGCCGCTCGCCCCCGGTCAGGGCAGAGGATTTGATCAGCCGGTTATGGGCATGAAACGGGCGGTCGCGGTAGCGGTCCGGGATCTCTTGCCATCCGGCCAGGTCAATCAGGTCAATACAGCCCGGCGCCACGATCTGCGGAATGCCCATGCGCCCCGCATGGGTCAGCCGGTCTGGCCCGGAGTTTACCACCGAACCGATCATCAGATTGCCCAGCTCTGGCAGGGCAAAATCCATGACGGCGCTGAAATACCCCTGCCCCGCCAGTTTTTCAAAGGCCATGCCCCCCATGCCGGTGGCATGGAAAACGGCCACTTCGAAACCGCGCGCCTCTAGCGGTTCGCGCAGGTGTTTCATGTAGCGCAAACAGGAGGACCCCAGGCTGGTCATGCCAATCACAGGACGCTCGCGGCGCGGTGGTTCAACCGCCTGGGCTGCACCCAATACGGCGCCTGCGGCCTGCGACAGCGAGGATTTGCAGACCGAGTTCAACCCATAGAGCCCCCCGGCCCAGAGGATCATCTGGATATCCGGGCTAAGCCGGTCGGCCGGAATCAGCGGCGAGAATGAGACGGTGGAGACCACGTATTTTGGCACGCCGATGGGCAGCGCCTGTGCGCAATCCAGCGCCAGATCCGTGCCCATCGTGCCCCCCAGCGCGATCATCGCATCAATCTGGCCATCCCCATAGGCCTGTGCGGTCAGGGCGGCGGCGCCTTTGGCCATGATCTGCATCGCTGTGTTTTCATCGCCCGAATCGATGGCCGCCTGGATCGAGCTGCCCCCGGCCTCGGCCACCTGATGTTTCGAGATATCGGTGGGGCGGGCCGGATCGCCCAGCACGCTGACATCCATGCTGAGCGTGCGTCCCCCCATGGCGGCGATCTTGGTCGTCAGGTAGGTGAGTTCGTCATCTTTGGTGTCATAGGTTCCGATCACCAGAATGGTTTTGGTCATTTCCACGCCCTTTTCGCCCGCATCCACCGCATATTGGGATCATAGAATTGGCACGGTTGCAAATGCGCCTTTGCGAGGGCGCACCGGTGCGGGCACATGCAAAAGGGGCGCGCCGGTCTGGCACGCCCCCAGGGTCCGGTTGGTTCCGGCCTGCGTCAGGTGTCGATGCGGACGGTGACGACCACCTCGCCCGTGACGGCCTGAGGCCAGACCAGCTGAATCTCGTCCTTGTTTGCGCCCTGTTCGGTCAGCACATAGGGCGTCACGAATACGGCCGTGCCAGCGGAGTCGCGGATTGCGCCCTTGGCCACCACCGCGTCCACCGCCCGCGCCCAACCGTTAAACGGCAGCTCGGACCCCGGGCTGATCTGCCAGACCGAGGATGGCGAAGAGACCGAATGTTTGATCCGCAGCGGGTTGGACGATTGGTAGTTGACCGCGTGATAGGAATTGCCCGAGAAATCCACATGTTTGGAGCGGCTGAAATCCAGGTCGGCAAAGCTGGTATCGACCCGCTCGGCCCGGTCGATGCTGCCATTGATGGAGCGGAACTTGTTCCCGGTCACCATCAGCCCGTTCAGGAAATGGCCCGATCCGTGTGGTTTGATCACGATATAGCTGAACCAGGATGCAACATCACCAGACAGGAACACGTTGTCGGTGATGGAAAAGGCGCTGAACGAATAGCCCGAGGAAAAGCCCGGTGAGCTGTCGACTTCGTTGGTCCATTCGAGGAAGCAATTGTCGACGTAGTTGCCGGTGAAATTGGTGCTGGTGTGGTCGGTGGCAAAGACAATCCCGGCCGAGCGCACACCATCTGCGATGCTGTCGCCCTGAAAGAAGTGATTGCCGATCACCACGCTGTTGGACCCGGCCAGAACGGCGAAATGGCGGAACTTGGTCGCCCGGCAATTGCGCAGTTTGACGTCATTGGCATTGGCGTTCAGGCCGATGCTGACGCGGTCGGGCACGTCCAGGGAGTCTTCGTTTGACAGGAACTGGCAGCGGTCAATCAGCATACCCTGGCAGCCGCCGCCGATGGAGGTGACGCCACGGTCCTTGGGGCGTGAGATAAAGCAGTCCGAAAGGGTGAAAGTCAGACCGCTGGGCGCCAGCATGATGGCGCTGCTGTTGCCGTTGCACTGAAATTCGATGTCGCTCATGGCGAATTTCGAGAGTTTGGAGAAGCCCGAGAAATCCAGAATGTACTGGAAGCGTTTGAAGGTATAGGTCTGGGTGCCCGAGGCGTCATAGAGGGCGGAATTCAAGGTGATTTCCTGGGTCGCGTCGTTTTTGGCGGCGACATAGATTTCGCGGCCCACGCCCACGCCGGCCTGCACCAGAGAGCCGACGGGAATATTTGCGATGTTGGTCACATTCTTGAGCTTGCGGCTGTCGTTCGGGTCGTAGGTGGCGGCCGACGTCACAGTGACCGTATCCCATGCGGCGCCCGAGCCGGCCTCGAGCTGGCCGTTGCGGATCACGCGGCGGGTGGAGTAGCTGTCCTTGTTGGGCACAGCCGCCTGCATGTCGATGGGGGCGCTGATGCTGACCTTGCGCCCGCCCATGTCCAGCGATTCATGATCCGAGTTGTTCAGCAGCGCCTGAAACGCCTTTTTGAAGGCCAGCTCCTCGTTGCCAAAGGCATCAATATAGCTGGGCAGATCAAAGCTCTTGAGCAGCAGCAGCATATGGTCCGCCGCCATTGTGACCGTGCCCTGAAACTCGACCGGGGCGCTCAGCGTTACAGTGCTGGCCAGGTGGTATTCCCCCTCGGGCACCAGAATCTTGCGCCCGTCCGCCGCCGCGTCAGCCGCCGCAAAGGCAGCGCTATCATCGGTGGTGCCATCGCCCAGCGCGCCGTAGTCGCGCACATCAACCACATTGATCATGTCGCGCAAAAAGGCGCTGGTGATGTCGACGATTTCAATATCGTCGACGCGCACAATGCCGCCGTTGGCCCCGGTCAGATCCAATCCGAAATGGCCGAAATAGGTATCCACCCCCCAGGCCATATCAACACCATTGCGCTGTCCGGTGCCGACAATGGCGCTGACCTCGACCACCTCGCCATAGCCCGTCAGCGTCACGCTGGGCCCGGTTTCCACAACACCCGAGATATGAGACGATCCGGCCCCGCCAGCCCAGCCCGCAATCCGAACCGAGGGCAGATTGCCGCTGATCGCCTTCACCCGCGCCGTGATCTGCAAATAACATCCCGGCAACAGCGCCGTTTCGCCCATATAGCGCAGCTTTTGCGTGCTGTCGGTCTTGTTCAGTTCCAGACAGCCGCCAAAATCCTGATCCGCGGCCACAAAGGCGGCATTGGTCGCATTTTCATATGTATCCAAGCCAGAGGTTCCATCGCCGCTCGACCAAACATCCAATCCATCTGCAAACGGCGGAGGCGTCAGCTGCACCCCATCGGTAATCGCCTTGTTCATTCCGTACCCTTTCCCGCAAACGCATGACATTGCGCTGACCGGCACAGGCCGGACGCAGAAACAGGGGGTAGTCAGCAGAGGTTAATCGTGGTTGTGACCAGCGCCCGATGAACGGGCACAGGACGCAACGCGCGCGGCGGGCTCAGGCGCTCTGCCCGATGGGTTCAAACCGCTGCACGCCGTTGATCTTCCACCCGCTGTCCATCTTGACCATATCATAGCCCAGAATATGGACGGCTCCGGCCGCATCGGTGATCATCACCTTTTGCCACAAACGGCCTTCGATCTCGACCAGCTCCAGATACCGCAGCTCGGCCGGACGCCAGACCATCGGATAACCGCGCCGCACCATTACGCCGAAATTCTCTGGCGTGCGGAACAATTGCTGGATTGTCGGGCTGGCATAGGTGAAGGCCTGGGCGAAGTCATCCGCCTGAAACGCCTCGATCTGGGCGTCGATTGTGGCCTGAATTTCAGTGTCTTGGGCAGATGCCGGCGTGATCAGGCCAAAACACAGAATCAATGCAGTGATCAGATATCTCATAGCGCTCTCCGGATAATATACCCGGAATACGCAACATGACGCGCAGGTGGATCAGTATTCGCGCGCGCCCCACCCCACAGGGCAGCGCCCACATGCGGAAACCATTGTGCCGGATTTAATCCAGTTCCGTCCACGGCCAGGGTTTGACCTCGCTCGCGGCGGTCTGAAACCGCGCCGCCTTGGCGATCCAGATGCCCAGGTCGGTACCGAAATCCGCCAGACGTTCATTGGGTTTCTTGTTGCTCAGTAACATGATGACAAATTGGATCACCGTCACCGCAAACAGCACAGTCTGCGCCAGATTGATCATGATCGCGATCAACACCATATGCAGCAGACGCAGCCAAATGGATTCGGGCGTGTCCGGTTCGATCTGTTCGCCGTGCATCCGGCCCTCGAACTTGCGTTCGTCCGACTCTGCCATTTCACCCTCCGTTTGGTCCGTGATCGCCACCGGTATACATTGTTTTACCGGCAGCGCACAGGTGACAGTCCGCACCCCTTTTGACGCGACAGCGCCGCTGCGCAAAGGGGAAAGCGAAACCAATGACCTCAGGCGTTCACCAGATCACCGGCCAGAGCCTGATCAATCAGCGCAATGGTTTCAGCCACGCCATAAAGCGCAATAAACCCACCAAACCGAGGGCCCTGACTGGCGCCCAGCAGCACCTCGTAAAGGGCCGTGAACCAGCCTCTCAGCGGGTCGAACCGGTCTCGCCCGACGCTATAGACCACCGATTGCAGGGCCTCATCGTCGACCTCTCCGTCATAGGCCGCCAAGGCATCGCGCAAGCTCTGCAGGGCTTCGCGCTCTGGCTCGCTCGGGGCGCGGTAAGCGCGCTGTGGTTTGACGAAATCGTTGAAATACCGCACCGCATAGGCCGCCGCCTGATCCATATCCGGATTGGTTTCGGGGGTCGCCTCGGGCGCATAGCGCTGGATAAAGCCCCACAGCTGGTCCTTGTCCTGCGCTCCAGAGACCGAGGCCAGGTTCAGCAACATCGCAAAGGGCACAACCATATGCGACTGCGGCACGTTTTCCCCGTGGATATGGAACACAGGATTGTTCAGCTTGCCTTTGTCATCCTGCCCCGGATAGGCGCGCAATTGCTGGTGATATTCGTCCATCGCCTTTGGGATCACGTCAAAATACAGCCGTTTGGCCGTCTTGGGCTTTTGATACATGAAATAGCTCAGGCTCTCGGTCGAGGCATAGCTGAGCCATTCGTCAATCGAGATCCCATTGCCGGATGACTTGGAGATCTTTTGCCCCTGATCGTCCAGGAACAATTCATACGAGAAATGCTCGGGCGGGCGTTGGCCCAGCGCCCGGCAGATCGAATCGTAGATCTTCTCGTTGGTGGCATGTTCCTTGCCGTACATCTCGAAATCCACGCCCAGCGCGGCCCAGCGTGCGCCGAAATCCGGCTTCCATTGCAGCTTGACGTTGCCGCCGGTGACCGGCAGCGTCCATTCCCGCCCGTCTTCGTCATCGAAGGTGACGGTCGCCTCTTTGGCGTCGACATGTTTCATCGGCACATATAGCACGCGCCCCGATTCCGGGTGGATCGGCAGAAAGATGGAATAGGTCTGCTGACGCTCGTCACGCAGGCTCTTGAGCATGATTTTCATCAGCTCGTCATAACGTTCCGCGCACAGGCGCAAAACATCGTCAAACTGGCCAGAGCGATAGAATTGCCGGGCCGAATAGAATTCATAGTCAAACCCGAAGGTGTCCAGGAACCGCTGCAACATGGCGTTGTTGTGATCGCCAAAGCTGTCATGTGTGCCAAAAGGGTCCGGGACCGAGGTGAGCGGCACCTGCAGATATTTGGCCAGCTCTTCCTGATTGGGCACATTGCCCGGCACCTTGCGCATCCCATCCAGGTCATCGGAAAAGCAGATCAGCTTGGTCGGGATGTCCGACAGCACCTCAAAGGCGCGGCGCACCATCGTGGTGCGCAAGACTTCGCCGAAGGTGCCGATATGGGGCAGACCGGAGGGGCCATAGCCGGTCTCGAACAGGACATAGCCCTTTTCGGGCGGCTGTTTCGCATATCGTTTGAGCAGCCGGCGTGCCTCTTCAAAGGGCCAGGCCTTGGACGACATTGCAGTTTCACGCAGGTTGCTCATAATGTACTCTTGTTTTCACGATCGGCCACCGCGCCCGATGCGCGGCAGTCCGCCACTCCCTATTGTGCAGGCTGCGGGGCGTCAATATTCTGCGCCGCAACACAAGAGAAACGAGGAACGCCCGTGTCCGATCCAAATGTACTTAGCCCGCAGGATTGCCTGGTTGCCGTTATGGTGGCAATTTCAGCCTCTGACGAGAATATCCGCACCGCGGAACTGGTGAAAATCCAAAGCAATGTGAACATGCTGCCGGTGTTTGCCGACTATGACATCGACCGTATGAATCAGGTGTCGCAAACGGTTTTCGACCTGTTCGATCAAGAGGACGGGCTGGATGCGCTGTTCGGCCTGATCCGCGACAGCCTGCCCAGCCGCCTGTTTGAAACCGCCTATGCCCTGGCCTGCGACGTGGCCGCAGCCGACGGCACATTGGGCGAAACAGAACTCCGACTGCTGGAAGAGATTCGTTACGAATTCAACATCGACCGCCTGCACGCCGCTGGCATCGAACGCGGCGCCGGGGCGCGACACAAAACCTGAACCCGCTTGCGGCCCAACACCCCCGCCGCAGATCCCCGAAAATTCGCAGAATTTTCGTTTGCGGCGGGGCAATCAATCAGCTGCCATAAAGCGTGCCCCAACGCTCAATCAGGGCCTGCTGCATCCGCTTGGAGCGACGGTTCCACTCGCGCGCGCCCTGCGGCACTTCGCGATCCGCCTTCTTGATCCGGGCCCGGATGGTTGGATTGGCCGTAAAGATGGCAAAGGCCAATTCGGTCCCATCCGCCGCCGTCATGAATCCCCCCAGACCGGACACGAAATTCAGCGTCCCGGTCTTGGCGTCCACCTTGATGGGATGGCTCTTTTGCACGCGCCCCTGGGAATCGCGCATGGCAATCGGCTTGAGCAAAGGACGCAACGCCCCGCGCTTGTGCGCCTGCACCAGAACCGTCACCAAATCCTGCGGCGTCACCCGCGAGGCCGCCCCCAGCCCTGAATGATCCACCAGCCGCAACGCCTTGGTTCCATAGGTCGCAGCGGCCCAACGGTTCATCTCGGCCGCCGAGGCCTTCAGGCTGGCCGGACGCTTGCCGCGTGCGGTGGTCGCGCTCAACCCGACCATTTCCGCAGTCAGATTGTTGGAATATTTCAACATATCCTTCAGGATCACATGCAACGGCAGGCTGTCACGCTTGACCAGAACCCGCGCGCCGCCCGGCAAAGTGCCGATCACCTTGGCCTGGGGCAGCACAATGCCGTTGACCCGCGCCAGCGTGCGAAACACATCACCGGCATATTCAGCGGGCTTGCGCACCGGCAACCAACGCGCGCCGCCATTGCCCAGGGCGCTGCTGGCGACGGTCCAGGTGTCGACGCCTTTTTTGTCTTCGTAAGTATAGACCGGCAGCTGTCGTTTCACGACCTTCATGCTGGCGATCGAGACATCCGGGCGATAGCCTTCGGCGCGCGCATCCATCGTCACCGAATACCCGCCCGAGGATTTCTTCCATTCGAAATGCACCCGGTTGAAATTGAGCGCGATGCCGCTGAGCGTGGGGTTATACCCGACATGATCCGGCTGCTCGGGGTCGATGCTGGCCACATTTGGCAGGGCGCCGTCATACACCTGCAAGGCGCCGCGCACTTCGCGCACGCCAGCGGCCTTCAGCTCGCCCGCCATGCTGGCCAGGGCCCGGGTGTCCAGCAGCGGGTCACCGCCGCCAGCCAATATCAGGTCCCCCTTCAGCACCCCGTCCGTAATCTGCCCATTGGCCAGCAACCGGGTCTGAAACCGGTATTCTGGCCCCAGCGCATCGAGCGCATACAGGGTGGTCATCGCCTTGGCCACGCTGGCCGGCGGCAGGCCGGTGTCGCCATGGTAGGATTCAAGAATCAGGCCGGTTTTGAGGTCGGCCACGGCAAAACTCGCCTCACCGCTCAACCCGGATTGTTCGATCACCTGCTCGGGACCGCCCAGCGCGCGCTTGCGCAGATCCTCGCCGCGCCGGCGCGGCCGCAGCGATGTCTTGGGCGCGCCGGCCTGTGCGGCGCCAATGGCCGCGGCGGCGGCCAGACCGCCAAAAACAAAACGTCTGGTTACTGGATACGTCATAGGTTCAGTTACCCCGACAGGCCGAAACGACACAAGAACACGAAACCACACAACCGCCTAATCGTTGCAGCTCTGCCCCGTTTTCGCCTGTAACACCCTGTTTTCCGTGGATTTCAAATGACCGTTACTGGCACAGTCCGGCGCAGGCCGCGTTACTGTTTCCCATCTGTCACCGACTCAGCCGCCGACCACGCGCCAGAGCGGCGCAGCGCGGTCGAGCTTTGCGCGCTCATTGGCACATTCACGAAACACCAGGCTGGCGCGGTTGCCCGGGCCAACAGCTGGCTGGCCTGCCCATCAAGACGCGACTGGCGAAACAGCCGCGCCGCCGGTGACATCCGCGCGCTGATCCGGTCCCCCGGGCGCGCCAGAACCCCGATGGGCACCGCCTGAAAGATATCCCGCCAATCCTGCCACAAATGCACCGAGGCCAGATTGTCCGCCCCCATCAGCCAGACAAAGCGCACCCCCGGATAGGCCTGCCGCAAAGCCGCAATCGTGTCAGCGCTGGCGCGCGTGCCCAGATCCGCCTCGATCCCGGTTACTGTCACCCTGGGATGGTCCATGATCGCCCGCGACGCCGCCATCCGACGAGCCATGGGCGCGGGCCCGCGCCGTTTTAGCGGATTGCCCGGGCTGACCAGCCACCAGACCCGATCCAGCCCAAACCGGCGCAGCGCCTGTTGTGTGATATGCACATGCCCCTGATGTGGAGGGTCAAACGATCCCCCAAGCAGACCAATGGTCTGGCCACGCCCCGCCCGGGGCCAACCGGCATCTGGAAATGGCATCGCACTGGCCCTCCTGTTGTGGGCTTTAGCCTACTCCCCGGCCAAAGCCCAGATCCCGCACCCGCGATGCGGCACCGGGCACAGCCACCAGCAACAGCACCAGCAACAGCAACAGCATTGACGAAATCCCCCGCCATCGCCAGAGTTTGGTGCAACACAGGGCGCGCCATGCAACCGCCCGCCGGAGCCGGCCCAAGGGGAGATGTCCAATGCCCAGTGATACCAGTCCCAGTGCGGACACCCCCGGTGAGGACACCAAAAAAATGGCCGAAATCCATCGCCATTTGCACAGCCACCTGCCCTCGGATCCGGCCTTGCGCGTCAAGGCCTTGGAAAGCCTCGCGGTGGAAAAGGGGCTGGTGGCCCAAGAGACCCTGGACAATTGGGTCCAGATGTACGCCGAGCGGATTGGCCCCAAACGCGGCGCGCAGGTGATTGCCCGCGCCTGGAGCGATCCGGCCTTTCGCGACCGCCTGTTGGCGGATGCCGGGCAGGCGATCAAGCTGTTCGGCTATGAGGGCAATGCAACCGAACATCTCAAGGCGGTCGAGAATACAGAGACCACCCATAATCTGGTGGTCTGTACACTGTGCTCTTGTTACCCGTTCTCGCTGTTGGGCATGTCGCCCATCTGGTACCGCTCGGCCGCGTATCGTGCCCGCGCCGTGCGCGAACCGCGCGCCGTTCTGGCGGAATTTGGCGTTACCCTGCCCGAAGGCGTTAAGGTGCGCGTCTGGGATTCCACGGCAGAGCTGCGCTATCTGGTCATCCCTCAACGCCCGGCCGGGACCGAGGCGCTGGATCAGGATCAACTGGCCGCGCTGATCACCCGGAATGCGATGATCGGCACGCAACGTGACCTCAGCGCAGAGGCCGCATAATGGACGGTATCCACGATCTGGGCGGCAAACAGGGCTATGGCCCCATAGACGTCACCGCGCCCGATTTTGCGCAGGACTGGGAGCGGCGCCAATGGGCCCTGTCGCAGACAATGACGGCCCCGCCCTGCACCATTGACTGGTGGCGTCATACGGTCGAATGCCTGATGCCGCGCGATTATATGACCATGCCGTATTTCCAGAAATGGACCACAACGGAAATGGCGCTGAATTATCATGCCGGTGTTTTCACCCTGTCCGAGCTGGTCTCGGGGCAGAGCGCCACCCCAGCGCCGGACGTCCGGGCCGAGGTCTACGACATCCCGGCGCTGCTGGAACAACAGCGCGGGCAAAACCACAGCTTTGCCGTGCCGGTGGAACGCCCGCCGCGGTTTGCCCTGGGCGATACGGTTGTCACCAACCGGCACGCCGGAACCGGGCACACCCGCCTGCCCGCCTATGCGCGCGCCGCGACGGGCACGATTGTGGCCCATCACGGCGGCCATGCCTATCCGGATGCCTGTGCCCATGCGCCGGACCGCGCGGCGGGACCAGAGCAGGACCTGGCGCATCACCTCTATACGGTGGAGTTCACCGCAGCCATGTTGTGGCCGGAAACCGCCCATCCAGAGGACACTGTGCGTCTGGATCTGTGGGAGCCTTACCTTGCGCATCCCTGAAGACGCCCTGGCCCCGCGCGGCGCGGCCTTTGCCGAACCCTGGCACGCGCAAACCCTGGCCACGGCCTTTGCCCTGATCCGGGCCGGGCATCTGACCGCCAGTGGCTGGGCCGAGGCCCTGGGCCAGGCCCTGCGCGCGGCCGAGGCCGCAGGTCAGCCGGATACAGAAGAGACCTACTATCTGGCCGCGCTGGACGCGCTGGAACAGGTCACACCGCTGAGCGCGGAGGCACTGCACAAGCGCAAGGCGCAATGGGCGGCCGCCTATCACGCGACGCCCCATGGCCAGCCAGTCAAGCTGGGCGCGGGCGATCCTCAGAGGCCGGGCTGAACCGCCTTCTCAATGCGGGTCTGGCCCGTGTCTGTCCGGTGTCTTTCCGGTGTCTGTCCCGTGTCTGGCCCGTGTCTGGCCCGTGTCTGGCCCGGGTCTTGCGCGCGGCGCACTGTCCCGAAAACGCCCCGGCTGATTTTAGCTGGCCCGATATTGCCCCGGCCCGCCAGCCCCGCTATTTAACCGCGAACCGCATCATTGCCCGAGGATCACCACCATGGCCGCTTATCAGTACGTCTATCACATGCAGGGGGTCTCAAAAACCTATCCCGGGGGCAAGAAGTGCTTTGAAAACATTCACCTGAACTTCCTTCCCGGCGTCAAGATCGGTGTTGTCGGCGTCAACGGCTCGGGTAAATCCACGCTGATGCGCATCATGGCCGGGATTGATCCGGATTTCACCGGCGAAGCCTGGTCCGCCGAGGGCGCGAAAGTGGGCTATCTTTCGCAGGAACCGGAACTGGACGACGCCCTGACCGTGCGTGAAAACGTCATGCTGGGGGTCGCTCCGAAAAAGGCGATCCTGGACCGGTTCAACGAACTGGCGATGAATTATTCTGATGAAACGGCCGAGGAAATGGCCAACCTTCAGGATCAGATCGACAGCCAGGACCTGTGGGATCTGGACAGCCAGGTCGATGTCTCGATGGAGGCGCTGCGCTGCCCGCCCGATGACGCCTCGGTTGCCACATTGTCCGGGGGTGAACGCCGCCGGGTCGCTTTGTGCAAACTGCTGCTCGAAGCGCCTGACATGCTGTTGCTGGACGAACCGACCAACCACCTGGACGCCGAAACCATCGCCTGGCTGCAAAACCACCTGATCGACTACAAGGGCACCATCCTGATCGTCACCCACGACCGCTATTTCCTGGATGACATCACCAGCTGGATCCTGGAACTGGACCGTGGGCGCGGCATCCCCTACGAGGGCAACTACTCGTCCTGGCTGGAGCAAAAGGCCAAACGCCTGGAACAGGAAGCGCGCGAGGACAAATCCCGCCACAAGACACTGGAACGCGAGCTGGACTGGATGCGTCAGGGTCAAAAGGCCCGTCAGGCCAAATCCAAGGCCCGGATCGCCGCCTACGAAGATCTGGCAAACCAGTCCGAGCGCGAAAAGATCAACCGCGCCCAGATCGTCATTCCCCGCGGCCCGCGTCTGGGCTCCAAGGTGCTGGAGGTCGAAAAGCTGGCCAAGCATATGGGCGACAAACAGTTGATCGAGGATCTGACCTTTTCCCTGCCCCCCGGCGGCATTGTCGGTGTGATTGGCCCCAACGGCGCGGGTAAATCAACCCTGTTCAAGATGATCACCGGTCAGGAACAACCGGATTCCGGCCAGATCGAACTGGGCGAGACCGTGCAACTGGCCTACGTGGATCAAAGCCGCGACGATCTGGCCGCCACCGAAACCGTGTGGGAGGCGATCTCGGGGGGGGCCGAGGTGATCGAACTGGGCGATGCGCAGGTCAATTCGCGCGCCTATTGCTCGGCCTTCAACTTCAAGGGGGGCGACCAGCAGAAAAAGGTTGGCCTGCTGTCGGGCGGGGAACGCAACCGTGTGCATATGGCGCGGCTGTTGAAAGAGGGCGGCAACGTCATTCTGCTCGACGAACCGACCAACGATCTGGATGTTGAAACCCTGCGTGCCCTGGAAGACGCTTTGGTGGATTTCGCCGGCTGTGCTGTTGTCATCTCGCACGACCGGTTCTTCCTGGACCGGATCTGTACGCATATCCTGGCCTTCGAGGGCGAGGCACATGTGGAATGGTTCGAAGGCGGGTTTACCGACTACGAAGAAGACAAAAAGCGCCGCCTGGGTGCGGATGCGCTGGAACCCAAGCGGCTCAAGCACAAGAAGTTCGCGCGCTGACCACCGCCTGCGTCAACAGCCGGGCAAAACTGTCCGGTTGCGGGCCCCAAAATCAAGCGCGCGTCAGGTGGCCTTCCTGCAATCTGACGCGCCGCCCCGCCCCTCTGGTCCAGAGAGGCGGGCCATAAGTGTTACAAAAATCTCATGATTATTGCGACGTCTGACACGAACAAACCCTTGCAATCCTCTGCACGCTACCCCACATAGCGATTGCTAACGATCTTCTTTTCGACCTTCTGTTTTCCGTTTTCGGCGCTCAGTCTTCGATCCAGACGTGACTTCGCCGGTCTGCCACATTCTGTGGGCAGAGAATTAGACTAAGGAAAACACACATGGCTAACGGCACTGTGAAATGGTTCAACACCACCAAAGGCTTCGGTTTTATTGCTCCAGAAACTGGCGGCAAAGACGTATTTGTACACATCTCTGCTGTTGAGCGTTCGGGCCTGACCGGTCTGGCCGACAACCAGAAAGTGACATTCGACGTAGAAGCCGGCCGTGACGGTCGCGAATCTGCGGTTAACATCGCACTGGCATAAGCCAGGCTGAGGACAAACAGGCCGATCTGCACTGGCATGATGGTCTGAGGGTTCTCTGACAGCGATCCAGGCGCGTTGATGACGTGCCGTCACAGATCCTGAAAAACATACGACGTCGGGCCCGATTGCTTTTGCAACCGGGCCCTTTTCATTTGCGACCCCTGTTTTCGTTTCAGGGACAGTACGCCCCTGCCCTGCCCCATTCGCACAGCACATCCCGGCGCCGCTATCCCAAAGGATAGGCAACCGATACCGAATAGCCAGATCGCCAGAGGTGTTTTGCCTGTACTCAGATCAGATCAATCCTACAGGTCTGAGGGGTCTGCTATGTCATACGACACTCACTTTGTGCCAAACAGCCTGCTGCGGCTGAACACCATGCGCAGCTACATCTTTGCCGCGATGCTTGTCGTGGTGGCCATTCCGTTCGGATTTATGATGCATCACCGCCAACAGGCCGCGTTTGAGCGCGAGCTGGTCAAGGTGGAACAGGCCCATCTGGTGATTGCCGAAAACCTGGCCTCAACCTTGCAGCGGTATACGGATGATGTGGTCTCGACCTTTGATTTTCTGGCGGCAAACCATGACAACGGCTATGACGCCGCCGCGTTGGACCCTCTGCTGCGCTCTTATGGCATTCGCTATATGGCGGCGATTGACGTGCAATCCGGCTCTGACGCGCTGATCTATGCGCGGGACTTTGCCCTGCCCCCAAGTGAGGCGCGCGACCTGCTGCGAGACACGACCGGGGTCGAGCAAACCCAGATCTCCGGCGTGCGACCGGTGGCGGGCGAGCCGATGTTTTACCTGACCCGGCAGAGCCGGTCCGGCGTGCTGTTTCTGGCGGCGCTGGAAACCAGCTATCTGATCGCCCTGCAAAAACAGGTCGCCTTTGGTGAGCGTGGCCATGCGATGATCGTCGATCACCGGGGCCGCGTCATTGCCCACCCCAACCCGGAGTGGACGCAAACCGCCAAGGATGCATCGGGGCTGGAGGTGGTGCAGCGGATGACCGGTGGCCAGACCGGCGTGATGCAGTTCTTTGCGCCCCCGCTCAAGGCGGATGTGATCGCCGGATATACCTCGGTGCCATCGACCAACTGGGGGGTGATGGTGCCTCAGCCGATTTCAGAGCTGTGGGACGCGGCAAATGTCGAAGCGGTCGAGCTGCTGAAGACGCTGTTGCTGCTGTTCCTACTGGCGGGCGCGGCGGGCTGGTTGCTGTCCGGTCTGATTGTGCGCCCCCTGAACAAGATCGCCCAGACCGTTGTCCAACTGCGCGACGGTGACACCTCGGCCCGTGTCCCGCCACTGGGTCGGGCCACCCCGCGCGAGATTGGCGCGATGCAAAGCCTTTTGAACGGGTTGTTGGACAACTGGGTCGAGAACCGGACCATTCTGGAAAAGGCCCTTCAAGCGGCCAAAAACGCCAATGCGAGCAAATCGCAGGCGATCTCGGTGCTCAGCCATGAAATGCGCACGCCGCTGAATGGCATCCTGGGCGCAACAGAGTTGATGGACAGCACCCAGCTGGACCCGGCGCAGCGCAAATACCTGGGCATCGTGGGCACGTCGGCCAATACGCTGCTGGAACATGTGAACCGCGTGCTGGAGGTTTCGCGCCTGGACAGCAGCACGGTCACGATCGAACGCGCGCCGGTGCATATCCGCGATTTGCTGTCCGACATCGTGAGCGAAAACAGCCCGCAGGCGGAGAAATCGGGCAATTCCATCGTGCTGAGCCTTGCCGATGACCTGCCCCGCGTCATCGAGACCGACCATCAGAAACTGCGCAATATCGTGGCCAACCTTGTGTCCAATGCGGTGAAGTTTACGCATGGGGGCCAGATCCACATCCGCGCGGCGCTATCGTGCACGGATCATCTGGAGCTGACGGTGCGCGACACCGGCCCGGGCATTGCCGCCGCGCAGACCGATTTTGTGTTCGAGCCGTTCGCGGTGATTGATTCCAGCTTTGGCCGTGGGAACGAGGGCACCGGGCTGGGGCTGTGCATCGTCAAGATGTCGGCCGAGTGTCTGGGCGGGCATGTGCGTCTGGTCAGTGATCCGGGCCATGGCAGCGCGTTCAGCGTCAGCCTGCCGGTGGGGGTGTTGGAACAGGCGCAATCGCCCGCAAAACCGGCCTCCATGCAGGACAGGGGCGTGCAGTCTGGCGGGCGTGTCAATCAGCCGGCCAGGAAACGCATCCTTGTGGTCGACGACAATGAAATCAACCGCATCGTTCTGGCGGCCATGATTGAACGGGTCGGGCATGAGGTGCAAACGGCGGTCGATGGGCATGACGCGCTGGAGGCGGCGATGGTCGACCGGTTCGACCTGATCCTGATGGATATCAGCATGCCCGAAATTGACGGCACCGAGGTGGCGCGCCTGATCCGCGATCATGACGGCCCCAATCAGGCCACAACCATCATCGCACAAACCGCCCATGCCCGCCCCGAAGACACCGACCGGTTCCATTCTGCTGGCATTCAGGACGTGCTGATCAAACCGATTACGCAACAGGCGCTGGAAAAGGTGTTGAAAGGTCAACTGCCACAGGCAGCGGATTTGCCGGTTTCTGCGCCCCTGCCCGCGGACCAAACCAGCTTCGACATCGAACTGTTCGAGCTGCTGGCATCCGCCCAGGGCCCGACAAACGCCCTGCAAAAAATCGACCGCCTGCTTCGGGAAACCACAGAGGTTCTGGACGGCCTGAACGATGTGCCCCTGTCGCAGCTGGACACGCCAGAGACGCTGGCGCAAGTGCATAATGTCGCCGGGGCCTGTGGCATGTTCGGCGCCAAGGATCTGCACGCCCATCTGCTCCGCATCGAAATCCAGCTGAAGGACCGGATTACCGATGGCATTGACGAGCTTTTGACCCGGGCAAAACGTTCTGCCCAGAAAACCCGATTTGAGGCCGAGCGGATGCTGGCCTCCTAGGCGCAGGCGCGGGTGCCCGTCGCGACTTTCATCTTGAGCGCCAGCGCCAAGTCAGGCTAACATCGGGTTGGCCTTGCTCGGGCCTCCGCCCTCCGTTCGGGAAGCATTCAACATGTAGCGCATCATGACTTTGGACCCATCTCGTTCGGGCACATGCATCAGGAGGGATTGCACAGACCGCTCGAAAGAGGAGGATCACATATGCAACTCTCTGCCCCTGTCTATCGGCTGAAACGTCAGGCCCGGCTGCTCGCCCGGCAAAAAGGCATCGCCCTGCACGCGGCTCTGGATCAACTGGCCGCGCAAGAAGGTTTTCAAAACTGGAGCCATCTGGCCGCGACCAATGCCAGGACCGGCCCGGCGGTTCAAATCCTGCCCCGGCTCAACCCCGGCGACATGATCCTGATCGGCGCACGCCCGGGCGAAGGCAAAACCCTGCTGGGACTGGAGCTGGCGGCGCGGGCACAAACCATAGAGCGCACCGGGTTTTTCTTTACCCTGGAATACAATGAACGCGATGTTGCCGATCGGTTTTCAGACCTCGGGCTGGACCCGGCCGGAACCGTCATTGTGGATACCTCTGACGATATTTCCGCCCAATACATCATCAACCGGCTGGACCGGTTTTCCGGCCCGGTCCTTGTGGTCATCGACTATCTGCAACTTCTGGATCAGAAACGCAGCAATCAGGAGCTGGACCAGCAGATCGCGGCGCTTGCAGAATATGTGCGCACCAAACAGGTGATTTGCGCCGTGATCTCGCAAATTGACCGCCGGTTCGATCACAGCGGCAAGGCGACGCCGGATCTGTCGGATATCCGTCTGCCCAACCCTCTGGACCTGAGCCGTTTTGATGCGGTCTGCTTTCTGAACGACGGCACAATCCGGATACGCGCAGCCGCCTGAAGACCAATGCGACAGACCAAAAACACCGCCTGTCACCCGGCGCGTTGAAATCGTTGATTTCAGGCACCGTTGCCTGCGTCAGGTATTTCGCATTTTGCGCTAAATCGAGTCCCAGATCTGTTGCGCCATTGTGCGCAGGGTCAGGGCCTCTTGCCAGCGATTGGACATCTCCCGCCCATCCGGCCCTGTCATGGCATAGTCGGGTGGGCCAAGTTCGCACAGAAACACACATGTGCCCTGCGCATTGCGCGCCTTCCAACTGGCAAAACCTTCGCGCCACCACCCCTGAAACAGCTCGACCCATTTGGCGTTTTGCGGGAAATCCAGTTGCAGTTGCACCTGCTGCCGCCCCGCCACACGGCCCTGAAAACTGTCAGAGCGCGCCAGAATGCGGCTGATATGGTCCAGCTCGCGCTGAGGGATCGGCAGGGTCATTTCGCGCCCCACCACATAATGCGACAGGTCTGCGCACAGGCGCATCTCGGGTACGGCGTCCAACAGGCCCAGCGTGGCATACAGGTCATTGGTGATGCAATTGCGGTGGGTTTCGAACAGGATCGGCATGGCTTCGGCCTCGGACATTTCGATCCAGGCGCGAATGACCGGGATCATCCCCGCCACGCTCAGCGGCATGACCTGACCGATCACCACCACAAATGGCGCGCCCCAGTCCCGCGCCAGACGCAGCGTCGGGCGCAGGGCCTCGACGGTTTTCGGGAAATCCACCAGAAACGGCGTCAGCCCGGCCCGGGCCATCATCGGCTGGATGCGCTCTACCTGCTCTTTCGGGGTGGCGCCGAAATCCAGCGCCATACCGTGATAGCCCGCCTCGGCCACCATTTCGACGACCTGCTCATACGGCAGCTTGATGCCCGTGGCGTCATGCGGCTGCATCGCCCAGAGCGAGGTGTAAACCTCCAGCTTGCGCGGATCGGCTGCGTTCATTCCGCCGCAACCCGCACGGTGCGCCCGCCCACGGGGATCACCCAGACCTCGTTCATCGGATATTGGCTTTCATCCTTTTGGCGCAGCTTTCGGATCACCTCGATCTGAAATTCGATCCACCCCATGCGCCAGACCGGGCCGGCGGCGGCCTCGATCCGGTTGTTCAGATCCCGCAGTTTCCAGAATGGCACCGACGGAAACGTATGATGCGCCGTGTGATATGGCATCTGCCAGCACAGCCAGCGAAACAGCGCATTGGTCCGGGTGCTGCGGGTGTTTTCCAGGATGTTATCCTCGTGGCTGAGGCCCAGATGCTCGATCGTGTTTTGCAGCTGATGCACGGGTTTGGTGGCGATCATCGGCAGAATCCAGAAGGTCAGCCAGGCCCAGCTGCCCGCCAGCAGCGATATCACGATGATGCCCAGATAGAGCGCCAGATGCACCCGGCTTTCGCGGATCACCTTGGGCTCTTCTTCGGGGCGGATGTAGGGCTCCAGAATCACGCCACGGGCCCGCCGGATCACGCCAAACAGGCGGTTGCGCCAGTAAGAGACCCCGCTCAGCCACAGCAGATAGCTGCGCAGCGTATAAGGTTCGCGCACCAATTCACCATCGCGTTCCCAATCCTGGGTCCACTGGTGATGGGCGAAATGCATGATCTGATCGTAGTCCCGCGGAAAGATCATGGCAAAACCGATCAGCCGGCCAAAGAGTTCATTCAACCGGCGCGTTGCAAATACCGTGGCATGCGACAGCTCATGCTGGGCCGCGTAGAGGAAATTTAGCAAAACGCCCAGCACAAACCCCGTCAGCAGGACCCAGGCCGTGCCCATCACCTGCGCATGCGCCCAGGCCACCAGCACAATCGCGCCCAGGTGGCTGGCCATTTGCAGCCCTCCGCGCAGATCAGAGCGCGTGTTCAGCGCCCGCAGCTCGGCCGGTTCCAACAGTTTGCGGCGCGAAAAGCTCGCTTCCATGGCGTCCTCCTGAGGTGATGCTCGGGCCAGGATAAATCATCTGGCAATTTCATGTCTAATGACTATTTTGGCGTAAATTGATGAGGTTTTCTCATGATACTGCCCTCTCTCTCTGCGATGGAGGCGCTCGACACTTTGGCGCGCACCGGCTCGGTCACGCGCACAGCAGAAGAGTTGAACGTCAGCCAGAGCGCCATCAGTCACAAGCTGAAAAGCCTGGAGGCGCGGTTGGGGTTTGCCCTGACCGAGGCGCGCGGGCGGCGGGTGGTGCTGACCAGCGCGGCGCGGCGCTATGTGGCTGCGATCCGGCCCGCGCTGGGGGCGTTGCGCGATGCCCATCGCGGGCTGGGTGTGGCGCGCGGGCCGTTGGATGTGGCCGTTGTCTCTGGTCTGGCCGCCCCCTGGCTGGGGCCGCGCATTGGCCGGTTTCTGAACGCTTATCCCGAAATCTCGCTGACATTGCGCAGCGTCGCCACGGGCGAGGCGCAGGCGGATTGTGACCTTTCCATCTGTTTCACCGACGCGCCACCGCCGGATGCCGAACATTTGCTGGATGTGGCCTTTTTCCCGGTTTGCCGGCCGGATTTCCTGTCCGAGCGGGGCGGGCTGACCCTCGACCGGATCGAGCCGGGCATGTTGCTGCATCTGCACAACCGCACCGATTGGGCGCGCTGGCTGGAGGCCGCAGGCGGTGACCTGGGACCGCTGCGGGTGGAGGCCCCCGGCCACAAGGGGCGCCCCCCGCAGCAAGAGCAGACCGGCGTTTTGTTTACCGGCCTGCTGGCCATGTACAGCGCGGCCGAGGCCGGGGCCGGCATCTGTCTGGGGGATGTTCTGACCTGCGCCATCAGCCTGAATTCCGGACGCCTGGTGCGCCCGTTTGAAACCGAAATTCCCGTGCCTGCGGGCTATTGGATGGTTCCGGCCCCCGGTGGGTTGACGGCCCCGGCGTCGGCCTTTGTTGAATGGCTGCGCGCAGAACTGGCGGATTGAGCCGATGGCAGACGGATCGCCCCCAACCCCCGGCGATCTCTGGCCTTTTTCCTTGTCGCTGGCTAACATGAACACAGTTCAAGGCAAGGAACCCATATGGCCACCAAGACCGAGCAACGCCGCGCGGAACTGCGCGACAGATTGATTGAGGCGGCCGAGCTCCGCATCGCTCAGAACGGGTTGGAACAATTGCGCGCCCGCGATCTGGCGCGCGACGCCGGTTGCTCTTTGGGGGCGATCTATAACGTGTTCGAGGATCTGACCGCGATCAAGATGACCGTGAACGGGCGCACGTTTCAGCGTCTGGGCCAATCCGTGCAGGCGGCGGTCAAACCCGGCGATCCCGCCCAGGACCGGCTGATCGCCATGGCAACCGCCTATCTGCATTTCGCCGAGGCCGAAGAACGGTTGTGGCAGGCCCTGTTCGAGCTGAATGTACCAGCCGACGGCCCGGTGCCCGACTGGTATGTACAGGCGTTGACCGGGCTGTTCGGGTACATCCTGGACCCGGTGGCCGAGCTGTTCCCCCGGATGACCCCGACCGACCACGATCTGATGACGCGCGCCCTGTTTTCATCGGTCCATGGCATCGTGTTGCTGGGTCTGGGCAACCGGATTTCCGGCGTGCCCCGCCCCATGCTGGAGCAGATGATCTCGACCATTTTGCGGCAAATCGTGACCTGACGTCATTTTGAACAGCGTTCATTTTTTTGCTTGAACGGCGTTCAAATATTTCCTATCTCCAATTTGTGAACGATGTTCACGAAATCATCGACCTGGAGGTACACCATGTTTGGAACGCTCAAGACCCTGATGACAGGCGCAAATGCCCGCGCCGAAGAAACCCTGCGCGACACCTATGCGATTGAATTAATTGATCAAAAAATCAGAGAAGCAACCGCCTCTTTGAGCGCGGCCAAAACCACATTGGCCAGCCTGATCCAACAGCAGCGCGCCGAGATCCGCCAGATCGAGGCCCTGCAAACCCGGATCAGCGATCTGATGCAGCGCGCGCAGGCTGCGCTGAAGGACGACCGCTCGGATCTGGCCGGTCAGGCCGCGCAGGCGGTGGCCGATCTGGAAAACGAGCTGACCCTGCGCCAAACCACATCCCAACGGCTGGAGGCGCGCATCCTGCAATTGCGCCAGTCGCTCGAAACTGCGCACCGCCGCCTGCTGGACCTGAAACAGGGCGCAATCGCGGCCCGGGCGATCCGGCGCGAACAAAAGGTACAGCGCCGGATCGCCCCGCATCTGGCCGCGCAAAGCCCCTTTGACGAGGCCGAAGACCTGATCAACCGGGTGACGCAGGACGCGGACCCCTTTGAGCAAAGCCAGATCCTGCGCGAAATCGACACCGGCCTCAGCGCGGATCGCACCGCTGGCGACATTGCCGGGCAGATGGCAGACGCGGGCTATGGGCCCGCCACCCAAAGCACGGCCGCCAGCGTTCTGGCCCGGCTGAAGGCAGAAACCTGACAACGGCTCTGCCCCCTTCCACCCTTTCAGAATTCAACCCAACTAAAATTTGGAGATTACAATGATGAACGACCGCAAGGAAAATGGCCTGATCATCTTTATCAATGGCGCGGGCGTGGCGCTGGCCTACGGGCTGTTGGCCATGTCGCTCTGGCTGTCTACCGATGTGCCTTTGGCCACCAAGGGGTTTTGGGGCATGGGCGTCCTGATGCTCACCATCTCTTTGGTGAATCTGGTGAAATACCGGTTTGACAATCGCGCGCAAGAAGACCGGATCCGCCGGATCGAAACCGCGCGGGACGACAAGATGCTGGAAGACGCGCTCAAGGATCCGGTGCCGACGGTCTGATCGGTTCCGCAGACCCAGCACCTGCGCGGGCCGGGACCGGCCCGCGCCATTCACGTTTTCGGCACGATCACGATCTGTTCACCCGCCCGGCGGGTTTTTCTATGAATCCATATATGGCTTGGCAGAAGGACAAGGGTTAACGCAAGGTAAGCAAAAGTTGAAAGCTATGTTGTTCACAATTTGATCGGATGTTCGCGCGTGCCCACAATTGTTGTTACTTACCGCCCGTCTCCCCGCGTGTTTTCCTGCGCAGCCCCCCGAAACCTGACCCGGCAGAATGCCGCCCCTGTAGGCCGACGCATTGCCTTGCAGGCATCGGCGTCTTTGCTGGCGCTGTGCATCGCCTCTCCGACGTTGGCCGAGTGCACCGCTCCAACATCAGGCCAGGCGAACGAATGTACAAACACCGATGACTCCACAATCAACTTTGGAGGCACCTACGTCAACGGCACCTCCTTTACGCTGGACAACGAGGCCACGCTGTCCAAAAGCACAGATGCTGGCGACGTGGCATATGCGATCAGGCTGAATCTGACCGGAGTAAGCGGAAGTAGCACCGGCAACCCGGATGGCAATGATGGCGTGGATGTGACCGTCACCAACAATGGGGCACTCACGCTCTCTGGTACGTCTGCAAAACAAGGGTCACAGACCTATGTTGGCGGTATTGATGTAGAGGCCTTCGGTGGCCTCGGCACCGAGCCAGATGACACGGGGAATGGCGGAAGCGGCGGCGATGGCGGCGTCATCAACATCACCAATAACGCGGCAATTACAATCGAGAGCGGCGCGACCCTGGGCCTGAACGCCGGGATTCAGGGCATCAATGCACGCTCTGTTGGCGTCCAGGGTGGCCGCATGAACGACGATGGGGTGCTGGGCGACCAGCACGGCGGCGCGGGCGGGTCCGGCGATTCCGTTCATGTGACCAACAACAACTCCATCCAGCTGGGCGCGTCAGGCGATACCATTCAGGGCGATGAGACCGGGCGGGCCATCAAGGCGACTTCCGAAGGCGGCACAGGCGGGACCGAGAACGGCGCGGGCGGGGCCGGCGGCAATGTCACAGTCGACAACCATGGTGATCTGAGCATCTATTACCAAGAGATCGGCAGCGGATCGTTAGGCGTACAAGGCATCTACGCCCGCAGCCTTGGTGGCCAGGGTGTCAAATCAAATGATGACAGTGACAATGGCGGTGATGGCGCCGGGTCCGGCACTGTCACGGTAACCAATACCAAAAACATCACAGTTGAATTGACGGGCGAGGTCGAGGTGGAATCCGCCGGGATTCTGGCCTTGTCAGATGCTGGCAATGGCGGTGGGTCGTCCGACAAGGCCACCGGTGGTGTTGGCGGCAACAGCGAAACGCTCACCGTTTCTCACAGCGGCGGCGTCATCAGCACCACAGGCGATACGGTGCGGGGCATCGTTGCGCGCACCTCGGGCGGCGATGGCGGCAATGGCAATGGGGATAACCGCTCGACCGGCGGCAAGGGCGGCACCGCTGGCCGCATTCAGGTGAACCTGACCGCCAGTGTCGAAACCGACGGCTACGAGGCCTATGGCGTCCTGGGCCAATCGGTCGGCGGCACGGGCGGCGACAATGCCGGAACCGCAGGGCGTGGCGGCAATGCCGGCACTGTCGGTTTTTACGCCACCAACGCCGGCGCCATCACCACGACAGGCGACTACTCGGCAGCGCTGACCCTGCATTCCATCGGCGGCGGCGGCGGAACCGGAGAGGATTTCACCGGCGTATTGGCGGGCTCTGGCGGCAATGGCGGCAACGGCGGCAACGGCACCTATGTAACCGCGACCACCGCCGCGACCCTGACCACCTCCGGCGACCATTCCTATGGCATCCTGGCCCAGTCCATCGGCGGATCTGGCGGCACCGGGGGCATCAGCGCCGGATTGACCGTCGAATTGGGCGGCAATGGCGGCGGTGGCGGTGCGGGGAACCAGGCTGCAGTCAACAACACCGGCGTAATCCAGACCTCGGGCGATTATGCCTATGGGATCGTTGCCCAGACCATCTCGGGCGGCGGCGGCGCGGCCGGGACAGCCGGCGGCGCACTGGCGGTGGGCGGCAGCGCGGGCAGCGGTAGCGACAATGACGCCACAGGCTATGTCACCAACGCCGGCAACGTGACCACCACCGGCGCGGCCTCGGCCGGGATCGTCGTGCAATCCATCGGCGGCGGTGGAGGCACCGGCGGCGGGGCCGACGGGATTTTCACCATTGGCGGCTCTGGTTCGACAGGGGGTCATGGCGGCTCGGCAGAACTTTATCACGTGGGTGGCACGGTCCAGACCAGCGGAGATTACGCCTATGGGCTGGTGGCGCAATCCATCGGCGGCGGCGGCGGCAGCGGCGGAGATGTGATCGACATTTCGGCCGGGGTCGGCGTCGGAGTCGGCGGCTCCGGATCGGGTGGCGGCAATGGCGGCACCGTTTGCGTGACCAACAACTACACGAGCGGCTGTCCAGATCAGAGTGACAACGGCTCGGCGGCGGCGCAGCAAGGCAGCAGTTCGGTGGTGACATCCGGGCGATACGCACATGGCATCGTCGCACAATCCGTTGGCGGCGGCGGCGGCAACGGCGGCGACTTCGACGGCGGCTCGGTCGCCAGCGTCGTATCCGTACAGATCGGTGGCGCGGGGGCCGGTGCCGGCAGTGGCCAAGAGGTCGACGGGCGCTTCCAGTCCATCGACGTGCGTACCAGCGGCGACTCGGCCAACGGTCTGCTGGCGCAGTCCATCGGCGGCGGCGGAGGCAACGGCGGCGACTCCGTCGCGTTGAATGGCGTAACCCCCATCGCTGTGCAGGTCGGCGGCAGCGCCGGCGGCGGCGGAGAGGGCGGTAAAGTGACGTTCGAGGCCGACAGCAGCACTTTCACCACCACGGGCAGCAACGCCAGAGGCGTGGTCGCGCAATCCATTGGCGGCGGCGGCGGCACAGGCGGCAGCGCCGTGGGGGCCGACATCTCGTTCGGGTTCACAATGGATACGGCACTTGGCGGCACCGGCGGCGATGGCGGCAGCGCCGGCGAAGTCTCGGCCAGCCTCAGCAACACCTGCATTTCAACAGGGTTCAGCGCGGTCGATTGCACCAGCCAGACCGCAGCGGCGGCAGGCACGGCGCTCGGCGCGGAGAGCGCCTCATCGCATGGGTTGTTCCTGCAATCGGTTGGCGGCGGCGGCGGCATCGGCGGATCGGCGACGGCAGCGGCCATGACCATCGCTTTGCCAAATTTCGAGGGAGAATCCTTTGCCGCATCGGGCACGGTTGCCCTGGGTGGTTCAGGCGGCGGCGGCGGCAATGGCGGCAAGGTAGATGCGACCTTTGACTCCGGCAGCGTGGTGCTGACCGGCGGCGACGGCTCGCATGCGATCTACGGCCAGTCCATTGGCGGCGGCGGCGGCGATGGCGGCAGTTCCTCGGCCCTGTCCGGGACCCTGAGCGCGCCAAATACCACATCCATTGACGTGGCCGTCTCTCTGGGCGGCGTTGGCGGTAACGGCGGCGCCGGCGGCACGGTGTCGCTGACCGCCCTAGACACCCTGACGGCCTCCACCGCCGGCGCAAACGCCAACGCCATTCTCGCGCAGTCCATCGGTGGCGGCGGCGGCGACGGCGGATTTGGCAACGCCAAGAACGACAAGATCGGCCGCGGCATCAACTTCAGCCTGGCGGTCGGGCTGGGTGGCGCGGGCGGAAGCGGCGGGTACGGCGGCGCGGTGAACGTTTCCCTGTCTGATGCAAGCATGATCACCACCAGCGGATCCGGATCGCGTGCCATCGTCGCCCAGTCCATCGGCGGCGGCGGCGGCACCGGCCAGGGTGGCTCTATCAACCTCAAGGCATCCGGTTTCACCGTTAAAGAGGCCGGGGAACTCAAGAAGAAAGAGGGCAAAGACCCGGAAACCCTTTTGAAATTCAACGTGGCCCCCGAGATCAACCTGAATTTCGGTGGCTCAACGGGCAACGGCAACACAGCCGGCGCGGTCACCATCGACCTGGCGGGCGCAATCCAGACCACAGGCAATGATGCAGACGGCACCGTGGTGCAATCCATCGGCGGCGGCGGCGGTCTGGGCGGCTCGGCAGGGGTTGACGATTCTGACGAAACCGGCGGCTCGAACACGGGCAGTTCCCTGGCCCGGCGCGAGGTCGCCATCGACAGCTCGGTCGCGATCAACCTCAGCTTTGGCGGCACCGGCGGGAGTGGTGGCCATGGCGGCACCATCGAGATGTCCCATAGCGCCAGTATCCAGACCACAGGTGATTTCGCGGACGGCGTCCTGGTGCAATCCATCGGCGGCGGCGGTGGCGCGGGCGGCGCGGCCTCCACGGGCGATGGCGACCAGACCATCAGCGCCAACCTGGCCCTGGGCGGCAGTGGCGGCTCGTCGGGCAATGGCGGAACGATCGACTTCGAACTGAAATCGACCGACGATCAGAGCAGGGGATCCTACACGCTGACCGACGGCTACGCCGCCCATGGGATCGTGGTTCAGTCGATCGGCGGCGGCGGTGGCCAGGGCGCGGTGGGCACGACCGCGGGCGCCGGCAGCGAAGAGATCGGACTTGGCGGCGGCACCTTAACCCCCAGCCTCGATATGGGCGTGGGCCTGTCAGTGGGCGCCGGGCTTGGCGGCAATGGCGGCGCATCCGGCAATGGCGGGAATGTCACGCTGGACACGGACGGCGCAGATGTCTTTCATACGATCACCACAGATGGCGATGACGCCTATGCAGTGTTTCTGCAATCCATCGGCGGTGGCGGTGGCACCGCTGCTCTCGGGGCCGCGCAAAATGGCGAAGGCCGCATGTCCATTGACCTCGCCGTTACCGTTGGCGGTACAGGCGGATCCGCCGGGGCGGGTGGCAATGTGAGCGCCGATTTCGGATCGAACATCTACACAACAGGGCGCGGCGCCTTTGGGATCCTCGCCCAATCCATCGGCGGCGGCGGCGGCACCGTCGGAACCAGCGGCAGCGCCAGCGGCGGCGAGGGCTCGGACGAAAGCGAAAGCCACCTGACTGCCTCGTTCAACGGGAACGATGGAACCGGAGGCTCTGGTGGCGATGTCTCTTTGACGTTGGCACCCAATAGCACCGTCTGGACCAACGGCGACGGCGCGCATGGCATCATCGCCCAATCCGTCGGCGACGGTGGCGGCATCGTCGGCGATCTGTCGGGCCTCTCTTTGGAAACCGGCTATGCAGATCAGACCTCCGACGGCTCGCAAGATAGCAGCCAGAGCGGAAATGGCGGCAATATCAACGTCAATTTCGACGGCACGCTCGAAACCGATGGGGATATGGCCTATGGTATCATCGCCCAATCGGTTGGCGGCGGCGGGGGCCTGTCGGGGCAGGATGGCACGCTCTTTGCCGGCAGCAACAATACGGGCAGCGGCAGCTCCGGTACGGTCAGCGTCACCCAGGCGGGGACTCTCACAACCTATGGCGTCAATTCGGTCGGCATCTTTGCACAATCTATTGGGACCGCATCCGGCAGCGAAATTGATGTGACCGTCAATGGCACCGTGATCGGTGGAACGGACGATGGCGCGGGTGTGTTTGTCTCTGAAGGCAAGGACAATACACTCACGGTCAGTACAACCGGTGTGATCAACGGCGGGACATCGACCAGCAGCGGCGAACGGGCCGATGCGGTGCGCTATGTCGGCAGCTATCCGGCCGAGAACGGCGCGCAGCTGTCCATCGACAACCAGGGCACGATCAACGGCGACGTGGTGCTGGTGGTGCAAGGTGTCACCGAAACGGAGCAGGCCAACGCCCAGACCGTCCAGGCGCTGAGCGTCAGCAAGACGACAGTGGCCGGCACGCTGACCAACCAAGAGGGGGCCACCTGGACCCTGGACGAGGTCGCCGGCGCCCATGTGGTGAACGCCGGTACAATTGCCACTTCGGGCAAGGGCGGCACGCGCGGATATCGCTTTGTCGGCAACTTCGAACAAACCTCGACCGGCACGTTGCAGGTGGCGGCCGATTTCACCAACGGCACATCGGACCTCATCACCTTCGAAGGCGACGCCACCCTGGCTGGCCGGTTGCACATCGCCAGCACCTCGGTCCTGGCCGGGAGCAGCATTTCGGTGCTGAGCTTTAGCGGCGCGGTCACCGGATCCTTCGACGTTCAGGACAGCGCGGCGGTGGACTATGCGCTCACCACCACCAGCACAGGCGCCAGCGTGACCGTGGCCAACACCAGCTTTGGCAGCGCGTTTTCCACGCTGAACCGCAATCAGAACGAGGTCGGTGCGCATCTGGACCGGATCTTTGACAGCGGCGACAGCGCCCTGGGAGAGGTGATGGCCGGGCTGAACACTCTGGCCGAGGCCTCTGACGGCGGTGTCTCCTATGCGCAGGCACTGGACACGCTGACACCGGGCGGCGCATTGGCCGCGGCCGCAACACAAACCATGCTGGCCCAGTCGCGCATGGATGGCGCCATGGTCTGCCGCAGCCGCAGCCTCAGCCAGTTCGACAGAAGCAGCAATTGCACCTGGGCGGATGTGACCGGCATTGATTTCAACCAGGACGGCGTTGGCGCCTATTCCGGGAGGCAGTCCAGCCTGAACGTGGGAACGCGCACGCATCTGGACTCCGCCTGGACCATCGGCATGGCGGTCGGCTATGAAAATGGCAGCTATACCGCCAACGCGGGCACAGCGCGGGCCAAGGGTGACGCGGGGTATGTGGCCTTTGCTGCGGGCCGGTCGCTGGGCAATCTGGAGATCGTCGCCGCCCTGACCGCCAGCTATGGCACCTACGACCTGACCCGCGATGTGGCCCTGTCCACGGTGACGGCACGGGCCAATGGCAAAACCAACATCGCCTCTTATGGCGCGCGGGTGAACGGCAGCCACACCTTTGGCACCGCAGCGGGCTATATCCGCCCTGCCCTGGCGCTGGACCTGGTGCATACCTCGGCCTCTGGCTACACTGAAACCGGCGCCGGATCCTTGAACCTGAACGTCGAGGATACATCCCAAACCGTGTTCATCGCCACGCCCTCGGTCGAAGTGGGCCGCGACGTGACGCTCACCAACGGGATGAACCTGTCCCTGTTCGCCGGCGCCAGCCTGAGCCTGTCCAACAGCGACGAATGGACCACCCGCGCGCGGTTTGCCTCGGCCAACAGCAGCACCGGGCAATTCACCTCAAGCGTGCCAATCCCCGACCGGCTGGGCCGCATCGGCCTGGGCATGTCCCTGGCGCGCAGTGACAAGTTCGAGGCGCGGATCGAATATGGCGGCGGCTTTGGCAACGATTTTGAGAGCCACGGTCTTTCATTAGGTGTGACAATGCGGTTCTGACAGCTGACCGATCCGATCAAAGAGTGCCGCCATGTCGCAAACACCGCCCGCACAACACCCGCCGGCCCCCTCTGCTGAAGAGGGGGCCGGCCATTCTGTCCTGATCGTCGAGGACAAGGCGCATACCGCCGGACGCCTGCGGCTGGCGGTCGAGGCCTGCGCCGGGCTTTTTGTCTGCGGCGTCGCTCATGATCTGGCCTCGGCCTGGACCCTGTTTCAAACCCAACGCCCCCGTCTGGTGCTGACCGATCTGGGCCTGCCGGATGGGTCCGGGGTCGAGATCATCCTGGCCGCGACACAGGCCGAATGGCCCTGTGACAGCCTGGTGGTCAGCGTATTTGGCGACCGCAACCGGGCGATGCAGGCGATCCGCGCAGGCGCCAAGGGCTATCTGCTCAAAAGCGACCCGGTCGAAGAGATCGGCCAGCAGATCCTGGCCGTAATCCAGGGCGGCAGCCCGATGAGCCCCAAGATCGCGCGCTATCTGCTCAACGTGCTGGGCCCCTCTTTTGACGGCGACACCGACCCCGAGCGTCAAAGTTTGACGGAACGCGAACTAGAGGTTCTCAACCTGGTGGCCCGCGGTTACAAACGCCGCGAGATTTCCGAGATCCTCAACATTTCCGTTGGCACCGTGGGCATACATATCAACAACACCTATCAAAAGCTGGAGGTCGGCTCGAACATCGAAGCGGTCATGCGCGCGTCCAAAATCGGGCTGATCTGATGCGCCATGGCGCGGCAGCCCTGGGCGTGAGCCTGTTGATGGTGTCGCTGATGATCGCCTCGCTGCTGCTGTTTCCGATCCGGCCCTTTGAGCCGATCCAGGGCGCGACGCTGATTGAAACCGCCCGGCTCTGCCCGGCGCCCCCTACCCCTTGCACGCCAGACACCGCATCCGCCCGGCCCGTTCCCCTGACCTGGCACGTCGCGCCAGAGGGGGCCGGTACATGGCTCGAACAGGACCAGAGCGGTATTCATTCCGTCCGCTTCCTGCTGCTGTTTGACCGGGTTGGCGGCGCAAATGATGCCACCGCGCTGTATCTGCCCCGGTTTTCCGATGCGATCCAGATCGAGGTGAACGATGTGACCCTCACCAAAGGCCGCGACACCAAGGGCAATCTGTTTCATCTCGGGCACCGGCCCTTCTTTACCACCGTGCCCAACCCCTTGTTGCAGCCCACAGACAACCAGCTGGTCATCACGCTCAGCGGTTACAGCTTTCAAAGCCTGTCCCTGTCGCCGGTCTATGCGGGCGAAGTCTCGACCCTGGATCTGACCTTTCAGATCCAGATGATTTTTCGCGCTGGCATGGCCCGGGTCAATTTCGCTCTGGGGGTGCTGGCGGGCACGGCGTTCCTGCTCTTTGGGCTGACGCAACGGCGCGATCCGGCGTTCCTGTGGCTGGCCGCCGCCAGTCTGGCGGGGGCCGCCTTGTGCTATTACTGGATTTATCCGAATTTCACCGCAAACCCTCGCAAATGGGTCACCTTGTGGACCATGGCTGCGGCACTCCAGGTGTGGTTTACGCTCAATTTCATCGTTGGCTATGTGGGCGCGCGGCTGGTCGGATTGCGGCTGGCCAGCGGGTGTCTGGTGCTGGCCGGGACCGGCTGTATGCTCTGGATCACCGAAACGCTGATCCGCCCGGCCATGATGCTGACGCAACTGTCGATCCTGGCCCTGTCACTCAGCATTTTGTTTGTCCTGGTGTTCTACCGCGCCCGCCTGCGGCTGGTGAACTTCGCGGTCCTGTTTGCCCTCTACAGTATGGCCATCGCCCTGTCGGTGACAGAATGGGTCGCCCACTACCTGCTGCCGGACTCAGAGCCGGTCGTGACCTCGCCCTTTATCCCCGTGGTGGTCGTGTGCAGCCTGCTGTGGATCATCTTTTATCAGCTGGCCCAATCGCTCAGCCAATACGAAGACCTGACCAGATCCCTGCAAACCACAATCGACGAACGCACCGCCGAGCTGCATCAAAGCTATGACAGGCTGGCCGTGCAGACCCAGCAGCAAACCATCGACGATGAACGCCAGCGGATCCTGCTGGACCTGCATGACGGGATCGGCGGTCAGCTGGTGAACGCCCTGGCCTATATGGCCACGCAGCCCGATCAGGACGTCGTCCTGCAAACCGCGCTGGAGGATGCCTTGCGCGATATGGGGCTGATCATCGACAGTCTGGAGGCCGGCGACAGCATCGCCACCCAATTGGGCCTGCTGCGCGGTCGCCTTGAGTCCCTTTTGCAAAAACACACGATCGAGCTGGTCTGGCAGATCACCGACGACCCACAATTGCCAGATGGCGGACCGTCTCAGAACCTGGCCCTGCTGCGCATCGTCCAGGAGGCGATCACCAATGCGATCAAACATGCCGATGCCCGCTCCATCACCGTCAGAACCACGGCCCGCTCCATCTCGGTCGTGGATGACGGACATGGGTTTACGCTGCCCGACCCGGATCAGCCGACGGGTCCGAACACAGGCTCCGGCAGTGGCATCGGTCTGGCCGGGATGCAGCGGCGGGCCGAAACCGTTGGGGTCGATCTGGAAATCGCCAGCACAGCCAGCGGATCCAGCGTGACCCTGTCCTGGTAGCCCGCGCTACAGTTTGACCGCCTTGTGATAGGCCCGCCCACCATAGAGCAAAGGGCGCGAGTGATCTGACAGGCGCACATTCGTGACCTCGGCCACAATGACATGATGGGTCTTCCACCACAGCTCGGTCGCCATCTGGCACTCGAAATTGGCCATGGCCCCGTCGATCATCGGATACCCTTTGTCGCTGGCGGTCCAATTGACCCGATCAAAGCGGGCGTCGTGGTCATCCCCGTCGCGACCGGCAAACATATTCGCGATCTCGGTCTGATCCTCGTTCAACAGGTTCAGACAGAACCCCCGATTGGCCAGAATCGCAGGCGCGGTCAGGCTCAGGTAGTGCACGCAGATCAACAACGAAGGGTATTCACCCTCGGTCGAGACCGAAGTCATAGAGCTGACCGTCACGCCATAGCGCCCCCGCACGCCATCGGTGGTGGCCACGGCAACAAATGTCGCGGCGCGGCTCATCCCTTCGAGGAAGTCGGATTTGAGGTTCGCGTTCATTCCGTCTCTCCGTGTTGGCCGGTTGTGGCTGGGTCCACCGTCTGTCTGGCGTGCCGGCCTGTCAAAACATAGCTCATGGCAGCACCCTGCCCAGAAATTCCAGCAATGTGGCGTTGAACCGGTCCGGCTGATCCAGATTGCAGACATGGCCAGCGCCCGACACCTCTTCGAAACGCACATCCGGCTCTGCGGCGCTGTCATACATCCGCTCTGCCACCTGGCGGATCTCGGACGGTGGTGCCAGGCGGTCATAACTGCCGGTCATCAACAACACCGGACAGGTCAACCGAGAGAAATCGAACCGCTCCAACGGGTTGGTGAAACAGCGCAGAGCATCCGCATAGGTGGCGGCCGGGATCGCGGCCATGGAATCCAGCAGCGCCGCGCGGGCCGAAGCCGGGGTTTCAGGGCCTGCGAGCACCTCGACAACGGCCGGGGCAAAGTCAGCGGGGGTCTGGCCTTCGTTCAGCGGCACTTCGCGGCTGACGCGGAAACTGTCACGCTCTTCCGGGCCAGCCTCGGACATGCCGGTGCAGCCCCCGGCCACCAGCAGACCGATCAGCCTGTCCGGGTGGCGCATGGCAAAAGAGGTTGCGATCCAGGCGCCGTAGGACAGGCCGCACAGGACCAAACGCTCCGCACCCAGCACATCCATCACCCGCAGGATATCATCGCAATAGCCATCAATGGTGGATTGCCCGGCGCCCAGAGAACTGTCGCCATAGCCGCGCAGATCCAGCGCGGCCGCCGTGGCAAAAGGGGCGACAGCCGCCAGTTGCGCCTGCCAGTTGCTGCGGTTGCCGCCGATACCGTGCAGGAACAGGACCAAAGTGCCCTGCCCCATGGTTGACAGGGCCAGGCGCGGCAGGCTGTCGATAGAGCGCGTCTGAACGGGATGCTCTTGGGCAGGTGCAGGCCGGGTGGGGGCCATTGGCGGCGTCTGCGTCTTCGCTGCGATGGCTTCGACGCCCAGATCAAAGATCCCTTGCGTTGCCTCTGCCACCTCAGCCGCACGCGCAGCCGGGCCCGAAACCTGCGCCGACATGGTCACATGGCAGCCGCCTGTATGGGGGTCGGTTTCAGACACGGTCAGGCGCCCGTCATAGCGGTCAATCCCCTCGATCCCCTGCATATGGCGATAGGCCATGCTACGGGCGCTGTCGCTGAACCAGGTCAGGCGCTCGACATAGAGTGTGTCTTCTCCGGTGACATGGAATTCACGTTGCACCCCGCCAGAGGGTGTTTTGACGGCAGCCATATCTGCAACCAACGGGTGCCAGGGCGCGCAGAAATCGCGGACCCCCGCCCAGACCTGATCAGCGGGCGCCGGGCAATAGGCCGTTGCCCGCACCTGTTTCACGGCCATGCCACGGTTTCCGATTGGTCAAGCTTGCGGCGGCCCCTGTTGGTGCAACCGGTGCATGCATGGTCAAAACCCACAACCCCCATGCCTATGCCTCTCTTTCTCATGTGAAAAAACTTTACTTACCAGTTAGTTTTTCAGAAGTGTCGCACTCAAGTCAACGCTAAAGCACGCTGAAACTTGCGCCATTTTCCGGGTGTAGCGCGGATCCTGGTGAATTGCCTGCTCAATTTGACCGTCCCGGGGGCATACCTGTCGTCAGCGCCGCTTTGCCGGTCAATGTGCTGCACAAATGGAACCTCTGCCGGGTGTTGCGAGGGTTGGCGCAACAGGCATGCGCAGGAATCGGGTTGCCCGCCATGGCGATTGCGCCGCAGGGTGCCGGGTGCCAGCCATTTGTTGATCGGAGTTTGCACCATGTCGCGTTTCGCCCCTCTGCCGGAGCCACCCTATTATGCCGTGATCTTTACCGCACAGCGCACACAGAGCGACGCAGGCTATGGCGAAATGGCGGATAAGATGGTCGAACTGGCAGCCCGTCAGCCCGGCTACATTGGCGTTGAATCCACCAGAGATAGCGAAGGATTGGGGATCACCGTCAGCTATTGGAAAGACGAGGCCGCATTGCAGAATTGGAAAGCGGTGGCTCAGCATCTGTTGGCGCAGAAACTGGGTAAGGAAAGGTGGTACGCATATTACACGTTGCGGGTTGCCAAGGTCGAACGGGCCTATGATGGCCCTGAAGGCCGCTGATTTTCGACCCGCGCGTTCTGTGAAAACCACGAAAATTCTGCGAATTTTCCAGCCCCGCTGCGCCGGTTCAGGCCATGTGCCAACCTGGCTCTATCTCATGGCGGCGTCTGATTCTTCCCACTGCGCAATCCAGTCCGGGCCCAAGGCATCACGCAAAGGCGCCAATTGCGGCGCATAAGCCTGCCATTTGCCAAGACCGGAGAGATTGATCCTTTCGCGCACCTGATACAGCGAAGCTGTCCGTGTGGGGCCCTGGGCCGCTTCCGGTGTCAGGCAATCCGCGCAAAACTCCAGCCCCACATGGTCCAGCATTGCCCGGATCTGCTGTTCCGGCGTCTCCACCAGGGCCCGATAGGATTGCCGGCGAAACACTGGGCCAAGCCGGGCCTCGTGCAGATCCGCTGCCCGGTACACCGCATGTGTCAGATGGCCGATCCAATCCAGACGGTGGGAAAACCCATTGCCTTCATGGAAATTGGTTAAAAAACACGACAGCCCCACATCCATCGGATGCCGCTGCAAGAACAGAAACCGTGCCCGGGGCAGGATCCATCGGGCAAAATCCAGGTCCAGAATGTTGAGAGGCATCTTGTCGACAATAACCCGGTCCTCTTGTTGCGCCCCTGCCGCAAGTGGCGCAGCCAGCGCCTCCAGATAGATCGCGCGCGCCTTGGCTGCGGCATCCGGCGCGGCGTTGTTTGGCCAACCCGCCGACCTTGCCGCCTCCAGCGCCACCGACAGGGCCTTGCTTTCGCCAACGCTGATGATCTGCGGATGACGGCTCAGGATCGATTCCACCAGCGTCGTGCCCGAACGTGGCAACCCGGTGACAAAGATCACGCGCGGCCCATCCGGCCCGGGCGGGGACATTGCATCGGGGGCATCGGCCAAAGCGGCCACCCGGTCATCTATCGCTTGCGGATCGTATCGCCCGGGCGACACCTCCTTGGAGGTTTGAAACAGCTTGAAGGCTTGCGCCCGGCGCCCTGCACGTTCTTCGACCCGCGCCAGCGCATTCCACCCCATCGCCCGTTCTGAGGGGGTCACCCCCGGCGCGCGCACCGCCTTTTTCAATCGCCGCACCAGTGCCCCGTTGCGCGCAAACGGCGCAATCCGGTTCAATGCGGCGAGGACCGGCACAGAGTGCGGTGTCAGCGCCAGCGCCCGGCGCAAACAGTCTTCTGCCTGCGCCTTGTCCCCCATACCCGCCGCCATGGCCGCATGTTTGGACCACGCCGCAGCCAGGTTTGGCCAGCCCTGTGTCACCACCTGCATGAGGGCAAGCGCCGTCGCGCCATCACCCAGCCGCCAATAGCACATCGCTGCAAGATCCAGCGCGCCCGCATCCTCCACCGTTTGTGACAACACCGGCAACAGAACGGCCAAGGCCATATCCGCACGCCCCGCCTGGTACAGATTGCGCGCCTGTTCAACTCGCGCCCGTTCAACTCGCCCCTGAGTGCCTGTTCGCAACGGTGCGTTCATGCCGGCCCCTTTCGTCCTGAATGCGCATCATTGATGGCACATCGGGTATGAAAGCCGGGTTAATCCAGACAGGTCAGCTGCCCCAGATCACCTTCACGTAATTCTGAGTTTCCTTATAGGGCGGCACCCCGCCGTGCCTTTGCACCGCCTCCGGCCCTGCGTTGTAAGCCGCCAGCGCCAGACGCCAGGATCCGAATTTGCGATATTGCTCTGCCAGGTAGCGCGCGCCACCTTCCAGGTTTTCCTGAGGGTCCATCGGATCCACCTTCAACAACTCGGCCGTGCCAGGCATCAGTTGCGCCAGCCCCAGGGCGCCCTTGTGCGACTTGGCGGTCGGGTTCCAGCCGCTTTCCTGCTGCACCAGCCGCGCAAACAATTCCTCTGGCACGCCATGTTTGCGCGCCGCAGCCTTGGCCATGGTCAGAAATTCACCGCGATACTTGCCCGTATAACTCTGCGGGCCCCATTTAGAGGGCGTATGCACCTTGGGCGGCTGCAAACGGACCGAATTGGCATATTGTTTGGAGGCCCGGCTATCCAGAATCTTGGTCCGGGACTTGAACAGATTGCGCTGGTCCTTGGTCGAAAACATATCTGCCGCGACCGGCGTCGCCACCAGCACACAGATCACACCGACCCCGATAGACTTTTTATAAAACACTGCCCGCCCCGCCCTGAAATGAGCCTTGGCGGATTATACCCGATTGCAAGGCGAATTCCACCCCATCAAAGAAAGCTGGCGTTAACTCTGTTTAAACCCAGACACGAGACGTGTAAGTTACCCCGACCCGCAAAGACGGGATTCGACACAGATACATAACACCACCCAGACGACAGGACGGAACATGGCCGGTTCGGTAAACAAAGTCACCCTCATAGGGAATCTCGGGCGCGACCCCGAAGTGCGCAGCTTTCAGAATGGCGGCAAGGTGTGCAATCTGCGCATCGCAACCTCTGAAACCTGGAAAGATCGCAACACCGGCGAGCGGCGCGAAAAGACAGAATGGCATTCCGTCGCCATTTTCTCTGAAGGGCTGGTGCGGGTCTGCGAACAATATCTGCGCAAAGGCTCCAAGGTCTACCTGGAAGGCGCCTTGCAAACCCGCAAATGGCAGGATCAATCCGGCCAGGACCGCTATTCAACCGAGGTTGTCCTGTCAGGCTTCAACGGCACGCTGGTGATGCTCGACGGACGCGGCGAAGGTGGCGGCGGTGGCATGGGCGGCGGTGGCTTTGACCCGGGCCCGCAAGAGGATCCATACGCGGGCGCCGCACCGGCTGGCGACGGCGGCGGTATGGGCGGCGGGCGCGACATGGACGACGAAATCCCGTTCTGAATCCACGTCTGAACCCACAACGGTACATCCTCCCGGGTTTCCCTTGTCATCCGCGCCAAACCACGCGCGAGAGGGGAAACCCGACACCCGACCGCCTGCCCAAACCCCGTTCAAACAGTCGACCCAGGCTTCTTTTTGGTCCAAATACTCAAATCCCGGACCGCGCGTCACGCGCAACGGGCTTAAACCGGGCAACAACCGCCTATGGCACTGCGCCGCGTCCGGCCTGCCCCAACAGATCGCGCTCACCCATCGCACAGCTCAAACGCGCCCTGCGCCACGATCCGGCCATTGATCTGCAAATCCATCCGCTGCGGCCCGGGAAACAGCCGATAGGTCGTGGCATCCCCCCGCAGATGATGCCGCTTTTCCAAACGCAAAACCTCGCCGGGTTGCAGGACAAGCTGTTTCAGCTTGTGCACCTTCGGGGCCAGCTCTCCATTGGCGCGACGCCGCCAGAACACGTAATCCACAATCACCGGCACCCGCTGCGCGGCGCGCAGCTCGGTCACCAGCTCCACCCGCTCGCCGATCCGCACCCGCGGCGTGACCGTAAACGAGACAACATCCACCGCCGCCTCCGGATCGTACCCCAACAGGCGCAGCGCGCCCGGGTGCCCGTCCTTGACCAATGTGCGCAACGCATGGCGGGTCATCCAGTCCAGCTCTTTGGCCCGCTGGTGCTTGTCGTCGCGCCATTGCGCCAGCCGCCCCACCACCAGATCCGGCTCTTGTTTGGCAATATCATTCAGATGATTGGCAACAGAACGCGTCACATATCGCGTCGGATCTGCATGTAGCCGTTGCAGCAGCGGCAGGCTCTGCCCGCTTGTCACATGCACCGCCTTGGCCCAGGGCAGCCTGGGTCGCGTGCCCTCGCTCACCAGACGGCGCACATGGTAATTGTCATCCTCCACCCATTCGGACAAACGCGCCAATGTCTCTTGCGGCCATTGGTTCAGAAAAGGGCGAATGTAGAACTCCATCGAAAATCGTTTGGTCGCCCGATGCAGCAAATCCAAAGCGCGCGGCACATGCGCCCCGATGCCATGACGCACCGCCATGATCCCGGGCAGAGCATGAATGAACTGCCCGAAATCATCATCCGTCAGCGTCGGATCCAAAGGCGGCGGCATCGCCGCCTCCAGCGCCTCGGCCATGGCGTCAAACGCCGCGGGCAACTGCGGCTCCAGACAATCGGCCATCCATTCCAGCCGCTCCAGCAGACCCCGTTCCCCGAACCCGCTCAGACACTCCGAGGCAAAGCGCGCGCCGTCAAACCCGGGCACGCCTGCCTCGAACTCTGCGGCCAGCTGGCCCAGCGTTTCGGCATTGAACAAATGATCCTTTAGCGAAAACGCCTCAGCCATATGCGCCGCACCAATCCCCGCGTTACATGGTCAGGTTGGTCGCCCCGCCATCCAGCAACAGGTTCTGCCCGACAATGAAACCGGCGTGCTGCGAACACAGGAACGCACAGGCCTGGCCAAACTCTTCGGCCGTGCCATAGCGCCGGGCCGGAATCGTCTCGCAGCGCTGCGCCTGTGCCTCTTCCAGGGTGAGCCCCGCCGCCGCCGCCGCGCCGCTGTCCAATGCAGCGGCCCGATCCGTGGCATGGATGCCCGGCAGGATATTGTTGATCGTCACCCCTTTGGGCGCCACCTGACGCGCCGTCCCCGCAACATAACCGGTCAACCCGGTGCGTGCGGCGTTCGACAGGCCCAGCACGCCAATCGGCGCGCGCACCGACTGGCTGGTGATGTTCACCACCCGGCCCCAGCCGCGCTCCATCATGCCCGGCAGCAACGCCTTCATAAAGGCAATCGGCGTCAGCATGTTGCCATCCAGCGCGCGGATGAAATCCTCCCGGTCCCAATCTGACCACATGCCCGGAGGCGGCCCGCCCGCATTGGTCACCAGAATGTCGACATCGCCCGCCACATCCAGCACTTCGGCCTGCCCCTGAGCGGTCGTCACATCAATCGCCACGGTCTCTACCGCGACCCCGAACCGGTCGCGAATACCCTGCGCGGACGCCTCCAGCGCCTCAGCGCCGCGCGCGTTCATCACCAATGAAACACCCGCCTCGGCCAGAGCCTGCGCACAGCCCAAACCCAACCCTTTGCTGCTGGCACAAACCAGCGCACGTTTCCCAGATATGCCCAGATCCATCGGAGCCTCCCCTATTGTTCACGACACATAAACACCTGGTCGCTAATAATTGCCAGTAAAAGACCCAGCAATTGACCACAAACAGTCGTAATCCTATTTTAAGACGATTGACGCGGCACGCCGCATGAACAAATGAATTGAAGATGAAAAGCCAAGCAGAATCCCCAGCACAGAGCATCGCGGTCTACCAGGCCGAAACCTTCTGTGTGACCGATGGCGCCAACCTGGGCGATCCGATTTCATTCATGACAGAGGTTGAGCTGGACAGCATCTATCAGCTGAGCCCGGCCGCCACCCGCCACCGCCTGGCCTTCCACGCGCAAGAGGACGGCACGTTCCGCGTCGCACGCAGCACCGAAACCGGCACAGCCGGGGCGCCGCTCTATCTGGATTGCGCGATGATCTTCATGACCCCCGATGGGCGCAATGTCGAATTGCTGGTGCTGGTGGAAACCGACCAGCAAGGGCACCTGAGCGAGGTCTATTTCCTGCCCATGGGCCCGATTGAGGCCGATGCAGAATATCGCCTTGTCGGCACCGACCGCGAGGGGGCACGCAGCCGCTTTGCCCAGGTCGCCTGTGTCAGCTTTTCACGCGGCACGCATATCACGCTGGGGTCCGGCGCGCAGGTCCCGATCGAGCAGCTCAAACCCGGCGACCGGGTGTTGACGCGGGACGATGGCCCGCAGGAAATCCGCTGGATCGGCCATACCACCGCCCGCGCCACCGGCGACCTCGCCCCGATCCTGATCCGCGCCGGCGTGCTCAACAATGAAAATGACCTTCTGGTCAGCCCCGACCACCGGCTGTTCATCTATCAACGGGCCGATGAATTTGAAGTCGGCGAATCCAAATTGCTGGTCAAGGCCCGCCATCTGGTCAACGGCGACAGTGTCACCGTACAGGACGGCGGATTTGTCGATTATTTTCAGATCCTGTTTGACCAGCATTACATCATCTACGCCGAAGGTATCGCCGCCGAAAGCATGCTGATTGATGCGCGCACACGTTCGGCCCTGCCCCCCGAACTGGTGCAAAAGCTCAAGACTCTGCTGCCAGAGCACAGCCGACAGCCCGAACACGGGCTCGACGTGCAAAAGGCCCTGCTGGATCGCCCGGACGCCATCGACCTGCTGCGCCGGGCCTCTAGCCGTTAACGCTTTATCCCGGCGCCTCACGGGTCAACTGCTGTAAAAAAACTCCTCGCGCACGATCTTGCCATCTGCGACGTGGTAAACAGCCACTTCCTTCATGTCGAACGCATTGCCCGACGCTTTTTCCCTGCCCTGAACCTCGAAAATCACGGCAAACCGGTCGTCCCCATGCGGCATCGGATCACTGACCGAACCGCCGGTCACCTCCATATTCTCTGCCCACCAGGCATGTTTGCCGCGAATCCCGTCCAGCCCGACCGTTTCGCGCCCGTGCCCCGGGTCAGATGCCTCCACAGAGACCGCGTCCTGAGCGTAAACCGTCTCCAACAGCTCCGCCTCGCGCCCCTCTCGACAGGCCACAACCAGGGCCTTTGAAATTTCGTCCAGAGTCATATCGTACCTCCATCAAATGTTCACTCTTTGTTCATGATTATCCAATTTACTCGAGTCGTTCAACATAACTTTGGAGTGTGGAATGTTTGACCCGAATTGACCCCAATGTGCGCAGCAACTTGCATGGGCCTCGATCCTTACCTATACGCGCCAACATGCTCGATATCCGCACCAACCGCCCCGACCTGCCAGCCGAAATTGCGCGGCGCCGGACCTTTGCCATCATCTCGCATCCGGATGCGGGCAAAACAACGCTGACCGAAAAATTCCTGCTCTATGGTGGCGCCATCCAACTGGCCGGACAGGTCCGTGCCAAGGGCGAGGCGCGGCGCACGCGCTCGGACTTCATGCAGATGGAAAAGGACCGCGGCATTTCGGTTTCAGCCTCGGCCATGTCCTTTGACTATCAGAACTTCCGCTTCAACCTGGTAGACACCCCGGGGCATTCGGATTTTTCCGAGGATACCTATCGCACCCTCACAGCGGTGGATGCGGCGGTGATGGTGATTGACGGCGCCAAGGGCGTCGAGAGCCAGACCAGAAAACTGTTCGAAGTGTGCCGCCTGCGCGACCTGCCGATCCTGACCTTTTGCAACAAGATGGACCGCGACAGCCGCGACGTGTTTGAGATCATTGACGAGATCCAGGAAAACCTGGCCATCGACGTGACCCCGGCCAGCTGGCCCATTGGCCAGGGGCGTGATTTCATCGGATGTTACGACATCCTGCGCGACCGGTTGGAGCTTATGGACCGCGCGGATCGAAACAAGATCGCAGAGAGCATTGAAATCAACGGGTTGGACGATCCGGCCCTGGCCGAACATGTGCCCAGTGCCCTGTTGGCGCAGCTGACCGAAGAACTGGAAATGGCGCGTGAATTATTGCCGCCGCTGGATCCTCAGGCGTTGCTGGACGGGACGCTGACGCCGATCTGGTTCGGCTCGGCCATCAACTCCTTCGGGGTCAAGGAACTGATGGATGGCATCGCCAAATTCGGCCCCGAACCGCAGGTGCAAAAGGCACAGCCGCGCCAGATCTCTCCGGAGGAACCAAAGGTCGCCGGGTTTGTCTTCAAGGTTCAGGCCAATATGGACCCGAAACACCGCGACCGCGTGGCCTTTCTGCGCATGGCCTCGGGGCATTTCAAACGTGGCATGAAACTGACCCATGTGCGCACCAAGAAACCGATGGCAATCTCTAACCCGGTGCTGTTCCTCGCCTCGGACCGTGAACTGGCCGAAGAGGCCTGGGCCGGCGACATCATCGGCATCCCCAACCACGGCCAGCTGCGCATCGGCGACACTCTGACCGAGGGCGAAGCGTTGCGCGTCAGCGGCATTCCCAGCTTTGCGCCCGAACTGCTTCAGGGTGTGCGCGCCGGTGATCCGCTCAAGGCGAAACATCTGGACAAGGCGCTGATGCAATTCGCCGAAGAGGGCGCGGCCAAGGTGTTCAAGCCGCAGATCGGCTCTGGTTTTGTGGTCGGCGTTGTTGGCGCGCTGCAATTCGAGGTGCTGGCCAGCCGGATTGAGCTGGAATATGGCCTGCCGGTGCGGTTCGAGCCGTCGCAATTCACCTCTGCCCGCTGGGTGACAGGGGCGCGTGACGCGGTAGAGGCGTTCTCTAACGCCAACAAACAGCATATCGCCACCGATAATGACGGCGACGTGGTCTATCTGACCCGCCTGCAATGGGATATCGACCGGGTGACGCGCGACTATCCGGACATCACGCTCAGCGCGACCAAGGAAATGATGGTTTGACCCGCTGGGGCGTGGTTGCCACCATCAAGGCGCCCCTGCGCGACATTCTGGGCTTTGCCGCCCATCATCTGGACCTGGGGGCGCACCGGCTCTACCTCTATCTGGATGCGCCGGACCCGACGACCGAGGCCGCATTGCGGGCGCATCCCAAGATCCGCGTGCAGTCCTGCGATGCCGCCTACTGGCAGGCCGCCGACATCGGCCGGCCCAAAAAACACCAGCCCCGCCAGACCTATAACGCCAGCCGCGCCTACGGGCGGGCCAGCGATGTGGACTGGCTGACGCATATCGACGTGGATGAATTTCTGTGGCCGCAACAGGATATTGCCAGCCTGCTGGCCGCCCTGCCCGCCGATGCACAGGCCCTGCGGGTGCGCCCGATGGAGCTGCTGGCCGGTAGCGAGACGGCCTATAAATCCTGGATCCCCCCCGGCCCCAACCGCGATCGCATCACCGGGCGGCTTTATCCGACGTTCGGCGCATTTCTGAAGGGCGGCTTCCTCAGCCATGTGGCGGGAAAACTGTTCGTGCGCACCGGCCTGGACACCCCGCAATTGCCCGTCACCTATCGCATCCACAACGTCTTTCTCGGAGAAGAGATGAACCCGGGTCTGGTCGACGATGCGCACACCCGGACCCAGCTGATGCTCTGCCATCGCCACGCGCTCAGCTGGGCAGATTGGCAGGCGCAATTGCAGTTCCGGCTGGCCCAGGGCAGTTATCGCGCCGAGCTGGGCCCCAACCGCCCCCGCGAAAAGGGCGGGCTGAAAATGAATGAACTCTTTGCCATGATTCAGGAGGAAAGCGGCACCGACGGCCTGCGCGCCTTCTTTGACGAGGTCTGCGCCGATACCCCCCGACTGCGACAAGCGCTGGAGGCCGAAGGGCTGCTGCGCCACTGTGACCTGGCCCTGGATCACAAAATCTCGCAACAATTCCCGCCGGGTTGACCGATTGTCTCCAAAATAGACACAGTCCACCCACCGCCACGGCCCGCCCAGCAACGCCGTTTGACGAAACCCCCGGACTTTGCTATGTCGCACTCGGGCAAGCTGCGCCCGCACTGCTAAAGCGACGCCAATCAATTGCGACGCCAAGACGGGGCATACGGCCTCTATTATTTAAGACGTGCGGGCCAAGTGGTGTCCGCAGACACGCGGATACATATGACCAAATTTTCTGAATTGAATCTTAGCCCTAAGGTTCTCAAAGCCGTCGAAGAGGCGGGTTACGAAACCCCAACACCCATCCAGGCAGGTGCGATTCCTCCGGCGTTGGAGGGGCGTGACGTTCTGGGTATCGCCCAAACCGGGACCGGCAAAACCGCCAGTTTCACCCTGCCCATGATCACCATGCTGGCCCGCGGACGCGCCCGCGCCCGCATGCCGCGCAGCCTTGTGCTGTGCCCGACGCGGGAACTGGCGGCGCAGGTGGCTGAAAACTTTGACGCCTATTCCAAACACGTCAAACTGACCAAGGCCCTGTTGATCGGCGGTGTCAGCTTCAAGGAACAGGACGCGCTCATCGACAAAGGCGTCGACGTGCTCATCGCCACCCCCGGCCGTCTGCTGGACCATTTCGAGCGCGGCAAACTGCTGTTGACCGGCGTTCAGATCATGGTGGTGGACGAGGCAGACCGCATGCTCGACATGGGTTTCATCCCGGATATCGAGCGGATCTTCTCGCTGACGCCCTTCACCCGGCAGACCCTGTTCTTCTCGGCCACAATGGCCAGCGAGATTGAGCGGATCACCAACACTTTCCTGTCAGCCCCTGCCCGGATCGAAGTGGCCCGTCAGGCCACCACCTCCGAGACCATCCAGCAAGGCGTGGTCATGTTCAAAGGGTCACGGCGTGACCGCGAGGCGACGGAAAAGCGGCGCCTGCTGCGCGCGCTGATTGATGCCGAGGGCGAGGCCTGCACGAATGCGATCATCTTCTGCAACCGCAAATCCGACGTGGATATCGTTGCGAAATCGCTGACCAAATACAAATACAACGCGGCCCCGATCCATGGCGATCTGGAACAAAGCCAGCGCACGAAAACCCTGGATGGGTTCCGCGACGGATCGGTCCGTTTCCTGATTGCCTCGGATGTGGCCGCGCGCGGGCTGGACGTGCCCCATGTCAGCCACGTCTTCAATTTCGACGTCCCCTCCCACGCCGAAGACTATGTGCACCGCATTGGCCGCACCGGTCGAGCCGGACGGCAGGGCAAGGCCATCACCATCTGCGGCCCGCGCGACGATAAATATCTGGATGCGGTTGAGGCCCTGGTGCAAAACCCCATCCCGCGCCTGGACAACCCCCTCAAGGCCGCCAAGGCCGAGGACGCTCCGGCAGCCGCTGCTGCTGCCGAGGAAACCGCTGAAACCCCCACCGAAAAGCGGTCTGAAAAACGCACCGTCAGACGGCGGGGCGACAAGCGGACCAGTGCCAGCGCAACGCCCGACGCACCGGTGGAAACCCGCAGCGAAGAACCCCGCGAAGCCGCGCCAGCCAAAACATCCGGCAGATCCGGCAAGCCACGCTCGGACCGTCGCAACGCGGGCGGCAAGGACTCCACAGCCGTGGGTCTGGGCGATCACCTGCCCCGCTTTATCGCGCTGAGTTTTCAGGAACGCATGACAGGCTGACGCCCCCGGCGCCCCGGCGCCGAGGATTGATAGACAGCAACCTGTTGAAAAACCAAAGGACAAAGCCGACACCCGGCTTTGTCCTTTTTTGTTTTGGTGACCCGGGTACACCCACGGGCAAAATGTGAAAACAGGTCGCGCTACGACTTAAACGACCCGGCTGACCACAATGCTGACCTCGGGTTTGCGCCCGATTTCCGTCATCGCCGTGTTGCGCACGATGCGCCGCATTTCTTCTTCCAGCTTGTCGTCATCCGCCCGGGTCTTGGCCTTGGCGCGGCGCAGGTATTGGTCCAGATCCTCCTCCAGCACCTCGGTCAGCGCGGCCTTTGAATTGCCGATCTCTGGCAGCCCGATCAATTCACACCAGGGCTCGCCCAACAGCTCGTGATCTTCGTCCAGGATCACCGATACGGTGACAATCCCGTTCAACGCCATGCGAATCCGGTCCCGCACGATCCCGTCCAACGCGCCAATCTTGACCGAGCCATCCAGATAGGTGCGCCCGGTTTCCACATATTCGGCCACTTTCGGTGTCGCACCGGTCAGGTCCAGCATCGTGCCGTTCACCGCCAGCGCGCTGGCATAGCCGCGCTCTTCGGCGAGGCGGGCGTGCATTCGCAGATGGCGATGCTCTCCATGCATGGGCACAATGATCTTGGGGTGCACGATGTCATGCACCGCCTCCAGATCCGGGCGGTTGGCATGGCCCGAAACGTGATAGCGCCCGCTGTCATCTTCGACCACATCCACGCCTTTTTCACTCAACTGGTTCATGATGCGGATCACGCCGCTTTCATTGCCCGGAATCGTCTTGGAGGAAAACAGGAACAGGTCGCCCTCTTTCAACTCCAGCCCCCGGAACTTGCCACGCGCCAATTGCGCACTGGCCGCCCGCCGCTCGCCCTGGCTGCCAGTCACCAGCAGCAACAGGTTTTCACGCGGAATGTGCGAGGCTTCCTCGGGGCTGATCACCCGGGGGAAATCGGTCAACACGCCGGTCTGCACCGCCGCCTCGACCATGCGCTGCATCGCCCGCCCCATCAGCACCACCGATCGTCCGGCCCGTTCCCCGGCCTCGGCCAGCGATTTCAGGCGCGCCACGTTGCTGGCAAAGGTCGTCGCCACAACCATACGCTCGGCCTGGGCCACCAACCCTTCGATTTGCGGGCCCACCTCGCTCTCGGAGCGGCCCGGGTGCAGCGAAAACACATTGGTGGAGTCACAGACCAACGCATGCACCCCCTCTGCACAGACCGAGGCCCAGAGGTCCACGTCAAACGGTTCCCCCACAACCGGGTTCGGATCCAGTTTGAAATCGCCGCTGTGCACAATACGCCCCGCGGGCGTATCAATCACCAGCGCCGAGCTTTCGGGGATCGAGTGGCTGACCGGCAAAAAGCCCACCGTAAATGGCCCCGCCGTCAGCTGCTCGGGCCAGGCCGAGGCCGTGACAACCGCATCCTCGGGATGGTCACGTTCGCCCATCTTGCGCCGGGCAATATTCGCGGTAAAGGCGCGCGCATAGACCGGCACATTCAACCGATCCCAAAATTGCGACACGGCGCCCACATGGTCTTCGTGGGCATGTGTGACAAAAATCGCCTCCAGACGATCCGCCCGTTCGATCAGCCAGGACATATCCGGAAAGATCAGGTCAACGCCCGGGGACGTCTCCATATCCGGAAAAGTTACACCCAGATCCACAAGGATCAGCCGCTCCTGTCCGGGCGCGCCATATCCGTAGACATAGGCATTCATGCCAATCTCGCCGGCGCCGCCCAATGGCAGGTAAATCAGTCTGTCAGTCTTACCAGAGCTCATATCTGCCCATTTTCCTTATTATATTTATGAATCACGGTTAAACCGTGCATTGTCAGGTCATCTTCGATCGTATCGAACAGCTCGCCGCCCTGCTCAAACAAGGGCGCCAGCCCGCCGGTTCCGATAACCCGCATCGGTGCCCCATATTCGGCCCGAATCCTGGCTGTGATGCCTTCGATCAGACCCGTATAGCCCCAGAACACGCCAGATTGAATGCATCCGACCGTATTCGTTCCAATCACGCGCTCTGGTTGCGAAATGTCCACATGCGGCAAGGCCGCCGCGCCCGCGTGCAGCGCCTCCAGGCTCAGGTTCACGCCCGGCGCAATCACGCCCCCCACATAGGCCCCATCCTGCGCCACCACGTCAAAATTGGTCGCAGTGCCAAAGTCGACGACAACCACATTGCCGCCATGCCGGTCATAGGCCCCCGCCGCATTGGCCAGCCGGTCCGGCCCGGGCACCGTGCCCCCATCCACCCGGGGCGGCACCGGCAACAAACAATCCGGCTTGCCCACCACCATCGGGCGACAGCCAAAGAAGCGATCCGCAAACACCCGCAGATTGAACACAACCCGCGGCACCGTGGACGAGATGATGACATCCTTGATGTCCGCCTGAATGCCGTAGTGTTCAATCAGCGTCTTGAACCAGGTGAAATAGGCATCCGCCGTGCGCGCATGATGGGTCGAGGTCCGCAGCGTACATAAAAAGGACTCTCCGTCCCAGATCGAGAACACCGTATTCGTATTGCCACAATCAATTGCCAACAGCATGGCAGCCTCCCCCTCAGAAAAAGATATCCGCCGCCGGGATTCCCACCTGCCCGGATGCGGTCCGCAACACCAGATTGCCCTGCGCATCCAATGTCTCGAAAGTGCCGGTCGTTTCGGATTTGCCGGTGCGCGCGGTGATCACCTCTCCCAAACGCGCGGCCCGCGCCAGCCAGGCCTCGCGGATGGGGGCAAAACCATAGGTCGTAAACTGGGCCTCATAGCGGGCATAGGCGGCCGCCAGATGGCTCAGGAACACCTCGGGCGAGACTTCGGCCCCGGTTTCCGACAACAGCGATACGGGCGAAACGGCACGGGTCTCCAGACCGGATTGATCCGGCACGGATCTCAGGTTCACCCCGATGCCAATCGACAGATATTGCAACCCGGCGCCCTGCCCCGCGCTCTCCAACAGGATCCCGCTCAACTTGCCGCCGTTCAGCAGCACGTCATTGGGCCACTTCAGCGTCAGACCATCGCTGCGGCCCGTCACAGCCACACAGGCCTCAAACACCGCCAGCGCCGCCACAAAGCTGCGCAGCACCGCCTGCTCGGCCGGTTCCGCCGGACGCAGCACCAATGTCGCCGCAAAATTGCCAACCGGGTCGCGCCAGGCCCGCCCGCGCCGCCCGCGCCCGGCCGTCTGCCGCAACGCCAGAATCCACTCCGGCCCCGCCAGTTCCGGCGCAATCCGCGCCGCTTCGCTCAACGTGCTGTCAACCTCGGCCAATACCCGGCAGCCATAGCCATGCGGCCATTCTGCTGCCTGCACTTCATTGGTCAAATCGCGCCCTCCCCACAGGTGCCCTCGTCACCGACAGCACCCCGGAAACGCCAGCGGTTCCCGGTTGGACAATTGATGGATCGCGCGACGCTTAACAGATCACTTGACCAGAACAGCCGCCGCCGCTGCTGCTGCGCCTTCGACACCGAACATATTGATGATGCCAACCACCATGATCACAGCCGAAGCCATCAACAGCCCCCACAGCACAGGCGGATTGGAACGGTCCAACGCCTCGCGCTCTTCACCGAAATACATGTAATAGACGATCCGCAGATAATAAAACGCCCCGATGACCGACGCCACAACGCCCGCCACCGCCAGCCAGGCCAACCCGCCCTCATAGGCAGCGCGCAACACATAAAGCTTGCCGAAAAAGCCCAGCATCGGCGGCACACCAGCCAAAGAGAACAACAACACCAGCATCGCCAGCGCCTTGCCCGGTTCGGCCTTGGAATACATATGCAACGAGTCGATATCCAACACCGGCTGGCCGTCACGCTCCAACATCAGGATAAAGGCAAAGGTGCCGACATTCATGGTCACATAGATCGCCATGTAGATCAGCATCGCCTGCACGCCCAGCTCGCTGCCCGAGGCCAGCCCCATCAGCGCATATCCCATATGCGCGATCGAGGAATAGGCCATCAGCCGCTTGATGTTACGCTGGCCGATCGCAGCCACCGCCCCCAGGAACATGGACAAAAGCGAAAGACAGGCGATGATCTGCGACCAATCCCCGATTGCATCCCCAAAGGCGTCAAACAACACCCGCGCGAACAAGGCCATCGCAGCCATTTTCGGCGCCGTGGCAAAGAACGCAGTAACCGGCGTGGGCGAGCCTTCGTAGACGTCCGGCGTCCACATGTGGAACGGCACAGCCGACACTTTGAAGGCCAGGCCCGCCACCAGGAAGACGATGCCAAACAACAGACCCAAGGACACATGGCCCTCGTGCGCGGTCTGGATGATCCCCGAGAACAGGGTTGTCCCCGAATACCCGTAAACCAGCGACGCACCATACAGCAGCAAACCAGACGACAGCGCGCCCAGCACAAAATACTTCAACCCAGCCTCGGTCGATTTGGCACTGTCACGCCGCAGCGATGCCACCACGTAGAGAGCCAGCGATTGCAGCTCCAGCCCCATGTACAGCAGGATCAGATCACCCGCGCTCACCATCACCATCATGCCAACAGCCGCCAGGGCCACCAGCACAGGGTATTCAAAGCGCAACAGATCCCGGCGCGTCATGTATTCCTGGCTCATCACCAGCACACAGGCGGCCGAAATCAGGATCACCACCTTGGCAAACCGCGAAAAGCCGTCATCGACGAACATGCCGTTAAAGGCCACATTTGTCCCACCGCCCGCAGCGGCAATCCAGATGCCCAGCACCACCATCACAGCAGCCGTGGTCCAGACCAGCGCGGGCGCCAGCCTGTCCTTGCCCAGATAGGCCGACCCCACCAATGTGACCAGCGCAAACAGCGCCAGGACAATTTCTGGCAAGATGATGTTCAGATCGGATCCCATGAACCGAGCTCCCTAATTCGAGGCATGCTGCGACGCGGCCTCTGCCGCGGCCAGCGCCGTATCATAATGATCCTTCAATGCCGCTGTCGCAGGCCCGATCACATCGGTCACCAGTGCCGGATATACCCCCAGCAACAGCGTCATCACGATCAGCGGAGCAAAGATGAACTTCTCTCGCGCTGACATATCCTGAATGGTCTTGAGGCTGCCCTTGATCAGGTCGCCCATGACCACACGACGGTACAGCCACAAGGCATAGGCCGCCGAGAAGATCACACCAGAGGTCGCAACCATCGCAACCCAGGTGTTGACCTGGAACGTGCCCATCAATGTCAGGAATTCACCGACAAAACCGGATGTCCCCGGCAGGCCGACATTGGCCATGGTGAACAGCATGAACACCAGGGCATAGGCCGGCATCCGGTTGACCAGGCCGCCATAGGCGTCAATCTCGCGCGTGTGCATCCGGTCATAGATCACCCCGACGCACAGGAACAAAGCCGCCGAGATAAAGCCGTGGCTGATCATCTGAAAGATAGCGCCATCCAGACCCTGCTGGTTGGCCGCAAAGATCCCCATGGTGACAAAACCCATATGCGCGACCGAGGAATAGGCGATCAGCTTTTTCATGTCTTCCTGCACCAGCGCCACCAGCGAGGTATAGACAATCGCAATCGCGCTCATCCACAGCACCAGCGGTGTCATCACCTCGGACCCGACCGGGAACATCGGCAACGAGAAGCGCAGGAAACCATAGCCACCCATCTTCAACAGGATCGCCGCCAGCACCACAGAGCCCGCCGTCGGCGCCTGAACATGCGCATCCGGCAACCAGGTATGCACCGGCCACATCGGCATCTTGACCGCAAAGCTGGCAAAGAAGGCCAGGAACATCAGCGTCTGCATCCCGCCCACGATCTGAATGCCCAGCAAAGAGAAACTCTCGTAAGCAAACTCATGGGTCAGCAGCACTTCGATATCCGTCGTGCCCGCCTCCGAGAACATCGCAACCATCGCGACCAGCATCAGGACAGAGCCCAGGAAGGTATAAAGGAAGAACTTGAAGCTGGCGTAGATCCGGTTCTTGCCGCCCCAGATGCCGATGATCAGGAACATCGGGATCAGACCGGCCTCGAAGAACAGGTAGAACAACACCAGATCCAGCGCCATGAACACGCCCAGCATCAGCGTTTCCAGCAGCAGGAAGGCGATCATGTATTCCTTGACCCGCACCGTCACATTCCAGCTGGCCAGAATGGTCAGCGGCATGATGAAGGTGGTCAGCAGCACAAACAGGACACTGATCCCGTCCACACCCATCTTGTACTTCAACCCCAGCAGCCATTCGCTTTCTTCCACAAACTGGAAGCCGGTGTTGGAGGGATCGAACTGTGTCAGGATCCCCAGCGACACAATAAACGTCACCGTTGTTGTCACCAGGGCAAAGCGCTTGGCGTTCAACTGGGCCGCCTCGTCTTCTCCCCGCAGGAAGAGGGCCATGATCAGCGCCGCCAGTGCAGGAATGAAACAGACAGCAGAAAGAAGATAGCTGCTCATCAGTGGGCTCCTCCGCCGATCGTCATCCAGGTGACAAAGGCTGCAATGCCCAGCACCATCCAGAAGGCATAGGTAAAGATGTAACCGGACTGTGCCCGACCCGCGAGACGGGTGAAGAACGGCACAATGCCCATCGCCACCCCATTCAGGAACCCGTCGATCACCTTGCCGTCACCGACCTTCCACAACAAACGCCCAAGAGCCTTGGCCGGTTGCACCAGGATCGCGTCGTAAATCTCGTCGAAATACCACTTGTTCTTGAGGAACAGGTACAGCGGCCGCTGGTTCTCGGCCAGCCGCTTGGGCAGGGATGGATTGACGATGTAGAACATATAGGCCAGCGCCAGCCCCAGGATCATCGCAATGAAAGGCGAAACCTTGACCCATTTGGGCGCGGCATGTGCATCGTCCAGCACATGGTTGTCCGGCGCAAAATACAGCGCCCCCTCGCCCGGTTTGCCGACAAAGGCATAGTGATGATCGCCGCCATGGGCCGCATCCTCACCGTGGTCGTCAGACTTGGCGTGGTCGTCAGTCTTGGCGTGATCGTCAGCCTTGGCATGCTCATCCGCTTTCGCGTGGTCGTCTGTGCCATGATCCTCTGTGCCGTGACCCTCGCTCTTGGCCGCGCCATGCGCCGACGCTTCGGCAACAGGGATCCCATAGAATTTGCCAACCTTGTCCGCATGGCCAAAGAACTGACCATACCAGATCATGCCGGCAAACACCGCGCCCAGGCTCAACACACCCAGGGGGATCAACATCACCTTCGGGCTTTCATGCGCATGTTCATGCGTATGCTTGTCGCCCCGTGGCTTGCCAAAGAACGTCAGGAAGATCAGCCGCCAGGAATAGAAAGAGGTCATCGCCGCCGCAATCACCAGCGACCAGAACCCGAACATCGACCCGCCCGCCCAGGCGCTCTCGATAATGGCATCCTTGGACAGGAACCCGGCAAACCCGATGGTCGTCAACGGAATCCCGACCCCGGTGATCGCCAAAGTGCCGATCATCATCGCCCAATAGGTGTAGGGGATCTTTTTGCGCAACCCGCCATAGTTGGTCATGTCCTGCTCGTGATGCATCGCATGAATGACCGAGCCCGCCCCAAGGAACAAAAGCGCCTTGAAGAACGCATGTGTGAACAGGTGGAACATCGCCGCCGAATACATGCCAACCCCGGCCGCCACGAACATATAGCCCAGCTGCGAACAGGTCGAATAGGCGATCACCCGCTTGATATCCGTCTGCACCAGACCCACGGTCGCCGCGAAAAACGCCGTCATCGCGCCGATGGCCGTGATAAAGCCGGTCGCATAAGGCGCGAATTCCATCAGCGGCGACATCCGGCAAACCAGGAACACACCCGCCGTCACCATGGTCGCCGCATGGATCAGCGCGGACACAGGCGTCGGCCCTTCCATCGCGTCCGGCAACCAGGTGTGCAGGAACAGCTGCGCCGATTTCCCCATCGCCCCGATGAACAGGAGGAAGGCCAGCACCTCAGCCGCATTCCAGTCCCGCCACAAAAAGGTCAGCTGCGTCTCTGCCAGGGTCGAAACATCCGCAAAGATATCCGAGAAATTGATGCTGTCCGTCAGGAAGAAAAGCCCGAAGATCCCCAGAGCAAAGCCGAAATCGCCCACCCGGTTGACCACAAACGCCTTGATCGCCGCCGCATTGGCCGATGGTTTGCGATAATAGAAACCGATCAGCAGATAAGAGGCCACGCCAACCCCTTCCCAGCCAAAGAACATCTGCACCAGATTGTCAGATGTGACCAGCGCCAGCATCGCAAAGGTAAAGAAGCTGAGATAGGCAAAGAACCGCGGCTTATAGCTTTCGCCTTCTTTCCACTGCGGGTCGTGATCCATGTAGCCAAAGCTGTAAAGATGCACCAAAGCCGACACCGTGGTCACAACAATCAACATGATCGCGGTCAGACGATCCAGCCGGATCGCCCAGTCCGTGGCCAATGTGCCGCTTTCGATAAAGCGCATGACCGGGATCTGCTCCAGCGTGCCGTTAAAGCTGAAAAACACGATCCAGCTGAGCAGACAGGCCAGGAACAACAGGCCCGTCGCCGTCCACTGCGCGGCCGTTTCACCGATGAACCGCCAGCCAAAGCCGCAAATGAGCGCGCCCACCAGCGGGGCAAATAGGATGATGCTTTCCATGGTGGATCAGCCCTTCATCACATTGACATCTTCGACGTCAATGGTTCCGCGGTTGCGGAAGAAACAAACAAGAATGGCCAGGCCGATGGCGGCCTCGGCGGCGGCAACGGTGAGAACGAACAACGTGAACACCTGCCCAACCAGATCCCCCAAAAAGTGAGAGAATGCCACCAGATTGATGTTCACCGCCAAAAGCATGAGTTCGATACTCATCAGCAAAATGATGACGTTCTTACGGTTCAGGAAGAGCCCGAAGATGCCGATGACAAACAGCGTCGCCGCCACTGTCAGATAATGTTCAAGTCCGATCATCTATTGCCGTCCCGTTCTTTCTTGGTACCGGAATTATTCAATTCTACTTCGCCTTCCGCTCTCGACGGTGTCAGCCCAACTTTTTTCGTTTTGCTGTCCAGTCTCTGAGCGCCTTCAAAACAAACACACTCACCGCCATCTTGATCAACCAAAGCGCCGCAAACCCTGCCACGCCAACGGTCGAGAACGTCATTTCGAAGAATTTGATCATGTGTCTGTCACCTGTCAGCCCTTCACCCCGGCGTTGTCCGGGTCGTACAGTTTACATCCGCAGAAGAGGTCAGGCACGTCGGGATCCTTGATAACTGCCAATTTCGATTGCTTGTTTTCCAAACATCAAATCCCCTCCCCAGGTTTCACATCCTTCAGCTCCATGGCCTTGGCCGGATCGCGATACATCTGGACCAGAACGTCCTGACGTTTCACATCCTTGCGGTGGCGCAGGGTCAGAACAATCGCACCGATCATCGCCACCAGCAGGATCAGACCCGCCAGCTGGAACAGCAGAAAGTACTGATCATACAGGATCAGGCCCAGTGCCTCGGTATTGTGCCGGTCCACCGGGATAACCTGCGCCCGCAGCCCCTCGGCGGCCTCATTGGCCTCCCAGGCACCGTAGGCCATGGCAAATTGCATCAGGATCACAACCGCGATCAACAATGCCAGCGGCAGGTATTTGGCCATTTCGGCCTTCAGCTGGGCAAAGTCGACATCCAGCATCATAACCACAAACAAGAACAAAACAGCGACCGCGCCCACATAGACAACGATCATCAACATCGCCACGAACTCTGCGCCCAGCAGCACGAACAATCCAGCCGACGACAGGAAAGACAGGATCAGCCACAGCACCGAATGCACCGGGTTCCGGCTGACGACCGTGAAAAACCCACCTGCGACCACGCATATGGCAAAAAGATAAAAGGCAAATGCGCTCATGTGGTTTCCCCTTCGTCGTCGCCCATGGCCTCCTTGGCCAGATCCAGCGCCCGCGACATGGCCGGAATGCCGGCAAAGACCGACATCTGACCGATTGCTTCCACGATTTCCTGCTTGCGCGCTCCGGCGGCCATCGCATGGCGCACCGTCTGCCGCAAGGCCGTTTCATTCTGTGCCCCCTGCATGGTCAGACCGGCAACGGTCAGCAGCAGGCGGGTCTTGGCATCCAGGCCTTCGGTATTCACCTTGTTGCCGAACCACAGCTCCATCAATTCCTTGGGCATGGTCGGCCAAAGCTTCTCGAATTCCTTGGGAGAAAACGACTCAAGCGCCGGGTTGAAGGATTTCGCCATCTCCTGCGCCTGCGCCATCATCGCCTCGAACGGGTTTGTGGGGACGTCACTCATCCCTGATCCCCCCTGCCGAGTCGTGTCGCCAAAGCCACAGCAAAACCGCCTTCAAACCTGTTGCATCCCGTCGTCATCGGTATGGTGCATCCACTTCCAGGTTCCGCGCGATCTCGGCTTCCCAACGGTCGCCATTCTCCAGCAGCTTGTCCTTGTTATAGAACAGCTCCTCGCGGGTTTCAGTGGCAAATTCAAAGTTCGGCCCCTCGACAATCGCATCCACCGGGCAGGCCTCCTGGCAAAAGCCGCAGTAGATGCATTTGGTCATGTCGATGTCATACCGCGTCGTGCGCCGGCTGCCATCTTCGCGGGGCTCCGCATCAATGGTGATCGCCTGCGCCGGGCAAACCGCTTCGCACAATTTGCAGGCGATGCAGCGCTCTTCGCCATTGGGATAGCGGCGCAACGCATGTTCACCCCGGAACCGAGGGCTCAGCGGCCCCTTTTCATGCGGGTAGTTCACCGTTTCCTTCGGCGCAAAGAAATACTTCAAGCCCAGCCGGAACCCCTTGAAGAAATCGGCCAGCAGGAAATATTTGGCCGCTCGGGTGTAATCAATCTGGGTCATGCGGTCTCCCTACCCTTTCGGTTCGGTCTTGGTACGTCTCAGCCAGCAGCGCTGAACGGGGTCATTGGCGTTGCCGTTTCCCGGGCAACCTCAGGCTCCACCTGCTCCGCCGCCCAGCGAAAGATCGCCGCTGCAATGCGTTGCTGATCCGGCCCGGCAACCTGTGTGTCACCCGACCCGCCCAATTCCGCGGCCAGGCCACCGGCCAGCGCGATCAGGTCAATATACTTGGCATCCAGAATGGCCGTTCTCAGATCATCACTCATAGTCAAGCTCCTGTACTCCACCGGGCAAAGACGCCCCAGAACCACCCGAATTTGGCGGCAAAACTCACAAACACGACCCAGAACAGCGACATGGGCAGGAACACTTTCCACCCCAGCCGCATCAGCTGGTCATAGCGGTAACGCGGTGTGATCGCCTTCACCATCGAGAAGGCAAAGAACACCAACAGCATCTTGCCGATCATCCACAGGATGCCATCCGGCAAGCCAGGGATCGGCGACAGCCAGCCGCCAAAGAACAACAGCGTCACCAGCGCGCACATCAGCACCACAGCCACCAGTTCACCAATCATGAACAGCAGGAACGGCGTCGACGAATATTCCACCTGATACCCGGCCACCAGTTCCGATTCCGCCTCCGGCAGGTCGAACGGCGGGCGGTTGGTTTCAGCCAGGGCCGAGATAAAGAACAAGAACAGCATCGGCAGATGCGGCAGCCAGTACCAGCTGAACAAACCCGCGCCCGACTGTGCGTTGACAATATCGCCAAAGTTCATCGAGCCGGTCGAAATGATCACACCAACGATGATCAGACCAATCGACACCTCATAGGAAATCATCTGCGCCGCCGACCGCAACGACCCGAGGAACGGATATTTGGAGTTGGAGGCCCACCCGCCCATGATCACGCCGTAAACCTCCAGTGAGGACACGGCAAAAACATAGAGGATCGCCACATTGATATCTGCCAGCACCCAGCCGTCATTGAACGGGATCACCGCCCAGGCAATCAGGGCCATGACCAGGCTGATCAGCGGCGCCAGGAAAAACACCGTCCGGTCCGCACCCGCAGGCACCACCACTTCCTTGACGATATATTTCAGGAAATCCGCAAAACTCTGCATCAGACCAAAAACGCCAACCACGTTTGGTCCCCGGCGCATCTGCACGGCGGCCCACACCTTGCGGTCCGCATACATCAAAAACGCAAGCGCAACCAACAATGGCACAACCACCAATAAGATCTGCGCAACCACAACAATAAGGATGCCTAAAGTTGTGTTGGAAAAGAAGTCAGCCATTGGTCCTCACACCGTGGGTATTCCGTTTTCCGCACATGCCGCCACGACAACTTCTGCGTCCAAAGTGCGCAGTCCTGGCGGCAAGGATGGCGAGATGCTGTAAACAGCATCTGCGGTCCAGATGCCAGACTCTTCCGCAACATTTGTGCGTAAATGCCGCGCAAAACCATACCCTCTGATTAATGCATACTGCGCTGCGGCGCATTCTGCATAATCCACAGCCGCTTGCGCGGCGTCAACACCACGCACCCGGGCACCAAACTGCACCAGATCCCCGTCAAACAGGCTGGTCTGGGTGTCCAGATAGGTGACCTCGCTTTGCGCGGCCGGCACGGTGGCCTCTGATTCACATGCCGCCAGAGGCAACATCAATATGACCAACGCGCAGCGCATTATTCAGCGGCGATCTTGGCCTCGGTCCGGTCGCTGGCGTTTCGGCTCAACTCGGCCATCAGGGCCGATGCACGGGCAATCGGGTTGGTCAGATAGAAATCCGTCACCGCCGTGCCCAGCGCGCCGGCCACAGGGGCCTCGGCCTCGGGAATCAGCCAGAGGTTCTCGGGCACAGAATCAATCTCGGCCAGATGCGGCACCTCGGCCACCAGGGCCTGACGCAGCTGCGCAATCGAATCATAAGCCAGCGGAGCCCCCAACTCGCCCGAAACCGCGCGCAGAATGGCCCAGTTTTCCTTGGCCTCACCGGGGGCAAAGATCGCCCGCAGCGCCAGTTGCGGCCGCCCTTCGGTGTTGACGAACAGGCCGGGTTCTTCGGTATAGGCCGCCCCCGGCAGAATCACATCCGCACGATGCGCGCCTCTGTCGCCGTGGCTGCCCTGATAGATCACAAAGGCACCCGCCGCGATTTCGACTTCGTCCGCGCCCAGGTTATAGATCACATCCGCACCCTGAACCGCCGCCATGCCATCGGCATTCACCGCGCCCACATCCAGCGCGCCAACCCGTGCCGCCGCCGTGTGCAACACGAGGAAACCGGATTTGGTTGATTCGGCCAGACGCATCGCCTGCGCCAGAACCGCCGCACCATCCGCGCCGGTCAGCGCCGCCTGCCCGACAATGATCAAAGACGGCTTTTCGCCGACCTCTGAATGATCCCGGTCCAGCAATTCGGTCATCGTCTCGGGGCCAGTGCCCAGATGCGCATAGTCAAAGGTCAGATCAACAGGCGCGCCAATCACGCCCACATTGGCCCCGGCGGACCAGGCCTTGCGCAGCCGCGCATTCAGCACCGGCGCTTCCTTGGCCGGATCGCACCCGATCAGCATGATCGCCTCGGCCGAGTCGATATCCTCGATACAGGCGGTGCCCGCATAGGCCGCGCGATTGTCCGCAGGCAGCTTGGCCCCATCCGTGCGACACTCCACCAGGCCGCCCTGCCCCTCGATCAACTGCTTGAGCGCAAAGGCCGCCTCGGTCGAGACCAGATCACCGACCAGACCAAACAGCTTGTCCGCCGACTTGAGCTTTTCGGCCACAACGCCCAGCGCCTCGGGCCAGCTGGCCGGGCGCAGTTTGCCGTTTTCGCGCAGATAAGGCGTGTCCAGCCGCTGCCGGCGCAGCCCGTCCCACACAAAGCGGGTCTTGTCGCTGATCCACTCTTCGTTCACCCCATCATGGTTGCGCGGCAGGATGCGCATCACTTCGCGCCCCTTGCTGTCGACCCGGATGTTGGAACCCAGCGCGTCCATGACATCAATCGTCTCGGTCTTGGTCAGCTCCCAGGGCCGCGCGGTAAACGCATAGGGTTTGGAGGTCAGCGCCCCAACCGGGCAAAGATCAATAATATTGCCCTGCATGTTGGAATTCAGCGTCTGCCCCAGATAGGCGGTGATCTCGGCGTCTTCGCCGCGACCGGTCTGGCCCATCTGCGTGATCCCGGCCACCTCAGTCGTGAAACGCACACAGCGCGTGCAGGAAATACAGCGCGTCATATGGGTTTCGACCAATGGTCCCAGGTCCAGATCATCCGTCGCGCGCTTGGCTTCCTGAAAGCGGCTGAAATCGACGCCATAGGCCATCGCCTGATCCTGCAGGTCACACTCGCCGCCCTGATCGCAGATCGGACAGTCCAGCGGATGGTTGATCAGCAGAAACTCCATCACGCCTTCGCGGGCTTTCTTGACCATGGGGCTGTTGGTCTTGATCTCGGGCAGCTCGCCATTGCGTCCGCCGCGCACATCCCGCACCTGCATCGCGCAGGAGGCCGCCGGCTTTGGCGGACCACCGACCACTTCGACCAGGCACATCCGGCAGTTGCCCGCGATGGACAGACGCTCGTGATAACAAAAGCGCGGAATTTCCACGCCCGCCGCTTCGCAGGCCTGGATCAGGGTCAGCGCCCCTTCCACTTCCACTTCGTTCCCGTCGATGATGATCTTGCGGAGGTCCGACATAGCTCACTTTTCTTTCAGATAGATCCCGATCGCACTCGACCGGGCAATTTCCTTGCGCCCCAGCCTACAGAAGCTGTCGGGGCTTTCATATGTGACACCGTTGGCCGCCAGATACGCTTCGCCTTTTTTACGCATGCGGTTCTGTTCTGCCTTTGATTCGACATATGACCGAATTTCGTCATCGCTGTAGCCCAGATTGTTGGCGCGAGCACGCAATTGATACATCTTACTGATCGCCTTGGTACGCCGACCACTAATCTTGTCGCAATTTTCGTCTATCTCATTGGCGATGGCAATATAGTACAGCGTGTCGTCAATCTCGTCGACCTCGCGCAGTGGCGGCTTGGCCATAGCCAGTTCGGGCAAGATCAGCATCACAGGCGCCAGCACATAGGCCAAACCCTGACTGAAACCGCGCCCCGCACCATTCAAACCATCCGTGATCAATTTTCTAAACATAAGGAACCCTCCAATAGTGAGGCCCCCAAAACGCCAAATTTGACCGCTGTTATGCAATAGCATCGCCATCCATGCGCAAAGATCTGCCGGACCGGCGATCAGATCGGGTCACAAGACCCCTGAAACACCAGCTGATCCTTTTCGATTCTCAGATATTGCGGCTCTGTCCCCGGACCCACCGTCCAGATGATCCGCGACGTGCCATATTTGCGGATGCAATACCGCGTGCCCTCATAGCCCCCGGCCTGGCGCGCGCCGTCCAGCGACTTGGACACGCCCCGCACCTGCACGGTAAAATCCTTCAGCGTCTTGCGCTTGTTCACCGGCTTGGCCTTCGCCCGGAAGTAATAGCCGCCAAAAGTCACACGATCTTCGGGTTGCGTACAGCCCGCCAGCGCCGCCACGGCAGTCGCCAGCACAATACAGCACGCGCCTTTTGCAAACTTCACCATGGTCTCACCCAAGCCCCGCACAGCCAGACCGCCACCCATGCGACATCCCGGCAGATTTCCAATTCAGCGCCGCAGCGACGCGTCCCGCCCGGGCCCTTCCAGACAGCACCGCCGCCAGACATCCCGGATCCCCGACACACAGCCACGGCCCACCCGCACAGCCCCAGCCCTTGTGCCCTTCGGCCAGACCTGCGCAAATGCTGTGTCGGGTATCGCCCCAAGAACGCAAAATTTCAAGCGGTTGCACAAGATTCGACCGATTTCCTTCGCCCGGTTTCACTCGATCCCAGCCACACCCGCCCCGGCAGACGGGTCCGCAACCACATCCCCCCACCCAAAAGCCCGGGCCGAGGCGCCCTCCTCGCGCAACAACTGCAACCGCGCCAGCGCCTCGCTCAGATCCGGCCGATGCCCCGGCGCCACCCACCACATCACCTGAAACGGCGGCTCCACCGGCTCGAACCACGCATCGCGTTGCGCGATCCAGCGGCGATGCAACGTGCGATACACAAACCGCTCCAGCGCCGCGACACTGTCCCAAACCGACATATTCACCGAGATCAGCGGATCCCCCCACACCGGCTCTGCCGGCAGGCCCCCGGGGCCGGGGTCAAACACCCACTCAATCCCGGGCATCCGCAACGCCATAGGCCCCAACAGGTCAGAGCCATCGCGAAACCCCTGAATGCGCGGGTCCTCCAACGGATAGCGCAACCGGGCATAGTTGAATTGAGCCAGATGCATGCTCTGATCCTCCAATGCGCGCCCCTACAGGCTCACCCCTGCGTCACAGGCGGCCCGGCCCGCGCCCCATCCCAGCCAAAGGCATAGGGGCTCGGCCCGTGGTCGGCCATATGGTTATACCGTTCCATCGCTTCGCCAATGGTCGGGCGATGGCCCGCCGGAACCCACCACATCACCAACCGGGGGCCGCTCTGCCCCTCGCCGTACCATTCCCCGCGCCGGTCATAAAACCGCTTGTGAATGGTGTTCCAGACAAAGGCCTCCAGACTGGCCAGATCCTCCCACACGCTCAGGGTCGAGGCCGTGCGCGGATTGCCCCCCATCGGTCCCAGCGGGTCATTCTGCGCCGCGTCCATATCGTTATCCGTCAGCCGCCAGACAAACCCGGGCGCGCGCGCCGCGATCCCATTGACCAGATCAAGGTTGTTGGCAAAATCGGCGACCCTCGGATCGTCCCAATCATACATCAATGTGCCGATATTGAACTCGGCCAGATGATACATCACACTCGGGGCATCGGACGGGGCCATTGCAAAACCTCAACGCATTGAATCCTGGGGCCCAGTATACGGCCTGCCATCCGAAACAAACAGGCCCCCGGACGCCCCGCAAAATTGCCGCGCAAGCCCCGGATCAGACGCAGGGCCGCATCGGCAAGAATCCGCCGTGCCATAAAATGGCCACATTTCAGAGGTTTAAACCCCAGACAGCCTGATCTGCCCAGGCCCTGACGATAAATCGCTTCGGGTGCTAATCTGCCAGTAACGGCGGAACGGGTTTCTGTTTCGAAGGGGATTTATTGTGTTCAAGTACATCCAATCACACTGCCCGCGCGCCTGCCGCACATTCGCCGCCAGGTTCTGCCGCGACGAAAACGGCGCCACCACCGTCGATTGGGTGGTGCTTACGGCCGCGGTCGTTGGCCTGGCCGGGGTTGCCTACAACTCCATCCAGACCGCCTCGAACGGGGTTGGTTCCGGTGTTGGCACCTATCTGACCGGCAAAAAGGTCGGCTGAATCTTTGGGCGCCTGCTGATGCATTTTTAGACATCCGCAGGCCCAACAGCCGCACTTATGCCCTCACACAGGCTGACCGTCTGCCTGATGGGCGGGCAGAGCATCCGCGATTCCCGGCCAGCGCGCATCGATTCCATATCGGCCCGGCGCGATCTGCCCCGAGGTCACCCGCATCCCCGCCTCGTGGCAGATCACCTCTGCCCCGGCGATGTCCCATAATCCGCAGCCGTTTTCGATATACCCGCTCAGCCGGCCCAGGGCGGCCGAGGCCAGCGAAAACACCGCACAGCGATAGCGCACAACTGACAGGCCCTGCGCGCGAAACCCTTCGGCGCGGGCATCCGTGACCGGCCCTGCCTCGAAATTATTCTCTCCCAGGGCCATGGTCTGCACCGTCGGCCCCTGCCCGGTCGACTCATGCGCCGCCTGATTGACCCGCAGCCCCTGCCCCTCGGCCGCCGACATCAACACGCCCAGCTCGGGCAAAGCCACCGCCCCCAGAACCGAGCGGCCCCGATGCAGATAGCCCACCGAAATCGCCCACATCGGCAGGCCACACACAAAGTTTGACGTGCCATCAATCGGATCAATCGCCCAGCCGGACCCTTGCGCATCCAGCGCACCGCCCTCTTCCTCGCCAATGATGTGCAGATCGCCCAGGGCATCCCGCAGCGCCCGGCGCAGATGGGCCTCCATCGACAGATCAACCTGGGTGACAAACTGCCCGGCGGATTTTTCATCCACCGCCAGTGCGGCGCGATCCTCGCCCAGCCGCAACGCCTCTTGCGCGGCCTCGGCCAGGATCCGTTCCAACGTGATGACATCCAGCATGATCCGCCCCGATCCGACAACCGCTCACCCGGCCTCTGTGCGCCTGCCACAGTCCGGCCCAAGGGGCGCAGGGCCGCCCAATACCCGAAAATGTCCCGGACAGGTTTTTTCGGTATTTTTATTTATTTCAAAGACTTAACCCAATGTCCCAGCTGGGACATCGGGATTTTCGCTGTCAAAAGCGGGCTTATTCCGCCGCCACCGCGCTGACCCGGCCGGTTTTCTGGGCCTTGATCCGGTCCTCGATTTCGTCGCGGAAATTGCGGATCAAACCCTGAATAGGCCAGGCCGCCGCATCGCCCAGGGCGCAAATCGTGTGGCCCTCGACCTGCTTGGTCACATCCAGCAGCATGTCGATTTCTTCGATCTCGGCCTCGCCCTTCACCAGACGATCCATCACCCGCATCATCCAGCCCGTTCCTTCGCGGCAGGGGGTGCATTGGCCACAGCTTTCATGTTTGTAGAACTTCGAAAGCCGCCAGATCGCCTTGATGATATCCGTCGAGTTATCCATCACGATCACCGCCGCCGTTCCCAGCCCCGACCGCTGCTCGCGCAGCCAGTCGAAATCCATGATGCATTCATCCTTCATCATCTTGCCAGGAATACAAGGCACCGAAGAGCCGCCCGGAATAACCGCCTTGAGGTTATCCCAACCGCCACGAATGCCGCCGCAGTGACGCTCGATCAACTCCTTGAACGGAATCGACATCGCTTCTTCGACGACACAGGGGTTGTTCACATGCCCCGAGATCGCAAACAGCTTGGTCCCCGCGTTGTTGGCCCGCCCAAAGGACGAAAACCAATCCGGCCCGCGCCGCAGAATGGTCGGAACCACGGCAATGGATTCCACATTGTTGACCGTCGTCGGACAGCCATAAAGCCCCGCACCCGCCGGGAACGGCGGCTTCATCCGCGGCATCCCCTTCTTGCCCTCCAGGCTTTCAAGCAAGGCGGTTTCTTCGCCGCAGATATAGGCCCCGGCCCCGTGGTGCAGATACAGATCAAAGTCCCACCCGGACCCGGCCGCATTCGCACCCAAAAGACCCGCGTCGTAACATTCATCAATCGCCGCCTGCAGCGCTTCGCGTTCGCGGATGTATTCACCGCGAATATAAATGTAGCAGGTATGCGCGTTCATCGCGAAAGACGCGATCAGGCATCCTTCGATCAACGTGTGCGGATCATGGCGCATGATCTCGCGGTCCTTGCAGGTGCCCGGTTCGGATTCATCCGCATTCACCACCAGATAGGCAGGACGCCCATCGCTTTCCTTGGGCATGAAGGACCACTTCAATCCGGTCGGAAACCCCGCACCGCCGCGCCCGCGCAGGCCGCTGGCCTTGGTTTGCTCGACAACCCAGTCACGCCCCTTTTGGATCAACCCTGCCGTGCCATCCCAATGCCCGCGCGCCTTGGCTCCGGCCAGCGTGCGGTCATGCATGCCGTAGATGTTGGTGAAGATGCGATCCTCGTCTTTCAGCATGAGTGCTTACCTCTGGTTGTCCTGGCGCGCACGCCAGATCTGATAGATGTTTACAAATGCCCACACAAAAGCGGCGAGCGAAAAGAAATAGCAGAGCATCTCGTATCGGCCCGGCAATCCCAGCACCTGTACCAGCCAGGGGGCCAGAATGGCCAGCACCCCTGCACCTGCGATGACCGCACCAGTGATGCGGCCCTTGCGCGTCAGGATCTGATCGAGATCTTGAGACATTATGCGCTCCACACCCTGGTCACAAACTATGATCCGCTCTGCGCAGCCAGAGTTTTGGCTTGTTCGATCCAACCATCCCGCGTGATCCGCCCCTTGAAGGACAGGACATCGTCCATGCGGGTCACGTCCTCATCGCTCCAGGCCGCGATTTGGGCAAAACGGGTCACACCAGCGGCGTGCAGTTTTTTCTCGAGCGCCGGGCCAACGCCGCTGATTTGCTTGAGGTCATCCACTGCATCGGGATCCTCGGACGCGGCCGTATCCTGTGCCACGGCTGCAACCGGTTCGGGCGCGGCGGCGGCCTCTGGTTCGTAGCGCCAGGTGCCTTTGCGCGCGGCCAGTTCGTCCTGGCCGGGCAAAGCGGGCGAAGGTTTGATAACGCTCGCCGTCTCGCTGGCCGGTTCCGGCGCGGGCGTCTCGGCCACGGGCTCAGCCTCTGCTGGCGCCTCGGGTTCTGCGACGGCCTCGACCGGCGCGGGTGCGGGGTCAGGCTGCTGTGTTGCGTCTGGTGCCGGAGTCGGAGCCGGAGTTGGCGCCGGTGCCGGATCTGGCGCAGGCGCCGGATTGGCAGGCGCAAAGCTCTGGTCAGCGGCGGCCTGTTGCGGACAGAAGAAACGCGGGAAATACACGACCCCAGCCACCAGAACCACGAGGCCGATCAACAATGCGAGCCAAAAGCCCCACCCTGATAACAGCCCAAATATAAATACAATCACGCCTAAACCAATGGCCGCATTGCGGCACCTTTGGGCGCAGTCTTTGGGGTTCTTTTCTTGTGTCATGGCGGGGCCTCCCTGTGCTCACGTCATCTAATCTTTGTAGATGTCGTCCTTTTTAGCACGTTTGGAGAATTCCGTCTCTATTCCTTCGGCGAGCTGCTTGGCCTGCTCAACCCAGCTGTCGCGACTGACCCGACCTTTGAAGCCGACGAGGTTCTGATCGGCCCAGGCAACCTCTGTTTCGGTCCATGCGGCGATCTGATCGTAGTGATAAATGCCGATGTCATTCAGCACGCCCTCAAGCTTGGGACCGACGCCTTTGATCAGTTTGAGATCATCCGCAGACCCTTCGCGCGGACCTTCGAGGGTAACCGGTTTGGTCCCCTCATCCGCCGTGTCCGCTGGCGCTGCGGCTGGGGCTGGGGTTGCCGGAGCCTCGGCTGCGGGCGCTTTGTAGGTCCAGCTGCCTTTGCGGGCGGCCAGTTCCTCTTGGCCCGGCAGAGCTGCCGATGGTTTGATCAGAGGTTCAGCCGCCGATGCGGCCTTTGGTGCTTCGGCCGCAGGTGTTTCAGCGGCCGGTGTTTCGGCGGCGGGTGCCGGTGCATCCTCGCTGGGTGCGGTGCTTTGATTGGCGGCTTCGGGTTTCCACGGCGTCAGCAGAGGCACTTCGGTCCCGTCGATCCGCTTGACGCTGTCGCCCAGATCCACGGCCCGCTGCGCCGAGGCGTTATACTGGGCCTTGTCCGCGTCATGAGCCTGGAGCGTTGTCAGACCGCTTTTGGGTTCTGCCGCGTAGCGTCCGTTTTGCGGGCCCGGCACGGGCACCTGACCGGCGGCCAGTTCGTCGATGATCTGGGCAAACCGTTCGGCGGTGACGTCTTCGTAATAGTCCTTGCCGATCTGAACCATCGGCGCATTTGCGCAGGCCCCCAGGCATTCAACCTCTTCCCAGCTGAATTTGCCATCCGCGCTCAGGTCATGTGCTTTGGCGGCAATCTTGTCCTGGCAGACGCCGATCAGATCCTCGGCGCCGCAGATCATGCAGGAGGTGGTGCCGCAGATCTGAAAATGGGCAACGCTGCCGACTGGCTGCAATTGGAACATGAAGTAGAAAGTCGCGACTTCGAGCGCGCGGATATAGGCCATGTCCAGCATATCCGCCACATATTCGATCGCCGGGCGGCTGAGCCAGCCCTCTTGTTCCTGGGCGCGCCACAAAATCGGGATGATCGCGCTGGCCTGGCGGCCCTCGGGGTATTTGGTCATCTGAGCCCGGGCCCAGGCCGCATTGGCCGGGGTGAACTCGAAGCTCTCAGGTTGCTCATGGTGTAGTCTGCGCAGCATGTAAAACCCCTACGGAATGGCGAAAAGCGCGACCAGCGCGCCAACTGCGGCGATGACGCCGCTTGCAAGGTGAAGCCAGAAAGGATGCCCTGCCCGGCGATAGATAAAGGCGTCGCCCAGGCCGATGACCGCAAAGCTGAGCAGCATGACCGACAGCATGCGCGGCGCGTTGAGCCAAGCGGCGATGATGGCCAAAGCGGACATGCCAGCATAGCGCACCAGCAGGACCTGGGTCAGCATATCAGCCCGATGTTGGACAAGCTTTAACCCGGACTGGCGGTTCAGCGCCAAAAGCACTGTCACCAGGACCAGAAAGAGGGCAACGACCCAGGAGAAAATGGAGATCAATCCACCCATGTTTCAAGCCCCCCACATCAGAGTGCTGGCCAGAGCCAAACAGCCAAACAAGGACAGCACGCCTGAAAATGTATGTTTGAAATGCGGCAACCCGCGCGACCAGTAGACCCAGCCGTCGTAAAGACCCAAAACCGAACATACCGCCAGGAAATAGATGGCAACATCGATCTGGCCGTAGAACAGAACGCCGAGCGTCAACAGGAACAACACAAGGTACCGTCCCGCCATGATATGCGGGAGCAAGTCCATCTTGTGTGTCATGGTTTCCATACCCCGCAAAGGATCACGCAGAGTGACAAACGCGTAGAAACCGGTGAAACCGGCAGTAATCAGCATGACCAGGGTTGTCAGTGTGAACCACACTACCGGTCGATCTCCCCAAAGACGACATCCATCGTACCGATGATGGCCGCAACATCCGCCAGTTGGTGACCGCTGGCCACGTGATCCATCGCCTGCAAATGCGGATAGCCCGGCGCCCGCAATTTGGCGCGATAGGGTTTGTTGCTGCCGTCGGACACGAGGTAGACGCCGAATTCACCCTTCGGGGCCTCGACCGCGGCGTAAACCTCGCCTGCGGGCACATGGAAGCCTTCGGTGTAGAGTTTGAAGTGGTGGATGAGCGCCTCCATCGAGGTTTTCATCTCGCCCCGCTTTGGCGGTGTCAGTTTGCCCCGGGCCAGAACATCGCCCTGCCCTTCGGGAGCGCGCAGTTTTTCAATCGCCTGTTCCATGATCAGAACCGACTGGCGCATCTCTTCCATCCGCATCAGGTAACGGTCATAGCAGTCGCCGTTTTTGCCCACGGGAATTTGGAATTCGAATTCGTCATAACACTCATAGGGTTGCGAGCGGCGCAGGTCCCAGGCGAGGCCGGCGGAGCGGGCCATGACGCCGGAGAAGCCCCAATCCAGCACCTCTTGCTCCGTTACAACGCCAATATCGACGTTGCGCTGTTTGAAGATGCGGTTTTCGGTCAAAAGCCCGTCGATATCGCCCAGCTTTTCCGGGAATTGTTTGCACCAGGCCTCGATATCATCAATCAAAGCGGGCGGCAGATCCTGATGCACCCCACCCGGGCGGAAATAGGCCGCGTGGAAGCGCGCGCCACAGGCGCGTTCGTAGAAATCGAGCAGCTTTTCACGCTCGTTGAATCCCCATACCGGCGGAGTCAGCGCGCCGACGTCCATGGCCTGCGTCGTGACGTTCAGCAGGTGGTTCAGAATGCGGCCGATTTCCGAGTAGAGCACGCGGATCAGCGAGGCGCGGCGGGGCACCTCGACGCCGGTCAGTTTTTCAATGACGAGGCACCAGGCGTGTTCCTGGTTCATCGGCGCAACATAGTCGAGCCGGTCCAGATATGGCAGGTTCTGGAGATAGGTGCGGCTCTCCATCAGTTTTTCCGTGCCACGGTGCAGCAGGCCGATGTGAGGGTCACAGCGTTCGACAATCTCGCCGTCGAGTTCGAGCACCAAACGCAGCACCCCGTGGGCCGCCGGGTGCTGGGGCCCGAAGTTGATATTGAAATTTCGGATTTTCTGTTCGCCAGTCAGGGCGTCTTCGTAACCACGCGATCCGTCCATCGTCGCCTCCTCAGCCGTCGAGCGCCGGGCCGTCTGCGGTCCGGAACAGCTTGTTAATCAGTTTCCAATCGCCGTTTACCCGGAAAAAGCCCAGGAAATCTTCGAAGCGGCGGGGGGGGACATCGACCCAGAGTTTGACGCGGGCAATATCGCCCGACACCTCGATATCCAGAATTTCATAGGATGCGTCACCCGGAAACGGTTCGCGCGCGCGGACACGGTCCAGATAGTCGGACTTGCTCCAGATCACCGGCGTGCCGGATCCGGCGATGGCCGTCATCTGGAACGCATCGTGGCAGAGGGTTTCGAAGACATCTGCCTTGGCCTTGTAGACCGCATCGCTGTAGGTGTCAGCGGCGGCACGCACTGCGTCCAGGTCACTCTGAGGCGCACCGTCCATCATTTATCCTCGGACTTTTCGTCGCCCGGCAGAATGTACTCGGCACCTTCCCAAGGCGACATGAAGTCGAATTGGCGGTATTCCTGCACCAAGGAGACGGGTTCGTAGACCACCCGTTTTTCGACCTCGTCATAGCGGACTTCGGTGTAGCCTGTGGTCGGGAAATCCTTGCGCAGGGGATAGCCGCGAAAGCCATAATCGGTGAGGATTCTGCGCAAATCGGGATGGCCCGAGAACAGGATGCCGAACATGTCGAAGACTTCGCGTTCGAACCAGTTGGCCGACGGGTGCACACCGATGATCGACGGCACCATGTCTTCTTCGCGGATCGACAGGCGCAGGCGAATGCGCTGGTTCTGATACATCGACAGGAAGTGGTAGACGACGTCAAACCGCTTGGCCCGTTCCGGGTAGTCGACGGCCGTGATGTCGACCAGGGTCGAAAAACGGCATGTCGGGTCTGTGCGCAAAAACTCGGTCAGACCCACGATGTTCGAGGGCACGACGTCGATGTTCAGTTCATCATAGGCGATATTCCAGGCCAACACGCAGTCGGTGCGTTTTGCCTCGATGTGAGCGCCAAGGTCTTGCAGGGCTGCTGTCATGTCAAAAATCCCTGCTGTTAACGTACAAGGGTGCCAGTCCGGCGGATTTTCCGCTGAAGCTGGAGGATACCGTAAAGCAGTGCCTCGGCCGTGGGCGGGCAACCTGGCACGTAGATGTCGACTGGCACGATACGGTCGCAGCCACGCACGACGGAATAGGAATAGTGGTAATACCCACCACCATTGGCACAGGATCCCATAGAGATCACATAGCGCGGCTCTGGCATCTGGTCATAGACCTTGCGCAGGGCCGGGGCCATCTTGTTTGTCAGTGTGCCGGCCACGATCATCACGTCAGACTGGCGCGGGCTGGCCCGGGGGGCCGTGCCGAAACGCTCCAGATCATAGCGCGGCATCGAGGTGTGCATCATCTCGACAGCGCAACAGGCCAGACCAAAGGTCATCCAGTGCAGCGAGCCGGTGCGCGCCCAGTTGATCATGTCTTCGGTCGAAGTCAGCAAAAAGCCTTTATCGGCCAACTCATCATTGAGGGCACGCGTTGCGACCTCTTTGTCCGGGCCTGCGTCGTTCTTACCGCTGGCTATTCCCATCTGGGTACCCTCCACGAAGATGCCTAGGGTTCGACTAAGCCCGCACCCGGCGAAGGTCAAGGGAGAGCGGCGACAAAGGGGGCGTTTGACGCATGCCGGACCTGATGCCTGGGGCAACATGCCGCTTACGTCAACGTTTTGGTGACATTCTATGGGCGAAATGGAAAGACACCGTGCCTGCCCCCGAAACCTGGCCACCCTGGCGACGTCTTCGAAATAGTTACGAGTTTAGAGATCCTGCGATCACAGCTTGTTTTTCAACCCAATCGCCGGGCAGGTCGAATCGGACGCTGTAGATGCCCAAGAGCCGGGCCGCATGGTCAAAAACAGGACACCACAGCAGCGGCCGGGGCCGCCGCTTGGGTTTGCTGGGCCTAAGCCCAGTCCATCGCGCCCTTTTTCCACTCGTAGGCAAAGCCTGCGGTCAGGACAAAGAGGAAAACCATCATCGACCAAAAGCCAGCATCGCTCATATCCTTGAAGCCAACGGCCCAGGGGAAGAGGAAAGCGATTTCCAGGTCAAAAATGATGAAAAGGATCGAGACGAGGTAGAATCGCACGTCAAATTTCATCCGCGCATCGTCAAATGCGTTGAACCCGCATTCATAGGCGCTGACCTTTTCCGGGTCAGGATTGCGCACAGCGATAACCACCGCAGACAACATCAAGACAAGGCCCAGACCAATCGCAACAGCGAGGAACACGAGGATGGGAAGGTATTCCCTCAGAAAATCGTCCACGAGGCGGCTCCTTGGTGACGTCTGGGTCTGACGATGACAGGTTTCGCTGCAAGGCAGCGCAACGAACTGCCAAAGTCCTACCCAAGCGGCTGGCCGGGGTCAACCGGAGGTGCGCGCAAGAGCCGGTCAATTTCGACGCATCCGGCGTGTTTAACTGCGTTGGTCCAGCGCCGGTGAGCAAAAAACCAGCCGATTTCCGAAAGGATCGCGGATCACCATGTCGTCATAACCCCAGACCTGACGCTCGACACCGGGGCGGGCATGTTTGTAGCGTTTGGCATTCAGGGCAAAGGCATAGCCGCGTACATCGGTCATTTCGATCCGAAGGGCCGCCCCCGGGCTGGCGTCATTGTGGTGTTCGGACAAATGCAGCATGCAATCGCCCATTTCCAGCCCCAGATAGAGCGGCAAGTCCGGCTCTGGCCGGTGCTCGAAAGTCACGGTAAACCCCAGAAAATCAACGTAAAATTCGCGTGCCTTGGCCTCGTCAAAGCTGCGCAGAATCGGAATCGGAGGATAAAATTTCGACACCATGCTTTTAGATTAGCCCGCCCCCGGGAAGCTGTCATCAAAAGAGACGGCCGGGGGCGAATTTACCAAAAACAGTCTGACGGCTGCCGATTCCCTGCGCAGCGCGGGCCAAGGAATGTGCAGGCCGGCAGGGTTTTGAGCCTCTGCCGGTCCGGTTCGTCTACTCAGCCGCCAACGGCAGGCTGATTATGTCGACGCCATGCTGCAACAACAGCCGCTCCATCCCGCGACGAAAGGCGTTTTCGTCGAATTTGGCCGCATGATCCACGATTTGCGACGCATCCAGATGCTCCAGGCCCTCGGCCTCGAACTGTTGCACCGCATTCACCAGGCCATCCACGCTTTGGTCGTGAAACAGCAGGCCCGTCTTGCCGTCGACAACCGTGTCCAACGCCCCACCGCGGCCATATGCGATGACAGGACGGCCAGATGCCATTGCCTCGACCGGCAGAATGCCGAAGTCTTCCTCTCCGGGGAAGATCAAGGCCTTGCAGGCCGCCAGATAGCGGCGCAGCTTGTCAAAGCTGACATGACCCAGGAAGCGGATATTGCGATTGGCGGTCTTGGCCAGGGCGCGCTCTGTCTTGCCCGGTCCGCCGATTATGAACAGCGGCTTGTCCAGGCGATTGAACGCTTCGATCGCGATATCGGGGCGTTTGTAGGGGGCCAGCTCTCCAGCCCAGAGATAGAACTCCCCCCGGTTTTCGGCCGCGATAGGGTTGAAATCTTCGACGGCGACCGGCGGGTGAACCACCTGCGCATCGCGACGCCAGTATTTGTTGATGCGGTCGGCCACATGGTTGGAATTGGCCGCGAACCCATCAACGCGCGTGGCGCTGACCACATCCCAGGTGCGCAGTTCATGCGCCATTTTTGGCATCAACTGCCGCGCGACGGTCCCGGCGGAGTCGCGATAGACGTGGTATTGATCCCAAATGTAGCGCATGGGCGAATGGCAGTAGCAGACATGCGTGGCGTCCGGCGCGGCGATCACACCTTTGGCGGGCCCGGCCTCGGAGGAGATGACCAGATCAAAACCGGTCAGATCAATCTCTTCCAGCGCGCGGGGCATCATCGGCAGGTATTTTTGATAGAGCCGAGGCGCCATCGGCAGTTTCGCGATGGAAGTCGTGTGCACCTTATGGCGGCGGATGGTCGGCGATACCTTTTCCGGCACGTAAACATGCGTAAAGATTTCAGCGTCCGGGAACATCCGGCAAAGGGCCTCGAGCACCTTTTCCCCACCGCGCATCCCGACAAGCCAATAGTGAATGATGGCAACACGCATTGGGGGTCTGCCACGACCCAGCGCAGGCTGATTCAGGCGACCTGCACTGCGATCCAAGGACAATAAATCATGAATCATAGGAGTATCCTTCGGAATAGGGATCAGGGCTCTTTTTCGTGTCGATTTTGTTGAGGATCAGACCGGAAACAGGCAGGCCCGCGTCCGCCAATTGCCCCAGAGCGTCCTGCACGGCAGCGCGGGGCGTATCATCGGCAGAAACCAGGAAAACACGGTTGTCGACGGTTTCGGCAATGATCATCGTGTCAGAAACGGCCAGCATGGCAGGCGCGTCTACAATGACAAAGTCATAGACCCGGGTCAGCTCGGCGATGAGCGGGCGCAGCCACACGGTGTCCAGTTCATCCGCCGCCTCGGGGCGTGCGACCTTGGCCGCAATCACGTCAAACCCTGCCTCTTCGGAGTGATAGATAATATCGGGCAATTCGGCGGTACCGGCGATGAAGTCGGTGAAATCCTGCGTCATTGGCAGCCCCAGGGCCTGCTGCAAACGGGGGCGGCGCAAGTCGCAGTCGATGATGATGGTGGTGCGCCCTGCCATGGCCGCCATTTGGGCCAGGGCCAGGCTGGTGGTGGTTTTGCCTTCGCCCGGAGCCGAAGACATCAGCATCACACTTTGCGCCCGCTCCTCGCCACTGCGCATCAGAATGGAGGTTCTGAGCTGGCGAATGCGTTCTGCGAAACGGCTATAGGGGTTTGCCCGCAAATCCGCGAGCGCCGCTTTGGCGTCGGTCCACTGCGCCAAAGGCACCGCAGCCAATACGGACCGGCCGGTTTCGGATTCGAGTTCACGTCCGGTGCGGAAGGTCTGGACCGTCATCTCGTTGAAGAACACCCAGATGACCATAAAGGTCGCCCCGGCAAACACGCCCAGCACGGCAAGCATCTTGCTTTTGGGCGCAGAGGGTTTGCGTGGCAGAACCGCCTGTTCAACCATTTTGGCGTCGGCCTGTTGCAACTGGCGTTGGGTCCGGGCCTCGGTTGCGCGGGTCAGCAAGCCTTCGTAGGTGCTGCGGGCGGCTGAGGCTTCGCGCTCCAACTGACGCAGGCCCAGGCGGTTCTGGGAAATCTGAACGATCCGTTCCTGAAGCTCTGAGATGCTTTGGGTCAGGCTCTCTTCGCGGATGCGGGCAATTTCCAGTTCGCTGCGACGTTGGGCCAGAACGCTGTTAACCTCGACCTGCATGGCCCCGGCGATATCGGCGAGTTCCTGGCGGATTTTCACGCGGCGGTCCTGATCCTTGTCATAGGTCCGCGCCCAGACGGCATCCTGCTGGCGCAGGGTCAGAGCCTGGGCCCGCAGCCCTTGCAGGGCCAGCGTGTCAACGATCAAAGCCGCTGCTTCCATGCCTTGGGCGTCGATCACTTGATTCAATTGTTCCAGGCGCGCCTCGGCCTCGACCCGTTCGGCGCGGGCCTGGATCAGCTGGCTGGTCAGATTGGCCAATTGCTGAGAGGCATTGTCGAGCGTGCCGCCATCCATGATCAAGGCCTCGGCCTGAAAGCGGGAAACGGCGGCTTCGGCGGCTTCGACTTCGCCGCGCAGCACATCAAGCCGCTCTTCGAGCCAGCCTGTGGCCCGCTCTACAGCGGACTGCCGGGCACCCAATTGGCTGTCGATGTAGGTCAGCGCGACGGCATTGGCGACCTCTTTGGCGGCCAGCGGGTCTTCGGATTGGACCTTGATGGCCATCACGTATGACGATGGTTCATTATACACGGTCAGCTTGCTGCGGACCGTGCCAACCAGGCGCTCTTTGCGTCTGGCCGCGGCGGCCTCTGGGGTGAGGACCGGGCTGGTTTTGTTGGAAAGCACCGACGTGATCGAGGATTTGATCCGCGATGTCAGCGACTTGGGTTTGAGCGCGGGATCAATGCGATCAAGCATGTCCGGCGCCATCGAGTCGACCACAGCGCCGAGCAGAATGTTGGAGCGCAGCACCGCCAATTCACCGTTTACCACGGATTCCGACGCATCCAGATCCGACAGCAGTTGGCTGCCAGTGACGATCTGCACCTTGCGGGGGTCCAACATGACCTTGGCATAGGCGGTGTAGGTTGGGGTGATCAGGCTGACCAATGCAAAAACCAGCACGCCCACCGCAATCGCAGCGATGGCAATTTTCAACCGTGCCTTCCACAAAGTGCGCAAGAGCGCCCGCACGTCCACCGCATCTGCATCCGGCAAACGCCCGGACATGCCGATTGGCAGAGCCCTGTGGGCCAAGGCATCAAATGGTGCCGTTCTGCTGTTCATGCGGGTTTTCCTAAGCTGCTGAGCCGGTTGGGGGTTGGATCGAAAATTTGTCAAACTGTGTCCAATCCATGTCAGATGCGGGGACCGAATGTGTCAAATGATTGGCTCAAACCTGCCCGATGGGGGGCCTGTGGCGAAACAATGGAGAGGCAACCTCTCGATTGTTCGCTTGTGGTCGTCGATTCGGTCGCTTGGTTTGATTTCAGAATCAAAGCCTGCGTTTCTGCATGAGACAGCGCGGCGGATTCGTACTCTGCTTGCCTCTTCTTCTATGCCGGATCAAAGCCAACATGCAAATCGTGCCCAGCACAATCATTGCTCTGATCGCCATTTTCGCCTTGTTGCGGAAAGGGCCGCATGCGGGGTTTTGGGTGTTTATGGCGCTGACCCCATTGGGGGCGGCGGCAGCATTCAACCTGCCCGCCGTGGGCGGCGCATCCATCATGGTCGGGCAACTGGCCATTGTTGCCGTTTTTTGCATTTTGTGCCTGACCCATGGCGGCCTGGACCGGCTGACAGGCAGCATGCGCCCCGGCCAGCCCGGCTTTTGGGTGGCGCTGGTTCTGCTTTACTGTGTGTTTTCCGCGCTTTTTGCCCCACGTATTTTTCAGGGGGCAACGGATGTTTTCAGCATCGCGCGCAGTGCCAACAAGATGGGGATCATTTCAAACCCGCTGCGCCCGACGAATGGCAACATCACACAGCTTTTTGCGCTGATCCTGTCGATGCTGTCGTTTTTTGCCTTTGCGGCTGTTTTCCGGGTCAATCCGGATCGATCGGCCGTGATCAAGGCGATGGCGGCGGCGACGATCGTGCATGTGACGCTGGGCTGGCTGGATGTGATCAGCCATGCGGTGGGCGCGCATTGGCTGCTGGATCCGATCAGAACCGCAAACTACGCGATACTGGATGACCACCGCATGATCGGGCTCAAGCGGATGGTGGGCGGGTTTGCCGAAGCCTCTGCATATGGTCAGTTTTCCGTCGGGCTGTTCGCTTTTTGGCTGGTCATCTGGCTGACGGGTCCGACTGAACCCAAACACCGCTGGTTGCTGGTGCTGTCATTGGTGGCGGTGTTGCGGTCGACCTCTTCCGGGGCCTATGTTTCTTTGGTGATTTTCCTGCTGTTGATCGGCGGCTGGCTGCTGGCGCGCAGTTTGCGCCGTCGGATGGAGCGGCGTCTGGTGTTCATCTGCTTGCTGGGGATGGTCGGGTTATGGGTTTGTGCCGTGGCCATGTTTGGCGCCTATCATTTCTCGTCCGGGTTCAGCGCGTTTATTGATCGGTCCCTGCTGACGAAAATGGACTCGAGCTCGGGTATTGAGCGGATGAGCTGGAACGCGCAGGCGATGCGGAACTTTCTGGACACCGGGTTGATGGGGGCTGGCCTGGGCAGTGTGCGGGCGTCCAACTGGCTAGTGGCGGCGTTGGGCAGTTTGGGGCTGGTGGGCACGTTTTTGTATTTCGGGGTCATCACCTCTTTGATGCGGGCCGGGCGATCTGTGCAGGATCAGGCGACCTACCACACCATCATCGCGCTCAAGGCGGCCTGTCTGGGGTTGTTCCTGAACGATCTGCTGACGGCGGCCTCTCCGGTTCCGAATGTGTTGCTGGCGACGATGGCAGGGGCTTTGACCGGGCTGGCGCGTGGCAGCGAGATCAAGGCCAGCCTGAAAAACGTCCGAAACCAGGCCCTTACCCGGAACAGGGCCATTGGCAGACGCAAGGTGATAGTGGCAGAATGATCAGTCGGTTTGGGGCCTTGGGCCTGTCTGTTTGGGCGGCGCTGGCTGGCCCGGTCGAGGCTCAGATCCAGGGCATCGCGCCACCCCGCCTGGGGGCTGCTTCGAATTTCGGGCAGGCCTGGAACCCCGAGATGATGCAGGCCGCGCGCAGTTTGCCGGTGACCGATCTGCGTGATGCGGTCTATTGGCGGGACATCGAGCAGGCCGATGGCAGCTATGTTTTTGACGGTCTGCGCGAAACCTGGCCGGATCTGCTGTCCGAGTTTGGTGCGGGCATGAGCCTGACGGTGAACAACGGCAACCCCAGATGGGACGACGGAGAGACCCCCTACAGCCCGGAGGCCGTGGCCGCGTTTGCGAGTTTCGCGGCGGCGGCGACGCAACGGTTTGATGCGATCCATACTGTTGAGGTCGGCAATGAAATGAACAGCGCCACGTTTGTGTCCGGCCCCGGCTGGGACACGGATTTGGTGACGCGCGCGCAATCCTACACCGCGTTGCTGGCCGAGACGGCGCGGGCTGTGCGGGCTGTGCGCCCGGATGTGCGGATTTTGGGCGGGGCCGCGCATTCTGTATCGCTGACCTGGTTTCGGGCCCTGTTTGAGGCCGGCGCAGGCGAACATATGGACGCCATGGTGGTGCACCCCTACGGCATAGCGCCCGAGCAGCTGGGCGCCCAGTTGCGGCTGTTGCGCGCCCTGCCCGGTGCCGGGGCCCTGCCAATCGAGGTGACCGAATTCGGGCATACAGACCCAAAGGTCGCCCCGGCTTATCTATTGAAAAGTTACTGCCAGATGGCCCTGAACGGGGTCGACCGGGTGATCTGGTACCCGCTCAACCCGCGTGGTGATGACCTGGTGGCGTTGGTCGGGGCCGATGGCACTGTGACCGAGGTTGGAAAGACCTATCAAATTCTGGATGAGTTGCGCCAAAAGGGGCCGATCGCCGGCTTTGCGCCCGACCCGTTCACTTATGGGTGTCAGTTTGGCGCAAATCACCTGATCCTGTGGGGAGAGCCGCGCCGGATCACTGTGAGCGATGCCGTGATCGTTCAGGACCCGACCGGAGGGTTTGTCGCCCCAAGCAACCTGGCTCTGTCGATGGATCGGCCGCTGATCCTGTCCTCGTCAGAGGATCTGGCCGGATTGGTGACCCTGGCCCCGCAAACCATTCTGGCCGACAGCGTGCATCAATTCGCCTTTGACGGTCACGACGATCCTTTTGAGCGGCGGGTCAAATCCGAAAACGATGGCGCCTTGTTGGAGCTGCGGCCGGGTCAGGAAAAGAATGGCGCGCCCTGGAGCCCCTATTTGGGCAGCAGCTGGGACGGTCTGTTGCGGGCGGGGCCGACCTGGGTGCTGCCATCGGCGCCCAGCGGCGGGCCGTTGAGCGTGATGTATCGCTATCAGGCAAAAGCCCGCATGACAGCCGAGGCCGTGGTCGAGGTTGCGCCTTCGCCTGACAGCGTTGATGGGGTGACTTTGACCATTACAGCGGCCGGAAAGACGCTGTTTTCCGGGCATATTGACGGGCCGCAGCGCATTGGCCCCCTGCCCTTTTCCTTGCGACGCCGCAGGGCATTGGAGGTGACGGTTGACCCGGGCGAGACATCTCGGGGCGATGTGACCCGTTTGCAGGTAACATTGCGCCAGCCCGGCTCGTCAGATCCGTGACAGAAGCTGATCAATTGCGGCCCAGGTCTCTGCGGTAACACGGTCATGGGTGTCACGCGCCACTCCGGTGGCGATGGCGGCTTCGGCCCGGTCGGCGACAGTTTCCGGCGTGGCCTGCGCCTGACCGACGAACCAGTCCGAGGCGTCAATCGAGGCAAAGAAACTATCCAGTTTGCGATCCCACCCCAACCCAACGGTGGGGATTTGGTAGGAATAGGCCACGATACAGGCATGCATGCGATGGGCAATCACCGCCTGGCAGGGGCGGATCAGCTGGGCCAGTTCCGTTGGCGTTTCCGGTGGTGAGGCGACTGCGACCTGACCATGTGCAATCAGCGCCTGAATCTCGGGCGCACTGGCGACGTCGCCCACGGCCGCGCGGTCCTCTGCCGCGCCATTGCAAAACAGCATGACCCGATGGCCACGCCCAGCCAGCACCGAGGTCAACGCGATGAAATATCCCAGCCCCTCGGTTCCGGCGCCAACAACCGCGGTGTCAGAATGATAGCTGAGCAGTTTGGGCGCGGTGATACATAGAGCGATCTGTTCTCTGCGTTCGGGCGCGGGCCCATAGCAGGCGGCAGCCAGCAAACCCGGGTCACGGACCAGGTTGGGCATCGGGCGAGGCTTTTGCCTGCCTGCTGCGGGCCGCGCTGCTGTCTGCGCCTTCCAGTGTTCGATGGACAGGCCATCGCGCAGCCCGATGCCGCGCAGGTCCGTGTCAAAAACAGTTTCAAAGAGCTGCGTGCCCCGAGACGACCAATTGCCTGATACCCCGGCAGCATGGATGACCGCAGGCACGCCTGTGCGACGCAGCAAATCCGAGACATGGGCGATTTTTGTGCAGAAATTCAGATCCGCGTCCGAAAAGATCTGGCCACCGCCGATCACGGCCAGATCCGCGCCCTCCAGCGCCGCCAGCCAGTCAGGCGCCACCCGGTTCAGCATTCGGGTCAGCCGTGCCTCGACCAGACGGCCACGCAAACCGGGCGGCATCATCCCCAACAGGCGCAGCAGCAACAGGCGATTGCCGACGACCACATCGCCGAACCCGCTGCGCCCGGAAATATCAATGGTTTCAAACTGAGCATCGGCCCGGCGCGTCTGGATCGCGTTGCCAAGGGTTTCGGAAATGATCCCGTCGCCGACATTTGGGCTGTAGTGCAGTCCGAATTGAACAATTTTCATTTATTTGCCTTGCCCGCTAAAAAGAAGCGATTGCAATCGCCTCAAACCTGCCGCGTTGTTGGTATAGGGTATGGTTCAAATACGGGGAATGGGGCAATTCAATGAGTTTGGACCGTGTGGTTGTGATCAACGACCTCAGTCAGGCCAAAGGAGGCGCAACGGGGCTGGCCCTGTTGTCTGCACGAGAGCTGAGCAAGATCGGCCTGGATGTCACCTATGTATGCGGTGATGCGGGGCACAAGGAGGGGGCGGGCGGTGCGGCTGTTGTGGCGGCTGGCAGTGCCGGACTGTTGCAACGCAATCCGCTGCATGCCGGGTTGCGCGGCGTCTATAACCCGGCGACCCGCGATATGCTGCGCGACTACATCGCCAGGACGGATACCCCCGGAACGGTCTATCATCTGCACGGCTGGGCGCAGATCCTGTCGCCATCGGTGTTTGATGCGCTGGCCCCCGTGGCGCAGCGGACGTTGATCCATGCGCATGATATGTTTCTGGCCTGCCCCAACGGTGTTTACATGGATTACCCGCACAACCAGGTCTGCACACGCACCCCGCTGAGCGCGGCCTGTCTGATGGCCCATTGCGACAAACGCAGTCGCCTGCACAAAGGGTGGCGGGTGATGCGTCAGCGCGCCGTGCGCCGGGCCTTTCGTCAGGATTTGCCCTGGGGTGGGATCATTGCGATCCACCCGGAAATGCAGCCACGCCTGGCGCGGGCCGGGTATCGCGACGATCTGTTTCATATCGTGCGCAACCCGGCTGAGCCATTTACGCAAACCCGGATCGAGGCAGAGGCAAACACCCGTCTGGCCTATGTCGGGCGGCTGGAAAAAGACAAGGGCGCGCTGGATCTGGCACAGGCCGCCGCCCGCACCGGCACAGAGGTGACCTTTGTCGGGGATGGTGCACTGCGCCCCGAATTGGAGAGGTCGCACCCCAATATGCGCATAACCGGCTGGCAGGACCGCGACGCAATCGGCACATATTTGCGCGATGCGCGGGCACTGGTCATGCCATCGCGCCACCCAGAGCCATTTGCGCTGGTCCTGCCCGAAGCGATCCTGAGTGGTCTGCCTGTGGCCGTGGCAGACACGGCCCTTATGGCCCCCGAAATCGAGCGTTTGGAGCTGGGCGTGCGTTTCAACGTGTTTGACCCCCAATCACTGGACGCCGCCCTGAGAAAACTGCACGACATGCCCGAGCCAACGCTCAAAGACATGAGCCTGCGTGGGCAGGCTGCCCGCCTCGCGCTGGCCAATTCGACGCAAAGCTGGATCTCAGCGCTGATTGACCTGTACCGCGCCCGGGTCTGAGCGGTCAGGATTTCATCGACAGGATACGCTCGGGGTCAATACGGCCAAGCAGCAGGTCACCGATGGCCTTCAGATTGCCCAACAAACGCCCGCGATAATCCGCCCAGCTCACCGGAAAAACCGTTCCGTGCAGATTGGACGCCAGGTTGCGCATCATCAACCGGCGCGCGCGCTTGCCCCCGATGGTGCCTTTGCGGCGCATGTATATTGGATTTGCGATTTGTGAATACCCCAGGCGCAGTCCTGGCGTGCGCCCTGTCTTTGTTCCCAGATGAACACCGCGCATCGCAGCAGATCGCACCATCCGCCCGTGCTCTTTCAATCGGTTGGAGAAATCGACATCCTCCAGCCAGCTGTACAATGGCAGCCTTTCGTCAAAGAACACTTCGTTTTCCAGAATCGGCCGGATCCGCACAGCGGTATTGCAGCCATAGCCCGTATGCGCCGGGGTGAGCGTCAGGGGCGCGGGTTGCGCCAGCCCTTCGGCCAATAGTTTCGATCCCGCCGCGTGATCCAGACCCGGCCCGCGAATACCGTCCGCAATCAGCGTGCCCGTGGCCAGAACCACCTCGGGGTTGGCCTCGAACACGGATCTGACCTGTTCCAGATAGTCGGGCGCCATCAGAAAATCATCGTCCAGAAACAGCAGGATATCATTGGGTTGCAAGGCATTCAGGATGCGATTGCGCTGGCGGCACAGTCCTTTGGCGCTGATCAGAATCCGTAGATCAAAGGGCAGGTCCAACTGTTCGACCTCACCCGCATCCTGTTGATCGGGGACACAGATCAACACCAGATCGGGCAGACAGGTTTGCTCCGCGATGCCACGGATCGTTTCGGTCAAAATCCCCGGCCGCGATACGGTGGGGATACCAACGACCAGCCGTTGGGGGTTCCTGGCCATGTCTGACATGGCCTGAAACGCCGCGGCACTGGGCCGGCTGGTGTCCGTTTGCGAATTCATTCCCGACTTCCTAATATGCGCCGCGACCCAGCAGCACGACACTAAAAGTGCGCATGACGATACGAATGTCCTGAAACATCGACCAACTCCGAATATAGGATACGTCCAATGCCACCCGCCGTTCATAGCTGGTGTCACTGCGGCCGCTGACCTGCCAGATCCCCGTCAGACCCGGCCGAACGGTGGTATAGTCGGAATAATTCTGTCCGTATTTCTCAATTTCTGGCCGGGTGATCGGGCGCGGCCCCACAATCGACATTTCGCCGCGCAAAACGTTGAACAGTTGCGGCAGCTCGTCCAAGCTGGTGCTGCGCAGGAAGTAGCCGAGCCGGTCGACCCTTGGGTCGCGTTCCAGTTTACGCTGTTCCAGCCACTCTTCGCGGGCAATCGGATCAATGCGCAACAGGTTCTCCAACTCGCCCTCGCTATCCTGACGCATGGTTCTGAATTTGAGGCAGTCGAAAGATCGCCCGCCGTGCCCGACACGGGAATGCGCGAACAGAACCGGCCCCTCGCCCGACAGACGGATCGCCAGAGCGATCATGAACATGACCGGAGACAGAAACACCAGGCAGGCGACCGCAAAAACCTTGTCGAATGCGCGCTTCAGGAATGGCACGGGCTGTTCCTGACGGACAAAGATGACACCACCCTCGGCGCCCGTGATATCCGCAGTGGCCACGATGGCGATGGATCGGCTCTTTGGTGTTGCGCTGTTTTTCGTATCAAGCATCGTATCCCCCATGGCGGACGTGCGAGTCCACGCGCCATTGATTTGTGATGCCGTGAAAAAGACACAAAGCCGCCGGAATTTACGATTGCCGATTTGGAAACACTGTGTTCGCAAAACACGTCGGATCGCTTCAAACACGTTGCCGCGCAACCCTTTAGCTTGGCTCTCCTGGCCGCCAATCAAGGCAGAAGGGCGATGGTCCCGGCCTAATTCACAATATTTCAGACAAATTTTCACCATATTTATCAGGTGCAAAGCGCAGCAACATGCGAAATGCGCCCGTCCTCGACAACGCCGGGTGACAGGCAAAACCCAAGGTGTCCCTGCCCGACGCACCTGTTTGAAATTCCCGCAAGGGTGGTGCGAAACTCGATTCCTGCATCGCCATCGCTGATTTTCGCCTGTTCACCAAATCAGGACAATCCAACCGGAACACCGCGATTGGTAAGGTCAGCCGCAAAGGTCGGCGGCAGAATCTGTCTGCGAATTGACAGGATCGGTCAGATTGCCAAGCGTCCTGGGCAACGGCGCGCAACCGCCCCGACGAAAGGCCAAGGCACATGCAGAACACTGATGAAAGCATCCAATCGGTTGCAGAGTTTCCAGCGACAGCTTCGCAGCGACGTTTCTGGTTCCTGCACGAGTTGGACCCGACGTCGGTGGCCAGTAATATTGCAGTGCATTGGGATCTGTATGGAGTCTGCCCTTCGGAGATCCTCGAAGACGCGTTCCGCCGGATCATCGAGCGTCACGAAATTCTGCGCACCCGGTTTGTGGAACGGGAGGGCGAGCTGTTTCAGCAAGTTGTGCCTGAAACGCCCTTTCGGCTCAGCACCATTGATTTGCGCACAATCCCGGCCGAAGAACACGAAAGCCGGATCGCTGGCGTGGCCTCGGAGCTTTCGGGGCGGCCATTTGATCTGAGCCAGCCCGGGCATTTGCGCGTGGCCTTGGTCCGGTCCCGTCCGGAAAAGACCAGCATTCTGATCGCCGCGCATCATGCTATTTTTGACGGGTTTTCAATCCGGGTACTTGGGGCCGAGCTGGGCACAATTGCTGCGGCGCTGCTGGCCGGGCGCGAACCGGATTTGCCGGAGCTGCCATTGCAATACGGGGATTATGCCCAGTGGCAGGAAGCCTGCGAAGCGAATGGTGCCCTGGATCAGAGCGGCGCGTATTGGCAGCGTCAGTTGGCGGATATGCCCTATTTCAACCTGCCCTATGACCGCCCGACCGAACCGCTGGCCCAGCGCCCCGGAGGGCGGCTTGACGTGCCGTTGCACGAGGATTTTCAGGAACGGATGGAGGCCGCGGCCGGCGATTTCGGCACCAGCGCCTTTTGTATCGGCAGCGCTGTGGCGGCGGCTGTTTTGCATCGCGTGACCGGGGCATCAGATGTTTCATTCGCGACAACCTTTGCCGGTCGCGGTGAGGCAGATCTGGAGCCTTTGATCGGTGTCTTTATCAATCCGGTTGTCTTGCGCATGCAATTGCAGGGCGAAACCTCGTTGCAGAGCGTTGTGCGCCAATCTGCCGAAACCGTGCGCCATGCCCTGTCGCACGGCGACTACCCGTTCAATCGCCTGGTCAGCGACCTGAACCTGCCCCGGGATGCGACCCGCACGCCATTGGTTTCTGTGCTGTTTTCGTTGCAGCCTGTGTTCCTGCAGGAACAGACATATGGATCTCTGCGCCTGGAATCGATCCCCTCCAGAACCCCTGCGATCACACATGACATTGCGATCAACGTCACCGGGCGTGATGCGGGATGGATGATGATGATCGACTATGATGTGAACCGGTTTGACCGGCGCACCATCGAGGCAATCGGGGAGCTGATGCGCGAAACCTTTGAGGCTGTGTTTCATCAGCCCGGGCTGATTGTTGCGGATCTGCCGTTTACGCAGCGCCAGGAAGCGGCCCGCCGCCCGGTTGTTCGTGTGACAGCCCCGACGCCGGCCGAATTGATCCATGATGAGCTGGCGCCAACGGATTTGGCTCTGGCAGAATTGTCGCCTATGGAGTTGGCGCCGGTAGAATTGGTACCGGCCGTTTCTTTGGCTGCTGAGCCACAATCAGCAGCGGCCCAGGCAGAAGCGGCCCAGGTTGAGGACGCGCTGATTCAGCGACTGGGCAATATCTGGTCCGGGCTCCTGGGCCGGGCACCCGAAGACTGCGACGGCGACTTCTTTGATTTGGGCGGGCATTCCTTGCTCGGCTTGCGGATGTTGGCGCAGGTTGGCGCCGAATTTGGCGTGCGCCCCAGTATCGCGGATTTTCTGCAAAATTCGTCGTTGCGCGCCTTTGCCTTGCGGTTGTCAGACCTGATGCATCCAGAGGAAGAGGCCTGCGCCGCTGAAGCCGACAACGGATTGAACCTGATCTGGTTGCAGGAAGGAGAGCCTGACGCTCCACTCATCCTCTCGCTCAACCAGCCCTTTCTGTATGGAAACCTGGCGCGCCACCTGGACAGCCGGATCGCCTGTGCCAATCTGCACATCAGCGACCCCGAGTTGCTGCGCGCCCGGACTCCGGACTGCCTGGACCGGCTGATCCAATTGGCGACCAGCCAGATACGCGCGGTTGCGGCGGACAGGCCGGTGGCCTTACTGGGGCAATGTATAGACGGTATATTGGCCTATCGCATCGCGCAGAATTTGGCACAGAGCGGGCATCCGGTGGAAACATTGGCAATGATTGACAGCTGGCGCCCCCGCCGTTTGCCAGAAGCAGGCAAGGCCAAACGCCTGTTCAAACGGCTCAGCGCCAAGAGCCGTCGGTTTTCGAACTACGGCGCGCAGTTCCTGCAGGGGCGGCTAAGCTGGGAAGAATTCAAGTCCAAGAGCAGCTGGGGCAAATCCATGCTGATCCGTTCAGGACGCCTGAGCCCGCCAACCGAGGGGGAGACCCAGGAATGGGAAATCAACGGCCACCTGCGCGTCCTGATGTCGAAGGAAGAAGACTTGCCCTATGATTCCGAGGCCGTGCTGTTTTCAACCGCCAGCCAGACATTGCGCGCCCAGACGGAACGGTTCGGGTGGATCGACTATTTGCCTGCGGATGTGCCGGTTTACCCCTTGGAAGGCTGGCATGAGGATGCGCTGTTGAAAAACGGAACTGCGCGGATCGCCGAAGTATTGCAAACGCGCCTGCTGCGCGCGTCAAATGGCACCGGGGTGCCGCAGGTGTCCGGACGCTCTCAGATCCGGCGCGCCTTGGCCTGAGGCAGGGATATGGGGCGCAGAAGATGCGCGGCGGCGTGACAAAAGCAGTGCCAAAAATAGACGTCTGGATCTGGTCGCTGGAGTCACCCACGGGGTCTGCGCCCGTCGGGGCCGATGTGCTGGACAGTGGAGAACAGGCCCGCGCTGCCCGTTTCGTGCGCCAGATCGACAGGGAACGGTTCATCGCCGCGCATGTCAGGATGCGCGAAATTCTGGCTGACTACGCGGGTCTTGCACCATCTGCCCTGCGGTTTGGGACAACCGGGCGGGCCAAACCTGTGCTGGCGGATGGCCCCGCTTTCAACCTGAGCCATTCCGGCGGATACGCAGCCCTGGCCGTCGCGCCGGATCACGATGAAACCGCCCTGCCCCTGGGTCTGGATATAGAAGCGCACCGTCCGATCGAACCCCGGGTCGCTGACATCACCTTTTCCAAGGCCGAACTGTCAGACCTCGCCGCTTTGTCGGGGCAGGAATGGCGGGATGGGTTTTTCCGCTGCTGGACCCGCAAAGAGGCCGTGATCAAGGCGCTTGGCACAGGGTTATATATGGATCTGGCCAGTTTTGACGTCACTTTGGCGGCGCAGGACAAAGCGCGGCTGACCCGGATCGGCGCCGAACATCCGCAACCCCATGCCTGGCAAATGTGCCATTTCGACCTGTCCCCGCAAATGCCCGGTGCCCTTGCATGCATCGCTGGCGACTCTCGAATGAGCGTTGCCTTGTGCGATGCGCCTGAAATTGTGCGCCCGGTCTTTCGTTTCTGATCGAATCCCTTATGCTAAGAGGCGTGTGACAAGGGAAGAATGAATGCCTCAGGACATCGATTATGGCAATCTGATGCACAATGCGATGCGCTCTTTGATTCGGTCTGTTTTGACCGATGTGGCAGAGCGCGGGCTGCCGGGTGCGCATCATTTCTTTATCACCTTTGACACGCACCATCCGGATGCGGAACTGGCCGATTGGCTAGGGGATCGTTATCCCGGTGAAATGACCGTTGTGCTGCAACATTGGTTCGACAATCTGACCGTCACCGAAGACGGGTTTGCGGTGACTTTGAACTTCGGCAATCGGCCCGAACCTCTGTACGTGCCGTTTGATGCGATCAAGACCTTTGTCGATCCGTCGGTCGAGTTTGGCCTGCGCTTTGAATCCGCCGAGGACGAAGAAGAGGATATCGTGGGCATTGAACATATGCCGGTATCCGATCTGATTGAAACGACCGCACAGGAAACCGCCGCGGGGTCAGAAACGCCGGCCAAATCCGAGCCGCAGGGCGAGGCCGAGGTCGTCTCGCTGGACAGTTTTCGCAAATAGACCGCCCGCCGGGCAACCGCTGTCAGAGCTCCAGATCCAGTGTCACCGGGAAATGATCTGACGCCGTCAGCAAGGCGTCTCGCAACGCGATATCGGTCCAGCATTCCGCGTCGTTGAACGGATGCCAGATGCGCCAGGCCGGGCGACGGGACATCAGGTCGGGCGATATCATCACATAGTCCAGCAGAGCCTGAAGATAGGTCTGCTGCGGATACAACAAGAACCGCGCGGTGGTATGCATGGCTGGCAATCTGCGTTGCAGTGCCTGGCGCGCGTGCGGGTCAAACATTTCGTCGCCCAGCACAATCTCGACCGAAGAGCGCCCGAACAGGTGCTCATATTCGTCCAGCCCCGGGCCGTCGTTCAGATCGCCCAGCACGATCAGGGAATGCGTTTCATCCAGGTGGGACTGAATGCGGCGGCGCAGCCAGATGGCCTGGGCCAATTGTTTGCGACGGTTGGCGATCGAACGGCGCATGACCTGATCGCGCGTTTGGGCGCCATGCGGCGCCTTGGATTTCAGATGCGCGCCGATCAAACGCAGTTCTGTTCCATCTGAAGTCTGGATCCGCAGCTCCAGCGGTGGTTTGGAAAAGCGGACCATGTCCTCGGTCGCATCAACATCCAGATCAATCCGCAATACATCGTCAAAACGCGGGGCTTGCGCAGTTTCATGGGGATCATGCCAGACCTGCATACGGTCCGGGTCATAGAGCAAGGCGATTTCCTGCTGGGTGTCATTCAGAAAACCGGTGGCAACCGCCCGCGTGCGCAGGTCATATGCCCGCGCAAAATGCGTCAACGCCGTTATGGTGCTGCGTTTGGAGCTGCTGTCGGGGGCTTCAACGATCATGACCGCGTCACAATCCAATCGCCCGAACACATGCCCCAACGCATCGGCCTGTGCCTGGCGCGTTACGTCGCGCCGACCTGACCAGTTTTGGTCCCGCTGCAGCTGATCCTGGTCATCAAACAGGTTTGAGAACCACTCCACATTATAGGTCGCCAGCCGCATTGCGCGCCCTCACTTCATTGCGTTGATCTCTTCCCAGGCCCGGTTGATATCGATCATGCGACGTTCGGCCAGACGGATTGCCTCTTTGGGCACTCCGCGCGCCATCATCGTGTCCGGGTGAGTCTGACGCACCAGGTGGCGCCAGGCCTTGCGAACCTCGTCCAGCGGGGTATCCGGCGTGACCCCCAGCACTGAATAAGGATCGGGCACCGCATCCGGCACAAACCGCGCGCGCAAGGCCCGAAACGCCATCTCTGACATGCCAAAGATTTCGGCCACGGTTTCCAGAAAATCATCTTCGCCCGGATGATAGACCCCATCCGCGATGGCGATGTGAAACAACCCGTCCATCAGGTCACCCAGCGTTTCCGGGTCATCCGCGAACATGCGATGAATGCTTTTGGCGTAATCCTGATAGCCCGCAACATCTGTTCGGGCCATGTCAAAGACCCGGGCTGCGCCCGCTTCGTCGCCGGGAGCGATATGAAACACCTCGCGAAAGGCCATGACCTCATCGCGTGTGACCAGCCCGTCGGCCTTGGCCATCTTCGCCCCCAAAGCGATGACGGCAATGGCAAACCCCACGCTGCGTTCGGGCGGGGTACGCAGGCGGTCAAAAACGGCGGCAAGGCCTTCGCCGCTGGTCAAAGCCGCGAGCGCTTCGGTTATGCGAGTCCAGAGTGACATGCGGGCAGTCTAACGTTTCTGCACTGCAGAGTCAGGATTCAGTTGCGGGTGTTTTTGCATCTGGGTCAGCCATTTTTTCAATTTTTTTTCACTGGCCGACAATGGCCCGTTTGTCAAAACGCCCCGCTTTGACCGGGCAAGGCGCGACCCGGTGCCTGCTCACTCCAGCGTTCGCTGTCCATGTGGCGTGTCGAATGTGGCACAGAGCCCCGGCGCATCCGCCGTTTCAAAGGCCACCCGGTCATCCTTCAGAAAAGCCTTCAGAAGCGATTGCAAGGTTGCAGCCTGCGGATGGGCCACAGTCAGGCGGTGCAGCCGGCACCCCGAGGGTGCCAACATCTGCGCCGGATGATCCGCGCAGCGCCATTGGATCAGCGCCGGGTGCATATTGTCAAACGGCAGCACCCCATCGTCAGGCACCACCATATCCCAGGCCAAAGCGCCACGGGTCAGGGCAATGGGCCGGCCAACCTCTGGCCGCAGATCAGGCAAAAGCGTGGTCAGGTCTTCGCTCCGGCAGATCCAGTTGGTCAGGCGCGCGGGCCCGGTTCTGCGATCCAGGTCGAACCAGCGTGGACGGTCTGGCGCCGGTGCCGCAGGATCAATGGCGATAGCCTCGAGGTAGAGCCCATCCTCCAGCCCCAAAAGCTGGTTATGCGTGCCAAAGACCGGGTGTTGCCCCCCAGGCTGAAGCCGCACGCCCAATGCGGATTCAATCGCGTCAGTGGCCGCGTCGAGTGTGGCGCCGGATACCGCCAGGTGGTCAAGGATCATCATGTCGGCAAAGGACATCCAAACCGGCGACGTCGTCAAGCCCGAAATCAGCGTGCCACCCCGTCTTTCACAAAAGCCCCCCTAGCCTGACCAGGCCGCCACCGACCAGATGGCCGCGACCACCGTCGGGAAAAACGTGGCCGAGAACCCCAGCCAGCGCAGTGGCGCCCACAGATAGGCCCCCGCCCAGGACACCAGCCGCGCCAAAGCAAAGCTGAACCCCATGGCCAGCACCATCGCGCCGCCCAAAGAATTGGCAACAAAGGGCCAGACCACCAACGCCAAAACCAAATGCGCGAGTGTTTCTGTCAAGACGCTCTGATCCACCTCCGCCCGCGCAGAGAGTGGCTCTGGCTCTGTCAGAAACCGGCGCAATGCCACAGCCGCAATCATCCCGATCAACACCAGACCCGGCGCGATCATGGCCCCCGGCACCGCCACAGGCGCCGGGATAAAGGGCAGGTCCAGACTTTGCGGCAGCCAGACCACCGCAATGGACCAGAGCAGCCCCAAAGCCACACCAACAAGATTGAGCATCCTGCTCAAGCCGAACGCGCCTTGCGCACCAGTTGCAGGATATCCTGCGCCGCTGCGGGTATGTTGGTGCCCGGCCCAAAGATCGCTTTGACCCCATTGTCATAGAGGAACTGATAGTCCTGCTGTGGGATGACGCCGCCGCAGATCACGATGATATCTTCGGCCTCAGCCGCTTTGAGAGCCTGCACCAGTTGCGGTGCCAAAGTCTTGTGCCCGGCGGCCTGGGATGAAATCCCGATCACATGCACATCATTGTCGACCGCATCCTGCGCCGCTTCGGCCGGGGTTTGGAACAAGGGGCCCACGTCAACGTCAAAGCCGATATCGGCAAAGGCCGTCGCAATCACCTTGGCCCCGCGGTCATGACCGTCCTGCCCCATCTTGACCACCAACATACGTGGCCGGCGGCCTTCGTCTGCGGCAAATTCCTCAACCGATTTCTGGATGGCGGCAAAACCCTCATCGCCTTCGTAGGCGGCCCCATAGACACCCGCGAGGGTTTTTACCTCGGCGCGATGGCGGCCGAATTCCTTTTCCATTGCCAAGCTGATTTCTCCAACTGTTGCCCGTGCCCGCGCGGCCTCGACAGCGGCTTCGAGCAGGTTGCCCCCCTCTGCCGCGCGGCGGGACATTTCGGCCAGCGCAGCCTGACAGGCCGCCTCGTCGCGGTCTGCGCGGATCTGTTGCAACCGCGCGATCTGTCCGGTGCGGACCTTGGCGTTATCCACTTCGAGGATGTCGATATCATCCTCTTTTTCGAGCCGGTATTTATTGACCCCGACAATCACCTCTTCGCCCCGGTCAATCATTGCCTGACGGGTGGCGGCACTTTCCTCGATCCGCAGTTTGGGCATGCCCGAGGCAACCGCCTTGGTCATACCGCCAAGCTCTTCGACCTCTTCCATGATCGCCCAGGCCGCATCCGCCAGATCCGCCGTAAGTTTCTCCACATAGTAAGAGCCAGCCAGCGGATCGACCACATTGGTGACCCCGGTTTCCTCTTGCAGGATCAGCTGTGTGTTGCGTGCGATGCGGGCCGAGAAATCGGTGGGCAGCGCAATCGCCTCGTCCAGAGCGTTGGTGTGCAAGGATTGCGTGCCCCCCAGGACGGCCGCCATCGCCTCGTAAGCGGTGCGCACGACGTTGTTGTAGGGGTCCTGCTCTTGCAGGCTGACACCAGAGGTCTGGCAATGGGTCCGCAGCATCGAAGACTTGGGGTTTTTGGGCTCAAACTCGCTCATCACCCGGTGCCACAACAGGCGCGCCGCACGCAATTTTGCGGCCTCCATGAAGAAGTTCATGCCGATGCAGAAGAAGAAGCTGAGCCGGCCCGCGAATTTATCCACATCCATGCCGCGTTCGATCGCCGCGCGGACGTATTCGCGCCCGTCCGCCAGCGTAAAGGCCAGCTCTTGTACCAGATCGGCCCCCGCCTCTTGCATGTGATAGCCCGAGATGGAGATCGAGTTGAACTTTGGCATCTCATTTGCGGTGTATTCGATGATGTCCGCGACCAACCGCATCGAGTGTTCGGGGGGATAGATATATGTGTTGCGGACCATGAATTCTTTCAGAATGTCATTCTGAATGGTCCCGGCCAGAACTGATTTGTCATGGCCCTGCTCTTCTCCGGTGACGATAAAGCTGGCCAAAACCGGAATCACGGCGCCATTCATCGTCATCGACACAGAAACCTTGTCCAACGGGATGCCATCAAACAGAATTTTCATGTCCTCAACGCTGTCGATGGCAACCCCGGCTTTTCCGACATCGCCCTCGACCCGGGGATGATCACTGTCATAGCCGCGATGGGTGGCCAGGTCGAAAGCGACCGAGACACCCTGTTGCCCGGCCGCAAGGCCGCGCCGATAGAAGGCATTGGATTCCTCGGCTGTCGAGAATCCTGCATATTGCCGGATGGTCCAGGGGCGACCCGCATACATCGTCGCCTTGACCCCGCGTGTGAACGGGGCCTCGCCAGGGATGGTGCCCAGGTGATCCAGCCCGTCCAGGTCAGCCTGGGTATAGAGCGGCTGAACCTCGATCCCTTCGAGGGTTTTCCAGGTCAGATCATCCAGCGGGCGGCTGCGCAGTTCCGTTTCAGCGAGTTTGCGCCACTCTTCGGTCTTGTCGGTCATCTGGTCTTCCTCTTGTTCTGTCTGTGCCGGGTCCGGTTTGTCCGGTCCTCAGCGGGGTCTGGTTTTTCATCAAGGTGGCGTGCCCATCCGCACCGGCGGTGAGCCACATAATGTCGTCAGAGTAGGCCTCGCGCAGCGTGCCAACCTCGCCCGGAGTGAACGGCATCCAGCGCCCGGCCGTCGGGCGCAGAGCGGCACCGCCGAGGTATTCGGACAATTCGTGCCGCGCGGGTGAGCGGTTGAGCCAGGCGCGGGCCTCGGTCATCGGAGGAGCGATGCCAGTCATCAGCGCCAGCTGGGCCTCGGGTTGGCCGGAAAAGGCGTCGAACGGGAAAACCTGCACTCGGGCACGGTCTGCGGCACGGGCGACATCGTGGATCACATCGCGCCAGTTGCGCTGATCCGCTGGCAGGGCGCGCAAACGACGTGGCGACGGCGGGTTGATGCCCCGCGTCGCGGCCTGGCCCAGAGCCGAGGACCAATAGTGATCTTGTGCGCGGATGTTGATCACGATGTCACTGATCGCGCCGCCAAATGCCGCTACATAACGCGCCACCCGATCCCCGGCATTGGGGTACAAAGTACCACGGCTGAGGTTTTCACGCAGGGAACCCAGGATGTTTTCATCACTGACAATCAGCGTATTGTTCCCACGCAACTGGCTGCGGGCGCAGGCCAGCCGGATGCGCCCCGCAGCGCGGCGCGCCGGATCGCCACCGCCAACGGCCACCGTCCCCGGCAAAACCCCCGAAAACAGTCCATTGCGGGTGCGCCGTGGCCCCCAAAACCCAATACCGCGTTCTTCAAGGCGCGCCGCGTTGTGGCGCAGATAGTGTTGAAAACTGGTTGTCGCACAGCGGTGTGCACCAATATGCAAGATCACGTTCATCGCGTGTCGGAGCCTTTGCCCAGAGGCCGCACCTAGGCGCAGCAAGAGAGAGATGGGCTGGATCATGGGGAGATAGGTCTCACGAAGCGATTAACGTTAAAATTTTCCGGGCCTCTGGGCGAAAGCGCTGTCGTAATCGAGTCAACGAGCGCTATATTTATTGTGTTAGGAGATCTGATGAACCGACTGATTTTTCTCACTCTCTTGGTGTTTCTTCCATCGGCCACGCTGGCCGAGGAGGACAGCGCCAAGGTGCAATCCGGCCTGATTTCGACGGCTGATGAATATGAGCTGAACGATTTTCTTTGGCATTTTCGCCCGATTGTCATCTTTGCCGATACAGCCGCAGATCCTCGATTCACCGCACAGATGGAGCGGATTCGCGCCGAAATAGATGTGCTCGCAGAGCGCGATGTGCTGGTGCTGACAGATACAGATCCAGCTTTGAAAAGCCCGGTGCGCCAGAAATTGCGCCCGCGCGGGTTCCAGGTTGTCCTGATCGGCAAGGATGGCAAGGTGCTGATGCGCCGACCGGGGCCGCAAAGCGTGCGGGAACTCACCCGGTCTATTGACAAGCTGACAACCCGGCAACGAGAGGTCGAGGAACGCCGCGGCATTTGAACCGCGGGCATTGCGGTCACGAAAGAGCTGCCTCTCATACCTGGGCGCGTGGGATGTTTGCGCGTGGCTTTCATGGAATGGCAGCAGCTATCCGAGGTCGCAAGCGCAGCGCTGGCAGGCAGGGGCAACCGCGCGGTGCTGGTGCGCCGCGACACATCGGCCAAGACATGGGCCGTGCCGATCCGTTGGTTGCCCCGCATCGCCGCCCTATTCGAATTCCATGATCACATCGTCCACCGCCAGGCTGTCACCCGGCCCGGCAAGGATCTTGGTCACAACGGCCTTGCGTTCGGCGCGCAGGATGTTTTCCATCTTCATCGCTTCGACCGAGCAAAGCGCCTGGCCTTCCTGCACTTCCTGCCCTTCTTCGACTTCGACCTTGACGATCAGCCCCGGCATCGGACAGAGCAGCAGCCTGGAGGTATCAGGGGGCAGTTTCTCGGGCATCAAAGCCGCAAGCTCGGCCTGACGCGGAGTGCGCACCTTGACGTCCAGATCCGCGCCACGATAGCGCAAACGGAACCCTTCGGCGCGCCGCTCGACCTTGGCCGACAGGTCCAGCCCGTCGCCGGTCAGGCGGGCGATTGTGTTGCCGGGTGCCCATTCGCATTCATATTGCGCCACCTGCCCGCTTTGCGCGGCGACCGAGACCACACATCCGGCCTCTGTTTCGCTGACCAAAGACACTGAAAGCGCGCGGTGACTGTCCAGTTTTCCGAATTCGATCTGATAATCCTGGCGGGTCTTGGGGCGTGCATTGGCGAACAACTGACCACCGACCGCCTGTTCCCGCAGGTTGACGCGCAGCTGCAAAGCCGCAGCCAAAACCGCCAGATCGTCCAGAGCCGCTGGTGGCGGTGTGACACCTTCAAACCCATCGGGGAATTCTTCGGCGATGAAGGCCGTGGTCATATCCCCTGAAACAAACTTGGGGTGGTCCATCACGGCGGCGACAAATGGCAGATTGTGACCAATGCCTTCGACTTCGAACCGGTCAAGCGCCTGGCGCATTGCCTCGATCGCACCGGCACGGGTCGGGGCCCAGGTGCAGAGTTTGGCAATCATCGGATCATAGTACATCGAGATCTCACCGCCCTCGAAAACACCGGTGTCATTGCGCACGGCAGTTTCGCCTGCCGGGGCCTCGCCCTGCCATTTGCCATTGTCCAGCAACGGACCAGCGGCAATCTCAGCCGGTGGGCGATAACGCGACAAACGACCGATGGAGGGCAGGAAGTTTCGATAGGGATCTTCGGCATAAAGCCGGTTTTCGATGGCCCAACCGGTCAGCGTCACATCGTCTTGCGTTATGCTCAGCGGTTCGCCATTGGCCACGCGGATCATCTGTTCGACCAAATCCACACCGGTAATCAATTCGGTAACCGGATGTTCCACCTGCAACCGGGTGTTCATTTCGAGGAAGTAAAACTTCTTGTCGCCATCGACGATGAATTCCACGGTCCCGGCGCTGGCGTATCCCACGGCCTTGGCCAAAGAGACCGCCTGTTCGCCCATCGCCTTGCGGGTTTCCTCGTCCAGGAAGGGGCTGGGCGCCTCTTCGACCACCTTTTGGTTGCGCCGCTGGATCGAGCATTCCCGCTCGCCCAGATAGATGCCGTTGCCATGGGCATCACACAGCACCTGGATTTCGATATGGCGCGGTTGGGTTACAAATTTCTCGATAAAGATGCGGTCATCCCCAAAGGAACTGGCCGCTTCATTCTTCGAAGATTGAAAGCCTTCGCGCGCCTCTTCGTCGGTCCATGCGATGCGCATGCCTTTCCCACCACCACCGGCGCTGGCCTTGATCATCACCGGATAACCGATCTGGTTAGAGATCTTGACCGCTTCTTCGGCATCTTCGATCAGGCCCATGTAGCCGGGCACGGTGCTGACCCCGGCCTCCTGCGCGATTTTCTTGGACGTGATCTTGTCGCCCATCGACTCGATGGCGCCTTTGGGCGGGCCGACAAAGGCAACCCCGGCGGCCTCAAGCGCTTCGGCGAATTTGGCGTTCTCGCTGAGAAAACCATAGCCGGGATGCACCGCCTGCGCGCCGCTGGCCTTGATCGCCTCCATCACCTTGTCGATGACGATATAGGATTGATTGGCCGGAGGCGGGCCGATGTGAATGGCTTCGTCCGCCATTTCGACATGCAACGCCTGACGATCCGCGTCAGAATAGATCGCAACCGTTTTGATCCCCATCTTGCGGGCGGTCTTGATAACACGGCAGGCGATTTCGCCACGGTTTGCGATCAGGATTTTGTCGAACATCTGAGGTCCTTCGGATTTGGATGGGTTGCAGGCAAAGACGCGTCACGCAGCCAAACCTGCGCGCCATGTCTTGCTGAAATTTGTGTGGTCAGGAGGCAGCCCGTGGCTGATTGCCCGTCCTGCGCCGAGGATTGCGGCCCAGGGCCTGCCTCGTAAAAAAATGCGGGCAGTTCGGAGACACGCTCGCGAAACTGCCCGTTCAGGATAGGGGTACGGAATAGGTTGATGTCACCGCACAACGCAGATGCGCCATCCGGTTCCTGAACAGGTTGGCACAGGAAAGATACGCCAACAAAGCGGCCTGCGCGCAAAGGCTCGGTATGGGCCGAATGGCGCCTATTTTTGCAAGCGTTATGCGGAATCATGCCGATTCATCCCCGTCAAACGCCTCGGGGAAAGCTGCCCGTGCCGCGCGGACATCGATCCGCAACATTGCGTCATAGCTTTCCGGGTCAAACGGGTCTTCGGCCGGAACCACTTCGCGGCCAAACAGCCAGGACAAACGGCCCGCATCCAGATTGCCACGTTCGAACGGTTCTTCGCCAAAATAGGCCCAAAGCGCCTGCATGAACCCGGCATCCGCACGCCTGTCGGCCGGGCGGCGGTCCGCAAACCGTTCGCGGGCGACCAATGCGGTCACACCGCGCGGATTGGGGCGGCGAATAGTAAATTGAAAATCGGTGCTGGGAAGGCGACCCGGAAAGCCACGGTGTTTTAACATACCGCGCCTCCCGGGCCGAAGGTCAACGAGGCCAGTGCGGGTTCAGCCACCCACCCGGCCCCTTGCTTATTTATATTTGCCGGTGAAGGCCGGTTCGACCGAGATCGGCTCGGGCTCAACCACGACAAATTCTTCCTCATAGGATCCTGCACAGGCCGCCACGAAAATGGACAACCCAAGGAGGATAAAAAGCTTGATGCTCTTGAACATCGGTGTCTCCTGACTGCTCTTTTATAACACGCAGACCCTTTTGAGCCTGCCTGCCCCCACCTCGAGGTTTGGACTGCGTTGATGCAGCCTGCTGTCAGGGTAACAAAAAATGCGGCAGAATGATATCCACAGGCGGGCATCATAGGGTCGTGTGACTCCAAAGCCTCAACCGATACATTACTTGAGAAGCCGCCCTCAACATGTTGTGGTTGCATCAATATTCCTCCCAAATGCAGCGGTCATCCTGCAACCGATATGCACCAAAAAACTGTGTGGCCTCAGGGTCGGGTGTTCCGAATTCCATCTCACGATCGGACATCGACACAACGACGCGGGCCGGCTCCAACGCCTTGGCCTGAACATATGGAACCGCCTCGTTCTGGCAGAGCCAGTCAATGTCGATCACGGCAATATCGAATGTCACCTTGCCCACGTTCTTGCCGATCCGCGGCGCGACATAGCGAAAGCGCAACCAGAGTTCACCCATAAGATCATCGGCCAGAATTTCGTGCAGAGAAACATCAATGCCCGAGGGCACCTTGATCTGCTCGCCCGCGCGCGTGGTTCCGGCGGGCAGTCCTGTGAGCAGACCTGCCAAACTCGAAATCAGTGCAAAATGTCTGACCGTCTGGATCACGGAGCCGCCTCCTCCGCCGTGTCGAAGGCAGCGGGCGATATGATTTCGATCAGCTCCAGATCGTCCGAATGGCGAACTTCGCGGTGAATGATACCGGGGGGCTGCAAGACACAGGATCCTTCGCGCAGCATCTGCTCGCCCTGACCTTCGTATTCAAAGACAACCCATCCCTTGGTGACATAGACCATCTGGAAATCCAGATCATGCGAATGCCAGGTCGCCGGGCTCTCCATGCCTGGCACGGCGCGGATCACATGGGCGCCAAATCGGCCCTTGGTTGCGCCCTCTATGCCCAGATCCCGGTATTCAAAGAAAGCGCGCAGCCCGGCGCCTTCGAACTTGCCGTCATCCGCATGGGCGATTGAGAAAGCCTGATTTTTCCAAACTGCGCTCATGTCACGTCCTCCCTTGCATGTCGTATCCAACGTGCCCGGTTGGAGCTGTCCTCGAGTACAGCAGCCAACCGGGCCTTGGCGGATGGGGGCACAGCGCCCAAGACGCGGCCCCCCGCCTGGATATGCACCCGCTCCTCTAGGGTGCATATCCGAACCACAGGCGAAAATCCTCTTAGTGTTTGCAGCGCACGCCACATGTCCTGCCGGACCTGATGGGCCAAACGCAGCGGCCTGACCCGAGGCAGGTGAGTTTCAACCGACAGGTCAAACCGCGCCGGCAAATGCCGTGCCAGGGTCAGCGTGTCACCCTCGCGCAGTGTATGCCAGCGGGTCACAGCCATCGCCGGGTTTCCCTTAGATACTGGCTGTAGGGTTCACCGAATATTGCGGTCAGATAGGCCTCTTCGCGCAGGACAACGCCGAAATGCAGCACGGCCCACAGCGCAACGGTTCCGATCAGCGCCCAATCTATCGCAAAGGTCAGGGCCAGAGCCAATTGGACCAGAACCATGCCCAGATACATGGGGTTGCGGGTAAATCGAAAAGGGCCTGTGCGTACCAATTGCAGCGCGGGTTTGCGCGGATCCACATTGGTGCCCGCCGACTTGAACGCACGCGCGCCCGTCACGGGCAGCAGGACGGCGATCACAAACACTGCGATCCCGGGCAGGATCAGGGCCAAGCGCCCGTTGGGCAACAGATGCAGGGGTATGATCCATTCCAGCACCACGGCGGCCACAGCCGCTCCCGCCGCTGCAAGCGGAGGGAAAACAAGGATATCAGGCCCCGTATCGCTCATGCCGGTCTCCGCGCTAGGCAATCTATTTCAACCAGCGCGCCAACCGCCAGCGCGGTGACGCCCACCGTCGTGCGGGCCGGGCGCCGGTCAGATGGAAAGTAGCTCTGATACGTGTCGTTGAACACGTCATAATCTCGTTCGAACTCGGTCAGATAACAGCGACACTGCACGACATGCGACAAATCCAAACCGACGCCCTTCAAAACGATCTCCAGGTTGTCCATGACACGCCGGGTCTGGGCGGCCACACCTTGCGGCAGGGGCGCATCGGGCGCTGCCGGATCTGTTGGCATCTGCCCCGTCAGGATGACCCAACCGTCGGTCTCCACCGCGTGTGAAAACGGTGCCACCGGGCGGGGGCCGTTGGTGATCATGTGAAAGGTCGGATCCGTCATATCAAAGCCTCGCTCTGGTCCCTTCGCGCCGTGAAGTCTTGCAACCTGTCTCAGACCGCTTTTGCCGGTGCCCTGTCCCGCCAGTTTCGCTGGCGGGGTGTCTGGTCACAGACTGGCAGGTGCGCCCATGTCAAAGCGGAATATTGTCGTGCTTCTTCCAGGGGTTTTGCAGCTTCTTGCCCCGCAACGAGGCAAAGGCGCGCGCAACACGGTTGCGTGTGTTGTGGGGGCGGATCACCTCGTCCACAAAACCACGCTCGGCGGCAACAAACGGATTGGCAAACCGCGCCTCATACTCGGCTGTATGCGCTGCGATCTTATCCGCATCGGCCAGATCGGCACGATGAATGATTTCGACCGCACCCTTGGCGCCCATCACCGCAATCTCGGCTGTTGGCCAGGCGTAGTTGAAATCGCCACGCAGGTGTTTGGAGGCCATGACGTCATACGCCCCACCATAGGCCTTGCGCGTGATCACCGTCACCTTTGGCACTGTCGCTTCGCCATAGGCAAACAGCAATTTTGCGCCATGTTTGATCACTCCGCCATATTCCTGGCTGGTGCCCGGCAAAAAGCCCGGGACATCGACCAGCGTCAAAATCGGGATCTCAAAGGCATCGCAAAAGCGAACAAAACGGGCAGCCTTGCGCGAGCTGTCAATGTCCAGACAGCCAGCCAGAACCATTGGTTGGTTTGCAACGACACCAACGGTCTGCCCATCCATCCGAATATAGCCGATAATGATATTCTTGGCGAAATCCGCCTGAATTTCGAAAAAATCACCTTCATCGGCAATCTTGGTGATCAGCTCTTTCATGTCGTATGGGGTATTGGCGTTTTCCGGCACCAAAGTGTCCAGCGACATCTCCATCCGCGCCGGATCATCAAAACTGGGCCGATGGGGCGGTTTTTCCCGGTTGGACAGCGGAAGGAAATCGACGAGGCGGCGGGTTTCGGCCAGGGCCACCATGTCGTTTTCATAGGCTCCATCTGCGACCGAAGACTTTTTGGTATGGGTTCCCGCGCCGCCCAGTTCTTCTGCTGTGACGACTTCATTGGTGACGGTTTTCACCACATCCGGGCCGGTGACGAACATGTAAGAGCTGTCTTTGACCATAAAGATAAAGTCGGTCATGGCCGGTGAATACACCGCACCGCCGGCGCATGGGCCCATCACCAGCGAGATTTGCGGAACCACGCCGCTGGCCAGAACATTGCGCTGAAAGACTTCGGCATAGCCGGCAAGCGACGCCACACCCTCTTGAATGCGCGCGCCGCCCGAATCGTTGATTCCGATGACTGGGGCGCCATTCTGCATCGCCATATCCATGATCTTGCAGATCTTCTGAGCGTGGGTTTCCGACAAAGAGCCACCAAAGACGGTAAAATCCTGGCTAAAGACATAGACCATACGACCGTTGATCGTGCCCCAGCCCGTGACCACGCCATCCCCGGCCATCTGCTGGTTTTCCATGCCGAAATCGACACAGCGATGGGTGACGAACATATCGAACTCTTCAAAGCTGCCTTCGTCGAGCAACACATCAATCCGCTCGCGGGCCGTCAGCTTGCCACGTCCGTGCTGAGCATCGATCCGCCGCTCTCCTCCGCCCAGACGCGCCTCGGCGCGGCGCTCTTCCAGCTCGGCCAGAATGTCCTTCATCGCAAATGTCCCCTTCTTAGGCTGAGCGGGACCTTATAGTGTGATTGGAGCGGACCAAAGCAGATTTCGGTATATTTGCAAATAGATGCAAACCAATTGATGCAATAGTGCAAATCAGCAAACTCAGCCGACCATGGCTGCTCTCTGCATCAGCGCGCATAGACCTGTGCGCGCCAACATCCTGATGTGCATGGGTCCAGCCAATGGACAATCTAGAATTGCACGGATAGGGATTTGGCATGGCCAATACTGCATCTCGTTTTCTGGACCGAACAAGTCCGCCGCATATCCTGACCTTGATCCTGCTCACCGCAGTCTCAACCTTGGGAATGAATGTATTCCTGCCCAGCCTGCCTGGCATGGCCGCCTATTTCGAGGCGGATTACAGCGTTCTTCAATTGTCGGTCGGGGTGTATCTGGGGGCCAGTGCGGTCTTGCAAGTGCTGATTGGGCCGATCTCGGATCAGATGGGGCGGCGGCCGGTCCTTTTGTGGGGTCTTGTCTTGTTCATGATCGCCACGCTGGGCTGTATCATGGCACCGACGGTGGGCGTGTTCCTGTTTTTCCGTATGGCGCAGGCGGTGATTGCCGTTGGGATGGTGCTGGGGCGCGCTGCGGTGCGCGATCTGTTTGATACAGAAAAAGCGGCCAGCATGATCGGCTATGTCACCATGGCGATGGCAATTGTGCCGATGGCGGCCCCCATGGTGGGTGGCGCGCTGGACCAGGCGTTTGGCTGGAAGGCGAATTTCTGGCTGCTGTTTGCGGCGGGTGGTCTGGTCTGGCTGATCACATGGTTGGATTTCCGTGAAACCAAAAGCAGCAGCGGACTCAGCCTGGCGGCGCAGTTCGGACAATATCCAGAACTGCTCAAAAGCCCGCGTTTCTGGGGGTATTCGCTGACTGCGGCCCTGGTTTCAGGCGCGTTTTTTGCCTACCTCGGCGGTGGCCCGCTGGTTGGAACCGAAGTGTTCGGCATGGATTCAGCGCGGCTGGGCTTTTTCCTGGGTGCGCCTGCCATTGGCTATGCGATCGGCAACGGGTTGAGCGGCCTGCTCTCGCAGCGACTGGGCACAAACCGGATGATCATCATCGGCTGCCTGGTGGCTTGTGTCGGGGTGGCCATATCCCTGAGCCTGTTCCTGATCGGGCGGGGCACCGAATACACGTTCTTTGGCTTTATGATTTTCGTTGGCCTGGGCAACGGCATGACCCTGCCCAATGCGACGGCGGGCATGATGTCCGTGCGCCCACATATGGCGGGCACGGCCTCGGGCCTGGGCGGGTCCATCATGTTGGCGGGCGGTGCCGCGCTCAGCGTATTGGCTGGTCACATGCTTTCAGCGGAATCCGGCGCCTTTCCACTGTTGTGGCTGATGCTGACCACATCGGCGCTGGGAATGGTCTGTATGGCATTCGTCATCCTGCGCGAGCGGCAATTGGCACGGCAATAGCTCAGCGAAACAGCGGATCCAGCCACTCGGTCACGGCCTGGATGCGCCGCAAGTCGCGCAGATCGCGGTGCACCAAAAGCCAGACGTCGCGGACCGGCGGTTCGAACCCGACCTCAACCCGGCGCAAACCCGGATGGAGATCGCCGACCACACGCGGGAACAGGGACATGCCCAACCCGGCCAAGACCGCCTGAAACAGGGTTTCCGCATCATTGACCGCCAAAGCCGCCTGATCCGCTCCGATCTGATCTGCCGCTGTCGAAATGGCCGCCGCATGCGACAAAAACTGGCGGGCGCGGTCGTATCCAAGCCACGGCAGCGGATCAGGCACTTCCAGTGCGGCGTAGGCCGCATAGGTCAAACGTCCGATCCGGCGGGAGATCACATCCTGCCCCCCATCGCGCGGGCGGGCCAGGCGCAGGGCAACATCCGCATCCCGGTGGGTGAGGCTGAGATCCCGGGCCTCAACAATCAGATCCAGGCCAATTTCAGGGTGAGAGCGCAGAAACGCCGGCACCTGCGGCAACAGCAATCGATTGGCGACCAGCGGCACGGCCGTCAGGCGCACGCGGCCCTGTATGCCACCTTGAGAGGCGCGGGCCACTCTCTGGATCTGTTCGGCCCGGTCTTCCATCGCTTCGGCCTGCGCCGCGACCTGCCGCCCGGCTGCGGTCAACGCGATACGCCCCTCTCCGGTCCGTTCGCTCAACGGCACGCCCAGTGCCCGCTCCAACGCCTCTATACGGCGTGAAACAGTAGACTTGTCGACCCGCAACAGGCGCGCGGCCTGCAAGCGCGACCCGCCCCGTTCGAGTGCCAACAAAATGCGGAGATCATCCCAGTCCATGGTGGCAAATCTGCATAGCAGAAGCGCAAAAATCCAGTCTTTTGCGCATTTTTGCGCAGGCCTAACCTGAACACACCCCAAAGAAAGGACCAAAAATGAGATTTATCATTCGATTTCAGGACGTTCCAGGAATGGAAGACAAACGCCAGCTGAACCTGCCCGCGCATCTGGATTTCCTCGAGGCACAGGGCCCCATGATCCTGGGCGCGGGCCCCTTGTTCAAAACCGATACCGCCAGCACGCAGGCAGGCGCCGGAGGTTTGTGGCTGATCGAGGCGGAAAACGCCGAACAGGCCGAAGCGCTGGTACGGGCGGATCCTTTGTTTTCTACCGGGCTACGCCAATCCTGGGAGATCCTGAAATGGCATCAGGTGGTCCGTGACGGCCTGCGCCAGATCTGAACGCGCGGCTTGCGCAACCGGCTTTGCAAAGTTAGCAAGATAGTCACAGCTCTTGCTAAGGGACCCAATGGCCACCAAAAAACTATACGCTGGCGCCAAACTGCGGGAAATGCGAACGCGTCTGGAACTGACGCAAAAGGATTTTGCGGCCAAACTGGGCGTGTCCCTGCCCTATCTGAACCAGATGGAGAACAACAACCGCCCTGTCAGCACCACCGTGGTGCTGGCCCTGGCGCAAGAGTTTGGAATGGACGTAACCGAACTCTCCACCGGCGATAGCGAACGGCTGGTCTCGGATATGCACGAGGCGCTGGCGGACCCGATCTTTGCCGACATGATCCCGCCTCAGGCTGATCTTCGGCTGACCGCCTCCAACGCGCCCGCATTTGCACGGGCCTTTCTGGAATTGCACAGCATGTACCGCCAGACCCATGAACGGTTGGCCTCGCTGGACGAAGCATTGGGCCGCGCCGACAGCCTGACCCGGGCCAGCCCCTGGGAAGAGGTGCGCGATTTTTTCCACTACTGCGATAACTACATCGACGCCGTGGACCGCGCCGCCGAAAAACTGAGCATGGGCGAAGGCAGCACTGAATCCATCGCACTGTCCGGCCTGCGCAGCGCCGGTGTACGGGTCGAACTGCGCGATGTGGCCCCGTTGCGACACTATGATGCCGAGAACGGGACATTGACACTCTCGGCCCGCGCCGCACCGGAAACCCGTTTGTTTCAGATGCTTTTGCAGCTGGCTTTGCTGCGGCAAGACAACCTGCTCGAAGCGACGCTGGATTTTGCCCGCTTTCACACGGACGAGGCCCGCACCATCGCCAAGATTGGCCTGGCCAATTATTTCGCCGGGGCAACGATGATGCCCTATGGCCCGTTTCTGGCAGCCGCTGGCGAGTGCCGCCACGACCTGGAGATGCTGGGCCGCCGGTTTGGGGCCTCTATCGAACAAGTGGCGCACCGCCTGTCCACCCTGCAACGCCCCGGCGCAAAGGGCGTGCCGTTTTTCTTTGTCCGGGTGGATCAGGCCGGGACGATCACCAAACGCCACTCTGCAACAAGGTTGCAATTCGCCCGGTTCGGAGGCGCCTGCCCTTTGTGGAATGTGCATCAGGCCTTTGAAACCCCGGGCCGGTTCCTGCGCCAACTGGCGGAAACGCCCGATGGCGTGCGCTATATCAGCCTGGCGCGTGACGTGTCCAAACAGGGCGGCTCGTTTCAGGCTCCGGTGCAACGTTTTGCCATCGCATTGGGGTGCGAAGTGCGCCATGCCAGTGCGCTGGTCTATGCCGACGGGCTGGACATCGCCAATGCGAATGCGTTCGAACCAATCGGCATTTCCTGCCGGATCTGTGAGCGCTCATCCTGCCATCAACGCTCTGTTCCGCCGTTGGAACGACGGCTGAAGATCAACACCCATGAACGCGGCGTGCTGCCCTATGAGGTGCGCTAGGATCCCGCCCCTGCCCCCTCAGCGCATGGTCGGACCGTATTCCAGGATAAGAGGGATAACGATTTCTTCCTCATCCGCCAGATGACGGTCCAGGAACGCTTGAAGCCTCTCCTGGGCCTGCAACATCGCATCGACCGTAACGGACGTCGCCTGGGCGCGGATGGTTGTATTGGCCGCGTCAACCAGCCCGTTCATACAGGCATCCAACGCGTGATGATCGGCATCCAACAGATCAAAACCATGCGCGATCCGTCCGTCCAGCGAGACCAGCTGAGGGAAGTAGTGCTGATCCTCAATCGTGTGATGGGAATGCAGCTGCTCCAAAAAGAACGAGGCATAGCGTGACATGTCCGGCAAGAACCGATCGCGCGGGGTGTCCAGCTGGGTCTGGCACAAGGTGACCAGCTTTCCACTCAGATCCCGGAACATTGCATGCCGGTCCAACCAGAAGGCGGTCATCTGATCAAAATTGGCATGACCTCGCCACAGCTCGGGCGGATAGCGGCGCGCCAGGATGCGCAGGTCCTCGGGCAGACCGCTGCGCGTGTCCAGCGCCAGGTCGGTGTCAGAGTTTGTCATACTTTCCCTTCACTCGTCAGGCGACAGGTCCGCTCCACCCCAGAATCTGGGACCAGGACACTGTGACTGACCGATCAAATCAGACACGCACTATCATAGCACGACACAGCGACAAAGTCGCAGAAAACCAATGTCGGGCGACCTGCCACGGCGCTGACGTTATCGCTGTGCGGTTTGCCATTCTGGATGCACCCAAGGGCGGTCGTTGGCCCGTGGCAATGGATCCAGGCCCAACAGATGATCCGAGATCTTTTCGCCCACCATGATCGAGGGGGCATTCAGGTTGCCATTGGTGATCTGAGGGAAAATCGAACTATCCGCCACCCGCAACGCCTCTACACCAATCACACGGCCCTCTGGGTCGACCACCGCATTTGGGTCGTCCCGTCGCCCCATGCGGCAGGTCCCGCAGGGATGATAAGCGCTTTCGGCATGTTCCGCGATGAACGCATTCAACGCTTCATCGGACTGCACCTGCGCGCCCGGCTGGATCTCGTGTTTGACAAATGGCTTGAAGGCGTCTTGTGCAAAAATCTCGCGGGTGAGGCGAATGCAGGTGCGGAAATCCTGCCAGTCCTTTTCGCTGGACATATAGTTGAACCGGATCACCGGCGCTTCGGCGGGATCCGCAGATCGCAAGGTCACCGCCCCCCGCGAGGGCGAGCGCATTGGCCCCACGTGCGCCTGAAAACCATGCCCCTCCGCCGCCGCCTGCCCGTCATAGCGCACGGCCATCGGCAGGAAGTGGTATTGAATGTCAGGATAAGCCACCCCAGCCTGCGACCGAATGAACGCAGCGCTTTCGAATTGGTTCGAGGCCCCATGCCCTGTCTTGGTAAACAACCACTGTGCCCCGATGCTGGCTTTGCCAAAGAGGTTCCAGTATTTGTAAAGCGTGATGGGCTGGCTGGCGGCCATCTGAATGTAAAGCTCCAGATGATCCTGAAGATTGGCCCCAACGCCCGGGCGATCGGCGATCACCTGAATGCCATGTTTGGCCAGATGCGCGGCTGGGCCAATGCCAGACAACATCAGCAGTTTCGGTGAGTTTATAGATGACGCGGCCAGCACAACCTCGCGCCGGGCCCGGATTTCTTGTCCGCCTGCCAGCAAAACGCCCACCGCGCGGCCCTCTTCAATCAGCACCCGCTCGACCAGGCCATTGACTAGATCGCAGCCGTCCCGCTTGAGCGCCGGACGCAAATAGGCATTTGCAGCCGACCAGCGCCGTCCCTTCCAGACGGTCTGTTCCATCGGGCCAAAGCCTTCCTGCTTTTCCCCGTTGTAATCGCCCGTGACCTCATAGCCCGCCTGCTGCCCGGCCTGGACAAAGGCCTCAAACAGCGGGTTTTGCCGCTTGCCCCGGGTGACATGCAGCGGGCCATCCGTGCCACGCCAGGCCGCGTCGCCCCCATGGCCACCATCGTGCCAGTGCTCCATCCGGCGAAAATACGGCAGCACATCCGCATAGGACCATCCGCGCGCGCCTGCCTCGTCCCAATGGTCATAATCCATCGCGTGCCCGCGCACATACACCATGCCATTGATCGAGGATGACCCGCCGATCACCTTGCCCCTCGGACAGGCCAATCGGCGCCCGGCCAGATGCGGCTCCGGCTCGGACTGGTATCCCCAGTCATACCGCGCCATGTTCATTGGATAGCTCAGCGCTGCGGGCATCTGGATGAACGGGCCGACATCCGTGCCGCCATGTTCAACCACCAGAACCGAAGCCCCCGCCGCGCTCAGCCGATAGGCCATCGCGCAGCCTGCGCTGCCGGCGCCCACAATTACAAAATCCGCTTCCATCTATTCCCCGCCTTTGACACCAAACGTATCGCGCAAGGTGTCATAGGACACCATGACAGCCGTTTGATAGGCTGGTCGCTTGGTCAATCTCTCGTAATAGTCAGCCAGACCCGGCAGCGCCCGGCGGGCCAATCCGGCATCCTGGTACCGATACAGCACATGGCCAAACTGGATGTCCGCCAAACTCAGCTCTGCGCCACACAGAAAGCCACCTTCGTGGACCTGCGCCAAACCGGTTTCCAGGGCGGCCTCGAACGTCTCTGTTGCCCGGGCGATTGCCACAGGGTCGCGCGCTTGTGCATGGGTGCGTACCGTCCGCCAGAAAACCGGCCCGGTAAAGGCGCCCGCCACCTGATACTTGGCCCATTCGGCCCACATATCCACCTGGGCGCGGGCCACGGGATCCTCCGGCCAGAACGCGCCTTGGCCCGCGATGCCGGCCAGATACCGCAGGATTGCGCCCGTCTCAAACAGGGCGCGACCATCTTCCAGTTCCAGCACGGGAATACGCCCATGTGGGTTCATGCGCCGAAACGAGTCACTGTCCAGGCCACCAAAGACTTCGCCGCAATCCACACGGTCATAGGCCAGGCCCAATTCATGCATGCCCCAGAGCAGAGCCTGCACATTCGAAGACGTCGCACGCCCATAGACCTTTAGCGCAGGCACCGTCACAAAACGCGTCCCCCTGATCCCGCAGAGGTCGCGCCTTGGCCTTGTTCCGAACCGACCATCACCTGCCGAGCGGCGAAACATCCAAATCCTGTCAATGAACCGATCTCATCAGACCCGAGCAACTTCCATCCCGCCCATTCCGCAAATTCTCTGCTGACACTAAGCGGCAATGCAGGCGTATGACATTCAGAAACCGACAGGTTCACACGGTTCCGCGTCCCGATTTACTGCAACCCGGCCACCGATTGCGGGCCTGTCGTGACAGGACGCCGCATCGCAAGCACGCGTCGCGCCTCGTCCCCTTGTCCGGACCGCAACAACGCCGCCGACAGGGCCATTTCAATCAAGTCCCGTTGCGCCCGGCTGCCGCCAATACGCTCATGCTGAGCCATCACGCCACTGAAATGCTGCACCGCCTCGCCAAACGCGCCGCTGACATAGGCCGCAAATCCTCCGGCCAATGCCTGAACAACCGGGGCCGCAGGGCCTTTGGCCTGGCTCAGGATGCGTTCCAAAGGGTCGGTCTGGCCTGCCATTGCATGGGCCAGAGCCGCATGCACATCCGCAAAGGCCACGCCGGGTTGTCCAAACCGCTCGGAGGCATAGGCACTGACCTGTTGCCAATAGGCCGCCGGCACCTCTATGCCGCGCAATTCGGCCCGCGCCAGCAGGGCGGCGCTATCCGTCATGATGTTGAGTGGCGGGCTATCGGACTGTCCCGGTTTGACATGCCGGTCCAGCATCGCCCACATGGTGTCCAGATCACCCGTCTCGAGCGCCCAAAGGCCCAGATGCCAGGACAAGTGACAATGCATCTGCGCCGTACGGTCCAGCCCCCCCTGATATCCGGCCAACAGGTCCAGGCCTTCTGCGGTTTCGCCGCATTCGTACAGCAGATGCGCCTTTACATGCACGGTATGCGCCGGAGAGGTGCTCATCTCCAGCGCGCGGTCGATATTCACACGGGCGCGCTCCAACTGTCCGACTTCGAGCTGCGCAAAAGCATGCATCGACAGGAACCACCAATCGTCTCCGTAATGCGGCGCCAGCGTCGTGGTATAGGCCAGCTGCTCGGCCTCTCGCCCGGGTTGGCCACTAAACCCGATCAGGCCGAAAACCCCCATGCAGGTTTGCGCCACCAGAACGTCACGCGGAAATTGTTCGGCATGGGCGCGGATCCGGGGATAGGCCAGCGCGCCCTTGCCTTCCAGCAACAACCCAAGCGCTTCAATGGCTGACGCTTCTTGCGCCTGCACAGAGCCGGCCAGCGCTTGCGCCCGTTGCAAGGGCGCGGCAATCTCGCCGCCTTTGCCCAGGCCCTGCTTGGCCCGCGCCAGGGCCAGATGCGCCATGGCAAAGCCCTCATCCGCAGCGATTGCAGCCTCCAGAGCGGCCTCAACCCCCGCGTCGCCCCCCAACAGCAGATCGACACCGCGCACATAGGCATCCCGTGCCGCATCAGATCCTGTTGAAATCGGGTTTCCGTACCGGTCCTGTCGCATAAGCTCTCCCTTCTGCACCCCCCATCCAAGGCGGGATCAATCAGAGGCTAGCGCATAGAGGAAAACAGAGCGAACAAAATTACAGGGCCGATAAACGTACCCAGACAGCTCAGCGATGGGTCAGCCCATCGCCCAGCAATTTGCACAAGGTCCGCATCCCGGTTGCGAAATCCTGGGTTGTCGGCGCAGAGATCATCAGCGTTTTGAGCGCGGCCAGACAGATCTGCGCCACTTCGGTTCCGGGGGCCGGCAGCGTGATCAGCCCCAGTTCGGCCTGCCGCTCTAACCAGTTGCTAAGGATATCGGCCAACCGCGCCTCGCCCTCGGCCACCACTTCGGCTGCGCTGGTATGTTTGATATCCAACAATTCCTGCCCGTGCGGGGACCCGACGATCAGGTCAACCACATTTCCCAGCTTGGCCCAAAAGGCATGCTCCAAAACCTCGGACACGGGCCCGGAACGCGTCAAAGCCGCTTCGAATTTGGCAACCGATTCCACGTAAAACTCGGTCGAGAGTGACTGAAAGATATCATCCTTGTTCTTGTAGTGCAGATACAAAGCCGGCCTTGAAATGCCCGCGCCGCGCGCAATGTCATCCATTGAAGTCTTGCGAAATCCGTAGGTCGAAAACGCCGTCCGGGCGGAGTTCAAAATAGCAAGCTGTCGGGCGTCGGGCGTGTTCTGATCTTTCATGGGACGATCGCTGACAGAAATCCGAAAAATTGTCAATTGACGTACTGACAATTTATGCTAATTATGTCAAAACGTAGTCAACACTATCTGTGTCAGGAGAGTTCTATGGCGACCCAACTCAAGATTAACGGTTCCGTTCACCAGATCGATCTGCCGGACGAAGTGCCTTTGCTGTGGGTGCTGCGGGACGAACTGGGAATGACCGGCACCAAATTCGGCTGTGGCGTCGCCTCTTGCGGGGCCTGTACCGTACACATCGGCGGCGAAGCTGTGCGCAGCTGCCAGGTCGCCCTAAGCGACGTCTGGGATGACGTCACCACCATCGAGGGGATCGGCGAACCGGATGCCATGGCAGTGATTCAGCAGGCCTGGGTCGACAATCAGGTCGCCCAATGCGGCTATTGCCAGTCCGGCCAGATCATGCAGGCCGCTGCCCTGCTTGCCGAGAACCCGACCCCCTCGGACAGTGACATAGACGAAGCCATGTCGGGCAACCTGTGCCGATGCGGCACCTACCCGCGTATCCGGGCTGCGATCCACACCGCAGCCGCCAAATTGAGCGAGGTTTAAGACCATGGCCAGTATCGGAAAAATTGCACGTCGGACTTTCCTGGTTGCCTCGGCCGCCATCGTCGGGGGTGTCGCCTTTGGCGTTTACAAGCTCAATCAGCCGGTCAAGAACCCCCTGAGCCCCGGTCAGGGCGAAGCGGCGCTGAATCCGTTCATCTTCATTGATCAGGACGGCGTGACCATCATCACCCCAAGGGCTGAAATGGGTCAGGGCACGCAGACCACCCTGGCCGCCCTGGCTGCCGAAGAACTGGATCTGGACTGGAAAGACGTCCGTGTTCTGCACGGCCCCCCGGCGGCGGCCTATTACAACGGCGCCATGATGGGATCGGCCCTGCCCTTCAAGGAATACGCCATGAGCGGCTTCCAACATGGGTTGGCGGATCAGTTCGACAAGATCGGCAAACTCTTTGGCCTGCAGCTCACCGGTGGCTCCACCGCTATGAAAGACGGCATCAACCGCCTGCGCGAAGCCGGTGCCAGCGCCCGCGAAACCCTGAAACTGGCCGCAGCCCAGCAGTTGGGTGTTGATGCCAGCACCCTGCGCACCGAAAGCGGCGCCGTGATCGCGGCGGATGGCACCCGCCTGCCCTATGCCACCCTGGCCGAGGCGGCAGGCCAGATCGACCCGGTCCAGGCCGACCTGCGAGACCCATCGACCTGGCGTTATATCGGCCAGTCCATGCCACGGCTGGATCAAGTCCCCAAATCCACCGGCACAGCCGAATTTGGCATAGATGTGCGCGTTGACGGCCTGAAATTCGCCTCTTTGCGCATCAACCCGAAACTCGGCGGCGCAATGACCCGCTTTGATCCCACCCCAGCCCTGGAAATGCAAGGCGTCGAAAAGGTGATCGACCTGGGCCGCGGCATTGCCGTGGTCGCCAACAACACCTGGATTGCAATCCAGGCCGCAGAGGCGGTGGATATCGAGTGGGGGGCCGCGCCCTTCCCTCCCGAACAGGATCAGATCTGGTCAGCAATCGAGGCGTCCTTGGACGACAAACCCAATTCAACCATGCGCGATGACGGCGACGCTGACGCGGCCATCGATGGCGCCACAACACTTAATGCAGAATACCGCGTTCCGTTCCTGGCCCATGCCGCGATGGAGCCGATGAACGCGACCGCGCTTTACACGGGCGACGCGCTGGACCTGACCTGTGGCAACCAGGCGCCCACGGTGGTGCAATCGCGCGTCGCCGAAGCGGTCGGACTGGAGGCCGAGCAGGTGTCTCTGACCACAACGTTTCTGGGCGGTGGATTTGGCCGGCGGGTCGAATCCGACTTTGCCGTCTATGCCGCCCTGGTCGCAAAGGAACTGCCGGGCACACCTGTGCAACTGACCTGGTCACGTGAAGAAGACATGCGCCACGATTTCTATCGCCCGGCCTGTATTGGCCGTTTCAACGGCGCGGTGAAGAATGGCAAGGCCATGGCCCTCAGCGGTGCCATCGCCGGGCCGTCGGTCAGCAGGAACGCCATGAAACGCCTGGTCGGGATGGATCTTTCGGGCCCGGACAAAGTGCATGTCGAAGGCGCCTATGACCAACCCTATGCGATCCCGAACTACAAGATCGCAGGCCACCTCACCGATCTGCAGATGCCGCTCGGCTTCTGGCGTTCCGTCGGAGCCAGCGTCAACGGGTTCCTGCACGAAAGCTTCGTTGACGAAATGGCCCATGCCGCGGGCGCCGATCCGATGGAGTTCCGCCTGGACCTCATGCGCCCTGAACATGCGCCCAGCGCAGGCTGCCTGCAAAAGGTCAAAGAGATGTCCGGCTGGACCGGACAAACTCCCGATGGCGTCGGACGCGGTGTCGCCTTTACCTATAGTTTTGGCACGCCCGTGGCGCAGGTCATCCAGGTGGTGGACGAAGACGGAACCATCCGCATCGACAAGGCCTGGATCGCCGCCGATATGGGCGTGGCGCTGGATCCCTCCATCGTAAAGGCGCAAATGTTTGGCGGCCTTATGTACGGCCTTTCCGCCGCCTGTTTTGGCGAAATCACCTTTGCCGATGGCGAAGTCGAGCAGTGGAATTTCCCGGACTACGATGCGATCCGTATGCATACGGCCCCCCAGGTCGAAGTCGCCGTTCTGGAAACAAACGCGCATATGGGCGGCGCAGGCGAACCCGGCACACCGCCCTCCATGCCGGCATTGGCCAATGCCTTGTTTGACCTGACGGGTATCCGGGCACGCGAATTGCCTCTGTCCAAAACCTTTGATCTGCTGGTCTGACAGCGACATCCCATAGGCCCCGGATACATCCAGGCCCTTGGAATACATGGAAAGACCCCGGGCCACCCGATTGAATTCGGGTGGCCCATTTGTGTTTGCCCGGAGTTTCCGACCGGCAAGTTGATCGTGCGAATGAGGCAAACTGGCCTCAATTAGAGCGTGCCCACGCCTCAATCTCTCCGCATTCGCGCCACTGCACCGTTCTAGCAATGGAAACAATCAAGAATGCGTGGCCGGTTCTGTGAGCCGACACCCCACAACGAGAGTTACGAGTATGCCGTTTGGTTATCTGGTGTCCCTTGGGTCGGACGAAACCCTGTCAGCCTACGACTCCATCACCGGCAGCGCCGTATTCTTTACGACCGACTCGAACCTCGGGGCCGGCGAATGGGCCTGGACCGGGACAGACTCTGGGGTCAATTTCTATAACGAACTGGAAACAGGCGACTATCACCTGGCGACGGATGGCAATGTCTATTTCGTCCCCGACCTGGGCACCGTCGCCACGCTGACATCGGCCCAGACCCCCAGCTTCCCCAGTTACTCGAATTTCAACACTGTCGACGGCACCGCCGCGTCCGACACAATGAACAACAGCTATGTCGACGCGGATGGAGACGGGATCAACGATACCGCTGACAACGCAGATCTGGTCTATGGCTACGCAGGGGACGACACGATCCGATCCGGCGCAGGCGATGACACGGTCTTTGGTGGTGCCGGCAGTGACGAGTTGCGTGGCGGCGGCGGCGCAGATGTTATTCACGGCGATGGGCAGACCAGCAGCACCGAAGCCCTGCGCTGGTTCGCCGAAGGCACCGATGGCGCGGACCTGAGCGCAGGCTTTACCCAGAACACCGGCCAGATGAATGTCTCGGTCTCGTTTAACAACGACGGCAACAACAACCCGGACTACCAGGTCGAAACCAGCGATCAAATCTACACGCCCAGCGGAGACCCCCAAAGCGACCATTCCAGCCTGTATTTGTTCGGCAATGGCGATGGGGCAACCAGCACCACAACGATAGAATTTGACACCAACGACCAAAGCGACATGACCGATGAGGTCGAAAATGTCACCTTTCGGATCAACGATGTCGACTGGGCCTCGGGCAATCACCGCGATGTGGTAACGGTCAATGCCTTCGATGCAAATGGCGACCCCGTCACTGTGGTTCTGACCCCCACCAGCACCGTGTCAGGCGAAGACAGCGTTTCGGGAAACACCGTGACCGCAGGGGATTTGTCCGACGGACCAGGGGATGCCACAGGCTCGGTTCTGGTTGAGATCGCGGGTCCGGTCCAGAGTATTGAAATCATATATGAAAACGATCTGGGCGGCACGCAGGCGATCTGGGTCAGTGATGTCTATTTCGACACTATCCCGGCCGAAGGCGGCAACGATTCGCTCTATGGTGGCGGTGGCGCTGACCAACTGATCGGCGGCGATGGCGACGACGCGCTGCGCGGTGGTGCGGGCAGCGACACGATGCAGGGCGGCACCGGTGACGACTACCTGCGCGGCGGGACCGGCGCGGACGTTGCCGAGGGCGGTGATGGGGCCGATAGCTTCGATGTCTCGGAGGGCGACACCGTTACGGGCGGGGCCGGAGACGATGTGTTTCGTCTGGTCGATCTGGCCGAAAGCGGCTCGGCCGGGATCACGCTGGTCGGCGGAGAAGATGACGAAACCATTGGCGACACCTTGGATTTCAACGGGCTGATCGATCGCTCCACGCTCAACCTGACCACCAACACAACCGGAGAGCTGGCGGGCACGGTCGAAATGCTCGACGGATCGCTGGTGACGTTTTCCAACATCGAAAACATCATCTGCTTCACCCCGGGCACCATGATCCGCACGCCTTACGGGGACCGGGCCATTGAAACCCTGCGCCCCGGCGATCTGATCCTGACCAAGGACAGCGGCCCACAGCCGATCCGTTGGGTCGGTGGTCGGACCGTATCCGCATTGGGTCATCTGGCACCGGTTACGTTGGATCCGTCGATGTTTGGAGACGCCCACGGGCCGCTCCTGGTCAGCCCGCAGCACCGTATCGTTCTGGAAGGCGCCCGCGCGCAATTGCTCTTTGGCAGCCGCGAGGTGTTCACCCCTGCCAAACACCTGATCAAATGCGGGCTTGCCCATCAGCACGCAACCGACAGCGTACATTACATGCACCTGATGATGTCCCAGCACGAGGTGATCTACGCCAATGGCCTTCCGACAGAGAGCTTTTTTCCAGGTGACGAGGCCTTTGAATGCCTCACCGCCGCAGACCGCGCCGCCCTGTTTCAGGAGTTTCCCGAATTGCGCAGCGGAACAGGCGCCTTCAACAGCACAGCCCGCCCCTGCATCCGCGCGCATGAAGCGGCGTTGATGGTAGCCTGATTACTCTGCCGATACGGCATAGGGCGCACGGCGCCCCTCCGCCCAGGCGCGGGCCGCATCCCCAAAGGCCGAAAACAATCTGCGCGAGGGCGTATCCTCAGCCGCCTTGAATTCGGGATGCCACTGTACCGACAGCGCAAAACCGGGGGCGCCATCGACATAAATCGCCTCGGGGGTGCCATCGGGGGCATGGCCGTCCACAATCACGCGCGATCCCGGTTCCTTGATCCCCTGCCCGTGCAATGTGTTGGTCATAATCTCGGTCGCGCCAAACACCCGATGAAATGGCCCGTTTTCGGACAGTGTCACCTTGTGGCGCAGCGCAAACTTCTCTTCCAGCGTTCCATCCGGCGGCATCCTGTGATTGTCCCGCCCCGGCAGGTCGCGGATTTCCGGATAGAGCGATCCGCCCAGCGCCACGTTCACCTCTTGAAAGCCGCGGCAAATCCCCAAAATCGGCTGTCCGCGTTCGACACAAGCCCGCACCAGTTCCAACGCGACCGCATCCCGCGCCCGGTCAAAGGTTCCATGCGCCTCGGTTTCATCCTCGCCGTATTCTTCGGGATGCACATTCGGACGCCCGCCGGTCAGCACAAAGCCGTCACAAATCTCTGTCAGTTCGGCCACAGACACAAACCGGGGATCGGAAGGGATCAGCAGTGGCAGACACCCCGCAACGTCAGACACGGCCTCGGTGTTCATCACACCGGTTGCGTAAACCTCGTAGGTTTCATTGATCAGATGCGAATTGCCAAGAATGCCAATGACGGCGCGAGCCATGGAAAATCCTTTTCTACAGAACGCCCCGAACATACGAACAGCCATGCGCCCCGGCAACCGTTGGGTTCGCGCAATGCGATGTTGAGCATTGCACAGAACCCGTTGATCGCCGCGCGGCTGATCAATGACGCAGGGCTGCTCTATTCAAGGTCCTGGCGTCGAGGGCGTCCAAAAACACTCTAGACGCCAGACTGTGGCCAAACCGTTAACCTGCGGCCCGCCAGGCTGACGGGCTAGCCGCATTACGCGGCGTTGCTGGCCTTCAGCTCCAGTCGGCGGGCGTGCAGAACCGGTTCTGTATAGCCAGACGGCTGGATACGGCCCTTGAACACCAGATCACAGGCGGCCTGAAACGCGACCCCGTCAAAGCCCGGGCCCATGGGACGATACAAAGGATCGCCACTGTTTTGCCCATCGACGACACCAGCCATCTTGCGCATGGCGGCCATGACCTGGTCTGGCTCGACCACGCCATGATGCAACCAATTTGCCAGATGCTGCGCACTAATGCGGCAGGTTGCCCGATCTTCCATCAGTCCAACATTGTTGATGTCCGGCACTTTGGAGCAGCCGATTCCCTGATCCACCCAACGCACAACATATCCCAGGATGCCTTGCGCGTTGTTTTCAATCTCGCGTGCAATCTCGCCAGCTTCAAAGTTGCGCCCGCCAGCCAGCGGGATCGACAGCAGATCGTCCAAGGTGCCGCGTGCGCCCTGCGCCGCGATTTCATCCTGGCGTGCCGATACGTTCACACTGTGATAATGCGTGGCGTGCAACGTCGCCGCCGTGGGTGATGGCACCCAGGCACAGCTGGCCCCGGATTGCGGATGGCCGATCTTTTGATCCAACATATCCGCCATCATGTCGGGCGCCGCCCACATGCCCTTGCCGATCTGTGCACGTCCCTTCAGCCCACAGGCCAAACCGATATCGACATTGCGGTCTTCATAAGAGGCAATCCAGGGCGTGCCCTTGATCTCTCCCTTCGGCAGCATCGCCCCCGCTTCCATCGAGGTGTGGATTTCATCACCGGTCCGGTCCAGAAAGCCCGTATTGATAAAGGCAACCCGGGATTTGGCGGCGCGGATACAGGCCTTGAGGTTCACCGACGTGCGCCGTTCCTCGTCCATAATGCCCAGTTTGACCGTGTTCTGCGGCAGACCCAGAATCGTCTCGACCCGGGTAAAGATCTCGTCCGCAAAGGCGACCTCTTCGGGCCCGTGCATCTTGGGCTTTACCACATAGACACTGCCATGCGCCGAGTTGCGATCGCCGCCCGACTTGCCCAGATCATGCATCGCAATCAGCGTGGTGACCATCGCATCCATCAGGCCTTCGCCGATTTCGGCACCGTCCTGATCCAGGATCGCGGGATTGGTCATCAGGTGGCCGACATTGCGCACCAGCATCAAAGAACGCCCCTTGAGCGTCAGCGGTGTCCCATCCGCCCCCTCATAGGCGCGATCCGGGTTCATCCGACGGGTCACGGTAGAGCCACCTTTTTCAAAGCTCTCTTCCAGATCGCCACGCATCAGACCCAACCAGTTGGTATAGGCCAAAACCTTATCCTCGGCATCAACAGCGGCGACAGAATCCTCGCAATCCATGATCGTGGACATCGCGCTTTCCAGAACCACATCCGCCAGATGCATCGGATCGGTCTGCCCAATCGAATGGGTGGCGTCGATCTGGAGGATCACATGCAGGTCATTGTTGCAAAAGACCACCTCGGACAGATCCGATGTCCCCCCCTTGAACTGACCAGGATCGGCCAGCGCAATCTTGCCGGCTGCCGTCGTACACAGGATCTGTGCGCCCTCTTGCGTCAACCCGGTCACATCTGCCCAGCTGGCCCCGTCAAGCGGCAGGGTCTTGTCCAAAAACGCCTTGGCCCAGGCGATCACCCGCCCACCGCGTTCTGTATCATAACCGCCGCCTGCGGGACGATCACCCAGCGCATCGGTACCATACAACGCATCATACAAGCTGCCCCAACGGGCATTGGCCGCGTTCAGCGCAAACCGGGCGTTCATGATTGGCACCACCAGCTGCGGTCCCGCGATCAAGGCGATTTCCGGGTCGACATTGCCGGTCTCAATCGAAAAATCCGGCCCTTCGGGCAGCAGATATCCGATTTCTTCCAGATAAGCCTTATAGGCGGCCGCATCATGCGGCTGGTCCCGCCGCTCCATGTGCCAGGTATCCAATTGCCCCTGGATCGCCGAGCGCTTTTCCAGCAGCGCGCGGTTCTTGGGGCTGAGATCGCGGACCAAAGCCGCAAAGCCAGACCAAAACGCCTCACGCGATACGCCGGTGCCCGGCAAGGCCTGAGTGTCGATGAACTGTGCCAATGTGGCCGCTACGTTCAGCCCTTCAATCTCGATACGGTCGCTCATGTTACTCTCCTGATCCCATTAGAGCCGAGTTAGAGCACAAGTTTCCGATAGGCAACAATATCCCCTCTTTGCGCTACTTGGGAATTTTGCGGGATCGGTTAAGAATTTCTTGTGTGAAGGGTATTCAACCGCCCGGATCAGAGGGCACCAGAGGGGCGGCGGCCTATGTCCCCGGCATGCGGTGGCCCTCTGTATGCTCCATATAGTCGTAAAAATCACGCAGGCTTTTGCCCCGCTCCGGCTTGAAGCTGTCCTCCAGCGTGATCATCGCCGCAATCCGATCAACCCGGAACACCCGGAAATTCTCGCGCAACTCACACCAGCCAACCACGGTCCAGACCTTGCCCCAGAACCATAGCCCCAGCGGGCGGATCACCCGATCCGAAACCTGCCCCTGCTTGTCAGTGTAGCTCAGCCGCAAACGGTGGCTTTGATCTACGGCGGCTTCGGCCTGATCCAACTGCGCGCGCAAGGCATCGGTCATCCCCATCGAAAAAGAATGCACCTCCACCGCGCGGGCCTGGGCCCGCACATCCGGCGGCAGGACTTCTTCGATCTTGATCAGCGCCTCCTGGGCCGCACGCGCCATGCCCGCCCCGCCCCATGCGCGCAGCAAACGCGCCCCTGCCACCAGCGCCGCAACTTCTTCGCGCGAAAACATCAGCGGCGGGATGTCATAGCCATCCTCCAGCACATAACCGAACCCGGCTTCGCCGGCGATGGGCACGCCGGTGGCCATCAGATCTGCGATGTCGCGATAAATCGTGCGCTGGCTCACCTCCAGCGCTTCGGCCAGCGCACGTGCCGTGGTGCGCCGACCGCCCCTGAGATGCTGGATGATCTCGAACAGACGGTCAGCGCGACGCATCAGGCCGCCCTGAAGAAAGCAACCGAGTTGCCATCGGGATCTTCTGTATAGATGAACTGCCCGGCCGGGATGGTCACAGGGGCGGACAGAACCGTGCCGCCTGCCTCGGTGACCCGGGTGGCGACAGTGCTCAATGCATCCGGCGCAGCCAGGTGAACCGTCGGCCCCGTGCCGCGGGCGGCGGGCTTGCCCTCGTACAGATGCCCCGCCACCCCTTTGACGTGGTCCTTGTTCTGAAAGATCGCAATCGGATTCGGCCCATCAGTCATGATGGCAAAATCGGCAAAGCCAATGGCTTTGTAGTAGCTCTGTGCGCGGTCCATATCAGTCACCGGAATTTCGGCCCAAACAATCGCATTTTCGGGTGTAAAGGTCATCGTATGCTCCATTCATGTTAAACGATGACGTCTGTATCGCCCACCCCTGTTGCCAGCATGGTGTCAGCATCCGTCAGCAGTGCCGCAGAAAATCGGCTTGCTCCTGATCGCGCGATGCGGTCCTGTCTGTTGAACCGTGCTTCAACCCGCTTGAATGCCACGCGCATGAACTGCCAAATGGGTTCCCTACCCACCTTGGGGAACCAGGATTGACCACCCGGGGGCTGCATTTTGCAACCAGGGCCGCCCCCGCCGCTCTGACGAACGAGGGATCACATGACCGACGCCGCTCCAATCACCATCCACCTGAAGGACTACACGCGCTTTGGCTGGCTGATCGATTCCGTGCACCTGACCTTTCGTCTGGCCCCGCACGCCACCCGCGTCTTGTCCCGGATCGCCTTCCGCCCTGACCCTGACGCGCCGGAAGGTGCCAAGGCCCAGCCCTTTTTCCTGCACGGAGAGCAGCTCACCCTGATATCGGCCCAGATTGACGGCGCTCCTGTCACCCCCACAGTCACGGCGCAGGGCCTGACGTGTGACGTGCCAGCAGGCCCCTTTGTCTGGGAAAGCGAGGTCGAGATTGACCCGGCAGGCAATACGGCGCTGGAAGGGCTCTATATGTCCAATGGCATGTATTGCACCCAATGCGAGGCCGAAGGTTTTCGCAAGATCACCTATTACCCGGACAGACCCGACGTCATGGCCCGCTTTGACGTGCGAATCGAAGGCAACGCCGAGGAATGTCCGATCCTGCTGTCCAATGGCAACCCCACGCAATCGGGCCCGGACTGGGCCGAATGGAGCGACCCCTGGCCCAAGCCCGCCTATCTCTTTGCGCTCGTTGCCGGCCAACTGGTCTGCCACAAGGACAGCTTCACCACGGCTTCGGGGCGCGAGGTCGCCCTGGGGCTGTGGGTGCGCCCGGGCGACGAACACAAATGTGCCTTCGGGATGGAGGCGCTGAAACGCTCCATGCTGTGGGACGAGGAGGTCTATGGGCGCGAATATGACCTGGATGTCTTCAACATTGTGGCGGTCGATGACTTCAACATGGGTGCGATGGAAAACAAGGGGCTGAACGTTTTCAACTCTTCGGCGGTGCTGGCCAGCCCCGAAACGGCAACCGATACCAACTTTGAGCGGATCGAAGCCATTATCGCGCATGAGTATTTCCACAATTGGACCGGCAACCGCATCACCTGCCGCGATTGGTTCCAGCTGTGTCTGAAAGAAGGGCTGACCGTGTTCCGCGACTCGCAGTTCACCTCGGACCTGCGCTCGGCCCCGGTCAAACGCATTGGCGATGTGATCGACCTGCGGGGGCGCCAGTTCCCCGAAGACGGCGGCCCATTGGCCCATCCGGTACGCCCTGAAAGCTTTCAGGAAATCAACAATTTCTACACGGCCACCGTCTATGAGAAAGGCGCCGAAGTCATCGGCATGCTCAAGACACTGGTGGGGGATGCGGCCTATTCCAAGGCGCTGGACCTGTATTTCGAGCGGCACGATGGCCAGGCCTGCACAATCGAGGACTGGTTGAAGGTGTTCGAGGATGTCACTGGCCGCGACCTGGGTCAGTTCAAACGTTGGTACAGCCAGGCGGGCACCCCCAAACTCCACATCACCGAAACCTGGGACGACAGCGGCACATATACGCTCAATGTCACGCAATCCCTACGCCCGACCCCGGCCAGCCCGGATCCGCAACCACAGGTGATTCCCATTGCCGTCGGTTTGCTGGGTCCAAATGGCGACGAGGTCCAGCCGACCAGGGTGCTGGAACTGACCCAAGCCACGCAAAGCTTTGCCTTTGACGGTCTGGCCGCCCGCCCTGTTCCGTCCATCCTGCGCGGGTTTTCCGCGCCGGTGATCCTGGACCGGCACACGCCAAAATCCGAACATGCCTTCCTGCTGGCCCATGACACAGACCCTTTCAACCGTTGGGAGGCTGGCCGCCAGTTGGCCCGGGCCAACCTGCTCGACATGGCACAACGCGACGCGACGCCCGACACCAACTATCTGGAAGGGTTGCAGGCATTGCTGCGCGACAACGATCTGGACCCGGCGTACCGGGCCCTGATGCTGGCCTTGCCCGGTCAGTCCGAAATCGCCGGGGCACTGCACGAAGCCGGCGTCGTACCAGACCCGGATGCGATCTGGGCCGCTGTGGAAACCATGCGCCAGACCATGGCACAGCAGTTTCAGGACCTGCTGCCCCGCCTTTACGCCGATTGCCAGGTCGAGGGGGCCTACCGCCCCGACCCGGATCAAACCGGCAAACGGGCCCTGGCAGGCGCTGTCTTGGGGCTGCTCAGCCGCACAGATGGCGGCGTCCAGGCGGCACGCCAATATGCGAGCGCCGATAATATGACGCTGCAACTGGGCGCGCTGTCCTGCTTGCTCAGCGCGGGCAAAGGCGCCAGTGAAACGCAGGAATTTTATGACCAATGGTGCAAAGACCGGCTGGTCATCGACAAATGGTTCGGCCTGCAAATCATCCAGTCCACGCCGGATCAAACCGTCTCAATAGCGCGCGCGCTGGCGGATCATCCGGATTTCAACTGGAAAACCCCCAACCGTTTCCGCGCTGTGTTTGGTGCCCTGGCCATGCACCACGCGGGTTTTCATGCCGCGGATGGCTCTGGCTATGCGCTGCTGGCCGATTGGCTGATCCGACTGGACCCGGTCAACCCGCAAACAACCGCGCGCATGTGTTCCGCCTTCCAGACCTGGCGGCGTTATGACAACGACCGCCAAGGCTTGATCGAGGCCCAACTGAACCGGATTTTGGCGACCACAGGCCTGTCGCGCGATACACGCGAGATGGTCACACGGATCCTGAGCGCCTAAAGTTCGGATAACACCCCTATCAAGGAGAGACGGAACATGACGCGAAAATCACTGCTTGTAACCGGCGCGAGCGCCGGGATTGGCGCGGCGACTGCCCGTATGGCGGCCGAACAGGGCTATGACGTAGCCATCAACTACAACAGCGACCAGGACGGCGCCGAAGCGGTGGCGGCAGATGTCAAAGCCGCAGGCGGGCGCGCGCTGATCCTGCAGGCCGATGTAGCTATCCCGGAGCAGATCGAGGATATGTTCAACGCCATCGACGCCGGCTTTGGCCGTTTGGACGGGCTGGTCAACAATGCCGGCGTCGTCGATCAAACCGCCAAGGTCACCGATCTGACCTATGACCGCCTGCGCCGCATGTTCGACATCAACGTCATCGGCGCCATGCTGGTCGCCAAAGAGGCGGTTCTGCGCATGCAGGCGCAGGACAGCGGTGGCGTCATCGTCAACATCTCTTCTGCCGCCGCGCGTCTGGGGTCAGGCAATCAATATGTGGATTATGCTGCCTCCAAAGCCGCGATCGACATCTTCACCAAGGGGCTTAGTGACGAAGTCTCGGGCCAGGGCATCCGCGTCAACGCCATCCGCCCGGGTCTGATCGAAACCGAGATTCACGCCAAGGGCGGCGAACCTGGCCGTGCCGAGCGTCTGGCACATATGGTGCCGATGAAGCGCACAGGCTCTGCCGAGGAAGTGGCCCAGGCCATTCATTATCTCTTGTCTGATGCAGCCAGCTATGTGACCGGCACCACACTGGACGTGACCGGCGGCAGATAAATGCCCCCCTATCGCTACACGACCCAGGGGCGCAGCCCCCGAACGATGCTCGCCCTGGCGGCGGCCTGGATCGTGCTGATCGGCGTTTATGTAATTCTGGATGCGTCGCTATGGATCCTGGGCCTGCTGGCACTGACAACCGTGCCCGCCATTCTCGACATCTGGCGCAACCCCGTTTCCGGGCTGACACTGGATGACCAGCAACTGACCTGGCGCACGGGCCGACGCTCGGCCCAGGTCGGTCTGGAAGAGATCAAGGCGCTGCGCCTGGATCGCACCTGGGACTTTTCGATCCGGGCGAGCGTGGTGTTGCAAAGCGGCAAAAAGATCCGGTTGCCTGTCGAGGCGACACCCGCTGACACAATCCTCGAAGCGGAATTGATAAATCGTGGCATTTCGGTCGAGCGGCACCCGTTCTCGATATTCTGACCGGACCGTTTGGCAGCTATCCGCGGAACAGGCCAAACATTGGCGACCCGCCCGATTGCCCATGTTTTGGAAACACAGCATTTCCAAAACCCCATCATCTGCCACGCAAAAATCTGAACCTTGCCAGAGAACACCTCGCCTGCGCCATGTTTGCGCCCAAAACTCAGGCCATACCCGTTTGAAAGTTTTTTCACATCGACTGGTAGCAAGAATGTTAAAAAAAGCCATACGCAGACTATCTTTGCGCGCCAAGCCCGCCCAAACCATTCACGCTTCCGACGAGTCGGATCGCCTGCCCGCCCGAACAGTTGCACGCTTTGCCGGAACCCGCTGCCCCGAAGATGTGCTCACCATCCCGGTGCTGGACCAAAGCCCGGAACAATCGCAACGTCTGGAATATCAGGACCGTGGCCAGTTTCTGGCCAGACAAGAACGCTGGGCCGACCTGTGCGAAGAAGTACAGCACGCGGACCGCGCCCGCAAAACCACAAAGGGCGGCATGCCGGTCGCCGACCTTTTGCTGTTTGGCGCCCGGGCCGATGTGGTCCATGCGGTGGAACACGCCCTGATAGATGGCGCACCGCCCAAGGATGCCCCGGTGCTGGAAGGGATCGCAGCATTCGAATCCCTGCGCCTGGACTATAAAAACGACCCAACAATCGCGCTGATCGTTGCCCTTTCCCACATTGATGTGGCATGGGCCTGGCGCGGTGCTGGCTGGGACGCAACTGTGCCCAAGCCGAACCGGCGGGCCTTTGCGGCCCACATGCAGCGTGCCGAGGAACTGCTCGCCCCGTACTGCGGCATCGAGCTTGATAGCCCGGTGCTGGCGGCGGCACGCTGCACCCTATTCGCCGGAGGGCGTCAGGCAGACCGCCAGCTGGCCGATGAGTACGAAGATCTGATCGACCTGGACCCGGCAAACCACCGCCACATGCGTTCTCTGGGCAACCACCTGCTGCCGCGCTGGTTCGGCACCTATCAGGATCTGGAGCTTGAAGCCCGACGAACCGCCGCCCGAACTCAGGACATCTGGGGAGATGGCGGATATGCCTGGGTCTATTTCGACGCCATCGCAATGGATGACGAAGCCTGCGCCCTGGTTGATGTCGAATTCTTCATCGACGGTCTGCGCGACATAATCAAAGCACGGCCAGATCAGGAAATGACCAATCTGCTGGCCGCCTATTGCGCCGTGGCCGTCCATCACGGCACCGGCGCGAACGAACGGGCAGACCTGAACCGCATCCAGATCGGCGAATGCGTCAAATGGCTGATCCGCGATCACCTCAAGGAAGTTTATCCGCTGATCTGGGCCCATGCCACCGAAGGCTTTGACAACACGGCCCGCATCACTTCGATCAGCCGATTTGCCGCCCGTGGTCGGGCAGATGCGCTTCAGGCGATCTGTGAACAATTTCGCGACGACATCGAGGCGGGACGGCGCATAACCTTTACCGCAAACGGTCCAGAGCTACATACCGTCTGAGCACCCTTGCTCCGCGCGGCGGGCTGGCCTAGAACCAGCCTGCCCATCCGGACCAAAGGTGATCCATGCTCGACCTGACCTACGAAGCCCCAAAGCCAAAAATCATTGCCGGCGCCAAGCACGATTGGGAGCTGGTGATCGGAATGGAAGTCCACGCCCAGGTCGCCTCCAACGCCAAACTCTTTTCCGGCGCGTCGACCTCTTTCGGCTCAGAGCCAAACTCAAACGTGGCCTTCGTGGATGCCGCAATGCCCGGCATGTTGCCGGTGATCAACGAATACTGCGTCGAACAGGCGGTGCGCACCGGTCTGGGCCTGAACGCCCAGATCAACCTGACCAGCGCCTTTGATCGCAAGAATTACTTCTATCCCGACCTGCCGCAAGGCTATCAGATCTCTCAGCTCTACCACCCCATCGTTGGCGAAGGCGAAGTCCTGGTCGAACTGGGTGACGGCACGGCACGGCTGGTGCGGGTCGAGCGGATCCATATGGAGCAGGACGCCGGCAAATCGATCCATGACATGGATCCCAACATGTCGTTCGTCGACCTGAACCGCGTCGGCGTCTGCCTGATGGAAATCGTCAGCCGCCCCGACATCCGCGGCCCGGAAGAGGCCGCCGCCTATATCGCCAAACTGCGCCAGATCCTGCGCTACCTGGGCACATGCGACGGCAACATGCAAAACGGCAACCTGCGCGCCGACGTCAACGTTTCGGTCTGTTTGCCTGGTCAGTACGAAAAATATCAGGCGACTCAGGATTTCGGCCACCTGGGCACCCGCTGCGAGATCAAGAACATGAACTCCATGCGGTTCATCCAGCAGGCCATCGACCACGAGGCCAAGCGCCAGATTGCCATTCTGGAGGCCGGCGGCTCGATCGATCAGGAAACCCGCCTCTATGACCCGGACAAGGGCGAAACACGCTCCATGCGTTCCAAGGAAGAGGCGCATGACTATCGCTATTTCCCCGACCCCGACCTGCTCCCCCTGGAAATCGAGCAGGCCTGGGTCGATGACATCAAGGCCGGTCTGCCCGAACTGCCTGACGACAAAAAGGCGCGCTTCATCAAGGACTTCGGTCTCAGCGACTATGACGCCTCAGTGCTCACCGCCGAGGTCGCCCATGCCGCCTACTTCGAGGCAGTCGCCGCCGAGGCAAAGGACGGCAAACTCTCTGCGAACTGGGTGATCAACGAATTGTTCGGCCGTCTGAACAAAGACGATACCGACATCGAAGACAGCCCCATGACCCCAAGCCAATTGGGCGGAATCATCCGGTTGATCAAATCAGACGCGATCAGCGGCAAAATCGCCAAGGACCTGTTCGAGATTGTCTATACCGAGGGCGGCGACCCGGAACAGATCGTCGAAGACCGCGGCATGAAACAGGTCACCGACACAGGCGCCATCGAATCCGCCGTGGACGAGATCATCGCCGCCAACCCGGCCCAGGTTGAAAAGGCCAAGGCAAACCCGAAACTCGCGGGCTGGTTCGTCGGACAGGTGATGAAGGCCACAGGCGGCAAGGCCAACCCCAAGGCCGTCAATCAGATTGTGGCGGCCAAGCTGGGTCTCTGACACGCCAATTGGCCATTATTGTACAAAGTTTCGTTTGCTTTGGCGGCTCGTTGATACGCGGAATGAGGTCGGTTAGTCTGATGTCCGAATGAATATCTTCAATTCGGGAGATTGAGCTTTGGACAATCGTACACGATTGATGAACGAGACAATTTCAATCGATGGTTGGATTGGCGAGTTTGATGCGGATGGAAAAGCGAAGGTCCACGTGGATGTCGTATTCCGCCAGGGCAGTTTTGGCGACGATCCCAATTCGCCAATTCGTTTCAAAGTGGCTCTGACCCGCGCGGAGATTGTGGTTCGTGTGCCTGATAACGAACCGATTAATGTTGTTAAACGTAGCATCGATCGGACAGTGGATTCATTACAAGCAACCCAGTCAGTGCAGCACTCAAAGCGAAGCGCCTTTAAACGGAACTTCAAAGCAATGTTTTCCAAGCTAGGTATTGGAGCGGATGCAGAGGCCAGCGCATCTGTAGAAGCAAAAAAGGAAACCGATCTACAATATCAAAGGAATGTCACGAACTTCATCGCACAACACTTCACAACCCCAGACTCTCACCCTGCCTGGGAATTTTCGACGAATACCCAACTGAGTAAGCATTTGACGGGAGCGCCATGGGACCCCTTGGAACAATCTAGAATGAAAGTTCGACGATCTGATGGTGACGCCCCCAAAAGTGGAAGCGTGTCCGTGGTGATCGAAGTGCGGTGCGCACGAGAAGACATCCTGATCCTAGACTTGCAGGAGAAGGACCCTGACCAACAGCGACTTTTTAAAACAAAGAAGAACTCGGCTCTTCGCATTGCTGCCGCTGAACAATTGATCAAGGAAGAGCTTTTCAAAGCCGGCTTTCTTGAAGTGCCCGATCTTTCGGAAAAACACGCTCGGTTGCTCATTGCAGATAAGATCATCTTAGAAGAAGAGGATTGAACTTGGCTGGTTGGCAAGAGCGCGTTTTGAAGATTCTACGGGCAGAAACTGACGACTTGAAAAAACTTGCTCAAATCGCTGGTCACGACCCAAAGTCATTTTACCGCAGTGCGAATTTTCGCAATGCAGACCTGACAGGCCAAGATGTGAGCGATCTTGATTTGAGCCAGGCTAAACTGACAGGAGCCATATTCGACGAAGATGAGTTGGCCGTGTCCAAAGCTAAGGTAGAACTGCAAACAGTTCCTCGTTCCTCTGCCCCTCTGGACTGGGCTATGGCTCAAAACAATCTGGGTAATGCGCTCAGCACTCTCGGGGCACGCGAAACCGGCACCGCGCGCCTGGAACAGGCCGTGGCCGCCTATCGTGCCGCGCTAAAGGAATACACGCGCAACCGCGTGCCGATGGAATGGGCCATGACACGGAACAATCTGGGCGCTGCGCTCCAAACCGTCGGGGCACGCGAAACCGGCACCGCGCGACTGGAACAGGCCGTGGCCGCCTATCACGCCGCGCTAAAGGAATTAACGCGCGACCGCGTGCCGATGGACTGGGCCATGACACAGAACAATCTGGGCATAGCGCTCAAAACTCTCGGGGAACGTGAAAGCGGCACCGCGCGGCTGGAGCAGGCTGTGGCCGCCTATCACGCCGCGCTGGAGGAATACACGCGCGACCGCGTGCCGATGAACTGGGCCAGTACACAGAACAATCTGGGCGCTGCGCTCCAAACCCTTGGGCAACGCGAGAGCGGCACCGCGCGGTTGGAACAGGCCGTGGCCGCCTATCACGCCGCGCTGGAGGAACGCACGCGCGACCGCGTGCCGATGGAATGGGCCATGACACAGAACAATCTGGGCAATGCGCTCAAAACCCTCGGGGAACGCGACGGCGGCACCGCGCGGCTGGAACAGGCCGTGACCGCCTATCGCGCCGCGCTGGAGGAATACACGCGCGACCGCATGCCGCTCGACTGGGCCATGACACAGAACAATCTGGGCGGTGCGCTCATAACCCTTGGGGAACGCGAAAGCGACACCGCGCGCCTGGAACAGGCCGTGGCTGCCTATCGCGCCGCGCTAAAGGAACGCACGCGCGACCGCCTGCCGATGAACTGGGCGATGACACAAGGCAATCTTTGCTCTCTGGAACTGGCGTTTTTTGACAAGAGCGGGGATGCCGCGCATCTGGACGCGGCAGAGCGCCATGCGGCGAGCGCGCGGGAAGTGTTTGCAGAGGCCGGGGCGGATCACTACCTGGGCCAGATCGACGGTCTGATCGCACAGATTGCCGCCCGGCGGGCCGGCTGAACCATCGGGCCACCCTGCGATGGCGCGGCTTTCACGTTCCGCCAAACGGCGCTAACCTGCCCCTGCCCCAACCCGGAGACCTGAATGACCCGCCCCTTCCTCTCTTCCTTCATGGAGGTCAAACCCGAGTGGATCGACTTCAACGGCCATCTGAACATGGCCTATTACAACGTGCTGTTCGATCACGGCGCGGACGAGGTCTATGACACATTCGGCTTTGGCCCCACCTATGCCCAGACCCGCGGTTTCACCACTTACACCGCCGAATTTCACCTGCGCTACGTGCGGGAATTGCATGTCCACGACAAGGTGCGCGTCAGTTTCCAGCTGATCGACATGGATGAAAAGCGGTTCCACTCTTATCAGGAGATCTATCATCAGGACGGCTGGCTCGCCGCCACCGGAGAGGCGCTGGCCCTGCATATCGACATGTCCGGCCCCAAGGTCGCGCCCATGCCCGAGGATGTGTTGGCCAAGGTCAGCGCGCTCTACCAATCGCACCAGACCCTGCCGCGCCCCGAAAATGTCGGCCGGTCGGTGGGGATTCGCCGCAAGTGAACAGGCCGGGCTTGGCCGGGGCAAACGGGCCTGCTACACCCGCCCCGATCGGGAGAGATGAATGGCGCATTACGAATACAAAGTGATCCCCGCTCCGGCGCGGGCAGAAAAGGCAAAGGGTGTGAAAACCCCCGAAGGGCGCTTTGCCCGCACCATCGAGTCAGAGCTCAACCGCATGGGCGAGGCCGGCTGGGAATACCTGCGCGCCGAATTGCTGCCCAGCGAAGAGCGCAGCGGGCTGAAGGCCGCCCAGACCAAATGGCGCACTGTCCTGATCTTTCGCCGCCTGCAAGGCGACGCTGCCGACCAGATGCAGGCCCGCGTGCTGAACACGCCCCCCATGCCGCCGGACCCGGTTCCGGTAATGTCGCCGGCCCTGGCCGCCGCACCGCTTGCGGACAGCGATCCATCCGTGCCCCCGCTCAACCCGGTCCTGCCCTCGGAGGCAGAGATCACCGATCCGCCGCTGACGGCCGAGCCGAACGTCGTCCCGCTCCCCCAACGCGACGAAGCGGGCGAGGAGGACACCCCGCCCCGCTAGGCCGGGCAAACCGGGCGGGCGAAACGGCACCTGCCGGACAGGCTCAACTATCTGTGTCTGGCGTCTGGTCTTTTTCCAAATTCGCGTGCCAATCCGCCAGGCTTTGATCGGGATAAGCCTGGAAAATCCGATCCTGCGGGCCTGTGTCCGGAACCGCCCAGGACGCCCGGCTACCGACCATCATATGCCAGTGCATCGCCGGTTGCGGCAAATCGCTGTCAATGGACGAGGCATGGGGATGCACCAAATCCGGCCATCGCGGATCCCACAACCAGAGCGCGGACCCGCACGTGCCACAAAAGCTGCGCTGGGCCTGGCTTTGCTCCGGGCCGTCCTCGCGCTCGATCATGGCGCTGTAACTGCGGATGCTGTCCGCCCCGGTCACTTTCAGGGTGCGATGATCGGCCCCGAGGTTGATCGCAAACCCACCCGCTCCGGCCGTTTTGCGACACACTTCGCAATAACACCGATTGAACGGCAGGTAGGACGGCGCCTCGACCTCAAAGGTCACGGCCTTGCAATGACAAGAGCCCTCAAGTTTCATGCGTCACCCTCCTCATCTGCCATCGCTGCCGGTCTCATTCTTCGCGTTCCGTGGTAAAGGCCAGCGGATAGCCATATTGGCGGCCGTAATCCATGGCATCCTTGGCCTTCGTCTCGGCCACCTCTTTGGTAAACACCGCCACCACGCATGACCCCTTGCGATGCGCGGTCTGCATCACGCTGTTGGCCTGCGACTCTGACATGCGGAAAACCGCCGACAAAACAGCCGTCACAAACTCTCGTGGTGTGAAATCATCATTGATCAGAATGACCTTCCACATCTTTGGGCGTTCGACCTTGGGCGCGGTCTTGGTGCTGTGAATGGTAACCGTATCAGACATGTAACCAGCCTATCATATTCAGCCCCGCATGGCGGCAAAGAATTGCTGCAACAATTGCTCGGCCTCCCGCGCGGCGATGCCGTCGTAAACCTCGGGGACATGATGGGTCTGCGCGTGCGAGAACACCCGCGCGCCCTGTGCCACCCCCCCGGATTTCGGATCCGATGCCCCATAGTATAGCCGCCGAATCCGGGCCGCGGCAATCGCCGCTGCGCACATGGCACAAGGTTCCAGCGTGACATAGAGATCATGCCCGACCAGCCGCTCAGAACCGATCGCCGCGCAGCCCGCGCGCAGAACCAGAATTTCGGCATGGGCCGTCGGATCACACAAGGCCCGCGTCTGATTGCCCGCCGCGCTGATCACAGCACCATCCGGGCCAACCAGAACGGCCCCCACCGGCACCTCGCCCCTCTCAGCAGCCGCACGTGCCTGCGCAAGTGCCTGATTCATATGGGATTTGAACACCATACCCCACATTGCCCCGCAATCCGCGCTTTCGCAAGCGTCCGGGCTGGGGTATGGCCCCCCTTATGACAGACAAAACCACGCCAGATTCTGCTCCGGACTCTCCGCCTCCGGGTGATCGTATTGCCAAGGTACTCGCGCGCGCCGGCATTGCCTCTCGCCGCGATGCAGAGCGTATGATCCAGGCCGGGCGCATCTCGGTCAATGGTACCAAGATCGACAGCCCGGCCCTGAACGTCACCGACGCCGACCGCATCACCGTCGATGGCAAACCGCTGGCCGAACCGGAACCGCCCCGGATCTGGCTGTATCACAAGCCTCTGGGGCTGGTCACAACCGCCCGCGACGAGCAGGGCCGCACTACCATCTTTGACGGCTTGCCACCTGAAATGCCCCGCGTGATGAGCATTGGAAGGCTCGACATCAACTCCGAAGGTCTGTTGCTGCTGACCAATGATGGCGGCGTCAAACGACGTCTGGAGCTGCCCTCGACCGGCTGGCTGCGCAAATACCGCGTGCGGATCAATGGCCGCCCCGAGGATCGCGCCTTTGAACCGCTGCGCAAGGGGCTGACAATCGACGGCGAACGCTTTCAACCGATGGAGGTCAGTCTGGACCGCCAACAAGGCGCCAACGCATGGATCACCATCGGGCTGCGCGAAGGCAAGAACCGCGAGATCAGACGGGCCATGGAAGAGCTGGGCTTTCCGGTCAACCGCCTGATCCGTATATCCTACGGTCCGTTTCAATTGGGAACGCTCAAACCCGGCGCGGTCGAAGAGATCCGCCGCCGCGTGGTCAGAGATCAGCTGGGCATGGATACCCCGGGCGAAGGCACCGCCAAACCCGCCAGCAAAGCGGGCGGAAAACCCAACCGGCGGGGCGCTGGCCCCAGCATCAGCCGCACAGGAAGCAAACCAGCAGGCAAACCCGGCGGCAAACCCGGGCAACGCCCCTCCACCGGCCCCAGAACCAAAGCGCCGCCAAAACGAAGGTGACGCGCACGTCAAAGAGTTCCCCCTAGCAAAAACACCCATCAGCGCTTACCTTTTGCAGGCACAAATACGGGCCTTGGGGGGCCGCCATGACTGGTACAGGAATACAGAAAATCGCCTTTGCGGCCCTGATCGTTGTAATGTTTGGCGTTTGCAGCGGCTGGCTGGGGGGATTGTGACGGTATGACCAAACGTTTTGGTGGCAAATACAGCCCGGACGCATCGCGCAATCAGACCGACGATCCCTCATCCGATCACACAACGGCCACCCCCGGCGCAACGGAACGGGGCGCCTATCACGGAGCCCGGGCCGAAGCCGCAGGCATGCGCACCAATGTGCTCTTCATTCCTGCCGTTGTTCTGGTGTTCACCTCGTTGAACGACGGCGCCGTTGGCCTGACTTTGGCCGTAATCGCCGCCGCCTTGCTGACACTCGCTGCCTGGCTGACCCGCGACGGGCTGCGGGCCGAAGCGGCCTATCACGCCCGCAAGGTTGCCCGCCGCCCCTTGATGCCGCGCAAGATCATCGGCAGCGCCCTGACCGGTATCGGCATCGCCGTCGCCGCCTATAAGTCAGGCATTGCTGACGGCGCCAGCGGCGCATTGATCGCCGGGCTGTTGTTCGGGGCCGTCTCGGCGGTTCTTCACTCGGTCGCCTTCGGGATCGACCCGATGAAAGACAAGGGCATGGAAGGCATCGACACCCACCAGCAAGACCGTGTCGCACGGGTGGTCGCCGAGGCCGAGAAAACCCTCTCAGAGATGTCCGACGCCATCCTGCGCGCCGGAGACCGCCAATTGGAAGCCCGTGTCGAGCGTTTCCAGACAACCGCGCGCGAACTGTTTCGCACCGTCGAAGAGGACCCCCGCGACCTGAGCGGCGCGCGCAAGTATATGACCGTCTATTTGCGCGGCGCCAAGGACGCGACCGTCAAATTTGCCGATGTGTATGCCCGCACCCAGGACAGCAAGGCCCGCGCCGACTATGCCGCCCTGCTGGACGACCTGGAACAGAATTTCGCCGCCCGCACCCGTAAAATGCTGCTCGATGACCGCAGCGACCTGACCGTAGAAATCGAAGTCTTGCGCGACCGGCTTGGCCGGGAAGGCGTGAAACCAAACTGATTGTACCGCGTATTCCCGGATACCGCCCCAAAGAGGAAATAGTAATATGTCTGATACCGCCCGTCAGAAAGCAGAGGCCAGCCTGGCCGAAGTCGAAGCCGTCACCGCCGTCATCCTGCCCGATCCAACTGCCGATATCGTGACGCTGGAACAGGCCGACGCCCCGGCCACCGCAGAAATCCACAAACGGATGGGCGAGTTGGACATGTCCGATACCAACTCCATCGTGCGTTTCGGCTCTGGCGCACAGGCCGAGTTGCAGGAAATCAGCCAGGCCATGCTGGCAGACGTCAAGAACAAGGATGTCGGCCCGGCGGGCAATTCGCTGCGTGAAATCGTTTCGACCATTCGCGGCTTCTCGGTCGAAGAGCTGGACCCAAACCGCAAACGTGGTTTTTTCGAACGCATCTTTGGCAAGGCCGGCAATGCGGCCTCCGAGTTCCTGTCAAAGTATGAAAACGTGCAGGATCAGATCGACAAGATCACCGACGACCTGCTGGCGCACGAACATACCTTGCTCAAGGATATCAAATCGCTCGACATGCTCTATGAAAAGACGCTGGCGTTTTATGACGAACTGGCGCTCTACATTTCTGCTGGCGAAGAAAAACTGAAAGAGCTGGACAGCACGACCATCCCGGCCAAAGAGGCCGAGGTGCAGGCCGCCCCAGAGGGCGAGCAGGTCATGGCCGCTCAGGAATTGCGCGATCTGCGCGCCGCGCGCGATGATCTGGAACGTCGGGTGCATGACCTGAAACTGACACGTCAGGTGACAATGCAGTCGCTGCCCTCGATCCGCCTGGTTCAGGAAAACGACAAGTCGCTGGTGACCAAGATCAACTCGACCCTCGTCAATACAGTGCCGCTTTGGGAAAACCAGCTGGCACAGGCCCTGACGATCCAACGCTCCTCAGAGGCTGCCAAGGCCGTCAGCGACGCCAACGACCTGACCAATGAATTGCTGACCTCAAATGCCGCCAACCTGCGCCAGGCCAACAAGAGCATTCGCGAAGAGATGGAGCGCGGTGTGTTTGACATCGAGGCCGTGAAACAGGCCAATGCGGACCTTATCGGCACCATTCAGGAAAGCCTGCAAATCGCGGACGAAGGCAAAGCCAAACGCGCCGTGGCGGAAACCGAACTCAAAAAGATGGAAGCCGACCTGCGCGATACCCTGGCCTCGGCCAAGGCCAAGCAGACCGGCCTGGGCGATACAGCGGGCACCGCGGTGCCGAAGTAACCCGGGCCCGGTCCGTGGCACCTGTGGCAGCGCAAGGGACGACGCGCGCGCGAACCGTTGCCAACCGGCGCGGGATGTGGGCGCGCAGGCTGGCAGTGGGGCTTCTGGCCCCGTTGCTGGTGGCCTGTGACGACACGACGCCGGGGCGCGTCCCGGTGCCACCCACGCGCCCGGAGGTCACGGTAGAACCTTCCGCGCAAAGCCAGGCTCTGGCCCGCTACTACCTCTCTTTGCAAAACGACCTGCTGGCGCGCGGATTGCTGCGCACAGACGGGGGCGGGCCGGATGCGTCTTTTTCAGCCGAGGACCTGGCGCGAAATTTCGCCCGGATCGCGTTCCACGATGAATATGCCGGCCCGCGCCCCAATACCCCCGGACGCCTGGGCCGCTGGACTGACCCTGTGCGCGTCGGATCGGCGTTCGGTCCCTCTGTCGCAAAGGATGCCCGGACCAAAGACAAGGAGATCATCTCCAACTACGCCCGCCGCATGGGCCGGGTGACCGGCCATTCCGTTGCGCCTGTCAGCAAAAACGCCAATTTCCTGGTGCTGGTCGCCGGCGAAGACGATGGCGCCTTTGTAACCGATCAACTGCGCCAGTTTGTGCCCGGCATCGGCGCGGACCAGATCCGCCTCTTTGTCGGTGTGCCGCGCTCCATCTATTGCCTGGTCGTGGCCTTTTCCGGCCAGGGCGACCCCGACACCTATACACGCGCCGTCGCTCTCATCCGCGCCGAACACCCGGATCTGGTCCGCCGCGCCTGCATCCACGAGGAAGTGGCCCAGGGCCTCGGCCTGCCCAATGACAGCCTTCAGGCCCGCCCCTCGATTTTCAACGACGATGACGAATTCGCCCTGCTGACCAACCACGACGAGCTGCTGTTGCGCATGCTCTATGACCGCCGCCTGACCCCTGGCATGACCGAGGCAGAGGCAGCACCCATCACACGCGCTCTTGCGCGCGAGTATCTCGGGCTGGCATTCTGACCCCAGCCGCGCTTTTGAAAAAGGACCAAACATGGGTATTTTTGACTTCCTGTCCGGCCAGTTCATTGACGTTATTCACTGGACCGATGACACCCGCGACACCATTGTCTGGCGCTTCGAGCGTGAAGGACACGAAATCAAATACGGCGCCAAGCTGACCGTCCGCGAAGGACAGGCCGCCGTTTTTGTGCACGAAGGCCAGCTGGCGGATGTGTTCACTCCGGGCCTTTATATGCTCGAAACCAACAACATGCCGATCATGACCTCGCTGCAGCACTGGGATCATGGTTTCAAAAGCCCGTTCAAATCCGAAATCTACTTTGTAAACACCACCCGGTTCAACGATCTGAAATGGGGCACCAAAAACCCGATCATCTGCCGTGACCCGGAATTCGGACCGGTCCGCCTGCGCGCCTTTGGCACCTATTCGATGCGCGTGACCGACCCGGCCCGCTTCATGCAAGAGATCGTGGGCACGGACGGCGAATTCACCACAGATGAAATCAGCTTTCAGGTGCGCAATATCATTGTGCAGGAATTCTCGCGCGTTGTGGCCAGTTCGGGCATCCCTGTGCTGGATATGGCCGCCAACACACGGGATCTGGGCAAACTGGTCGCTCAGGAAATCAACCCGGTGATCCAAGGCTACGGCATCGCCCTGCCCGAACTTTACATCGAAAACATCTCGCTGCCACCGGCGGTCGAATCCGCGATGGACAAAAGAACCTCGATGGGTCTGGTCGGGGATCTGAACGCCTTCAGCCAGTATTCAGCCGCCGAGGCGATGTCAGCCGCCGCGCAAAACCCGGCAGGCGGTGGCATGGCCGCCGGATTGGGCGCAGGCATGGGCATGGCAATGGCCAATCAGATGAATCGCGGACCATGGGGCCCGGCGGGCGGGGCTTCTCACGCTCAGGCGCAACCCCAGGCTCAGATGGCCCCATCCCCGGCTGTCTCGCCTGCTCCTCCTCCGCCGCCGGTCGAACATGTCTGGCATATTGCCAAGGACGGCGCCACATCCGGGCCCTACTCCAAGGCACGACTGGGCCGCATGGCCACCGATGGTGAACTCACCCGCGAAACCTTTGTTTGGACCGCCGGCCAGGACGGCTGGAAAAAGGCCGAGGACGTGGCCGAGCTGGCCCAGCTCTTTACCATTCTGCCCCCGCCCCCACCGCCAGGGATCTGAGAGCCGCTCCGAAACAAAAGCAGCTTGGGGGCTCTGCCCCCAGCTGTGCTCCCCCACCATAATCCCAGGTCCTATCGGCGCCCAATTCGACCAAAACGGCCCTGTCGAACGCTTGTCGAACACCGATGGCCCCGTCATATCCAGAGCAGTAATCAGCGCGCAGCCGTCCTTTTCCAACCGGCTCCGGAGCAGATAAACTCCACCTGACCACGCAATGTCCGAGGGCATCATGAAAGCACGAAACGGCTACTCCATTCTTCAAATTGGCCTGCATTGGCTGATCGCTTTACTCATCCTGGGGGCATGGTTCACCCACGACGGCATGGAACATGCGCTCGACGCGCGCATCGCGGCAGACCAATCCGGTCTAACCGGCAACCCTCTGCATGTCTGGCTGGGCGGCGCCGCGTTCGTGCTGATCCTGATTCGGATCATCGTCCGCTTCACCTCGGGCGCGCCGGGGGCTGTGCCGGGCACTTCGCCATTGATGGAAATGGCCGCCCTCTGGGGACACCGGGCGCTTTATGCGTTGATGGTTCTGACCCCAGCGCTTGGGGCAATGGTCTGGTATGGAGGTGTGGAGGCCGCCGCAGACGCCCATGAAATGGCCGGCAACGCCCTGTTCTTTCTGGCGTTGGGCCATGCGGCGGTGGCGCTGTGGCACCAATACGTCAAAAAAGACGGCGTTTTGCTGCGGATGATGCGTCCAGAGGCATAACCGCGAAGGCCATTGGCGGCGGCACGAACATCGACCGGCAGCTGCCCCTTGAACGGGCGCCACCCGCGGGGCATGCTGCAATCACATTCAATGACAAGTGATTTTGATGACCAACCCGCCGCCCCCTCCACCCAGCAGCCCGCCCCCGTCCCCGTCCCCGGACCAAACCCGGGACGCCGCCGCGCCAAAAGCGGAACACCGCTTTCCTTGTGAAAACTGCGGGGCCGACTACCGCTTCAACCCCGCCGACGGATCGCTGACCTGCGATCATTGCGGCCATTCCGATCAGATCGGCTCCGGCCCATGGGAAGGCGCGCAGCTCACCGAACTGGATTTCGACGCGGCCATTGCCCAGAACCTGCCGGACACCGAAATCGAAGAAACCCGCGTCCTGACCTGCCCCAATTGCGCCGCTCAGATCGAGTTTGACCCCAACAGCCACGCCAAGGAATGCCCGTTCTGCGCCTCGCCCGTGGTCACCGACACAGGAACCCATCGTCACATCAAACCCCGTGGGCTCTTGCCATTTTCGGTGGATGAACGCTCTGCCCACAAGGCCATGTCCGATTGGCTGGGCCGGCTTTGGTTCGCCCCCAATGGCCTAAAAGACTATGCCCGAAAAGGGCGCAAGATGGATGGGATCTATGTTCCTTACTGGACCTATGATGCTGATACCAAATCCAGCTACCGGGGCGAACGCGGCACGGTCTATTACGAAACCCGCACCGTCATGCGCGACGGCAAACAGGTGCAGGAGCAGGTGCAAAAAGTCCGCTGGACCCCGCGTTCAGGCCGCGTTGCCCGGTTCTTTGACGACGTCCTTGTGCTCGCCTCCAAGAGCCTGCCCAAGACCTATACAGACGGGCTCGAGCCCTGGGACCTGGCTGAATTAGTGCCTTATCAGCCCAACTACCTGGCCGGTTTCCGCGCCGAGGGCTACACGGTCCAGCTGGCCGAAGGCTATGAAGAGGCCCGCGCCCATATGGCCCGGGTGATCGAGCGCGATGTGCGTTTTGACATCGGCGGCGACCGCCAGCGCATTCACAAGGTCAACACAGCCGTTTCCGATGTCACCTTCAAACATGTGCTGCTGCCGGTCTGGATGGCGGCCTACAAATATCGCGGCAAGACCTATCGCTTTGTGATCAACGGGCGCACCGGTCGGGTCCAGGGCGAACGCCCCTGGTCCGCTGTCAAAATCCTGATTGCAGTCACACTGGGCCTGCTGGTCGCGGCCGGGATCGGCTATGTCATGGCCACGTCCCAGTAACAAATGCCCGCCCTTTCCCACAGATCCCGGCCAGCCCGCCGCACCGGACCGCGCGCCCTTAACCCTGTCCCCCCTTGCCCCCGGGCAAGGGCCCGTTCATGTTGCCCGGGCGCAGACCGGAGCCTGAGATGAGCATGACCCCAACCGCCCTCGATGACCTGTTTTCCAGCCGCTACTCCTGTCGCGCCTACAAACCGCAACCGGTGCCACGCGACGTGATTTCGGCCATCATCCGTACCGCAGGGCGCAGCCCCAGCTGGTGCAATGCACAACCCTGGCAGCTGATCGTCACCAGCGGCCCCGAAACCGATCGGTTCCGCGCGGCCCTGCTCGACGAAGTCCAGACCGGCGCCCCCGCCCCTGACCTGGATTTCCCCTCGGGCTATTCGGGGGTCTACCAGGAACGCCGCCGCACCTGTGGCTGGCAACTCTACGATTCGGTCGGCGTCCAGAAAGGCGACCGCGCCGGATCCGCCCGCCAGACGATGAAGAATTTCGAACTGTTCGGCGCCCCCAACATGGCCATCATCACCAGCCCGGTCGAGCTGGGCCCCTACGGCGCGCTGGATTGCGGCGGCTTTGTCACCGCCTTTTGCATCGCCGCCAAATCGCACGGGATCGACACAATCCCTCAGGCCGCAGTGGCCAGCTATGCGCCCCTCATCCATCGCCATTTTTCGATTGGCACAGACCGGCTGGTCTTATGCGCCATCTCGTTCGGCTACGGAGACCCGGATCACCCCGCCAACAGCTTCCGAACCGACCGGGCATCGCTCGACGATCTCGTAGACTGGCGCGACTAGAATGCGCGCCCTGGTTCAACGCGTATCCGAAGCCAGCGTCACCGTCGCCGGAGAGCGGATCGGCGAGATCGGCCCGGGCCTGCTGATCCTGGTCTGTGCCATGCAGGGCGACACTGCGGCCCAGGCCAGCAAACTGGCAGCCAAGATTGCCAAAATGAGGATCTTTCGCGACGATCAGGGGCGCATGAACCGCTCGCTGCTCGATACTGGCGGCGCCGCGCTTGTGGTCAGCCAGTTCACCCTGGCCGCAGACACATCCCGCGGCAACCGACCCGGGTTTTCAACCGCCGCCGCCCCTGACCAGGGAGAAACCCTTTACCTTGAGTTTGTCGCGCAAATGGCGGCCCTCGGCCCACAGGTCGCAACCGGGCAGTTCGGCGCAGACATGGCCGTGGCCCTGGTCAATGACGGGCCCGTCACGATCTGGATGGAAAGTTGACCCCATGACCCCCCTGCAAAATCAGGCCGTCACAATCTGGCAGGCCGGTGTCGACGCCGTTGACGGCTATCGCGCCACCCAGGTCGCGCTCGCGCATCAGCCGTGCAAGCCGGTGCGCATCCTCGCCGTGGGCAAGGCCGCCGCCGCCATGACCCGGGCTGCGCTGGACGCATGCGGCGATGTCCCGGCTTTGGTTGTCACCAAGGACGGCCATGGCGACGGGCTCCCCGACACGGTCGAGCTGATCGAAGCGGCACATCCCGTACCCAACGCCCGCAGCCTGCAAGGCGGGCGCGCCCTGCGTCAGGCCGTGATGGATCTGCCGGAACAGGGCGAACTGCTGTTTCTGGTCTCGGGCGGCGCCTCTGCCCTCGCCGAAGATCCGGTCGAGGGCAAAACCCTGGCAGATCTGGCCGCACTCAACACACGGATGCTGGCCCAGGGCCTGGATATCCGCGCCATGAACAAGCAGCGGCGCAAAATCAGCCGAATCAAGGGCGGCCGCCTGCTGGAATACCGGATCAGCGGCAGCATCCGGGTGCTTGCGATCTCGGATGTGCCCGAGGATGACATCAATGTCATTGGCTCTGGCATCGGCGCGGCCCTGCCCGAACGGCGCTTTGACTATTCCGCCCAGATCGTCGCCAGCAACACCCATGCCCGGGACGCGGCGGCCAAGGCAGCAAGCGCCGCCGGCTTTGCCTGTCTCGACAATCACGAGGCCCTGCATGATGACATCAACGTGCTGGCCGCCCAGATCGGCGCCCGCCTGCGCGATATGCCCAAAGGCGCTTTGATCCTGGGCGGAGAGCCCACCGTCGTCCTGCCGGAAAACCCCGGTCAGGGCGGCCGCAATCAGGCCCTGGCCCTGGCTCTGGCCCGCGAAATCGCCGGCCAGCCGGATCTGGCTGTTGTCGTCGGTGGCACGGATGGAACCGACGGGCCAACCGATGCAGCAGGCGGCATCATTGACGGCACGACCTGGCGCGCCGATGGCGCCGAGGCGCTGTTGCTGGCCAATAGCGGTGCCTGGCTTGAAGCGCATGACTCTTTGCTGACAACCGGACCGACCGGAACCAACGTGATGGATCTTTTGATCGCCCTGCGCGCTTGACAGTGCCGCCATCCGGGCAAACAGTCCGCCCTATGACAGCCAATACCAATACACTCCGCGACATCCATGAAACGCCCGATATGGGCATCACCCTCAGCGACGGTTGCCGCCTGTCGGCCCGGGTCTGGCGCCCGGTCGATGCCAGCGAAAACCCGGTGCCCGTAATCCTCGAATACCTGCCCTACCGCAAACGCGACGGCACCACCGCCCGCGATGCGCTGACCCACCCATGGTTCGCAAAACGCGGCTATGCCTGCGTCCGCGTCGATATGCGCGGCAATGGTGACAGCCAGGGATTGATGGAGGATGAATACGCCCAACAGGAACAGGATGATGCCGTCGAAATCATCGCCTGGCTCGCCGCGCAGGACTGGTGCTCGGGCACGGTCGGCATGATGGGCATCAGCTGGGGCGGCTTCAACGGCCTTCAGGTCGCAGCCCGCCAGCCCGATGCACTCAAGGCGGTGATCACCCTGTGCTCCACCGTCGACCGGTTTGCAGATGACATCCACTACAAAGGCGGCTGTCTGCTGAACGAGAACCTGGGTTGGGGCGCCACGATGTGGAGCTATTCGGCCCGCGCCCCCGACCCGGCTCTGGTCGGTCAGGACTGGCGGGACATGTGGCTCCACCGGCTGGAGAACGAACCGTTCCTGCCCTCGGTCTGGTTGCGCCACCAACGTCGCGATGCCTATTGGGAACACGGTTCAGTATGCGAAGATTTCTCGGCTCTCAAGGCCAAGGTTCTGGCCGTCGGTGGCTGGGGCGACGCCTATAAGAACGCCGTGCCCGCCTTGGTCGAAAACCTGCCCGGCGCCAAGGGAATCGCCGGTCCTTGGGTCCATAAATACCCGCATTTTGCCGTGCCGGAACCCCGGATCGGCTTCCTTCAGGAGGCCCTGAGGTGGTGGGACCGCTGGCTCAAGGGAATCGACACCGGTGTCGAAAATGACCCTGACTATCGCGCTTATCTGATGGATGGGGCCCGCCCGGCCACATGGTATGCCCATCGCCCCGGACGCTGGATCGCCGAGGCCGAAGGCGCCACCGCGCATCTGCCCATTCAGACCCATCATCTCAGCGCTACCGGACTGTCCCGATCCCCGGACAGCATCTCAACCCAGATCTGTTCGCCACAGGATTGCGGTGCCGATGCGGGCGAATATTGCGCCATCTGGCTTGGCCCTGAGCTGCCCGGAGACCAGCGTCGCGACGACGCGCTGAGCGGATGTTTTGATTCCGCCCCGCTGGATTGTGATACCGATATTGTCGGCGCCCCGCGTTTGCGCCTGACTGTGAAATCGGACAAAGCGCAGGCGCAAATCGCCGTGCGGCTCAATCACATCCACCCAGACGGCGCATCGACCCGCATCACATATGGCGTGCTGAACCTCAGCCACCGGGACGGGCCCGCGCAACCCGCGCCAATGGTCCCGGGTCAAACGACAGATATCGCACTGAACCTCGATCACATTGCCTATCGGGTGCCCAAGGGCCACAAGATTCGCGTTTCCATTTCAACCAGTTACTGGCCCCTGCTCTGGCCCGCGCCCGAAACCGCGACACTGACCCTGACCAGTGGGGCACTGGACCTGCCGGTACGCCCAACCGCCGACGGCGACGAATGGGCCTTCCCCCCGCCAGACGCCGAAGCCCCCTGGCAGACCGAGACTCTGCGCCCCGCCGCCCATGTCAGACGCCAGGAAACCGACCTCAACACCGGCCACGTCAGCCTCATCATCGAGGATGATTTCGGCAAGGAACGCGACAGCGATCATGGCCTGATCGGCGGTGCCATCGCGCGCGAACGCTGGTCCATCCACCCCGATGATCCGCTTTCCGCACGGGGTCATTGCCACTGGACCGACGAAATGGGTCGCGACGACTGGTCATTGCGCACTGAAACCAGCTGCGACATGTGGTCCGACGCCACACATTTTTACCTGAGTGCCACGATCGAGGCCTACGAGAACGAAGTCCTCTGTTACCAACGTGACATTGAGGATGCGATTCCGCGTGATCACATCTGACAGATACGCCACCTGCATGACCGTTGAGGCTTGCTCGACGGGCGGAAATGCGCAAACGTGACGTATCAAGGAACACGCGCGAAGACGCGATGAGACAAACTGGGAGTAAAATATGAACGATCAACTTAATTATTGGGCAGGCCGTGTGTCGGCAGGCATCATGTCCCGACGTGAGTTTATGGGACGTGCCGCTGCTCTGGGCCTGACCGCCGTCGCCGCCAGCACAATGCTCAGCCAGCGCGTTCTGGCTGATGGTCCGAAAAAAGGCGGCACCATCCGCGTCGGCCTGCAGGGCGGCTCCACCACAGACAGCCTCGATCCGGCACTGGCCGCAAATCAGGTGCCACTGATGGTTGGACGCCTCTGGGGCGAAGCTCTGGTCGAGCTGGCCGATGATGGCGGTCTGAACGGCAAAGTCGCCGAAAGCTGGGAAGGCTCCGCCGACGCCAGCACATGGCGGTTCAAGATCCGCAATGGCATCACCTTCTCCAACGGTCAGTCCGTCACCGCCGAGGACGCCGCCAAATCCTTGCAGCGCCACTCGAACGAAGACGCGAAATCCGGCGCTCTGGGCATCATGCGCTCGGTTCAGAATGTCACAACCGAAGGCGACACAGTTGTTGTCGCGCTCGACGGCCCCAACGCCGACCTGCCCTATCTGATGGCCGACTATCACCTGCTGATCCAGCCCGGCGGCGGCATGGACGATCCAACCGCAGCTATCGGCACAGGACCATATGTGCTGAAAGAAGTGGACATGGGCGTCCGTTTCATCGCTGAAAAGAACCCGAATTACTGGGGTGACCTGGGCAACGCCGATGTGATCGAAATCATCGTGATCAACGACAACACCGCCCGCGTTGCAGCGCTGCAATCCGGTCAGGTCGACATCATTGACCGTGTGCCACCGCGCACAGCCGGCCTGGTTGACCGCGCGCCAAACATCACTGTTCGCAAAACCGCAGGTCCGGGCCACTATGTGTTCATCGCACATGTGGACACGGAACCATTTGCAAACCGGGACGTGATGATGGCCCTGAAATACGGGATGAACCGCCAGGAACTGGTGGACAAGATCCTGTTTGGCTATGGCTCGATCGGCAACGACACGCCAATCAACAGCTCGTACCCCTATTACACCGAGTTCGAGCAGCGCGAATACGATCCAGACAAGGCCGCACATCACTGGAAAAAATCCGGGATGGATCAGCCTGTCCTTCTGCGCACATCGGAAAACTCTTTCCCCGGTGCACCAGATGCCGCCGCGCTGTTCCAGCAAAGCTGCAAGGCCGCCGGCATTCCGCTGGAAATCAAGCGCGAGCCAAATGATGGCTACTGGTCCGAAGTCTGGAACGCGAAACCGTTCTGCACCAGCTACTGGGGTGGTCGTCCAACCCAGGACCAGATGTTCACCACAGCCTATCTGTCTTCGGCAGACTGGAACGACACCCGCTTCAAGAACGAGCAGTTCGACCAGCTGTTGATTGCCGCCCGGGCCGAGCTCGACGACGCCAAGCGCACGCAGATGTATGCCGACATGGGCACAATGCTGCGCAACGAAGGCGGCCTGATCTGCCCGATGTTCAACGACTTCATCGACGCCTCGACAGATCGCGTTGCCGGCTGGGTCGACAATGCCAAGGGCTTTGCCCTGATGAACTCTTACGCTCCCATGAAAATGTGGATCGTTTGAGGGCATGTCACCCATTGTAAGACTTTTGGCTCAGCGCATCGCGCTGAGCCTCCTCCTCCTGTTCCTTGTCTCGGTCTTGATCTTTGCGGGCACGATCATTCTGCCCGGAGACGTGGCACAATCCATTCTCGGCCAATCAGCAACACCCGAGGCACTGGCCAACCTCAGGGCCGAACTGGGCTTGAACGAACCTCCTGTCGCGCGATATTTCTCCTGGCTTGGAGGCGTCCTGCAGGGCGATTTGGGTACGGCTCTGACATCCGGACAGGATATCGCCGAATCCATTGGCAAACGTCTGGGCAATACGCTCTTTCTGGCCTTCTGGTCCGCCATTATCGCCGTGCCATTGGCAATTTTCCTGGGCCTGCTGGCCGTCCGCTACCGCGAACGCTGGCCCGATAAACTGATATCGGCCATCACGCTGGCCTCGATCTCGGTTCCCGAATTCCTCATCGGCTATATCCTGATGTTCTTCATCGGGGTCAAACTGCGCCTCTTTTCGCCCACCGCGATCAGCTATCGCGCCGATGCAGACCTGTTTACCAAACTCGAAGCGATCGCGCTGCCCGTTGCAGTCCTGACGCTCGTGGTTCTGGCGCATATGATGCGCATGACCCGCGCCGCGATCCTGAACGTGATGCAGTCCTCCTATATCGAAACGGCCGAGCTTAAGGGCCTGAGGATGTTCACGATCATCTGGAAACACGCCTTTCCCAACTCGATCGCACCCATTGTGAACGTGGTGATGTTGAACCTGGCCTATCTGGTCGTGGGCGTTGTCGTCGTCGAGGTGGTGTTCGTTTATCCCGGCATGGGCGGTTATCTGGTCGATCACGTGTCCAAACGGGACGTTCCGGTGGTCCAGGCCTGTGGTCTGATCTTTGCTGCCGTCTATATCGGCCTCAACATGATCGCCGATGTGGTCTCCATTCTTGCAAATCCGCGTTTGCGGCATCCGAAATAGGGAGGCTATGTCATGAGAATACCCCCAGCTGCCCTAATTGGTCTGTTCTTCACAACGCTGTATTTCCTGATCGCGATTTTCGCTCCGGTGCTGGCCCCATACGGCATGGCCGAAGTGGTGAGCCGTGACATCTGGGCGCCCTCCTCTGCCGAACACTGGCTAGGGACCGACAATCTGGGTCGGGATCTGCTCAGCCGCATGATTTATGGCGGGCGCACGACCATCTTTATCGCCACCACAGCAACCGTGATCAGCTTTGTAACCGGCTCTATCCTAGGCTTCTTTGCCGCCGTCATCGGCGGTTGGGTGGACCAGGCGCTCAGCCGTTTGGTCGATCTGATCATGTCGATCCCATCGCTGATCCTGGCACTGGTCGTTCTGTCGGTCATGCCGATCACCGTGCCCGTGCTGATCCTCATCATGGGTCTGTTGGACGCCACACGCGTGTTCCGCCTGGCCCGGGCCGTGGCGGTGGACATCAACGTCATGGACTATGTCGAGGCCGCAAAATTGCGCGGCGAGGGCCGGGCATGGATCATCTTTCGCGAGATCCTGCCAAATGCGCTCAGCCCGCTGGTCGCTGAAATGGGCCTGCGCTTTATCTTCATGGTTCTGTTCATCTCCACCCTGTCGTTCCTGGGCCTTGGCGTTCAACCGCCCGGTGCTGACTGGGGCGGGATCGTGAAAGAGAATGCAGACGGCATCAACTATGGCATCGGCGCGGCCCTCTATCCGGCCATCGCCATCGCCACACTCGCGATCAGCGTCAACCTGGTGGCAGACTGGGTGCTCAACCGCACCACATCATTGAAAGGAGGCCGGGGGTGACTGATACGCTCGTCAAAGTTCGCGGTCTCAAAATTGGCGCAACGATCTATCCGCCGGGCGAAAAGCCCCAGGCGATCGAGATCGTCCACGGGGTCGATTTCGATCTGGAAAAGGGCAAGGTGCTGGGCCTCATCGGAGAATCCGGCGCCGGCAAATCCACCATCGGTCTGGCCAGCATGGCCTATGGTCGTGGTGGCGTCGAAATCACCGGCGGCGAGGTCTGGATCAACGGACGCAATGTCCTGCAATCCTCACCAGGCGACGTGCGCGCCCTGCGGGGCGGCGAGGTGACCTATGTCAGCCAATCCGCCGCCGCATCCTTCAACCCGGCCAAACAGATCATGGAACAGGTCACAGAGGCCGCCATCGGCCATGGGAAGTTTTCCAAGAAACAGGCCGAAGAACGCGCCGTCAATTTTTTCCGAAAACTGGGCCTGCCCGATCCGGAAAACATCGGCAAACGCTATCCGCACCAGGTCTCGGGCGGGCAATTGCAACGTTGCATGACCGCGCTGGCGCTCTGTCCGGAACCCGATCTGGTGGTGTTTGACGAACCGACCACAGCGCTCGACGTGACCACGCAGATCGACGTGCTCGCCGCGATCAAGGACGCCATCCGCGACACCGGCGTGGCGGCGCTCTATATCACCCACGATCTGGCCGTTGTCGCCCAGGTCAGCGATGACATCATGGTTTTGCGCCACGGCAACATGGTCGAATACGGGGCCACCGATCAGATCATCAACCACCCGGCCGAGGAATACACCAAGGCGCTCGTCTCTGTCCGCTCGATCCAGCACGAGGAAAAGCAGCCAACCGACGAACCGCTGCTCACCGTGCGCAACATCACAGCCCGCTACAAAGGCACCGCCTTCGACGTTCTGCATGATGTGAATGTCGAGCTGCACCCGGGTCAGACCCTGGCCGTTGTCGGCGAATCGGGCTCCGGTAAATCGACCCTGGCGCGTGTTATCACCGGGCTTTTGCCGCCACGGGATGGCCAGATCAATTTCGCGGGCCGCACACTCAGCCCGGACCTGCCCACCCGCAGCAAAGAAGACCTGCGCGAACTTCAGATGATCTATCAAATGGCCGATGTGGCCATGAACCCACGCCAAACCGTGGGCACCATCATCGGCCGACCGCTGGAATTCTACTTTGGCCTCAAAGGCGAGGCCAAGCGCAAGCGCATCGCTGAGCTGCTGGAAGAAATCGAGATGGGCGATGGCTTCATCGACCGTTACCCGGCCGAACTGTCCGGGGGCCAGAAACAGCGCGTCTGTATCGCCCGGGCCCTGGCGGCCAAACCCCGGCTGATCATCTGTGACGAGGTTACATCCGCGCTTGACCCGCTGGTGGCGGACGGGATCCTCAAACTGTTGCTGGATCTGCAAAAGGTCGAGGACGTCGCCTACCTCTTCATCACCCACGATCTGGCCACGGTAAAGGCCATCGCCGATTCAATCGCGGTGATGTATCAGGGCAAGGTGCAACGCTATGGCTCCAAATCCCAGGTTCTGACCCCCCCCTATGATGACTACACCGATCTGCTGCTCAGCTCGGTTCCAGAGATGAAGATCGGCTGGCTCGAAGACGTCATATCCAACCGCAAAATGGAAAGCGCCGGCAACTAAAGCCCATAGCGCAACAGAACCATCGGCCACTTGCAAAAACGCCAACGCCCCAGGATCAATACACATCCTGGGGCGTTGGATAGCCTCTGTTGAGGGCGACCCGCCGTTTGGCCCCCAAGACCGCTTTAGCTGGACCAGACCTTGCCCATCGCCTGCGGCTGTCTCCAGGACACATTATAGGCGATGTCCAGCGGGTGCGGCATCTGAGGCGATATCATCTTGCCCCCCGCCGCGATCCGGTCCGAGCGCAACAGCGTCAATTCAATGACCTTCGGAATCCAGTAATCCGTCTTGCCAATGCGAATTTGAGGATTGGCATTGTTGGGATGCAAATGAACGCTCGTGTGATGCTGCGCCAGCTTTTGGAAAAACGGCAGTATCTGCGCCAGCTGGCTGGCCCGGTTCAAGCGCCCCAGTTGATGAATTTCGATCAGGATCACCCGAAAGCGCCGCAAAACATCCGCCGGAGCATGCATGATCGTCTCGAATTCCGCGCCCTCAATATCCATCTGCAACAACAGATCCGCCTCGCCGGGCGTCTGCTCGTCGATCCAGTTCTTCAGCGTGATGGTGTCTTGGTCCTCCTCCACACCCAACCACTTCTTTCGAAAACTCTGCCCCTCGCGCAGCGGCGTCGCAAATTGATCGACATCACTGGAAAAGTCGCACATATGCGCGCCGATCCCGAATTGATCCTGTAAATCGTCTTCGAAATCCTTCCGGTTCAGCACACCGGGCGAATAACACGCCTCGATCCCCGTCAGGTCATCGGGCACCAGATAGGCACCATCGCCTGTCCCGCCAATCCGTACCATCTCAACCGGACATGGCTTCGGTTTCAAGAACTCAACAACATCCAATGCCGTTTGCACGTGCACCACTCCTTAACCATCCCGCCTGAAATCGGTCCGAGGGTATTTCGCCCGACACCATTCATCCACACACCATAAAGCTTTGCCCCGAACATCGCCACAAGGACAAGGTTCAGGGCCACTACCCGCGCAGTGCCCCAGCAGGCTATCCCTCGGATACGCCCGCTTCGGCAAAGGTCATCATGCCACTGTGACAGGCCACCGCGCCCCTGAGCACCTGGATCGCCAGAGCGCCGCCAGAGCCTTCGCCCAACCGCAACCCCAGATCCAGCAAGGCCGTTTTGCCCAAACGCTCCAAAACCGCGCGATGCGCCTGCTCCGCGCTTTGATGCCCGGCGACACAGTGATCCAACGCGCCCTCCTGGGTCTGCGCCAAACAGGCCGCCGCCGCACAGCAGATGAACCCATCCAGAACAACCGGAATGCGATGCGCCCGCGCGGCTGCAATCGCCCCGGCCATCGCCGCCAGCTCCCGGCCCCCCAGACGCGCCAGAATATCCAGTCCATCCCCGGCCCCGCCATGCAACGCAACCGCCTCGCCAACAACCTTTGTCTTCAGATCCAGACCGGCATCATCCACGCCCGTCCCACGCCCGGTCCAGTCCTGCGCGGATCCGCCGAACAAAGCGTACGCAATAGCCGCCGCCGAGGTGGTGTTGCCGATTCCCATCTCTCCAACAACCAACACATCAGCCGCGCTATCGACCGATTCCCAGCCGACTTTCAAGGCCGCCAAACACTCGGCTTCCGACATGGCGGGCGCCTGGGTGAAATCCGCTGTCGGGCGCTCCAGCTCCAGCGCATGCACATCCATCCGTGCCCCAGCCAGCTTTGCCAGTTGATTGATTGCCGCGCCGCCATGTTCGAAATTGGCCACCATCTGTACCGTCACCTCAGGCGGGAACAGGGAAACACCCCGCGCCGTCACACCATGGTTGCCAGCAAAAACAATGACCTGCGGCGCCACAATCTGCGGCTTGGCCGTACCACGCCATCCGGCATACCAAATCGCCAGATCCTCCAGACGGCCCAACGCGCCGGGCGGTTTGGTCAATTGCCCGTTGCGCTCTGCCGCTTCTGCCATGGCCTCAGCATCCGGGGCCGGCCCCCGCGCCAACAGCTGTCGAACTGAATCAAAACTGTCAAAATCTGTCATCGAAACGGCCTCATTGCATTGGATCTGGCTGCGGTGTTTAACGCTCTCGCAAACTGGCACAAGGTCGGAACGGACCACGCAAGCGCCAGTTCCGACATGTGCAACATTACGGGCCGTCACAAGGGGCAAAATGTGCTGAAAAACCTACTGCTCCAAATAGGCGTCGCCCTGGCCTTGCTGACCCGCCTGCCCTTGCCGCAGCTGCCGGAAAACGCCTTTGCCAAGCAAGGCCACAGCGCCTGGGCCTGGCCAATCGCGGGTCTGACAGTTGCCGCCCTGGCCTTGCTGCCCGGGCTGGCTGCTCTGGCCCTGGGACTGCCTGCTGGGATCGCCGCCCTGCTGATCCTGGCCACGCAAATGGTCCTGACCGGCGCCATGCACGAAGACGGGCTGGCCGACACTGTCGACGGGCTTTGGGGCGGATGGACACCCGAACGTCGCCTGGAGATCATGAAAGACAGCCACATCGGAACCTACGGCGTGCTGGCCCTGGTCCTCTCGACGGGGCTCCGGTGGACCCTGCTGAGCGCCCTTATCCCCTACGGAGCAGGGCCGGTCCTGGCCTGCGCCGCGCTGTCACGCGCACCCATGCCGGCGCTGATGTCCCTTTTGCCCAATGCACGCGCCAACGGTCTCTCCCACAAAGTCGGAGCGCCCCCAACAGTGGCCATCCTGGGCGCAGCGGCAATGGCACTTTCCATCGCCCTCTCTGCCGTTGGATGGCCCGCCTTGCCTGCCGCGCTCGCACTTGTCCCCAGCACCGCCCTGCTGGGCCGCATCGCATGGGCCAAAATCGGCGGCCAAACCGGCGACATCCTCGGCGCCAGCCAGCAATTGAGCGAAATCACAGCCGCCCTGATCCTGCTCGCCATCCTATCCGCATAAAAAAAGCCGCGCTCCAACCAGAGCGCGGCTTTCTCAATCCACAAATCCGCCTTGCGTCAGGCCGCAACGCGCGAGGTCAAAACCTCGCCCACTTCCCGCGCCGCAGCCACTTCGTCGCCACCGGACACAGCCGCCACTTCCCGCGTCATCCGCTCCAGCGCCGCTTCGTACAGCTGGCGCTCCGAATAGCTCTGCTCGCGCTGATCGTCCGTGCGATGCAAATCGCGCACGACCTCGGCGATCGCAATCAAATCGCCCGAGTTGATCTTTTGTTCATATTCCTGCGCCCGACGAGACCACATCGCCCGTTTGACCTTGGCTTTCCCCTTCAGCGTGCTCATCGCCTTGGACACAACATCCGGAGGGCTCAAAGACCGCATCCCGATATCCGTCGCCTTGTTGGTGGGAACCCGAAGAGTCATCTTGTCCTTCTCAAATGAGATCACAAAAAGCTCCAGCTTGAGGCCGGCAACTTCCTGCTCTTCGATCGACACGATCTGACCCACGCCATGCGCCGGGTAAACCACGAAATCATTTGGTCGGAACTCGAGTTTCTTCGATTTGGTCATTCAGTTCTTCCTTCTTGTTCCGGTGTTCAGCAACAAAAAAACAGCATCGGCGCATATCACCATGCTCCGCATACCGTCATTCTACTCAAGCTAACTGTTCCCCAATGGCAGCATACAGGGAACCGAACCGGTCAATCGACATCATTTGTAAAAGAGATCATACCACAAAAAGCCGGCAACCTCAAATTGACGTAAGGTCAGGCGGCAGACAACCGCCTTTGCGTCAAAACAAACCGCCCTGCTGGCAGAGGCTTAGCCGCCTTCGCCCGGCGCCTCGGAGAAGTATTTCTCCAACTTCCCAGTTTCCCCATCCCGCTCTTCGGCATCGGGCAATGGGTCTTTCTTGGAGATGATCACAGGCCAGACTTCAGAGAACTTGCGATTGAACTCCACCCAAGTCTCTGTGCCCGGCTCTGTATCCGGCCGGATCGCATCCGCAGGGCATTCCGGTTCGCAAACACCGCAGTCAATGCATTCATCCGGATGGATGACCAGCATGTTTTCGCCCTCATAGAAACAATCTACCGGACAGACTTCGACACAGTCCGTGTATTTGCAGGCGATGCAGTTGTCGTTGACGATATAGGTCATGGGTGCCCTCGAATTCGCTCAGCCGCCTAGCTAAATCAGGCGCGCGTGGCATTCAAGCCAGAGATGGCAATTGAGACCAACGAACCGCATCTAACCGCTTTGCCAAAACGCACGTTCGCGGTTTTGCCCATAGTTTGGCCGGATGTTCAAACCTTTGCCGCCCTCCTGTTGCAGATGGGCGGTCTCGGGTGGCCGGTCAGATGGCTATTCCTGATCCTTGAACTCATCCATGCGCCGACGCTCCCGCTTGGTTGGTCGCGGCCCGACCCGATCCACAGGCGGGGCCGATTGCTCTGGCGGGGCCAGATCCTCGTACAGCTCGCGTGCTTCTTCGGCCGGTCCGCGCCGTTGACCCAGGCCAACCACGCGAATCACCCGCACAGATCGGGCCTGCACAAAGGTCAGCGCATCGCCAACCGTCACCGCCTGAGAGGTCTTTTGAACACGCACCCCATTCAGGCGCACATGCCCCTCCGACACTTGCCGGGCGGCCAGGCTGCGCGTCTTGAAAAAACGCGCATGCCATAACCATTTGTCGATACGCAGCTTTTCAGGCGCAGCGCTCATTCGCCGTTTTTGCCATCCCTCAGACCCATCAGAGCCGCTGCAAACGGATTGTCCGGATCAATCCGGTCTCGCTTGGAGGGGCCCGCCTTATAGGTCTTGGGCCCATCATCGCGGCGCTGAGGCTTGCCCGGTTTGCCCTTGGCATTCTTCGGCCGTTTCGAAGGCTTGCCAGCTCCGTCGCGCCGCTCCTGCTGGCCTTGCGCCTGACGGCCACCATGGCCCTGACGCGCCTGGCCTTTGCCCCGCTCGCCACCGCCACGGGACTGATTGCGATCTCCGCCATCCTGACCCCGCGCCCGATTGGGCCGATCCCGCCGCGCAGGACGCGCCCAGGTAAAGGTGTAAAACACCTCCATCTCTGGCGCCGCTTCCGGCTGCGACTCTGCCTCGGACGCAGGCGCATCTGCCGCCGCAGTTTCCGCATCAGAGGTTTGCACCTCCGCAGCCTCTGTTTCCGGGGCAACCGAATCGGCAACCGCTGGCGCATCTTCCGTCACAGCATCGGCCACCGGCGCGCTCTGTGGTGTATCTGCCGGGGCTTCAGCCACCGCTGCCACATCATCCGCCGCCACATCCGTGTTCGCGGCCACATCTTCTGCAACCACGTCTTCCGCCTCGGCCTCTGGCTTGGCTTCGGCCTCTGGCTTGGCTTCGGCCGCTTCGGGTTCTGCGACCGGCACAGGACGCGCCTTGACCCGTTCACCCTTTTCACCGTGATAGCCCAAACCACCCATCAAATCGGCAAATTGCTCCAGCGTCATACCCGTGATCGACAACATATCCGCTGTCGCCTCGAACCCGGCACGACTGTTCTGACCACGCAGCATATCCGCCAGGCGCTCCAGCATATCAATCCGGATCGCCCGTTCGCCAGCATCGCGATAGCCAGCCATCGCGGCAAAGCCCTGCGGCCCGTCTGCCATGGACGGCACCGTCACCAAACCCGGAGGCGGCGCCGACACAAATTCATCCAATCCGCTCGACAAAGACCACAACAGCAACCGCAACCGCGTCGGCGCGGGTTTGAGCAAAAGCGGCATAAAGATCGTGAACTGACCAAACCGGATCCCATGCTTGCGCAACAGGCCACGGGCCTCCTGGTCCAGATCCTTGACCTCCTGCGCCACGTCGTTGCGCTGCACGATGCCCAGCGCCTCGATCATCCGAAACGCAAAACCGCGCGCCAGACCGGTCAGGGTCTCGTCGCGCTGCATATTCAACAGCGGCTCAAACAGCGCAGCTATCTTGCGGTCCATGAAATGCTGCAACCGGCGCTGCACCTTCTGCGCCACATCCGGCCCGGCCGCCTCATCAACAAACACCTCGACCTGCGGCTTCATCGGCTCCGATCCGGCGACCAGCTTGCCAATGGCATTCTGACCCCACATCAAACCACCCTGATCGGTAAAGTCGATCTCGGTATCCGGCGCGTTATAAAACCGGTCCGCCTGCAAATGGAAATGCGGCGCCAATGCCTGCAACGAGGCCGTCTTGAGCGTCCGGGCATCTTCGCCTGATGCGCTCTTGTCCTGGGTAAACCGGAATCCTTCCAAACGACCGACGAATTCGCCCTCGACCGTTACTTCACCCTTATCATTCACTTCGGCCAAAAGGGCCTCCTTCTGCTTGAGCCGCCGCAAAAGCACTGAAGTGCGCCGGTCCACAAATCTCTGGGTCAAACGCGTATGAAGCGCATCCGACAGCCTGTCTTCTACAGCGCGGGTTTCGCTGCGCCAATGGTTTTCGTCTTCTAGCCAGCCATGACGCTGTGCGACATAGGTCCAAGTGCGGATATACGCCAATCTTGAACTCAATGTGTCAATATCACCCTCGGTTCGGTCGATTCGGCGAATTTGCCGGGCAAACCAATCCTGCGGGATTGAACCTTTTTCGTGCAGATAGGAAAAAATCTGCTCCAACAGGCTGGCATGTTCCGCATGGCTGATACCGCGAAAATCCGGAATCCGGCAAACATCCCACAACAACCGCACCGACGGGGCCGAGGTCGCCCGTGCGGCAATCTCGGCCACCTGCGACAAGGTCTTCAAGGCGATCAGGTCATCCGCTTCGCGCGCCCGCACCAGCCCTTCACCGCTCCCATCCGCCGGCGGCACCTGCTCGAGCGCGCCAATCAACGCATCAATCGAGCCATAGCGCAGATCCGAATTTCGCCAGTTCAACCGTTTCAATGGCGTAAACCGGTGATCCATGATCGCCTGCGCCATACCATCATCCAGTGGCGGCGCCTCGCCCGTGACACCAAAGGTGCCGTTTGACATGCCCCGCCCGGCCCGCCCGGCGATCTGCGCCAGCTCGTTAGGCGCCAACTGGCGCATCCGGCGGCCGTCAAACTTCGTCAGAGACGAAAACGCCACGTGATCAATATCCAGGTTCAACCCCATGCCAATCGCATCGGTCGCCACCAGATAATCCACCTCGCCATTTTGATACAAAGCCACCTGCGCATTGCGCGTGCGCGGGCTCAGCGCCCCCATGACCACCGCAGCACCGCCCTTTTGACGGCGCAGCAACTCGGCAATGGCGTAGACATTATCGACCGAGAACCCAACGATGGCACTGCGCGGCGGCATCCGGCTGATCTTTTTCGCACCGGAATAAACCAGTTGGGACATCCGCTCGCGCCGAATGAACTGCGCCTCGGGCACCAGGGCCGCAATCGCCCCGCGCATCGTATCTGCCCCCAGAAAAAGCGTTTCGTTCAAACCGCGCGCATTCAGCAAACGGTCTGTGAACACATGCCCCCGCTCCGGGTCGGCGCAGAGCTGTATTTCGTCAATGGCCAGAAAATCCGTGCCCATACCATCAGGCATCGCCTCGACCGTGCACACCCAATATTGAGTACGCGGCGGTACGATCCGCTCTTCGCCCGTGACCAGCGCCACAACAGAGGGTCCGCGAATCGCGACGATCTTGTCATAGACCTCGCGTGCCAAAAGCCGCAAAGGCAGGCCAATCACGCCTGTGCGATAGCCCAGCATACGCTCAATCGCGTAATGGGTCTTGCCTGTATTGGTCGGGCCGAGCACGGCCGCAACCCGGGATGACGTGGTCACCTGCTCTGCTCCTCGATCGGAACGGATCAGAGTGCGTCGCCCTGTACCTCAGGCTTTAGCCGTTCCACGGCTTTGGTTACTTCCTTGTGATGGGGATGTATAGCCAGAACCCGCATGTAGGCCTCATAGGCCAGTTTCTTATTGCCAAAGATCTCCAGCATCGCGCCCAACCCCTGAATCGCATTATAATTGTGCGGATTCAAAGCCAGCGCATGTTCCAGATCGGCCATGGCCGGACCATAAAGCTCGGCCCCGAAAAACGCAGAGGCCCGGGCGTGCCAGCCTTCGGCAAAATCCGGCGCATGGTCCGTCAGCGCCGTCAAATGCTCAATCGCAGAGCGGGTGTCCTCAGCCTCCAGCGCATCACGCCCGCGCTTCAGCAAAAAGTCCATCGCAGCCGACCCGCTTTTGGACCAAAGCGCCTGAAGCTGGCGATCCAGGTGAATCGCCTCGACTGCATCCGCATGGGACAACCGCTCCAGCAGAGCCGATTCGTCGTCCAGATCCGCCTGCTGAGCCAGCACAGGTAAGGAATACATGACTACGAAAGCAATTGCCGTGGCGATACGTTTGAAAGCGGTTGGATAATTGATCATAACGATTTTGATCTTAGCATTGCTCTTTCTGATTACCAGACACGAGCGTGTTAACCGACCACAAAGGGGAACAGGATGAGCGAAATTCTCGAAAAAGCGACAGCCGAACTCAATTCAAAGCTTTCGGGCGGCGGGTTCGACGGATCTGCAAAATTTGCGATCACCGATCTGGGTGCAATCGTGCTGGACGGCACAGGCGCGCGGATTTCCGACGATGATACGGATGTAACCCTTACTGCGGATGCTGACACATTCGAAGCCATTCTCACGGGCGATATGAATCCGACAAGCGCGTTCATGACCGGCAAACTCTCAGTTGATGGCGATATGGGGATCGCCATGAAACTGGCGTCGGTCCTGGCCTAACGATGCTGGATCCTGCTCCTTTCCTTTCCGATATCGCCGGTGGCTCTACCGCCGGCGAAGCCCATTGGCTGCGCACAGAAGACAACGTGCGGATCCGTGTGGGCCACTGGAAACCGGAAGGAGCCAAGGGCACATTGATACTGTGCCCGGGACGGACGGAATTCATAGAAAAATATGGGCGGTTTGCGGGAGAACTCTGTGAGCAGGGTTATGCCGTACTGGCCATTGATTGGCGCGGCCAGGGTCTGGCCGACCGTCTTCTGAAAGATCGGCGGATCGGGCATGTTGCCCGATTCACCGATTTTCAGCACGACCTTCGCGCTGCCTGTCAGGCAGCCAAAGATCTGGATCTGCCGCGACCTTGGCATATTCTGGGTCACTCCATGGGCGGCCCAATTGTGCTGCGCGCGGTGATGAACGGGCTGGAGGTTCAATCCTGCGTCTTTACCGGACCGATGTTCGGCATTCACATGTCACCCGTTCTGCGCCCCGTCGGCTGGGCACTGGCCTATGCCGCGCCGGCGGTTGGGCTGGGCCAGTTGTTGCCGCCAACGACCAAGAAACAGAACTACCTGCAGGCCAACGAATTCGAGGGCAACTCCCTCACATCGGACCCGGAAATGTACCGGATCATGCGGGACCAGATCCTGGCCTACCCTGATCTGGCCCTCGGCGGGCCCAGCCTGGTCTGGCTGCGCGAGGCTCTGAAAGAATCATACCTGCTCTCCAAACTGCCGTCACCCGACCTGCCCTGCGCCGCAATCCTCGGGGCAGAAGAAAAGATCGTTGAAACCCAACGCATACATGACCGCATGGCCATCTGGCCCAATGGAAAACTGCATGTCATTCCGGGGGCGGAACATGAAGTGATGATGGAAACGCCTGAAATCCGCGCCCATGTCCTCTCGGTTCTGACAGAGCTGTTCGAAAGTGCAGCCCCGACGCAGCGTGACGCCCAGACCGCTTGACGATTCGCAAAGCTCTGCGGAAGACGCGCGGCACAGGCCAGGGTCTGGCTTTGGAGCAGAAAACCGCTAACCTCTCCGAATGGCACACGAACCGGTCCTGACCGTCACCCGCGAAGGCATCTATTGCCCGTCAGGTCGCTTTCACATTGACCCATGGCGCCCGGTAGAGCGCGCCCTCATCACACATGCTCACGCGGATCACGCGCGCGCGGGCCACAAACTCTACCTATGCAGCCAGGCATGTGCCCCGGTGCTGCGCCATCGGCTCGGCGCGATAAAGATTGAAACGATTGCTTACGCGAATGAACGCCAAATCAACGATGTCCGCGTATCCTTTCACCCCGCAGGCCATGTGCCCGGCTCTGCGCAGATCCGGGTCGAACGAAATGGTGAAATCTGGGTGGTCTCGGGGGACTATAAGACAGAGGATGACGGGCTAAGCGAACCGTTTGAACCGGTTCTCTGCCATACGTTCATCACCGAAAGCACATTTGGCCTCCCGCATTTTCGCTGGCCGCTACAGTCGCGGACGGCAGAAGAGTTGAACAGCTGGTGGCAAACCTGCCTGGCAGAGGGCAAAACACCGATTCTGGGGGCCTATTCCTTTGGCAAGGCCCAGCGACTTTTGTCCATGCTTGATCAGTCCATCGGGCCCATTCTGACCCATCCGGCTATCGAAGGCACAACCCAAGTGCTGCGCCACCAGGGTTACAAGCTGCCCCAAACCCAGAGCATGGCAGCTGATATCGACGAGGCTCCGCGACCCAACAGTTTGGTAATTGCGACTCCTGCCGCCATGAACGGCAAATGGGGCAGCCGATTTGGCCCAACCTCTACAGCATTCGCCAGCGGCTGGATGCAAACCCGCAAGGCCAGAAAGCAGCGTTCTGTCGATCAGGGTTTTACCTTGTCCGACCACGCCGATTGGACTGGGCTGAACGCCGCCATTTTGGCGACACAAGCACAGCACGTTCTGGTGACCCACGGCGACGCAAGGCCCCTAGCCAAATGGCTAACAGAGCAAGGGCTAAGTGCGGATGTTCTCAAAACTGATTTTGCGACTGATTCGCCGAACGCAGAGAAAACCTTATGACCACGACAGCCGAATTTTCGCAGAAAATTCGTAAAAACGATTATTCTGCGAATAATCGCGGCATCACCGAATGAAACGTTTCGCTGACCTTTGCGCCGTACTTGAAACGGCCAAAGCTCGCACAATCAAATTGTCCGCACTATCGGCCTATTTCAATCAGGCTGATGAAATGGACCGCCTATGGGCCATCACGTGTTTCCTTGACCGTGGCCCTAGCCGCATAGTCACACAATCACAGCTTCGCGACTGGGCCATCCAGACCGCCAGCATCCCCCTCTGGCTGTTTGAGGAGAGCAATCGTTTCGTCGGCGATGTCAAAGAAACATGTGCACTCATCTTACCCCCACCAGCCGACCCGTCTGACCACAACCTCAGTCACTGGATCACCCAAATCACTCTCGCCAGAGGTCAAGAGAATACCGCCCGCCAAACGCTCATACTGACGGCTTGGAAACAACTCGAAACAAGCGAAAGGCTCTTATTCAACAATCTGCTCACCGGCAGCTTTCACGCCAAGCTCAGCCAGCATTTGCTGACGCAAGCCTTGTCCCAGGTCACCGGACAGAATGCAGCTGAACTGGCCTATCGTTTGTCGAGCAACTGGACGCCCCACACAACCAATTGGCACAACCTGATTTTTTCCGACAACCCCGCAGCCAACCGCGCGCGACCCTACCCGACCGGCCAGACGGCGCCCCGTCTGGACAGGTCACCCGCGTCCTTGGGTGCGCCGACCAAATGGCACGCTGAATGGAAATGGGACGGCGTCGCCAGCCAGCTTATCTTGCGTGCGCGGCAGCATGTCATTTGGTCCAACGAACAGACCTTGCTAACCGACACATTCCCGGAATTGGCCCGCGCGCTTGATTTCCTGCCGGACGGCACCGTTATCGACGGCGAAATCCTGGCATGGGATGGCACTCACCCGCTGCCATTCAGCGCCCTGCAAAAACGGATCGGGCGCAAGAGCATCCCCAAATCCCTCCAGCGCGACATTCCGGTCGTGATGCTGGCCTCTGACCTCTTGGAATACGACCATCAGGATCAGCGCGATTGCCCCTTCCAGAAACGACGCAGCACACTGACCCAGATGCTCGCCCCTTTACCGCCCGAATGCCCCATTCGCCTCGCTCCACAGATCCCGTTTCGCGATTGGAACGAGCTGACCCAAATCCACAAAAAATCCCGCGCGCATCATGCCCAAGGCATATTGCTGAACCGCCTTGCTCAAAACCCAACGCCCAGGGAATCCCCCGACCGCTGGCTTTGGCCACAGGATCCGCTCCGCATCGACGCCGTTTTGATCTATGCGCAGGCCGGGCGTCGCGGGCCGCAGATCAGCGAACTCACCTGCGCAGTCTGGTCTGGTAACAACCTTGTGCCGCTGACCCGCGCGACTTCTGCCCTCAGCGACGCGGAAACAAGCGAACTCACCGCCTGGGTGCGCAAGAATACCCAGCAACGATTTGGCCCGGTCCGCCAAGTCCCCCCCGAACAGGTGTTCGAAATCACATTCGACAACATTCACACCAGCCCCCGCCACAAATCCGGGCTCGCCCTGCTCTCGCCCCGCATCACCCGTTGGCACAAAGGAAAACCACCCCAACATGCAGCCACGCTCGCTCACCTGACCGGGATGTTGCCCCCCTCGGGCTAACCTGCCACCTCCCATTCAACAAAACCCGGCAAACAGCACCCCGCCTTGTGATCCCCCCGGGACAGCACTAAATGTTTCCGGATACAGCTTTTGAGGAGCCGCAATGCGCCACCTGCCCTTTCCCGTCCGCGATGCAACTGCCGACACCGGCGCCACCCCAATGGGCAACCTGCCAGAATGGGACCTGAGCGACCTTTACTCATCCCAGGACGCCCCCGAGCTGACCCGGGACCTGGACTGGCTCGAAACGGAATGTGCCGATTTCGCCACCGCTTACGAAGGGCAACTCGCCACTCTGGATGCCCAGGGCCTGCTCGACTGCGTCCTGCGCAACGAAAAGATCAGCGAAATCGCCGGGCGTATCATGTCCTATGCCGGCTTGCGCTATTATCAGCAAACCACCGATGCCGATCGCGCCAAGTTCCTTTCCGATTGCCAGGAAAAAGTCACCAACTTCACCACCCCGCTGGTGTTCTTCACCCTTGAACTCAACCGGATCGATGACACCGTGCTCAACGGCCATCTTGCCGCAAACGCGCAGCTCGCCCGTTACAGCAGCGTTTTCCGCCGCATCCGGGCCATGAAACCCCACCAGCTCAGCGATGAGCTTGAAAAATTCCTGCACGATCTGGGCGTGGTCGGGGATGCCTGGGAAAAGCTGTTCGATGAAACCATCGCCGGGCTCGAATTTACCGTCGACGGCACCACACGTGGCATCGAAGGCACCCTGAACCTGCTCACAGAGCAAGACCGCGCCACCCGCGAGGCCGCCGCCCGGGAACTGGCCACAGTCTTTGGCGAAAACATCAAGATCTTTGCCCGTGTCCATAACACGCAGGCCAAGGAAAAAGAGGTCCTCGACCGTTGGCGCAACATGCCCAGCGCTCAGATGGGTCGCCACCTCAGCAATGACGTCGAACCCGAGGTCGTCGAGGCCCTGCGCGCTGCCGTCGTCGCAGCCTATCCCCAACTCAGCCATCGGTATTACGAGCTCAAGCGCAAATGGATGGGCCTGGACCGTATGGAGGTCTGGGACCGCAACGCGCCACTGCCAATGGAAGACACCCGCATCGTCGATTGGGCCACAGCCGAAGAAACCGTCATGTCCGCCTATGCCGCCTTCGACCCGCGCATGGCCGAAATCGCAGCGCCGTTCTTCTCGGATGGCTGGATCGACGCGGGTGTCAAACCCGGCAAGGCCCCCGGTGCCTTTGCCCATCCGACCGTGACCACCGCACATCCCTACATCATGCTCAATTACCTGGGCAAACCCCGCGATGTCATGACCCTGGCCCACGAATTGGGGCACGGCGTGCATCAGGTCCTGGCCGCCGGTCAGGGCGAAATGCTGTCGTCCACGCCTTTGACCCTGGCCGAAACCGCCAGCGTATTTGGCGAGATGTTGACCTTCCGCAAAATGCTGGACAACACCACTGACCCGGCAACGCGCAAAGTCCTGCTCGCCGGCAAAGTCGAAGACATGATCAACACCGTGGTCCGCCAGATCGCCTTCTACGACTTCGAGTGCAAGCTCCACGCCGCCCGCCGCGACGGCGAACTCACCCCCGAAGCCATCGGAGAGCTGTGGATGAGCGTTCAGGGCGAAAGCCTGGGACCCGCCTTTGACTTCATGGACGGCTATGAAAACTTCTGGGCCTATATCCCCCATTTCGTGCACTCGCCGTTTTACGTCTATGCCTATGCCTTTGGCGATGGTCTGGTGAACGCGCTCTACTCGGTCTACGCCGAGGGCAAGGAAGGCTTCGAAGACCTCTATTTCGACATGCTCAAGGCAGGTGGCTCCATGCACCACAAAGAACTGCTCGCCCCTTTTGGCCTGGACGCCTCAGACCCTGAATTCTGGGCCAAAGGGCTCAGCATGATCTCTGGCTTCATTGACGAATTGGAAGCCATGGAGGCGTGAACTTATCCCATCGTCCCATCCCGCCAGACCGGATGGATCTGGTCGCAAATGTCCAGGTCGCCCAGGGACAGCAGGTGTTTTCCGGCACCGTCCCCCAGGCGTTCGAGGCCAAAGAGGAAGATGTCGATTTCCACGGCATCTTCCTGAATGATCAGGCGGTGGGATTTTACAAGATTGACAGGCGCTATCAACGCAGCTTGCCAGACCCGTTGCAGCCCCATGCCCCCCGCCTGGGGCTGCGCGCCTTCATGATCGACCAGCACCACCAGGGCCGCGGGATCGCGTCACATGCGGTTGGGCAAATGGCGCAATACCTGCCCCCTCGCTACCCCGGCTTCACCTCTGTGTGGCTGACCGTGAACCTGGCCAACCTTGCGGCGCAACGCTGCTACGTCAAAGGTGGCTTCCTGAACACGGGCGAACTCTATCATGGCGGAAAAGCCGGGGCGCAGACGGTCATGCGCCTGCCGCTTTAGGCGGATATGCACGGAGATCCACGCATCAAGGCCACAGCCACTGTCCTTCCCTTGACCGGGAGGGGGTCATACCATGCGCGTTCTTGAAAACATCCTGACGGATCGCGGCTCCAAATACGCCGTGTCAGGCGGGCCCTGCTCCTCAGAGCAAGAGGCCAAGGCCTTCATCAAGGCCCTGACACGCAAAAAGAAATTCGCAAAAGCGACCCACAACACCTGGGCCGTGATCACCGCAGACGGCCCACTCAAGAACGACGACGGAGAAAGCGGCGCCGGCAATATCATCCTGCGTATGCTCGAACGCGAAGCGTTGAGCGATCATATCGTCGTGGTCACCCGCTGGTATGGCGGCAAACATCTGGGCGGGGACCGCTTTCGCCACGTCCAAACCGCCGTGCGCGCCTATCTGGAGTCTCAGGATCAAACCTGACCGTTGATCGCCCCCGCCTTTGCGACACGGCTCTTACTTCAACTGGCTGTCCTTTGACCCACGCCGATTGATCCCGCCCCGCGTTCGAACGACCGCGTCACGATCCTGCTGACACTCAATACATAGTTTGACACCAGGGCGCGCCAACCGGCGGGCTTCGGGGATAGGCTCCTCACATTCCGCGCAATGGCTCAGGCTCTCGCCCACAGGCTGTTTCACCCGGCGCATCCGTTCCAACTCGTCCGAAATTGACGCTTCAATCTGCTCGCTTACGGCCCCGTCCCGGGCCCATCCTCCGGCCATGCAAACCTCCTTGTCGTCTATTCAAAACCCCGACCTGAAAACCCGGCAGCCACTATAACTCCCGCGCCTGCGCGAACACACGATCCATCATCGCTTGCGTGCCCCGCGAAAACTCCAGAGGCACCGGATAATCTGCCCCTTCCCGCAACGCGCGCCCAAAGGCCTCGACCTGCAAGACATAGTGATTATCCGCCGGAAACCGCCAGCTCTCGACCTGCAATGCCGCCTTGTGCAACTCTACGCGCGCTTCGCCAAACACCCGCGCGTTGAACGGCGCAGACATGCGGATCACCCCCTTTTCCCCATGAAACAACATCTCCTGATAGGGATGCATCCGAATGCTCACATAGGCCGAATAGGTGAAATCAGGAAACACCGCCTCGATCCCGGCAAAGGCATCCACGCCATTGTCCCAGCGGATCCGCGATTGCACCGCCGCAGGCTCTTGCCCGACCACATAGCGCACCGCCCCGATCACATAGACGCCAATATCGCGCAGCGCACCGCCGCCTGTCTCTGGCTTGTTGCGGATATTGCCCACATCCGTGCGATTATCAAAGGTGAACCGCCCCTCGACATGCACCAACCGGCCAATCGCGCCCTCTTCGATCAAGCGTTTGACCAGATGCCACTGCGGATGATGCACAATCATAAAAGCCTCTGCCGCCAAAAGTCCGGTCTCATCCCGTTTGGCAATCAGCGCATCATAATCCCCCGCCCGCATCGCCATGGGCTTTTCACACAACACAGGCTTGCCCGCTGCTAGGGCCTTCAGGCTCCACTCCACATGCAAGTGATTGGGCAAAGGGATGTAAACCGCATCAATATCCGGATCTGCCAACAGCGCCTCATAGCTCTGATGCACCCGCAAACCGGGGGCAAAATCCTGAAACGCCTCACTTTTCTGCGCACTCGATGTGGCCAGCGCCGCCAACTCAGCCCCGTGCGCCGCATGGATCGCCGGACCCATGTGTTGACGCGCAAACTTGGCCGCGCCCAAAATACCCCATCTCACTGGCTTGCCCATATGCGTCTCCTGCGTTGCGCTGCCCGTTCCGCCGGGTCAGGCTTTGACCTCATCCCGGCAAAGGATAAGACGCAAGGGCAGCCAAAGCAAACGGAGGACATCATGCGCAGATTGGGAAAATGGTTGGGACGGCTTTTGGTGCTGGTCGCAATTGGACTGGCCGCCTTCCTGTGGTTCGCCCCCGGAATAGCCGACCGCATGATGAACCCTGTCGAAGACCTGGGCCCCTATCCGATCTCGGATCAGGCCCAAACCCTGCACAGCGACATGATCGTCGGTGACTGGCACGCCGATACGATGCTCTGGACCCGCGACATCAACAAACGCAATACCCGCGGCCATGTCGACCTGCCCCGCCTGACCGAAGGCGGCGTCGGCCTCCAGGTCTTTACCGCCGTCACCAAAAGCCCCTCGGGCCTGAACTATGACGCAAACTCCGGCGAAAGCTGGGACGACATCACCACCCTCAGCATCGCCCAACTCTGGCCCCCGCGCACCTGGACCAGCCTGTTGGAACGCGCCCTCTATCAGGCCGAAAAACTGCACGAGGCCGCTGCCGACAGCCAGGGCCGTCTGCGCATCATCCGCACCCGCGCCGACCTGGACGCACTGCTGGCAGAGCGCGCACAGGGCGGCACCGTAATCGGCGGCCTGCTGGGCATCGAAGGCGCCCACCCGCTCGAACTCAAGATCGAAAATCTGGAAACACTGGAACAGGCCGGGCATCGCGTCATCGGGCTTCAGCATTTCTTTGACAACGGGCTTGGCGGCTCGCTCCACGGGCTATCGGGCGCCGGGCTGACCCCGTTCGGGCGCGAAGTGGTCACCAGTATCCAGTCGCGCAACCTGGTGCTGGACCTGGCCCACTCCAGCCCGCAAGTGGCCTGGGATGTGATCGAACTCACCGACATGCCACTTATCGTCAGCCATACTGGCCTGCACAGCTTTTGCCCGGTCAAACGCAACTTTCCCGATGACCTGATGATCGCCATCGCCCAAACCGGTGGCGTGATCGGCATCGGCTACTGGGACGAGGTCGCCTGTGGCGATGTCACCCCCAAGGGCATCGCCGCCATGATCAAGGCCGCCGTCGAGGTGCTGGGCGAAGATCACGTCTCTCTCGGGTCTGACTATGACGGGACCGTGCGGACCGGTTTTGATACATCCGGCCTGCCCGCGCTCACCTCGGCCCTGCTCGACGCCGGTCTGACCGAGCAACAAATCCGCAAGGTCATGGGCGAAAACATGATCCGTGTCCTGCGCGACCGGCTGGGCTAAGGCCCCTGCCCAAGACGCGCCGGACCCCGATTTTTTCGGTCGCGGCGCGCCCCTCCACCCTGTAAGGCTGACCGGATGACAACATCCGAGTACGAAATCTTCCTGATCGTCGCCCCGGGCCTCGAACCCATCCTCGCAGACGAAGCCCGCTCCGCTGGCTTTGACGTTCAGGGCACCCTGCCCGGTGGCGTCACCCTGCGCGGCGATTGGGACGAGGTGCAGCGCGCCAATCTCTGCCTGCGCGGCGCAACCCGTGTGCTGGTGCGCCTGGGCAGCTTCCCGGTGTTTCACCTCGCCCAACTCGACAAACGCGCCCATAAATTCCCCTGGGCCGACACCTTGCGGCCTGACCTGCCCCTCCGGGTCGAGGTCACCTGCCGCAAATCCAAAATCTACCACGCCGGGGCCGCCAGCGAACGCATCGAACGCGCCATTTCCGAAACAACCGGCATCCAGATCAACGCCAAGGCCGCCCAGGTGCTAAAGGTCCGCATCGAGGACAACCTCTGCACCATCAGCCTGGACACCTCTGGAGATAGCCTCCATCGGCGCGGCATGAAACTGGCCACCGGCAAGGCCCCGATGCGCGAAACCCTCGCCGCCCTGTTTCTGCGCGCTTGCGGATATGACGGCAGCGAACCCGTGCTCGACCCGATGTGCGGATCGGGCACCTTTGTCATCGAGGCTGCCGAAATCGCCGCGCAGCTGCAACCGGGTCGCGCACGCAGCTTTGCATTTGAACAATTTGCCCAATTCGACCCAGCTGCCTGGGAACAGATGCGCCAAAACGCAACAACGCCGCGCGCCACCGACCAACGCTTTTTCGGCTCTGACCGCGACGCCGGGGCCATCGCCAACAGCACCGCCAATGCCGAACGGGCCGGCGTTGCCGATCTCACCACATTCCGCCATGCCTCGGTCAGCGACCTGAGGCGGCCAGACACCCCACCGGGGCTGGTGATCGTCAATCCGCCCTACGGCGGCCGGATCGGCAACAAAAAACTGCTCTATGCGCTGTATGGATCACTCGGCCAGGTGCTGCGTCAACGGTTCTCGGGCTGGCGCGTCGGTGTCGTCACAAATGAACCGGGCCTGGCCGCCGCAACCAGCCTGCCCCTGACCCCGGCAGGCCCGCCCATCGACCACGGCGGGCTCAAAATCCGCCTCCACCAAAGCAAAACGCTGCCTTAAGGGGGCAGCGCGCTGGCAAACCTGCGGTTCACCTCATGCATGGATCTGAACGGCGGCCCGCCATAAGGGCGGGCGAATGATCAGGCTGCGGGCAACATGCCTTTTTCCCGCGCCAGATCCCGCATTTTCTTTTGCAGCTTCTCAAACGCACGCACCTCGATCTGGCGGATACGTTCGCGGCTGACATCATACTGCGTGCTCAACTGCTCCAGCGTCACCGGCTGCTCGGACAAACGACGCTGAGTCAGAATGTCCTTTTCGCGGTCATTCAACACATCCAGCGCTGCCGCCAGCAATTCACGCCGCGCCAACAGTTCGTCCCGCGCTTCGTAATCCGCCGCCTGATCGGCATCCTCGTCTTCCAGCCAATCCTGCCACTGCATAGAGCTGTCGCCCTCAGTGCCAACCATCGCGTTCAGCGACGCATCCCCGCCCGACAAACGGCGGTTCATGCTGATGACTTCTTTTTCCGTCACGCCCAGATCGGTCGCAATCCGCTTCACCTTGTCCGGGTGCAGATCGCCCTCTTCCAGGGCGCCAATCCGGGCTTTCGCCTTGCGCAGATTGAAAAACAGCTTTTTCTGAGCCGATGTCGTCCCCAGTTTCACCAGCGACCAGCTGCGCAGGATGTATTCCTGAATGCTGGCGCGGATCCACCACATCGCATAGGTCGCCAACCGGAAACCCTTTTCCGGATCAAACCGTTTGACCGCCTGCATCAGGCCCACATTCGCCTCCGAGATCACCTCGGCCTGCGGCAGACCATAGCCGCGGTACCCCATCGCTATCTTCGCCGCGAGGCGCAAATGCGAGGTTACCATCTGATGCGCGGCCTGCGTGTCCTGGTCTTCGACCCAGCGCTTGGCCAGCATATATTCCTGTTCCGGCTCCAGCAGCGGGAACTTGCGAATCTCCTGCATATACCGATTCAGCCCGCCTTCGGGTGTCGGTGCAGGTAGGTTTGCATAATTTGCCATGGATTGCCCCTCTGAATGTTTATATGCTTAACATCGATATGGGGAGCCCATCCCACCCATTCAAGATGCCTGCGCCAGATATCGGATCTCTTCGCAAAAATTTAAGGTTCGTTACCATCCGCTCACGCCCATGTGCGCTTCATTTCAGCGGTTCGCGCAAAAGCCCTAACAAATCGTTGAAATCCGCAGGCAATGGCGCCTCAAAACGCAGATTTTCACCATTTACCGGATGGACAAAGCCCAAATCCGCCGCATGAAGCGCCTGACGGGAAAATCCGCGCACGGCCTCTGCAGCAGCCTCGGGCAAGGCGGCTTTGGCCAGTTTACGCTTTCCTCCATAGACAGGATCGCCCACCAGACCATGACCGGTATGGGCCATATGCACCCTGATCTGATGCGTGCGCCCGGTTTCCAGCCAGCATTCTGTCAGGGCCAGAACCGCAGGCGTGCCGAAACGCTCCAGCACCCGCACCCGTGTGACGGCATGTCTGCCCCCCTGGAACAATACGGCCTGACGCTGCCGATCCGTCTTGTGACGGGCCAATTGCGTGGTGATGCGCAACACATTGCCGGGCTCGAACCCGGCGCCTCGCACGCCCCGCAACCGCGGATCGCCTGCATCCGGCGCCCCGAAAACCAGCGCCTGATAGCGCCGTTCCACACTATGGGCGGCGAATTGCGCGGACAGCCCGTGATGCGCCGCATCCGTCTTGGCCACCACAAGCAGCCCGCTGGTATCCTTGTCGATTCGATGCACAATCCCGGGTCGGCGCACACCGCCAACCCCGCTCAGATCCGCGCCACAATGATGCAGCAACGCATTCACCAATGTGCCCGAGGGCGAACCGGGCGCAGGATGCACCACCATGCCAGCCGGCTTGTTGACCACGATCAACTCGCCATCCTCGTACACCACCTCCAGCGGGATATCCTCTGGCGCAATATGGCTCTCGCCCGCCTCCTGGACGGTCACGACAACCTCAGCCCCCTCAGCCACCCGCGCTTTGGGATCGGTGACCACCACACCGTCAATCGCCACCGCCCCCTCTGCGATCAACCGCACCAACCGCGACCGTGACAATGACGCCTCCGCTGGCACATCCCGCGAAACCGCCTTATCAAGACGGGGCGGCGGATCTGCCGCGATAATGAAACTGATCTGGCGACTGCTCATGTCTGACCTTACTTCTGACGAACCCAGCCCGCCCGAAGAACCCTCAAATCTGCGGTTCCTGCGGCTGCTGGTCACGACATTGACCGCCGTGATGATCTGCGGGCTTGTAGTGATCATCACGCTGCTTGTCATCCGCCTGACGTCCGACACAGTGCCGCAACTGCCACAGGACATCACCTTACCCAAAGGAGCAAGCGCAATAGGCATCACCGCCGCACAGGACTGGTATGCCATCGTCACCGATGACAACCGCATCCTGATTTATCAGCAGGGCAGCGGCGCGCTGTTGCAGACCATCACCGTCTCGGGCGACGGGGCGGACGCGGACCAGTCAACAAACTGACCCCCTCAGCCCAGCGCCAGTAACACGCCCACAACCGCAAAGAACAACGCCAGGGCGCTCAGCAGCAAGACGACAAAATCCCCAAACGTCCAAACCGACCTGGCCCCAGCAGACGGTTTCAGGGCCGGACGGCCAGGTGCTTTTGTCGGTGACGCAGATGCGGACGGGGCAGATAGAAAAGGTGCAGACATACCCTTTTCTAAAGGCTGCCAAACGTCAGCAAAAGTCAGGTATTCCTGACGTCAGTCCTGTTTCAGAAACGCCGAGATCGTGGCCTGCTGCACCCCATTGCGCAGCCGGTGAAACTCCAGATGCAATCCACCCTCTGCCAACGTCCGGTCAAACTGCTGGATTTCGTAGCCACCATCATCAGCCACAAACAGCGAATAGACCGTCAGAGTGTCCCCGACGATGCGTGCCCAGACATAGGGCTCGCCCTTCATCGGGTCCAATTGCACTTCATGACCAAAGACATTCTTCTTTTGCGCCGCCGCAAATACCCCGTCCCGGTCCGAGGGTACAAATTCGATGTTATATGACGTCTCTTTGGTCCGACCGTCCGACTTATAGGCGGTTGTGGTCCATTCGACGTTGAAACTCTTGCGATTCTCGGTGATCCGCACACTCAAATCGCGCATCTCACTGGTGCCATCCGTCCTCTGCATCTCGGACGAACCGGTAAAGGACCCAACAAACGCCCCGATATCAGCCCGCGCCATCTGGGCCGCAAAGGCCAAAATCAACACCGCCTGCGCCAGGATCGCGAACCGGATAACGGGCCATGACACTGCCGGAGCAGCGGCCACTGCGGATTTTCCTACGGGGGATCTGTTCACTGTTGTTGCCTCCAATCAGGGCGAAACAGCCCCTTACCCTCAGCCTATACTGAGAACAGGTGCTGCGAAAAGGCTCCTCTTCGCCCATCCCTCCCCGTCAGCACGTTTTCGACACCCGGACCCGGCCGCGCCTGCCCGCCCCACGCCACCAAACAGAGCAAACGATCCCCAACAATATCGCAATCGCTGTTTCCAATCCGCCCTGCCACACTCTAAAATAGGGGCATCTGCCGGTTGCAGACATGCCTCTTGCCGCTTAAACGGCATGCAACCGTATACTGTTACAAAACATCCAGGCAAAAACGCCTCTTTGGACGGAGCCACCCATGACCGAGACCCGCACAGAAACCGACAGTTTTGGCCCACTCGAGGTCCCGACCGACAAATATTGGGGCGCTCAAACCCAGCGGTCGATCATGAACTTCCCCATCGGCTGGGAAAAACAACCCGTCGCCATCGTGCGCGCCCTGGGTGTGATCAAACAGGCCTGCGCCATGGCCAACAAAGCCTCGGGCAAACTGGACGCCACCCTGGCCGATGCAATCATCCAGGCCGCAGGCGAAGTCATCGATGGTAAATTCGACGACAACTTCCCACTGGTGGTCTGGCAAACCGGCTCTGGCACCCAATCCAACATGAACTCGAACGAGGTCATCGCAAACCGGGCGATCGAGATCCTCGGCGGCGTGATCGGCTCCAAAGACCCGGTGCACCCGAATGACCACTGCAACATGGGCCAGTCCTCCAACGACACCTTCCCAACAGCGATGCACATCGCAACGGCCATGTCCGTGCGCGACGTCCTGCTGCCGGGCCTGGAAAAACTCGCCGCCGGGCTCGAGGCGAAGGCCGCCGAATTTGCCGACATCATCAAAATCGGCCGCACCCACACCCAGGATGCAACGCCGCTGACCCTCGGTCAGGAGTTTTCCGGCTACGCCCACCAGATCCGCCAGGGCATCGCCCGCGTTCAGGCCGCCATGCCGGGCATCTATGAACTGGCACAGGGCGGCACAGCCGTGGGCACCGGCCTCAACACCGCGCCGGGCTGGGGCGAAACCGTGGCCGCCAATATGGCCCAGATCACAGATCTGCCCTTTGTCACCGCCCCCAACAAATTCGAAGCGCTCGCCGCCCATGACGCCATGGTCTTCCTCTCTGGCGCCTTGGCCACAATCGCCGGCAGCTGCTACAAGATCGCCAATGACATCCGTTTCCTCGGCTCCGGCCCCCGGTCCGGCCTGGGAGAGCTGATCTTGCCGGAAAACGAACCCGGCTCGTCGATCATGCCGGGCAAGGTCAACCCCACACAGGCCGAGGCTCTGACTCAGGTTGCCGCCCACGTTATGGGCAACGACGCTGCCATCAAATTTGCCGGATCACAGGGGCATTTCGAACTCAACGTCTATAACCCGATGATGTCCTACAACCTGCTGCAATCCATCCAATTGCTGGGGGACGCCACCGACAGCTTTACCGAGCGTATGCTCAACGGCATCCAGGCCAACGAACCGCGCATCGACAAGCTGATGAAAGAAAGCCTGATGCTGGTCACCGCCCTGGCCCCCACCATCGGCTATGACAACGCCACAAAGGTCGCCAAAACCGCCCATAAAAACGGAACGACCCTCAAGGAAGAGGCCATCGCCCTCGGTTTTGTCGACGCCGAAACCTTTGACCGCGTCGTCCGCCCCGAACAGATGGTCGGCCCCAAATAAGCAGGCGAACATGAGCGCACCGGTCAACCTGAACAAATACCGCAAAGCGCGCGCCAAGGCCGACAAGGCCAGTCGCGCCCAGGAAAACGCGGTGAAATTCGGGCGCACCGGCGCCGAAAAGAAACTGGATCGCGACCTGGCCCGCAAAGCCAGCCGCGATCTGGACAACCATCAGCTCCGCCCCGACGACCCAGAGAAATCTGCGGCCACCCAGCCCGAGCCTGACGCGTGAGCCGCCCCAAAAAGCGCTCTCTCACCCTGCGCGGCCACCGCACCTCTGTCTCGCTTGAGGATGAATTCTGGGCCGCCTTCCGACAGATTGCAGCCGACCAAGGCCGCCCCCTGAACGAACTCGCCGCCGAAATAGATGCGGCCCGAGGGTTGGAAAGCGGGCTGGCCTCTGCCATCCGCCTCTACGTCTTGCGCATCCTGCAACAGCGCAGGCCGCCGGACGATCCCGGCGGCTCGGACCGCTAACCGCCCGAACGCGCCACCAACCGCAGCCGAATGCCATCGCGCGAACGCACCGTCAGATGCGCCACAGGCACCGGCACATCCCCTTCGACCAGCTCGAACCGATAGGCCCGCAACAGCATCGACAACAGCAAAGTCCCCTCCACCATCGCAAAGCCGGCGCCGGTACACACCCGTGCACCCGCCGAAAACGGCATATAGGCCTCGCGCCCACAACGCCGCCCGTTCTCGGTTTCCCAACGGCCCGGATCAAACCCGTCCGGATTGTCCCATAGCCGCGTGTGACGGTGCAAATGCCAGGGGCTCAGCACCAATTGCGCGCCCACCGGCACCTCCCGGTCGCGAAACTGCTCGGGACAGGTCGCCTCGCGTACCATCATCGGCACCGGAGGATACAGGCGCAGCGCCTCGCGAAACACATCCCGGCTGACCCTCAGCCTGGACACCACGCCAAAGCTCTCATCCTCCAGCGCAGCGGCCTCTTCCGCCACCTTGTCCTGCCACTCGGGGTGCATGGCCATCAGATACAGCGTCCACGCCAGGGCCGAGGCGCTGGTCTCATGCCCCGCCAGGAAAAAGATCGCCACCTGGTCAACCATCTCCTGCGTATCAAACCGCTCGCCAGTCTGCGGATCTGCGGTTGTCATGATCTTGGTCGCCAGATCATCCGGTGCCGTACCAGCGGCAATCTCTGCCGCCCGCTGTGCGGTCAACCGCTCGATCAGCGCCCGGATCTGACGCGCATTGGCCTTGGTCCCACTCGGATAAAATCGCGGCACCCAACGCGGCACCGGCAAAAACGCCGCCAGGTTCAAAATCGGCTGCGCCCGCTGATAGGCCCGAAACCGCGTGAACACCTCGGACGCAATCTCATGCTCGATCGGGATCGAAAACAGCGTGCGAAAAATCACATCCGCCGCCGCGTGGCTGGTTTCTTCCTCAACCTCTACAACCTGCCCCACAGACGCATCCAGCCGCGCCACAGACGCCTCTGCCGCCGCCCGCATGGCCGCAAAAGTATCGCGCAGCCGCCCCCCCTCGAAAGCCGGATCAATAATCCGCCGCTGCCGCTTCCAAACCTCACCATTGGTCAGGAACACCGAATTGCCCAACAGCGGACGCAGCCCCTCGCCAATCCTGTTCGACTTGGGGAAATCCTCGGGCCGGTCCTTTAGAACCACCTTCACCAGATCCGGCTGGTTCAACAGAAAAGACCGGAAAAACGGCGTGCGAAACTCGGCCATCCACGCCCGATACAACCGCGCCGGCTGCGCCGACAGGATGTCCTGCCGAAACAGCTTCATATACCGCCACAACGAAACACGATCAGGCCGCGCCGGAGGTTTGGGCGGCGCAGTCATGGCGCCCGGACAGAGGTGTATTTGCTCACCGCCACAGCAATACGCGATTTCGACGGCTGGCGCCCCTCATAGCGATCCGCCAACAAACGAGGACCCGCCGTGATTGCAAAATAGTCATAGTCGCGCGGCGCATCAAACGCACAGAGATACTGGAAATGCAGCCGGAAAAACTTCCACCGCAATTGCGCCCATGTCTCGGGGCGCAAAGTCTGCGAAAACGCGGCCGAGATCACCAGCGGCCACCGTTTGCCTTCTGGCGCAACACCCACCACAGACACAGGATCGCACAGTGCAAAGGTGCACCCGTCCCCCGGCGCCGTCACATCAATCCAGCTTAACTCGTCCCTCATTGATAAGTATTGCAAATCCGCCCGCAAATCATAGGCACGCGGCAGAAACGCCACCATCGGCACCACCTGCCCCAATGTCAGAAAGGCCAGCGCCGGCCCATTCTCTGGCACCCGCCCGGCCCGGATCAAACCGGCCAGCACCGAAACCGCCAAATGCGCGCCGGAAGAATGGCCAACCACCAGAACTTCGTCCACATCTTCCTGCAAAGCTTCGGCAATGATATCCGCAAACTCATCCAATCGCCCCGCCAGATCTGTCGGCGTCACGCCCTGATGCTGGGCCGAATAGGCGTAATTGTGCAAAAGGTAGTAGATATAAAACAGGTTATCATGCTGCCGGAACCACCGGATCATCAAGATCCCGGCCCCCAGCCCCGCCAGCGCACCAACCAACAGGCCCGCCCATCCCAACACCGCCGCCCCCAGCGCGCCAAACCCCCAGGCCAGCCCGACCGCCAGCATCAACTGCGCCAGCAAAAACACCACCGGATAAAGCGCCGCGATCACCGGCCCCTTGCGCAACCGCATCAACCGCCACAATGCACCAGACCCGATATAGGTCCAGGCCACATGTGCCAGTTGCCGATAGGTCGCCGGAATCGAATTGGACATGGAATTGCGCACAATGTCGGACCAGACCATGACCTCAACATCCGAGGTCACATCCACCCCCTCCATCGACGCTTCGACCCGCCATCCATAGCTGGCCTGCGTCTGCTTGGGCTTCAACCCGATCTCATAGCCCGAAACCGCCGCCTGCGCCGCCGCTTCCTTGCGGTACAATTCCCGGTATTTGCGCGAATGCACAGGATCATAGCCGGGGAAGTAAAACACCCGGCGCTTTTGCACTGTCATATCTTTGGCGCGGCTCATTGGTGTCCGCCTGTTGCTCTGCCTCGTCGTCCCGACAGTCTAACGGTTTTTTAAGGCGAGAGTAAGACGCAGCGCAGATCCCCACGCCGCGCTGCTACCCCAGTTCTGCCAAGGCCGGGAACATCTCCAGCAACCAGAACGAAAACGCGCTGAAAGCCCCGGTCACCAAAGCAAACCCAACAACGATCAACAAACCGCCCATGACCTTTTCAATCAGCCCCATATGCCGCTTCAACCGGTTCATGATCCGCATAGAGCGGCTCAGGAACATCGCCGCCAACAAGAACGGAATACCCAATCCCGCGGCATAGACCCCCAACAGAACCGTCCCCCGTGTCACCGAGGCCTCGCTGGCCGCCAAAGACAGGATCGCACCCAGCTGAGGCCCGATGCAGGGCGTCCACCCAAAGGCAAAGGCCAGCCCCAACACATAAGCCCCCAAGGCTGACCCGCCCGAGGCACCCGCCTCCATCCGCGCCTCGCGATCCAGCAAGGGAATGCGAAACAAGCCGACAAAATGCAGACCAAAGACAATCACCACAACGCCCGAGATCTGCGCAAACAATTGTTGATTCTGCAGAAAGAACGCACCAAAGGCAGAGGCCGTGAACCCCAGGAACAAAAACACCGTCGACAGGCCCATCACAAAGAACAGCGCCGAAACCGTTGCCTTGCGCCGCGCCTCCCGCTCATCCTGCATCTGGGTCACACTGACCCCGCTCATATAGGCCAGATAGGGCGGCACAATCGGCAACACGCAGGGCGACAGAAAACTGATCAGACCGGCCAGCAGCGCCACGAACATTGCCGGCATCAGGCTGGCATCAATGATATCTATTCCAAACATGACCCCCGCTTAGATCATCCCACCGCCCAGGTCACGCCACAGCATGTCACATCCCTGTGGACAGACTGAAACATCCGGGCTACCCAAACTCACATGATATCCGCTGACCACACGCTCGACACATTGGGGCTGCTCTGCCCCCTTCCGGTGCTCAAGGCCCGCAAGACCCTCAAATCCATGCAACAGGGTCAGGTCCTGGCCGTGCTGGCCGACGACCCGGCCGCCATCATAGATGTCCCGCATTTCTGCCATGAATCCGGTCACGAGCTGATCGGCCAACAGGATGCCACATCCGATTCGGCACAAGGCCCCCAGACCCATCAGGTCTATTTGATCCGCAAAAGTGGCTGATACCCGCCCCTGATGCCCGGCTAAGGCGTGTCGCCGCTGGGCAATTCCTCGGGTCCCTCCCCCAGCGCCGCATCAATGCGGGCAATCGCCAGATCAGTGACATCGCTGACATTGGCACTCAGAAACACCGTGGTGCGCTCCAGAATAACCGCCGCCTGCGCCTCACGCATCAGGTTTTCCAGCACCGGCCGCGCCGCGTTGAAGAACATGATGCGGCTGGCCTCCTGTTTGGTGTTGAGGCTGCGCGTCTTGGCGTCCTGCTGACGGCGGATCGTCTGAACCTTTTCGTCAAAAGCATCTGCAAGGGTGCGAAAGGCCCCCGCATCCATGGTGGTGCGACGATCGGTCAGTTCCCGCTCTTCCTCGGTCAGTTTGGCCTGGATCCGCCCATTCTCGGCCGCCAGAACAGCACTATCCGCCTCCAGCTCGCGCGCGACGCGCTGACCAAAGGCGCTATCCGCATACAAACGGTCAGGATCAATGGTCAGGATCGGGCTGCGCGCCACCCCCAGCTGCTGGGCCATGGCCGGCGGCACAGGTGGTGCCATGGCCATCAGCCCTAAAACCAACAGAAAGGCCCAGCGCCACATACCCCGGTTCAGAACCGGGCCGAAACGGTCAGGTCAAAGGATTGGTCCTTGTCAAAGGATTCCTTGGACAGAGCATGGGTAAAGTTCAACCGCAATGGGCCCAGCGCCGAATCCCAGATCAGGCCAAACCCGATAACCTGCCGGAATGACCCGGTGCCGCCCACGATGCTCTGGCTACAGCTGGTCCCGCTACATCCACCCGACGGAGTGGTATTCACATTGTCCAGGTTCCACAGATTGCCGATATCGTAAAACAACGACCCCTTCAGGCCCAATTCCTCTGGCAGACCCAAAGGAAACTCTGCCTCAAACCGGGCCACAGCGAAAAGGTTGCCGCCCAAGGCATCATTCGTGTTGTAAATATCGCCAGTGCCCGCCGTAACGTCACAGGTCTGCCCAGGCACACAGCGGTCGGTGATTTCCCGCGGTCCGATGCCCTGAGGTTCAAACCCGCGCATGCTGGAGGGCCCCAGTTGGAACCGGTCAACAACACGGCTGTTGTTGCCGCCCCGCCAGCTCAACGCGCCCCCCTCAAAGGTCGCGCGCAGCGTCACCTCTTCGTTCAGAACCATGGTTTGCGCAATCGCCCGGGCGCGGGTCGAAATATATTCGTTGCTGCCCCCCAAACCGGCATAATCGGCACCAATTTCAAACAGGAAACCGGCGTTCGGGTTCAAACCTGTCAAACGGCTGTCATACGTATAGCTCACCCCGATCAGGCTAGAGGTCTGGCTGCCCGAATTGATCTCATTGGCAATCGTGAAACCCGTGAACTCCTCGCCCGAGGTGCCCACACCCCGGCTGATCATCTTGCTCTTGTTCCAACCGTAGCGAACCTTCAATTTGCTCTGGTCGCTCAAAGGGAACTCCAGCGACGGATTAAAGAACGTCCGCTCGGTGTCATAGTTGGCAAAGCTGGAATCCGCCGCCGAATACCCCAGATCCAGATCGAACCGCAGTTGCCGGCCCAGCAGATAAGGCTCGGTAAAGCCAAAGACATATTCCTCACTGTCTTCAGCCGTTGACAGGCTCAGGGACAGGCGCTGTCCCCGTCCTAGAAAGTTGTCTTCCGACAGGCCAATCGCCACACCAAACCCGTCATTGGTCGAGAACGAGCCGCCCAACTGCAACGATCCCGTCGGCTGTTCTTCGACGTCAACGTCAATGACAACCTTGTCCGGGGCACTGCCTTCGCGCGCTTCTACGTCTGCATTCGCAAAGAAACCCAACGCCCGGATACGTTCTGCCGACTGGCGGATCTCACGCGGGTTGAACGGGTCGCCTTCAACCACATTGAACTGCTGGCGCACAACACGGTCCAACGTGGTTGTGTTGCCCTCCACGTCGATGCGTTCGATAAAGATGCGCGGCCCGCGCACCAGCGCAAACTCGACATCCAAGGTCAGATCCCGCTCGTTGCGAGTCACTCGCGGCTCAACCCGCAAAAAATCAATACCTTCGCGAATGGACAGACGCTCCAGCCGGGCAATCGAACTCTCCACCAAAGAGGGCGAATAGACCACGCCGGGTTTGACCCTCAGGGCCTGCTGGAACATCGCCGCCTGCACATTCGGGATTTCGCTCACCGCGGTGATCTTTCCAAACCGGAACTGCTGGCCTTCCTCGATATTGACCACCAGAAAGACCGCATCGCGTTCCCGCGTCAGCTCTGCATTGGTGCTCAGCACGCGCATGTCGACGTACCCGCGCGACAGATAGAAATCCCGCAGCACCTGACGGTCAAACTCCAACCGATCCTCGATCAGGTTGTCCGACCGGAACAGGGCTCGCAAAATGGTCGCCTGTTTCGTCTCCAGCACCCGGCGCAACCGCCGATCCGAATACACCCGGTTCCCGACAAAGCTGATGCGCTCGACCTCGGTCGTGCTGCCCTCGGCAATTTCATAAACCAGATCCACCCGGTTGTCCGATTTGCGGATGATACGCGGTGTCACCGTCGCCGATACCCGCCCCTGCTGGCTGTAGGCCTGCGCAATCGTGCTCGCATCCCGCTCTGCCGTCGCCGGATTAAAGACCCGCCGGGCCTTGCTCTCGACAATCTCGACCAACACATCGTCATCCAGACGCCGGTTGCCCTCAAAGTTGATCTTGTTGATCGTCGGATATTCCTGAACCTTGATCACCAACGTGCTGCCACGCGGATCAAATTCGACAGTTTCGAACAATCCGCTGCCAACAACCTTCTGATATGCGTCATTCAGCTCGCCCGCAGTCACAGATTGGCCCCGAGCGATTCCCGTGTAGCTGACAATCGTGCTGGTCTCGATCCGCTGATTTCCGTCCACTTGAACCGATGTGAACCGGTAATTTTGCGCCTCAACTTGGGTGACGAACGCCCCGAAAACTGTTGCAAATCCTAGCAAAATCAGCAGCCGGGCCTGACACAAGATGTTGGCGCCTATCGGACGCCAGCAGCAGGATATGCCCGCAATTTTCCCCAAACGCATAATTTTGACCTAACAATTGGCAGTGTTGTTTACCCTGACTATCGGTATAATTCATGCTTGTCAAAACGCCAAAAGGCCCGCCGGTCAACAAGACAGGCGGGCCCAGGTCAAGAATGTGTTTTGATCAGAGGCTGCCGATATAGGCGCCAGTCAGCAGTGCAATCGCCAGCACCACGATATTGATCATCCGATCCAGGTTCAGCCAGAATATCAGGCTCAGGCCGCGATAGGATTGAGTCAGAGTGTCCATGGATCCGCTCCAATGAGTAACATTCCCAATCTCTAGCCCCCGAATATGGCAAGACTTTGGCGAATGAGGCCCAATTTAACGGTTCAGCACCCTGTTTATCGCCCAGACAGGCCCATAATCACGGGCAGAACAGGTCATTGCCCAAGGCAAAGACCATCATGGTCAATATCAAAGCGATGCCGACCGACATCAGGATCCGCAACGCCCGGTCACTCGGAGGCCGCCCTGTCACCGCCTCATAGGCGTAAAACACCAGATGCCCGCCATCCAGCGCCGGGATTGGAAAAAGGTTCAGCAAACCGACAGCCGTCGAAAGAACCGCAATGAACCAGATAAAACTCTGCGTGCCCTGCGACGCCATCGCCCCCGAGGTCTCGGCAATGCCCAGCGGGCCCGACAGATTGCAGGTGCTGATCGCCCCCGTGATCATGTGCCACAGCCCCGAGACAGAGCTGTTGACGATCCGCCAGGTCTGCGAAACCGCGCCCGTCAGCGCCTGACCGGGGCCTGCAGCGACCGTGGCAGGCTCAAAGGCCATACCGCCCACAATGCCGATCCGCCAATAGGTTACAAACCCACCCTCATCCTTCGGTTCATCCATCCGGCGCGGTGTCAGGGTGAAATCCATCACCTCTCCATCCCGCGCCACCTGCAAAATCAAAGGCCGCCCCTGCGACCCCTCAACCGCGGACTTCAGCTGCTCAAAGGCGAAAACCGTTTCTCCGTCGACGCCCACAATGACATCTCCGGCCTGCAATCCGCTGTCATGCGCGGCACTGCGCGGCGCAACCTGGCGCACCTTCGCCGGAAACAGGAACGGGCCATCAACCACCATCTCCTGCCCATCCCGACGAATGCCATATTCCACCACAGGCGCGCGTTCGATCTTGCTGACAAACTCTGTCCAGGCCGCACCGCTGGTATAAGAGGGCGCCTCAAGGCCGCTGATGCTCAACACCTCGTCGCCCGCCTGCAACGCATAGCTGCCCCCGGGCAGCGGACGCAGCTCTCCTACGGTCAGCGGATCGCGCACATCGCCTTGCGACAGGAAAATCACAGTAAAAACAGCGATCGACATGATGAAGTTAAACACAGGTCCGGCCGCAACCGTCGCCGCACGCGCCCACAAAGGCGCGCCATGCATCGTCCGGCGCAGCTGCACCGGATCCACCGCCGCAGCCTCCATCGTCGCCTCGTCCTTGCCCGAAGCCGCATTGGCATCGCCCAAAAACTTTACGTATCCGCCAAAAGGCAACGCTGCGATCTGCCACCGGGTGCCCCGGCGGTCCACCCGGCTCCACAGGACCGGCCCAAAACCAATCGAAAACACCTCGGCATGGATGCCAGACCAGCGCCCGACGATGTAGTGACCATACTCATGCACCGCCACAATCACCGACAACGCCACAACAAACGCCACCAAAGTGTACGCAAATCCGCCAAACTGCGGTATCAGGGATGTAATATCCAAAAGCTCAACCTGCTCTCTATGCCATCACAGTCGTGGCGCATTGTCTGGCCAGATGGTCTGTTTTTAGGACGTTATCAAGTGTCATTGCGGCATCAATATGGCCCGAGTCGCCATCCATCCGCTCCAAAACACGCTCAACTACAGTGCACATATCCATAAATCCGATGCGACCGGCGATAAAAGCATCCAATGCGGTTTCCTTGGCGGCATTGAATACAGACCCCGCCAGCCCCCCCCGTGCCATCACCTGCTCCGCCAGGGCAAGCGCCGGATACCGCGCCGGCTCTGGCGCCCGAAAACTCAATTGCCCAAGCCGCGCCAGATCCAGCCGCTCAACCGGCAGGGCCTTGCGCTCGGGCCAATGCAGGGCGTAGCCTATGGCATGACGCATATCGGGCGGACCAACATGCGCCATCAACGCCCCATCCCGGAATCCCACCAGGGCGTGGATCATCGATTCCGGGTGGATGATGACCTCAATCTGGCCTGGGTCGACCCCGAAAAACTCCCGCGTTTCAATCAATTCCAGCGCCTTGTTGAACATGGACGCGCTGTCGATTGTAATCCGCTGACCCATCGCCCAGGTCGGATGCCGCGCCGCCTGCTCTGGGGTGGCATCGCGCATCTTCTCCAGTGGCCAATCGCGAAACGCCCCGCCGCTGGCAGTCAGGACAACCCGCTCCACCGCCGACAGATCCTCGCCAACCAAGGCCTGAAAAATTGCCGAATGCTCGCTGTCGACCGGCAACAAACGCGCCCCATGGCTCCGCGCCGTCTCCATCACCAGCGCCCCGGCACAAACCAGCGTTTCCTTGTTGGCCAGCGCCAGGGTGGCCCCCTGCTCCAACGCGGCCAGCCCCGGTGCCAGTCCCGCAGCGCCCACAATGGCTGACATCACCCAATCACAAGGTCGTGCAGCGGCCTCCAGCAGCGCCTCGGGGCCCGCCGCAACCGCAACATCCGTGCCCGCCAGCGCATCGCGCAAATCCTCCAGCAACTCCGGATAGGCCGTCACCGCCACATCTGCCCGCAACCGGTGCGCATCCTGTGCCAGACGCGCAATATTGCGCCCCCCCGTCAGCGCCACAACATCATAAGACGCCAAATCCCGCGCAATCAGATCAATGGTGTTCTGCCCGATCGAGCCGGTTGCCCCAAATATCGAAATACGTCTCATGCCAATATCCCGAAACAACACCATCCAACCCGCAGCCCGCTCAGAGCCGCCATCCCCTACAGGATCCCCGGTGGATAGCCCGTCAACTCCATGACGATCAGCACCAGAACCGAGGCCCCCAGCATCCCGTCAAACCGGTCAAAAATGCCGCCATGCCCGGGGATCAGCCCGGAACTGTCCTTGACCCCAACCCGCCGCTTGACGGCGCTTTCGGCAATGTCCCCCAATTGCGAGGCAAAGGACGCCCCGACCGAGAGTATCACCAAAACCCATCCACCAGGCAGAACCAGCGCAAAACACCCGCCCACCATGGCGGCCGCAACCCATCCCGCCGTGGTCCCGGACCAGGTTTTCTTGGGGCTCACCGAGGGCCAGAACTTTGGCCCGCCCAGAATGCGACCGGCGAAGTACCCGGCAATATCTGTCGCCGCCACCGTCACAATCAGCCAGCTCATCCAGACAAACCCGAACTCGCTGCGCACCGAGGCCATGCCAAACCCCGCCAACAGAATGAAAAACGCAAAAGGCACAAAGATCCGCCGCTGTGTCCGCAGCCAGATCCATCCCAGAACCGCCGGAATCAATAGGGTCGGCGCCGCAAACCCGGCGGGAAACCAGATCGCCAGAACCGAACATAGCGTGGTCAGAATGCCCAATCCGGCCGAAACCTCGGGCCGCTCGGGCGCCAACATGCGCACCAGCTCCCACATGATCGCGCCACAGGCCACGGCCACAAACCAGATAAACACCCAGCCCCCGGCCCAAACCGCCCCCAGACCCAGCGCAGCCAGCACCAGCCCCGAGATCACGCGTTGAACCAGATCGGACCAGCGCCCGGCGTCGCTCATACCGAAACAGTCCCATAGCGACGATCACGCGCGCCATAGCTGGCGCAGAGCCGCGCAAACTCCGCCGCCGAAAAGTCAGGCCAAAGCGTGTCGATGAATTCATATTCCGCATAGGCCGATTGCCACAGCAGAAAATTCGAGATCCGCGCCTCGCCGCTGGTGCGTATCACCAGATCCGGGTCAGGCAACACCCGTGTGTCCAGATAACGTGGCAGAGTCTCTTCATCCACATCACAGGGTTTCAGAGTGCCCGCCGCCACATCCTCGGCCAGCCGCTTGGTGGCCCGCGCCACCTCGTCCCGACCGCCGTAGTTGATGGCAATGGTCAGGTTCACACCGTCATTCTTCCCGGTCAGAATCTCCAGCTGATCCATCAAGGTCACCAGCTTGTCATCCAGCCGCAGCCGGTCTCCGATAAACCGCACCCGCACGTTCTTTTCGTGCAATGCCTTGGTTTCCTGAGAGATATAGCGCCGAAACAGGCTCATCAATCCGGCCACTTCGGTCTGCGTGCGCTTCCAGTTCTCGGTCGAAAACGCAAAGATCGTCAGGTATTTGACTCCCAGATCCTCGCTCGCCTCGACAACTTCGCGCACCCGTTTGGCGCCAGCATGATGCCCGAACAATCGCGGACGGCCACGCGCCTGCGCCCAACGCCCATTGCCATCCATGATGATCGCAACATGCCTGGGGCCCTTGTCCAGACGCTGTAACTGGGGCTTTGCCTTACTCATGAATTATGCTCCGCCCGCTGACCAGTGCTTAAACCTGCATGATCTCTGCCTGTTTCGTTTCCAGCGCCGCATCCACGGCCGCTACGAATTTATCCGTCATTTCCTGCACTTCGGCTTCCCAGAATTTCTGGTCATCCTCGGACAGACCGTCGGCCTTGGCCTTCTTGATCTGGTTGAACCCATCCCGGCGAATGTTGCGCACAGCCACCCGGGCGCTCTCGGCGTATTGCCCGGCCACTTTGGTCAGCTCGCGCCGGCGCTCTTCGTTCAGCTCTGGAATCGGCAGCATGATGATCGTGCCGTTCAGCTGAGGGTTGATCCCCAGCCCGCTCTCGCGGATCGCCTTTTCCACAGCGTTCACCATGGATTTGTCCCAGACATTGATCGTCACCATCCGCGGTTCGGGCACGTTCACCGTGCCCAACTGGTTGATCGGCGTCTGCTGGCCATAGGCCTCAACCGTCACCGGCTCCAACATAGAGCCACTGGCCCGTCCCGTGCGCAACGACGCGAATTCTGACTTGAGCGAGACCATCGCCCCATCCATCCGGCGTTCCAGATCATCAGTGTCCAGCATAAAGTCATCGGACATGCCCGGCCCCTCCCTTGGTAATACAAGTGTTTTGAAGGTCTATAACGCTAACCGTGCACCTTTGTATAGGTGCCCTCCCCCGCCAGAATGCCCCGGAACCCACCGGGTTCGTCCAGAGAAAACACAATAATCGGCAGGTTATTGTCACGCGCCAACGCAATCGCCGAGGCATCCATGACCTTCAGCCGCTTGCTCAGAACGTCGTCATAGCTGACTTTGTCATAGCGCACAGCGTCCGAATTGGTGCGCGGATCCTTGTCATAAACCCCATCCACACCGTTCTTGCCCATAAAGATCGCCTGACAGGACATTTCATTGGCCCGCAGCGTCGCCGCCGTGTCGGTTGTGAAATAGGGGTTGCCGGTGCCTGCCGCAAAAATACAAACCCGCTGCTTCTCCAGATGGCGCACCGCGCGACGGCGGATATAGGGCTCGCAAACCTCATCCATCCGGATCGCGCTGATCACCCGGGTAAACACGCCCAGACCTTCCAGCGACGATTGCACCGCCAGCGCATTCATCACCGTGGCCAGCATCCCCATGTAGTCCGCCGTGGTCCGTTCCATCCCCTGGGCCGATCCGCTCAGGCCACGGAAAATATTGCCGCCACCGATCACCATGCAGATTTCGACACCCAGATCATGCACCGATTTGACCTCCGCCGCGATCCGCTCCACCGTCGGCGGATGCAGACCGAACCCCTGATCGCCCATCAGCGCTTCACCTGAAATCTTTAACATGACCCTGCGGTAATGCGGGTTGCCAGAAGAGGATTGTTCGAGTGATGAAGGTGTCATGATGGGCTCCATTGCAGACCGGCATGGTCAGGCGGCTTAATGTATGAAATCGCATCTTTGCGCAATGCGGCGCGACGAATTTCCAGACAGGAAAAATGCCGTTGCGCGTCCCATGCCTGAATTTTGCCAGCGCCCGCCCCTGCAATCGCCGCGACCTCGACAGCAGCGCCAAACCGACATAACCACAGAGCAACTATGCTGACCCTTCGCGATATTCCCCCAGACCGCCCCGTGCTCATCGCCGGGCCCACCGCATCGGGCAAATCCGCCCTGGCGCTGCAAATTGCCCAGGAACAGGGCGGGGTCATCGTGAATGCCGACGCCAGCCAGGTCTATGGATGCTGGCGCATCATCACCGCCCGCCCCCCGATCGAGGAAGAGGCGCTCGCCCCCCACGCGCTTTATGGCCATGTGGACTGGCAAACCACCTATTCCACCGGCACCTGGCTGCGCGATGTCACGCCTTACATTGCGCCGGCGCCCGCATCCAATCCGCGCCCCATCATCGTCGGCGGCACCGGCCTCTATTTCTCTGCCCTCACCGAAGGCATCGCAGACATCCCTCCGATCCCGGCCCCGATCCGCGCCCGCGCCGACAGCCTCAGCACCGCAGAAATGCTCCGCGACCTCGACCCGGTCACCACCGCGCGAATCGATTGCCAAAACCCCGTCCGTGTCCAACGCGCCTGGGAGGTGCAAAGCGCCACCAACCGCGGCCTCGCCGATTGGCAAGACAACACCCCCGCGCCGCTCCTGCCCGCCACCCAGGCCACCTGCCTGGTGCTGGATGCCCCCAAAGACTGGCTCGAAACCCGCATCCGCCAGCGCGTCACCCTGATGATCAAGGCCGGCGCCCTCGCAGAAATCCGCGCGATGCTGCCCCACCACGACCCGGCCCTGCCCGCCTTTCGCGCCATCGGCGTGCCCGAACTCATCGACCACCTGAACGGCGGCTGCACACTCGAAGAGGCCTGCGAACGCATCGCCATCGCCACCCGCCAATTCGCCAAACGCCAACGCACCTGGTTTCGCGCCCGCATGTCAAACTGGCACCACATGGCCCCGGGCGACTCACTTTAATCCCACGCCCTCTGCCTCGGACACAAAGCACACATAAATCCGCTCCACAGCGGATATGTCGTTTTTGAGCCGTGCGCATGTCGCAAAAATTACACTAAATGACGAAACCGAGCGTTGACGCGTGGGGAAAACTGGTGCCGAATGAAACGCAGACCGAAACAATCGGCGCAAAATTAAAATCAAAACACGTTCCGCCAGGGAAAAGTACCAGGTCAAAACGTGACCCACGACGTGTCGCAGGGAGACATGCATGATCCAAACCGCTCATCCGAGCCCCCCAGCCCAACGGCTGGCGCTCGACCCACCTCTACCGACATGCGACACATCCGACCCCGAGGACAGGATCTTCCCGCCCTCCACCTAACTCCGGCGCTGCCCGCACGACGGGCGCCGCCGCACACGCGCAATGACGCCGAGATAAAAACAGGTCCGAAAATCAATCGCGACCAACACCTGACCAACAGGGGGCCCTATGGGACTTTTCATACTGCGCAGGACGGGCATGATGGTGCTGACCGCACTTTGCCTGACCTTCGTCGTCTTCTATCTGACCAACCTCTATCCAAACCTGGAAAAACTGGCCAAGACCCAAGGCAACTTCCGCATGAGCGAAGAGCAAGTGCAAAGCTGGCTTGAAAACAACGGCTATGCGCAACCGATGCTGGTCAAATACAACCAGTGGCTCGGCGTCATGCCGGGATGGACAGTCGAATCAGAAGAAGGCATCCGCGGCCGCTGCCTCGATGGCACCGCAACCGCCGAAGAGGCGGCGCAAGCCCCCCGGTTCTGTGGCATCCTGCAAGGCGACTGGGGCCATTCCACCGTGTTCAAAGAGGACGTCGGAGGCATCATCTCCACCCGCCTTGGCAACACAGGCTATCTGATGTTCTGGGTGCTCGTGCTCATGGTGCCCTCTGCCCTGATCGTCGGGGTGCTCGCCGGGATGCGCGAAGGCTCGCCAATGGACCGCACCCTGTCAACGTTCTCGATCCTGACCACGGCCACGCCGGAATACGTCTCGGGCGTGATTTTCATCGCCGTCTTCACCTCCTCGGCGGTGGGGCTCAAATGGTTCAAGGGCACGGCCACCTCGGCCATGGAAAACCCCACTTTCGAAAACTTCTTCCTGCCCGTGCTCACCATCTCGCTCTACGGGATGGGATATATCGCGCGGATGACCCGGGCCTCGATGACCGAAGTCATGACAGCCCAATACATCCGCACAGCCCGCCTCAAGGGCGTCAGCTTTCCAAACATTGTCCTGAAACACGCGCTGCGCAACGCATTGATCGCCCCCTTCACGGTGATCATGCTCCAGTTCCCGTGGCTCCTGAACGGTGTGGTGATCGTCGAGACGCTCTTCAACTACAAGGGCTTCGGCTGGGTGCTGGTGGCTGCCGCCGGCAACAATGACATCGAATTGCTCCTCGCGGTCTCGGTGGTCTCGGTGATCGTGGTCCTGGCGACACAGCTGATATCGGATATCGGCTATGTCTACCTGAACCCACGCATCCGAATTTCATAAGGGAGGACCAGAGACATGGACCCATTGACCTGGACCGGCTCTATCGCTGTCCTCAACCCGATCCTCCTGGTGGCTGTTGTCGCCATGCTGATCATCGCGATCGTGAATATCGCGATCTCCATCTTCGTCACCGAAGGCCCCCAACAGGTAAACGCCGACGGCACCATTGCCGCACGCGGCGGGATCCCGGGGCTGATGTCACTCTTGCTGAACTGGACCCTCATGGCCGTGATCGGCCTGGTCCTGATCTATGCAGCGCTCGGTGTGCTCATGGGCTCAAACGCCGGGATCATCGGCGCCATGTCACAACGGTTCCTGCCGGTGTGGATCGCGCTGACCCTGCTCTTTGCACTGTCCATCATCTACAAACGCAACCTGGGCCTCTACGGCAAACTGTTCGACAGCCCCATCGGCATGATCGGCTTTGGCCTGGTCATGTTCTGGGTCTTCACCGGCATTTTCAGCGCCTTCGACCTGATCGTCACCCATGACACGCTGACCCAGATCTCGGGCATGAAAAACAAGGTCCCCGGCACCCCGGTGCGCGGCGCCGAAGATGGCGAATTCGGCTGGTACCTGCTGGGCGGAGACAACCTGGCGCGCGATGTGTTCAGCCGCATGGTCAAAGGCGCCGGCATCGTCGTGCTGATCGCGCCCTTCGCGACCCTGTTCGCCTATATGGTCGGAATCACGCTGGGCCTGCCCGCTGGCTATCGCGGCGGCTCGTTTGATACGCTGCTGTCCTTCCTGGCAAACCTGATTCTCGCCTTCCCGGTCATCCTGCTGTTCTACCTGCTGGTCACACCGGAAATCGTGCAAACCGGCCTGCCACAATACATGGCCGTGGTTCTGTTCCTCTTCCCGATGATCTTTGCCGGAGTCCTGATCTATTCGCGCTACAGCACACAGCCCCAGAAATGTTATGTCTGGATGGCCATCATTCTGACCCCGATGGTCCTGGTCTACCTGGCCGCCATCAACGCGCCCGGCACCCGGATCGACTTCTGGCCGCTGGACTTCTTCCCAATGCCCGCCGGCATCCTTGTGGTGTTTGTCTCGGTGGTCTTCGTCAACTCGCCCACGGTCTTCCGGATCGTGCGCGGCCTGACCATGGACATCAAGACACGCGACTACGTGGCAGCGGCACAGACCCGCGGCGAAGGCCCCTGGTACATCATGCTCTGGGAAATCCTGCCAAACGCCCGCGGGCCGCTGATCGTCGATTTCTGCCTGCGGATCGGCTATACCACCATCCTGCTTGGAACCCTGGGCTTCTTTGGTCTGGGCCTGCCGCCCGAAAGCCCGGATTGGGGCACAACGATCAACCAGGGGCGCAAACTCTTGCAGATCTACCTGCATCCCGCCCTGCCCCCCGCCTTCGCTTTGCTCAGCCTCGTTCTCGGGCTCAACCTGCTCGCTGACGGCCTGCGCGAAGAAAGCCTGAAAGACTGATGAATGGCCGGGTCCGGGGGCCAACCCCGGACCCCCACAGCAATGATACCAAGCAGAAGAACTGGGGGAATGCCCCTCTTTCTCCGACAGGGAGACTAAGATGACAAAACAGGACTACGAAGGCCCGATCCTCGAAATTGACAAACTGTCGATCTCCTTCTTCACCCGCCTGCGCGAAATTCCCGCCGTGATGGACTTCTCGGTCGCCGTTCAACCGGGCGAGGCCGTCGGCCTCGTCGGCGAAAGCGGCTGCGGCAAATCCACCGTCGCCCTGGGCGTCATGCGCGACCTTGGCAAGAACGGGCGCATCGTCGGCGGCTCGATCAAATTCAAGGGCCGCGACATGGGCCAGATGAGCGACGACGAACTGCGCGGCATCCGCGGCTCCGAAATCGCGATGATCTATCAAGAACCCATGGCCAGCCTGAACCCGGCCATGAAAATCGGCCGCCAGTTGATGGAAGTGCCCATGATCCACCAGGGCGTTTCCGAAAAAGACGCCTATCAACGCGCCCTTCAGGTGGTCACAGACGTCAAACTACCCGACCCGAAACGCATCCTCGAAAGCTTCCCCCACCAGCTCTCTGGCGGTCAGCAACAGCGGATCGTGATCGCCATGGCCCTGATGTCGGAACCGGCGCTGCTGATCCTGGACGAACCCACCACCGCCCTGGATGTCACGGTCGAGGCCGCCGTGGTCGAACTGGTCAAGGAACTGGGCAAGAAATACGGCACCTCCATGCTGTTCATCAGCCACAACCTCGGGCTGGTCCTGGAAACCTGCGACCGCATCTGCGTCATGTACTCGGGCGAAGCCGTCGAAACCGGCTCCATCGAGGACGTCTTCGACAAGATGCAGCATCCTTACACCCAGGCGCTCTTCCGCTCGATCCCCCTGCCCGGCGCAGATAAAAACTCCCGCCCGCTCAAGGCGATCCCCGGCAACTTCCCCCTGCCCCACGAACGCCCACAAGGCTGCAACTTCGGCCCCCGCTGCGACTATTTCGAAGAGGGCCGCTGCAACGCCAGCATGGCCATCCCCATGGCGCCCATCGACGGCGACGACCGCCATTGGACCCGCTGCCTCAAATTCCAGGAAATCGACTGGGCCGCGCCCATGGTGCTCATGGACCAGAAGGAAAAAGGCGACATCGGCAAGGTCGTCCTGAAAATGGAAAATCTGAAGAAATATTACGAGGTCTCGGCCAACGCCCTCTTCGGCGGCGGCGGCGAAAAGAAAGTCGTCAAGGCCAACGAAACCCTCAGCTTCGAAGCCCGCGAATCCGAAACCCTGGCCATCGTCGGCGAATCCGGCTGTGGCAAATCCACATTCGCCAAAGTGTTGATGGGTCTGGAAACCGCAACAGACGGCCAGATCCTGCTGGACAATCGCAATATCGAAGACATCCCAATCGAAAAACGCGACACGAAAACCGTGGGCGAAGTGCAGATGGTTTTCCAAAACCCGTTTGACACACTCAACCCCTCCATGACCGTCGGACGCCAGATCGTCCGCGCGCTGGAGATCTTCGGCATCGGCGACACCGAAGACGCCCGCAAACAGCGCATGCTCGAACTGCTGGATCTGGTCAAACTGCCCCGCGCCTTTGCCGACCGTATGCCACGCCAATTGTCCGGCGGCCAAAAACAACGCGTCGGCATCGCCCGCGCCTTTGCCGGCGATGCCCGCATTGTTGTGGCGGATGAACCGGTCTCGGCGCTGGACGTCTCGGTACAGGCCGCCGTCACCGACCTGTTGATGGAGATTCAGCGCGAACATAAAACCACGCTGCTGTTCATTTCGCATGACCTCTCGATCGTGCGCTACCTGTCAGACCGGGTCATGGTGATGTATCTGGGCCATGTGGTCGAACTGGGCTCCACCGATCAGGTGTTCTCGCCCCCCTACCACCCCTATACCGAGGCCCTGCTCTCCGCCGTGCCGATCGCCGACACCTCGATAGAGAAAGAACACATCGTCCTCGAAGGCGATATTCCCTCGGCGATGAACCCGCCACCGGGCTGCCCGTTCCAGACACGCTGCCGCTGGAAAGAGCAGGTGCCCGGCGGGTTGTGCGAAACCGAAATGCCACCCGTTCGCCACCTGGCAGAGGGCCATCAGGTCAAATGCCACCTCAGCGACGAAATCCTGGCCCGGATGACGCCAGTTATCAAGGTCGCCGCTGAATAGCGTCAAACCCTTGCCTGCCTGCGTCAAAGCTGCGCAGGCAAGAGCCTCATCCACATCTTTATCCACAGGCGACTCACAACGCGTCCTGTCCCGATGCAGTGGCGGCCCACAGGCTCCACACCTTCCAGACGACCTATTTTCTTGCACAGATCTGCCGATTTACCGTCAGACAGACCCAAACCGTTGCAGTTTGGCGTCCGGCCTGCCTAATCTTGCACCAACACCGCAGACAGGAGCCTCCCTTGCCACGCGATCCCCGCTACGACATCCTGTTCGAACCGGTCAAAATCGGCCCGGTCACCGCCCGGAACCGCTTCTATCAGGTGCCCCACTGCAACGGCATGGGCCGTGTCTTTCCCTCCAGCATGGCCGCCATGCGCCGCACAAAGGCCGAAGGCGGCTGGGCGGTCGTCTGCACCGAAGAGATCGAGATCCACCCCAGCGCCGAACACACCCCATGGGCCGGCGGACGTTTATGGGACGAAACTGACATACCGGTCTTTGCCCGCATGTGCGACGGCATCCACGAACATGGCAGCCTCGCCGGTGCCGAGCTGAACTACGGCGGTCTCATGACCGCCAGCCGCTACAGCCGCGCCGTGCCCCTGGCCCCGGGCCACACCCCGGTGGCCAGCTACGATCCGCTCCAGGCCCGCGCCATGGACAAATCCGACATCAAGGCCCTGCGCCAATGGCACCGCACCGCCGCGCTGCGCGCCCGCGAGGCCGGGTTTGACGTGATCTACGTCTACGCCGCGCACCACCTCTCGACGATTTCCCATTTCCTGTCGCCCTATCGCAACCACCGCAGCGACGAATACGGCGGCTCCCTCGAAAACCGCGCCCGCCTGCTGCGCGAAGTGCTCGAAGACACCCATGACGCCGTCGGCGACACCTGCGCCGTCGCCCTGCGCTTTGCCGTGGATGAACTGATGGGCAATGTCGGCTTCACCTCCGAGGGCGAAGGCCGCGACCTGGTCGAAATGCTGGCCGAACTGCCCGACCTCTGGGATGTCAACATCAGCGGCTGGGAACATGACAGCGCCACATCCCGCTTCAAATCCGCCGGATATCAGGAAGACTACATCCGCTTCGTCAAAACCGTCACCTCCAAACCGGTCGTTGGCGTTGGCCGTTATACCTCACCCGACGATATGGTCTCTTTGATCAAGACCGGCGTGCTGGATTTCATCGGCGCCGCCCGCCCCTCCATCGCCGACCCGTTCCTGCCCAAAAAGATCGAAGAGGGCCGCGCCGAAGACATCCGCGAATGCATCGGCTGCAATATCTGCGTGTCAGGCGATCACGCCTCCGTCCCGATCCGCTGCACCCAGAACCCCACCATGGGCGAAGAATGGCGCCGCAAATGGCACCCCGAACGCATCGCCCCCAAATCCAGCGACGCCTCCCTCCTCATCGTCGGTGCAGGCCCGGCCGGCCTCGAAGCCGCCCGCGCTCTGGGCCAACGCGGCTATCAGGTCACCCTCGCCGATGAACGCAGCGAACCCGGCGGTCGCGTCACCCTGGAAAAACGCCTCCCCGGACTCTCCGAATGGGGCCGCGCGGCGGATTACCGCCTGCATCAACTCAGCAAAATGCCCAACGTTCAACTCTTCCTGCAAAGCGAAATGACCCCAGAAACCGTGACCGAGTTCGAGGCCGATCACGTGGTCCTCGCAACCGGAAGCCAATGGGTCGCCACCGGCATGGGGCGCGAAAACCCCGCCGGGATTGAGGTCGACCCCGCCGCCCGCGTCCTCACCCCGGACGACCTTCTGGGCGCAGAGCTGCCGCCCGGACTGACCGGCCAACCCGTGCTCGTCTTTGATGATGACCATTATTACATGGGCGGCCTGATCGCTGAAAAACTCTGCCAGGCCGGGGCCCAGGTGACCTATGTCACCCCCGCCGCCGAAGTCTCCGCCTGGACCCATAACACATTGGAACAACACGTTATCCAATCCCGCCTGATGACAATGGGCGTCCAGCTGTGCCTGTCCCATAACCTCACCGCCGTCACGCCCAAGGGCGGCACACTCCGCTGCACTTACACCGGCAAAACCCACACTCTGGCCTGTTCCGCCAGCGTGCTCATCACCATGCGCACCCCACGCGACGCCCTGTTTCATGCGCTCCAGACCGCCGGGCACAGCGCAATCACCCGCATCGCAGACAGCCTGGCCCCCGCCACCATCGCCGCCGCCGTTCACGCCGGCCACCTCTTTGCCCGCGACTTCGACACACCGGCGCAAACAGGGGTTCCTTTCCGCCGCGAATTGACATCCCTGTCCCCGGACCCCTAAACTCAACCCCAGATTGAAGACAACCTCACCGGACAAACCTCCCCCCCAAAGTGGACAAATCAGCCCCCCAGCGGCTATCAAACCGACATGCGTCAAATGCCTCCAAATTTTCAGAACTCCGACCTGAACGACGTCCTGCCAGAGCGTCCCGAACAGGCTTTGCCCGGACCCCAGGCAGAGGCCCCAGCACCCGACACCGACGAAATAGAAGCCCTGCGCGCCAACGCCCAGGACGCCGCCGCCTTCCTCAAGGCCATCGCCCACGAAGGCCGCCTGATGATCCTGTGCCACCTCTTTCAGGGCGAAAGAACCGTGACACAGCTCGAAGCGCTGCTCGATACCCGCCAGGCAACTGTCTCCCAACATCTGTCCCGCCTGCGCGCCGAGGGGCTCGTCACCTCCCGCCGGGACGGAAAGCTGATCCACTACGCCCTCACCGGCGAAAAATCCCAGCGCATGGTCGAAACCCTGAGCGATCTGTTCTGCTCGCCCAAATAAACACCCCCCAGAGGCCCCCGCCGCGCGGCAGATGCTGCACCAACGGCTCCCACCTCTCCCTCTCGCTTGACTGCCCGTCGACACGCTGCTACCCCAATCGCAACCGTTGGGGTGTCCGTTCCGGGCTGAGAGGCATTGCGCTAACCCATCGAACCTGATCCGGGCAATTCCGGCGTAGGGAACGGTCCTGACAAATATTCAGACGTGTTCCATATCGCCCGCCCTTGAACCAAGAGGAGCCGGGCATGGCGCAGATTGCCCTGACAATCGCAGGATCCGACAGCGGCGGCGGCGCCGGCATACAGGCCGACCTGAAAACCATGTCGGCGCTCGGCGTCTATGGCGCCAGTGTCCTCACGGCCGTCACAGCCCAAAACACATGCAGCGTGACCGCCGTGCACGCCATCCCACTCGACATCATCACCGCACAGATCCACGCCGTGCGCAGCGATCTCGATATCGGCGCGATCAAGATCGGCATGCTCGCCACGCCCGACATCATCCGCACGGTCGCCGAGGCGCTGGACGGGTTCTCCGGCCCCATCGTGCTCGACCCGGTCATGATCGCCAAATCCGGCGACGCCCTGCTGGCCGAGGACGCCATCGCCACCCTGCGCGACGTGCTCCTGCCCCGCGCCACCGTCCTGACCCCGAACCTCCCCGAGGCCGCGCGCCTGCTCAATGCCGCCCCGGCCGAGGATCCGGACAGCCAAACCGCCCAGGGCCATGCCCTGCGCGCCCTCGGCGCACAGGCGGTGCTGATGAAAGGCGGCCACGCCACGGGCGAGATCTGCCGCGACCTGCTGGTCGCGAACGACCAGACCACACAGTTCACAGCCCCCCGTCAGACGACCCAAAACACCCATGGCACCGGCTGCACCCTCTCCGCGGCCATCGCTGCCGAACTGGCCAAGGGCCAGCCATTGGAGCAGGCCGTCGGCACCGCCCACAGCTATCTGCAAGGCGCCATCGCCGCAGCTGATACACTCCGCATCGGTCAGGGCCACGGCCCCGTGCACCACTTCCACCGGATCTGGCCCGCGTGACCCTCTGGTCCGTCATAGGCGCCGGCGTGGCCGGGCTTGCGGTTGCAACCGAACTGGCCAGCCGGGGCGAACAGGTGCAGGTCTTTGATCCCGCCGGAGCACCCGGGCCCCATGGCTGCTCCTGGTGGGCAGGCGGAATGCTCGCACCCTGGTGCGAATATGAAAACGCAGAACCCGCCGTGCTCACCCTGGGCCAGACCGCCGCCGACTGGTGGCGCCAACACACCACCGTCACCCAGCAGGGCACGCTGGTCGTCGCCAACCCCCGCGACCTGCCCGACCTCAAACGTTTTGCCCGGCGCACCAGCGGCTTTGCCCCCGTGGAAACCCAGGCGATCACCGCCCTCGAACCCGACCTGCACGGCTTTCACAACGGGCTGTTCTTTGAGCAAGAGGCGCATCTGGACCCGCGCCGCGCCCTCCGGGATCTGTGGTCCAAACTCCAGGCCCGGGGCGTCCCCCTGCACAGCCAGCCCGCCCCCGACGCCCTGCCAAACGCCATCGACTGCCGTGGCCTCTCGGCCCGTGATCACCTGCCTGACCTGCGCGGCGTCAAAGGCGAAATGCTGGTCCTGCACTGCCCGGACCTCACCCTCACCCGGCCCGCCCGCCTGCTGCACCCCCGCATCCCGCTCTACATCGTTCCACGCGGCGACGGCGTCTACATGCTCGGCGCCACCATGATCGAGAGCGAGGACAAGACCCGCATCACCGCCCGTTCCATGCTCGAACTGCTCAGCGCGGCCTATGCCCTCAACCCCGGTTTCGCCGAGGCACAGGTGCTCGAAATCGGCGTCGACCTGCGCCCGGCCTTCCCCGACAACCTGCCCCGCATCCGCCGCATCAACGGCACGATCTACGCCAACGGCCTCTATCGCCACGGCTACCTGCTCGCGCCTGCCATGGCGTGCGGCGTGGCCGACCTCGTCCTGAACCAAACCAAATCGGAGCTGGTCGATGAAGATCACCCTTAACGGCACCCCCCGCACCGTCACCGCAACCACCCTCGCCGACCTGCTCGGCGAATGCGACATCTCTGGCCGCGTCGCCACAGCGGTGAACGAAACCTTCGTGCCCGCCACAATGCGCGCCAGCCACACACTCAACCCCGGCGACCGGATCGAGATCCTCGCCCCAATGCAAGGCGGCTGACCCATGCGCCCCTTCTATGACACACCTCTGGCCAATCCACTGATGCTGGGCACGGCCCAATACCCCAGCCCGGCCATCCTGGCCCGCGCCTTCCGCGAAAGCGGCGCCGCCGTCGCCACCGTCTCGCTACGCCGCGAGGGCGCAGGCGGCGCCGGTCAAAGCTTCTGGCAAATGATCCGCGACCTGAAGGTTCAGGTCCTGCCCAACACCGCCGGCTGCCACACAGTCAAAGAGGCCGTCACCACCGCCCATATGGCCCGCGAAGTCTTTGACACCCCCTGGATCAAACTCGAACTCATCGGCCACACCGACAGCCTGCAACCAGACGTCTTCCAGCTGGTCGAGGCCGCCCGCATCCTGACCGAGGACGGGTTTCAGGTCTTCCCCTACACCACCGAGGACCTCATCGTCGCCGAACACCTGCTGGCCGCCGGTTGCGAGGTGCTGATGCCCTGGGGCGCGCCCATCGGCTCGGGACGCGGGCTCACCAATGAATACGCATTGCGCGCCATGCGGGCCGCCTTCCCCGATACCCCGCTGGTCGTCGACGCGGGCATCGGCCTGCCCAGCCACGCCGCCCGCGCGATGGAGCTTGGCTTTGACGCTGTCCTGCTCAACACAGCGGTCGCCCGCGCCGGTGATCCGGTGGCCATGGCCTGCGCCATGATGCAGGCCACCAAGGCCGGGCAACTGGCCCACCAGGCAGACCCGATCGAACCCCGCGACATGGCGCTTGCCTCGACCCCCGTCATCGGAAAGGCCTTCCTCACATGACCCTGGACCGGTTCTACCCCATCTTTGACTCCGCCGACTGGCTGGAGCGCATGTTGCCCCTCGGCATCAAATTGGTCCAATTGCGGATCAAGGATCTGCCCGAGGAGGACACCCGCGCCCAGATCATCCGGGGCCGGGATCTCTGCGCGCGACATGGCGCCGTGCTGGTGGTCAACGACTATTGGCAAATGGCCATCGAACTGGGATGCGACTGGATTCATCTGGGCCAAGAGGACCTGGACGAGGCCGACATCCCCGCCATCCGCCGCGCCGGGCTGAAACTGGGCCTGTCGACCCACGACGACGCAGAGCTCGACCGCGCGCTCGCCCTCAACCCGGATTACATCGCCCTGGGGCCGGTCTACCCCACCATCCTCAAGAAAATGAAATGGCACCAACAGGGCCTGCCCAAGGTCACCGAATGGAAGGCCCGCGTCGGCGACACGCCGCTGGTGGGCATCGGCGGGCTCAGCATCGAACGCGCGCCCGGCGTGCTCTCGGCAGGGGCCGATATCGTCGCGGCCGTCACCGACATCACACTCAACCCGGACCCGGAAAACCGCGTCCGCCAATGGCTCGAGGCCACCCGATGACCCGCTATGCCCGCCAGATGCAGCTGCCCGAAATCGGCGCAACCGGCCAGGCCGCACTGGACCAGGCCCATGTGCTGGTCATCGGCGCGGGCGGCCTGGCGGCCCCGGCCCTTCCCTTGCTCGCCGGGGCCGGAATCGGGCACCTCACCATCGTGGATGGCGATACCGTCGACCTGTCCAACCTGCACCGCCAAACCCTCTATACCGAAGCGGATGTCGGCCGCCCCAAGGCGCTCACCGCCGCCCTGCGCTGCGGCGCCCTCAACAGCAGTTGCACAATAGAGGCGCTGCAAACCCGCCTCACCCCCGCCAACGCCCCGGAATTGGTCCGCAACGCCGATATCATCCTCGATTGCGCCGACAGCTACGCGGTCAGCTACACCCTCAGCGATATCTGCCTGACGCAGGGCAAACCGCTGATCTCGGCCTCTGTTCTGGGGCTTTCCGGCTATGTCGGCGGCTTTTGCGGCACCGCTCCCTCCCTGCGCGCGGTCTTCCCCGAGGCGCCCGAGAATGGCGCCAGCTGTGCCTCCGCCGGCGTGCTGGGGCCCGTCGTGGCCACGCTGGGCGCCTTGCAGGCACAAATGGCATTGGCCTGCCTCACCGGGCTGGACCCAAACCCGCTGGGCCAGGTCACCCAATTCGACGGACGCAGCCTGCGCAGCTCCGGCTTTCGCTTTGACACCGCACCCGAGCCGCAAACCGCCTTCCGCTTTGCCGCCGCCCAGGAGCTCCGCCAGGACGATATCATCATCGACCTGCGCGACCATGCCGAGGCCCCAATGCCCCTGCACCCAGACGCCCTGCGCGTCCCCGCAGACCAAATCGCCGCGCATCTGCGCCCCGACGCCCGGCTCGCCCTGTGCTGCGCCACCGGCCTGCGGGCCTGGCGCGCGGCTGAAACCCTCAACCCAAACTGGCCCGGCGAGGTTGTCCTCGTCGCCGCCTCCGCATCCTGAAGGATCCGATATGAAACACCTGATCACCGCCCTGGCCTTGCTGGCCGCAACCCCGGCCCTGGCCACCGATAAAATGACCGTCCTGCTCGACTGGTTCATCAACCCCGACCACGGGCCAATCATCATCGCCCAGGAAAACGGCTATTTCGCCGACGAAGGCCTCGAAGTCGAAATCGTCGCCCCCGCCGACCCCTCTGCACCGCCGCGCCTCGTCGCCGCCGGACAGGGCGACCTGGCCGTCTCCTACCAGCCGCAACTCCACCTGCAAATCCACGAAGGCCTGCCCCTGAAGCGCGTCGGCACCCTCGTCGCCACACCGCTCAACTGCCTCCTCGTCCTCAAGGACGGCCCGGTGCAAACCCTCGCTGACCTCAAGGGCCGCAAAATCGGCTTCTCCGTTGCGGGCGTCGAAGAGGCGGTGCTCAGCGCCATGCTCAACCGCAACGGCGTCACCCTTGACGATATCGAAATGATCAACGTCAACTTCTCCCTGTCACCCGCCCTGATGTCCGGCCAGGTCGACGCCGTCATCGGCGCCTTCCGCAACTTCGAACTCAACCAGATGGAAATCGAAGGCATCGAAGGCCGCTGCTTTTACATCGAAGAAGAAGGCGTCCCGCCTTATGACGAGCTGATCTACGTCGCCAACCCCGACCTCATGGACAGCGACAAGGTGGCCCGCTTCCTCGCCGCCACCGAAAAAGCCACCCAGTTCATCGTCAACAACCCGACCAAAAGCTGGGAAATCTTCGCCGCCACCTCGACCGAGCTTCAGGACCAGCTGAACGAAATGGCCTGGTATGACACCATCACCCGCTTTGCCCTGCGCCCCGCCGGCTTTGACGCAGGCCGCTATGCCCGGTTCGAATCCTTCCTCAAGGACAGCGGCCTGATCGACAGCCTCAACTCGGTATCTGCCATCACCATCGACGTGACCGCAAAATGACGGCACCTGCCCCCAACGCACCGGACTATGGCCGCGCCTTCAACCTGATGCGCGCGGCCGCGCAACCCACCTGGTCCGACTACACCCAGCACGCCTTTGTGCAGGGTCTGGGCGACGGCACCCTGCCGCGCCCGGCCTTCCTGCACTACCTGCGCCAGGACTATGTGTTCCTCATCCACTTCGCCCGCGCCTGGGCACTGGCCGTGGTCAAATCCGAAACCCACCCGGAAATGCTGACCGCCGTGGCCACCGTCAACGCGCTGGTGGCCGAGGAAATGCAGCTCCATATCTCCATATGCGAGGCCGCAGGCATCCCCCAGGATGACCTGCTCGCCACCCCCGAACGGGCCGAAAACCTCGCCTATACCCGGTTCGTGCTCGAAGCGGGCTACAGCGGAGACCTGCTCGACCTGCTCGCCGCGCTTGCACCTTGCGTCATGGGCTATGGCGAAATCGGCGCGCGGCTGGCCAGCCAGGCCAGCTCGGACACCTACAGCGACTGGATTGCAACCTACGCCGGCGAAGACTACCAGGCCGCCACCCGTAATGTCGGCACCCTGCTCGAAGAGGCGCTGATCCGTCGCCTCGGGCCGGATTACGACACAGGCCCCCGCTGGCCCCGCCTCTGCCAGACCTTCCAGACCGCCACCGCGCTCGAAGTCAACTTCTGGCAAATGGGCCTGACCCCGTGACCCCAGCCCCGGGCATCACCCTGCAGGGCCACGCCGTGATCGCGGACAAGCCACTGTTTGCCCCCCTCACGCTGGAACTGCCGGGCGGGACATGGACCTGCCTGCTCGGCGGCTCTGGCGTGGGAAAGACAACGATCCTGCGGCTGATCGCAGGGCTCGACACCGGCGCTACCTTTCACGGCACCATCACCACCAGCGACAGCGCCGCGCTCAGCAACCGGGTGGCCTATATGGCCCAGGACGACCTGCTGCTGCCCTGGACCAGCGTTGCCGACAACATCACCCTCGGGGCCCGGCTGCGCGGCGAAACAGCCAATACCGACCGGCTGGCCCAACTGCTCGCCCGCGTCCACCTGACCAACCACGCCCACAAACGCCCGACCCAGCTGTCTGGGGGACAGCGCCAGCGTGTCGCCCTGGCCCGCATGTTGATGGAGGATAAACCCATCCTCCTGCTGGACGAACCCTTCTCGGCCCTCGACGCCCGCACCCGGGCTGAAATGCAGGAACTCGCGGTCGAGCTGCTGGCCGACCGCACCGTGCTGATGGTCACCCATGACCCGGGCGAGGCCGCGCGTCTGGGCCAGCAGATCACCGTGCTCACAGCCGCCGGCCTGACCGATTGCACGCCCCCCGCCGGCACCCTGCCACGCGCCATCGACGCGCTCGACACTCTGGCCTGCCAGGCCGCGCTGCTGCGCCTGCTGCGCGCCCCCGAGCCACAGGATCCTGCCGCATCATGACAGGTTCCCCAAGGGCCAAGGCCCTCTCCGCCCTCGCCGCAACCGGCTTTGCCCTGATCCTGTGGCAACTGATCGTCACGCTGACAGGGCTGCCCAAATTCATCCTGCCCGGTCCGCGTCTGGTGGCGCAGGCCTGGTGGGAAAACCGCGCGCTCATCGGCGAACATACCCTTGTGACCACATCCGAGGTTCTGCTCGGCCTCGCCATCGGCGCCCTGCTCGGCTTTGCAACCGCCCTCCACCTCAGCACCTCACGCACCGCCCGCGTTCTGCTCCAGCCGATCCTGGTCTTCACCCAGGCCCTGCCGGTCTTTGCCCTGGCGCCAATCCTGACGCTCTGGCTCGGCTACGGGCTCTGGTCCAAAGTGGCGATGGCGGTGCTCATCATCTACTTCCCGGTCACCTCCTCGTTTCTGGATGGGCTGATGCGCACGCCCACCGGCTACCTGGACCTAGCCCGCACCATGCAGGCCCGCCCGGCCCGCGTGCTCTGGCTGATCCGCGTCCCTGCGGCACTGCCCTCGCTCGCCTCCGGCCTGCGGCTGGCGGCCGTCTACGCCCCGATCGGCGCGGTGATCGGCGAATGGGTCGGATCATCGCAAGGGCTCGGCTACCTGATGCTGCTGGCCAACGGCCGGGCGAAAACGGACCTGATGTTCGCGGCCCTGCTCACCCTTGGCCTGCTCTCGGTCGCGCTCTACCTGCTGGTCGGCATCGCGGCCCGCAAACTCACCGAACGCGCCGGCTGACTCGCGCCAAAACCCGGACTGCCCCCTTGGATTCTGCCACCGAACCTGCAACCAGTGCCGCAGACGCACAAGAGGCCCCACTATGACTGATACCCACCTGTCCACCCATGACGCCGCCCCGGATGACCGCAACGACGACATCAAGATCTACCTGGACGGCCAGATCGTCCACCGCGACGAGGCCAAGGTCTCGGTCTATGACAGTGGCTTCATGCTGGGCGATGGCATCTGGGAAGGTCTGCGGCTCTACAACGGACATATCCCCTTCCTCGACGACCACCTCGACCGCCTGTTCGAGGCCGCCCTCTATGTTGACATGGACCTCGGCCTCACCCTCGCCGAACTGACCCAGGCCATCTGGGACACGCTCAGCGCCAACAACATGACAACCGACGTCCATATCCGCCTGATGATCACCCGCGGCAAAAAGAAAAAGCCGTTCCAGCATCCCCATCTCAGCATCTGGGGACCCACCATCGTCATCATCGCAGAACACTCCAAACCCGACGAAACCGTCATCCAAAAGGGCATCCGCCTGTTCACCGTGCCCCACCATCGCGGCCTGCCACTGACGCAGGATTCCAAACTCAACTCCCATTCCAAACTCAACTGCATCATCGCCCTCAACCACGCCGTTCGCGCCGGCGCAGACGAAGCGCTGATGCTCGACCCGTTCGGTTTCGTGAACACCACCAACGCCTGCAACTTCTTCATCGTGCGCAAGGGCGCTGTCTGGACCTCCACAGGCGACTACTGCATGAACGGCATCACCCGCCAAAAGGTCATCGACCTGTGCCGCGCCAATGATATCCCCGTGTTCGAGCGCAACTACTCCCTCGTCGATACCTACGGCGCAGACGAAGCGTTCCTCACCGGCACATTCGGCGCCCAAACGCCCGTGTTCGAAATCGACGGACGCGTCATCGGCAACGCCCAGGCGGGGCCCATGTTCCACCGCATCCGGGGCCTCTACAAAGACCTGATCGCCCAGGATCGGCCCCACTAACCCCCAATCCGGCACAGCACCCGAACCACAACCAAACACCCGTTTCCCGCGTCGCCATGCCCAACCATATGTGCTAAAGCCTCGCCCAAATTATACCAAGCAGGAGCCTGAGAGATGCCCACAACGCTCGATCAACTCAGAGACATGACCGTCGTGGTCGCCGACACCGGCGCCGTCGAAGCGGTCAAACAATACGAACCCGAGGATTGCACAACCAACCCCTCGCTGGTGCTCAAGGCCCTGTCGGACCCGGCCTCCGCAGCCCTGATTGCCCGCGAAATCGAGGCCGGCACCGCCGCAGGCAAAACCCCGGCCCAGGTCACCGACACGCTCACCGTCGCCGTCGGCGCCGAGCTTTCGGCCCTGGTGCCCGGCCGCGTCTCGACCGAGGTCGACGCCTGCCTGTCGTTCGACGTCGACGCCTCGGTCGCCCGCGCCCGTGACATCATCGCCGACTACGCCGCACGCGGTGTCACCAAAGACCGCATCCTGATTAAACTCGCCGCCACATGGGAAGGCATCCGCGCTGCTGAAATCCTGCAAAAGGACGGCATCGACTGCAACCTGACCCTGCTGTTTTCCATGGCCCAGGCCATCGCCTGCGCAGATGCGGGCGCCTTCCTGATCTCGCCCTTTGTCGGGCGCATCACCGATTGGTACAAAAAGGCCGAAGGCCGCGACAGCTATGCACCAGACGAAGATCCGGGCGTCCTCTCTGTGCGGCGGATCTATGACTACTACAAATCCAACGGCATCCCGACCGTGGTGATGGGCGCCTCCTTCCGCAGCGCCGACCAGATCAAGGCCCTGGCCGGTTGCGACCGCCTCACGATCGCCCCCTCCCTGCTCGAAGAACTGGCGCAGGACGACGCCACATTGCCCCGCGCCCTGTCTCCCGATCAGGCCACCGGCATGGCCCCCGTCGCCATGGACGAACCCACCTTCCGCTGGATGCTGAACGGCGATGCCATGGCCACCGAGAAACTGGCCGAAGGCATCCGCAACTTTGACGCCGATCATCAAAAACTGATCGCTCTGATCGCCGAGAAAATGTCAGCCTAAACCACCGGGCCAAACACTGGACAAAAAAAGGGAGCGGAGGGTTCACCCCCCGCTCCCGAATGCTCCCACAGACCACTTGTCCGGCTCAGCGCAGCACACCGGCCTCTTGCAAGGCAGCGCGCTCCTGCTCGGAATATCCCAGCTCGCGCAACACATCGCCCGTATCAGCCCCCCGCGCCCCGGGGGCCATAGGGGCAGGCGCAGGTGTGCGCCCCAGCCTCGGCGCGGCAGCGGCCTGCAACACGCCATCCACCCGCGTAAACGTACCCCGCGCGGCATTCTGCGGATGGGCCTCAACCTCGTCCCAGCCCAGAACCGGCGCCACGCAGGCGTCCGACCCCTCGAAAATCGCCACCCATTCGGCCTGGGTCTTGCTGCGAAACACCTGCGCATAGGCCTCTGCCCGATCCGGCCAGGCCGCCAGATCATTCTGACTGGCCCGGTCCGCCTCGGGTAAACCCGCCAGCGCCACCAGCTCTGCGTAAAACTGCGGCTCTATCGCGCCAACCGACAGGAACTTGCCATCCTGCGTCTCGTAACACTGATAATAAGGCGCGCCGCCATCCAGCATGTTGCTTTCGCGCGCGCCAGACCACAGCCCCTGCGCCAGCATCATGTGCAACAGGCCCATCATCGCCGGAACACCCTCTGACATCGCAACATCCAGAACCTGCCCCTGACCCGAGCGCTGACGCTCAAACAGCGCCATCAGCACACCAAACAGCAGAAACATCGCACCGCCGCCATAGTCAGCCACCAGGTTCAAAGGCGGCGTCGGAGGCTGATCCTTGCGCCCCATGGCCTGCAACGCGCCGGTGATCGCCAGATAGTTCAGGTCATGCCCCGCGGTCGAGGCCAAAGGCCCGTCCTGACCCCACCCGGTCATGCGGCCATAAACCAGCCCCGGATTATCCCTCAGGCACAGATCCGGGCCCAGGCCCAGCTTCTCCATCACACCGGGCCGGAACCCTTCGATCAATACATCCGCCCGCGCCACCAGCTTGCGCGCAATGGCCACGCCCTCGGGCGATTTCAGGTCCAGCGCCACAGACCGCTTGCCGCGATGGTTCACATCCGTCGCATTCGCCGGTGCAGACTTGCGGTCGATCACGATCACCTCGGCCCCGTGATCCGCCAGCAATTGCCCGGCCAGAGGGCCAGGCCCCAGCCCGGCCATCTCAACCACCCGCAGGCCGCTCAACGCGCCCTTATTTGCACCCGCCATCACCGCAGCACCCTTCAGGTCCCGGTCCAGTCCGGCGTGCGTTTCTGGAAAAACGCGCTCACACCTTCCTTGAAGTCCTTGGATTTGATCAACGGGGTCTGCTCGATCCCCTCCTGCGTGATCGCCTCGCCATAGCTCATCGACCCGACCTGACGCAGCAGCCGCTTGCACGCCGCCATCGCCAAAGGCGCCGTCGCGCACAGGGCATCGGCCCAGGCCCGCGTCGCCGCGTCCAGCTCTTCGCCCGCGACCACCTTGTTGGCAATCCCGCACTCCAGACACTCCGCCGCCGACATGCGCCGCCCTTCCAGAACCGCCTCCAACGCCTTGTGATAGCCCAGATGCTGCAACATCAACCGCGTGTTGCCCCCATCCGGCACCAGACCAATCGCCGCAAACGCCATATAGACAAAGGCATCCTCGGCCATCACGACCAGATCACAGTTCATCGCCACCGCAGCCCCGATGCCCGCAGCCGCGCCATGCACCTGCGCGATCCAGATCTTGTCCGACCGTTCAATCCCGGTCAAAAACGGCTTGTATTGCGTGTCCAGCGTAAAGCTGACCTTGCCCACCGTCTCCGCACTCAGATCCGCACCGGCACAAAACCCCTGACCGGCCCCCTTCAGGATCACAATACGCAGCGAATCGTCATCGTTCAGATCACTCACCGCATCCCGCATCGCCGCCCGCAAACTGTCATCAAAGGCGTTGCGCTTGTCCGGCCGGTTCAACGTCACCGTTGCAATCGGACCGTCCTTTTCGATCAAGAGAACCTCTTCACTCATCCTTCAACCCCTCCTCGGCTTTCGGTCATCCAACCCCATTGCGCGGCCAATGATCTCTTTCATGATCTCCGACGTCCCCGCATAAATGCGGCTGACCCGAGCATCCCGGTACAGCGTCACAATCTCATATTCATCCATGAAACCGGCGCCCCCATGCAGCTGCAAACACTCGTCCACAACCCGCCCCTCAACCTCTGAGGTGAACAGCTTCGCCTCCGCCGCCAGATCCGGCGTCAGCTGCTGCTCCAGATGCTCGGCCACACAATGATCCACCAACGCCCAGGCCGCATCCACCTGCGTGCGCATCTCGGCCATCTTGAAACGCGAGTTCTGGAACGTCCCGATCGGCTGACCAAACGCCTTGCGCTCCATGATAAACTCATGGGTGATCTCCAGCGCCCGCTCGGCGCGCGCCGTAAACCCGACAGCCCCGCCCAAACGCTCTTCGGCCAGATTGACCATCATATTGCGAAAGCCCTCGGTCGCCCCGCCCAGCACGTTCTCTTTCGGGATCTTCACATCCTCAAAGAACAGCTCGGACGTATCCTGCCCCGGCAATCCCAGCTTCTTGAGGTTACGCCCCCGCTGAAACCCTTCCATGCCGCGTTCAACCAGAAAAAGGCCAACCCCGTGCGAACTGTCCTGGGTCCGCGCCGCCACAACCACCAGATCGGCCAGCTGACCGTTCGAGATATAGGTCTTGGACCCGTTCAGCAGCCAGTGATCGCCCTTATCCTCGGCCCGCGTCCGCATCGCCGCCAGATCAGACCCGGTGCCCGGCTCGGTCATCGCAATCGCCAGAATACACGACCCATCGCAAATACCCGGCAGGAACCGCGCCTTCTGCTCGTCCGTGCCCAGCGTGTTGATATAGGGGGCCACAATCCGATTGTGCAACGAGATGAAAAAGCTCGCATCAACCCGTGCCAGCTCTTCGATGATCACCTGATCATAGCGGTAATCCTCCAGCCCCAGACCGCCATATTCCTCGTCCACGAACATGGCCAGATAGCCTTCCTTGCCAGCCGCCAGCCACAGCTCGCGGTCCACCATGCCCTGTTCGTGATACCGCGCCGCATGAGGGGCGATATGCGTGCCCGCCCACTTGCGAAAACTGTCGCGGAAAATGTCGTGCTCCTGCTCGAAAATGCGCCGCCGGATCATGCCGCCACCTGCCCGGCACTGCGCAGCAGCTCATAGGCCTCGTCGCGCAGCCGGAACCGCTCGCCATAGGCCTCCGCCAATTGCGCGGCCCGCGCCTCAAAGACCTCCACACCCATCCCGCGGATGAACTGCAATGCGCCACCCGTATGGCCCGGAAAGCCGATGGCCATGATGCCACCCAGATTTGCCTCCACCTCTGAACGCAAAACACCCTCGTCCAGACACCGCAAAGTCTCGATCGCCTGACGGAACAGCAACCGTTCCACCGCCTCTTCAATCGGGATCTGCCGGTTGCCCTTGCGGAACTGCTCCAACCCGCTCCACAAGGATTTGGAGCCATCCCCGTGATATTCATAGAACCCGCCACCATAGTGGCGTCCGCCCCGGCCCATCTCGACCATCTTGAACCCGACCGCCGCCGTGCCGTCCATCGACGCAGGAAAGCCGTTCTTGACCCCCAGCCGCTTGTCCAGCGCCTTATGCGTGTCATGCACCTTTTGCGACAGAACCATCGACGTCTCGTCATGAACCGCCAAAGGCCCCACCGGCATCCCGGCAATCCAGGCCGCCCGCTCAATCGCAACCGGGCTCATCCCGTCAAGCAACAGCAACTGACCCTCATCCAGATAGGTCCCAAACACCCGACTGGTAAAGAACCCGCGTGAATCATTCACCACAATCGGCAGATACCCGATCTGCTGCACGTAATCATACGCCTTGCGCAGCGTCTTCTCGCTGGTTTTCTTACCCAGAATGATCTCCACAACCTTCATCTTGTCCACCGGGCTGAAGAAATGCAGCCCAATGAACCGCTTGGGCTCGGGACAGGATTTGGCCAGCAGCGAAATCGGCAAGGTCGAGGTGTTGGACCCATAGATCCCATCCGGCCCCAACTGGGCAAAGGTCTCGGGGATCACCTTTTCCTTCAGCGCGATATCCTCAAACACCGCCTCAATGATCAGATCCGTGCCGGCATAGGCCTTGTCCTTGACCACCGGCGTGATCTGGCTCAGCAACGCGGCCTTGCGCACCGTATCCAGACGGCCCCGCTTGACCATCTTGTCCGCGATCCCCTCGGAATAGGCCTTGCCCTGCTCGGCCCGCTCCATATCCACATCTTTCAGCCAGGTCGCCAACCCCTTCGAGGCATGGGCCCAGGCAATTCCGCCGCCCATCATGCCCGCACCCAGAATGGCTGCATTGCGGGCCACCCATTTGTCGCCGGACGGGCGCACCTTGCCGCTCTTGATCGCCTGCATACCAAAGAAAAACGTCGTGATCGCCGCCTTGCACTCCGGCGTCGTGATCAGCGCGCACAACTTGCGGCTTTCATTGCGCAACGCACTGTCAAACCCCATCCGCATAGAGTTGACAGCCACATCCAGAATCTTCTCGGGCGCCGGCAGCAAACCGCGGGTCTTTTTCACCATCATCGCGCTGCTCATCTGCGTCATCTGACGGATACGCGGGCTCACCGCGTCACCGCCAGGATAGCGGAATCCGCGCTGATCCCAGGGCTGCGTATGCGCCTCGGGATTGGCCTTGATCCAGGCCTTGGCGGCGGGCACCAACGCCTCTGGCGCCTCGACCATTTGATCCACCAGCCCGGCCTTCAGCGCCTCCTTGGGGCGCACCTGCTTGCCTTCGGTCAAATAGGGCAAGGCCGCCTCCAGCCCCAGCAGCGCCGTCAGCCGCACAACGCCACCCGCCCCAGGCAACAATCCCAATGTCACCTCGGGCAGGCCAACAACCGCATGGGGCTGGTTCACCACAATACGCCGGTTGCACGCCAGGCACAGCTCATACCCGCCGCCCAGCGCCGCACCATTGATCGCCGCCACAACCGGCACCGGCAATGCCTCGATCTCACGATAGGGGCGCTTATTTTCCTCGATGTAATGAAACGTTTCTTCATCTGATTTCTGGATCGACAGGATCAATCCCAAATCGCCACCGGCAAAAAACGTCTTCTTGGCCGAGGCAAAAACCACCCCCGTCAGCCCGTCTTCGCCCCGCAGCTTGTCCAGCGCCCAATCCATCGCTGGCAGGTAACGCTCGTTCATCGTGTTGGCAGACTGGCCCGACATGTCCAGCGTGATGGTGACGATGCCATCATCGTCTTTTTCGTACGTCAGCTCTTTCATCGCACTCACACCCGCTCAATGATCGAGGCGATGCCCATCCCACCCCCGACACACATACAAATCAGCGCCCGTTTCTGGTCGCGCCGCTCCAGCTCGTCCAACATCGTCGACACCAGACAGCCCCCCGTCGCGCCCAGCGGATGCCCCATGGCAATCGCCCCGCCGACAACATTCAGCTTTTCATCCGGCACATCCAGATCCCGCTGCAACCGCAACGCAACCGAGGCAAACGCCTCGTTGATCTCAACCAGATCAATGTCGTCAATGGTCAGCCCGGCCTTGGCCAGCGCCTTTTGCGACGCCGGACCGGGACCGGTCAGCATGATCGTCGGGCAGGTCGAGGTCAATGCAATCGACACAACCCGGCCGCGCGGATCCAGACCAAGATCCTTGCCCGCCTGCGCATTGCCCACCATGATCAGTGACGCCCCATCCACAATGCCCGAACTGTTGCCCGGCGTATGCACGTGGTTGATCGCCTCTACATCCGTGTATTTCTTCAGCGCCACCGCATCAAAGGCCATCTTGCCCATCTGCTCGAAACTGGGCCGCAACGCGGCCAGCTTCTGCATGTCCGTATCCGGTTTGATGAAATCATCCCGCTCCAGGATGGTCACACCGTTTTCGTCCCGCACCGGCACAACCGAGCGATCAAACCAGCCATTGTCGCGCGCATGGGCCGCCCGTCTCTGGCTCTCCATCGCAAAGGCATCCACGTCGTCGCGGCTCCACCCTTCCATGGTCGCAATCAAATCCGCGCCAATGCCCTGCGGCACAAACCCGGTATCAAGCCCGGTTTCGGGATCTTCGGCAAACGGACCGCCATCCGCCCCCATCGGCACCCGGCTCATGCTCTCAAAACCGCCAGCACAGACCAGATCCTCCCAACCCGACGCAACCTTGGCCGCCGCCGTGTTGAACGTGTCCAGACCCGAGGCACAGAACCGGTTGACCTGCGCGCCCGGCACACTTTCGTCCCAACCGGCAGTCTGCAAGGCGATCTTGGGCAGAACCGAGCCCTGCTCCATAACCGGCGCAACACAGCCCAGCATCACATCATCCACCCGCGATGTATCCAGATCGTGGCGTTGCTGCATCTCTCTCAACAAGGTCGTCACCAAATGGATCGGCTTGACCTCATTCAAGGTGCCAGTGTGCTTGCCCTTGGAACGGGGTGTACGGATCGCGTCATAAATATATGCAGTTTCGCTCATGCGGGTCTCCTCCAGGAATGCGCGGCGTTGGGCCAACTATAGCCAACAGCGATTGCGGACCGGTATTGGAAAACCGCATAAACCCGGATTTACTCCACGTCACATAAGCCACGCCGCCACGGACACCGACGGCCACCGCCGACCTAATGGAAAATCTGATCCGAATGCTCATCCAGATACAGCCGCAACCACGGCGTATAGGCCCCGGCATCCGCCCGCACCTGCGCGCGCAATGCCGCGAAAGAGATCCAGCGCGTGTCCATGACCTCCTCGGGGTTGGGCGCCACCGGCACATGCGCGCCCACCCGGGACAGATAGATATCAACCCGCTCATGCTCGATCAGGCCAGACCCCACATCCGCCCGATAGGTGACCTGCCCGCGATGCTCCAGCGCCAGACCGCTCAGACCCAGCTCTTCGTGCAAACGACGATGGGCACACGCCAATGGCGCCTCGTCCCAATGCGGATGCGTGCAACAGGTGTTCGCCCATAATCCGGGCGTATGGTACTTGCCCAGCGCCCGGCGCTGGATCAGCACATCCTCCCCGCACATCACAAACACCGAAACAGCCATATGCAAAAGACCACGCCGATGCGCGTCCAGCTTTTCTACAGGCACCAGCTCCTGGTCAATCCAGGCCGGAATCATCCCGGTCGGTCTCACAATTGTCACAGGCGTAACCTCGGCTCGGTTCGGGCCGCCCGTCTGTGATTTGCCCAGGCTCAAAGGTCAAGCGTCATCCGGCGAAAACAATGGCATATCGGCCAAATGACCCGATTTTACCCAGACCCGCGCGCCCTCAGGCCCCGCAATGGCCCGGCTTTGGGTGCCGGCAGGCAGGCGCAGCCAATCCCACAGCGCCATCGCCTCGCCGCCCTCCTCCAGCGCACCGGCCATCACAAACAGTTCCAATCCCTCCGCCGCGTCCAGGACAACCTCCTGCCCCGGCGCCCAGGTCTCGATCCGCACATCCTCCCGCGCGTCCCGAAACAGCGCAACCTGCGCCTGCCCCTGCGTCTCCACCCGCACCTGCTGGCGGTCCTGCGGATCAAACTGATGCAGCTTCACCAGAATCGTCGCCCCATCCGGCGCCGACGGTGTATGCGAAGAGGTCGGCGGGTTGCGCACATAGGTCCCCACCGGGAAATCTCCGTGCTCATCCACAAATGTGCCATCCAGCACCAGAAATTCCTCGCCCCCATCATGGGTATGAGGCGAAAACGCACTGCCCGGCGCATAGCGCACAATGGACGTGGCCCGCGCCACCTCGGCCCCGATCCGGTCCAGCATCTTGCGCGCCACCCCCGGCATGGGCGACTCCACCCACTCCGTCTGCGCCGCCCGGACCAGCACCCGCTGACCAAAATCCGCATTGATCTTCATCGTCCCCCCCTTTGAACGCCCCCCGCCAACGATCACCCGCGATCCCGGCGGCGGGGGGCCGCCCGCTCATACATCAAAAAAGATCGTCTCACCGTCACCCTGTAACACGATATCAAAGCGATAGGCGCCCTCGCCGGTCTTTTTCGCGATCAATGTCGGCACCCGGTTCTGATGCTCAATCCGCTGCAGAATCGGATCGGCACTGTTCGCCGCCTCCTCTTCAGGGAAGAACATCCGCGTCTGCAAACCCAGGTTGATGCCCCGCGCCACCACCCAAAAGGTGATATGCGGCGCCATCATCCGCCCATCCTTGAACGGCACCGCACCGGGACGAATGGTGTCAAACCGCCACTCACCGGTAGCATAGTCGCCCGCCTTGCGCCCCCAACCCGAAAAATTCGGATCCGCACGCCCCGCCATCTGCGGACGCGGATCATTGCCCGGATAGATCCCGGCCGCATCCGCCTGCCAGATTTCAACCATCGCATCCTTCAACGGGGTTCCCGTCCCGTCATACACAATCCCCGATACTGAAATCCGCTCGCCCAGGGTCTGGTCATTCACCATCGTGTCGCCCAGATCATGCGGATAAACACCCTCGATCCCGCAGAAATTCGGCACACAGCCAATATGCACATAAGGCCCGGCCGTCTGACTCGGAGATTCGTTCAACAGCTCCAGTTTTTGCATCACAATCCCTCCATCCGGTTTTCAAACATCGTCTGACGCCGCCCACGCAGCACAATGTCAAACTTATAGGCCCGCGCATCCATCGGAATGGTGTTGGTCATATCCAGCGGCGCAATCAGGCTCTCAACCGCCTCCCGACTGGGGATCGTGCCCACAATCGGACATTTCCAGATCAACGGATCCCCCTCGAAATACATCTGAGTGATCAGCCGCTGCGCAAACCCCTGCCCAAAGACCGAGAAATGAATATGCGCCGGGCGCCAGTCATTCACACCGTTCGGCCAGGGATAGGGGCCGGGTTTGATCGTGCGAAACCGATAGTTGCCCGCCTCATCCGTCACACATCGCCCGCAGCCGCCAAAGTTTGGATCCAGAGGCGCAACATAGCCCTCCTTGGCATGACGATAGCGGCCCCCGGCATTGGCCTGCCAAACCTCTACCAGCGTATTGGGCACCGGCCTGCCGTTCTGATCCATGACCTTGCCATACACAACAATCCGCTGACCAATCGCACTTTCACCCGACTGCGCATGGTTCAGAATCAGATCATCATCCAACGGGCCCAGCATATTGTGGTTGAACACCGGCCCGGCAATCTCGCTCAACGTACTGTCCAGCGAAATCAGCGCCTTGGTCGGCGAGCGCACAACCGAGGTCTTGTAAGGCGGCGTATAGGCCGGCGGATGCCAGCTCCGATCACGGTGATAATAGGCACCCTCTTTGGACTCTTCGCTCATATCTCGCTCCTTCCAAAAGTCGTTAAATCCCATCCATGGCAATCAGCTGCAGCCCCATCGCGCCGTTTGCCTCGTGCCGGTCCAGAACCAGCAATGCTTCCAGATTGCGCCACGCCTGCCGGGCATGTTCGCGCGCAATGAATTCGGCCCGCGCGCCCTGACGGGCCTCAATCGCCTCCAGCAAATCCCGATGCTGTGCCTGGGTGATCACCAAAGACCGCCGAAACGCCGCAATCCCGGTCTGCGCCTCCAGAAACACATCCGGATTGGCAAACGGCAGGCTCAACACATGCGCCAGCTCCCGCCGCATGACAGAGCTCCCGGCCATCTCGTGCAGACCCGCGTGAAAGGCTCCGTTGTGCCGGGTGTAAAGATCAAAATCCAGATCCGCATCCCCCGCCGCCACAACCGCGTCCAGGGCCAGCGCCGCCGCCCGCATCCGCTCCAGCGCCCCGGCGGGGGCGCCACGCTCGGCCGCATGGCGCGCAATCGTACCCTCGACCAGACCGCGCAGGTCAATCGCATCGCGCACATCCTCAAAGCTGAACGCACGCACGCTGAACCCGCCGCCCTTGCGCCGCTCCAGCAATCCTTCGAATTCCAATATGCCCAGGGCTTCGCGCAAAGGCGTGCGCGACACGCCCAGCGTCTCCGACAGCTCCACCTCAAACAGCCGGCTGCCAGCGGCAAACTGCCCGGCCAATATCCGGTCACGCAACTCGGACGCCGCCCGCTGAGACTGCGTCAGCACCGATTTCCCGACTGTATGTGATTCGCTCGCCATGACATCATGTATACATGATTGCGCAAACTTGCCAATTATTCGGGCTTTTCGGAAGTTTTCATATATCTGTGTATACATCCTGGCCAAAAGCACTCTGCCTTGCATCCGCGCAGAAACACTGACCAGACACGCCCTGAACCAACGGTCAGGCCGTGCGCACACACCACAAAATTGGAAACCACTCCCGACGTGCCCAGCGCAGACCGGTCACGTTCAGCCTCAATCAACCCTTTTAAAAAATGACATCCCCACCCGTTCCGAAGCACGATGCAACGATGAACGTTGCACCCGCACACCTTCGGTTTCAGTTAACGCGGCGGCCAGTTCTTTCAGAGTGATGCCCGGTTCGGCGTGGACAACGTCTATAAGATAGTCAAGATCCGGGGCCAGTTTGCCGAACTGGCCAGACGGCCGTCCTTACGGCTTTGGGGTAACCTCCTCGCTCTTGCAAGTCTGCCTTTATGGCGATCCGCGACGGCTTGGACACCGCCCCGGATCGCCTAGCCCTGGAAGTGGCTTTTGGTGGCGCGTATGTGCAGGCAATCCAAAAGCTTCTGGACGGTTTTGGGGAGTCTGCCAGGGGTAAGGTTGACGACCTGTTCGCGCGCCGGGACTAGCGCGGGGCCATTGATAGGCCCGTCACGTTCCAAGTTTTGGAGTGCCTGTTGAAAGCGGCTGTCGCGGAAAAATTTGTGCGCAGAAGTGCGCTCATGCGGTTTTCTGAATCAACATGGGCTGACACGCCGAAAACGCAATCTCCCTTTGTGGCGATGATAACCTCCCCATTAGAAAACAACGGCCCTTCTGGATTGGCTGGGAATTGCGCGGAGGCTGGCGAAACCAACTCGTCCTTCACACTATCCTGAACCGCTGCATAGGCCGCAAGTTTCGGGCAAGGATCGGAACTTTTAGCCTCCTCTTTACATCCCGAAAGCGCAAGGGCGGCCACAATCAATACAGAACAACGCAACAGGAAATCCCCCAAAGCACGGAACACATCATCCTCCGGCTGCACCTGGGGATCAAGGTGAATCGATTTTGGAAAACGGCGCCTCGGATCATTGGGAGTGCGCGCGCCTTCCTGGATTCCGACCGGTGTAGGCCGCAATCCTGGCCGCCCTGCCAGCTCCACGCCCTCCTGCGCAGACGACTGTTTCGAGGGCTGCCACCCCGACTACGGGTTCAGAATCGCCCGCACCGGGGCCATGTCACCGGCCCGCAATCGGCCCTCACGTTCGACAAACAGACCGCGCAGCTCGAATCCCTCGACCACCACGCGCCCCTCGATCAGCCCCCGGTACCGCAGGCGCAGCGTCTTTGCGCCCCATTCGGCCAGCGTCATCTCCAGGGCCATCTCATCCCCGTCCCGCGCGGGCGAGGGAAACTGCGCGCCGGTATCCATCAACCCCATGCCCACTGCGCCCAGCCGGGCACAAAACGGCCCATGCCCCCCGGCCCGCTGCTTCAGAAAGCTGTGAAAGCAACGGTCAAACCAGCGGTAATAATTGGGATAAAACACGATCCCGGCAGGATCACAGTGGCCAAAACTAATCGGCACATTCAAAATGAAATCCGGCTCGGCCATGCCATTCTCCAGCAAAATCAATTCCTCGAAGGGGTCATCGACCCCCCGGGGTAATCCTCAGTCTTCGGACAAAACCGCCGTCGCCTCAATCTCGACCAGGGCCTCGTCTTCGACCAAAGCCGAAACAACCACCATCGTCATCGCCGGAAAATGATAGCCCATCACCGTGCGATACGCCGCCCCGACCTCTTTCTGACGCCGCACATATTCGGCCTTGTCCGTCACATACCAGGTCAGCCGCGCGATATCCTCAACAGCGCCCCCCGCCGCCTCGACCACATCGCGGATATTCTGCAAGGCCTGCACCATCTGACCAATGAAATCCGTGGTCTCAAAAACCTGCTCCGCAGTCCAGCCGATCTGCCCGCCAACAAACAGAACGCGGCCCTCGGCGATCATCCCATTGGCATAGCCTTTGGCGGGTTTCCAACCCTCAGGGTGTACAGATATCGTAGGCATGAGGATTTCCTCCTGAAAAAGCGGCAAAATCGCGCCCTCTATCCTCACCGTTCACAGCGTTAATTTCAAGCCTGAAGTTTTAGGCTTGAAATATCCGTCCCAGACTGACACGCTCTCCCCAGACGCGACGGAGGCCCAGATCTTGCCAGACCTCACTGATAAAACCGTTCTCATTACCGGTGGTGGTACCGGACTGGGCGCCGCACTGGCCCACAGCTTTGCCGACAAAGGCGCAAACGTGTGGATCGCGGGGCGCACCCTGCACACCCTGCAAGCCACCGCCAATGCACACCCCAACATCCACCCCGTCACCGTAGACGTCACCGACCCGACAACCGTCGCCGCCATGTTCGACGCCATGCCCACGCCGCAGATCGTGATCGCCAATGCCGGCGCATCCGAAAGCGCGCCGCTCGGGCGCACCTCTGCCGAGCTTTGGGACCGGATGATCAACGTCAACCTCTCTGGCGTTTTCCATACATTCGCCGAGGCCACACGTCGCCTCAAGGGCCAGGACTGGGGCCGCCTCATCGCCGTTGCCTCCACTGCGGGCCTCAAAGGCTACCCCTATGTCAGCGCCTACGCCGCCGCAAAACACGGCGTCATCGGCCTCGTGCGCTCCGCAGCACTCGAACAGGCGCGCACGGGCCTTACCGTCAACGCACTCTGCCCAGGCTTTCTGGACACGGAAATGACCGACCGCTCGGTCGCCAATATCGTCGAAAAAACCGGCGCCAGCCCCGAAAACGCCCGCGCCAGCCTGGAAAAGATGAGCCCGCAAAACCGGCTGATCCAACCGCAAGAGGTGGTCGACGCCGCCTTGTGGCTGTGCGGGCCCGGCGCCTGCGGCGTCACCGGTCAGGCCATCGCAATCGCCGGGGGTGAGGTATGACTGACACCCCAGAAGGCCCACCAGTGACCCCATCCGGCGATCCCCAGCCGCACCAGAGCCCCGAGCCTCTGTCCAAGCAGCGCCTGCGCCTGTGGCTGCGCCTGCTGCGCGCCCATCGCAGCATCGAAAACCATCTGCGCGAACAACTGCGCCTGACCCACAGCAGCACCCTGCCCCGCTTTGATGTGCTCTCGGCGCTGGACCGCAACCGCGACGGGCTGCGGATGAGCGAACTCAGCGCCCGGCTCATGGTCTCCAACGGCAATGTCACCGGCATTGTCGACCGCCTGGAGGCCGAAGGGCTGGCCCAAAGGGTCAGCGTCGATGGCGACCGGCGCGCCATGCGCGTGCGCCTGACCGAAGATGGGCTCGCCCGCTTTGCCGAAATGGCCGCAGAACACGAAAGCTGGGTGGACTCCATGCTCTCAACATACACGGAAACCGAATTGAGCACCCTGATCACATTGCTCGCACGTCTGGAGGAAGACGAGACATGACCGAGATGACAAATTTTCAGCCGGAACATTTCATCTGGGAGGCCGCCGACGGAATCGCCACGGTGCGCCTGAACCGGCCGGATCGCAAGAATCCCTTGACCTTCGAAAGCTACGCTGAACTGCGCGACATGTTCCGCGCGCTGGTCTACGCCGATGACATCCATTGTGTGGTCTTTGCCTCCAACGGCGGCAACTTCAGCTCGGGTGGGGATGTGCATGACATCATCGGGCCGCTGGTGGCCATGGATATGAAGGATCTGCTGGCCTTCACCCGCATGACCGGGGATCTGGTCAAGGCGATGCTGCATTGTGGCAAGCCGATCATCTCGGCTGTCGATGGCGTCGCGGTTGGTGCCGGGGCGATCATCACCATGAGCTCGGACCTGCGGCTGGCCACGCCAGAGGCGAAATGCGCCTTTCTGTTCAACAAGGTCGGCCTGGCGGGCTGTGACATGGGCTCTTGTGCCATGCTGCCACGCATCATCGGCCAAGGCCGCGCGGCCGAGCTGCTTTATACCGGGCGTCCCATGGGCGCCGAAGAGGGGCTGGCCTGGGGCTATTGGAATGCGCTGCATCCGGCGGATGAGCTGGAAGCCGCGGCGATGAAGCTGGCCGGCAAGATCGTGGCCGGGCCGACATTTGCCAATGGGATCACCAAGACGCAGCTGAACCAGGAATGGAACATGTCGTTGGATCAGGCCATCGAGGCCGAAGCGCAGGCGCAGGCGATCTGTATGCAGACCCAGGATTTCGAGCGCGCTTACAAGGCCTTCGTCGCCAAGGAACGCCCTGTGTTCGAGGGCGACTGAACCGTCAACCCGGCCGGGTCCTGGCAAGGGGCCCGGCCATCGTCCCATCGGATGCGGCATCCTGTGTCGGGACCGGGGGATTGAGTATTTGGACCAAAAAGAAGCCAGGGGGAAAGACATGGCAGACCGGACATTTCTGAGCTGGCCCTTTTTCGAGGACCATCACCGCGCGCTGGCCGAGGCGCTGGACGCCTGGGCGGCGTCTGCCTTGCCAGTGGATCACAGCGATGTGGATGGCGCCTGCAAGGGGCTGGTGGCCGCGCTGGGTCAGGCCGGATTCCTGCAATATTCCGGCGGGGCGGCTTTGGATGTGCGCTCTTTGTGTCTGATCCGCGAGACGCTGGCGCGTCATGACGGGCTGGCGGATTTTGCCTTTGCGATGCAGGGGCTGGGCATGGGCGCGGTGTCGCTGTTTGGCACCGAGGAACAGCGCGCCTGGCTGGAGCGGACGCGGTCTGGCACGGCGATTTCGGGCTTTGCGCTCAGCGAACCCGCCAGCGGGTCTGATGTGGCCAATATGACCACCACGGCGCAGGCGGATGGCGATGGCTATGTGATCAACGGCGAAAAGACCTGGATCTCCAACGGCGGCATCGCGGATGTCTACACGGTCATCGCCCGCACCGGCGAAGCCCCGGGCGCGCGCGGGCTGTCGGCCTTTCTGGTTCCGGCCGATACCCCCGGTCTGGAGATCGCCGAGCGCATTGACGTCATCGCGCCGCACCCCCTGGCGCGCCTGTCGTTCAACGATATGAAACTGCCCGGCTCGGCCCTGATCGGCGCGCCCGGCGCGGGGTTCAGGGTCGCCATGTCCGTGCTGGATGTGTTCCGTTCGACCGTCGGGGCTGCGGCTTTGGGATTTGCCCGGCGCGCGCTGGATGAAAGCCTGTCGCGCGTCCAGAACCGGGAGCTTTTCGGCGCGCCTCTGGCTGACCTGCAAATGGTGCAGGGTCACATCGCGGATATGGCGCTGGGGGTCGATGCCTCTGCCCTGCTGATCTATCGCGCCGCCTGGACCAAGGATATGGGCGCCCCCCGCGTCAGCCGCGAGGCCGCAATGGCCAAGCTGCACGCCACCGAAACCGCGCAACAGGTGATTGATGCCGCCGTTCAGCTGCATGGCGGCGATGGCGTGCGCAAAGGCTCGATCGTCGAGAGCCTGTATCGCGAAATTCGCGCCCTGCGCATCTACGAGGGCGCCTCTGACGTCCAGAAAGTCGTTATCGCCCGTCAAACCATGGGAGCTTGAACATGCTCGGACCCACCGGCCACACCGATACATTCACCCGCGACAACCTCCCGCCCGCCGATGCGCAGCCTGCGTTTCTGCTCGACGGATGGGAGTATCCCGAATGGCTCAACGTCGGGGTCGAGCTGACCGACCGCATGGTCGAAAAAGGGTTTGGTGACCACACCGCCCTGATCGGCAACGGCCGCCGCCGCACGTATAAGGAACTCACCGACTGGACCAACCGCCTGGCCCGCGCCCTGGTCGAGGATTACGGCATCGAACCGGGCAATCGCGTGCTGATCCGCTCGGCCAACAACCCCGCCATGGTCGCCTGCTGGCTGGCCGCGACCAAGGCCGGCGCCGTTGTTGTCAATACGATGCCGATGCTCAGGGCCGGTGAACTGGCCAAGATCGTGGACAAGGCCGAGGTTTCCCTTGCCCTCTGCGACACCCGCCTCATGGAAGAGCTGGTGACCTGCGCCAAGGACAGCCGCACGCTGAAAACCGTCGTCGGCTTTGATGGCACCGCCAACCACGACGCCGAACTGGACCGTGTCGCGCTCAGCAAACCCGTCACATTCGGCGCGGTTCAAACCGGGCGCGATGATGTCGCCCTGCTGGGCTTTACCTCTGGCACCACCGGCGTCGCCAAAGGCACCATGCATTTCCACCGCGATGTTCTGATGATCGCAGATGGCTACGCCCGCGAAGTGCTCAAGGTCACCTCCGAAGACATCTTCGTCGGCTCCCCGCCGCTGGCCTTCACCTTCGGTCTGGGCGGCCTCGCGGTCTTTCCCCTGCGGTTCGGCGCCTGTGCCGTGCTGCTCGAAAACGCCTCACCGCCGAACATGATCGAGATCATCGAAACCTACGGCGCAACCGTCTGTTTCACCGCCCCGACCGCCTATCGCGCCATGCTTCAGGCGATGCAGGCCGGCGCTGACCTGTCCTCTTTGCGCGCCGCGGTCTCCGCCGGCGAGACCCTGCCCGCCCCCGTCTACCACGACTGGATCGCCCAGACCGGAAAACCCATGCTCGACGGCATCGGCTCGACCGAGATGCTGCATATCTTCATCTCCAACCGTTTCTCCGACCATAAACCCGCCTGCACCGGCAAACCGGTCACAGGGTACGAGGCCAAAATCATCGGTGACGACGGCAATGAACTGCCAAGGGGCCAGGTGGGCAAACTGGCCGTGCGCGGTCCAACGGGCTGCCGCTACCTCAATGATGTCCGTCAGGGCGAATATGTTCAGGACGGCTGGAACATCACCGGCGACGCCTTCAGCATGGACAAGGAGGGCTACCTCCACTTCGCCGCCCGGGCGGACGACATGATCGTCTCATCCGGCTACAACATCGCCGGCCCCGAGGTCGAAGCCGTCCTGCTCGCCCATGAATTTGTCAGCGAATGCGCCGTCATCGGCGCCCCGGACGAAGAGCGCGGCACCATCGTGCAGGCGCATGTTGTCCTCAATGACGGGGTCGATCCTTCGCCGGAAACGATCAAGGCATTGCAGGATTTCGTCAAGGCCACCATCGCCCCCTACAAATACCCGCGCTCGGTGAAACTGACCAAGGCGCTGCCCAAAACCCAAACCGGCAAAATCCAGCGTTTCCGCCTGCGCGAAAGCTAAACGAAAGCTGGGCACGGGCGCCACAACAACGCCCGGCCCCTCCCGGCCGGGCCACCCGCCAGTCTGTAACGTTTCGAGTGGAACTTGAGACATCGCGTGTCCCTTTTTGCGTTCGACCCTAGGGAGAGGCCGCGAACAAGTGACCCAGGGAAAACCCGAAACGCTTCAGCCCTTTTCGATCTCGACCATCATCCGCACCGGCGCCCCCCCACGCTGAAAGGGTTCGCGCTCGGCAACCTCGACCAGCCGCATCATCGACAAACGCTCGACCAGACGGCGCAGGGCGATCGACATCTCCATCCGCGCCAATTGCGCCCCGGGACAGCCGTGCATCCCAAAGCCAAAGGCGAAATGCCGCGACCGGTCCCGCGTGATATCCAGCCGCTGCGGGTCGTTCATCACCGCCGGATCGCGGTTCGCCGCAGGCACCAGCACCTGCACCAGATCCCCGGCCTTCAACGTCAACCCGTGCCAGGACACATCCCGCACAGCCCGATGCGGCACCCCCCAGGGCAATGGCGCAAACCGCATCCCCTCATCCACCGCCCGCAACGCCAACCCGGGATCGGCGCGCAGCCTTTCCATCTGATCCGGCGCCTCCAGCAGCGCCTCCAGGATGAGGGGCAATTGCGCCCGCGTCGTATCCACCCCGGCCGAGGCCATCTCTCCGGCCAGATACACCAGCTCCTCCGCTCCCAGCCGGTCGCCATCCAGATCCGCCAGCATCAAGGCGCTGAATATATCCTCTCCGGGGGCCGCACGCCGCGCCGCCAGCAGCCCGCGCAGATAATCGTGCAGATTGCGATTGGCCGCCTCGACCTCATCAATTCCCATACCTGACATCAAGGCATCCACCTTGCGCCCGCCCACGCGGATCCAGTCGTTCAGCCCCTCCACATCATCATAGGGAATGTCATACATCGGCCCCAGAACCCGCGCAGGCAAAGGGTCCGCCAGCCCGGCACACAGATCCACAACCCCGCGCGCCGGCATCGCATCAATCAAGGCATCCACAATCCCGGTGATGGTCGCGCGCAAATCCTCCATGATCTTGTCGCGCAGCGCCAGCGTCACCAACCGGCGCAACCGCGCATGCGGCGCGCCATGCAGGTTCAGCAATTCATGCTCAATCGCATTGGACAGATAGGGGCTGCGCTCTGGATCAATCTGGAAAAAGGCAAACTGAAAATCCTCACAGCGAAACACCCATTCCGCCTCGCGCTGATTGAACACCACATAGCCATCCCGCGTGCGCGCCCAAAACCCCTGCGCGCGCATCTCTTCGATCAGCGGGTATTTCTCGCTGTCAAATCGCGCATCATTCAAATCAACCTGAACGCTCATCAAAAATTCTCCTCCTTACTTCAGACCACGCGCAGGCCAACCGCCGGTCGGGCCGCTCCCTTTACCAGCGCAACCTCACCGGCCCTCAAAACCGGGTTTCTCCTTCTTCAGGAAGGCCGCGATTCCATGCGGCGCGTCCCGGGTTTGCGCCATGTTTGAAATCCACTGGCTTTCTTTTTCGACCTGGCTTTCCATTGGTTCGGAGTAAACCGTCTGCAACAACCGCTTGGTTCCGCCATAGGCCCGGGTCGGGCCCTGCGCAAACCGCTCGGCCATCGCCTGAGCCTGCCCCATCAATTCCTCCGGCGCGACAACCTTGTTCACGATGCCCCACTCCAGCGCCTCCTGCGCGCTCAGCGCACGATTGGTCAAAAACAGCTCCTTGGCGCGCAGCAGACCCACGTGTTTGGCCAGGAAATGCGTCGATGATCCATCCGGGGTCAGGCCCGAGGCCGTATAGCCCGAGACAAATTTCGCCTGTTGCGAGGCAATCACATAGTCCCCGGACAAGGCGATGGAAAACCCCGCGCCCCCGGCGGCCCCGTTCACCGCCATCACCACCGGCGCATCCAGATTGGAAAACCGCACCAGCGCCTGATGCAGGATCGTGGCCATCTCCAGGATGTGCACATCCAGACCCTCGCGGTTGGCCTCCATCTCTGCCAGATCGCCACCACCGCAAAACATCTTGCCACGCGCCGTCCACAGCACAGACCGCAGGGATTTATCCCCGGCACAGCGCAGCGAGACATCAAACAATTCCCGCGCCATCTGCGCGGTCAGCGCATTGGCCGCATCGGGCCGGTTCAGGATCAGGGTCGCGATCCCATCCTGCCGGTCAAACTCCAGGGTTTCATAAGACATTCACACTCCTCTACATTCCGTTTCCTGATCCCTTTGGCCGGCGGCGCAGGGCCTCAGCGCGCCATCACCGGCGCCGCCTCAAGCGACCGCATCGCCTCTGACGCCATGGCAAAGGAATGAAACCGCGCCCCAGGGTCATAGATCGGCCCGCTCATCAGGATCTCATCCGGCTGATACCGCGCAATCAAGGCCGCCAGACCCGTGCGCAGCTGATCGGCATCGCCGGTCACCGAAACGCGCATCGCTTCGTTGACCATCGCCATAGAGCCCGCATCCAGTACCGCCTCGATATCCGCCACCGGCGCCGGCATCGGCCCGGGACGCCCCCGACGCAAATTGGCAAAACTCTGTTGCATCGAGGTCTTCAACCGCACCGCCTCGGCCGCGTCATCCGCGGCAAAGATATTCGCGGCCAGCATGAAATAAGGCGCCTGCGCAAAGACCGAGGGCTGGAACCGGCTGCGATAGACGTCACAGGCCTCCTCCAACGCCGCGGGCGCGAAGTGCGACGCAAAGGCATAAGGCAGCCCCAGATGCGCGGCCAATTGCGCACCATAAAGGCTCGACCCCAGAATCCAGACCGGCACATGGGTCCCCATCCCCGGGATCGCACGCACCCGCTGATCCGCTCCGGCGTCCCCCAGAAAGCCCAACAGTTCGATCACATCCTGCGCAAAGGTATCCGCCTGATCCATCCCACGCCGCAGGGCCCGCATTGTCGCCATATCGGTGCCCGGCGCCCGCCCCAGCCCCAGATCCACCCGGTCCGGGTAAAGGGTGCCCAGCGTGCCGAACTGCTCGGCGATGATCAAAGGCGCATGGTTGGGCAGCATCACACCCCCCGCCCCAACGCGAATCCGCCTGGTCGCGGCCAAGACCTGCCCGATCACAACCGAGGTCGCCGAGCTGGCAATTCCAGGCATGTTATGATGCTCCGCCAACCAATAGCGGGTATACCCCAAATCCTCCACATGACGCGCCAGCGCCAAGGTATTGTTCAACGCATCGCGCGCATCAAACCCCTCCCGAATGGGGGATAAATCCAGCACAGAAAAGGGGATCATAGGCAACCTCCGCCACAAACGCTTCATTGCTGATCAGCCTAGACTGTCAAACGCCCCAGCGCCCACCAGAATGTGCACATATCAGCACGCACCCCCGATTTTTCGGCGAAAAATCGTAGCACGATTGCACCCAAGCGCTGTCTTGCTCAAACTCACGATACCTTCAGGCCCAAACATCCAACCTCAAAGGTGCCGCCATGATTGCCAATGAACGCCCCGTCATCGCCAACAGCCTCTGGAGCGCGACGGCCAATCCGACCCCGGAATGCCCACCTCTCACCGGCGACATCACCACCGACGTCGCCATTGTCGGCGGTGGCTTCACCGGCCTTTCGGCCGCGCTGCATCTGGCCGAAGCGGGCAAGGATGTTGTTCTGCTGGAGGCCGAGACGCCAGGCTGGGGGGCCTCCGGGCGCAATGGCGGGCAGGTCAATCCGGGTCTGAAGGAAGGCCCGGATCGCCTGCAGGCGCTCTTTGGCCCGGATCTGGGCACGCGTATGACCCGGCTTTCCGGTGTCGCCGGGGATCTGGTCTTTGACCTGATCAAACGCCACCGCATATCCTGCGACGCCAACCAAATCGGCTGGATCCGCGTCGCCCATGACACCAAAACCATGCGCGATCTCACCGCCCTGGGCCAGCAATGGCAAAAATCCGACCGGCCCGTTCATGTGCTGGACGCCCCCACAACCCACTCCCTGCTGGGCACCGAGGCCTATATCGGTGGCCTGATGGACGCCTCCGGCGGCAACCTGCACCCGCTCAACTATGCGCTCGGCCTCGCCGATGCCGCGCTGCGGGCCGGGGCGCGCATCTGCGCCCATAGCCGCGCCATCGCGCTCGAAGGCCTCTCGGACGGGCACAAGCTGCACACCCAAACCGGCAGCGTTCAGGCCCCGCAAGTCATCCTGTGCACCAATGGCTATACCGACGGGCTCGCCCCGCCGCTACAGCACACCGTCGTCCCGGTCCGCTCGGTCCAGGTCGCGACCGCCCCGCTCAGCGACAACATCGCCCGCTCCATCCTGCCCCAGCGCCACTCCCCGTCCGACCTGCGCCGCCTGCTGCTCTATTTCCGTATGGATGCCCAAAACCGTTTCGTCATGGGCGCACGTGGCGCCTATTCCGACGCCTCAACCGCCCGCAAACTCCAGCAGGCCCGCGACACGGCCGTCGACATGTTCCCACAACTGGCCAATGCCAAATGGGACTACGCCTGGGGCGGCAATGTCGCCATGACAGCCGACCATTTCCCCCATCTCAACCGCCTGGCACCTGGCCTCGTGGCGGCCTTGGGCTACAACGGGCGCGGCGTGGCCATGGGCACCGCCATGGGCAAATTGCTCGCGGAATGGAGCCTGGGCAAACCCGACCAGGAGCTTGATTTCCCCGTCACAGCCCCCCGCCCCATCCCGTTCCGTCGCCTCCACCGTTTTGGCACCATGGCCACCGTCTTCAAATACAAGGTTCTGGACAGCCTCGGCCTCTGACACGCGCCCGCACCGGCAACCGGCCTTGCGCCCGCTGGTCGATCCCCCCACACTCACCCTCAAGCCACAGCAGACAAACAACCGCTCAACACAAGGCAGCCGCACCCGTGCCCAATCCCCTCTCCCCCCTCGATCCCGCGCTCAGCGCAGCCCTCGCCCAGGCGGCCGACGCCCAGGAGCCGACGCTGCACGCCCAGCGCCGGGCATTCCACGAAAACCCCGAGCTCGGCTGGCAAGAGATCGAAACCACCGCCGCCATCGTCGCAGACCTCCAGGCCAGCGGCTATGACGTGGTCCACGGCTATGACTTCCTGCGCGACACCCCCCGCACCGGGCTCAGCGAAAACCCGATCCCGGGCGAAGGCGAAACCGGCTGCATGGCCACCTTCGACACCGGCCGCCCGGGGCCCACAATCTGCATGCGCGTCGACATCGACGCCCTGCCCATCACCGAGGCCACCGGCAACCACGCCCCGGCCGCCCAGGGCTTTATCTCGCGCAAACCCGGCATCATGCACAGCTGCGGCCACGACGGCCACGCCGCCATCGGCCTGGCCACGGCCCGGATGCTCAAACCACTGCTGCCCTCGGGCCAGGGCAAACTCAAACTGCTGTTCCAACCTGCCGAAGAAGGCGGCCGGGGCGGCCGCGCCGTCGCCGATGCCGGCTGGATGGACGATGTGGACCTGTTCTTTGCCATCCACCTGGGGCTCGGCGTGCCCTCGGGCCAGGTCGCCTTTGCCGTAGACGGGCTGCTGGCCAATGCCCGCTACACCGTCACGCTCAAAGGACGCGCCGCCCATGCCGGCAAAACCCCCGAAGGCGGACGCCATACCCTGATCGCCGCCGCGCAAATGGTGCTGGGCCTGCACGCAATGGCCCAATCCAGCCGCCCGGGCATCCGCGTCAATGTCGGGCTGATGCAATCGGGCACCGCCGTCAACATCGTGCCCGACGAAACCGTCTTCACCTTTGAAATGCGCGCCAAGGAAACCCAAGACCTCGAAGATCTGCGCACCCGCTGCCGCACCTATGTCGAGGCCACCGCCCAGGCCCATGGGCTGGAATGCAGCCTCGAGGCAGGCGGCGGCGCTTCTGGCTGGTCCAACCCGCCAGACGTTGCGCAATGGGGCGAGGCCGTCAACGCCGCCACCGGCGCCTTTGACACCACCCTGCCCAGCTTTTTCTTCGGCGCCAGCGAAGACGCGGCCACCCTCGCCGAACGCGCCAGCGCCCATGGCGGCACCGGCGGGGTCTTTGTGCTTGGCGCGGATCTGGCCGATGACCACCACACCCCGAATTTCGACTTTGACGAAACCGCCCTGCGCCGCTCCGCCCTGCTCTGCGCCGGGCTGGTCGCCGCCGCGATGCAACTCAAACCGGATCAGGACACATGATATGACACAGATGATCGGCACCCGTGACACCGGCGAACCCATCCAGGTCTTCTTTTCCCCGCATGGCACCACGGCCCGCCCGCCCCGGATCGAGCGGGGCGACGGCATCTACATGTGGGACACCACCGGCAAACGCTATATCGACGCCTCCTCCGGCCCCATCGCCAACAATATCGGCCACGCCAATGCCTCTGTGCTGAACGCCATGCAGGAACAGGCCGCCAAGGTCGCCTTTGCCTATCCGGGCCAATTCGAAAGCCAGGCCAACGAAGACCTAGCCGACCTGCTCACCGACATGGCCGGCCCGGGGTTTGACCGCGCCTTCTTTGTCTCCGGCGGATCCGAGGCGAACGAAAGCGCCATCAAGCTCTGCCGCCAATATATGCTGGCCACCGACCAGCCCCAGCGCTGCAAGGTGATCTCGCGCGATCCCGGCTATCACGGCGGCACCGCAGGCGCGCTCGCCCTTACCGGCGATCAACAGATGCACGACATGTTCGGCCCGCTCCTGCCCGCCCACTACAAGGTGCCCACCCCCTGGACCTACCGTCTGCCGCCCAATCACACCCGCGACAGCTATGCCCGCCACTGCGCCCAGGCGCTGGAGGACAAGATCCAGGCCGAAGGCCCCGAAACCATCATGGCGTTTATCCTCGAACCCATCGGCGGCGTCGCCACCGGCGCCCTGGTCGCCGAGGATATCTACATGTCCATGGTGCGCGAGATCTGTACCCGCCACGGCATCCTGCTGATCTTTGACGAAGTGATGAGCGGAGCCGGGCGCTCCGGCAAATTCCTCGCGGCCGACTACTGGCCCCATGCCCGCCCGGACCTCGTCGTGCTCGCCAAAGGCATCGCCGCAGGCTACACCCCGATGGGCGCGGTCCTGGCCTCAAACGAGCTGGTGCGCACCGTCGCCAACCACGGCGGCTTCATGAATGGCTTCACCTACAGCTGCAATCCCCTCAGCTGCGCCGTCGCCCTGGCCGTGCTGCAACAGGTCCAGACCCACAGCCTCATCGACAACGCCGCCGCACGCGGAGACCAGCTCGCCACCCGCCTGCGCGCCATGGGCGACACCAACCGCACCGTCGGAGACATCCGCGGCCGTGGCCTGCTGCTGGCGCTCGAACTGGTCACCGATCAGGACACCAAAGCCCGCGTGCCGCTCGAAATGAACGCCGCCGCCATGGTGCAACGCATCGGCATGGAGCATGGCCTCGCGCTCTATCACCGCCGCACCGCCTATGGGCAGCATGGCGACTGGCTGATGATCGCCCCGCCGCTCACCATCACCCCGGATCAGGTCGACGAACTCGCCGACACGCTGGCACAAACGCTCCGGCAATTCGACCAGGACCTGAGCGCGGCAGGCGTCTGATGGGCACGCTCAAACGCCTCGAAACCGTCACCCAGGCCGACCGCAGCCGCAGCCTGCCCATCACCGGCTACCTCGACCGCGTCTCTGCCCGCCCCGGCGAACAGATCGAGGCCAAGGTCAGCACCCATGCCCCAACCCCCTACCGGGCCGAGGTTCTGCGGATCCACTGCGCAGACCCGAACCCGCAGGGGCCCGGGCTTGTCTTCGAACCCGTCGCCTTCGACCTGGCCGAAAGCTACCAGGGCCGCCCGCAAATCATTGATCAGGGCTCTTACGCCCTCATGCCCGCCGATCCCCTCTATACGCAGGACAGGCTCGGCCTCAGCCTGCTGGCCCAGCCCTGGCTGCTGGAGACCCAGCCCGCCACACTCGCCGCCGCGCAGGACGAAAACGGGCATGGCTGGACCCTGACCGCCACCGCCGCCGGGCTGGCCCTCGCGCTCACCGATCAGGATGGGCAAACCCATGTCGCCACGCTCGCCTGCCCCCTGACGCTGAAACGCTGGCACCAGATCTGGTGCGGCTGGGATCGCGCCGCAGGGCAGATCCATATCGGCTGCCGCGCCTGGCCCAACGGCGCGCCCTCGGCCACCACGGTTCAATATACGCCCGGTGCCCTGCCCACCGCCGCGCTGACCCTGGCCGCCCAGAAAACCGGCCCGCGCTCGGCCCATCACTTCAATGGCCGCATCGAAGACCCCTGCCTGCTGACCCGGACAGACGCCACGCCCCCACCCGACCCACAACAGGCCCGCGCCGGTACCGTGCTGGTCTGGTGGGATTTCGCCCGCAACATCGACACCCAAACCGTGACCGACCGGGGCCCGCGCGGCCTCTCGGGGCGGCTGATCAACGTGCCCACCCGCGCCGTGCGCGGCGCCCGTTGGAGCGGCGCAGCAATGGACTGGCAAACCGCCCCCGCCGACTACGCCGCGATCCATTTCCACGCCGATGACCTGCATGACTGCGGCTGGGACACCGATATCACCCTCACCATCCCCCCGGATCTGCCCAGCGGCAGCTATGGGCTGCGCCTGCACCTGAGCGACCCGCAGGCCCAGCCCCCCGCGCAGGACATCCTGCCCTTCTATGTCCGCCCGCCCCGGGTCGAGCCCGCCAGACCCGCCCCCCGCAACCGGGTCTGCGTGCTGATCTCGACCTTCACCCATCAGGCCTATGCCAATCACGCCCGCGGCAATACCGATGACGCAATGCGCGCGCGCATGGCCGAATGGGGCTGCCCGCCCAATGCGGATGACTACCCGGTCTATGGCCGCTCCACCTATAATCTGCACCCGGATGGCAGCGGCATTTCCATGTCTTCGCGCCTGCGCCCCATGCTCTCGGTGCGCCCGGGCTACCTCACCTTTGACGACCCGCGCGGATCCGGCCTGCGCCACTATCCGGCCGATTCCCACCTGCACTACTGGCTCCATGCCCAGGACATCCCGTTTGATGTGGTCACCGATGATGACCTGGACGCCGAAGGCGCCGAGGCCCTCGCCGGCTACAGCGTGCTCGTCACCGGGTCGCACCCGGAATACCACACGCCCAACACCCTGGATGCCATCGCCGGGTTTCGCGCCACAGGCGGCAACCTGATGTATCTGGGCGGCAACGGGTTCTACTGGCGCATCGCCCATTCCCCCACCCTGCCCGGCCTGATCGAACTGCGCCGCGCCGAAGGCGGCATCCGCGCCTGGGCGGCGGATACGGGCGAGGCCTATCATCAGCTGGACGGCGGCTATGGCGGCCTGTGGCGACGCAATGGCCGCCCCCCTCAAAGCATCGGCGGCGTAGGCTTTTCAGCCCAGGGTCTGTTCACCGGCAGCTACTACCGACGCAGCGCCGCCAGCCAGGATGCGGATCTGGCCTGGATCTTTGACGGCGTCACCGAAGCGCGCCTGGGCGATTACGGCCTGTCCGGCGGAGGCGCCGCCGGGTTCGAACTGGACCGCGCCGACATTGACCTCGGCACCCCGCCAAACGCCGTCATCCTCGCCCGCTCGGAAGGGCATGACGCCAATTTTGTCACCGTCCCCGAAGAGCTGCTGTCACATGTGCACACGCTCTCGGGCGAAACCCCGGCCGAGCTGGTGCGCGCCGAAATCATCTACGCGCCCGCAAACCCCGATCCGTCAAATCCCAGCGGCGCGGTCTTTGCCACCGGCTCCATCACATACTGCGGCAGCCTCAACCACAACAACGGCGACAATGACATCTCGCGGCTGACCGCAAACGTGCTGCGCAAATTCGCCGAAACCTGAACGGACCAGCAGACTTGCACTTGGCCACGGTTCGGGCCATCTACCACCAAACCAGGGAGGCCCCGTATGATCACCGTTCCAAATTTTGACCGTATCGGCGAAGAAAACGCCTTTGCCGTGCTCGCCCGTGCCAATCAGCTGGCCGCCGGGGGCATGGATGTGATCAACCTGGGCATCGGCCAGCCCGATTTCCCCACACCGCCGCATATCGTCGAAGCCGCCGTCAAGGCGCTGCGCGACGGCCAGCACGGCTATACCCCCGCCACCGGCATCCCCGAACTGCGCGAGGCCGTAGCGGCGGACCTGCATGGCCGCTATGGCACAGAGGTCAACCCGGACAATGTGATCGTCGTGCCCGGCGGCAAGGTGACCATGTTTGCCGCCATCCTGATGTTCGGCGCCCCGGGCGTGGAGATCCTCTATCCTGACCCCGGGTTTCCGATCTATCGCTCGATGATCGAATACACCGGCGCCACACCGGTGCCCGTGCCTATTCGCGAAAGCCAGGGCTTTGGCATCTCGGCAGAAGAAACCCTGTCGCTGATCACCGACAAAACCCGGCTGCTGATCCTGAACTCTCCGGCCAACCCCTGTGGCGGGGTGACACCAAAGGCCGAGATCGACGCGCTGGTGGCCGGACTGGCGGATCATCCGGAGCTGGCGATCATGTCAGACGAGATCTATGACCAGCTGCTTTATGATGGCGAAGAGCATGTAACGCTGCTGTCTTATCCGGAAATCCGCGATCGTCTGATCCTGCTCAATGGCTGGTCCAAGACCTATGCCATGACCGGCTGGCGTATGGGCTATTCGATCTGGCCCGATTCGCTTTATGACAAGGTGCGCAAACTGGCGGTGAACGCCTGGTCCTGCGTCAACACACCGGCCCAGTTTGCCGGCCTGGCCGCCCTGACCGGCCCCCAGGACGCCGTGGCCGAGATGCGCGCGGCCTTTGATACAAGGCGCAAGGTAGTGCATGAATTGCTCAACGAGATCCCCGGGGTCAGCTGCATCCTGCCCAAGGGCGCGTTTTATGCCTTTCCCAACATCACCGAGACCGGCTGGCAGGCCAAGCCGCTGGCCAGTGAGCTGCTGGAGAAGGCCGGTGTCGCGACCATTGGCGGTCCGGATTTCGGAATCCTTGGCGAAGGCTACATCCGTGTCAGCTATGCCAATAGCGAAGAGAACATCCGCCGCGCATTGGCCCGCATCGCAGACGTGCTCAGCCCGTCGTAGAAAGGTGCGCCTGCGGCGCGCTTTGTATCTCGGCGAAAATCGTTCCGATTTTCGTCTCGGGCTCGGCCTTGTGGCCTCGCGTGCCTCCGGCGGGAGTATTTTGCCAAAAAGAAGCCCCGGTCAGCTCAGCTGGTGTTGGACCTCTTGCATGAAGGCGTCGCCGCGCTGTTCGAAGTTGTCATATTGGTCAAAGCTGGCCGCGGCCGGGGCCAGGAGGACAGTGTCACCTGGTTCGGCCTCGGCCATCGCGCGGCGCACGGCCTCGGCCATGGTTGTGCAGACCTCGGCCTCGGCTGTCAGTTGCAGGGCAAAGCCTGCCGCCTCGCGTCCGATCACATAGGCCCGCACCACCGAGCCGGAGGCGGCGTTGAGGGCGTCCAGGCCGCCTTCTTTCTGGAGGCCACCGCAGATCCAGCGGATGCGTTTGAAGGCGGCCAGGGCGCGGGCGGCGCTGTCGACATTGGTGGCCTTGCTGTCGTTGACATAGGTCACGCCATTCGCTTCGGCAAAGACCTGGCTGCGATGTGGCAGGCCCGGGTAGGTCTGGAAGGCCGCCTCGATCACGCGCGGGGCCACGCCCAGGGCCCGCACCGCGCCATAGGCCGCGCAGGCGTTTTGGTGGTTATGCGCGCCAGGCAGCCCTTTGATGCCGCGCAGATCCACCGATGCCGCCTGCCGCCCCTTGCGGTATTCCGACAAGAACCCCTTGCGCGCAAAGACCTGCCATCCCGGCCCGGTCAGCTTCTGTCCTGCGCTCACCCGGATCACCCGGTCATCCGCCGGGCCCTCGGCCAGCTGATCGGCCAGGAACAGCCCCTCGGCCTCATCCACACCGATCACCGCGCGATCCGGCCCGCCCTCGGCAAACAGGCGGCGTTTGGCGGCGAAATAGCCGCCCATCCCGCCGTGCCGGTCCAGGTGATCCGGAGACAAATTGGTGAACACCGCCACATCCGGTGTCAGGGATCGCGCCAGATCCGTCTGATAGCTGGACAGTTCCAGCACCACGACGCCGCCATCCTGTGGCGGGTCGATATCCAGCACGCCGCGCCCGATATTGCCCGCCAGCTGCGCCGCGACCCCTGCCTCTGACAGGATGTGATGGATCAAGGCCGCAGTGGTCGATTTTCCGTTCGAGCCGGTCACCGCAATCACCCGTGGCACCTTGTCGAACTGATGCCAGCCCGGTGTCGCCAGCGACGCAAAGAACAGCCCGATATCATTGTCCACCGGCACCCCGGCCCGCAACGCCGCCAGCACCACGGGATTGGGCGATGGATAGAGATGGGCAATCCCCGGCGACACGATCAAACGGTCAATACCGTCAAACCCGCCCGCCTTGCCGGGGTTGTGACAGATGAATCCCTCGGCCTCGGCCGCCGCCCGCGCCGCGCCATTGTCATCCCAACACAGCGGCTCTGCCCCGCCGGCCCGCAAGGCGCGCGCCGCCGTCAGCCCCGAACGCCCAAGCCCCAGAACCACAACCCGCGCCCCTGCCATGCCCCGAACTGGTATCATACCCGTGCCCTTTCCTTGCGCCGCACCAAAACCCAGGCCGCCGTCAACCCAACCACACAAACCACCAGCGCCAAGGCCAGATGACGCTGTAGCTGCAACGCACCAAAGGCCGCTTCGATCGCCGTGCCCGCGCCATATCCCAGCCCCGCCACAACATGCGCCCAGGCCAGAACACCGATCAGATCCAGCACCGCAAAACGCAGCCAGGGCACCGGCGTTGTGCCAATCAACACCGCCGCCGCGGTTTTCAGCCCATAGAGAAACCGAAACCCGACAATCGCCAGAACAGGACGCCGGCGCAACTGCCCGTGCACCCCCTGAACCGCCCGATGATCCAGCAGGCGCTGCACCAGCGGCCACCGCCCGGCATAGCGCCCCAGCAGGAACAGCAGGTTATCCACCAACACCGCCCCCAGGCTCACCGCCAGCACAACCTGCTCGAACCGGAAAATCCCCTTATGCGCCAGGATACCGCCCAGAAAGACAACCGCATCCCCCTCGACAAAACCGCCCAGAACAAACCCCGGCAGCCCCGCCGCCTGGACCACAGCGTCAAGCGACATGCTCGGCCTGCGCCCGCGCCCGCAACAACGCAACCGCCCGTTCCGCCTGCGCCAAAGGCACAAAGACATGATCGTGATGAAACCCGGCCACGATATTGCACGGCAACCCGGCCTCAGCCAGAACCGCGCTCACCGCCGCCGTCAGACCCACACCCTCCAACGCCGAAAACACGTTGAGCTGGATCCACGCCATCGGCCCTTCGCCGGGCAGATCCACGGCCTCGGCCGCTGCCACCGGCAGGATCAGCGACACCCCCTCCGCCTCGCGCACCACGCTCCAGGCCACAGCGATCAGCTCTGCCGCCCGCGCATCTGCCGCAGGCAGGGTGCAAAACATCCAGGCCCCCGGCTGATGCACCGGATCCATGCCCGCGATCATCTCCGAGGTCCCGGAAACCGCCATCACCGCACCTTCAAGGTGGCCAGACCGATCATCGCCAGAATCAGCGCGATAATCCAGAACCGGATCACAATCGTCGGTTCCGCCCAGCCCTTTTTCTCATAGTGATGGTGGATTGGCGCCATCAGGAACACCCGCTTGCCGGTCTTCTTGAAATACAGCACCTGAATGATCACCGACAAGGCCTCGACCACAAACAGACCGCCGACAATCGCCAGAACCAGCTCGTGCTTGGTGGCCACCGCAATCGCCCCCAATGCGCCACCCAGCGCCAAAGAGCCGGTATCCCCCATGAACACAGCCGCCGGCGGCGCGTTATACCAAAGAAAGCCCAGACCAGCGCCAAACAACCCCATGGAAAAGATCAGAATCTCGCCCGTGCCAGGCACGTAATGCACTTCCAGATATTCGGTAAAGTCGATCCGCCCCACCGCATAGGCAATCACGCCCAGCGTCATGCCCGCAATCATCGCCGGCATGATCGCCAGACCATCCAGCCCGTCGGTCAGGTTGACCGCATTGGCAGAGCCCACAATCACGATCACGCCAAACGGCACATAGAACAGACCCAGATTGATCAGCGTATCCTTGAACACCGGCAGCGCCAGTTTGTTCTGCAAGGCCTCGGGGTGGTACCAGGACGCCAGCAATGACGCCACCACCGCAATCAGAATGCCCAATGCAATGCGCATCCGGCTCGACAGGCCCTTGGTGTTCTGTTTGGAAACCTTGGCATAATCATCCGCAAAACCGATCAGCGCAAAGGCCACGGTCACAAACAACACCAACCACACAAACGGATTGTCCAGCCGCGCCCATAACAAGGTCGAGGTCAACAAGGCCCCGACAATCAGCAGCCCCCCCATCGTCGGCGTCCCCGCCTTGACGAAATGACCCTCAGGTCCATCGTCTCTGATCGGCTGCCCCTTGCCTTGCCGGATTCGCAATACATTGATCAGGGGGCGACCAAACACAAAGCCAAACACCAGCGCCGTCAAAAACGCGCCACCTGCCCGAAAGGTAATATAACTGAACAGGTTAAAAAACCCGCCACCCTCAGACAGATGCGTCAAGAAATAGAGCATATCAGCAGGTCCTACTCACCATCTAGTGGCGCGGGATGGCCCATTTTGCGGATGACGTCAACAATCCCTGCCATTCCCATGCTCAAAGACCCCTTCACCAGCACCACATCGCCCGCCCGCAACCGCTCGGGCAACATCAGGGCCAGATCCGCGCTCGTCTCGGCCCAGATGCCCCGCTGCGCCGGTGGCAGGGCCTGAAACATGTGCCGCATCAGATGCCCGACACAATGCACCTCATCCACCCGCCCGGCCGAGGCCAGCCGCGCCAGATCCGCGTGCAATTCCCGCTCCTGCGGGCCCAGTTCCTTCATATCTCCCAGAATCGCAACCCGGCGCTGGCCCGTGCTGGTGCTGGTATCCGCCTTGATCTCTGATTCCGTCAGCACCGACAGCGCCGCCATGACCGAGGCGGGGTTGGCATTGTAACTGTCATCAATCAGCACCAGCGTGCCCTCCGGCTCCGCCTCCGTCAGCCACACGGTCTCGCGCGCGCCGCGTCCACGCACCACGGTCCAATCCGCCAGATTCACCGCCGCCCGCGCCGCATCCGCTCCCAGCGCCTCAACCGCCGCCACAGCGCCCAGCGCATTCAGCGCAAAATGCCGCCCCGGCGCACGGATCTTGAAGGCCAGCGCCCGCGATCCCATGATCGCCTGCACCACCGTCGCATCCGGCGTCAGAGTGATCGAATCCGCCCGGTAATCACAGGTTTCGCTTTCGCCAAACAGGATCAGCTCGTGACCCGCCGCCGCCTCGCACAGCAAGGGCGTGACCTCCAGATCACCGTTCACAATGGCAGTGCCCGACGCCTCCAGCCCCTGGAAAACCGAGCCCTTCTCCGCCGCAATCGCCGCCACATCCTCGAACGCCTCCAGATGCGCAGGCGCCACCGTGGTGATCATCGCCACATGCGGACGCGCCATACGCGCCAAAGGCGCAATCTCGCCCGGATGGTTCATCCCGATCTCGATCACCGCATATTCCGTCTCGCGCGGCATCCGCGCCAGGGTCAGCGGCACACCCCAATGGTTGTTGTAACTGGCCACCGAGGCATGGGTCCGCCCCTGCGCCGACAGCATCACCGACAGCATCTCCTTGGTCGAGGTCTTGCCCACGCTGCCCGTCACCGCCACAACCCGGCCCCGACACCGCGCACGCGCGGCCCGGCCCAGGGCCTCCAGCCCGGCCAACACATCCTTGACCAGCAACAAAGGCGCCGTCGCCGGCAGGCCCGCCGGCACCCGCGACACCAGCGCCGCAACAGCCCCCGCCTCCAGCGCCTGCCCGACAAACTCATGCCCGTCCCGCGCCGCCTCCAGCGCCACAAACAAATCTCCCGGGCGCAGGGTGCGCGTGTCAATCGACACCCCCGTCGCGCTCCAGTCCCCGACCCGCGTGCCACCGGTCGCAACCGCCGCCTCTGCCGCTGTCCAGAGCGTCATGCCAGCCCCCCATCCAGAGCCGCCACAGCCATGCTGGCCTGCTCCGCATCATCAAACGGCAATACATCGTCCCCGATAATCTGCCCGCTCTCATGCCCCTTGCCCGCAATCAGCAAGGCATCCCCCGGCTCCAGAGCATCCACACCGCGCAAAATCGCCTCTGCCCGGTCGCCAACCTCAACCGCCCCCGGCGCCCCGGCCATCACAGCCGCCCGGATCGCCGCAGGATCCTCGCTGCGCGGGTTGTCATCCGTCACAAACACCTGATCCGCATTCTCATGCGCCGCCTGCCCCATCAAAGGCCGCTTGCCCGCATCCCGATCTCCACCCGCACCCACAATCACAACCAACCGTCCCATCACATGCGGGCGCAACGCCCGAATTGCCGTCGCCACCGCATCCGGCGTATGGGCAAAATCCACAAACACCGTCGCCTCATTGCGCCGCGTCGCCACCAACTGCATCCGCCCGCGCACCGTCGTCAAACCCGGCAACGTCTCAAACACGGCTTCCGGCTTCTCGCCACAGGCCACCGCCAGCGCACAGGCCAACAGCACATTCTCGGCCTGAAACCCACCGATCAAAGGCAACCGCGCCTGCAAGACCCGCTCCCCCCAGGAAAACCTGATCTGCTGACCCGTCGCATCAAAGCGCTGGTTCAACAGGCTCAAATCGCCAACACCCCGGCCCACCGTGATCACCGAAAGGCCCCGCGCCGCAGCAATCGCCCGCATCTGCGGCCCGCGCGCATCGTCCAGATTGATGACCGCACAGCCATCCTCGCCAATCACCCGGCGAAACAAACCCGCCTTGGCCGCAAAATACGCCTCAAAATCCGCGTGATAATCCAGATGATCCTGCGAAAAATTGGTAAACCCGGCCGCCCGCAACTGCACCGCATCCAACCGGCGCTGCTCCAGCCCATGGCTCGACGCCTCCATCGCCACATGCGTCACACCATTATACGCCGCCTCAGCCAGCGCCCGGTGCAGGGTGATCGGCTCGGGCGTTGTATGCGCCAAAGGCATCGACCACGCCCCCTCGATCCCCGTCGTGCCCAGATTGATCGCCTCGCGATCCAGCAAGGTCCAGATCTGGCGCAAAAACGTCGCGACCGAGGTCTTGCCATTCGTCCCCGTCACCGCCGCAATCGTCGCGGGCTGATCGCCAAACCACAAGGCCGCCGCATAGGCCAGCGCCTCGCGCGGCTCCTCGGCCACACACACCGCCACCTGCGCCGCGTCCAAAGCGTCCCGCGCCAGGGCCGCGCCCTCGGCATCCGTCAGGATCGCCGCCGCCCCGGATTGCACCGCCGACTCGATAAACCTGGCCCCATGCACAACAGAGCCCGGCAGCGCCGCAAACAAATGCCCCTCGCGCACCTGCCGGCTGTCAACCGACAGGCCGCTGACCTGCGGATCCACACCGCCACGGGCTGTCAAGGCCAGCTGACTCAAGGATTTCGTCACCGCCGCCATAACACCCCCAAAATTTCCACGTCAGTTTCAGTCAGTTCGACGTCAGTGATACACCACCGGACTGACCAGGCTCAACCTGTGGCCGCAGCCCCAGCAAAGGCGCGACGCGACGGATCAGTTCAGCCGCAACCGGCACAGCCGTCCAGCCCGCCGTGCGCCGGTTTTCACCCAGCGTGTACACCTCAGGTTCATCCAGGGTCACCACCAGCACATATTTCGGATCATTCGTCGGGAACATGCTGGCAAAGGTCGCGATCACCTTGTTCTCGTAATACCCGCCACGCGGCTTGGGCTTGTCCGCCGTCCCGGTCTTGCCCCCCACCGAATATCCGGGCACTTCGCCAAAGCTCGCCGTCCCTTCGCTGTCGTTGACCACCATGCGCAGCATCTTGCGCGCCGCTGCCGAAGTGGCCTCTGACATCACCCGCGGGCCCAATTGCGGTCCATCCTGCTTCAGAACCGTCGGACTCACATAATGCCCGCCATTGGCAATCGCCGCATAGGCCGCCGCCAGATGCATCGGGCTGGTCGAAATCCCATGCCCATAAGACACCGTCATCGCGGACAATTCGGACCAGTTCTTCGGCAACAAGGGCTGCGCCCCCGCCGCTTCGACAATCTCGAATGGCGTCGGATCGAACATCCCCAAAGAGGCCAGGAACTGCTTCTGGCGCTGTGCACCAATCATCTGCGCCACCCGCGCCGTGCCGATGTTGGAGGATTTCACAATCACCCGGGTCAGCGACAAGGCCCGCCCGTAGTTGTGAAAATCCTTGATCCTGAACCGGCCCCATTTGATCGGCCCGCGAATGTCCACCATCGTCTCGGGGTTCATCAAACCCAGATCCAGCGCCTGCGCCGCCGTAAAAATCTTAAAGGTCGAGCCCAGCTCGTAAACCCCCTGAACCGCCCGGTTGAACAAAGGGTTGTCCCCCGGATCCTCGCCCGCAATCGACGGGCGCGGACGGTCATTGGGGTCAAAACTGGGCAGCGATGACACCGCGATCACCTCGCCCGTATCCACATCCATCAAAATCGCGGCCGCCCCTTTGGCGCCCATCAAACGCATACCGCCAAACAGCACCCGCTCCATCGCTGCCTGAACCGTCAGATCCAGTGACAATTGCAGCGGCTTGTCGCCATTGGCCGGATCGCGCAGATATCCGTCAAACTGCTTTTCAACCCCGGCAACGCCGATCACCTCGGCCGAGTTCACACCCTCCTTGCCAAAGCTGGCACCGCCCAGCACATGCGCCGCCAGACTGCCGTTGGGATAAAGCCGCATCTCGCGGGGGCCGAACAACAGACCCGGATCACCCAGATCATGCACCGCCTGTTTCTGCTCCGGGCTGATTTTCTTCTTGATCCACACGAACTTGCGCTTGCCGGTGAAATCCTTCAACAACCGCTCCTCCTTCAGATCAGGAAAGATCTGCGCCAACCCTTTGGCCGCCGCCTGCGGATCCACCATGAACGTCGGCTGCGCATACAGCGAATGTGTCTCGAAATTGGTCGCCAGCAGCCGCCCCTCGCGGTCCACAATATCCGCGCGCTGGTTGGCAATCACCGAACCGGTCGCATTTGACAACGGCTCCGAAGGTTCCGAGGTCGCCATGACCGCCATGCGCCCGCCGATCACCACAAAGGCACATAGAAAGGACAGGCTCAAAACCAGCAACCGGCTCTCGGCCCGGGCCCGCGCCTTGACCTGCATCTCTTCCTGACGACGCCGAATATTCTCGCGCTCAATCGCGTCCGGGTTCTCGCCCTTGGCCCGCGCGGGCAGAATACGCGCCAGCGGGCGCAGCGGTGTGCGGATCATGGGGTCTGCTCCTCCAGCCCAGAGGTTTCAACCACATTGGTGATATCCAGCAAGGGATCAGGCGGATAGCTCACCTCGTCCACCCGGCCAAACTGATCCGGGCGCAAAGGCAACAACCCCAACCGGGAGAAGTTGATCTCGGCCAGCTCCAGCAGCCGGTTGGGCCGGTTCAGATAGGCCCATTCCGCCCGCAGAACGCTCAACCGCACCTGCGCATCACCGATCTGGCGCTGCAAGGTACGGGTGTCCGACAACACCTGCTGCGTCGTGTAATTCTCGCGATAGGCCCAGAACGCCAGGCCAAAGACGCCCAATGTCGTCAAAATGTACAACAGACTTCTCATGATCCACCCCGTCGTGTGCCCGGACCCTTCCCCTTGCCAGCCGCATGACCAGACCGAACCGTCATCTGCGGCATGCCAATCTCGCGCGCGTCGATCTCACCCGCCGGGGCCTGCGTGCGCACCGCCACCCGCAACCGGGCCGAGCGCGCCCGCGGATTCTCCGCCAGCTCCTCCGCATCCGCTGCAATCGACTTGCGCGACTTCATCGTGAAACGTGGCTGCATCTCTTCGGTCTCGGGCGCATAACGGTTTGACCGCCCGCCCCCGCCCGAGCGTTGCTGCAAGAACCGCTTCACCATCCGATCCTCGATCGAATGAAAACTCACAACCGCCAGCTGCCCGCCCGGACGCAACGCCCGCTCGGCCGCCATCAGCCCCTGATGCAACGCGTCATATTCCTCGTTCACCGCAATCCGCAGCGCCTGAAAACTCCGCGTCGCCGGATGCGACTGCCCGGGCCGCGCCGATGGCAAACAGCTCTCGATCACCTCCGCCAGCTGCAAAGTCGTCTCAAACCGCGCCGCCGCCCGCGCCTTTACAATCGCCCGCGCAATCCGACGGCTCGCCCGCTCTTCACCGTATAGATACAGAATATCCGCCAAATCGGCTTCATCCGCCTCATTCACGATATCCGCCGCCGAACCCCCCGCCTGCGACATCCGCATATCCAGAGGCCCATCCCGCATGAACGAAAACCCCCGCTCCGCCAGATCCAGCTGCATCGAAGACACCCCCAGATCCAGCACGATACCGTCCAGATCCTGCGCGTACTGATCCATCAAAGCGAAATTTCCAGGCTGCAAGGTCAGCCGCGCACCATAGGCCTCGGCCCAGGGCGCCGCCAGTTCAAACGCCAGCGGATCACGATCCACCCCGATCACCCGCGCCGCACCAGCCTCCAGCAGACCCCGCGCATAACTCCCCGCGCCAAAGGTCCCATCCAGCCAAACCCCTTCAACCGGGGCAACCGCCGCCAATAGCGGACGCAACAAAACTGGAATGTGGGGTTGAACCGGGTCTGGCTCCGCCGCCGCAGCCATCCCCTCAGGCGCTCTCATCGCCATCAAGGAAGACCAACGGATCAAAGTCTTCACCCTGCTCCTTCAGCCACTCCTCATTCTTCTGGTCTTCGTATTCAAATGTCTCAGGCTTCCAGATCTGGAATGTATCCCCCGCCGAGATGAAAAACGCCTGATCCTCCAACCCGATCTTGTTGCGCAACTTGGCCGACAGAACCAACCGCCCCGTCTCATCAACCGAGGTCGCCACCGACTGACCATGGAACATCTTCTGCAATGCTTTGCGCTTGTTCGAGCCACGCGGCAAGGCGTCGATCTTCTCATCGACCTCCTCAATCGCATTCATTGTATAACATTCCAGAAATTTGCGGCTCTCACCGCCATAGACAATCACCAGTTCGGGGTTCGCTCCAGGCGTCCAGTTCGGATCTTCGGCCTCCAGAACACGGCGAAACAGAGCCGGGATAGACACCCTGCCCTTTCCATCCACCTTATGGTGGCTTTCACCTCTGAACCTGCGGCCCAACCCGTCTGTCCTCTCGCTCGCGCCCCCGCGATGTTTGCCCCCCTAAATAAGGAAACGGCGGGTTGAACTGCTGCCACTGTTCAACCCGCCGTCCTCGTCCCGCTCAGCGGGGGATTCTCCGACTGCGCGCGCCACCTGGGGGGATGTCTGCTCGCCCGCGCGCCGGATCTCCAAGTTTCGAAAAAGCGAAGTGCCTGTATGAACCTGCTTGTTTTTTATGAGGTCGGGATCGTTTGGTGCCCCTGCTGCCTCGTCTCTTCCGATGCATTAGGGATGCCATGGGAATTCATGGAAATCAACAGAATTTTGCCCCACTCAGACGGATCAAGCTGCATCCGCATGTCCAAAATCTGGGATCTCGGCTAAAATTGTTGTTAATAATTCGCACAATTTGTTCAGAAATTTCCCAACGGCACTACATGTAGCCATTCTCAGGTCAAAACCCAACGGCCCAAAAAATTCCCATGATTTCCCAGTAAATCCAGACTTTCAGAATGCAACCCTAATTTGTTTATGCTTTGTTCTCACGATAAGAGATCATCAGGCACCCTAAATCTACCGAATCCCGCGAATCCTGGCAAATCAAATGATTCGTTGACCCCGAGTCAAAACCGCCCACATGCGTCCCATGAATTCCCGTCCCACATATTCCCACACGGGACAAATCCCATGTCAGACCAGATTTCGGGTCAAATCCGGCCCCCCCGGACTCGCATCCGAAACCGCCCGCACGCGATATGACCAGATCCGATTCTCGGCCATCTCACCCCGCCAGGGGCAAAGATGTCGTTAGTATACAATCAAATTTCAACCTATCGTCCAAGTCGCCGGCCACTTACGACTCCTTAAGGTATATTTCCTATGCTCCTCATGCATGACAGTAATGCGCATAGAACTATTGTGCAGTCGCAGCATTTCCATATGTTGTAGACAACAACGGGTTACACAGTTCAGATCCCCTCTCCTCCTCCCTGGGGATCTGTTATCAGCGGCGGCACCATCCTCCTCCCTCGGTGCCGCCGCCTCCTAAACCCTCATAGATGCGTTCGACCGCTCCTCCTCCCTAGGTCGAACACATAACCGGAAACGGCGATGCCTCTCCTCCTCCCTGGCATCGCCGTTTTTTTATGCAAAAACCCTGACCCTACAAAAATGCAATGCTGCATTGCAGAGAGACCCCTTGCGAAAATCCGATCAATGCCTATCTTGAATGCAACAGAGTTAAACGGTTCAGATCCCCTCTCCTCCTCCCTGGGGATCTGTTGTTAGCGGCGGCACCATCCTCCTCCCTCGGTGTCGCCGCAATTAACCGAAACGGATGCGTTCGACCTCTCCTCCTCCCTGGTCGGACACATAACCAGAAACGGCGATGCCTCTCCTCCTCCCTGGCATCGCCGTTTTTTTATGCAAATCGCCAGCCATGCCATCTTTGCAGCGCTGCAATGCAGAGCAATCCCTTGCGAAGCCGATATTGATGACTATGTTATCCCTAACGGGGTTAAACAGATCCGGTCTCCACACCTCTTCCACGGGGACCTGTTATTCGCGGCGGCGCCACTCTCCTCCCTCGGTTGTCGCCGCGATTAACCCTCTATAGATGCGTTTGGCCGCTCCTCCTCCCTAGGCCAGACACATAACCGGAAACGGCGATGCCTCTCCTCCTCCCTGGCATCGCCGTTTTTTTATGCAAATTGCCAGCCATGATAAAAATGCATTGCTGCATTGCAGAAGAAACCCTTGCGAAGCGCCGTGGAATGCATATGTTAGCCCTAACAGGGTTACAGAGTTCAGATCTCCTCTCCTCCTCCCTGGGGATCTGTTATCAGCGGCGGCACCATTCTCCTCCCTCGGTGCCGCCGCATTCAAACCCAAACAGATGCGTTCGGCCGCTCCTCCTCCCTAGGCCGGACACATAAC
>JAXMOA010000005.1:0-285122 GCA_034670145.1 Marinibacterium sp.
CAACAAGATCAAGAACTACCGCGCGATTGCAACCCGATACGACAAACGCGACGACAACTTCCTCGCCTCGGTCCAACTCGCTTCTATCCGCATCTGGTTGCGGAGTTATGAGTCGGTGGCCTAGGGTCCGAACCCTGCCGCCACCTTCGCATAGGCCACCCCAACCCCCTGCCAGTTTCTTCAAGACTTGTGCGTAGATCACCGCTAGGCTCAAGGAAATTGCCAGAAGGGGTTTCCAATGAGCATCCAGCAAATGGCCGAGGCCTATGCACAGGCCTGGGGTTCCGGCGATCCCGAGGCCGTCGCCGCATTCTACCGCGAAGACGGCAAAATCATCATCAACCGCGGCGATCCGATCGAGGGGCGCGCCGCCCTTCTCGACATGGTCTCTGGGTTTTACGCCGAATTTCCGGGGCTGACGGTCAGCCTCGAACATCTGCGCGTAGCAGGAGACCATGTGATGTTCGGCTGGCTGCTCGAGGGAAAGCACGCCGAAACCGGCAATCACGTTGCCGTTCCAGGGTGGGAGGAATGGGACCTCGACGAGGATCTCAAGGTCAAGACATCCCTGGGCTGGTTCGACGCAGAGGAATACGACCGCCAAATCCGCGAAGGGATCTGAACGCCCACAGGCCCCTGACCACCGCGAACCGCCAGACCTCGGTCAGGCGCGCAATCCGATCCAAAACAGCCGTTTCACACGGCAAGACACGGCATTCCCGCCTCAGGCGCCGCATCCGTATTGCGGCCAAAGCCGGGAAAATGACCTTGAAGAATCCGCGCAGGCGTATCTAATCCACAGAATGGAAACGATAAACACACCGTTTGTTGTCCACTTTGGTGCATTCGACCCTCCGCGCGAACTCGAATATGCCCGTCAAAGCTGTGACCCGCCGCCCAGGCGGCCTGACCCATTTGAGAGCTTTCAACATGTGCCCTAACCCAAATCACATCACCGATCTGCCCGCCTGGACGCTCGCCAGAGGTCCCAGCCAATGACACTCCCAAACGTCCGCCGCATCGTCACCGGCCATGACAGCACAGGCAAGGCCATCGTGCTCCAGGATGGCGCATTGCCCAATGTGACACGTCCCAGCGCCCAGCCCGGCCTGGCCTTCCACGAAATCTGGAACACAAACGCCATGCCCGCGCCGCTCAGCTTCGACGAGGCCGAACCCACCGACCGGCACAAGGTCACGGCACCCCCGCAGAATGGCACGATCATCCGCATGGTGGACATCCCGCCCGAGGGCCATGACGGCCCCGCCTTCGACCCCGTGCAGGCCAAAGCCGTGTTCGAGGCCGTCGGCCTCGGCGAAAACGCAGAACATGCCGCCAAAGGCCGCCACCCCCTGATGCATCGCACCAAGAGCGTCGATTACGGGTATGTTATTTCAGGACAAATAACACTTGTTCTGGACGAAGAAGAGGTCCCGCTTTCCCCCGGCGACGTGGTGGTCCAGCGCGGCACCATCCACGCCTGGGCCAATCGCTCTGGCGAAACATGCCGCATGTTGTTCGTCCTGACCGACGCTGAATTTGACCCCGACCTGCAGGCAGCCCAGGACGCACAAGACGCCCGCGTCAAATCCGGCGCGTAAACTCACGCCGCTGTCAGGATCGCTCCGACCGGGCCCGTCCTGGCGGCGGGCCCCGAAACGCCAGATCCACAGGGCAAAACCCGCCCTCCGCGCCGCCTACCAGCAGCAGAAACCGCCATCGACCAACAGGTCGACCCCGGTACAATAAGACGCCGCATCCGACAAAAGAAACACCGCCGGCCCGACCATTTCGTCCACATCCGCCATGCGCTGCATCGGCGTCTGGCTCTCAAACTCCTTGGTTTGATGCACCATTTCAGGCCGCGTGTTCATCGGCGTCGCCGTATACCCCGGCGAAATCGAATTCACGCGAATGCCCCGGTCCACCCATTCCATCGCCATGGACTTGGACATATGGATCACGCCCGCCTTTGAGGCATTGTAATGCACCTGGTTCAGCCCGCGGTTGACGATCACACCAGACATCGAGGCTATATTGACGATAGATCCGCCCTGCCCATGCGCCAGCATGGCCCGCCCCTCGGCCTGACAGGACAACCAGACGCCCTTCATATTGATATCCATCAACGTCTGATACTGCTCTTCGCTCATCTCCTCGCAGGGATTGGCGTTCGCAATACCAGCCGCATTCACTGCCAACCGCAGCGCGCCCAACTCTGCCTCAGTGCGGGCGACCGCCTCGGCCATGGCCTCGCCCGAGGTCACATCCGCCGCGATCTGCAAGGACCGCCGCCCCGTGCGCGCGATCGCCTCTGCCGTATCGGCCAGCCCATTGTCCGTGCGCCGATCCAGCAAAGCCACATCCGCCCCGCATTGCGCCAGCCCCAGCGCGATCCGCTGACCGATCCCGCTGCCGGCCCCGGTGACCAGGGCCGCACGCCCCGTCAGATCAAACAGCGCCGGCGCATTGAGGGAGACTTCCAACATAAATTCATCCTTTCGAAAACGGCTGCAAAGCCCTTACAGCGTTGCCAATTCCATGATCGACACGTCATTTGCTTCTTCTCTGGACAGGATACCCGATTGCTGGCCCTGCGCCATGACCAGAACGCGGTTGGACACGCCCAACACTTCCTCAAGATCCGAACTGACCACAATGACCGAGACACCCTCTGCCGCGAGCCCGACAATAATATCATAGATCGAAGACCGCGCGCCAACGTCAATGCCACGGGTCGGTTCGTCCAGAACCACCACCCTCGGATTGCGCGCCAGCCATTTGGCGATCACCACCTTTTGCTGATTGCCGCCCGACATTTCGTCCGCATTCTGATGGCCCTGCCCTTTGACCCCGAATTTCTCGATATTGCCGTCTGCAAATTTCTTGACCTTGCGCCGCGTGATCCATCCGCCCGGCGCGACCTCGTTCATATTGGCATAGGCGATGTTCTCGGCGATCCCGTGCTGCAACACCAGCCCCTGCAATTTGCGGTCCTCGGGCACCAAAACAATCCCGTTGCGAATGGCATCTTTGGGCTTGCGCGGCGTGATCTCCTTGCCATCCAGCAAAACCTGCCCGCTTTCAATCGCATCAACCCCCGTGATTGCCCGCACCAGCTCGGTCCGCCCGGCCCCTACCAGACCGGCAATCCCAAAGATCTCGCCCTTCTGGATCTTGAAATTCACCCCAGAGAAATGGCCAAGCCCCGATTTCAGGTCCCTGACTTCCAACACCGTCTCTGGCTGCGGCGCCGGAATCGCCGGGAACATCCGGTCCAGGCTCCGCCCGACCATGGATTCAACAATGGTGCGCACCGGCACATCCGCACTGTCAAACTCCTGCACCTTTTCCCCGTCCCGCATCACCACAATGCGATCCGCGATGCGTTTGATCTCTTCCAAACGGTGCGAAATATAGATGATCCCGACACCATCCGCCTTCAGCCGTTCAATCTGCTCAAACAGTTTGGTGGTTTCATCCCCGCCCAAGGCGGCCGTCGGTTCGTCCAGGATCAAAAGCCGCGCGTTGAGCGTCAGCGCCTTGGCAATCTCGATCAACTGCTGGTTGGCCGTGGACAACCCCTCAACCATGCGGCGCGGAGAGACATCCAGCCCCAGCCGTTGCAATCCCGAACGCGCGCGCTCCTCCATCGCCCTGCGATCGACAAGCCCGGCCCTGGTCGGATAGCGTCCCACAAAGATATTCTCGGCAATCGACAGATGCGGCAGCAACAGCAATTCCTGATGGATCATGCCCACGCCACTGTCCAACGCCTCGCGCGGATTGGCGGGCGCATAATCTGCGCCCTGCCAGGTCATCGTTCCGGACGAAGGGAGGACCGTACCGGAGATGACATTCGAAACCGTGGATTTTCCGGCACCATTCTCGCCCAGCAATGCGACGACCTCGCCAGCGCAAACATCCAGATCAATACCGTGCAGAACTTCGATTGGTCCGTAGGACTTCGTGATATTCCGCAGGGACAGGATTGGCGTTTTGCTGTCAGACGTCATTGCATCACCTTGCATGTCATGGTGCCGAAACCCCTGGCTTATGGGTGCTTTTCGACGAACTGAGCCGCGTCGTCACATGTGGTCAGAACCGCATTCGGAATCTGACGTGCCGGCACAGACGCCCCATTCGCAACCGCAATGGCCGAATTCACCGCCAGAACACCCATGGCTTGCGTGCTCTGCGTGGCTGTCACGATAAACGGTGTATCGCAGGCAACCAGCGATTCCAGGGCCGCACCGTCGCCGTCATAACCGCCAACGATAACCTGATCGGACAGACCCGCGACCTCAACCGCCTTGGCCGCGCCCATCGCCAGACCATCGGCCTGACCAAAGATGATCGAGATATCCGGATTGGCCTGCAACATGTTCTGCGCAATGTTGAACCCTTCGTCAGGCGACCATTGCTGGCTCCACTGCTGCGCGACCAGCTCCACACCGGGGTTCTCGTCGATGGCCATCTTGCAGCCTTCGAACCGCTGAACCTCTGGCGTTGTGCCCTTTTGGCCGTGAATCACGACCATTTTGCCCTTGCCACCGGCCAGACCGATGATGTGGTCACACACCTGATAGGCCGAAACGACGTTCTCGCCATAGATCACGGTGTCGCCAGGCTCGCCATCGGGTTCGCGGTCAACGTTGATCACCGGAATGCCCTCGGCACGCGCCAGACGGGTCGGAACAGCCGCCGCCGCAGCACCAGCCGGGATATAGATGAACGCGTCAATGCCCTGCGTGATCAGATCCTGCACCTGGCTCACCTGCGTCGCGGTATCGTTCTTGGCATCCACAACGATGACCTCAATACCCAGCTTGCCGGCATAGCCCTCAACACCCAGCTTGATCTGGTTGAAAAAATCCGCCTGCAGGTTCGGAACAGCCAAACCGATCTTGGATACGCCACCCACACCTTCAGCCGAAGCCGCCGTCGAGAGCGCCGCCACGGCAGTCGCCGCCAAAAGGCTTTTCAAGGTTGTTTTCATAATAGTCTCCTCCTTGTTTTTGGTCCGGCCGATCCGGTTTGGACCATATTCAGCCCGAACAATCGGACCATTGGTTAAAGGCGCCAACACTGGTGGCGCCCTGTTCAATCACGATCTGCGATGCTTGAAAGTCTCCGCCGCCACGGCCAGCACAATGACCAGGCCAATCACGACCGCCTGCAAAAAGGGTGACACGCTCAACAGGTTCAAACCATTGCGCAAGACCCCGATGATCAGCACACCGATCAAAGTGCCCACAACGCCCCCGGTGCCACCCGAAAGGCTGGTTCCGCCGATGACAACCGCCGCAATGGCATCCAGCTCATACGCCACGCCAGAGCTGGGCTGCACCGAATCCAGCCGCGCCGCCAACAGGACACCCGCCAGACCCGACAACAGCGCACAGACCAAATAGACCATCACAGTCGTCAGCCGCACATTGATCCCAGCCAGACGCGCCACTTCGGGATTGCCGCCAATCGCAAACAACGACCGCCCCTCCTGACGAAACCGCAGGAACAGGATGGCCACCACAAAGACCACCAGCATCACCGCAACCGTCATCGTCAGAAAGCCGAATTGCCGGATAATCGCGCCCATGTTGAACCAGGATGGAAACCCGATGATCTGCGAGCCGTTGGTGATCATATTGGCCAGCCCCCGCGCAATCGACATCATCGCCAACGTCGCAATAAAGGCAGGCACCCTGAACTCGGTAATCATCAACCCCGAAATCATCCCGCAAACCGCAGCCGCCACCAGGGCACCACCGATAGCGACCCCCATCGGCATACCCGCCTCAACGTTGAGATACCCCAGCACCATCATCGCCAGCGCCATGACCGAGCCGACCGACAGATCAATGCCCCCGATCAGGATCACAAAGGTCATGCCAACCGCCATAATCCCCAGCACGGTGATCTGATCGGCAATGTTCAGGAAATTCCGAAACGACAGAAAGGAATCCGTCGCCAGCGACAGAAAAACGCACAGCAGGATCAGGCCAATCAAAGGCCCCGTCGCACCACTCAAAGAGAAAAACCGAGACAGCCCCGAATGCGTTTCCAGGCCGGATGTCGTTTTGGTAGCCATTCTCCCCCCAAACGGAATATTTATTCATATTCGATATAAAATGCCTAAGGGATCACTTTGAGACTGTCAACACCCCCGCAAACCCGCTATGAAAATTTGTCGGGAACATTTTGAGCGCTTCAGAACGCCTTGACACGAAGCTGTCTGCATGTTTTCTTTCATGTGAATTTTTATACAGGTATGGGCATGAATTCACTTCAACTCCGTGCAATCGCCAACAAAATGCGCCGTCGCGACCTCCAGGCCGTCTACGAAGCCGGAGCAGGACATATCGGTGGCGAAATGTCGGTCATGGATCTGCTGACCGCGCTCTACTTCAAGGTCATGTCGGTCGATGCGCAGGCCCCCAATGACCCCAAACGCGACCGCCTGGTGCTCAGCAAGGGGCATACGGCTCTGGCACTCTATAATGTTCTGGCTGAAAAAGGGTTCATTCCCAAAGAAGAGATCGCAACCTTCCTTCAGCCCCATTCCCGCCTGAACGGCCACCCGAACCGGACCAAAGTGCCGGGCGTGGAAACCAACACAGGCCCCCTGGGCCATGGTTTGCCCATCGGTGTGGGCATGGCAAAAGCGGCTCAGTTGAACGGCGATTCGTGGCGCACCTTTGTCATCACGGGTGACGGCGAAATGCAGGAAGGCTCCAATTGGGAGGCCATCATGGCAGCGGCGCAGTTCAAACTCGACAACCTGACCCTGATCATCGACCACAACCGCCTGCAACAGGGCGCGCGCCTGGCCGACACCAACGACCTGGCCCCGCTCCGGCCCAAGCTTGAGGCCTTCGGTTGGACCGTGCAGGAAATTGACGGCCATGACATGGACCAGATCTGCGATGCCCTCTCGACGGACAGGATCGAGCCCGGCAAACCCACCTGCATTGTCGCGCATACCAACAAAGGCCAGGGCATTTCCTTCATGTCCGACAATGTCGCCTGGCACCACAAGGTCCCGAACGCGGAACAATACAAACAGGCCATGGCCGAACTCGAGGAGGCCGCGCAATGAATGCTCCGTTTGAAACAGCCAAACTGTCCGATTGCCGCGACGCCTTTGTCGCCACGCTAGAGGCGCTGGCTGCCGAAAACAGCGATATCGTCGCCGTCGTCAACGATTCCGTCGGCTCCTCCAAACTCACCGGGTTTCGCGAAAAATTCCCCGAACGCCTGATCAATGTCGGCATCGCCGAACAGAATATGGTCGGCGTTGGCGCCGGATTGGCCAATGGCGGCAAGATCCCTTTCGTCTGCGCCGCCGCCCCCTTTCTGACCGGGCGCGCTCTGGAACAGATCAAGGCCGACGTGGCCTATTCCGCAACCAACGTAAAGCTTGTCGGCATCAGCTCTGGCCTGGCTTATGGCGAGCTTGGGGCAACGCACCACTCGATCGAGGATTTCGCCTGGATCCGTGCCCTGCCCAATGTGCCGGTGATTGCCCCTGCCGACCGGATCGAAACCGCCGCAGTCATCAAATGGGCCGCCGAATACGAAGGCGGATGTTTCCTGCGCCTCAGCCGCGTGGGCGTGCCCGACCTTCTGCCGGAGGACCACGCCTTCGAACTGGGCCGCGCCAACATGCTGCGGGATGGCTCTGACGTGACACTCATTGCCAATGGCACGCTGACACACCGCGCCATGAGCGCCGCCACGCTGCTCAGCGCCCGCAACATCTCGGCCCGCGTGCTGAACATGGCCACCGTCCGCCCCATCGACGCCGCCGCAATCGTCGCCGCAGCTCTGGACACCGGCGCCATTGTCACCTGCGAAGAACACACCATCTTTGGCGGACTGGGCAGCGCCGTGGCCGAGGTGGTCGTGGATGAATGCCCCGTCCCCATGAAGCGCCTCGGCGTTCCCGGCGTCTTCGCGCCAACCGGTTCGGCCAATTTCCTGCTCGATGAATTTGGCATGTCCGCCGAAGCCATCGCCGCCAGCGCGGTCGAACTCCTCAAACGGAAGGGATAAACGTGGCACGGCAAGTCATCCTGGCAATCGACGAAGGCACAACCAATTCCAAAGCTGTGCTTGTGGACCAAGATGGCCAGATCATCGCCAGCGGCGCAGCGCCAGTGCCGATCCAGCACCCGCAATCCGGCTGGGTGCAGCAGGATGCACAGGAAATCTGGACCGCCACCACCAAGGCCATCGCAGAGTGCCTGGCCAATGGCCCCGATGTTCGGATCATGGGGCTGGGCATCTCCAACCAACGCGAATCCATCCTGATCTGGGACAGGAAAACCGGCGCGCCCCTTGGCCCCGTCGTCACCTGGCAATGCCGCCGCACCACAGCCGCCTGCGACGCGCTCAAACAGGCCGGGCACGGACCCGAAGTGATCGCCAGAACCGGCCTGCCGCTCGATCCGATGTTTCCCCCGACCAAGGCCGCATGGCTGGTCGATCATCATGCCGGCGACTCCAGCGATATTTGCATCGGCACCGTGGACAGCTGGCTGATCTGGAAATTCTCCGGCGGTCAGATCCACGCAACCGACCGCTCGAACGCCGCGCGCACACAATTGTTCAACCTGGCCCAAGGACAATGGGACATAGAACTCTGCGCGCTCTTCGGCGTCGACAGCGCCAGCTTGCCCCAGGTCCGGGATTCCTCGCACATCTTTGGTGAAACCAAAGGCGTCGGCGTCCTGCCCGACGGCGTGCCCATCGCATCCGCCATCGGCGATTCCCACGCGGCGCTGTTTGGCCATGGCGCCTTCGGAAACGGCGACGGCAAGATCACATTCGGCACCGGATCCTCCGTGATGACAACGGTTCCCCGGTTCACCACCCCGCCCGAAGGTATCACCACCACAATCGCGTGGTCCCTGGACGGCACCTCGACCTACGCTTTCGAGGGCAACATCCTGGTCAGCGCCTCGATCTTTCCCTGGACCGCGCAACTGCTGGGCCTCTCCGGCGTCGACGCCCTGCTCGACCTGGCCCAAACCGTCCCGGACGCCCAGGGCGTCACACTTGTCCCCGCACATGTCGGCCTCGGCTCGCCCCATTGGGACAGCCACGCCCGCGGGCTGGTCTCTGGCCTGTCGTTCAACTCGAAACCGGCCCATATCGCACGCGCCGCAGCTGACAGCCTCGCCCATCAGGTGGCCGATATCTACGAAATCATGGCCCGCGCCGGATCCGACATGGGCCGCGTCTTTGTCGACGGAGGGCCCAGCGGAAACCCCTTCCTGATGCAGCTTGTCGCCGACAGCCTGACCAAACCCGTCACCCCCTGCCGCAACTCCGAGGCCTCCGCTCTGGGCGCCGCCCATCTCGCCGGCCTCGCGACCGGGTTCTGGCCCGACCTGAACACGCTCTCCACCCTCGCCGCGCATGGCACCCCCTACGCGCCCGCGACCGACCCCCAGACCCAGCAATCCACCCGGGCGGCATGGCGCGAGGCCATTGCACGCACAACGCTTCGCATATAGTGAATATATATTCACACACATCGAAAGCACCCGCATGTCCCGTCTGAACGAACTTAGAATGATCGCCCGTGTCGCGCAGATGTATCATGTGGAAAACCAACGCCAGGCAGATATCGCAAAACACCTGCGCATCTCGCAGGCCACCGTGTCGCGTATGCTCAAACGCGCCCAGGAAGAAGAAATCGTGCGCACCACCGTGGTCTCTCCGTCGGGGACATACGCCGAGATTGAAACGGGCCTGCGTCAGAAATTCGGCATCGCCGAAGCCATCGTCGTCGAATGTTCCGAAGACCGCGACGGCCCGATCATGGCCCGCATCGGCGAAGCCGCCGCACATTTCCTCGAAGCAACACTTCAACCCGGAGAGGTCATCGGCGTCTCCAGCTGGTCCGAAACCATTCTGAAGATGGTGGACAACATCCACCCGATGAAATCGGGCAAGGCCAAGCAGGTCGTTCAGACCCTGGGGGGCATGGGCGATCCCACCGTCCAGATCCACGCCAACCAGCTGACCACCCGTCTCGCAAAACTGACCGGCGGCGAGGCCCATCTGCTCAGTGCGCCGGGCGTCGCCCAATCGCGCGAGGCCAAGCTGGTGCTGCTGAGCGATACCTATGTTCGCGAAACCATAGAGCTGTTCAGCAAGGTCACACTTGCCATCGTCGGTATTGGCGCGATGGAACCCTCCAGCATGTTGTCGCGCAGCGGCAATGTCTTCACCTCGCGCGAAATCGCCGAGGTCAAGGACGCAGGCGGCGTCGGCGATATGAGCCTGCGGTTCTTCAATGCCGACGGCCAGCCGGTCAAGACACCCATGGATGACAGGGTCATCGGCATGTCCCTTGAAGAGCTCTCAACAATCGACCGGGTGATCGCCCTGGCTGGCGGCCAATCCAAAACCGCCGCCATCCGCGGTGCACTGCGCACCGGCGTGATCGACCTTTTGGTAACCGACAAATTCACGGCGGATCGCCTGCTGGCCTCCGACGCGCCTATCACAACAAGGGAGTAAACTGCGTGTCCAGATTTTCAGACAAAACCATCGTCATAACCGGAGGCAACAAGGGCATCGGATATGCCATGGCCGAACGTTTTGCCGCCGAGGGGGCAAACCTGGTGATCGCATCGGTCGAGGAAAACGTGACCGAAGCCGCCGACGCGCTCAGCGCCACCGGGGCAAACGCAAAGGGTTTTGTCTGCAACGTCACCGATCGTGAACAGGTCAAGGCGCTCTACGCCTTTGCCGCCGACACTTTCGGCGGAATCGACGTGTCGATCCAGAACGCCGGCATCATCACAATCGCAAAGGTCGAGGACCTGACCGAGCAGGAATGGGATGCCACGATGGAGGTGAACACCAAAGGCGTCTTCCTGTGCTGTCAGGAGGCGATCCGCCATATGCGCGCCTCTGGCAAGGGCGGCAGCCTGATCAACACAGCCTCCGGTCAGGCCCGTGACGGCTTTATCTATACACCGCATTACGCCGCCTCGAAATTCGGCGTCATGGGCCTGACCCAAAGCCTCGCCAAAGAGGTCGCGCTAGACGGCATCACCGTGAATGCCATCTGCCCCGGGATCATCAAGACCGACATGTGGGACTATAATGACCGTGTCTGGGGCCAGATGCTGGGCGATTTCGGCCCCGGCGAACTGATGGACAGCTGGGTGCAGAACATTCCAATGAAACGCGCAGGCGAAGGCAGCGATGTCGCCGGTCTGGTGGCTTTCCTCGCCAGTCAGGACGCCTCTTATATCACCGGCCAGACCATCAACGTCTGCGGCGGCCTCATCATGTCATGACCCGGCGCCGGGCGCCCCCGCGCCCGGCCCGCTATGGCTGCCACCCCCGTGTTGGGTCCACGCCCCGCCCCCCGGGGACCTACCCCAGGGACAGCACCGGCGTTTTCCCATAAAGCTCACTGCGGTCCAGCGCCTCAACCAGCCATTGCGCAACGCTCTCCCGGCCAATCTGCATCGACGGCGCGGGGGTCATCTTGCCCCCCACCACATAGCTTTCCAACACGTTGCCCGTCTTTTTGCCCAGGCCCACCGCGCGACCAACCGTCCAATCCAGATCGGAGGCCGCCAGCGCCGCCTCGACCCCTTCGTGATCCTGATAAGCCACGCCCAAATTCGTGCGCTTGATGAATTGCTTGAAGATCCACGGAGCCGTCTGAAAACTGTCTCCGGCCCCCGACGCCCCCAGATGCACGATCCGACGCACATCATGGCGCTGCATCGCCGCGATGATATTGGCATAGCAATCCGTCAACAGCGTTGGTGAATTGACAATCTTGGCAAAGGGCGAATCCGACGCGCGCGCATTGTTCAGCGTCCCAATGACCGCCGAACACCCTGCCATCGCCGGATCAATATCCGCCGCGTTTTCCGGCGTGCCCCGAAAAACCTCAATATCCGCATTGCCCCATGTCACCTTGTCCGGCTGGCGTGCCAAGATATTGACCGCCCATCCCGCATCAAGCGCCCGGTCAATCACCAAAGCCCCGGTGCGCCCCGTGCCACCCAGAACGAGAACACGTTTTGTCATTTTCTTTCCTTTACAGGTTCATTCCGCATATAAGTCTCAGATAGAGACCGCCCTCCACCCCGTAAAGGAGGCATCATTTTGTCTATAGGTTACGCAAAGGGAACCACCGTGAACCAACCGCTCAACCCCCAATTGACCCAATTCAAGGACGCAGGCTTCACCCTGGAAAACTGCCCCGTGCGCACCATCCTGGGCCATATCGCCGCCAAATGGACCAGCCTGATCCTGCTCGAACTCTCGGCCGGACCGCAAAGGTTCAACGCATTGGGACGCGCCCTGCCCGACATCTCAAAACGAATGCTCACTCAGTCATTGCGCGACCTGGAACGGGACGGGCTGGTGATCCGCCAGGTGTTTGACACCAAACCACCCAGCGTCAGCTACCGCCTTTCCGAGACGGGCCAATCCTTTCTGGCGCCACTCACCCAAATGGTGGAATGGGCCGTGGCGCAAAATGAACATATCACGCAATCCCGCGCGCGCTTTGACCAAGGGGCCTGAAACCCGCCGCACCCGAACAGGCACCGGCCCCTTGCCCCGAACCACAGCGCCGCGCGGCGCGCTCAGCCCACCGAAACCCCGCGTTCGCGGTGCCAGATATAGATGCCCGAACCGATGATGACAGCCGCCCCCGCCAACGTCCAATAGGTCGGCCAGGTGTCAAAAAACAGAACCCCCATGATCGAGGCAAACACGATCTGCACATAGATGACCGGCGCCAGGATAGACGCATCCGCAAACTGGTGCGCCCCGGTGACAAGCGTATGCGCCGCCGCCCCGAACACGCCCACAAGCAGGAAAAAGGCCCAATCGCCTGGATTGCTCGGCCAGGTCCAATGCGCCAACGCAAAGGGCAAAAGGCATATGCTGGCCAGCCCCGACGCCCACAGCTGGCTGGTGGCATTGCTGTCCACCCCCGCCAGCATCCGCGTCATCACAAAATACAGCGCCCCCATCGACATGGCCGTCAGGCTCAGAAAAATCGCCGGTTCAAACCCGACGCCCCAGGGCCGCATCACAACAACAATCCCCAGGAACCCGACACAAACCGCACCAAACCGATGCATCCCGACACGCTCGCCCAAAATCGGAATGGAAAGCAACGTCACCACAATCGGCATCGCAAACATGATCGTCGTGTTCAGCGTCAGCGGCAAATGCTCTAGCGCCAACACCAGAAAGATCGTGCTCACCAACAAAAACAGGGACCGCAAAACCTGTTTTCCCCACGCGTTCGAGCGCAAGGCCTGCGCGCCCTCGCGGGGCACAAACACGATCAAAGACACCAGGAAATGCACAAAATAACGCACAAACACGATCTGAAACACCGGCAGCCCCGCAAGGACCAGCCATTTGGCCGAGGTATCAATCATTGCCAGGAAAAACACCCCGGCAGCCATTGCCACAACGCCCACGGCGGCGCGGTCTTCGCGGGCGGCCACTGCGGGGATCATTTCAACAGATCCGATACTGGTGACATGCCTGATACCCCCCAAAGACAACACAACGCGGCACCGCACGACTCGCGCAACACCTCACCCGACCACCGGTCGCGCCTTATTGGCCCGCGATTTCACCCGGAATGCAACCAGAAGTGCCCGCACCGCTCCCGCAAACCAAAGGACACAGCGTATCAATAGCCAGCCAGACACAGGCCGCCCAAATCCTGTGCACGCCGCATCCCTCCTCGGCCGGGCACTCCAGCGAAGCACCTTTAAAACCCTGTAAAATATAACAAAAACAGCAACCCACCACCCTTGCCCAAAAATTAACCACAAAGCCCCCGTTTCCCCAGGAACCCCGGCTCAGCGGCCAATTGTCTGGACCTTACCCCGCGTTTTCGCAGAATTTGGGCTGGCATCAAAAAAGATCGCTCAGAAAGGGTGGATATGACAAACGCGCCGAACGCGGAACCACTGGTGGATATCTCCGACGTCGACATCGTCTACAACGGCGCCGAAGATGGCGTCGCCGCGCTCCAGGGGGCGACCTTTGCGGTGCCCAAAGGCGGGTTTGCCGCCGTCGTCGGCCCGTCAGGCTGTGGTAAATCCTCTCTGATGCGGCTGGTCACCGGCCTGATCCCACCGACAAGCGGCACGGTCAAAGTCGCCGGGCAACCGGTCGACGGGCCGCTCAAGATCACCGGAATGGCGTTCCAGAACCCAACCCTCCTGCCCTGGCGCAGCACTCTGGACAACGTCATGTTGCCGCTCGAAATCGTCCAGCCCCACCGCGACCGCCTGCGCGCAAACCGCAAGGAATATGTCGATCGGGCAATGACCCTGCTTGCCTCGGTCGGCCTGGCCGATTTCGCCAGCAAATCCCCGTGGGAGCTGTCGGGCGGTATGCAACAACGCGCCTCCCTGTGCCGGGCCCTGATCCACGAGCCAGAGCTGCTGATGCTGGACGAACCCTTCGCAGCCCTCGACGCCTTCACCCGAGAAGAGCTCTGGGGCGTGTTGCAACAGCTCTGGATGCAGCAACGCTTTACCGTGATCCTGGTCACCCATGACCTGCGCGAAGCCGTCTACCTGGCAGACACAATCCACGTCATGTCCGCCCGCCCGGGCAAAATCGTTGCAACCCGCAAGGTCGACATGCCGTTTCCGCGCACGCTCGACGACACGTTCAAACCGGATTTTGTCGATATCGTACAGGATCTAAGGGCGCATATTTCACGCGAGAGACAAGCATGACCCATCCCTCATCCTCCCCGCAAAACGCCAAAACACCGCCCCAGCGCCTGACCCTGACTCGTCTGGTGGACATGTTTGGCCCATGGCTGATCGCCATCCCGTCGCTGGTGATCTGGGAACTCTATGTCATCCTCTTTGACGTGCCCAAATTCGTCCTGCCCGCGCCCAGCGCCATCGCCGCCAGCCTGTGGAAATGGGCACCCGTCATCGCCTACCACGCCTGGCAGACACTGTTCACCACCTTGGTCGGCTTCTTCTTTGCCGTCCTCGGAGGCGTGCTGATGGGCGTCGCCGTGGGATGGTCGCCACTCTTGTATCGCGCACTCTATCCGGTCCTGATTGCCTTCAATTCAGTGCCCAAGGTCGCCATCGTACCGATCCTGGTGATCTGGTTCGGCATCGGCACCGCGCCTGCCGTGATCACCGCCTTCATGTTGTCCTTCTTTCCCATCGTGGTGAATGTCGCCGCCGGCCTCGCCACGGTCGAGCCAGAGCTGGAGGACGTCCTGCGCTCGCTCGGCGCATCCCGGCGCGATGTTCTGGTCAAGGTCGGCCTGCCCCGCTCTGCCCCGTATTTCTTTGCCTCGCTCAAGGTGGCCATCACCCTGGCCCTGGTCGGCTCCGTGATCTCGGAAACCATCGCCGCCAACGCCGGGATCGGCTATCTGATGCTCAACGCCAGCTCCCGCTTTGATGTTCCGCTGGTCTTTGCCGGGTTGGTCGTGGTCGCCATGATGGGCGTCGCCATCTACGAGGTCTTCGCCTGGATCGAACGGCGCACCACCGGATGGGCAACCCGGGGCCAGACCAAGGTCGACACCGCCCCCACCGGCGGCGGATAACGCCCGCCGCAAATCCCGGACAACAAAAAAGGCGCCGCAACATCTTGCGGCGCCTGATTTTTTTGGGGTCGGTCAGATTACTTGTGGCGGGCCTTGGCAACCTCGGGCACCTGACGCTCTTCCAGCGGCGGCAGGAACGATCCATCAAAATAGTCATCCATATTGGGCTCGATCGGAATGTTGAACGCGCTGGCCACCTGCTTGGCCGCCGTTTCATAGCGCGCGCGATCCACAACGCTGATCCCGTTCTCAAGAACACTCGGCGTCAGCAACGCCAATTCCTCGGCCAGATACCACCGCGCCGTCTCGATATCGACGTCAATCAGCGGCTCCTGCTTTTTCAACAGGGCAATCCCCGCATCAGGATCCTCGAACATGTCGATCATCCCTTTCACCGTCGCCGCGACAAAGCCTTTGACGATCTCGGGGTTCTCAGCCGCCCAATCCTTGCGCACGATAATGGACGAGCTGTAGGGCTTGAGCCCATATTGCGCCATGGTGAAATAGGTCACGTCCTCTTTCGCCAGACCCGCCTGCACCATGTTCAGAACAGTGGTGGTCGAAAACCCGAATGTCGCATCCGCCTGACCCTGAATAACCATCGAGTCGCGCAACGAAGGCTCAACAAACAGATATTCGATCCCTTCCGGATCCAACCCGTTCAACTCGGCAAACACCGGCCACAACAACACGGTCGCGGCGTTCTGCGTGGCCGAAATCTTCTTGCCCATCAGATCCGCAGGCGTTTTCACCCCATTGGCCGCGGTCGAGATCACCCCCGTTGGCGACTGATCATTGATCACCAGAACCGTGATGACCTGATCATCCGGATTTTCCGCATTGAACTTCAACAGGCTGGTGCCCTCGGCAAACCCCATGGGATAGGCCTTGGCCGCAATCTTAGAGATGGTATCCCCCGACCCGTAGCCACGGTCGAATGACACGTTCAGACCGGCTTCGGCGTAATAGCCGCGATCCTGTGCCAACAGAAACGGGCCGTGCATCCCTTGCCATGCCCAATCCAGCGAGAAATTCAGATCAACCAGATCCTCAGCCGAGGCCGCAGCCCCCAGCCCAAACGTTGCCGCGCCAATCGCTGCGGCGCTCAGTAGGTTTTTCAACATATGTCGTACTCCCCATTGGTGTCGGTCCCACAACTGGCCGACAGAACCCGGTCAGTAACCATCATCCGCCGCCGGTTCCTCACAGCGGATTGCGCCCAATCCGGCCCCGGGCGATTTCAGCCGCCCGGATCGCGCAGATTTCGACAGCTGTGATCAATTTTTTGTCGTTTTATAGACGCGCAATCCGGCAGGGCCCGCAGTCCATCGCATGAACCCGTTTGACCATGGACAGAATGTTCGGGTGCATGGCCGCGGCCTTGTCCCTCAGCGCGGAACTGTCCGTCAGCAATCGCGCGGCGATGTCGCGCGCCTCCTGCAGGATCGCATCGCGATCCACCCGGGTCGGCCGCCCCTGCGCCAGTACCTGCTCGCCGGCGACATAGACATCTGCCACACCGGCCCCCGTCTCGTAATGTACCAACTGGGTCTGCGGCTCGCCCAGCGGGGTCATTGTCAGGGCGTTTTTGTCCAGCAGGACAATGTCCGCCCCCTGCCCGGCCGCCAGCATCCCACGCGCGCCCTGCGCGCCCAACATGCGCGCGCCATTCACCGTCGCCATCCGCAACAAAGGCCCCGCCGTCAGCCAACGGCTGCTGTCGGTCTCGGTCACCCGATGCAACAAGGCCGCCAGCCGCGTCTTTTCGAACATCACCGCATTGCCCGCATTCAGACCATCCGACCCAAAGGCCACCGGTACACCCGCCTCGACCAGGGTCAGCAACGGCTGAATGCCCGACCCCAGGATCATGTTGCTCGACGGGTTGTGCACCACGGTCGCCCCCGCCTCCAGCAAATGCTCCAGATCCTCGGGCGAGAACCAGACAAAATGCGCAAAAGAGCTCAGCGGACCGGCCAGCCCACAATCCGCAAGATAGGCAACAAAGCCCCGCTCATCACGATCCTTGGACATCGCCCATTGCGTGCGCGCCTCCAGCAGATGCGTGTGATTGCCAATGCCATGCTCTGCACAAAACGCCCCCGCCCGCCGCAACAGCGCATCCGAGCACCGCTGCGGGCTGTCCGCGCCCAGCATCATTGTCACCAACGGATGATCCTTCCAGCGCGCAACCGCCCCGGCCATGATCTCGAAATAGGCATCATGCGGCACCGGCTCCGATGGCAGAAACCCCAGCACCGACGCATCCGGCATATCCTCGCCAAACGGGACCGTCTCGACAAAGGGCAGATCCGAAAACATCGGCGCCACCGCCGCCCGCATCCCGATATCCGCATAGGCCTGACAGATCGCATCCACCGCCTCCGGCGTATGGGCCGGGCGGTGCGAACAATGATCCAGACACCCGGTCGTCCCCGTCGACACCATCTCCAGGCACCCCAGCATCGCCGAGATATAGGCATCCCTCGGGCTGCGCTTGCCGGCGCTGGCAATCGCATTGATCATAAAGACGTCCAGCGGCTCTGCATCCACTGTCCCTTTGAGCAAGGCGCCGTAGCTATGCACATGCCCGTTCACAAACCCCGGCATCGCCACCCGCTGCGAGCCATCGACCCGTACCACTTCGGCCCCCTCCGGCGCCGAGAACCCGCCGCTCTGACCCGCAGCAACAATCCGGTCCCCTTCGATCCAGATCTCGCCATTCTCGATCACCGTCTGGTCCGCATCCAGGGTCACCAGCGTGGCCCCGTCTATCCAAGTCAAAACAGCCATTTGATCCCTCTCCAATGTTGCCGCCGCCATGTTCCGCGCCAAAGCCGCCGCAATCCAAGCCCCGCCAGCCCCCAACCGCCAAAAACCGCATCCCCTCGCCCGCAACTGCAACAAAATCAGGCGCACAGCGCTCGTTCATCCCGCAACACAGGCTCCTGCATTTTCACAACAAAAGCCCCGTGCCTCACTTTCCTCTGGCCTGCGGACCGCTTGGCCCGCAGACTGCGACACGACCAAATGGCCAGAACCGGAGAACCGCCATGCGCGAAGTTGTGACCGCTGCCCTGCAGATGGGCCCAATCCAACGGGACGAAACCCGCACGCAGGTCGTCGCGCGCATGATCGCCCTGCTCGACCAGGCCCAGGCCGCCGGCGCCACATTGGCCATCTTTCCGGAACTGACCCTGACAACCTTCTTCCCGCGCTGGTACATGCCCGATCAGGACGAGGTCGACAGCTGGTTCGAAACCGCCATGCCCGGCCCGGATACCCAGCCGCTGTTTGACCGGGCGCGCGACTACGGCATAGGGCTGTCCCTCGGCTACGCCGAACTGACGCCGGAAGGACGCCATTTCAACACCTCGATCCTCACGGCCCCCGACGGGCAGCTGATCGGCAAATACCGCAAGGTCCACCTGCCGGGCCATGACGCATTCGACCCGGACCGCGCCTTCCAACACCTGGAAAAGCGCTACTTCGAACCCGGCAATCTGGGCTTTCCGGTCTGGCACGCCCATGGAGGGCTGATGGGCATGTGCATTTGCAATGACCGACGCTGGCCAGAAACCTACCGCGTGATGGGGCTGCAAGGCGTTGAAATGGTCATGCTCGGCTACAACACCCCCTCCACCAACTCCCAAATGGCCACCGAGGGCCCCTCGGACCGGCTCTTCCACCACCGCCTTAGCGTGCAATCCGGCGCCTACCAGAACGCCACCTGGGTCGTCGCCGTCGCCAAAGCCGGAAACGAAGACGGCCACCCCCTGATAGGAGGCACCGTCATCGTCGACCCCAACGGCAAGATCGTCGCCGAATGTCAGACCGAGCAGGACGAAATGATCGTCCATGCCTGCGACCTGGATATGTGCAATTTCGGCAAATCCACAATCTTCGACTTCGCCCGCCACCGCCGCATCGAACATTACAGCCTGATCACCGAACGCACCGGTGCCGAGCCTCCGGCGCTCTGAGATGTTTGTCGATTTCAACCAGCTCCCGCCCCAGGACCGCTACAGGCTGCTCGCCAGCGCAGTCATCCCGCGCCCGATCGCCCTGGTCACCACACTCAGCCAACAGGGCCTCCTCAACGCCGCCCCCTTCAGCTTCTTCAATGTGTTCTCCGAGGACCCGGCCCTCGCCGTGCTCGGGCTTGAAACCCGACGCGACCGGCCCGGGCTCAAGGACACCACCCGCAACATCCAAGATACCCAAGAGCTGGTCATCAATCTCGTCGACGCCGATATGGGCCCGGCCATGGCGGCCTGCGCCAGCCCGCTGGACCCCGAAGACAGCGAACTTGATTTCGCCGGGCTCACCCCCACACCATCCCATCACGTCACCGTGCCCGGCATCGCCCAGGCCCCGATCCGCCTGGAATGTCGCCTCTTCGAGATGCGCCAGATCACCGAACGCCGCCACCTCTGCATCGCCGAAATCCTGGCGCTGGACGCCCGCGACGGCATCTTTGACCCCCAGACCCACCATATCGACCTGGCCCGCTACCGCCCCCTGGCCCGCGTTTCCGGCAATGGCTATTTTGAAGTCACCGACAGTTTTGATATCCCTGTCCCGCCACCACCCCCAAAAAAGGCCGCCAAATGACCCTGAGCGAAACAACATCCGGCGTCTACGTCATCTCGGCCACGCCGTTTACCGACACCGGTCAGATCGACTATGACAGCGCCGACAGGCTGGTCGAATTCTACCTGGACAAAGGGGTGGACGGGCTCACCATCCTCGGCATGATGGGCGAGGCCACCAAACTCACCTTCGAAGAGGCCAGCTCCTTTGCAACCCACATGCTGGCCCGGGTGAACGGGCGGGTTCCGGTCATCGTCGGCGTCTCTGCGGCGGGCATTGGCACGCTGGCCGCCCTCGGACGCGACGCCATGGACAAGGGCGCCGCCGGCGTCATGATCGCCCCGCTCCGGGGGCTGGCCACCGATGACGCCCACTATGGCTACTACGAACAATGCTTTGACGCCCTCGGCCCCGACATTCCCGTCTGCCATCAGGATTTCCCCCTCTCCACCGGGGTACAGCTCTCGGCCGCGCTGTTCACCCGTATGGTGCAGGATTTCGAACAGCTGGTCATGCTCAAACACGAAGACTGGCCCGGCCTGAACAAACTCTCTGCCGTGCGCCGTCTCGCTCGCGAAAGCGGCGCGCGCCGGGTGTCCATCCTCTGCGGCAACGGCGGCATCTTTCTGCCCGAAGAAATGATGCGCGGCGCCGATGGCGCGATGACCGGCTTTGCCTTTCCCGAAATGCTGGTCGCCGTCATCGCCCTGTGTCAGGCTGGCGAGACCGAGCGCGCCTCCGACATTTTCGACGCCTTCGTGCCCATCATCCGCCTCGAACAACAACCCGGCGCCGGACTCGCCATCCGCAAAGAGATCCTGCGCCGCCGCGGGGCCCTGTCCTGCAACGCCCCCCGCGCACCCGGCCCCAAACTCAGCGCAGAGGATATGGATGAAATCACCCGCCTCACCACGCGACTGAAACGTCGCCTCTGCGAACTCGACGTCACCGAGTTTCCCTTTTGACCCCAAATCGCAAAATACCCGGGCACGCCGTTTGAAATACCCCAGGAAAGGCTGCACCCATGACAGAGTTTGACCTTTTAATTCAGGGTGGACTGGTCGCCAACGCCTGTTCCAGCTTTACCACCGACGTAGCCATCAAAGACGGCAAGATCGCCGCCCTGGGCCTGGGTCTGACCGGGCGCACCACCATCGACGCGCGCGGCAAATACGTGGTCCCCGGCGAAAACAACGCGCTGATCAAATGGATGGTCCGGCGCCTGATCGAGCGTGGCTATGACGCGCCCAAATACCACGCCGTCAGCCACCCCGCCGCCTCCGAGGTCGAAGCCGTCCGCAGGGGCATCGCGCTCGCCTCTTTTGTCGAGGCCCCGCTGCTCTTCGTGCATATCTCAACCGATGCAGGCGCCCGCGCCGTGGCCCAGGCCCGCATGGACGGGCGCATGATCTTTGGCGAAACCTGCCCGCAATACATGTTCCTGACCGCCGATGATCTTGATCACCCGGGCGCAGAGGGCGCAAAGTTCTGCTGCTCGCCCCCCTTGCGCGACACTCAGACCCAAACCGATATGTGGCGCCACTTGAACGCGGGCAGCCTGCAACTCTACTCCTCCGACCACGCCCCATACCGCTTTGACCCCACCGGTTTCCTGCCGCCGCGCGCCGCAGAGATGACCCCCGCCACCAATTTCGGCGCACATTTGTTCTGAGGCCAGCCATGAAACGCATTCTCGTCATCAATCCGAACTCCAACCAGGACGTCACCGACGGGCTGGCCCAGGCCCTCGCCCCGCTGAACCTGCCAGGGCTGGTCCAGATCGAATGCGCCACGCTGACCGAAGGCCCCTTTGGCATCGAAACCCAGTTTGATGCCGATTCCGTCCTGATGCCCCTGCGCCAGATGATCCTCAGCCGAAGCGATGCGGACGCCTATGTCATCGCCTGCTACTCTGACCCCGGCCTGGCGCTCTGCCGCGACGCCACCACCAAACCTGTCTTCGGCATCCAGGAAAGCGGCCTCTTTGCCGCGTTGCAACGGGGCGACCGGGTCGGGGTGATCGCCTTGGGTCCCAAATCCATCGCCCGCCACCTGCCCTATATCCGCGCCCTTGGACTGGACAGCCGCCTGGCCAATGAACGCCCGCTCCACCTCTCCGTGGCCGACAGCGAACAGGATGCCGCCTTTCCCCGTATCCTCGACGTGGGCCGCGAACTGGTCCAGACCGACATGGCCGACACCCTGCTTCTGGGCTGCGCCGGCATGGCGCGACACCGCCAGAAACTGTCTGACGCTTTGGGCGTGCCCGTGACCGAGCCCACCCAGGCCGCCGCGATCCAGGCGCTGGGCGCAGTCCTGCTGGCCTGATCCGCTCGCTCAATCCAGCTGGGCCAGCGCCAGCGCCAACTGCTCCAGAAACCGGGACGCCGCCACCGGCAGCGCCCGGCTGCGCCTCTGCCCCAGATACAGCATCCCGCCCGCAACATCGCGCCCGTCGATCTCGCAACTGACAATCCGGCTGTCCTGTTCCACAGCCGGCGCCCCGATCCGAACCTGAAAGGTGATCGCATCCGTCGCCGCCACATGAGCCTTGAGGTATTCAAACGAGTTGCTCTGCAACACCGGCTTTTTGCCAAACGTCTTATGCGACACCGCCTGATCCAACAGCGCCCGCCCGCTGAACCCAGGCTTGGGCAGCGCAATCGGATAGGCATAACAATCCCGCAGCCGCAGCCCCGAGCGCCCCGCCAAAGGGTGATCGCGCGCCATCATCGCAACAACCCGCTGCGGCGCCGCCAGATAGACTTCGTAATCCGGCACCGCTTTTTCCCCGACAACCAGCACGATATCCACCCGAAACGCCTCCAACGCCGCCCCGGCCTGGCCGTGCTCGATCACCTCCACGTCAAAGCTCACCTCCGGATGGTCATCCTGATACCGGGCAATCTCTGCGGGTAGAAAATAGGGCATCAAGGCCTGACTGCACCCAACCGACACATGCCCACGCCGCACCCCGGCCAGATCCGCAATCCGCGAATTCAGCTGCTCGGTCTCGGCCAACATATGCCGCACATGCCCAATGGCCATCTCGCCGGCCGCATTCAGCCGCACGCCCTTGCTCGTGCGCTCAAAGATTTCATGGCCCAGCTCGGTCTCATAATTCTGCAACCGGCGCTGCACCGCCGAGGGCGTCTGCGACAATTGCTCCGCGGCCGAGCGGATCGAGCCGGTCCGCGCAATCGCATCAATGATGCGAAAAGTAACCAGATGTTTCATACCCGCCGACCTACCCGCGTGTCGCGTTTTCGGCAACGCCCAATGCAAAATTTAGCACAAGACAGCAACGCATTTTTCCGCAAACTCGCCCCCATCACCGGGACAAGGGAACCTCCCGCCCAAAACCCACAGACATTCTCCGCAAGGACAAAAATGGACCTGCAACTCAAAGACAAGATCGTGGTTGTCACCGGCCCGGCCAAGGGGATGGGCGCCGCAATCTCTCTGGGGTTCGCCCGCGAAGGCGCCCATCTGGCCCTGTTGGGACGCGACACAGACGCCATCCTGCCCGTCGCCCAGGCGGCACAGGCCCTCGGCGTCGATGCCGCCATCTTTGCCTGCGACGTCACCTCCTCCACCGCCGTCGACACCGCGATTTCCAACGTGCTGGAACGCTTCGACAACCGGATCGACATTCTGGTCAGCGTCGCTGGCGGCACCGGCCCCATCGGCAAAACCGGCGTCCAGACCACGCCAGAAGAGTTTGACGAAATCGTCCACCTCAACATGCGCGGCCCCTTCAACATGATCCGCGCCGTCGCCCCCACCATGCGCGCCCGCAAAAGCGGCAAGATCGTCAACGTCGGCGGCACGTTCGGCATGCGCGGACGGGCCATGCGCATGGCCTATTCCAGCTCCAAATGGGGCCTGCGCGGCCTCACCAAAAGCTTCGCACTCGAACTGGGCCCCGACAATATCAACGTCAATCTGGTCGCCCCGGGCATGGTCGATGGCCCCAGATTCCGCACCAAGGTCGTCCCCCAGGTGGCCGCCCAACACGGCATCTCCGAAGAAGAAGCCGCCAAACGACACGCCAGCGACTACGCGCTGGGTCGCATCAGCACAGACGAGGACATCGCAGCCGCAACGCTGTTCCTGGCCTCTGAACGCGCCCGCCAGATCACCGGGATGGACATGCCCGTTGATGGTGGCTGGGCATCCTTGTGAGGGTTCAAATGACAGATCTCATTCTCAAAGGCGGCACCATCGTCCACGAAACCGGACGCGAACGGGCCGATATCGCCATCACCGGCGAAACAATCTCGGGCATCGGCGCCCCGGGCACATTGGGCCCGGCCGATCAGGTGGTGGATGTCACCGGCCTGCACCTCATTCCCGGCGGCATCGACATGCATGTGCATTTCCGCGAACCCGGCTACACCCACAAAGAAGACTGGCGCACCGGCACCCAGGCCGCCGCCATGGGCGGGGTCACAACCGTGTTCGAAATGCCCAACACGCATCCGCCCACCCGTTCCGTATCCGAGCTGCGCCAAAAACAGGAATGCGCCCAAAAAGCCTGCGTCGACTTTGGCCTCTACGGGCTGCTGGCCGAGGATAACATCGACGAAATCGAGCCCCTCATCCAGGCCGGGGCCAATGCCTTCAAATGCTTCATGGGCAATACATTCGGCAACCTGCCCTCCCCCTCCACCGGCGCCATGCTCGAAGGTTTCGAGAAAATCGCGCGCTCCGGCCTGCGCATCTCGCTGCATGCCGAAACCGCCTCCATCATGGCCTGGCGCCAGGCCAAACTTCAGGCCGCCGGACTGAACGATCCGATCCACCACATCGCCGCCCGCCCCGAGGTTGTGGCCATCGAGGCCGTCGCCCGCGCCGCCGTTCTCGCGGAATGGACCGGCGCGCGCGTGCACATCCTGCATATTTCCTCCGCCGGAGAGCTGGAGCCCCTCGCCCACGCCAAATCCCGCGGCGTGGACATCACCGGCGAAACCTGCCCCTGCTACCTGTTCCTCAACAGCACCGACTATGACCGCCTCGGCAGCGTGATCCGCGTCAATCCCCCCGTCCGCGAGGCCCGCGACTCCACCGCAATCTGGCAGGCCCTGCAATCCGGGGTCGTCGACATGATCGCAACCGACCACGCCCCCCACACCCCAGAGGAAAAAACCAACGACATCATCTGGGACGCAGATTGCGGCTTTCCGGGGGTCGAAACCCAAATGCCACTGATGCTGACCCAGGTGGCCGAAGGCAACATGACCCTGGAACACTACGTGCGTATCTCTTCGGCCAACCCCGCCCGCAGTTTCGGCCTCTGGCCCACCAAGGGGCGGATCGCGGTCGGCGCCCATGCAGATATCGCCGTGCTGGACCTGAACCGGCAGGAAACCATCCAGGCCGCCCGCCTCCACAGCCGGGGCAAGATAACCCCGTTCGAAGGCCGCAAAACCATCGGCGCGCCAATCCATACCCTCGTGCGCGGCCATTTCGTCCAACGCGACCGCACCCTGGTGCCCGATATGGACGGCCACGGCAAACAAGTCACCGACATCCAGTCCATGCCGCCCGCTGCGCCGCGCAATATCCAGATGAGCCTCGCCCATCTGCTGGACCCCTCACCGACTGACCCAAAGGCAACACACCCATGACCCAACTCATCATCCGCGCCGGAGATTTCACCTTCGGCGGCCACCTCGAAGAGGCCGCCGCCCCTGAAACCTGCGCCGCCTTCAAGGCGCTCCTGCCCTACAAAGGCCAGATCGTCCACGTGCGCTGGTCGGGCGAAGGCGTCTGGATTCCCCTGGGCGACACCAATTTCGGCGTCGGGTACGAAAATCACACCAGCCACCCCGCCCCGGGCCATATCATCCTCTACCCCGGCGGCATCAGCGAAACCGAGATCCTGCTGGCCTATGGCGGAGTGGACTTTTCCTCCAAGATGGGACAATTGGCTGGCAATCACTTCATCACCCTCACATCAGGGCTGGAAAACCTGATGACCCTGGGAAACTCCGTGCTCTGGAAAGGCGCCCATGACATCTCCTTTGAACTGGCCTGACCCGCGACGCCGCCGATGACAAACACAACCCTGAAAACCGTCGCCGTCTATTGCGGCTCCAACACCGGGCGCGGCGACACCTATCTTCAGGCCGCCGCAGATCTGGGCACAACGCTGGCCAGACATGGCATTGGCATCGTCTACGGCGGCACCCACAAGGGGCTGATGGGCGCTCTGGCCGACGCGGCCCTGGCAGGCGGCGGCCAGGTCACCGGCGTCATCACCGACCGCCTCAAGGCCAAGGGCCACACCCATCCGAACCTGACCACCCTGGAGATCCTGCCCACCATGCGCGCCCGCAAAAGCCGCATGATCGAGCTCGCAGACGCCTTCATCGCCCTCCCCGGCGGCATCGGAACACTCGAAGAATTCATGGAAGTCTGGACCCTCAACCAACTCGGCGAAATCTCCAAACCCGCCGGGCTCTTTGACATCAACGGCTACTACCAGCCGCTGATGGCCATGGTGGACCACATGATCGCCGAGTCCTTCCTGCCCCCGGCCCACCGGGAGGCCATCGTCGTGCAAAGCGACCCTGAAACACTCATCGACGGTCTGATCCGCTTCTCCCCGCCGACGGTGTCCAAATGGATGAGCTGACCCCGCGCCCCATCAACAAGGTCGCCCTGGCCCTGATCCGCGACGGCCACCTGCTGCTGGCGCGCAGCCAGGGGGCGGATGTGTTCCAGATCCCCGGCGGCAAGGTCGAACCGACAGACGCCGACGACATGGCGGCCCTGATCCGCGAAATCGACGAAGAACTGAACCTCACACTCGCCCCGGACACCACCCGCTACCTGGGCCTCTTCAGCGCCCCAGCCGCCGGGCAAAGCCACAGAATGGTCAACATCAAACTGTTCCAGGGCGATCCGCAAGGCACCCCCGAACCGGGACAAGAGATTCAGGAACTCGCCTGGATCGACCTGACCACCGCGCAGAGCAACCCATCCGGGCTGGCAATGTCCCAGGTCGTCGAAACCAAAATCCTGCCTTTCCTGCGCGACCAGATCCGGCTTCACCGCCCCGGCTGATCCACCGGCCAGCCAGCCTTTCCGAACAAACGCACCGCCCAACGGCGGCCCCCCGGCGCACCAGCTGAACGCGCCGCCGCGCGATTCCTTCGCAGTCGCAGCATTCCCGCCCCCACAGATCGCCGCCAAAACGTCACGCACCAACAGGGCTTGGCCCATCGCTGATGCCGCGCCGCAGCGGGTAATATTCTTGACAGGAATCGACCGAACTGCAATTTATTACTCGTGGTGTAAAAAAATTCACTTGAGTTCTGCCGACACAAATACAGAGCACCACACCAGGAGGGGAATGGCACTCGACGCTGACAAGATTGCGCAGGAAACCAGCCTGTCCGTAAGGGCGGCGTGGCTTCACTATGCTGGCGGTCTCACTCAGGCGGCAGTCGCCAAACGCCTCGGCGTTCCCTCGGTCAAGGCGCATCGCCTCATCGCGCGCGCGGTCCAGGACGGCATGGTCAAGGTCACGATCGAAGGCGATATTTCCGAATGCATCGCGCTGGAAAACGCGCTCTCCACCAAATACGGGCTGACCGCCTGCGAAGTCGCACCGGATCTGGGCGAAGAGGGTCTGCCCCTGCGCACCCTCAGCGTTGCAGGCGCCTCTTTCCTCAAACGCGAAATCGAAAACGGCCAGCACAGTTGCATCGGCATAGGCCACGGCCGTACCCTCGCCGCCTCGGTCCAGCAAATGACCCGGTCTACAAAAACCTCAGTCAATTTTGTCTCCCTGTTGGGCGGCCTGACCCGCAATTACTCTGCCACTCCCCACGATGTGATGGCGCGCCTCACCGAAAAAACCGGTGCCGCCGCCTATGTTATGCCAGTGCCCTTTTTCGCCAATACAGTCGAAGACCGCGAAGTGCTGCTCAATCAGCGCGGCGTGTCCAAAGTCTTTGAAATGGCTGCCAATTCAGAACTCAAAGTGGTCAGCATCGGCACCACCGAACCAAGCGCATCGCTTGTCTCCTCCGGCATGATCGAAATGGATGAAATCCAGGACGTCATCGCCAAAGGCGGAGTCGGAGAGTTGCTGGGCCACTTCTTCGACGCCCAGGGCCAGCGGGTCCGCACAACACTAACCGAAAGAACAATGTCCGTCGGGCTGGATCAGCTCCACGGCAAAGGAATTGTCGCCATTGCCGGCGGCAAGGAAAAGATCGGAGCGATCCGGTCTGTGGCGAGGAGCGGCTGCCTGAGCGGCCTGATAACGGACGAGCGCACAGCAATCGCGCTGCTCGATCAATAATCTGCAACAACCCTAAGGGAGGAAAAAGAAATGTACGACAAGGAAAACAAGCTGATTGACAGCTACACGGCGGGCAAGCTGAGCCGGCGTGAACTGTTCAAAGGGCTCGGCGCATTGGGGCTCAGCACCTCTGCCGCGGCCGTGCTGGTCAACGCATCGGCAACCCGCGCCCTGGCCCAGAACGGCTTTGACTGGAAAAAGCACGAAGGCACCACCGTCCGCCTGCTGCTCAACCAGCACCCCTATACCGACGCCATGATCGCCAACCTTGAAAACTTCAAGGCCATGACCGGCATGGACGTCAAATACGATGTCTTCCCAGAGGACGTCTATTTCGACAAGGTCACCGCCGCTCTGTCCTCTGGCTCCAGCGAATATGACGCCTTCATGACCGGCGCCTATATGACCTGGACATACGGCCCTGCGGGCTGGGTCGAGGACCTGAACGAATGGATCATGGACGACACCAAGACCAACCCGGACTACATGTGGGAAGACGTCCTCGAAGGCGTGCGCAAATCCTGCGCCTGGAGCGGTGTCCCAGGGGCGGCCATCGGTTCCGCAGATGCAAAACAGTGGTGTATCCCACTGGCTTACGAGCAGAACAACCTGACCTACAACCAGCGCATCTTCGAAGCCAACAACCTCTCCGTGCCCAAGAACATCGACGAACTGCTGGACACCGCCGCAGCGGCCAAGGCCGTCATGGACGGCGGCTACGGCATTGGCGTGCGCGGCTCGCGCAGCTGGGCCACAATCCACCCCGGTTTCCTGTCGGGCTACACCAACTTTGACCAGGTCGACCTGACTGTTGGCGACGACGGCATGTTGTCCGCGGCAATGAACACCGACATCTCCAAGGATTACCACACCAAATGGGTCAAGATGATCCAGGATTCCGGTGCACCTGACTGGTCCACACACACATGGTACCAGGTCGGCACCGATGTGGGCGCGGGCAAATCCGCAATGATGTTCGACGCCGACATCCTGGGCTACTTCATGAACGGCGGCGACAATGCCGAGGCCGGCAACCTTGCCTTCTCCGGTTTTGCAGCCAACCCAGAGCGCTCGGATCCAACTCCGAACATCTGGATCTGGTCCATGGCCATGTCCAAGTTCTCCCAGAACAAGGACGCTGTCTGGTACTTCCTGCAGTGGGTCACCGGCCCCGAGCATGACCTGTTCGGCGCCCGTGAAATGGACCTCGTCAACCCTGCCCGCTCGTCGGTCTGGGCGGACGAAATGTTCCGTGACAAACTGTCGTCCAAATACTCGGGCTATGTGGAAATGCACGATGCCTCCGCGCCGGGCGCATCAATCAAATTCACCCCACAGCCGTTGTTCTTCGATCTGACAACCGAATGGGCCGAGACTTTGCAGAAAATGGTCGCCAATGAGGTGCCTGTTGACGAAGGCCTCGACATGCTCGCAGAATCCGTGAACGACCAGCTGGCCGAAGCCGGTCTGCACTAAGCACCAAAGACGACAAACCAACAGAACGGGCCCGCCTGCCATGCGGGCGGGCCCAACCGAACCAACAACAATTGCGGGCCTGAACGCCCGTGCCCTTCCCGACAAACCGTCAGGAAACCAGGAGACCCTTGCACATGTCCGACGCGTCAACCGCTGGCCCCAAGCCCAGACGATTCAAGGTCAGCCGTCGGATGCTGCCCTATCTGCTCAGCCTGCCGGCGCTTTTGACCTGCATCGGCATCCTCATTCCGTTCTTCACCGCCGTCGCCTATTCCTTGCAGCGCTACCGGCTGTCCCAGCCCTGGGCGCGCAAATACAACTGGGGTGAAAACTACCTCAACTTCCTGACCGACTCCTCGTTCTGGAACACGCTCAAAGTCTCCCTGACCTACGCCTTCTGCACGGTCGGCATAGAGCTCTTGCTGGGCCTGGGCATCGCCCTGCTGCTGCAAAACAGAAGCCGGTTTAACAATTTCGTCTCCATCATGCTGCTGATGCCGCTCATGACCGCGCCCGCGCTCGCTGCATTGATGTGGAAACTGATGACCAACCCCGGGTTCGGCATCCTCTCTTACTTCGCGACCCAACTGGGTTTCGAGGACTTCAACTGGGCCTCCGACCCGCAAACCGCCATGCTCACAGTCGTGATCGTCGATGTCTGGGTCTATACGCCCTTCATCATGATCCTGCTGCTGGCCGGCCTGCGCTCCCTGCCGCAGCAACCGTTCGAGGCCGCAGCGCTTGACGGCGTTCCGCGCTGGTTCGTGTTCTACAAGATCACGCTGCCCATGCTGACGCCCTTCCTGCTCACCGCCGTGCTGTTCCGCGTCATCGAAAGCATCCAGCAGTTTGACATCATCTACGCCATGACCCAGGGCGGACCGGGCGACTCGCTGACCGTTTTCCAGGTCGAGGCCTATCTGAACTTCTTCCAGTCCACGAACGTCGGGCGCTCGGCCGCGCTGATGATGATCCTCTGGGCCATCACCTATTTCCTGTCGAACATCTTCATCAAAAACTGGCTGCGCCTGCGTGAAAACCAGCGCGGTCAGGCATAAGGAGCAGGGCAATGAACACCATTTCCACCCGCGAACGTATCCTGCGTGGCATCGCCATCACCCTTGTAATCCTGTTTTTCATGTTCCCCATCTTCTGGATCGTCCTGATGTCGTTTCAGACCAACGAAACGATCCTGCGCGTGCCACCCTCGATGTTCTTCGAACCCACGCTGCAAAACTATCGCGGCCTGATCACCGGCCAGCTCGTCACCGATACCAGCTCGCTCGAAATCAAGTTCATGGGCAACCTGTTCAACTCGCTCTTCCTGTCCACCAGCGCCGTTGCAGTCGGTCTGATCCTGGGGGTGCCCGCCGCCTATGCCTTTGCCCGGCTCAAATTCCGCGGGTCCGAGGATATCGCCTTCACCCTCCTCTCTTTCCGCTTCGCCCCGCCTCTGCTTGTGCTGTTGCCGCTGACGATCTATTTCCAGCAAATCGGCCTGGCCAATACCTACGGCGGCCTGATCTGGGTCTATCAGCTGATCGTCCTGCCGCTGATCCTGTGGATCGTGCGCGGCTATTTCGAGGACATCCCGGCCGATATCGAATACGCCTATCGCATCGCCGGACACCGCTGGTGGACCACCTTCCGCAAGATCGCCCTGCCCCTCGCCGGGCCCGGCATCGCCGCCGCCGCCCTGCTGGCCTTCATCTTTGCCTGGAACAACTTCATCTTCGCGCTGGTCCTGGCCTCCGCTGACAAACAACCGGTGACCGTGGGCGCCCTGGCCTTCATCACCGCATCGGGCGTGCAATACGGCCAGATCGCCGCAGGGATCATCCTGTCGATTGCTCCCACATTCGCCCTTGCCCTTTATGCACAACGTTACCTCGTAGAAGGCCTCAGCCTTGGCGCGGTGAAAGGATAGACCGTGACACTCGTTCTCAAGGATGTCGTCAAAGCGTACAAAGAGGACGTGGTCCTGGATCACGTCAGCCTCTCTGTCGATACCGGCGAAACAATGGTGCTCTTTGGCCCCTCAGGCGCGGGTAAAACCGTCATGCTGCGCCTCATTGCCGGGGTGATCGAACCCGACAGCGGCACAATCCACCTTCAGGGGCGCGACATGGACGGGGTCGAACCCGAAGATCGCGGCATCGGCATGGCGTTCCAGAACTTCGCCCTGTTCCCGCATATGGACGCGACCGACAACATCGCCGCCCCCCTGACCGCCCGCAGCATGAGCAAATCCGCCATCACAGAAACCGTGGGCAAGATCGCGCGGATGCTCAAGATCGACCATGTCCTCGATCACAAACCCAAAGAGCTGTCGAACGGGCAAAAACAACGCACCGCCCTCGCCCGCGCCCTCGCCGGAGAACCCGACATCCTGCTGCTGGACGACCCGCTGCGCAACGTCGACGCCAAGCTGCGCTTTGAAATGCGCCTCGAACTGCCGCGCCTGCTCAAGGATCAGAACGCCACCGTCATCTACGTGACCCAGGACTACAAAGAGGCCATGGCCCTCGGAGACCGGATCGCCGTGATGAACGCCCGCGGCATCGAACAGATCGGCAGCCCCGCCGACATCTACCTTGCCCCGGCAAACATCGAAATCGCGCGCCTCTTTGGCGATCCCGTGATCAACCTCCTGGACGTCACCCCGACCAAGGCCGCAAACGGTGTGACCATCTCGCTGTCCGGCGTGCCCGTCGCCATTGACCCGGGCTACCACATGGCCGTCAATCAGGACTGCACCGTCGGCATCCGCCCCGAGGCCATCCGCTTTGTCGCCCCCGACACCCCGGGCGCCATCCCGGTGCAAATCGAAACCGAAACACCGTTGAACGAAAAAACCGTCACCCTGGCGCTCACCCAGAACGGACGCGAAATCATGATCTCGCGCCCCGCCGGCACCGATGGCCCGGACCACGGCCAGGGCTTTGTCACGATAGATGCCGCGCATATCCACCTCTTTGACCGGGCAACAGGCAATCGGATCGCTCAGCAACCCGGCATTCAAGCGCAGGGGGCCGCATAATGACCGCGCAGCTGCAACTCAAATCCGTCGATAAATTCTACGGCTCCATCAGCACCGGTGTCCACGCCGTGCAAAACATCAGCATGGACGTCGAAAAGGGCGAAATCATCGCACTCCTGGGCTCTTCGGGATGCGGCAAGACGTCGACCCTGCGCATGATCGCCGGCTTCGAAGAGGCCACCCGAGGCACCATCGAACTCGCCGGCCGCGAGGTGCAGACATTGCCCCCCGCCCAGCGCAACGTCGCCATGGCCTTCGAGGGCTACTCGCTCTACCCCACCGTGACCCTGCGCGACAATATCGCCTTCGCGCTCAAGGCCGCAAAGCTCCCCGACGCGGAGGTGGCCGAGCGCGTCAACCATGTCTCCACCATGCTCGAGATCACCGACATTCTGGACCGCTACCCAATGTCCGTCTCTGGCGGTCAGCAACAGCGCGCCTCGCTGGCCCGCGCGTTGATCCGTGACGCGGATCTGCATCTGCTGGACGAACCCATGGGCCAGCTCGAGCCGCAATTGCGCACCCTGCTGCGCGGTCGTATCAAACATTACATCAAGGAACGCGGCCTGACCGCCATCCTCGTCACCCACGACCAGACCGAGGCCAACGCCCTCGCCGACCGGATCGCCGTGATGGAAAACGGCGTCCTGCAACAATACGCAACGCCCCAGCAGATCAAGGAAGTTCCGGCAAACCTGTTCACCGGCACCTTTGTGGGTGAACCGCCCATGAACGTCTTTGCCGCGCGCGCCCAGGAAATCGACGATCAGATCCAGCTGCTCTTGGGGGGCGACCTGAAACTGACCTACGCCAAAGACGCCTTCTCGCCCGACGTGCGCGCGGCCCTGCTGGGGCGGGCACAGATTACGCTGGGCGTGCGCCCCTATGCGGTCCACCGCAGCCCGGACGGGGCCGCGGCTCAGGTCGTTGCCAACCAGTGGCTGGGCGATCAGTCCCATATCGCGGCCAGCTTTGCGGGTGAAAAACTGGTGCTGGTCGAACATGATCGCGCCAATGTGGCCGTCGGCGACACCATCAACGTCCGCCTGACCCCGCAGGACCTGCACGTCTTTGACTCCACAACCGGCGACGCGATCAGCCACGGACCCGTCCTGGCATGACCCTGCCCGGACGCGACATACTGATCGGCATTGACGCGGGCACCTCGGTGATCAAATCGGTCGCCTTCACCCTCGACGGCACCCAGATCGCCATGGCCGCCACCCCGAACCGCTATGTGACCGGCGCAGACGGGGCGGCCTATCAGTCCCATGATGACACCTGGAGCGATTGCGCCAAAACCCTGCGTGACCTGGCCGACAAAGTGCCCGACCTGGCCCAGCGCACCGCCGCCGTCTCGGTCACGGGCCAGGGCGATGGCACCTGGCTGGTCGGCGCCGACAACCGCCCCGTCTCTGACGCCTGGCTCTGGCTGGATGCCCGCAGCGCCGAAACCGCCCGCCAGCTGCGCGCCGCCGACAGCCCCGACAGATTCCGCAGCACCGGCACCGGGCTGAACGCCTGCCAGATGGGCGTCCAACTGGCCCATATGCAGGCCACAACCCCCCAATTGCTGGATCAGGCCGAGGTCGCCCTGCACTGCAAGGACTGGCTCTACCTGAACCTGACCGGCGTGCGCGCCACCGACCCGTCCGAGGCCAATTTCACCTTCGGCAATTACACCACCCGCACCTATAACGATGCGGTCATCGACCACCTGGGCCTCACCGCAAAACGCCACCTGCTGCCCGACATCGTCGATGGCACGCAAACCACACATGCCCTCTCGCCCCAGGCGGCGGACCAGACCGGCCTGCTGGCCGGCACCCCCGTGGCCCTGGCCTATGTGGATGTGGTCTGCACCGGCATGGGCGCGGGCATCTATACCAAGGGCCAGGAAACCGGCTGCACCATCATCGGATCCACCGGCATGCACATGCGCGCCACAACCGCCGAACAGGTCACCATCGCAGACGCCCCCGCCGGCTACACAATGGTCCTGCCCATCCCCGGCACAGTGGCACAGATCCAGTCCAACATGGCCTCGACGCTGAACATCGACTGGCTGCTGGCCATGGGCGCGGATCTGGTAACCCAAATGGGCGGCACCGCCACCCATGCCGACATGGTCGCCCGCATCGACGACTGGCTGAACGAGTCCAGCCCCGCTTCCATCCTTTATCACCCCTATATCTCCGAAGCAGGCGAACGCGGCCCCTTCGTCGATACCAACGCCCGCGCCGGTTTTACCGGACTGGCCTCGCCACATCGTTTCCCGGACCTGCTGCGCGCCGTGATCGAAGGCCTGGGCTATGCCGCCCGCGATTGCTACGACGCCATGGGCCCGATCCCGTCCGAGGTCCGCCTGACCGGCGGCGCGGCCCGCTCACCGGGGGTCCGCGCCATCCTCAGCGCCGCATTGGGCACCCACCTGCGCACCGCCAAACGCGAAGAGGCAGGCGCCGCCGGGGCCGCGATGATCGCCGCTCAGGCCATCGGCGCCTATCCGGACATGGACTCCTGCATCGACGATTGGGTCCGCCCCCGCCTCAGCACCGCAGAACCCCCCGACGCAAAACTCAGCGCTCTCTACCAATCCACCTTCCCCGCCTATCGCACTCTGCGCAAATCTGCGGCCCCCGTCTGGGCAACCCTCGCGGCCGTTCAGGAGTCCAAAAATGCCTAAATCCGTTGCCATCATCGGTGACCTCTTCATGCTCCCCGAAGCTTTCGAGCGCGAACTCAAATCCGCCTGCGGCGATACCGTGACCCTGCGCACGCGCAAGGACGACTGGCCAGACCAGCCCATGGAACACGGCTATGCCGTCGACGGTATGGAGGGGCTGAAGGAATATTTCGGAACCGCCGAAGATGTCGTCGCCTTTGTCGATGACGCCGAGATCCTCGTCACCCACCTCGCCCCTCTGTCACGCGGCATGTTCGAACAGCTGCCCAACCTGAAACTGGTCGCCGTGTCGCGCGGCGGACCGGTCAATATCGACATGGCCGCCGCCCGCGATCACGGCGTCACCGTGGTCAACACCCCGGGGCGCAACTCCACCGCTGTCGCCGAATTCACCCTTGGCGCCATCCTCACGGAAACCCGCAAGATCCGCGAAGGCCACGAAGATCTGCGCAAAGGCAACTGGCGCGGAGACCTCTACCGCGCCGATGTCACCGGACGCGAGCTCAACGAAATGACCGTCGGCGTCATCGGATACGGCAATATCGGTACCAAGGTCGTCAAACTCCTGCGCGCCTTCGGCACCCGCGTCCTGGTCTGCGACCCCTATGTCCAACTGGACCCCGAAGACGCCAAGGCCGGGGTCGAACATGTCTCCCTCGACCGTATCCTGGCCGAGTCCGACGTGGTCACCCTGCACGCCCGCGTCACGGATGAGACCAAGAAAATGATGAACGCGGACGCGTTCCGCAAAATGAAAAACGACGCCCTCTTCGTCAACACCGCCCGTGGGCCGATGTGCGACTATGACGACCTCTACGAGGCTTTGACAACAGGACAGATCGCCAGCGCCATGATGGAAACATTCGGGATCGAGCCGGTGCCAGCCGATTGGCCGCTCTTGCAACTGCCCAATGTCACCCTGACCCCACATATCGCAGGCGCCTCGGTGCGTACCGTCACCTTCGCCGCCGAACAGGCCGCCGAAGAGGTGCGCCGCTATATCGCCGGCGAACCGCCAAGGAACCCATGTTGATATGATGGACCATCGCACAGACATCATCGCCGCCTGCAAAAAGCTCGAATCCGAAGGGCTCAACCGCGGTGCCTCGGGCAATATCTCGGTGCGCGACGGCGACACCATGCTGATCACCCCCTCGGCCGTCAGCTATGACGTGATCCAACCCGAAATGATCGCCAGCATGCCGCTGGCCTCCGACAACGGCGCCTGGGACGGGCCCAAAAAGCCCTCCTCGGAATGGCGCTTTCACCGCGACATCCTGCGCGCGCGCCCCGACATCAACGCCGTGGTGCACACCCATGCGCCCTTTTCCACCATCCTGGCCATCGCCCATAAACCAATCCCGGCCATCCACTACATGATCGCCGCTTTCGGCGGCCCCGACATCCGGGTCTGCGACTACGCCCGCTACGGCACCGCAGAACTGTCCCAAAACATCCTTGCCGCGATGGAGGGGCGCAACGGCTGCCTGATGGCCAATCACGGCATGGTCGTCGGCGGCGCCGACCTGACCCGCGCCATGTGGCTCGCAGGAGAGCTTGAAGCCCTCGCCAACCAATATTACCACGCGCTCACCATCGGCGGTGGCGTCTTGCTCAGCGACGCCCAGATCGCCGAAACCGCCAAAGGATTCGAAAGCTACGGCGTACAGTCCAAAAAGGGGGAAGAATGACCGATACGGTCGATCTCTTTATCATCGGCGGCGGCATCAACGGCGCCGGTATCGCCCGGGACGCGGCTGGCCGTGGCCTCTCTGTGGTCCTGTGCGAAAAAGATGACCTCGCCCAGGGCACCTCCTCGCGCTCGGGCAAGCTGATCCATGGCGGGCTGCGCTATCTGGAATACTATGAATTCCGCCTCGTGCGCGAGGCCCTGATCGAACGCGAAGTGCTGCTCAACACCGCCAGCCACATCATCTGGCCCATGCGCTTTGTGCTGCCCCACTCCCCGCTCGAACGCCCCGCATGGCTCGTCCGGCTGGGTCTGTTCCTCTATGACAACCTGGGCGGCCGCAAGAAACTGCCCGGCACCCGCACACTCAACCTGCGCCGCGCGCCCGAGGGCAAACCGCTCAAGGACGACTACACCAAAGGCTTCGAATATTCCGACTGCTGGGTCGATGACAGCCGCCTGGTTGTCCTCAATGCCGTCGACGCCGCCGAAAAAGGCGCCACCGTCCTCACCCGCACCGCCTGCACCAGCGCCCGGCGCGAGGGCGACACCTGGGCCGTGACCGTCCGGGGCCCCGAGGGCGAACGCCACTTCCAGGCCCGCGCCGTGGTCAACGCCGCTGGCCCATGGGTCAACGACATCATCGGCCGCGTGACCGGCACCAACTCCCCGCGCAAGGTCCGCCTGGTCAAAGGCTCGCACATCATCACCCCCAAATTCTGGGACGGACCACAGGCCTACCTGGTCCAGAACCACGACAAGCGCGTCATCTTCATCAACCCCTACGAAGGCGACAAAGCCCTGATCGGCACCACTGACATCACCTATGACGGCGCCCCCGAACAGGTCACCGTCGATGATAGCGAGGTCGACTACCTGCTGAACGCCGTAAACCGCTATTTTGAGCGCGACCTGCAGCCCAGCGATGTGGTGCAGAGCTTCTCGGGCGTGCGCCCCTTGTATGATGATGGCGCAGGCAACCCCTCGGCCGTCACACGCGACTATGTGCTCGATCTCGAAACCACCGGCGGCGCGCCGTTGCTCAACGTCTTCGGCGGCAAGATCACGACCTTCCGCAAACTCGCCGAACATGCGGTCGAAAAGCTACAGGACGTGTTTCCTCAAATGGGCAACAACTGGACAGCCCAGGCCGCCCTGCCCGGCGGCGATATCCCGGATGCCGATTTCGACCGCTTCCTGGAGCAGACCCAGTCACAATACCCCTGGCTGACCCCCGGCCTCGCCGCCCATTGGGCCCGCCTCTATGGCACACGCATCCACACGATCATCGGCCAGGCCGGCACGATGGAGCAGCTGGGCCAATGTTTCGGCGCCAACCTGTTTGAGGCCGAAGTGCGCTACCTCCACGCCCAGGAATGGGCCTGCACCGCCGAGGATGTGCTGTTCCGCCGGACCAAGGAAAACCTGCATATGACAGCGCCTCAAATCGCGGACTTCGAAACATGGTTCCAAAACAACCTCATGGAAACCGCATGACCCCTCCCTCAGATCTCGCAGAGCTCGCCACCTTTTCGGCCCGCATCGGCGCGGATCCCATGCTGATACAGGCCGCCGGTGGCAACACCTCGGTCAAAGACGGCGATGTCATGTGGATCAAAGCGTCCGGCACCCTCCTGGCCGAGGCTCTGGACAAGGAAATCTTTGTGCCCTGCGACCTGCCCGCCATGCGCGACAGCCTCGCACAGGGGCAGGCACGCGCCGATCAACCGCAGGAGTTTTCCCTGATGCCGGGGGGCCTGCGCCCCTCCATCGAAACCTCCCTGCACGCGGTCTTCCCGCAACGGGTCGTCGCCCACGCCCATTGCATCCACACCCTGTGCCACGCGGTTCAGGCTGACCCAAAGGCCGCCATCGGCGACAAGCTGGACGCGTTCAACTGGGCGCTGGTCCCCTATACCAAACCGGGCGCCAACCTCGCCACCCAGGTCGCCCAAGTGGTGCAACAGGGATGCGATGTTGTCATCCTGGGCAATCACGGCGTCATCGTCGCCGCCGAAACCGTCGCCGAGGCCGATCAACGGCTCAGCGCCGTGCACCAGGCCCTGCAACAGGATCAGGTGCCCCTCAAATCCGCTCAGCTCGATCAGGTGCCCCCCGGATGGGTGCCCGGATCAGCCGCCCTGTCGCATGTGGCCCTCGACCCGGCCCTCTGCGCCATGGCCACAACCGGCAGCCTCTACCCCGATCACGTGATCTTTTGCGGAATAGGCGCGGTCGCCACAACGCAACCGCCCGACGCCGACAGCCCGCCCTTTGTCCTTGTCCCCGGCAAGGGCGCCCTGCTGCGCGCCGACGCCTCACAGGGAGCACAGGCGCTGGCCCAATGCCTGGGCGATCTGCTCACCCGTATCCCACCCGGCACCCCGCTGACCTATCTCACCCTCGAACAAAACGGCGAATTGCTGAACTGGGATGCCGAAAAATACCGGCAGGCGATGAATGCCTGAGTGCTACCTCGGGGTCGACCTGGGCACCTCCGGCGCCCGGGCCATCGTCATCGACGCATCCGGCCAACAGCGCAGCGAGGGCAAATCCGCCCTCACCGAGCACGGCCAGAACCACCGCGACCCCCAGGTCTGGTGGTCCGCCGTCCGCGCGGCCGTGCACGCCGCACTCGCCGGGACCGACCCACAACAGATCGTCGCCTTTGCCATCGACGGCACATCCGGCACCATGCTGCCCATAGACGCATCAGGCCAGCCCCTGGCCGAAGCGTTGATGTACAACGACCCCTGCACCGACAGCGCGCTGCTTGAACGGATCACCAACGCCTCTCCCGACACAACCGCCGCCCGTGGCGCCACCAGCAGCCTCGCCCGCGTGGCGCGGTTCAGCAACCTGCACCCCGCCAAAACCGTGCATCAGGCCGATTGGATCGCCCGGCAATTCAGCCCGACAGACTCTGATCCGATCTGGACCAGCGACGAAAACAACGCCCTCAAAACCGGCTATGACCCCATCTCGGGCACATGGCCCGACTGGGTGGCCCAGATCGTCGACCCCACATGCCTGCCCCGGGTCGTTGCCCCCGGCACGGCCATCGGGACAATCGGCCCGAACGAATTTGGCCTGCCCGAATCGTGCAAACGCGTCGCCGGCACCACCGACGGATGCGCCTCTTTCCTGGCCACCGGCGCCAATCAGCCCGGCGACGGAGTCAGCGCCCTTGGCACCACGCTGACCCTCAAACTCCTGTCCGACACCCCGGTCTTCGCCCCCGAATACGGCATCTACAGCCACAAGATCCTCGGCCTCTGGCTCGCAGGCGGTGCCTCCAACACGGGTGGCAACGTGCTGTTATCCGCCTTCCCCAACGCTGACCTGACCGCGCTCTCCACTGCCATCGACCCGGAAACCGACACCGGCCTGTCCTACTACCCGCTGTCAAAACCCGGCGAACGCTTTCCCATCAACGACCCGCACCACCCCCCCGTCCTCGGGCCGCGCCCCGCCTCGGACAGCGAACACCTCAAGGCCATCTTCGAAGGCATCGCCGCGATCGAGGCCCTGGCCTACACCCGCCTCGCAGATCTCGGCGCGCCCGCGCTGCGCAGCGTGCGCACCGTCGGCGGCGGTGCCTCCAACCCCATCTGGACCCGCATCCGCGAGCGCCGCCTCAACACCCCCATGCCCGCGCCCCTGTCCAATCAGGCCGCCTACGGCACGGCCCTGCTGGCAAAGGCAGGCGCATGACCACAACCCTGGCTGCCCTGGCCCCCCAGTTCGATGCCTTCTTCGTCGACCAGTTCGGCGTGCTGCTCAATGGCAGCGGCGCCTACCCTCAGGCGGCCCAAAGCCTCAGTGCCCTCGCCAAAATGGGCAAACAGGTGATCCTGCTGTCCAATTCCGGCAAACGCGCCACGCCCAACATCGACCGGCTGACCCGGCTCGGATTTGAACGCTCCAGCTTCACAACCGTCATGTCCTCCGGCGAAGCCGCCCACGCCCATATCGCCAGCCGCATCGGCCAGGACATCGCCCCGAATGCCGCGGTATGGGTCCATTCGCGCGACGGCGACATGTCCAGCGTTCAGGGGCTGAACCTGACCCCCGTGGCCGACGCCTCCGATGCAGCGCTGCTGATGATCACCGCCAGCCGCGCCGACGTTTACGACCTGGCGCAATACCGCAGCTGGCTCGCCCCCGCCGCCCGCCGCCAGATCCCGGCCTTCTGTACAAACCCCGACATGGAAATGCTCACCCCCAAAGGCAAACGCTTTGGCGCCGGTGCGATTGCAGAACTCTATCAAAGCCTGGGCGGAACGGTCGAATGGGTCGGCAAACCATTCCCGCTGATCTACAAGATGGCTGAACAGGCCCTCACCCCAACGCCCCAGCCGCCCCGCATCCTCTGCATCGGTGACAGCCCGGCCCATGACATCGCAGGCGGCCAGACCGCAGGCTTTGCCACAGCGCTCGTGCGGACGGGGCTGCACGCAGACCTCTCAGACCAGATGCTTTTGCAAAATTGCAAAGAAACCGCCATGCCGGATTACATCATACCGGATTTCTCACTGCCCTAAGCCTCCCCACTCAAATTCCCCGGCCCAAACTCCCCGGCCCTAAACGACCAAGAACGGTATCGCCTTGCCCCTGACCCTCTCTCTCAACACGAATCCGCTGGTCAATCGCTTTGCCGACCCCGTTGACCTGATCGAAACCGTCGCCCGCGACATCCGCATCCGCGACCTGCAACTGACCCATGAATTCATCAATCCCAGCTGGCCCGCCCCCACCATCCGCCGCCTGACCCGCTCCATGCGTCAGGCCCTGCACCACACGGGCGTGCGCGTCACCAGCGGCATGACCGGCCCCTACGGGCGCCTGAACCACTTCGGCCACCCGGACCCAGAGGTGCGCCGCTACTATGTCGACTGGTTCAAAACCTTCGCCGACATCACCGCAGACCTGGGCGGCACGTCCATCGGCACCCAATTCGCCATCTTCACCTATCAGGATTTCGACGACCCCAACCGCTGCGAAGCGCTCATCGACATCGCCATCGACTGCTGGGCCCAGGTGGCCGAACACGCCAAACAGGCCGGGCTTGCCTACCTGTTCTGGGAACCCATGAGCATTGGCCGCGAATTCGGCGAAACCATCCAAAGCGCGCTCGCCCTCCAGGATCGGCTGACCGCCACCGACATGGCCCTGCCCATGTGGATGATGGCCGATATCGACCACGGTGACGTCACCAGCCCCAACCCCGACGATATGGACCCTTACGCCTGGGCGCGCGCCGTCCCCAAGGTCAGCCCGATCATCCACATCAAACAAAGCCTGACCGACAAGGGCGGCCACCGCCCCTTCACCGCCGATTTCAACGCCCAGGGCCGCATCCACCCGGCCCCACTGCTCGACGCGCTGACCGCAGGCGGTGCCGTCGACAATGAAATCTGCCTCGAACTCTCCTTCAAGGAGCGCGAGCCAAATGACCGACAGGTCATTGACCACATCGCCCAAAGCGTGGCCTTCTGGGCCCCGCATATCAACAGCGGCGCCCAGGACCTGAAACTCTGACCCGCCACATGACCACAACGCAAAGAAGGCAAATATGACCCATCCGAACCTCTGGATCGGCACCAGCTGGAAAATGAACAAAACGCTCGCCCAGGGTCTCGCCTTTGCGCAGGCCCTCGCCGATAGTGACGCCACACGTGACCCGCGCATCCAGCGCTTCGTCATCCCCTCCTTCACCTCAACCCGACAGGTGAAATCCGCCCTCGCCGACACCTCGGTCAAGGTCGGAGCCCAAAACATGCACTGGGCCGACTCCGGCGCCTGGACGGGCGAAGTTTCGCCCGAAATGCTGGTCGATTGCGCCCTCGATCTGGTCGAACTGGGCCACTCCGAACGCCGCGCCCATTTCGGCGAAACCGACGAAACCGTCGGGCTCAAGGTCGAAGCCGCCGTCCGCCACGGTCTCACCCCGCTGATCTGCATCGGAGAAACGCTCGAGGATCGAAACGCCAACCGCGCCCAGGAGGTGCTTGAAACCCAGGTCCGCGGCGCCCTGCAAAACCTCTCGCCCGCGCAACACGGCGCCCCCATCCTGCTGGCCTATGAACCGGTCTGGGCCATCGGCGAAAACGGCATACCCGCCACCTCTGATTACGCCGACGCCCGCCAGAGCGAGATCATCGCCGTCGCCGAAACCGTCCTGAGCCGGCGCATTCCCTGCCTCTATGGCGGCTCGGTCAACCCGGACAATTGCCAGGAGCTCATCTCCTGCCCACATATCGACGGATTGTTCATCGGACGCTCTGCCTGGAATGTCCAAGGATACCTCGACATATTGAACAAATGCACAGCAACCCTGCCAACCAACGGAGAAAACTCATGAAAATTGCCGTCGCAGGAGACAGCGCAGGCGAAGACCTCGCCATTCAGCTCGCAGAATACCTCTCCGCCAACCATGACGTGACCCAGATGTCGCGCACCGAAAACGGCCCGGACCCGTTCTATGCAAACCTCGCGGACCGTGTCGCCAACGCGGTCCTGGCCGGAGAGTTCGAACGCGCCATCCTCGTCTGTGGCACCGGCATCGGCGTCTGCCTCTCGGCCAACAAGGTGCCCGGCATCCGCGCCGCGCAATGCCACGACACCTATTCCGCAGGCAAGGCAGCCACCTCCAACAACGCCCATATCATCACCATGGGCGCCCGCGTCATCGGTGCCGAACTGGCCAAAACCATCGCCGACACGTTCCTCGCCAACAGCTTCGATCCCGAGGGCCGCTCTGCCGGCAATGTCGCCGCCATCGACGCGCTGGACGCCAAATACAATCAGGGCTGACCGCCCGCGCTGATCCGGCCCCAATCCCGCCGGATCAGCCCCGACACACCGGCGAAATCCCGTTCACGTTCAAATACACCGAATACAGAGACGTCGTGCCGCAAATGAACAACCGGTTCAGCTTGGGGCCGCCGAAACATACGTTCGCCACGATCTCGGGAATATGGATCTTGCCAATCAGCGCCCCCTCAGGCGACAGGCAATGCACCCCATCCCCGGCCGAGCTCCAAATCCGCCCCTCCCGGTCCAGGCGAAACCCGTCAAACAGACCCGCGCTACACGTGGCCAGAACCGCGCCGCCACTCAGCGTGCCATCCTCTGCCACCTGATGGCTACGGATATGCGCCGGACCACCCGGCATATGCGTGACCCCGGTGTCCGAGACATAGAGAACCGACTCGTCACCCGAAAACGCCAGTCCATTGGGCATCACATAATCGTCCGCAACAATCCTTATGGCTCCGCTCGCGGGGTCCACCCGATAGACATGACAGGCCCCAATCTCGCTCGGCGCGCGCGCGCCCTCATAATCCATCAAGATCCCGTATGACGGATCCGTAAACCAAATCGAACCATCCGATTTCACCACAACATCATTGGGCGAATTCAACCGCTTGCCCTCGAACCGATCCGCAATCACCGTCACCCGCCCGTCATGCTCGGTCCGCGTCACGCGACGGCTCAGATGCTCGCAGCTGACCAACCGCCCCTGCAAATCGACCGTATGCCCATTGCTGTTGTTCGAGGGCGCCCGAAACACCGATACGCTGCCATCCGTCTCGTCGAACCGCATGATCTGATTGTTGGGAATATCCGACCACAACAAATAGCGCCCCGCCGCAAACCAGACCGGCCCCTCTGACCAGCGCGCCCCGGTCCACAGCCGCTCAACCCGCGCATGGCCAATCAAACACTCCGAAAATCCCGGGTCGATCACCTCAAACCCGGTCCCCTCCAACGCGCCAAACATCACCAACTCCTCCATTCAAAAACCCGACGGGTCATCTCAGCCACCGGCGTCGCGCGCGACCCAGCCACTGGCGGCTTCGACCACCTGATCAAACGACAGGGCGATATCAACACGCCCGCCCTGCTCATCCGCCTCCAGATGCTCCAACGCCTCAAACTGACTGTCCAGCAAAGAGGGCGGCATAAAATGCCCGTCCCGCGCATTGACACGGGTCAACAAGACATCCCGCCCCGCATGCAAATGCACAAAGAAAACCGGCTCCCCCACAGCCTGACGAATGATATCCCGATAGGACCGCTTCAACGCCGAGCAGCCAATCACAACCCGCCCCTCCTGCGCGGCCAGCGCCTGACCGACCTGCGCCAGCCACGGCGCCCGATCCGCATCCGTCAACGGCTCTCCACGGGACATCTTGGCAATATTTGCCGCCGGATGCAGGTCATCCCCATCCACAAACCGCAGCCCACAGCGCGCCGCCACCGCCGTCCCGACCGAGGTTTTCCCACAGCCGGAAACCCCCATCATCACAAAACACCGCATTACAGGGATGCCGTAATCCCACCATCCACATAAAGCGTATGGCCATTCACAAAACTGGACGCAGCCGAAGACAGGAACACACAGGCCCCAACCAATTCCTCAACATTGCCCCAGCGCCCGGCCGGCGTGCGTTTCTCCAACCAGGCCGAGAATTCCGGATCCGCCACCAGCGCCGCATTCAACGGCGTATCAAAATAGCCCGGAGCGATCGCATTGCACTGCAACCCATGCCGCGCCCAATCCGTCGCCATCCCCTTGGTCAGATTGGCCACCGCCCCCTTGGTGGCAGTATAGGGCGCGATCCCCGGCCGGGCCAAAGCGGTCTGGACACTGGCAATATTGATGATCTTGCCCGCACCACGCCCAATCATATGCCGCGCCACCGCCTGCCCCACATGAAACACACTGGCCACATTGGTCTGCAACAGCTTCTCAAAAGCCTCCGCCGGGAAATTCTCCAACTCCGAGCGATGCTGCATCCCGGCATTGTTCACCAGAATATCAATCGCCCCCTGCTCGGCCTCGAACCCGTCAACCGCCGCCCGAACCGCCGCGTGATCCGTGGCGTCAAAAGCCAGCGTCGCAACCGTCGTGCCCGCCGCCGCCTCCAGCGCGTCCGCCGCCACCGCCAGCTTGGCCGTGTCGCGCCCGTTCAGAACAACCTGCGCCCCCGCCTCGATCAATCCCCGCGCCAAGGCAAACCCGATCCCCTGCGACGACCCCGTGATCAGCGCACGCTTGCCCGCCAATGAGAATAAATCAGACATCCAAAGCCTCTCCCCTCCATGATCCGCGCCACAAAAAGCCTAGGGCAAGGCGCAGAATTGTTAACGATAACATGTTGCCGCCCCCCGCCCAATGTCAAGCTGCGATCCCCCCAGACGCAACCTAGACAAGCGGCCCGCGCGCCCCCATCATGGATCAGCCAAATTCGAAACACATCCGGTCAACCACAGCCGGACCCGACCGCGCAGGCCCGCCCTGCACAGACCCGTGAGCCAAGGACAGATCATGAAAGCCATCGTCGCCCATGCCGCCAAGGACCTGCGCATCGAAACCCGCGCCACCCCCGAACCCGCCGCCGGACAGGTGCTCATCCGCACCCAGGCAGGCGGCATCTGCGGCTCGGACCTGCACTATTACAACCACGGCGGCTTTGGTCCCGTCCGCCTCAAAGAACCGATGATCCTCGGCCACGAAGTCGCCGGCACAATCCACGCCCTCGGCCCGGATGTCTCCGGACTGAAAACTGGTCAGCTCGTGGCCATCTCCCCCTCACGCGCCTGCCAGACCTGCGCCTATTGCCACGAAGGCCGCCAGAACCACTGCCTCAACATGCGGTTCTACGGCTCCGCCATGCCCTTTCCCCACATCCAGGGCGCCTTTCAGGAATGGCTCGTCGCAGACGCCAGCCAATGCGCCGTCGCCGATGGGCTGACGCCCGGTCAGGCCGCCATGGCCGAGCCCCTCTCCGTCGTCCTGCACGCCGCCAAACGCGCCGGAGACCTGATGGGCAAACGCGTGCTGGTGACAGGGTGCGGCCCCATTGGCCTGCTCGCCGTGCTGGTCGCCCGCGCCGCCGGCGCAGCCCAGATCGTGGCCACGGATATCACCGAATTCACCCTGAACATGGCCCACCAAATCGGCGCCGACAGCACCCATAACGTCGCCTCCGACCCGGAGGCGCTGGACAGCTACACCGCTGACAAAGGTCATTTCGACATCCTCTTCGAATGCACCGGCGTCGCCCAGGTGGTCGCCTCCACCATCCCCGCCATGCGCCCCGGAGCCACCATGATGCAGCTGGGGCTGGGCGGCGACATGACACTGCCCGTGCAGGCCATGACCGCCAAAGAGCTCCAGTTCAAAGGCTCGTTCCGCTTCCATGAAGAGTTCTTCTCAGCGGTCGACCTGATGCGCAATGGCCGCCTGAATGTGACCCCGCTGATCACCGCGACCCTGCCGCTCGATCAGATGCACGATGCCTTCAACCTGGCCTCTGACCGCCAGCAGGCGCTCAAAGTCCAGATCGACTTCACCTGACCGACAGGGGCGATGCGGGGGCGACGCGGGGGCAATCCGCGGGCGGCAAAAGCTCAGACATCACACCAATATCGCGCCGCAATAGGCTGATATTACGTTACTTTCGGAGCTGACTTCTTTTCCAGAACCGGCGCACGCTCCTGCCAGGACAGCCGGATATCCACCCGACACCGGCCATCCGCCCGATCCGCCTTGATCCGCAGGTTCAACAGGCTGTCCAGCGGCAGGGTCAGCTCCTCCCGGTCATCGCTCAACACAACCTCACCCTTGCCAATCGCCTTGCTCAGCGAATCCAGCAACGCCTTGACCGACTTCTTGTCCTGCAAGGATTCATGCAGGAATTTGCCGTCAGAATGTGCCATACTCACCCACCTCAGATTGCAAAGGACGCGGGCTGAAAATGCTTGGCCTTGGGATAATCCGCGCTCAGCCCCACAACGTCCCCGCTGGGATAGATCAATGTGGCACCCGCGCCAATCCCCGATAGCCCCTCCAGGCTCCGCGAGGCCCGGTCCAGCGTCACATCCCCCTCCAGATGCAACAGCCCGCGTTTGCTGACCAACCGTTGCCCGGCGTGGTTGTTCACATGCCCCTGCACCACCAGCTTTATGCCCCAGCCATGCAGCGCCCGCACACCCGCCTCTGTCAGCGCCCGGTCCGACAGGCGATATTTGGTGCGCACCAGATTGCCGACCTGCCCGGTGTAAAACCGAAAAGGCGCGCGCCGGGCATCCTTCAGAAACCGGCTGTTGACCGCATCAGGGCCCTGCGCCACCAACAGATGACTGATCTCGTCACACAGGCCCGCATGCACAAACAGGATCGAGCCGACCCGCTCCACCACCTTCATCCGCTGGTAAAACCAGTGATAGGCGCCGCCCGGTGACAGGAACAGATCCCGCGCCACCTCCACCGCCCCGTACAGCTGGCGCATCGTCAGCCCCGCACGCGCAATCGCCGCCTCCAGGCCTTGCGTTTTCTCGTCCAGCTTCTGCAACTCCCGGTCCACCAAGGCCGCGCCAAGCGGACCCGCCGCCTGCGCAAACCGCTCGGGCCAATCCGCATCCGGAAACAACGCCGCCCGGCACGCGGCCTCATCCGGCACCCGATGCAGGATCGCGCCCACATCATGGCGGTCCCAGATCTCGCGCAGCAAAGGGATCGCCTTGCGCGCCATACGCACAAACAGATGCTCGCTCAGCGCCGTGCGCGGCCCGGCCAGGGCAACCAGCGCCACAAACAGACGCAGGTCATGATTGCCCGCCAGCAGATGCACATCCGCGCCTGTCGCAAACAGCGCCGCAATCGCATCCAACAGATCCAGATTGCTCGGCCCCTTGTCCAGACAATCGCCACCGATCACGATCCGCGCCCGCCGCCCAAATGCGGTCAGCGCAAAGGCATCCGTACCCGCCCCAAACCGCCGGATCGTCCCGGCCGCCACCAAAGACCGCAAAAACCCTTCCGCATCCGCATGCGGATCCGACACAAAGACAATCGGGCGATCCGGCCATTCCCATGGCCCATGCGAGGCCGCAGCCCGCAGGCTGACCTGAACCCGATCCAGGCTCGCAGCCGAACCCTCCGCCGAATGCCCCTGATCCAAAGGCCAGCTGATACAATCGCGTGGCAGATCGCTCAGTTCGGCCAGATCGTCAAAGACAGGCGGCAACAATTCCGACGGAGCCCACCGCCCAGACGCAAACTCCACCACCAGCACCGCCCTCTAATCCATTGCATGATCGGATTGTCCGCGCTGCTTCCAGGCACCGCTAAATCGGGCCCATCTATCCGCACCTTCGTAACAGATTATTAAAGGTCGGGCGTGATACATGCTCACACGGGCAATTTCCTCCCGCGCCAGAATCCCCAGGTGGCTGGCCGCATGGCGAAACGACGCGCCATGCCCGAAAAACAGCGTCAGCTGCCCCTCTGCCGCCCCCTCTGGCGGTGCGCTCGCCAGAACCTCGCGCAGATGCGCCGCCACCCGCGCCCCTGCCATCATCAGCGATTCTGCCCCCTGCAACGGCAACTGATACTCACTCAGCGATTTCCACCCAACGGGCGGCGCCTCGAACCGAGGGTCCAGCCGCAGAACCTCCTCCACCTCATCCACCGTCAGATTGGCCGCACTGCCCAGCGACCGCTCCGCCAGCGACGCGCTTTCGCAGACCCGCGCCTCATGACCCGCCCCGGCCAGAACCTCCACAGCGCCCTGCGCCGTCTGCCAGGCCCGCAATTGATGCGACGACCACACAACCGGGTCCAACGCCCAGCCGGTCTCGCGCAACAGCGCCGCAATCTGCGCGCCACAGGCCCGCGCCTGCTCTGTTCCTTGAGCGGTCAAGCCATAGGGCTGCAACGCCGAAGGCACCCCGACACGCTGCGCATAGGCCCCATGCCGGATCAGAGCGCCATAGCGCCGCGTCAACCGACCGCCCCGCCGCCAAACAGATCACCACCCGCCTGCATCAAGGCATCGAAATCCACCCGCCCGGAAACCTCGCACACCCGAACCCCGGCCAGCGCCGACAGGTAATCCGCTGCAACCGGCCCGCCATGATTGCTCAGAAACACACCATCCGCCCCCTGATAAAAGGGGCCCGGGCTCTTCATGATCGCGCCCAGCAAATCGGGCCGCTGCGCCAGATCCACCTGTTCGATCCGCGTGGCCTCCGGCGTATCCCGCTGCCAGTTCAGCACCCAGAAATCCGTCAGAGGCGCCCCATAGCGCACCCGCCCGGAGCCATAAATCTCTCTGACAATCAGGTCGTATTTCTCTTCCAAATGCCACAGCTGCGCCTGTGGCATCGCGCGCAAGGCCGCCAAACGCTCTGCCCCCAGCATCGGATGCAGCCGCGCATTATGCAGGATCGTGCCCGGATTGATCCGAGGCTCCTTGGGAATGCCCAGCGCCTCGGGAAACGGCGTCGCCGCGCGCACCAGCAACCGGTCATTGGTCACAAAGGACAGCGCAGGCAGATCCATCATCCGCAACACCGAGGTCGACTTGCCGCCCCCCGACAGGCCCGCAATCGCCAATGTCCGCGCCCCATCCGTCACCGCCGCCGCATGGCACATCTGCCAACCCTGCCGCTGCGCCATGTTCAGGATCTGAGTGTTGACGAAATTCACCACCTGATTGGGGTGCTGGGCACAGGGACCAAAGGCAATCACCGCCGCCTCCGATTGCAAGAACGTCACCCCTGTGCGCAGCTTATGCACCAGCCGCCCGTCGCTCAACGCATGAATGGCATCCTTGCGCCCGGTCTTGCCCGGTTCGCGCGCCCACTCCACCCATGGCGGCACATCCGCAGTCAGCGCCTGACCGTCCAGAACCTCGACCACCACATCCGCCAAACCTTCGCGGCCCAGCGCCTCGTGGAAATAGACCCGCAGCTCTTCGCGCAAAGGCCCCTCACACAAGAGTTTCAGCCGATAAGGCCCAACCTGCAACCACAGCGGCGCGGCCGAGGCCACCGCCCCACGATCCAGCTGCGCCACCACATCCGCCACACAGGTCAGACTCATGACGCCACCTTGCCGATCACCATATCCGCAACCAGCGCCGCAGCATCCAGACCGCAGCCCTCCTTGACCCCGCGAAACCCGCCAAAGGCCGAAACCTCAAACACAATCGGCCCGGTATCGGTCAGCGCCACATCCACGGTGGTAAAGCTCAACCCGAAAGGCGCCTGCGCCTGTCGCGCCATCTCTATCAACTCGGCACTGGGTTCATAGGGGGCATAGCGGCCCCCGCTGTGGATCGTGGTGTTCCAGGTGTCCGCCCCCGAAACCCGCGCGTAAGTGCACAGATAAGCCCCATCCAGAAACACCATGCCCAGATCCTGCCCCGACAGATCCAGCTTTTTCTGAACATACATCACCGGGTTTGCCTGCGCGAAACCGACAATCGCCGCATCGGCCTCCGGACCATCCTCAACCAGAATCATGCCGCGCGCCTTGGTCGAAAACAGCGGCTTGAACACCGCCCCGCCAAACCGGCGCACAGCCGCCCGCGCCACCTGCGGGTCTTCGGTCACCACCGTCGGGGGCATCGGCGCCCCAGCCATACGCAGCGACACGGTACACGCCAGCCGATCCATCAACCGCAAGATCGACACCGGCGGGCTGAACACCCGCACGCCGCGCGCCTCGGCCACCCGCAACAGCTCCAGCCGGTCCAGCGCGTCGGGGCTGTAGATCTCGCTGATCTTCTTGACCACCAAGGCATCATACTGGCACAGATCCTCCCCCTCATGCAGCAGCTGCATCGTCTCGCAATCCAACGACACCCGCGCCATATCAATCACCCGGCGATGCCCGGTCCGCGCCTCCACAGCATCCGCCAGGGCCTCGGTCGACCACTTGCCCGGAATCCCAATCACGCCAATCCGCAACTCAGTCATTAAACAGCTCCAAAACCGGCAATTTCAGCCGATGTTCCGCCCCCGGCGGACACGCCAGGGCAATCTCCAACAAATACCGCGCACGCCGGAACATCCGTTGCGCATGGGCATTGTCCAACACAAACCGCGTTGATGTCGCAAAAGAGCGCGCCAGTCCCAGCGCCAGCCGATACTCGAACGTCCGGTCCTTCTGCGCCGTCGCAAACTTGCGCGCCATGCGATGAATCTCCGAGGCCACCGACGCCACCCGCAGCCGGATCAGAGGGTCCTGCACCTGCAACCGGTAATTCGACACCATGAACACAGACACATCCTGCACATAGTCCATATAGCGCGACCGATGCAAATCTATGAAATGGATCTGTTTTTCGGTCGGATCGTAGATCACATTGTCCAGGTTGAAATCGCCGTGGATATGCACCGAAAACGGCGCCGGCAACAGCGCCTCGCGCTTGCGCGCCCGCGCCACCAGCTCCTCGAACCCCGGCAGGCTCAGCGCCCCGACCTGCCCCGCACCCGACCGGAACTCTGGATGAACCCGCCAGATATCCTTCATCCGCCGGGCCAGTTGATCCATCGACGCCATATCCGCGCGCTCTTCATTGCGCGTCCGCACCCAGACATCCCGCAGGGTCCGCGACAGGGCCATCTGCGCTTCCTTCAACATGGCGTCACTCTCGTTCAGCAACACATTCTCAAAGGTATCCCCGGGCAAATATTCGATCAGCAAGGCCGCCGACTGCCCGCTTTTCTTGTACGACAGGATCTTGGGCGCCAGCCCCGGATAGATCGAATGCCAGCTTTTCACACCGGCCCGCTCCTCGCGCACCTTGTCCAGCTCGCCATCCTTGAACACAGCCGAAAAATCATCACCATTCTCCGACCGCCCCCGCACACTCGAAATCGCACTGCCCGAGCGCGTCTCCGCCAAAGGCTCCAGTTCCAGCGTTTCGGCATCCAGATCGCCATCCGACAGGATGTTCTGCAAGGCAAAGAACCGCTCGAAATGCACCGATTGCCCGATATTGACCGAAACGATCGCTTCGCTGATCCCCTGCAACGCATCGCCCATCCGATGGACCTCATTCGCCGCCAGCAAAGCATGGGCCAGCTCTTCGGTATGTTTGGATTTGCCCATGTCGCGCGTGTACGTGCGAAACAGCCGGTCATACAGGTCATCCGTCGCATTCCGCCCCTGACCGATGCGGATCGCCTGCGCACTGTCGGGTGCCGCAAACGCGGGTAGAATTTCGCGAATGTGGCCGCGCACCCGCTTGATCACCTTCGGATAGGCCTCAGGCCGCAGCACCGCCGTGTGGCGCACCTTCTCCGCATGTTCCAGACTGCGCCGCGCCATGCGGGCAACCAGCTCCAGATGCCGCGCCACAAGGGCACTGTTCTGCAACAACAACCGATGCCGCCCCTTGCCCTTCTTTTGGGACTGCGCGCGTAAACTCGCCGTCTGCACCCGGCTCCACAAATTGTAGGAATACCCGGCCCGCAACATCACCTTCTGCGCCGTCGCCGTGTCAGGGTGCTGAAAATACGCCTGCAAAACAGTCAGTTGCCCGTCCAGCTCGGCACAGAGCAGGCGCAGGTTTTCCTCCACCGCCCGGGGCAGATCAACCATATTTCACGCCCCACACCACAGAGCGATCCAATCCCGCGCTCATCTCCATCCACATCACCCATTCCCACGGCCCGGCCCAAGGCCTCACCGCGCGCCCTTCCTCAAAATCGCCGGTCCACCACCGCAAAGCGCGGCGACAAACCCGGTCGTTGTGTCATCTATCCGGTGATATACAGTTTGCAAAACAAGAATATTACACCCCTTTCCCAGATCGAGTCGGCCCCGTGCAAGCCCTGAAAATCACCCGAAACGTCCAGTTTCCTGACGCTTTGCGCATCGCCCGCGCCAAAAGCCTGCCCAATCTGGGCCCGCGCCTGCTGTTCTTCAGCGGCGGATCCGCGCTCAATGACATCAGCCAGAGGCTGAAATCCTACACCCACAACTCCTGTCACCTCATCACCCCGTTCGACAGCGGCGGCAGCTCTCAGGTCCTGCGTCAGGCCTTCGACATGCCCGCCGTGGGTGATCTGCGCTCCCGCCTGATGGCCCTCGCCGATGAATCCGAACTGGGCCAGCCCGACATCTACCGCCTCTTCACCTACCGCTTCTCCAAAACCGCCAAGCAAAAGCAACTGGCCGAGGAATTCGACACCGTCCTCTCTGGCGAACACCGCCTGATGCAGGCCATCGCCCAACCCATGCGCAGCCTCATTGTGAGCCAACTGCGCGTGTTTTCGCAAAAACGCCCCCGCGATTTCCCCTTCGCCGGGGCCAGCCTCGGCAATCTGATCCTCGCAGGCGGCTATCTTGCCAATGACAACGCGCTGGAACCTGTCCTGTTCCTGATGTCCAAAATGGTCGCGGTCCAGGGCACCGTGCGCGCCATCGTCGACCGCAACCTCGACATCGCCGCCCACCTCAGCGACGGCACAACCATCTATGGCCAACGCCAGCTCACGGGCAAGGAAACACCGCCGATCCAATCCCCCATCCAGGAACTGTTCTTTGTTCAGGATGGCAAACCCATCCCCCGCAAATCCGTCAAACTGCCCAAGCGCAACCGCAAGCAAATCGCGCTGGCCGACCTCATCTGCTACCCGCCGGGCAGCTTCTATTCATCCGTGCTCGCCAACCTCCTGGTGCGCGAGGCCGGTGCCTCCATCGCCCAACGCGCCGTGCCCAAGGTCTATGTGCCCAGCCTCGGCCACGACCCCGAGTGCCCGGGCCTCGACCTCCATGATCGCGTCAGAATCCTGATCGAGACCCTGCGCGCCGATGCCGGCCCCGCGTGCGCGCCCTCCGACCTGCTGACCGCTGTGCTATGTGACGACGCCAGCACCAGCGCCGACGAAATGCAACGCGTCACCCAATCCTTTGCCGTGCAATGCGTGCCCCTGAACCTGCGCAAACCGGACGACCCCAACCGCTACGATCCCACCCGCGTCTGCGACGCCCTGCTTTCCGTCGTCTGAGAGCCCCCCAATGCCCCGAACCCTGCTGCTCCTGCGCACCGCCAAATCCGAACCGCCCGACGCCACCGGCCAGCGCCCGCTCAAGGACAAAGGCAAACGCGGCGCTCAGAAAATGGGGATCTGGCTGGCCGAAAACGGGCTGCTGCCCGCCCGCACGCTCTGCGCGCCCCAATCCCACGCCATCGTCACCGCCGAAAAACTGCTCAAGGCCGCAGGCCGCACCACGCGCCAGATCACGCCCAGCGCCCAGGCCCAATCCCGCGACCTCGCTGACCTGCTCACCCTGCTGTCAGACCCGCCACAGGGCAACGCACCCCTGCTCTGCGTTGGGCCCAAAACCAGCCTGCTGACCCTCACCCGACACCTCACCGGCCAGCCCCTGAAACAGCCCCGCTTGCGCGCCGGGGCCTTGATCCACCTGCGCCTGCCCGACAGGGACGCGGCCAGCGCCGAGCTGGTCCAGATCATCCAGCCACAGGATCTGCCCACCGGTTTCCCCTACCCCGGCACCACCTATCCCAGCCCCAACACGACCGAGCGCCGCCCCCGTCCGGCCTATTACTACACCCAATCCGCCGTGCTCCCCTTCCGACAGGGCGCGAACGGGCTCGAAATCCTGCTCATCCGCTCCAGCAAAGGCACCCATTGGGTCATCCCCAAAGGCATCCACGAACCCGGGCTCTCCGCCACCCAATCCGCCGCCAAGGAGGCCGAGGAAGAGGCCGGCATCAAAGGCCACGTCACCCCAACCGCCATCGCCAGCTTTCAACAGGAAAAATGGGGCGCCACCTGCACCATCTCGGTCTATCCGATGCAGGTCACAACCGAACTGCACGGCGCACACTGGCCCGAAAGCCACCGCACCCGCCGCTGGATGCCCGCCGATCAGGCCGCGCCACTGCTGGCCTCAAACCCGGCCCTCGCCGCGCTGGTCGCAGAATTCTGCGCCAGACAGAGCGCATCCTAGGCGCGGCAATAACGCCCGCCTTAACCGTCCGGCAGGATCTCCACCAGCACCGCATGGGGGCTGACCTGCTGACCGGCGGCCACATGCACCGCCTCAACCACACCGGCGACCGGACTGGCGTGAACGTGCTCCATCTTCATCGCCTCCACCACAACCAGCGCCTGCCCGGCCTCGACCCGATCTCCGACCGCGATGTCGACGGACACCACGCTGCCATTCATCGTCGCGCGCACCTTGCCATCGCCGCCCGCCGGCCCAGCCGCCACAACCGGCTGAAAGGTCAGATCGACAAAATCAAAACACCGCCCCTCCAGCTGCACCGTCACGGTGCCCGCTGCGCTGTCCACAACACAGGCCAGCGTATCGGCCACACCGTCCCACTCGACAGAGTACCGCCCCCCCGCAACGCTGCGAACACGCAGCTCGACCGGCGCCTGCCCCTCCAGCTCTGCCCGGCACAGCCCGTCCCGAAACGCCTGCACCATCACCGGATAAACTTCCTCGCCCCGCGCCAGACGCATCGGCGTCGGATAGCCATGGGTCAACCGATTGCCCGGCCCGGCCCGCATCAAAACAGCCGCCACCATCGCCGCCCGCGCCTGCGCCTCCGGGTCCGCCGCCAACAGGCTGTCCCCATACGCGCCCACAAACGCCGTGGTCGCCGTCCCATCGGCAAAGCCGGGATGGGCCAGACAATCCGCCAGGAAATCCTTGTTGGTGCGCAGCCCCATCACCACACTCTGCTCCAGCCCGGCCAGCAACTGGCGCCGCGCATCCTCCCGCGTCGCCCCATGAGCCACCAGCTTGGCCACCATCGAATCGTAATAGGGCGGCACCTCTGCCCCCGCGCGCAACGCATGATCCACCCGCAGAAAATCCGCCGGCGCCCACTCTGTCACCACCCCGGCCTGAGGCATAAACCCGGCCACCGGGTCCTCGGCACATAACCGCACCTCGATCGCATGGCCCTGAAACTGCACATCCGCCTGAGCCAGCGGCAGAACCGCGCCCCCCGCCACCTGCAATTGCAACGCCACCAGATCCAGCCCCGTGATCGCCTCGGTCACCGGATGTTCCACCTGCAACCGCGTGTTCATCTCCATAAAGTAAAACGCGCCCGCCTCGTCCAGCAGATACTCAAACGTCCCCGCCCCGACATAGCCAATCGCCTGCGCCGCCCGGACCGAGGCCTGCCCCATCCGCGCCCGCAACGCCGCATCCACAGCCGGAGACGGCGCCTCCTCGATCACCTTCTGATGGCGCCGCTGGACCGAGCAATCCCGCTCGCCCAGATGGATCACATTGCCATGGGTATCCGCCATGATCTGAATTTCCACATGACGCGGCCGCAAAATGGCCTTCTCCAGCAACACGGTATCCGACCCAAAAGCCCCACGCGCCTCGGATTTGGCCGAGGCCAGCTCCTGCGCAAAGCCATCCGCCGCCTGCACCAGCCGCATCCCCCGACCACCGCCACCGGCCGTCGCCTTGATCATCACCGGAAAGCCGATCTCCTGCGCCGCCGCAAACAGCGCCGCCTCGCTCTGATCCTCGCCCTCGAAACCGGGCACACAGGGCACCTCAGCCTCCATCATCCGCGCCTTGGCCCGGGCCTTGTCGCCCATGACCGTCATCGCCTCGGCTGACGGGCCAACAAACACCAGCCCTGCCTCGGCACAGGCCCGGGGCAAGGCCGGGTTCTCGGCCAGAAACCCATAGCCCGGATGCACCGCATCCGCCCCGGTCCGTCGGGCCGCCTCGATGATCGCCTCAACCCGCAGATAGGATTGCGCCGATGCCGCCGGACCGATGCAGACAGCCTGATCCGCCAAATGCACATGCGCGCTGTCGTGATCCGCTTCGGAATAGACCGCAACCGTGCGCAGCCCCATCTCTCGGGCCGTGCGCATCACACGCACCGCAATCTCACCCCGATTGGCCACCAGAAGCTTGTGAAACGCCTTTACAACAGTCATGGCCGCGCCACCCCAAACTGAATCGCATTGGGCTCGCGCGCATCGCCGTCCCGGGAAATCGCCATCAACTCGATCATCAACGCCCGCGTATCGCGCGGGTCGATCACCCCATCATCCAATACCCGCGCCGAGGTGTACAAAGCATCCATCTGCCGATCAAAGTTCTCGATGATCTTCGCCTTCAACCCCTCCAGCTGCGCATGATCCACCTCTTGCCCCAGCCGCTGCGCCCGCATCTCCTGCACCACCGCCATGGTGCCCGCCGCCTGCTCGCCGCCCATCACAGCCGTCTTGGCATTGGGCCAGGAAAAACAGAACCGAGGGTGAAATCCCCGGCCACACATCCCGTAATTCCCCGCCCCGAAAGAGGCCCCACAATAGATCGTGAACTGAGGCACCGTCGCCGTCGTCACCGCCTGGATCATCTTGGACCCATGCTTGATGCTGCCCGCCTCCTCGTAACTGCGCCCCACCAGAAACCCGGTGGTATTGTTCAGATACAACAGCGGCGTTCCGGCCTGACAACAGGCCTGAATGAAATGCGTGGCCTTGGTCGCCCCAGCCGGATCAATCGGCCCGTTGTTGGTGATAATCCCAATCGGCCAGCCCGCAATCCGCGCCGTGCCACAGACCGTCGCACTGCCATAACGCGCCCCGAACTCGGCAAAATCCGAGCCATCCACAAGCCGCGCAATCACCTCTTTCATATCCACCGGCTGACGATGATCCCTAGGCATCAGCCCCAACAGATCCTCACAATCATAGGCCGGCGGCTCAAAATCACGTCCCGGCCCGCAACCGCCGCCCGCCGCATCGGACCCGTTCCAGTCGATATTGCCCAAAATCCCCCGCGCCAGAGCCAGCGCCTCGCGGTCATCCTCGGCCAGATAATCGCCCAGCCCCGACACGCCGGTATGCATCTCGGCCCCGCCCAGCTCTTCCTCCTGCGCAATCTCTCCGGTCGCCGCCTTCAACAGCGGCGGCCCGGCCAGAAACGCCCGGGTGCGCCCGCGCACCATGATGATGTAATCCGACAGACCCGTCTGATAGGCCCCCCCGGCGGTCGAGCTGCCATGCGTCACCGTCACCACCGGCAACCCCGCCGCTGACATACGCGCCAGATTGCGAAACAGATTGCCCCCGCGCACAAAATCCTCAACCTGATACGCCATCAGGTTGGCCCCGGCGCTTTCGACCAACTGCACATAAGGCAGCTTGTTTTCCAGCGCGATTTCCTGAACCCGCAACTGTTTGTCCAGCCCCATCGGCTGCATCGCCCCGGCGGCAATGCCGGAATCCGACGCGCTCACCATACAGCGCACCCCCGACACATAGCCGATCCCGGCAATCACCCCGCCGCCGGGCACCGATTTCTCCGGGTCCGGCACATCCAACCCGAACCCCGCCAGTTTGGACAATTCAATAAACGGCCGCCCCGGATCCAGCAGCAAGGCCACCCGATCGCGCGGCAACAACTGGTGGCGTTTCTCAAACCGCCCCCGCGACCGCTCCGAGGCCGCACGCGTGCGCCCTTCAATCCGCTCGATCTGCTCCAACAGATCCAGCATCCCCAACCGGTTCGCCTGAAACGCCTCCGATTGCGTCGATATCGTACTGAGAATTTGGGCCATGGCCTCCCCGCGCATTGCCGACCCGGCCCTGCTTTGCGCAAAACCGGGTCTCACAATTCAGGCTAACCAGCCGGGAACACTTTGATAATCGTTACCTTGCGTCCATCCCGCAATCGGCCCAGGGTCCGCGCGCGTTCAAGAGGCCAGCCCGGTCACCACGCGCTGGTCAATCCGGCCAAACACGCTCACCTCATCCGCATCCACCGCCCACATCACCACATGATCGTCCTGCGTCAGAAACGGCGTCTTGCCGGCCCCAGAGGCGATCTGCTCAATCGCCCGCCGCTCGGCAATACAGCTAGAGCCCACCGTGGCATATTCCGCATTCGCAACCGTGCCAGATCCCAGGATCGTCCCCGCCGGCAAATCCCGCGAATAGGCGGCATGGGCAATTAGATCGTTAAACCCAAAGGCCATCTGATCACCATTCGCCTGACCAAACAGCTCTGCGTTCAACTCGATCTGCAACGGCAGACACACCCGATGGTCCCGCCACCCCTGGCCCAGCTCGTCCGGTGTCACCGCAAAAGGCGCAATACCACAGGCCGGCTTGCACTGAAGCCAGCCAAACCCTGTGGCCATCTCAGCCGGTCCCAGCCCGCGCAGGCTCCAGTCGTTGATCAACACCACCAGACGAATCTGCGACCCGGCCTGCTCTGCCGTCGTCCCCATCGCCACCGGGCCGGTGATCACACCATATTCGCCCTCAAAATCAATCCCGTCCTCATCGGTCGGGAACCGGGCCGTGCCCACCGGCGGCAAGAACTGGTTCGACAGCCCCTGATACATCAACGGACGCTTTGGCAAACCCTGCTCAGGCAGGTTCCAGGCCTTCTGCATCAAGGACATATGGGTCGCAAACGCAGAGCCGTCCAGCCACTGCCAGGCCCGTGGCAAAGGCGCCAGCGCCGCCTCGGGGACATAGGGCGCGCCCGCATCCGGCTGCGCGTTCAACTGATCGGACTGCGCCTGCCAATGGGCCACATGGTCGTCCCAGACCTCCAATGCCTCCTGCAACGTGCGCACATGATCCAGCGGCACAACCCGCTGCCCGTTGCGGGAAACCAAATGCACCCGCCCATCCGCAGTGCCATCATCTATCGTCAAAAACTTCATCTATCGGCCTTTCCTGTCCCAACGCCTCAACTCTCAAACACCCGCCCGATGGCCCCTCAAACGGCAACGCCGTCTTGCGCCCCGTTGATCAAGACCCGGGTCGTTGTCGGTATCGCATTGGCCACGGTCGCGATCGCCATACAGGCATCCCGACAAACCGCGACCAGATCCTGCAAGGCGCTCTCCGGCTCCTCGCTGTCAATCAACACATGACAGGTATAGGCATCACACCGGCCCTGCCCCTGCATCCCGGCCTGCGGATCGGCAGGCAAGGTCGCATATTCAGACCGGATCTCGACCCGGATCCGATCAATCTTCATCGGTGCCTTGTGCAGATATCCCTGGATATGGGTCAGCAAACAAAACGCCACCCCCATGATCAGATACCCCAAAGGCGAAGGCGCCGCATCGTCACCGCCCATGCCCGTGCCCTCGTCACACAGAACCTCCCAGCTGCTGTAATCTGGCCGGGGGCTCAGGATCACGCCGCGCTTGCTCTGCCCCGGCCCCGGTTCCGCCATCACATCATAGGCAAAACAAATCGGCTCTCCGGGCCGGATCCGCGGGCGCTCTGGCGCTGGCATGGAAACCAGCGCCCGATGGGGCGTGCGGGTGACAATCTCAGTCATGTTGCGTCCTTTCGCACCAAACCCTCAATCCCGGATCACCGCCACAGGGCGACACCAACCGGCACTCGCCGCCTTGATCTTGACAGGGAAACACATCACCTCGAACCCGGTCGAGGGCAGCTGCTCCAGCTGCGCCAGCTTCTCAATATGGCAATAGGCCCGCACCATGCTCGCCCGATGCCCCTCCCAGATCAGATCCGCATTGCCCGTCTCGGCCACCCGCGCAGCGGTATGGATGAACGGCGCATCCCAACTCCAGGCATCCGTGCCCGTCACCCGCACGCCGCGCTCGGTCAGATACAGCGTCGCCTCGCGCCCCATGCCACAGCCCGTCGCCACATATTCCGGCGTCCCATAGGCCGCCCCGGCAGCCGTGTTCACCAACACGATATCGCCCTCTTTCAGCGTATGCCCGATCCGCTCCAGCTCGGCCTCGACATCCTTGGCCGTCGCCACATATCCGTCCTCCAAATGACGAAAATCCAGCTTGACCCCAGGCCCCCAGCACCACTCCAAAGGCACCTCATCAATGGTGATCGCCCGCGCGCCATTATCCATGGTCGAATGGTAATGATACGGCGCGTCCAGATGGGTGCCATTGTGGGTCGACAATTGCACAGACTCCACGGCCCAGCCCTCGCCACCAGGCAGCTGATCGCGCGCAACACTCGGGAAAAACGCCAACAACTGCTCCGCCGTATCGTCATGGGCCATATAGGCAATCTGAGGCCCCAATCCCGGCGGATCAGCATAGGTCGTATTCTCTAGAGGACGGGCAAGATCGACAAGTTTCATGCGCAACTCCGGTCGCTTAGACTACAATAAACCCGTGGCAATCACCGGAAAGGCAATGACCAGAGCCAGACAAATCAGCATCATCAACGCATAGGGCGCCGCACCGATAAAAATATCCTTCAGGGTGATCGACGGGTCATCCAAAGACGCCTTGATCACATAGACCGAGATCCCAAACGGCGGCGTCAGTAACCCGATCTCGACCGCAATCACCGTGACGATCCCGAACCAGACCAGATCCACCTGCAAATCCGTCATCACCGGCAACATCAGCGGCACCAGGATCAACATGATCGAGCTGCTGTCCAGGATCATCCCGAACAGGATCACCACCGTACAATACAACACCACCAGACCAATCAGTCCGATGTTCGCCCCGGCCACCAGCTCTCCGAACCCCGACGGCAAACCGGAAAACGCCAGCATCCGCGAATACATCTGCGCCGCAATGATCAGGAATGAAATCGCCGCCGTGATCATCCCGGTCTCTACCAGAACCCGCCACAGCGCGGCCCAGCTCAACCGCCGCTTGGCCACTCCGATCACCAGCGCGCCCACCGTGCCCACCGCGCCGGCCTCGACCGGGGTGAACAACCCGCCGTATAATCCCCCCAGAACCAGCCCGACCAGCGCCGCAATCGGCAGCCCTTTGGACAGCACCTGCGCGGCTGACATATCCTCCTGCCCGGCCCCCAGCGACTGGCCGACAAAACCGGGCGTAAACACCGCCATGCCTATTGTGCCAACCCCGAACAACACCGCCAGCACCAATCCCGGCCCCAACCCGGCCAGAAACAACGCCCCGATCGACTGCTCGGTCAGCAGCCCATAAAGGATCAGCAACAAACTCGGCGGGATCAGCATCCCCAGAACCGAGCTCCCGGCCACCACGCCCACCGCGAACCGGTCCGTATACCCATGCCGGCGCAGCTCGGGCACCGCGATCTTGGTAAACACCGCCGCCGAGGCAATCGAGATCCCGGTAATCGCCGCAAAGATCGTATTGGCGGCAATCGTGCTCACCCCCAATCCGCCCTTGATCCGCCGGAACATCGCATTGGCCACATCAAATGAATCCCGGCCCATCCCGGATTCCGACACCAGAAACCCCATCAGAACAAACACCGGCACAACGCCAAAGAAATAGCTGGAAATGGCGTCATTGGCGGCCAATCCCAACATCTTTGCCGCCAACAGGGCCGACCCTTTGATCGCCCACAACCCGACAAAGGAACACAGGATCAGCGCAATCGGCACATAGAGACCACCCAGCACCAAAACGCCCATCGCCAACAGGCTGACGACCCCGATTGCAAAACTTGTCATGTAACCGGCCACCCCATCAGCCGCCGCACAATGCGCGCCAGGAATTGCAGCGCCAGCAAACTGGCACCAATCAGGATCATCAGCTTGGCCGGCCAGGTCGGCAGCGTGAAATTGCCAACCGCACCGACAAAATCACTCCGCTCGATGGCGCGCACCAACATCGGCCAATGGGCATATAAAATCGCACATAGCACCACGATCCCCAGCATATCCCACAAAATCTCCAGCGCATTCGCCAACCACGGGCGGCGCGCGTGCCAGGTGTTCAGCATCGCATCCGACCGGGTCAACCGCCCCGACCGCAAGGCCTGCGGCACCTGCAAAAACACAATCGCCACAATGGACAGAGACACCATCTCGGGCACCCCCGGCAAAGGCGCCCCAAACAGCTCGCGCCCGATGATGTCGACACTGATAATCACCACCAGCCCGACAATCAGCAACGTGCCGGTGATATTCGCAGCCTGCGTGGCCCAATCCAGGCCACGCAGAAATGAAACAGCAGGCTTCACGCTGTTACTCTTTATCCCAGTCCCGCAGAGGCGTTGCCCCGGCCGAGCGCATGGCATCCATATAAGCCGTCAGAATAGCCGTGCCGTGACGGCCCTGCTCATCCAGCGACTTGGCCCACTCCTGGGTGAAGTTGTCCATCCCCGAGGCCCATTGCATCCGCATCTCGTCGCTGGCCTTGGTGACCTTGGCGCCGCCTTCTTCCATCTTGGAATAGGCCAGGGCCACAAACCCGTCCAGATCATCCAGATACCACGACTCCGCCGCATTCGCCGCCGTCACAAACGCCGCCTGCGTCTCGGCTGACAATCCATCCCACCAATCCATATTGGCACAGATCGAGCCCGCAAACTGCGCGCCCAGCCCCATCTGCGTCACATAGGGCGCAACCTCATACAATTTGCCCGGAAACGCGGCCGAGGCGAAAACGATCACCCCATCATAAACACCGGTCTGCAACTCGTTGTAATAGGTGGTCAGATTGCCCTGCACCCCAACAGCCCCCGTGCCCGACAGCCAGTTGATCGCAGGCCCGGGGGCGGCAATCTTCTTGCCCTCCAGATCCGCCAGCGAATTGATCGGGAAATTTGTCATCAGCAAATAATCGTCAATCGCCGTCGGCCCGCCCACATAGACCACGTTGTTTTCGGTATAGGCCTCCAACATGCGCGGATCATTGCGGTGCAAACCATCCAGAACCTCTGTCACCAGGTTCACATCTGCGCTCACAAACGGCGTGTAATAGGTCACATTCTGCACCGCCAGCTTGGCCGGATCGAACAGAGACGAACACACACCGATCTCCGCCAAACCAGCCTCAACCGCCTCCAGCTCTTCTCCGACCCCGGCAATCGCCCCGCCATATTGCTCCGAGACCTGCAAACTGTGGCCCAACCCCTCCAGCTCTGTCTCCAGCGTCGGAATAAACGCCTGCGGAAACTGCTTCACCCAGCGAAAGACCGGAGGGTGCCCGGTGGTGATCGTCACATTGATCGTATCAGCCGCCGCAACGCCCGCACCCAAACAGAGCGCCAGGGCCCCTGCCATACAAAATTTCATGTCGTCCTCCCAAACGTGACCATGCCCACCCCGAGTCGGGTCAGCTTATCCATCCTGTGCACTGTAAGACGCTTTTCCAAAGTCATGAAATTAATGTTTCATCTATCCGGCATTAATGAAATAAATGACCCATGCATTTGGAACGCCTCGACCTGAACCTGCTGGTGGCCATCGACGCCTTGATGCGCAACAAAAGCGTCACCGCCGCCGCCCGAGAACTCAACCTGACGCAATCCGCGCTCAGCGCCGCGCTCAAACGCGCGCGCCAGCATTACGACGATGAGCTGCTCTATTTCGACGGCCAGCAGATGGTCCCGACCCCCTTTGGCCGCAACCTCCAGGACGAGGTGCCCGACATCATCGCGCGCCTGCGCGGTTTGGCCCGGATGCGCGCCCGCTCCGAACTGGCCAACCTGCACCGCCGCTTTTCCATCATCGCCTCGGACTATGTCGCCGTGGTCTACCTGTCCAAACTGGTCCGCCAGCTCGCCGAGGCGGCCCCGGGCATCTCCATCGTCGTGCTGCCCTTCACCGACAACACGGTCCGCCGCTTCCACCGTGGCGCCATCGACTTCATGATCGGCCCCGGATTTGCCACCGACGATCTCGGCCAGATCGACGAACTCCACCCGCTCTTTTCCGACAGCTTCCTATGCGCCGTGGCACGCGACAATCCGCTGCTCACCGACGGGCTGACACAACAGGCCTTCCGCGACGCTCCCCATGTCACCACCAATTTCTACCTCGAAAACGGCAACAGCCACTTTGAACGCTGGCTGGTCGATCAGGGCCTCAACGTCCGCGTCGTCGCCGCGCTGCCCAGCTTTGCGGTCCTGCCCCATTTCATCGCCGGAACCCGCAACATCGCCACGATCCACAAACGACTCGTGCCCCATTTCCAATCCAACCCCCAGCTGGTCTTCCTCAAACCGCCCTACCCGGTCCCGATCCTCCAGGAAAACCTGATCACCAAGCAACAGCTCACCTACGACACCGAGGCCCGCCTGCTGCGCCAGTTCATGCTTCGGATCGGTCAGGACATGCGCCAGGATGACACCGCCCCCGCGCCGAAGCCTGCGCCAGATCACCCCGCCGCCGCCGGTTAGCCCCAGCCGCGCGGCAAAAGCATCAGCCCTCCAGCATCTCCGCCCAGGGCGGATTGGCCCCCTGGCGCGACACAGTCACCGCCGCCACCTGCGCGCCATAGCCCATCGCCTCTTCCAGCGCCGCAACCGACAAACCGCGCAGCCCGGCCTTGGTCAACACTCCCCGCCGCTGCAAATGCGCCATCACCCCGGCATTATAGGAATCACCCGCGCCCACCGTATCCACAACTTCGACACGACGCGCCGGAACCGACACCTCCGCGCCCCCGGCCATATAGCCAACAGCCCCGTCACCGCCCCGCGTCACGATCACAATCGCCGGGCCCAGATCCAAAATCCCCCTCGCCAGATCCGCCAAATCCCCTGTCCCGGGCGCCCCACTACCCGCAACCGGGCCGAGCCAGCCCAGATCCTCATCCGACACTTTCACCATATCAACCTGCGCCATCATCTCTGACAGACGCGCCCGATACTCCGCCTCATCCGTGATGAAACCGGCCCGGATATTCGGATCCATCATCACCGCCCGGTCCGCCCCCTCCCGCGCCAGCAAGGCCGCATAGGCCGCGCCGGATGGCTCCGAAGTCAGGCTGATCCCCCCCAGAAACAACGCCGCAACGCCGCCATCCGCCTCTGGCGCGGCCAAAGCAGGCATATCCTCCAGCCGCACCATCCGTCCGGCCGAATTTTCATCGAAAAACGCATATTCCGCATGACCATCCGTCAATTCCACAAAGGCCAGCGTGCTCGGACGATCCGACCGCATGACATAGCGCACATCCACATGGCTCTCGGCCAGAGCCTGCATCAGTTGACGACCAAACAGATCCGAGGACATCCCCGTCATCAAACCGGCCTCGACCCCCAGACGCCCCAGGGCAATCGAGGTGTTGAACACCGCCCCCCCGGTATGCGGCTCAAACGCCATCGCCCCGTCCGCCCCGCTCACCGGGATCATGTCAATCAACGCCTCACCGCAACACAGGATCATCTCATCTCTTTCTTTTCCTAGCCCGAGACAGGCACACAACCGGCCAATGACCCAGATCCAAACCGCCCCGCACCGTCCCTTGCACAAAACACGCGGGCCATGAAATACCCCGTCACGGCCAAAGTACAAACCCCTTTCCCAACCCGGCTCAAACGCCCGTTTTCAAATCATCCACCGCAAAACCTCTGGCGCACAGCCAAACCGCGGTTCGTTGATATTGACAGGTCGAAACCTTCGGTCATATCATTAGCACACAAACGAAAGGACAGCGGTTTTGGCCTATCACGCTCCATCTGACCTGGGCACTGCCCTGAACATCCTCAACCAAACCGGCGCAGTGGTGATTGCGGGGGGCACAGATGTCTATCCCGCCTGCGGCCAGGGCCAGACCCCAACCCAGCTGATGGACGTCACTCGGATCGAAGGCTTTCGCAGCCTCACCCCAACGCCAACCGGCCTCAGGATCGGCGCCGCCGTCACCTGGACCCAAATCGCACGGGCCCAGCTGCCCGCCGCCTTTGACGGGCTCAAATCCGCCGCCACCCAGGTCGGCAGCCCGCAAATCCAGAACGCCGGCACCGTGGCAGGCAATATCTGCAACGCCTCTCCCGCCGCCGATGGCGTGCCCCCGCTGCTCACCCTGGACGCCCGCGTCCTGCTGGCCGGCGCGGATGGCAGCCAGCGCGACCTGCCCCTGTCAGACTTCATCCTCGGCGTGCGCCACACCGCTTTGGCCCCAGGAGAGCTGGTGACCGGACTCTTCGTGCCAACCCCGCCACAGGACGCCGGATCAGCCTTTGAAAAACTCGGCAGCCGCCGCCACCTTGTCATCTCGATCGCCATGGTCGCGGCGCTGGTCCAATGCGACGCACAGGGCAATATCGCCCAGGCCCGCGTCGCCGCCGGGGCCTGCTCGGCCGTCGCCCAGCGCCTGCCACAGCTCGAAGCCGCGCTGATCGGCCAGCCCCCCGACAGCGCCGTCATCACCCCCGATTTGATGACCCCCCTGCAACCGATCACCGACGTCCGCGGCAGCGCCGAATACCGACAGGACGCCGCCATCGAACTCTGTGCCCGCGCCATCAGAAAGGCCGCCTCATGAACAGCCCGGCCAATATCCCCAACCTGCGCTTTCAACTGGACAACCAACAGGTCACCGCCACCCCCCGCCCGGGCGAACGCCTGTCCGAAACCCTGCGCAGCCAGTTTGACGCCCGCGACGTCAAGATCGGCTGCAATGCCGGCGATTGCGGCGCCTGTACCGTGCTGGTCGACGGCGCCCCGGTCTGCGCCTGCCTGACCCCCACCCATCAGGTGGACGGCAAACGGGTCGAAACCCTCGGCGGCCTCTATGCCAATGACCCGCTGACCCAATCCCTGGCCGACCGCTTCCTCGCCCATGGCGCTGCCCAATGCGGCATCTGCACCCCCGGCATGATGGTCGCGGCCACCGCCCTCCTGCGCGACACCCCCACCCCCACAGCCGATCAGGTGGAAATCGCCCTCAGCGGCGTGCTCTGCCGCTGCACCGGCTATCGCAAGATCATCGACGCCGTCGTCGGCCTGCCACCCATGGCACAGACCGCCCCCGATGCCACCAGCGAAACCAACACCATCGGCGCCCCGATCCCCCGGCTCGACGGGCGCGAAAAAGTCGCCGGAACCGAGGCCTTCGGCGATGACGTCGCCCCCGCCGGCACGCTCGAAATCATCCTGATCCGCTCGCCCTTCGCCCGCGCCGGCTTCACCTTGGGTGACCTGCCCGCCTTCCAGGCCGCCACCCCCGGCCTCGTCGCGATCCTCACCGCCGCTGATGTCCCCGGCCTCAACCGCCACGGCGTGATCCCCGGCTTCATCGACCAACCCGTTTTTGCCGAGGACGAAACCCGTTTTCGTGGCGAAGCCGTCGCCGCCGTCGTCCTCACCCCCGAGGCCGCCACCACCTTCGCGCCCGACCACTTCCCCATCACCTGGCAAGAGCGCCCCGCCGCCAGCGACATCCAAACCGCCCAACACCCCGATACCGCCCTGCTCCACGACGGGCACGAGGCCAACGTCATGTGCGGCGGCCTCGTCTCCACAGGCGACGCAGACGCCGCCCTCGCCCGCGCCGACATCGTCGTCGAAGGCACCTTCCAGACCGGTTTCGTCGAACACGCCTATATCGAACCCGAGGCCGGCTTTGCCCGGATGCACAACGGCCGGATCGAGGTTTCCGCCTGCACCCAGGCCCCGGTCATGGACCTGGACACGCTGGAACAGGTGCTGGGCATGGACCGCACGAAAATCCGCGTCATCCCAACCGGGGTCGGCGGCGGCTTCGGCTCCAAACTCGACGTCTCTGTGCAACCCTACCTGGCCATCGCCGCGCTCAAGACCGGCCAGCCGGTGCGCCTGTGCTACTCGCGGACCGAGTCCATGCAGTCCACGACCAAACGCCACCCCTCTGATATCACCCTGAAAATCGGCGCCACCAAAGATGGCCGCCTGTCAGGCTTTCGCTTTGACGGGCTGTTCAACACTGGCGCTTACGCCAGTTGGGGACCAACCGTGGCCAACCGCGTTCCGGTCCATGCCTCGGGGCCCTATTGCATCGCCGACTACCACGCCCAGGCCACCGGCATCTATACCAACAACCCGCCCTCCGGTGCCTTCCGCGGCTTTGGCGTGCCCCAATCGGCCATCGCACAGGAAAGCCTGCTGGACGTGCTCGCAGACCGGCTCGGGATGGACCCTCTCGACCTGCGCCTGCTCAACGCGCTGGACAATGGCACCCCAACCGTCTGCGGCCAGATCTTTGACCAGGGCGTCGGCATCAAACCCTGCCTGACCGCCCTGCGCCCGGCCTGGGACAGCGAACGCGCCGCCGCAAACAGCTTCAACGCCGACCCGGCCAATATCGCCAAAGGCCTCAAACGCGGCGTCGGCATCGCCTCGGGCTGGTACGGCTGCGGCAATACCTCCATCTCCAACCCCTCCACCATCAAATCCGGTCTGCGCGCCGATGGCACCGTGGTCCTGCACCAGGGCGCAACGGACATCGGCCAGGGCTCCAACACCGCCATCACCCAGATCTTTGCCGCCGCCCTCGGCGTCCCGACCCGTAAGATCCACCGCCTCAGCGGCGACACAGACGTCACCCCGGACGCCGGCAAAACCTCGGCCTCCCGCCAGACCTTCATCTCCGGCAACGCCGCCCACCTCTCGGGGCTGGCCCTGCGCGCCGCCATTATCGAGCGCCTCAACATCGCCCCCGACGCGGCCCTCACGTTCGAACCCGGCCAGGTCTCGGCCCGCGACGCCGCCGGCACCCAAGTGCTCGACCTTTCCACCCTGCCCGAAGACGCCGAAGGCTATGTGCTCAGCGCCAGCGAAACCTACGACCCCCCAACCAAACCGCTGGACGCCAACGGCCAGGGCATCCCCTACGCCCAGTTCGGCTATGCGGCCCAATTGTGCACCGTCCAGGTCGACACCCGGCTGGGCACCGTCACCCCGCTCAAGTTTGTCGCCGCCCATGACGTGGGCCAGGCCATCAACCCGATCCTCGTCCAGGGCCAGATCGACGGCGGCATCGCCCAGGGCCTCGGCCTCGCCCTGATGGAGGAATACATCCCCGGGCGCACCGAAAACCTGCATGACTACCTGATCCCCACCATCGGCGACGTCCCCCCGATCGAAACCCTCATCGTCGAGGTCCCCGACGCCCACGGCCCCCATGGCGCCAAAGGCCTCGGCGAACATGTCCTGATCCCCAGCGCCCCGGCCATCCTCAACGCCATCGCTCGGGCCGCCGGCATCCGCATCACCCAGGTCCCCGCCACGCCCTCCCGCGTGCAGGCCGAAATCAAAAAGGCGAACCTCTGATGGACGGCAGCCCCAACAAACCCGAAAAGATCCGCTGCGATGCCTGCCCTGTGATGTGCTATATCGCCGAGGGCAAATCCGGCGCCTGCGACCGCTATGCCAACCACGACGGCGACCTGGTCCGCCTGGACGCGCTCACCATCATCGAAAACTCTGACCAGAAACTGGTGCCCTTCCTCGGCCCCGACTGGGACGGAGACATCGTCGGACGCCCCTTTGTCACCGCCGTCGGCGCGGGCACCACCTACCCCGATTACAAACCCGCCCCCTTCATCGTCAGCCAGGAAATCGACGGCATCGACATGGTCACCGTCGTCACCGAAGGCATCTTCAGCTACTGCGGCGTGAAGGTCAAAATCGACACCGACCGTCACATCGGCCACGAACGTGACGTGGTACGCGTCGACGGCGAACCCATCGGCCATGTGATGACCACCGAATACGGCTCCAAGATGCTCTCGCTGGGCGGCGTCGAACATCTGACCGGCGGCTCCAAGAAAGAAGGCCGCGTCACCTGCGACGCCCTCATGCAACTGTGCAACCGCAACCCGGTCCAGATGGAGATCGGCGAAGGCGACCACCTCACAACCCTCTGCGTCGAGGCCGGCAAGCCCCCCATCATCAACGGCGAAGAAGAGCGCCTGATGCGCGTCGGCTGCGGCTCGGCCGCGATTGGCATGTTCGCAAAACAATGGCTCGACCACGCGGATGACGTGGTGGTGGTCGACGACCATATCACCGGCGTGCTTTCTGAACACGAGGCCGGCAAACAGCTCGACGTGCCCCCGACCGGCATCAAGATCAAGGGCCGCCGCTCGACCCCGGGCCGATATTTTCAGGTCGCAGACCCCGGCACCGGCTGGGGCGGCACCAATATCGAAGACCCGCTCACCATCCTCGGGCCCTTCAACCCCAAAAAGGCCTGGGCCGGGCTGCGCCTGCTCATGGTCTCTACCACGGGCGAGCAATACGCCTATTTCGAACTCGACGCCGACCTGGTGCCACAGCCCGCCCCGATCCCGCCAGCACTGCTGGCCTCCGCCAACCTCATCGCGGAAAACTGCGAACCCTCGGTCTGCTCGGTGCTCTTCATGGGCGGCGCAGGCGGATCGCTGCGCGCCGGCGTGACCGAAAACCCGGTCCGCCTCACCCGCTCGGTCAAGGAATCGCTGACCCAGGTCTCCTGCGGCGGGGCCGAGGCCTACGTCTGGCCCGGAGGCGGCATCACCGTCATGGTCGATGTGCTGGACATGCCCACATCCTCTTTCGGCTACGTGCCCACCCCGGCCCTTGTCGCACCCATCGAATTCACCCTGCGCGTCAGCGACTACGCGGCCCTGGGCGGCCATATGAGCGCCATCAAACCCGTCACCGAGGTCTCAACCACCGACTTGCGCAAGGTCGAGCCCAACACCCGCGCCCATGACCCGCTCGCTCCAGCGCATTACGCCTGGGGCAGAAAAGGACAGGACAGCGCGTGATGCAGCCCCAGGCGCAGATCCTGCCCGATGGCAACCGGCTGCACCTGCAGCACGGACCCATCGACCTGGTGATCGGCGCCCAGGGGCCAAGACCCGAACACCGCGATCAGGCCTTTGCCGCCGCGCAGACCCGATTTGCCACCGTCCTGACAGAGCTGATGCCCCTGCTGGAGGCGCTGAAACAGCCCGTCACACCCGACACCCCACGCCCGCCCGACACCACAGCGGAGGGCACCTCCAACCGCATCGCCCAGACCATGCATGACGCGGTGCTGCCCGCCGCCGGGCTGATCTGGACAGGGCTGCTGGGGGGCGAAACCTATGTCACCCGCATGGCCGCCGTGGCAGGGGCCGTGGCCGATACGGTGCTGCACGCCATGTGCGCCGCCACCCCCGCCCTGACCAAGGCCTACGTCAACAATGGCGGCGACAGCGCCATCCACCTCGCCGCAAACCAGACGTTCACAGCCGCCATGCAGGACCACATGGGCCGCCCCCTCGGCACCCTCTCCCTCACAGCCAGCGACGCCATCCGGGGCATCGCCACCAGCGGACGCCACGGACGCAGCCTCAGCCTCGGCATCGCCGACAGCGTCACCGTCCTCGCCCACAGCGCAGCCGCCGCCGACGTCGCCGCCACCCTCATCGCCAATGCGGTCGACCTGCCAGGACACCCCGGCATCACCCGCCAACCCGCCAATACGCTGGTCGATGACAGCGACCTCACCACCCTGCCCGTCGTCACCGCCTGCCAGCCCCTGCCGCCCCCCGCCCGCCAACAGGCGCTGGCAGGCGGGCTCGCCCGGGCAGAAATCTTCCGGCAACGCGGCCTCATCATGGGCGCCAGCCTTCATTTCCAGGGCGAAACCGTGCAAACTCAATGCACTGCCCTCACCTTGAGCAAAGAGAACAGAACATATGCCTGACGTCATCCTGCGCAAAACCGTCTTCGCCACCGAAGAAATCTTCCACGAAGGCGGCCCGGCCCCCGAAAAATCCTACCGGCGCGCCTCGGCTCTGGCCATCATCCACAACCCGTTCGCAGGCCGATACGAACCCGACATCCAGCCCTTCATGGAAAACCTCAAACCCCTCGGCCTCGAAATGGCCACCCGCCTGGTCGCCCTGCTGGGCGGTGCCGACCAGATCGAGGCCTATGGCAAAGGCGCCCTGATCGGCGCCGATGGCGAAGTCGAACACGGCGCCCTCTGGCACGCCCCCGGCGGCTACGCCATGCGCCAGCTGCTCAGCGATTCCCGGGCCATCGTACCCTCCACCAAAAAGGTCGTCGGCGTGGGCGGCCGCCTGGATGTGCCAACCACCCATATCAACGCCTCCTACGTGCGCAGCCATTTTGACTCCATCGAGGTCGGCTGCAACGACGCCCCGCGCGCCAATGAACTGGCCCTCGCCCTGGTCATGACCACCGGCGCCCGCATCCATAACCGCGCCGGAGGCCTCGCCGCCGCCGATATCGTCGGAGAAGACGGGCTGCGCTGACGCGCCCCGCCTATCCTCCTGCCCCAACATCCAACCAGCGGATCAGCCATCATGAAACTGCGTAAAATTGCCGTCAACATCGAAGAAACCCACCTCGAAATGGGCCGCACCATCACCCCGCCCACCCGCAAGGCCGTCGCCGTCGCGGTAATCGAAAACCCCTTCGCCGGCCAATATCAGGAGGACCTCTCTGACCTGATGGAGATCGGCGCAGACCTCGGCGCGCTGCTCGGCCAACGCTGCGTACAGGCCCTCGGCATCACCCCGGATCAGGCCGAAAGCTACGGCAAATCCGCCATGGTCGGCGAAAACGGCGAACTGGAACATGCCGCCGCCATCCTGCACCCGAAACTCGGCGCGCCCCTGCGCAAAGAGGTAGAAAAAGGCGCCGCCCTCGTCCCCTCCTCCAAAAAGATGGGCAGCCCGGGCCAGGTGCTCGACGTGCCCCTCGGCCACAAAGACGCCGCCTATGTGCGCAGCCATTTCGACGGGATCGAGGTGCAGCTCAACGACGCCCCCCGCGCCAATGAGATCATGGTTGCCGTCGCCGTCACCGACAGCGGCCGCCCGCTGCCACGCGTTGGCGGCTTGACCCACGACGCGGCAGAGGGCAAAGACGGGCTTCGCTAACCCCACAAGGATCAGGCGCTTGGACGCAGATGACAGCAAACCAGCAGACTACTGGCTCGACGAACAGATCGGCTACCTGCTGCGGCTGGCCAGCCAGCGTCACGCGGTCATCTTCCAGAACCACGTCCCCAAAGGGCTGACCCCGACCCAATTCTCCACCCTGATCCGCCTGTCCGAACATGGCGCCGTTTCCCAGAACCACCTGGGGCGGCTCGCCGCAATGGATGTGGCCACCACCAAAGGCGTCGTTGACCGGCTGCGCGCCAAATCCCTGGTGCATTCCCACTCGGACCCAACCGACAAACGCCGCTCCATCATCTCGCTCACCCCCGAGGGCGCCGCCCTGGTCGAAACCCTGTCTCACCTCGGCCAAGAGATCAGCGACCAGACCCTGAGCCCGCTGAAACCCAGCGAACGGCGCATGCTTCTGGCCATCCTCGAAAAGATATCCTAGGCCCCGTCCCCCCAGCCAGGCCGCGTCCCGCGCCGCAAAACAGTCCTCAACACGGCGTCGCGTTCAGATCTTGTTGTTCGCTCAGCAGCTCTGAAACATTGGCTTTGAGAATGGCATAACTCACGTTCCCAAACAGAATCTGCCGTCCATCGTTGAGGATATACGTCGGGCTGCCACGCACATTCATGGACTGGGCCAGCTCATAATCCCCCGCCAGCTGTGCAATGGCCTCTCCGGTCTCAATTCTGGACCGGACAGCATCAAACGCCACGCCCAGCCGTTTGCTGATCCGCTTCTGGATCTCCCAATCCGACACATCCTCACCCTCGACAAAAAACGCAGATCGCAGCGCCCGCGTTGCCTCCATCGCAATTGAGCGTTGCTCCGCCCCATCCCCCGCGTCACTTGCGACCAGTTCCAGCGCCTTGACGAACAAATGCGGGCTGGCAGAGGATTGCGGCCGGGCCCTGGTCCAGACATCACTATGCAATTGGGCGGCCGGAAACCCCTCAACAACCTGCCTTACATGATCCGCATACCCATCAAATCCCCCCCGATCAGACCACATCTTTTCGATCTTGCCCCGCGAATTCGGAAAAACCGAACAAAACCGCGTTTCGATCTCAATGCGCGCCCCAAAGGCGTCGGTCAGCTCTTCAAGGTTGGATTGCCCGATATAGGCCCAGACGCAAAGAATATCAGAAAAATGTACGATCTTTAGTGCAGTCATGACAGGCGGCCCCACTGGCTGGCGAACCTGCGCGACGCAAAGGCTCCGCGCGCAAGGCTCCGTTGAATACCCAAAATCTAAGGATTTTTCTGCGACAGACGCAAGCATTCGCTCAAGTTCGTGCGATGCGGGTCAGCCAATGGCAGGGCCTGCCCGGACGCGATGCTCCCCCGACGAAAGGGAAACAGGCCCATTGCAGATGCGCGCCCCAAAGCCCGGATTGCAGCGCTCACAAAACCCGCAGCCAGGTCATCATACCACCGGCGGCATGTTCCAGCATGTGACAATGCAATAACCAATCCCCCGGATTATCCGCGACAAAGGCAATCTCCGCCGTCTCGCCACGCGCCATCAACAACGTATCGCGCAACGGGCCCGCCGTGCCATCCGCCGCGATCTGGCGGAAATGGTGACCATGCAAATGCATCGCATGAGGCCAGGCAGTGTCGTTCTGCATCACCACCCGAATGGTCTCGCCCCGCGCGGCCTCAATCAACGGCGCACGCCCCATATCCGCCGGCGCATCAAACGCCCGCCCGTTAAACGCCCAGGCCTTGCCCGCAGCAACCAGACCGCGCAGATCCAGCATCTCCGACCCCAGCATGGCGCCGCGCATCTGCCCCATCGCACCGCCCTCCATCACCAAAGAGACCTCACGCGCCTGCGCCACCGGGCCCAGCTCGGGCACCGGGTTCGCCGGCAAGGGCGCAGGTTCTGCCAGACGCTCTGCCCGCGCCTGCCCCTCTACCGCAAAGCTGGCCATCACATAGCTGCTCCCGCGCTCCTGACTGACCAGAAACGCCTCGTCACCGGCCTCGGCCAACACATCCACAATCAGATCCGCCCGCTGCGCCGGGGCCAGGGTCAGCTGCTCCAACGGCGTCGGACGCGCCAAAGGCATCCCATCCAGCGCCACCACCCAGCCCGCCAGACCGCGTGGTTTGAGCGTAAAGATCCGCGCATTCGCCGTGTTCACCAACCGCAACCGCATCCGCATGTGCTGCGCCACGCTCCGCCCCCAGGCCCCGCTGGCATTCACCGTGATCCAATTGCCAATCCGCCCGCCATGCGCCCAATCATGCATCTGACCGAAATCCGAGGCGATCTGCGCATCATCCTCCAGCCGCCAGTCATCAATCAGCAAAACCTCGTCCAGATCGACCTGCGGCGCACCCTCGGCCTCTTCCACAATCAGCGCGCCATATAATCCACGCGCCATCTGCTCCCAGGTCCGGTTGTGCGGATGATACCAATAGGTCCCCGCATCAGGCACCGTGAAATCATACAAAAAGGACTCGCCCGACGGCACCGCCGGCTGCGTCAGCCCCACAACCCCATCCATCGCATTCTCGATCCGGATACCATGCCAATGCACGCTCGAAGCCTGCGGCAACGCATTCTCAAACCGCCGCTGCACCCGCGCCCCCTGCGCCACCCGGATCATCGGCCCGGGGGCCTGCCCGTCATAGCCCCAGATCTGCGTCGCCGGATAAGCCTCGGGCGCCAATTGCACCGCGCCCGCCCGCGCCTGCAACACCGGCACATCCTGCGCAGCCGCGCCCCTCGGCGTCAGACCGGCCGCAATCCCGCCCACAGCCGCCAGACCGCTCGCCCCGTCCCGCAGAAACTGGCGCCGCGTCCGCACGCCCTGCCCCATGCATCCGATCCGTTCTTTCTGCGCCATCATGCCTCCATTCGCCGCCATGGCTCATACCGCCGCGACCGCAATGCCACCTCCCGCCGCTGGAAGGTCAACAGAAATCAACAGTCGCCCCTACGAAACATAGGGGACGCTCAGCGATTTCCACCTGAAACACCGGGAAAACATATGTCCTTCGCACGACACGCAAACAGGCCCCGCGCTCACCGGCGGGGCCCATCCTGTCACCGAACGCCCCGCGGACGGCGAATGTAACGCGGCATCTGACCCGCCATGATGCAGCCATAAGGATCAATCCAATCCTCGATCTCGGCCAAACCATAACTTTTGATCTGTTCCGCCACAGCCTGCGCAGGCTTGTAGCTCGACGGCAGTTCCGAGGCATCCACCTTGCCACTGGCAAACCGCACATCCAGCCCCCTGGTTTCAGCAACCAGCGCCTCGTCAGCGGTCATGGTGCCCAGTCGACGCATATGTTCGCTCCGCGACCAGTTCCGCCCGGCTCCATGCGGGCTAAAGCCCAAGGCATTCGGCGCATCGCTGCCCCGCACAATCAGAATAGGCTCCGCCATGTTCAACGGAATGATCGTGCGACCCGCAGCATCCGCATCCGCAGCAAAACCAGCCCAACCAGGCGTCGCACCCTTGCCGTGCAAATAGGTATCGCCACGCCGAAACACAAAGTTATGCTCGTTCCAATACCGCTCACCTGCGCTGACACCCGCCGCCTCCACCGTCGCCTGATGGATCGAGTTGTGGTTGGTCTTGGTCCACTTGCGGATCAGCTGCAACGCCGCCCAATAGGCCTGCCCGTCCTCACTGTCCGCCGGAATCCAGGCGTTCTGCTTGAGCGTCCCGGGCGAATGCGCGCGGCGATGTTTTTCCGCAACCTCCATCCCGGCCTTGTACAGCTTTGCACCAGGCCCACGCGACCCATGATGCGTGACCAGCATGGTTTTCCCAGTGCTCCGCGACCGGCCGACAAACAGGAAATGGTTCCCGTCACCCTGAGTGCCCATATGCTCCTGCACCGCCCGCAGGGTCTTCGCACTGTTCAAAAACCGGTTCGCCCGCATCGCATCCAGCAGGTCCAGCGACACCGTAAACCGCTGCCCCTGTTTGCGCCCCCCGGGGCCAAAATGCGTCACCTTTTCCGCGGCATCCAAAACAGCCTTCGGATCAGCCTCTCCCAAATCGCTCAGCATCAGGGAACAACAGATATCCGCCGAATGCATGCCCGGATGGATCGCATTATGCGCCGCCACAACGCCCCCAACAGGGATCGTTCCGATCGGGCCAGCAGGACAGGCATCCGGCATGATCGCACCACCGGTCACAGTCGGGGTCCGCATCACCACGCGCATGGTTTCGCGCACCTTTTCAAGGTTGTTGACCTCATCGTCATCCGCAGGCGTCAGGTTTTCATAAAACCCCACCGCGCCCTCGTCATGCAATTCAATCGGGACAATCCGTTGGGCCAGCTCCGACGCCAGGGCCGCCCGGATGTCACCCACCTCATGGCCCGCCCCCAGCATCGCATTCGCACGCGCCAACAGGGCCGGAAACTGCGGCCCCGGAACATGCCCCCATTGCTTCAACTCTTCGCCTGTAATCATTTCGATTGCCAGCTGTTCCATCGTAAATTCCTTTGGTCATTTCTCCCACAAGGGGTGACAAGATCAGGGTGACGAGATGGCATTGGCTCGGATGCGTCCTGCCATCTCGCCGTTTCTCCAGGCGCGGATTCGCCCGTTTCCTTCGCTTCATCCATGCGATGAAGGATGTCTAAGACGCATCCGCACCGCCCCCAAGAAATTTCCGAAATCACCGCAACCATTTGCAATAAAATACATTTTCAGATTATTGCCAAAAATGAAAATTCAACATACGATACGATAATATCCACTAATATAATTTTGGATCACCCCATGCGAAACGTCGTCCTCGGCTTCCTTGGAACGCAGCTCGACAGCGGAAAACGCCGCCGCTGGAAACCGACCATCAGCGTCTGTCAGGAAGACGACTTTGACGTGGATCGTTACGAGCTGATCTATGACAACAAATTTTCGCGCCTCGCCCATAGCGTCAAATCCGAGATCAACCTGGTTTCACCAGAGACCGAGGTCATCCTGAATCGCATAGATATGAACAACCCATGGGATCTTGGCGAAACCTATGCCAAGCTCTTTGATTTCGCCAAAGATTATGGCTTCGACGAGGACCGCGAACGCTACTACATCCACCTGACGACAGGCACGCATATCGGGCAAATCTGCTGGTTCCTGCTCTCTGAATCCCGGCACATCCCGGCGGCCCTGATCCAGACAGGCCCGCCGCGCGGCAATGACAAACACGGCAGCTTTGATCTGATTGACCTGGATCTGAGCAAATACGACACCTTGCAACAGCGGTTTGATCAGCAATCGCGCGAATATGGCGACATCCTCAAAGGCGGCATTGAAACCAAAAACGCCGCCTACAATCAGACAATTGACAAAATCGAACAGATCTCCTGCCTCTCTGACGAACCGATTTTGCTGCAAGGGGAATCCGGCACAGGCAAGACCGAGCTCGCCCAGCGGATCTATGAGCTCAAACTCGACCGGCGACGCATCAAAGGCCGCCTGGTGCATGTGAACTGCGCCACGCTCATCGGCGGCACCGCGACCGCAACGCTGTTCGGGCAACGGCGCAGCTTTACCGGACAGGCCGGCACAGAGCGCACCGGCCTGTTGCGCGAAGCGGACGGAGGTGTCCTGTTTCTCGATGAAATCGACATGCTGGGGCTGGATGAACAGGCGCTGTTGCTGCACGCCATGGAAACCGGGCGCTTCTATCCGCTTGGCTCGGATTCCGAGGTGACAAGCCGGTTTCAGATCATCGCCGGCACCTCCAGTGACCTCTCAAAACAGGCCGCCGCCGGCACGTTTCGCTTCGATCTGTTGACCCGGCTGAACTTTTGGACCTTCGAATTGCCCCCGCTCCGGGCACGCCGCGAAGACATCGAAGACAACCTCCGCTTCGAGCTGTCCCGCGCCGAGAAAAAGCTAGGCGTTCGCGTCGGCTTCAACGCGGATGCCGCGCAGGAATGGCTGCGATTTGCCCGCGCGCCCAGCACGCCCTGGCCGGGGAATTTTCGCGACTTCAGCGGCGCAGTCATGCGGCTGTGCACCCTCGCCCCGCGCGGTCGCATCACCCGCGCGCAGGTGCGCGAGGAAATGGACCGCCTCAAACGGCGCTGGCATTTGTCGAATGCGGATGCGGATGCGCAACTGGTCGCGCACTACGTGGCCCAACCCCTTGATCCGTTTGACATCCCACAGCTCGCCCAGGTCATTCGCATATGCAAAACCTCCGCCACAATCAGCGAAGCCGGACGCCAGCTGTTTGCCATATCACGCGAAGAACGCGCCAGCAGGAACGATGCAGATCGCCTGCGCAAATACCTCGCGAAATTCGATCTGAAATGGGCTGACCTGTCCGAAAACTGAACCGCGCCGAACGCCCCAACGCAGCCTTGATGGACCCAAAGCCCATGATGCACTAGGATCCCCGCCAACGATATCATCGGGCGCAGCTATGAATGTGGCCAAATTGCTCTCAGGCTGGAATGACCTACATGTCCGAACCCGTGCTCCCCAACCCCGAAATCGCGGCCATCGCACTGCGATGGTTCAAATCCTATGGCAAGGGTGAATCCAGGACGATCCAGAACCTCCTGTCGGATGATCCCGCACTCAACTACGTCGGCACAGCCGAGGCTGAATGCGGAAAAGGAGAGAACGTGCGCCGCGCCTTACCGGATTATGTGGACGCCCACCCAGAATTCGAACTCCGCGACGTCGACATATCTGCCTGTTCCTGCGGGCCTGTCGGCTGGGTCACCGGGTTTGCAACGGTCCATGTTCTCGCGGGTGAAACCCTGCCCTTCCGTTTCACCCAGGTTTACCACCTCGTCGATGGCGTCTGGCGCCTGATCCAGCAACACAACTCCCAGCCGGCCACCAATATCGAAGGAATAAGCCAGGACCTGGCGCAACTCCAGGATCTGCTGGATGCCGCACTCTCATCGACCGGCGAACTGGCCCAGATGGGGCTTGCCACAATCATGTTCACCGATATTGCCGACAGCACGACCATCGCCGCCACCGTTGGGGATGCGCGGTGGTCTCGCGCAATCAAATCCCACATCGCCGATGTCGATCAGATTATCACGGACCACGGTGGCAGGATGATCAAATCCCTGGGCGATGGAACAATGTCCTCATTCACCTCGGCTCACGCCGCACTCTCCGCCGCCACGGCCCTGCAACAAACCATGCAAACCAGTGACAGCGAACCCCGCCTGCAAACGCGCATCGGTCTTCATACCGGCGATCTGGTGGAGGCCGACGGCGACATGTTCGGCACCGTCGTCAACAAAGCCGCCCGCGTCACAGCCGTGGCACAACCGGGCGAAATCCGGATCTCTGACGCCACCCGCGCAATGGTCGGTGGCAGCGCCGATTTCAGCTTTTCCCAACAGGTCTCGCTGCCCCTGAAAGGGTTGGAGGGCGAACACACGCTCTGCCTGCTGGAGTGGCGCGCCTGACAAATCCCTCAGCGCAATCACGCGTTCCGCCCGCGCTCATTCCCGCACATACAATCCGCCCGGGTTTTGGTCCGCCGCATAATCCCAGACCGTTTGATTTTCCTTCATCGCCGCGTTCACCACTTGCTTTAACGGCAATCGGTCCCAAACCTCGGATTTGATCTTGTCCAGATCAAACCTGCCGCCGGTAATCACATGGTTCAGCTGCGCCTCGATCTCCTGACAATCAGCGTCTCCCGCGCGATTGTTCCACTCGCCCGGATCTTCGGCCAGATTGAACAGCTGCGCCTTTGACCCATGACAATAGTGATACTTCCAATCCCCCACCCGCACCATGAACGATGGCCGCATGATGCCCTCGCCGTGGTACTCAGAGATGATCGGGATCACCTCCAGGTCCGCCCCCTCAATGGCCGGCACCAAAGACCGCCCCTCCAGCGGCGCAACAGGCGTCTGCCCCGCGATGTCAATCAGCGTCGCAGGGACATCAATCAGCGAAACAGGCGTCTCAATTGTCCGCGCCGCGCCACCGGGCACATCAACGATCAGCGGAATGCGCGCCGACCATTCATACAGGCTCCGCTTCTGAATCATGCCCTTCTCGCCCAGCATCTCTCCATGATCCGAGGTCACGATAACCACCGTATCATCCCGCAGCCCGCTGTCTTCCAGAACCTCCAGCAGCTCTCCGATCTTGTCGTCCACATAATGCGCCAGCGCGGCAAAACCACGCCGCATCGCGATCAGGTTTTCCGGGTCCCGTATCTCGTCTCCGCGCAGGTGCAGCCCGTGCCAGCGCCGAATGGCCCGATCATAATCGGAATAGCTGTCGTCCATGTCCTCGGGATACTCCGGCAATGGAATATCCGCGTCCTTATACATCTCCCAATACCGCTTGGGGACTTTGTAAGGAGGGTGAGGATTGGTGAAAGACACCGTCAACATCCACGGTTTATCCGGCGTATGGCGCAAATACTCCAAAGACCTGAACTGCGTCTCTTCATCGTATTGCAGCTCCTTGGACCATCCCGGCCCAATATTCTGCGCCACATATTGCGCGGTGAAATCAAACGCCTTGGCACCCTCGTCCTCCTCGGGCGGCAACGGATAAGACCAGATAAAGCCGGACGGATAGACATCCGTGTTCAGCCGGCGCTGAAACCCGTGCAATTGATCGGCCCCGATAAAATGCATCTTGCCCGCCAAAACCGTCTCATATCCGGCGTTCGTCAGATAATGCGCAAAGGTCGGGATAAAGCTGTGATAGGGGTCCCCATTGTCATAGCAGCCGGTGGTCGAGGTATAGAGCCCCGTCATGAAACACGATCGCGCAGGCACGCAAATCGGACTTGGCGTATAGGCATTGGTGAAATTGGCAGATCGTTGGACAAGCGCCGACATGTTCCGGGTCCTGGCCCCAATCCCTCCGCAGGCCTCCAGCATAAAGGGCGTCATCTGATCCGCCATGATCAACAAAATATTCGGCTGTTTGGGTGTCATCCTGCGGCGATCTCCTGCACCAAAAAGGAACGGCTATGTTCCGGGCTGACTGAAACAGTGTCGCGCGCACATGTCCAGCGCGGACGGGACAAGGCGATCAGTCAGCATCCGGGATGATCCACATGGCAGGCCGTTCAACCACAGAATGCACACCACTCCTGGCCAGACATCCCGCCAAGGCGGCAGAGGCCTTGTTTTTCTGCCCCAGCGCATCGCAACCCCGGGCCAATCGCAGCAATCGCAAAAACCAGGACCAGACGTCGCCCGCCACAGGATCGGAACAGACCAGAAAACGCCGACAGATTAACGCCGCCGCCCCCGCGCCCGCTCAGAACCACCCAATTGATTCTTAAGATTTCAATCAAACCTTCGGCATTTTCGTCCGCAGACCCGCATTTTTGGGGACACACCCCCAATCGCGCCACCCAGTTTGATGCCAGATATGCGTCATGAGTGGAGTCACAAGCTGCAATTCAACGCCAATGGAAACAATTTTCGGCCAAACTCACGACAGTTGAGCGACCTGAACGACATAAATCACACCCCATGACGATCTGACGATCTTCACGACTTTTCTCTTCCAGTTCAGAGGCCTCTGTGACTCCGGGGCTACTCGGGTTCCGCGTTTGTTAATAAAACCGGGATATGGATCACTAGGTAAAATGATCTTGGTGGGGACCGATCTCCGGTGTTGCGCGTCATCCCAGCGATGATCAGCAGGACCATTGCCGAGTGTATCTTAAACTATGTGTGTGTAGCGAGTGAAAGTAAGTTCGAATGATACAATACCCGAGTACGGGACACAAAAGAACGCCTGTATCAGCAGCCCCAACCAGGATCGCAGTCCATGCGCCCTTGGTTGGGCGCGGCAGGGCGCTCCTCCCCCCACACCCTTTGATCAACATCCAAAGACAGTCTCAGCGACGATGGCGATGAACAGCCCGTCCTGACGAAACCGCCGGATCACCGGCCCTTTTAAAAAAAGACCTAATCAATGCCCAGATTTTTCCCTACCGCCCGCGCAAGCGCGGCGACGCCAGATGCAGGCGCGACAGTCGGCGTTGACGCGGTTCATGCCGGTCCAATCCAAACTGGCAAAATCATGACATACGGCCGTTGCTCAGCATCCGCCGCTCACCTTGGAGGTTCTAACAATGGCAACTGTTAATGGCGGGTCCGGCAATGAGAGCATCAACGGCACCACGAATGATGACACCATCACAGGTGGCGCAGGCAGCGACACCATAAATGCCGGCGCCGGTGCCGACGTCGTCTATGGCGATGACGGAAACAGCGCCTCAGCGGGTGGCGAAGGTGTTGTCAGCACCACGCTCGGCGATGGCCCCGGCTCAACCGGCGGCCCTTACGGGGATCACTCCCCGAACCAAACCGTATATGATGGTAATCACAGCTTTTCCACGGACGCCTTCTTCCTTGGCAATGACATCCCTATTCTGAGCGATGCGAACGATGATGTCATTGATGGCGTGACTTACGGGGTAGGTGGCGTTGATCGAGACGGCAATCCGACAGATCGCACAATCGAATTGCAGGAGATTTCGTTTACCGGCGCGCAACGCGGGTATTATGGTCAGGAAGTCGTCGAGCGTTCTGATCTTCATGGCGCAAATGACCAAATCTCGTCTGACGGCACTAATTTTCAGGATATCGTGTCGGTCAACACTGGCGATATCGAAGTCACGATGAATGACGGCCAGGTGTTCAACACCATCGAAGTGACTTTCGCGCAAGATGCTGATGGCAACACCTTCATGTTCCCAAGTGATGGTCAGCATCCGGACGCTTTCAACGCCTTTCTCAATCTCTTGAATACAAACGATAGCGGTATCGCAAGCTTCGAGATCAATAATATCTCGGGCACCCAAAATGGTGTCTTTGTGTTGGACGGGAACTGGGGCGACGGCCAGTTCTATGAAACCACAGACGGCGACGGCGGCGACGATACAATCACCGGTGGCCTGGGGGCAGACACACTCTACGGCGAAGGCGGGGATGACACCTTTGTTGTCGGCTCTGCCGCCGAAGGTGCGGGGGATGTGATCTCGGGCGGCAATGGCCCGGACGAGAACACAGACAACGACGTGCTTGATCTGCGCGGCGCAGGTGACTTGACCATCACCAGCACCGCCGATGCCAACGACGCTGGCGCGACAGCTGGTACAGTGGAATTTGCAGACGGCTCAACCCTGACATTTGAAGGCATCGAAACGATCCTCCAGGGCCCCGACGGCGTTGTTGACGGCGAAGACACCGGCGAGGTCATGGGTGTCGGCTATGACGACAGCCTGGGCGCCACGGACGGCGGTGGCGATATGATCACCAACGGGGCCGACAACATCGAGGGCAACGGCGGTGATGACACCATCTCGGCCGGTGGCGGCGATGACACCATCTACGGCGGCTCTGGCAGCGATGAGATCGACGGCGGCGCCGATGACGATCTGATCTACGGCGACGATGGCCCCGGATCAGGCACCCCAACCGGGCCGAACTTGATCACCAACGGGTCTTTCGAAGACACCACCGGCCTGACCTCCACCAGCTATGGCTATGTCGGCTATGGTTCCGTTCCCGGCTGGACGGATGCCAATGGCGGAGAGATCGACATCCACGACAATGATCGTGCGGGCGTCACACCAACCGATGGCGACAATTGGGCAGACCTCGAAGCCTCGCCAGGAAACAACCAGATCGGCCAGGATATTCCCGGTCTGACAGACGGCGACACCTATCGGCTGACCTTTGACGCCGGCGACAAGGCCGACAGCGACGATGGCACCAGCGAAGACAACACAATCACCGTCATCTGGGGGGGCGAGGTTGTCGCCACGATCAACCCGGCCGACGGGAATATGGAGAGTTTTACCTTCGATCTGGTTGCCGGTGCGGGGGATGGATCCGACCGCCTGGAATTCGAGGGAGGCGGACGTTCCGACTACGAGGGCGCGTCCCTCGACAACGTCCAGCTCTATGCCCTGGCTGACAGTGGCGAGGATGACACCATCACCGGTGGCCTGGGTGCGGATACCATGTTCGGCGAAGGCGGGGATGACACCTTCCTTGTCGGCTCTGCCGCCGAAGGTGCGGGGGATGTAATCTCGGGCGGCAACGGCCCGGATGATACAACCGATAACGACACGCTCGACCTGACCGGCTCGGGGCCCGTAACCATCACCAGCACCGCCGATGCCAATGACGCAGGCGCAACGACCGGTACAGTGGAGTTCTCCGACGGTTCAACCCTGACGTTTGAAGGTATCGAAACGATTATTCAGGGCCCCGACGGCGTTGTCGACGGCGAAGACACCGGCGAGGTCATGGGTGTCGGTTATGACGACAGCCTGGGCGCGACGGATGGCGGTGGCGATACCATCACCAACGGCCCGGACAACATCGAGGGCAACGGCGGTGATGACAGCATCACAGCAGGGGGCGGCGATGACACCGTTGACGGTGGTGCCGACAATGACACCATCGACGGCGGCAGCGGCAACGACTCCATCGACGGCGGCCTCGGCGAAGACAGCCTGCTGGGCGGTGACGATAACGACACGCTGAACGGCGGCGACGGCTCCGACACGCTGGCCGGCGGTCAGGGCGCGGATTCGCTCGACGGCGGCGACGGCGATGATGACATCGCGGTCGGCGGCCTGGACGAGGCGCTCGGCGGCGGTGGCGATGACGTGTTTACCGTCGACTCCACCGACCCGGCGGCAAATGTCAACGCAACCATCGACGGCGGCGCGGATGGCACCGACGGCAGCGCAGCAGGCCCCGAAAACGGCGACGCAGGCGATGTCCTGGATCTGAGCGATCAGACCGCAGACCTGGACGTAACCTTTGATGCGGACCCAGAAGACGGCACAGTCGACGGGCTCGATGCGATTTCCGGCGACGACGACCTCACCTTCTCCGAGATCGAGGCCGTCAACACCGGCTCCGGCGCTGACACCATCGACGGCACAGCGGCCACCGGCCCCATCGACGTTGACGCAGGCGCAGGCGACGACACCGTCACCGGCGGCAGCGGCAACGACTCCATCGACGGCGGCCTCGGCGAAGACAGCCTGCTGGGCGGTGACGATAACGACACGCTGAACGGCGGCGACGGCTCCGACACGCTGGCCGGCGGTCAGGGCGCGGATTCGCTCGACGGCGGCGACGGCGATGATGACATCGCGGTCGGCGGCCTGGACGAGGCGCTCGGCGGCGGTGGCGATGACGTGTTTACCGTCGACTCCACCGACCCGGCGGCAAATGTCAACGCAACCATCGACGGCGGCGCGGATGGCACCGACGGCAGCGCAGCAGGCCCCGAAAACGGCGACGCAGGCGATGTCCTGGATCTGAGCGATCAGACCGCAGACCTGGACGTGACCTTTGATGCGGACCCAGAAGACGGCACAGTCGACGGGCTCGATGCGATTTCGGGCGACGACGACCTCACCTTCTCCGAGATCGAGGCCGTCAACACCGGCTCCGGCGCTGACACCATCGACGGCACAGCCGCCACCGGCCCCATCGACGTTGACGCAGGCGCAGGCGACGACACCGTCACCGGCGGCGGCGGCAACGACTCCATCGACGGCGGCGACGACGACGACCTGCTCAATGGCGGTGATGGCGACGACACACTCAACGGCGACGCGGGCAACGATACGCTTGTGGGTGGCCAAGGCGCGGATCTGCTGGATGGCGGCCTCAACGACGATGACATTGTCGTCGGCGGTGGTGATACGGCGCTTGGCGGCGGTGGCGATGACGTGTTTACCGTCGACGGCTCCCTGCCCGACACCGGCACGATCACGATCACAGGCGGCGAGACCGACGAAGAAGACACCGTTGACCCGACCAACAATCCCGGCGGTCAAATCGGTGACGTGCTCGACCTGCGCGGCCTGACCAATGTGGTGGTCAATTACACCGGCGGTGATCCGGCCTCTGAAAGCGGCACGGCGACCTATGAAAACGATGACGGCGACACGGTCACCATCAACTTCAGCGAAATTGAGACGGTCATCCCCTGCTTTACGCCCGGCACCAAGATCGCCACGGCACAGGGCGAGCGTCTGGTTCAGGATCTCAAACCAGGCGACCGGGTCATCACTCGGGACAACGGCTTCCAAGAGATCGCTTGGGTCGGTCAAAAGGATCTGACGGGCAAGGACTTGCTGGACAACCCAGACCTGAAACCGATCCTCGTGAAACAGGGATCGCTGGGCGATAACCTGCCATCACAGGACATGCTGTTGTCGCCAAACCACCGGATGCTTGTCACGAACATGGAAACCGATTTGTTTTTTGACGAGCGGGAAGTCTTTGTTGCCGCCAAACATATGGTCGGCATGAAAGGTGTGCATCAGGTCGATGTGGCCCGGACAAGCTACATCCACTTCATGTTCGAACACCACGAGGTCGTCCTCTCTGACGGCGCCTGGACCGAAAGCTTCCATCCCGGCGATTACTCCATGAATGCAATCGCCGACGATCAGCGCAACGAGATTCTGACCTTGTTCCCCGAACTGAAAACGCTGAAGGGGCTGAAAAACTATCCAACCGCGCGCACCTGCCTGAAAAAGCACGAAGCGAAATTGCTGATGGGCTAGGTCCCAGTTCACACCACCAACGATTGACGCAGGCAACGCGCCTGCGTCAATCACAGGGCCGCACCCACGCCCGAAAACAACCAACCGCGCTGCCCCAGGACAGCCCGACAGGATGCGCGGCACAATACAGCGTTTCCATACCCGGTTGCGCCTCACCTTCCGAAATCCAACGGCCGACCGTGCCTCTGGCCATACCGGGCAGTTTGGCCACCTTCGCAAAACGCGCGCATTCAGCCACAGCCCAAAAAACCGCCAGCGACGACGAATCGGCTGGTGTTTTCATGGCAGAGCCAGCTGCTTTGGCCTGCCGGGTTGAAATCAATCAATAATCTGCGTTATGTGAAAAAAAACATCGCTTACCTTTGTCCTTTTTCTTTCTCGCTTAGGGAAAGGGATGTTAGGAAGCGCGCTGAAAATCTGTGCAAGGACGATCTGTCTCAGGATCACGGCCTGCCTGTTGCAAACACCGGTCCTTTTGGTGTTTCGACGTGGTCCAGGGCTGTGTTGATTGAAACGGTCCTTGCGCGCGCAAAACGGTAAATCCCCTTTGGGATCGGGGGTTGAGGCCACTGGCAACATGGCTTGGTAATGACAACGTGTAACGAGGAGATAGGCGCCCAAAACAGGGCTGCGCAGGCCGGTCAACAATAGGGTCTTTTCCATGCGAAAAGACAGATCCGGTTTGCACAAACCGCCCCGTTTTCCGCTCAGCCCCAGGTCTGATCAGGATACCAGCCCCCCCCAGACAAAAAACGACGCGCAAAAAATCTTTCATCTTCCCGAAATATAAACTTCTTGCCTCCAAAAGATCCGGAAGCATGCCAATCACAGGTAAATAGCTTGAGCACAGAAAAGACACTCACTCGCAGGCGCGTTCGTTACTCTGATGGCGGAACGTTCGAGGTCGAGGTCCGATCTGCCAGTGAATACTTGCTGTCGACCACTTTCCTGCATTTCTATCTGATGTGCATCATCATCTATGCCGCCACGCTATGGCCCAGCAACAATCTGAACCTGGACGCCCCCGCAAGCATCATCGTGTGGAGCACCGTTCTCATATCGGCATTTATCGTTTTGCTGATCGGTGTGTGGCTGAACCTCCTGCTGATCCGGAAAAAGATACTGGACTATATCTATACGCCCGCACTTCTCATTCCGATCATCATATTCAGCACCCTATTGGGCGGCTACATCGCACAAAGGTTCGGGTCAAACTTTCAAGGAGACGCAGAGTCCCTCTGGCCCGTCGCCTTACGGAACCTCATGCTGGGCGTGTGCTTTGACATCTTCCATGGCCGCTATGTGGCACCGCAACACCCGGCCTTTATCCCTCCCCAAAATGACACCACAACGGATCAGCTCAGCACGGTAAAACTGCTGTCAGAACCACAGCCCCCCGTCCCGGATGGCCCTGCAAACCCGCCCGGAATGGTGCCCGCACAACCCGCCCCAACAGCCGCGCCCGAACAAATTGCACACCCCGACCTCGACGCGGAAACCGGCCCGACACAGACCACGCAACAGCCCAAAATCGAATTCGGAAAAGAAAGCTTTGTGATTTCAGACATCCTGTGGATCCAGTCTGAATCCCACTACCTCAGACTGCAAATGCCCGAAAAAAGCTACCTGGTCCGGGCAAAACTCAGCGCCACAGTGCAGGACCTCAGTGACGAGATCGGGATTCAAGTCAACCGGTCCGTCTGGGTGGCCTTTTCCGCCATGGAAACATGCGAAGAGGATGCCGCCGGTTATCTGGAACTTCGGTTGACCGACCAGTCCACACATCGCGTCTCAAAGGCACGCCAGCTTGTCGTCAAAGCAAAGTTTTTGGAAACCCGGAAATCAAAGACCCGGGATGTGGCCTGACGCAAAACCCGACCGGACCCTTTGCCGCGCCAATCCATATGGAACACAACAGGCGCCGCCAAATGCGCGCAAGGTGTTATCGCGCGGCCCGCATGACGTCCAGAAACTGCGCAACCTCCTCTTGCGTGTTGTAAACATGCGGTGAAATCCGCAGAACCGCGCGCGACTCCGCGCCAGAGGCCAGCGGTTCGTCCCGGCTTTGATCAGGCCATTTGACCACCACACCGGCCGCGCTCAACCGCCCGTCGATCCGGGCGGCATCCTGCGTCGGGATCAACGCGCATATTGTCCCCACGGCCTTTGCTTCGCTTGCCAACACATCATATCCGGCCTCGCGCAAACCATCCGTGATCTGCGCCTCAAGCGTCTGGATGTCCGCCATGACCCGGGCCGGACCCGCCTGCTGATACGCCTCCAAAGCAGCCCCCAGCCCCAGGCGAAGCGCAACGTTACAGTCCATCACCTCAACCTCTGACACAGACAGCCCCAGCAATGCCTCCGCCCCCTCCGACAAAGAGAAAACCGCCGTTTGCCGCGGTCCCCGCAGCCATTTTCTTGTCGTCGCAACCACCACATCGCAAGCAGACAGATGCCCAGACAACGCCATCCGGCCGACCCCCTGCGCCGCATCAACCACAGTCAACGCACGCTCCGGGCGGTCCACCCCAAGGATCTCTTCCACCGGAAAAACAGACCCGAACACACTCGTAACCAGCGGCAAGCAAATGGCCACAACATCCTCATCCATACGACCGGCCCAGGCGGCGGGGTCAAACGCCTCGCCATCGTCCAGCGGCACAACCTCCATCACCAAATCGCTTTGATCGCACAGCCTCTGCAAAATCCCGACATAGGCGCCCCACTCACAGGCAGACACCAAAATCCGCCCCTTCCGCGCTGGCAACCTGCCAAAAACCCGGGTCCACAGCTGGGTGGTACTGCTGCCAAAACCTGTGCGCGCCACCTCCGCATTCAACACCCCAGCCGCCAGCCGCCGCACAGCCTGCACCTCCGCCTCATGCGACCGCGACGCACGCATTGCCCCTACATCCAGCTCCTGATGCAGATAATCCGCCATCCGCCCAAGCGTCCGCTTGCTGGGCAGCCCGTGACTACAGGCGTTCAGATAGATCGGGGCCGTTGAATCCATTTTCGCACCCTAACGCGTTGTTTCTGGCCAGACCGATGCCCCCACCTGAGAACACGCGCCACCGCGCTGGCACCACCTATGACAATAGACAACAGCCTTTCCAGCAACGCCACCCAAATCCCGCACCAGCATCCAGCCCTATCATGATTGACGACCACGTTTTTCTCCGCTTAGCCTGCCAAGACCAAAGCGCACCGCACAGGAGGCTCCGTTGACATCAGGATCCGAAACCATCGCAGGCCGGGCGCCCTGCCCCATCAAACCAATCAACGGCAACCGCGCGGTGACCCCATGAGCCGCAACAGCTGGGACCGCCTTTTGTCCGAAATCCGCGCCGTACATTGCAACACACCCCGCCTACAGGCGTTTTGCCCGTTCCCGGACGATGTGACCCCGCAAAAGGTCACGCCCTTTCACATCAACGCCAGCGACTTGATGCAATCCGACCCGGCCCTGATCAGCCAGCACCACACCGCCTGCACCACCGCCCTGCGCGACTGCGCCAGCCAGGCCCATTGGCGCCAGACCTACAAGAACAGCGGCATAGACCAGGACTTCATGGATCGGTTCGGATGTTACACAATCATCGGCCCCACCGGACCATTCCACAGCGAACAGATGCGCGCCTGGGTCGTCTACATGCCCGCGCAGCTCTGGTATCCCTTCCACCATCACCCGGGCGAAGAGATGTATTTGACCCTGGCCGGACAGGCACAGTTTCTGGCACAGGGAGAGCCGGACAAAACCATGACCGAAGGCGACACCAGCCACCACAAACCCAACCAGCCCCACGCAACCCGGACAGAGGATACCCCCTTCCTGGCCTATGTGGTCTGGCGCAACGGCTTTGACGTGCTCCCCGTCCTGACCCCATCACACCAGCTGCAATAAAAACGCAGATCGTTCGACCGCGCCCGTCCGTGCCATTTGCCATGGCACCACGAATGCCCGCTTTGAGGAGTCGCGCGCGCGTGGTAAAACACAGTCACATTGACAGAGGGACGATGAGCGGATGTTGCACCATCGGATTATCGGAACCGGAACGCCCATCGTCTTGCTGCACGGCGTTTCACTCGACCATCGCCACATGATGGATGTCATGGAGCCCGGCTTTCAAGGTGCCGGCGCGTGGAAACGCATTTACGTCGATATGCCCGGCCATGGCAAAAGCCCGGCCCGTGACGACATCCAATCGCAAGATGACCTGCTCAAGGCCGTGCTGGACTTCATCGACGCCAAGCTGGGAAAGGAACGCTTTGCGGTCGCTGGCTTGTCGCGCGGCAGCTACATTGCCCGGGGTCTCGTTCACACTGTGCCAGAGCGTATTTCCGGGGTCGCCCTGATCGTGCCCGGTGGCAATCCCTCTTCCGATCCCAGCCGAATTCCAGAGCCACAGGTCATTGAAACGGATGCCTCCATCCGATCTGAACTGTCCGAATCCGAAATCTGGGCGTTTGACAACATGTCCGTTGTCCAGCGCTGGGACATCGTCGAAAAGCGCCGGCAGATCATCGCACCCGCGCGCGCGCTGTTTGATGCCGAACAAGAGGCCCGCGTCATGAACGCATTTGATTTCAGCTTTGCCAAAGACGAAGAGGAAACACCCGTCCTTGTGCCCAGCCTGATTGTCGTTGGCCGACAAGACAGCAGCAGCGGCTATCTTGACGGGATTGACCTCATGCACAGGTATCGCCGATCAACACTGGCTGTTCTCGATACGGCGGGCCATGGTCTGGGCTGGGAACGCCCCGAGGTGTTCCACGCATTGCTGCGCGATTGGCTGGACCGGATTTAGGCCCAAATCCCCCCCTCAGCGATGCCGGGTGTGTCGCGCCCAGCCGCCCACCCGCGCGCGCCCTAATAAAAATCGATCTCGCGCACATCGACGCGGGCCGCGTGATCGCGCCCATAGGCAACAACCCCAATCGAGGTCAGCGACCCCGCCACAGGTGTCGCCCGCAGCCCCTGCGCCGAGGCCTCGAACGCACTCAGCGGCAGGCGGATCTCGCGCCACCCCTCCGTGGTGTCAAAACCGGCCTGATAATAATGCCACGGCAAAACCGTCCCCCGGGTCCGCAGGTGCACAAAATACCCCTCCCGGTTCCCGCGCACGACCAGCCGAACGCCCGTCACCCCCTCTGGCGGCGGCGCATCCATCTTGTGGCGAAACTGGATAAACCCGCCGTTGTTTTCGGTGCTGACGCTCCCCGTCATCCGCGCAAAGGCAACGCCATCCTCCTGAACAAAGGCGACATTTCCGGACGAAACACCCCCCATCACAGTATCCGCAACAAAATCCCATCGCTGCGCGGGGTTTTCCTCGAACGTCTCGAACATGCGCTCCTCCGCGATCAGACCGCTGCCACCGCCCAGCACGAACACGGCCGAAATCAACCCGGCCCTCAGATGCCGCAACGCGCCATCCACCTTGCCGCGCCCCTGCCTCCCAAAGGCCCAGCGCCGCGCAGCATTTCCAATATCCATCGCCATCCGCCCCGCGCGCCCTAACAATCCGTCACCTTGATCTCTGCCTCGGACCCGGCCGAAAACACCGCCGATCCGCGATCCTGCCCCCGCGCGTAAGAGAAAACCGCCCCTTCAATCTCTGCACCTGTCACAGTGATCGCCCGCTGACCCCGCGTGTCATCCACATCAATCGTAAAGGCAATCGCAGCCTCTGGCGGCAGGGTCACAATATCCAGCCGGATCTCGGTTTGCCCGTCCACCACCGTCGGCATCCCCGCCAACGCATCCGCGCCCTCCACCAGTTCAAAGGGCTGAAACACCTCCACCCCCTCACCGCGCCCGGTCACATCAAAAATCAACCCGCCCTGCGAGCTCGACAGATCCAGAACCAACGAGGCTTCAGAAATCGCGCAGGCCCCCGTATTCTCGATCCGAAACCGATCCTTCGGAGCCCCCTCATCAAAACTGACCCGCAAATCCGCCTGTGCGACCGACGCGATCCCGACAGAGGTCAACAGGCTGGCCGCACAAAGCGCGCGCATGGAAATGTTCATGATGGTCTCGCTTTCAAAGGCTGTGTTTGAAAGGGATACGCATGATGTGCGGCATCAGATCAAAAATCACCCACAGCCCGGCCAGTCGCCCACAACCAGCCCCTGCAACCAACCCGCCTATTGCGCAGCGCGCACAGACCCAGGCCCCCCAAAAGCACGGGCGATTTCATCGACCAGGGCCCGGATCGGCGCAGATCGGCTCTTGGGATTGACCCGCGCGACAAAGGTGATGCCCGGCGGCGGCGGAAACACCCCCTCGATCACCTCCATGTCATCGCGCACATGCATCCCATTCAACAGCGCCACCCCCAGCCCGGACCGCACCCCCGACTGAATGCCCGCCGCACTCGGACACTCCAGAACTTTCTCAAAACGATGCCCCTCGGACAGCCCTTCGGAAAACCCCCACCTGCGATAAAAGCAATTGCTGTCAAAGGACAAAAACGGAATGGGCCGGGTCAGATCCAGCTCAAGATCCCGCGATTTCACCCAATGCAGACTGTCGTCAAACAGAACCCGATCCTCGCGTTCAACCTCGCCCGAAAACACCTGCATCATGGCCAGATCCAACTCATTGGCTTGCAGCCATGACTGAACATTCAAACTTTGACTGGTCCGGGTCCGCACACTGACCGAAGGGTACAACCGCGTGAACCGACCCAGGATTTCCGCAATATCGCTTGTCGTGGCATCCTCGGTCATGCCCAGGCGAATGGCCCCCTGCAACTGTTTCTTACCCAGATCGGCCAGGGCCTCGTCATGCAGATTGATGATGCGCAAAGCATAATCATGCAGACGTGTGCCCGCCTCCGTGAACAACGGCCCCCCCGGCTGGCGCGCCAAGAGCGTGCAATCCAATGCCTGCTCCAACCGCTTGATCTTGTGGCTGACAGCCGATTGCGACAGCCTCAGCTGCTGCGCCGCTTTGGTCACACCACCGCTCGCACCAATCGCCCGCAGGGCGCGCAGGGCGTCAATCTCCAGTCTCTCAGCCACAGGCCCCCCTCAATGACAAAAATTGATCCAAATATGACAATCATTCATTTGAGTCATACTCTAACTTTGGATATCCATCCTGCAAAGCTGAAATTCCAAACCGGACCGCCCAAACGCGAAATCAACAGCTCCGCCCTCGCCATCAACACCGGGGCGCAGCCCCGTCAGACCATCAGATAAGAAAGAGAAAACATGAAACTATCAGACTTCAAAGTGCTGGCCTTCGATGTCTATGGCACCCTGATCGACTGGGAAAGCGGCATGGTCACAGGGCTCAAACCGCTGACAGACAAAACCAGCCAAACCCTCAGCCGCGACGATATCCTCGAAGCACATGCCTATCACGAATCCACAACCCAGCGCTGGACCCCGAACAAGGTCTACTCAGACCTGCTCGCCGTGGTCTATCGGCGTCTGGCCGAAGAATGGGGCGTCCAGGTCACCTGGGAAGAATGCCAGGCCTACGGTTTGTCCGTCCGCCAATGGCCCGCCTTTGATGACAGCGCAGAGGCGCTCGCCTACCTCAAGCAACATTACAAACTGGTCGTTCTGACCAACACGGACAACGTCAGTTTTTCGGGCTCGAACGCACGGCTCAACGTCCATTTTGACGGTGTCTACACCGCCGAAGACATCGGCAGCTACAAACCCGCTGATCGCAACTTTGACTATATGCTGGAAACGCTCGCACGGCAGGGGATCGCCAAGGAAGACATTCTTCACACCGCCGAAAGCATGTTCCACGATCACGGCCCCGCCAACAGATACGGGCTGGCCAATTGCTGGATCTACCGCCGCCACGAAAAAGAGGGCTTCGGCGCCACAATGAACCCCGGCGAAATGCCCACCTATGATTTCTGCTTCAACAGCATGGCCGAGCTGGCCGCCGCCCATAAGGCCGAACTGTCCGGCGCCTGACGCCATTCATCCGCCCCAGTCGCACCCCAGTCGCGTCCCAGTCGCACCCCAGTCGCGTCCATGTCGCCCATCGGCAGGCATGGACGCTCGCCGGCTCTTTGCAACGCCCCTGACGCACGACATGAAACAACATGCCAACAAGACGGCAAAACGCGGTCCCGCCCCAATGCAATCGCCGCTGAAACCCGCAAAAAACCGGGCGCAGTCGCCTGATTTAAGTAACTTTTTTGGAAAGTTTGACAATGTCAGGTTTTCCACCATTTTGCCAAAATATCGACAGTTTCCCTGCCTACCTCAATGAACAAGGCACCTGCCAAAAGGTGCGTTTCGTAAGAGGTTCCATTTGTATGGCGAGCTTTAGTATCAGCGGTGGTGGCTCCACCTCCTATATTGACACCACCCCTGGCACAGGCACGACCATCGATTTCGATACGCTGGACAATAGCTTCAGCATCCAAATCAATGGTGTCGATCTGTTCGTAGGCGGACCCTCCGGCGCATCAAATGAAGTCGAGTTTCAGGACAGCGGAACAGCCGGGCGCACAGTCCGCTTTGCGGATGGGGACGAATACGGCACCGACACACCGGAAGTCTGGCAGCTCGGCAACACCAACGGCGAACCGGTCGTCCGGTTAGAGATCAACCCCGACGGCACAATCCAGCTCTACGGGGTCAAATCCGCCAATGGCGCGCTGGAGCCACTGGAGCTCTACAACGGCATGTCTGTGAACACAGCCGCCATTGATGCCGCCTGGGATGACAGCGGCCCAAACACCATCGCCATCGACCAGATGGTGACCGGCCCCACCAACGCAATCGGCGATTTCGACGACGTGCCCTGCTTTGTCACCGGCACGATGATCGAAACCCTGCATGGCCCCATCCGCGTCGAGGATCTGAAAGAAACAGATCAGGTTCTGACATATGACAACGGCTACCAGGCCATTCGCTGGATCGGCTCCCGCTATGTCAGCCGCGCCCTGCTGGACGCACGGCCAAATCTCCGGCCCATTCTGATCCGCGCAGACGCGCTCGGGCCGGGATACCCCAAACAAGACCTGATCGTGTCACCGCAACACCGGATTCTCGTCTCGTCGTCGATTGCAATGCGCATGTTCGATTGCAGACAAGTCCTGGTTCCGGCCCATAAACTTCTGCCGATCGAAGGCATCGAACGTCTCGATGCGACCCCCATCGGCATAGAGTATTGGCATTTCCTGTTCGATAACCACGAAATCGTCTGGTCCAATGGCACCCCAACCGAAAGCCTGTTTACAGGGCCCCAGGCGCTGAAAGCCGTCTGTCCTCAGGCGCGCGAGGAAATACAAACCCTCTTTCCAGAAATCTGTGATCCAGACTTCAAAACCGCACCGGCCCGTTTCATCCCCGACAAAGGGAAACTGTCAAAAAAGCTGATCGAGCGGCATCACAAAAACAAAAAGCCCCTCTATTGCTGACCGACACCTTTGCCCATCACACCGCTCTGCGCCGCCCTCCGCATGGGACACAATCTGTGTCTTCGCGCCCAAACGCCCGGCTCAGCAGGTGACGCGATAGGCGAATATCCGGGCCACGACATGCGGCTCGCTGATCGTAAACGGCCGAAAACAATCGCTTTTGTCGCATAGCGCCCATCGGCCATCCGCTTCCAGCCGGTCCATTTTCTCGCGGAACCCGTGGTTTTCGTAAATGTCATCTCTGACGTTGAACACCACATGCCCCCCCGGCGCCACCACCCGGATCAATTCATCAAAACTGGAATGCGGCGCATGTCCTTCGGTAAACACGCCCGTCACAATGGCCCCCGAAAACCGGTCCGAGGCTAGCGCCAGCGGCTGCCCCAAAACCATCCTGTGCAGATCGGAAAAAACCCCGGTGTCGCGGGCCTTGTCCAGCATCGCCCGCGACAGGTCGATCCCGACCAGATCCCGATAGCCCAGAACATACAGGTTTTCTGCCGCCAACCCCGTGCCACAGCCCGCATCCAGAACCGTTCCACCGGTCGGAACCCAGCGCGCGAAAAACGCCGCCGCCAGCACCGGCAGCCGAAACCCCATTGCCGCATTGTCCCGGTCATAGGTCTCGGCCCATTCATCATACTGCGTTTCCAGCGCCGCGTTCCCGCGAACGGCAAACGCGGATGACAGGTTCACACTGGCGTCCGGCTCGGGCATTGTTCTTTCCTCACGATTGTCCCCGTCAGAGGCGCATCACGACCCCCTCGGTCCGCAGTAAAACCAGCCCCGCACCGCCGTCGTCCAGTTCACCAATGGTGCAGTAGACCCCTTGCCCCCAAATCCGCATAATCCCCCGGCAAAGGCGCATCACCCGGGGGCTGCAACAGATGAAACACCAATACCGGCCCGTCAGTGCCTCAAAGAAAGATCAGATCCTCGATGCAGCAGAACAGGCAATCCTGCAAAAAGGCGTGTCAGCCACCACAATCGAAGAGTTGATCGTCGCGGTTGGCCTCTCCAAAAATGGGTTCTTCTATCACTTTCAGGACAAGAGCCAGCTGATCGAGGCCATCCTGAACCGCAATCTGAAAATTGACGCGGCCTGGTTCGATGGCCTCCTCGCCGCCGCCCACCAGAACAGCAACACCCCGCTGGGCCGGTTTCTTGCGTTTCTGGACTTGCTCGCGACCGAGATGAACAGCATGCCCAATGGCCATCCCGGCTGCATGACAACCGCATGCTGCTATCAGGACAGGCTCTTGACGCAAAGCGTCAAGAACGTGGCAGCCGAAATCCTGATGCAATGGCGTCAAATCTGCCTGACGCAATTGCAAGAGGTCGCCGCCCATCACCCGCCCGGCTCTGACATAGATCTGGAAGAGCTGGCCGATATGTTGCCCGCCCTGATCGACGGCGCCATCATCTTTTCCCGGGTCGTCGCCGATCAATCGGTTCTGCCACGCCAGATCCGCCTCTACCGAAAGCTCATCGAAAACACCTTCACCTCCTCAAATCATTAGCGTTTCGGCCCCCTATTGCGCCGGTCGTTTCCAGTTCTGCCCGTCGCAGAATGTCGCCACACATCCTTCGACCCGCAAGGCTGTCTTGCCCAGGATCACCCGGGAATTATACTCCCGATCCGTCAAGACATCGTAAACGGTCCCGTTTTCCCACAGGGCCGCCTCGACCTGTTCCAGATCCCAGAAAATCGGACGCCCCAACAGCTCCTGCGCCGCCGGATTGTCAGAATTGACCACCTCCTTGACGGTCCCGCACAGCTTTTCAGCGTCCCCATCGCAGGCATGCACCTCAACCAGCAGATGCGCGCCCGTATCATCAGTGATGGTCTGCCAGATCCCATAAGGATCATTGGCAAAGGCCTGTGTTGCCGTGAGCAAGGCCGCAGCGGTGATAAGACTCTTCATGATTTCCTCCGTTTTTGATACGTCTCAGCCCAAACCTCAGCGCGTTTCACGCGGCGGGCGGCTCTCCTTGGCGCAAGCGCCAATATGTATGGCCATATCCTTCAGCGCCGCCGCCGCCGCCGGCACAATCCCGGCCCAGCTTGTGAACCCATGGATAAGGTCGGGATAATCGACATAGCGCAGGCCAACCCCCGCCGCCTTCAGCTTTTCGGCGTATTCCGCCCCGCCGTCGCGCAGCGGATCAAACCCCGCCGTGGCGATAAAGGCAGGCGGCAAATCGCCATGATCCGCAGCCCAAAGCGGCGAAAGACGCGGATCCGCCGGATCTGTGCCCTCGGGGATGTAATGCCCCGCAAACCAGTCCTGAACGCTCGCATCCAACCCATAGCCCGTTGCAAAATCCTGCGCCGATTGCGTTGCATGATGCGCCGCGACAGACGGATAGATCAAAGCCTGCCAGGCACAGGCCGGCCCCGCCCGGTCGCGCAACAGATGGCAGACAACCGCAGCAATATTCCCCCCGGCAGAATCCCCGCCAATGCCCAGCCGCGTTGGATCCAATCCCAGCTTTTCCGCGTTCTGCGACACCCAGACAAACCCGTCATACCCATCGTCAATCGCCGCAGGAAACCGGTGCTCCGGCGCCCGCCGGTAATCCACCGACAGAATGGTTACCCCACTCTCATTGGCCATCGCACGACAGGCATTGTCATGGGTCTCCAGATCACCAATGACCCAGCCACCGCCATGGAAAAACACCATGCCAGCCCCCGGCACCTGCCCCTCGGCCGGGCGATACACCCGAAATGCCAGGTCCCGCCCCGCCAGCGCCATTTGATGATCTTCAACCGCGCATTCGATCGAAATCGGCCCCTCCAGTTTCCGGACCATACCGCGATAATAGTCGCGGGCCTCACTGGGGGTCATCTGCTCCATCCGGGGGCTCTTGGCCGCGTCCGGCGACGTCAGGATCGCCCGGATCGTCGGATCCAAGGCCCGCCGCTCCTCCGGCTCAGCGCCGTTCTCGCGTTTGGGCGCCCAGTCTGGCGCAGGCCCGGACAGAGCCCCCGGGATCGCGCTGAACGTGAAATCCTCCGGGTCAATCCGGCTCATCTGATCGGCGAAATCCCCGGCGTTTCCGGGAAAAAGCGTCTCGATCCGCCCGTTTGACCCAATGTACCAACTGTCACAGCCCGACGCCCAAACCGTCTCCCCCAACTGCTCCTGGATCGCGTCCGAATACCGCTGGCACGCCTGCGAAGTGACCGAAACCAACTGATCGCGACCGCCGGTCTTGATCATCTCGACAATCCACTCCACAGACTGTTCGATCAGATAAACAACCGAGGTCGTGCCCACCCCCGCATTCGGCCCCGTCACCAAAAAGTAGTTTGGAAACTCAGGGATCATCGCCGCCTTGTAGGCGTCTGTGCGATCCTTCCACAATTCCTCCAAGGTCACACCGCCGGGCCCGGTGACGCCAATGCCATGGACATGCGCCTCGATATCAAACCCGGTCGCATAGATGATCGCATCAAACGGCGCCGTGTCGCCGGTTGATGTCATGATGCCCTCTGGCGTGATCCGCTCAATGGCATCGCTCACCAGTTGCACATTGTCCCGGTTCAGCGCCGGCAGAAAATCATCCGAGATCAAAATCCGTTTACAACCAACCTCATAGTCGGGCATCAGCCGCTGCTGCATCTCCGGGTCCGTGACCTGCGAGCGGATAAACCGCTTGATGTCATGCCCCGCGATCTTGCGGATCGCAGCGTTGACAACGATCGGATACAGACGGCTGTCGCGATCCTCCAACAGCTCCTGCCGGATCTCCTCCATCTTTGCCGGATTGTCGCGAAAGCCCGCCCTGTCCTCTGGCGTGTAGGCAAAATCCTCCCTCGGCGCGATGTAGTTCGGCGTGCGCTGAAACAGCGTGACCTGCGCCGCCGTCCTGGCCAGCTGAGGCACCACCTGAATGGCGCTGGCCGCGCTGCCGATCACCGCAATCCGTTTGCCCTCGGGCTCAAAACCGTGATCCCAGCGGGCGGTGTGCATCTGCGTCCCGGCAAACTGCTCGCGCCCGGCAAACTCCGGGATCCTGGGCACATGCAACCCGCCCGCGCCATTGATCACATACCGCGCCCGCCGCTCGGACCCATCGGCAAAGCCAACCACCCAAACCGCCGCCGCCTCGTCAAAGACAACGCGCGTGATCTCACATCCCAGATGAATGCGATCCCGCACGCCGTATGTCTCGGCACATTGCGCGATATACCTCTGTATCTCCGCCTGAGGCGCAAAATGGCGGCTCCAGTCGGGGTTCATCTCGAACGAAAAGCAATAGAAATGCGACGGCACATCACAGGCCGCACCGGGATAAGTGTTCAGCCACCAGGTCCCGCCAATCCCATCACATTTGTCGAAAACCTCAAAGTTGCTGATGCCGTTTTGCTGCAACCGGATCGCCGCGCAAACCCCCGAAAACCCGGCCCCGATCACCAGCACATCCAACGGCGCCGCCCCCCGCCGCGCCGCATGGCGCAGCGACAGCTCTGACACCTCCCGGCTCGCCTCCATATCCGCCCGGATCTCCGCCAGACGCCCCTCCATGAAAGGCCCCAGCTCCGGATGGGTAAAGATGTAAAACCGCCCCCGACCGATCTGCGTCAGCGTCCACTCGGCCACCACCTCAGGCGATAGCCCGGCCTCAATCGCCGCCGCAATCTGTTGCCCTGTTTTGCTCTCTTCGCGCTCAACACCGCCCTTTTGCAGCGAAGGCCGCCCCTTGGCCGTCTCATTGATCCCCGTCTTCACCCAACCCGGGCACAAAACGCTGACGTCAATCCCCTGCGGCGCCAGCTCTTGCCGGATCGTCTCGCTATAGCCAACCACCGCGTATTTCGTCGCATTGTAAGGGCCCAGCCCGGCCATGGCGACATGCCCCGCCATCGAGGCCGTGTTCAACACATGCCCCCCCTCGCCATGAGACGCGATCAAAGGCGTAAACACCTCAACCCCATGCACCACCCCCATCAGGTTGATGTTCACGATCCAGTTCCAGTCCTCGATCGCAATGTCCCCCGTAGGCCCGCCCAGCGACACACCCGCGTTGTTGACCACAAAATGAACCTTGCCAAACCGCGCCAATGTGGCCTCTGCCGCCTGACGCACACTGTCGATCTGCGCCACATCGCAAACCACCGCCTCGGCCTCCACGCCCGCCTGCACCAGCGCATCCTTCGCACGCGCCACAGCATCGCCATCACGATCCGCCAACATCACCCTCATCCCGCGCTGACCCAACGCACGGGCAATGGCCAAACCGATGCCACCGGCAGCGCCAGTAACGAATGCAACCTTGTCGACGTAGCTGTCCACGTGAACCTCCTCTTTTGTCAAAGTTTGACTTACTTACGATCAGAGTAAATGCTGTAAGCATTACTTACACAGGACACACCCCAATGGAGTCCCTCACCCACCTGCGCCAACTGCTGGCCCTCGCAGACACCGGAAATTTCCGCAAGGCAGGCGAACAGCTGGGCATGTCCCACTCTGCCGTCAGCCAGACCATCCGCAAACTGGAAGAAAGCTATGGCGTTGATCTCTTTGACAGAACCGGCGGAAAAACCGTGCCCACCGCCTTCGGAGAACGCCTGATCGCCTCCGCACGTGCCGCCATCAACGAAATGGAGGCCGCCGAGCGCGACATGCGCCTGATGGAAAGCTTCGCAGGCGGACGCCTCGTCATCGGCGCGGACCCATCGGTCAGCGAAAGCCTGCTGTCGATTCCCATGGCCAAACTGATGAACCGCTACCCCTCGCTGCAATTCACAGTGCGACTCTGCAATCGCGCCCGCTGGGAAAAACGCCTGCTCCAACGTGAAATCGACATCTATTTCGGCCTGCAACCCGACACCGAGGCCAGCGGTCTGCGCTATCGCAAACTCATCCTTCAGCCCCCCTCGCTGCTGTGCCGGGCCCATCATGTGCTGTTGCAAAAACCGACCCTCGGCATCGCCGACCTCAGACGTTTTCCGGTCATCGGCGGTGACGTGCCAGACTGGTTCCTCTGGCGCATCCTCGATGCCTTTCCCGATGCGTTCGCCGATCTTCAGGACCTGCGCGCCACCTTCCTGACCTCGCAGGATTTCGGCCTGCTGCGCCAGTTGCTGCTGCAAACCGATACCATCGCGATCCTGCCTGACTTTGTGGTCCACCACGAATTGCAACAGGGGTTGATCCAGCGCATCGACCTGGCTGGCTGGCCGTTTACCGGCGGTACAATCTCGGGCGTGGCGGCCTGGCTACGGGACCGGCCCCTGTCGCCCTCCGCGATTCAGCTGCTGTCCGAAGTGCAGCAACTGCTGGACCACGCCCAGCGCGCAACCCAACGCGGCCCCTAGGCCTTTCCAATGGCCGCCAGCGTTTCATCGTGATCCGAACGGGTCATCCGATAGCCCCGGATCGACCAGATCGACAGCACATAGATCACCACCAGCAAAACAACATAAGGCAGCGCAATCCCCTGCATGGTCTGCGCATCAATCAACTTGCCCTGCTGCACCCCCAAACTCAGCAGCAGACCCGAAACAAAAATGCCCAGCCCCGTCACCACCTTTCGCGTGAAGGAAAACAGCGCCAGGTACAAACCCTCGGCCCGGTGCCCGGTGCCCTTCTGATCCGCATCCACCAGATCCACGGTCATCGAGAACTTGACCGCGCTCAACAGAACCGTTGCCGTAGTGGTCAAAAAGGTCGCTGCCGCAATGACATAGAACAAATTCGCACTCCGCGCCGCCGGCAACAGATCAAAATACTTTGCCAGGATCAGCGAGACAGACAAAACCATGGCCACCCAGGACAGGAAAATCGCCACCGCCTTCTTTTCAAACCCCCGCAGAACAAAGGCGCTCGACAGATAGGCAATGATCGCCGCTGGCACCATCGTCAGCGTCACCAGCGCCAGTTGCGTGGTGCTCAATCCGAAATAATAGACCCCAAAATACAGCTGCAAGGTCATCGCGACCCCCGCAATCAGATTGGTATAGAGCGAGGCCACAAACACAGACCGGAACGAACGGTTGGTGAAAATATGCCGCATATTCCCAAAGAATTTGAACCCATAGCCCGCGCTGCTGGCATCCGGCGCGCTGAAACCCGAGGTCGCGCGCTGCGTGCCCAGCGACGACACCAGCATCGAAATCACCATCACCAAAGACGCCCAGAACGCATACCGGCCATAGCCCTCCGGGTTCAGGATGCCCGGGTCATAATCAACCGAATCCGGCAGGAAAACTTCATAGACAACCACAGCCATGACCACGCCACCAATCCAGCCAAACATCAGCCGCAACCCGGTGATCGCCGTGCGCTTGTCATAATCATGGGTGATTTCCCCGATCAACGCCGAGTTGGGCACCTCGAAAAAGGTGATCGCCAGCCGCACCGTGACGGCCATGACGGTCAGATAGGCAAACAGGGCAAAATCCGACAGCACCGGCGGGTTCCACAAAAAGTAATAGGTCAGCGCAATGGGAACGATGGCCGCATACATGAACGGATGCCGCCGCCCCAAAGGCGAATGGCACCGGTCCGACAGGTAGCCCACCCAAGGGTCAGACACCGCATCAAACAGCATCGCAATCAACAGCGCGATGCCAACCAGATAGGCCGGCAGCCCCAGCACCTGATTGAAATAGATCATCAGAAAGGTCGAAAACCCGTTGTCCTTGATCCCATAAGCAACAGAGCCGATGCCATAAGACAGGATGCTCCCTATTCCGACCTTCGCATTGACCATATCACACCTCCACCTTGGGCGGCATGGTGGCAATGTTTTACACAAAGCGTAAACATCGTAACCAATACTTACCAACCGCGCAGCCAGATCAGCGCAATCATCGCCACACCAGGCCCCAGGCCGCTGTTTGCCCGGCCGTATTGGACATAAAGCCACCGCGCCCCATATCATGAGGGGCCGCTTTCCACAGGTTTGCCCCGGCCCGGAACCCGCTTGTTCGTAAGGAGACCTCCCAATGCCACACCGGTTGCTCACCCGCCGCAATATCCTCGCAACAGGCGCCGCCGCAGGCGCGTCCGGCGTCCTCATCCCCGCAGCCCCCGCACGCGCCCAAGCGCTTGACCCCACGCGCTCCATGCGGGGCGGGTCCAACAACTACCGCGCCGGCGCCCCCCTCGTCGACAGGATCGGCGGCGGCGGCTTCTGGATGACAGGCACCGTCCGCAACGCCCGGGACGGCGCACCGCTTGCCGGTCAGCGCATCCAGATCTGGGCGCATACAACCGAAGGCCACGAACGCGACCCGCACAGCCACGGCGCAACGCTGACCGACGCCAACGGGATCTTCCGCCTCGAAATGCCACAGATCGTGCCCGCCTTCGGCCAACCCCACGGCCATCTCGCCTATGACAGCGGTGACTTTGAAACCGTCTTCCTGCGCCCCGTCATGGCCCGCTCTTCGGACACCACCCTGGAGGCGCATTTCATCCTACAGCAAAGCTGACAGGCCGTGAGGCCACAGCACATGCACCGGCTCCGTCCCGCGCTGACCTGGGCCGCGCTGCTGACCGCGATCGCCCTGCCCCTCTCCCTTGCAGGCACCAGCCCCCTGCTGCAATGGCGCAATCCCCCCTACATCATCGCGGGGTTCGCGGGAATTGTCGCCATGGCTCTGCTGCTGGTGCAACCCCTGCTGGTGGCCGGATATCTGCCAGGCCTGACCGGGCCGCGCGGGCGGCACCTGCATCGCTGGATCGGAGGTGGATTGCTCCTCGCCGTGGTGATCCATGTTGCCACCCTCTGGATCACCAGCCCGCCAGATGTGGTCGACGCGCTCCTCTTCGCATCGCCAACGCCCTTCTCTGCCTGGGGCGTGATCGCCATGTGGGCCGTCTTTGCCACTGCCCTGCTTGCCGCCCTGCGCCGACGCCTGCGCCTGCCGCCACGTATGTGGCGTCGTGGCCATGCCGCCCTCGCAACGGTGATCGTCCTGACCAGCGCGCTCCACGCTCTGCTGATCGAAGGCACGATGGAGGTGATGTCAAAAACCGCGCTCTGCCTGCTGGTCCTCATCGCAACCGCCAAAGCCCTGTCAGACCTGCGCAAACGCCTCCGCCCGCGTTGACCCGCAACATCCGCCTCAATAGCCGGCCGCCCCCCATCGGCACCCCCCCATCACCCAGATCATTTCGCGAAAAATACAACGTCAAAGGCTCATAACGCCCCGCATCCAACGCAGCCTGACCAATATACGATTGGTCGCGGTCTGGACCCATCCCGATCCGCCAGAAGAAAAGGTCTTCGTCTCGTGGTCACGGGACCACCTGGGGCAACAGCGCATTTCCCGGATCGTGGATTGGATCGAAACCGAATTTCAACAACAGACCATGGGGCCAAGCCGTTAAGCGCAGGCAAACCCCGCAATGGCCCCGTTGTTACGGCACACCGGATCGGCCCTGAAACTAGCGGGTCCGTCCGCCGCTCAGGCTATGCGCCGGTCCGTCAACACTGAAACGCATTGAGTTTCCTAATATTCGACATCCCGAATACCAAAATAGTAAAAATTATTCCCATTCTCCTTCTGTTTGAATAATTTTCACGAAATCAATTGGGTCATAAAAATAATTTCTATACGCTGAGCGCAGCGTTTTTGGATTATCAGATCTCACATAGACTGCATTTAAGCTATCATAGCTAGCCTCTAGCTCACTCGCTCGTTCAATCGCAGGAGCGGCGGACTTAAAGGCAATAACCTCAAGTTCTGGCTCCCCATCTACACCTCGATAAATATTCAAAACGTTATGTCTTTGAAGTTTGTCCTCATCTTCGAACTGTTTGAGGAGTTCAAGCCTGCGCAGTATACTCATCTTGGCTTCAAGGGCACGCAGTTCTTGTTGCAGATCTTTCGTGGAAACTCCGACGAAAGCCCTACTTAATCCCTCATGTTTTCGCGCAATAATCTCACTCGCAATAGCAAAAAAACGTCCCCGTTCCGAAATTTCCAGTTCAAACTTTGTACGCTCTCCATCCAATAGATCTGAAATCTCTACTGCCGTCGCCCAAGCGTGCTGAGCTCGAGTTCTATATTGAAGTTCTGCTAGCAATCCGTCCCAAGGTTTCTCTTCCTGACGTCGGACACTACCTCGAGGGAAATGTCGATACACGTCATGAATCCCTCTATACCCAGTTAATTTTGGATGTTCGATATAGTTGTATTTATCAGGGTCGTGGCGCAATGTGTGCTCCACATTCCTCATTGTCTTGGAAGAATGTATGTATTTCCGAAACGCATGAAGATCTTCCAGATTTTCAAAAATCATCCGACAACCTGCAAAATCATGCATTGAGGCGACATTCGAAATCAAGGGCTTCCCATCTGCATTTTTTCTTTTAAGCTTATCAATGACGGTTTTTCGACGCTTCAACCTCTGTGCAAATTCAATTGGATAGCTCTGCTTTGCTATATGCCCTTTCAGCCAAGCCTGAAAAGTATTTATTACATAGCCGTGTGCAGATCGCCACTTATCAACAGTATGAAGATCACCTTCAGTTGCTCTATCTTCTGCAATTGCTTGCCCAGCGCGACGTACGTCTGACTTCTTTATTGGTGGTCTTGGATATGCCATAGGATCAATTTATACCATCGCTTTCATTGAAACAATGTAAAAACTAAATGCAAAAACCGTATGTTTGAATTTGATGGAAGACATTTGAATAGGATTGAAAACCGGACACAGTTCTGCGAACTCCTTTGGTATATGGTTGTAACGCTTCCCCAAGCTTGAGATTTTCGAACATCCGCTGGTCCTATTTTGCCGCCTTGCCAGACCGCTTTGGGTATGCCCAGAGACTGCTAGATTCCTTTGTCGAGGACGTCGGGACTGCAGCAGACTGCACCACAATTTGATAGTAGTCATGTGGTTTGCCAGTTTCTACCATGTTTCCAAACCACCTTCGACGCCGACGCTCAACACCGGCTCCAAACATCGTACCAAAGATGCCCCTCCGAACGGCCCCCGAAACAGACCGACGCCGCTCAGGCCACGTCCCTGTCCGCCTGCTGCATCTGCCACAGATGCGCATAGCGCCCGTTAGAGGCCAGCAAAGCGTCATGATGGCCCTGCTCGACAATCTCTCCGGCATCCAGCACCACAATCTGATCCGCCTCGGCAATCGTGCTCAACCGGTGCGCAATGGTGATCACCGTCCGCCCCTGCCCGGCCCGGGCCAAAGCGTCCTTGATCTCGCTCTCCGTATCCGTATCCAGCGCCGAGGTCGCCTCGTCCAGCAACAGGATCGGCGGGTCTTTCAACAGGGTCCGGGCGATGCCGACACGCTGTTTCTCGCCCCCCGACAGCTTCAGACCGCGCTCTCCGACCGGCGTGTCATAGCCCTGCGGCAAACGCACGATGAACTCATGGATCTGCGCCGCCTGCGCCGCCGCCTCGACCTGCTCTTGCGTGGCCCCGTCCTGACCATAGGCAATATTGTAGCGGATCGTGTCATTGAACAGCACCGTATCCTGCGGCACCACGCCAATCGCCCGGTGCAAACTGGTCTGGGTCACATCCCGCAGATCCTGCCCGTCGATCCGAAACGCCCCGCCCGTGACATCGTAAAACCGAAACAGCAGCCGCCCGATGGTCGATTTCCCCGACCCGGTCGCCCCCACAATCGCCACCGTCTGCCCCGCAGGCACGGTCAGCGAAACGCCCTTCAGGATCTGCCGGTCTTCCTCATATCCAAACCGCACATCCTCCAGCTCGATCTCGCCGCCCTTCACCTTCAGATCCGGCGCACCGGGCCTGTCGCTGACCTCTTCGGGCTGCTCCAGCAGATCAAACATCTCGCCCATATCCACCAGCGCCTGGCGGATCTCGCGGTAGACCGTCCCAAGGAAGTTCAGCGGCACCGTGATCTGGATCATATAGGCGTTCACCATCACAAAATCGCCCACCGTCAGATGCCCGGCCTGCACGCCCAGCGCCGCCAGGATCATCACTCCGATCAACCCCGAAGTGATCAGCAAAGACTGACCGAAATTCAGAAACGCCAGCGAATAAGACGTCTTCAACGCCGCCTTCTCATAGGCCCGCATCGCCACATCATACCGGGCCGCCTCGCGCTCTTCGGCCCCGAAATATTTCACCGTCTCATAGTTCAGCAGGCTGTCGATGGCCTTCTGGTTGGCATCCGTATCCTGATCATTCATCTCCTTGCGCAGCTGCACCCGCCACTCGGTCACGGCAAAGGTAAACCACACATAAAGCACGATGGTCGCCGTCACGATCAGCAGATACCAGGCGTCAAACATCACCGTCAGAATAATCGCCACCAGCAAAAGCTCCAGGATCAGCGGCCCGATCGAAAAGATCAGGAACCGCAGCAGAAACTCGACCCCCTTGACCCCACGCTCGATAATCCGGCTCAATCCGCCCGTCTTGCGGCTGATGTGATACCGCATGGACAGCCGATGAATATGTCGGAACGTCTCCAACGCCAGACGCCGCAACGCCCGCTGCGCCACCGGCGCAAACACCGCATCGCGCAATTGCTGAAACCCGACCGTCATCAGCCGCGCCACACCATAGGCCACCGTCAGCCCGATCGCGCCCAGCGCCAGCGGCGGCACGCCCTCCCCCACCAGACCGTCCACCGCGCCCTTGTAAAGGATCGGCATATACACCGCGACCAGCTTGGAACACAGCAGTAGCAACAGCGCGATCACCACCCGCCGCTTGACCCACAGATAGCCCTCGCGCGGCCACAGATAAGGCGCCACCTTGCGCAGCGTCCGCATACCGGACAGCCGCTCTTGTTCGCTTGTGGAGATGTCGCTCATATTGCCCGTCCCTGTCGCTGACCCATCAGATAAGGCCGCGCGCAGCCGAACACCAGCGCACATCGCCCGGTCCAACCCTCAAAGCGCTAGTTCGGAATAGAAAAAACCTGCCCGGGATAAATCAGATCCGGATTGCGGATCCGATCGCGGTTGGCCTGGAACAGCCGCACATACAGGATCCCCTCGCCATAGCTCTCGCGCGAGATCGCCCAGAGGGTATCCCCCTTCTGCACCGTCACCGCTCCGCTAAACTGCCGCCCCGGCGCCGTGTCCAGCTGCACCGCAGCCAAAGCCTCGGGCGCCTCGCGCTTGAACGGAGTCTCAATCCGGCTCACCACCTGCCCCAGAGCATCGACCTCGTCCAGCCGCAGCGTGTAAACCCCCGGCTCGATGCCATCAAGCACGCCACGCCAGCGCCCCTCGTCATCCGCCTTCAACTCGGCAATCGCATGGTTGTCCAGATAGATGCGCACCACCGATTGCAACCGCGCCCGGCCGGACAATTGCACATCCCCCGCCTCGCTGTAGCTGATCGTATCCAAAGAGATTTCGCCCATCACATCCGGGCGTGCCGCTGTCCCGGTCTGCAAAACCTCCACCCCATCCGAGGTCGCCTTCAACACCGTAATCGGATTGCTTCCGGGCAATTTGGGCTGATCCGGGTCCGCCGATACCGCCGCCGGAGACACATCCGCATCCGGTTTGTCCGGCGCTACAACCGCTTGCTGAACATCCCGGGGCGCGGGCACGTCAGGCTCCGCAGCCACGACAGTTTGCGCCTCCTCCGTCGCTTCTGCTACGACGGTCTCTGCCTGCTCCGTAACGGCGGGCTCTGTAACGGCAGACTCTGTAACAGCCTCCGCACTGTCCTGCTGTGCCGCTTCGGCCTGCACAGGCGTCTCTGCCACAGGGGTGGCAGGGTCAACGCTGGCCGCAACCTCCCCGGTCTCCACAGCAGGCTCTGCCGCCGTCAGTTCGGTTTCGCCCCCGGCCACAGCCGAGTCTTCAACCGCATCCTGAACCTCAGCCGCGCCCGCAGCAGAGTCCTGCGTCACCGGCGTGTCCTGCACCGCCGCCTCAGCCACAACAACATCTTCAACAGCAACATCTGCCACAGCAGCAGCCTCGCTGGGCGCATCTTCAACCGCCACTTCGGCACTGGCTGTCTCTTCAACCGCCGCTTCGGCACTCACGGTATCTTCCGTTGCCGCTTCGGCACTGACGGTATCCTCAGTCGCTACTTCGGCGCTAACGGTATCCTCAGTCGCTACTTCGGCGCTAACGGTATCCTCAGTCGCCGCTTCGGCGCTGGCAGTCTCCTCGGTGGCCAACGCCTCGCTGGCCTGATCCAGCACCGCAACGGCTGCTGCCGCAGACTCCTCAACCGCATCCTCAACCGCAGCTGCGCCCGCTTCGGTCACATCCTCGGGCACCTGCTCCAACAGGGCCACCTGATCCCCAGTCTCGGTCCCAGTCCCCGTCCCAGTCTCTGTCGAAACAATCCCGGCCACTTCACCGGTTTCGTCAACCGATTGCGCAGGCACGCTCTCCTCGGCTTGCGCCACCGATGATTCGCTCGCCTCGGCCACAACGGTTTCCGCGCCAGTATCAGCCCCAGCCTCTGTACCTGCCGCAACCTCAGCCTCTGCCTCAGCCGCCGGTTCCACCTCGGCCACCTGCGCCGCTTCAGGCTCAGCTTCGGCCACCACCGGCGCCGGTGCAGGCGCCAGAATGATCTGATCCGGCCCCAACAGCTTCTCTTCGCCCAGCTCCGCCAGCAAGGTCAGAATACGGATCTGATCGCTCGGCTCCAGAAACAGAAAGCTCACAAACTTGCCCGACCCATCAACCGTCTGACGGTCCAGCTCCACACCATCCAGACGGATGGCAATCACACTGCCCGGCGTGCCCGTCCCGGCCACCAGGGTCGAACCATCCGGCTCCACCCGCACCACGTCAAACCCGGGCGCGTCCAGAATGGGACCAGCAGGCTCAGCGGCTGCGGCCACGTCCTCACCGGGTGTTTCGGGCGTTTCAGGCTGTAAAACAGCCTCTTCAGGCGTCTCAGAGGTGTCCGCGCCAACCTCCGGCGCAGCCTCCGTCTCTGGCAGGGCCGCCACCACATCGCCTGCCCCACCCGGGGGCTGCACAGCTTCGGGGGTTGGTTGCGACTCCGCCTCTGACCCGGTCTCGGCACCCGCCACATCCGGCGCCGTTTCGGTCTGGGCCGCAGGCTCCGCCGGCTGTACCAGCGCCGCAGGTTCTGCCACCGGTTCGTCATCCCGCGGGATCACAACCCACGCCACATACAGCCCGCCAGCCACCGCCGCAGCCGCAGCCGTACCGACGCTGGCGATGCCCAGCGTGCTCAATCCTGTACCGGCGACACCCGATGCCATACGTTGCCTTTCTCTAGATGCCCGAAATGGGAAACGATCGGTTGAGGCATCCTACCAATCCAGCTATCACAGGTCAAAATTCACCCCCATGTCACTGTATCGAGGAGTCCCCCATGACCGCCAAATCCGTCTGTGTTTATTGCGGTTCGCGCCCGGGGGCAATGCCCGCTTATACCGAGGCCGCTCAACAGCTTGGCCGCCTGATCGCACAGGCCGACTGGCAGCTGGTTTATGGCGCCGGTGATGTGGGGCTGATGGGCGAAGTGGCCCGCGCCACACAGGCCGCCGGTGGCGAAACATTCGGCGTCATCCCCACCCATTTGCTGGACCTCGAAGTGGGCAAAACCGACGTCACCCATTTTGTCATCACCGAAACGATGCATGAACGTAAAAAGGTCATGTTGATGAATGCGGATGCGGTTATCGTCTTGCCCGGCGGGGCCGGATCTCTGGATGAGCTGTTCGAAGTGCTCACCTGGCGCCAGCTGGGCCTGCATGACAAACCCATCCTGATTCTCAACACACAGAACTACTGGGACCCGCTGCTGACCCTGGTGCAGCATGTCATTGATCAGGGCTTTGCCGATCCGTCGCTGGGCGCATTCCTCACCGTCGTCGACACCGCCGAGGCCGCCATCTCCGCATTGGGCGCATCCGCCGCCGGGGCCAGCGCCGCAGGCGCCTGACGCCACAACGCCACAGAATACAGCGCCAGCGCACACCAAATCATCGGAAAGGCGATGGCGTGCCACAGGGTCAGCGCCTCGCCAAACACAAGCGCGGCCGCCAGAAACTGCAATGTCGGGTTCAGATATTGCAGCACCCCAACCGTCGACATATCCACCCGCCGCGCCGCATAGGAAAACAGGATCAAAGGCGCCGCCGTGATCGGACCGGAAAACACCAGCAACGCATTGTCCTGCATCGACGGACCAAACCGCCCCTCGCCCGCCCCATGCAGCCAGAACAAAACCCCCAGCGCAAAGGGCAGCACCACCAGCACCTCACAGGTCACCGACACCACAGGCCCCAACGGCAGCAGCTTCTTGATCGCGCCGTAAAACCCGAAAGTCACCGCCAGCGTCAGCGAAATCCACGGCGGCGCGCCCAGACCAAAGGTCAGCACCAGAACCGCCAGCGCCGCCAGCATGACCGCAACCCACTGCGCCCGCCCCAACCGCTCGCCAAACCCGACATAGCCGATCACCACCGCCACCAGCGGATAGATGAAATACCCCAGGCTGGTCTCGGTGTTATGCCCCACCATCGTGGCATAGATGAACAAAAACCAATTGACCGAGACATTGGCCGTCGCCAGCACGATCAACAGCGCCTGCCGCCGATCGCGAAACGCCGCAAACACCTGCCCCAACCGCCCCTGAACCGCCAAAACCGCCGCAAAAAACACCAGCGACCACAGCCCCCGATGCGCCAGCACCTCCACCGGCGGAATATGCGACAGCATCCGGTAATAAAACGGAGACAACCCCCAGATCGTGCACGCCCCGATCATGGCCAGTATCCCGGCGCCGGCTTTGGTCATAAGCACTCCTCCCTCCCCCGAGTGCGGCAAAACCACGCCCGACGCAAGCAGCACTGACCCGACGGCCCGTAAAAACGCAAAAGGCCCGCCAGGTTCACCCGGCAGGCCTCGTCATTCTCTCACCCGGTGCCGCAGGCAGCACCAGACCGCTCAACCGTCGCGGCTCAGGCCATACGGCTTGCGACGTTTTCCCAGTTGACCAGATTGTCCAGGAAGTTGGTCAGGTAAACAGGACGCTTGTTGCGGAAATCAATGTAATAGGAATGCTCCCACACATCACACCCCAGCAGCGCCGTCTGACCAAAGCACAGCGGGTTCACGCCATTCTCGGTCTTGGTCACCGCCAGCGATCCATCCGCATTCTGCACCAGCCACGCCCAGCCCGAACCGAACTGACCCGCGCCCGCCGCCGAAAACTGCGATTTGAACTCGTCAACCGAACCAAAGCCCTCAACCAGGGCTTTTTCCAGCTCACCCGGCATCGCGCTCTCGCCCGGTCCCATCATCTCCCAGAACTGGTTATGGTTCCACAACTGGCTGATATTGTTAAAGATCCCATTCTGGGCCACGGCATCCGCCGCATAGGTGCCTGTGATGATCTCTTCCAGGGTCTTGCCGTCCCACTCGGTCCCGGCAATCAGTTTGTTGCCATTGTCCACATAGGCCTTGTGGTGCAAATCGTGGTGATATTCGAGGGTTTCCTGGCTCATGCCCTTGGAAGCCAATGCATCATGTGCATAAGGAAGATCCGGTAGTTCGAACGCCATGGGGTACATCTCCCGCTGAATGTTGGGTTTCACAGCTACATGCGGCCCAGACTACCCAAGGTCAAGAGCGGATTGGCGTCAAGAGAGTGAACATGCTGACAACATTGCGAAAAACGATATACCGAATGCGCGGCTCTGTCCCCACCACCCTGGCGGGCGAACGGTTTGACTGCGACCCCTACCATAGCAAGTTCTGGCGCAAGGCCTCCGCCGGCACCTGGGAGCCCGAAACCTTCAGGGTTCTGCGCTCCCACCTGCACCGCGACCGCGACTATCTGGACATCGGCGCCTGGATCGGGCCCACCGTCCTCTACGCCGCCCGCCACGCCCGCCACGTCTGGTGCTTCGAGCCTGACCCCCGCGCCTTCCGCCACCTCGCCTGGAATATCGAACTCAACGGGCTGGACAATGTCTCGGCCCTGCCCGTCGCCCTCTCCGGCGAAACCGGCATCGCCCGCATGGCCAGCTTCGGAGGCGAAACCGGCGACAGCATGACCAGCCTGCTCAACCCCCAGGGCAATGGCGGATTCGCCGCCGTCACCCTGGCCTGGGACACATTCCGCGCCCAAACCGACCTCAGCGCCGTCTCCCTCGTCAAAATGGATATCGAGGGCGCCGAATTCTCTGTCCTGCCCGCCCTGATCCCCTGGCTGCAACAGCAAAAACCGGCGCTCTACCTGTCCACACATGCCCCCTTCCTGCCAGCCCAGGACCGCGCCAGCGCCCTGGCCGACCTTGCCCAGGCGCTCAGCATCTACAGCCGCGCCATCCCCGACGGCGGGCAGGAAACCAGCGTCCAGGCCGCCCTCACCTCGGAAAACGCCACCAGCCGCTTTGCCAGCTTCACACTGCTGCCCTGATCAACAGGCCCAAACCCTCACTCGGCAACCTCCGCCAGGAACGCGTCAATCTCGCGCTGCACCATCGGCCAGACCGGATCATTCGCAGTGATCGAGTGGTTGATGCTGTCCAACGCCCGAAACCGCGCCTCAGGCAAGGCCGCCGCCATCAACCGGCTTTGCTCAATCGGCTGCATCCGGTCTCCGGCGCAATGCATCACCAAACAGGGGGCCTGAACCCGCGCAAGCTCGGACACCACATCAATCTTGTCCAACATCTCGCGGTACAGCGCCATCATCTCTGGTTTGATCTTGGCGCGCATATCCTCGGCAAACTGGCGACGCTCCTCCGTACTGGCCAAGGGCACAATCAGATTCGCCATCAGATCGCGCAACGACGGGTATTCGTCGTCCCACCCCACCTTGAACATCGCCTGCAAGGCCGTTGCCCGCTCTTTCTCTTTCAGCGAACTGCGCATTTCCCGGCCCTGCGGATAGCCGCCGACCGTCACAATCGCTGACACCCGCTCTGGATAACGCGCCGCAAAAACAGTCGCCACAGCAGCGCCCTGCGACAACCCGAATATTGGCGCGCGGGCAATCCCCGCAGCATCAAAAACCGCGCGCAGGTCTTCGACAACCATATCGAAATCCATCGTCGGCACATCCCTTTGCGACAACCCGTTGCCGCGTGCATCAAACCGCACCAGCTGCCGCGCCTTGGAAAAATGCTGCAAAAAGGCCATGCGGCTGGGATTGCGCCAATCCATGTCCAACCGGCTGATCCACGCCGGAGCCATAACCACAGGCGGCCCGACCCCATGCGACGCCCAGGCCAGCATCACGCCATCATCGGCCCGCGTAAACCGGATCTCCTCGTCCTGCTCGGCCCGCACCCGACGGTCAACCTCGCTCGCCTCATCCAGCAACAGGGTCAGAACCTCGACCGGGCGTTCGATATTCTTCAACCGATGCACCCCATCAGATTGCACCTCGAACGGCAAACCCGACCCGGCCATATCCACAACCATCCGCGATACCGCAATCCCGCCCGGCGCGACCATCGCCTCCAGCCGGGCGGCGATATTCACCGCATCGCCAAACAGATCACCGCCGTCATCCACCACGTCACCGGCATGAATGCCAATCCGCACCTCCAGCGGCGCCCCGCCCTCCAGACGCCACGGAGTCGCCCGCAAGGCGCGCTGAATGCCAACCGCACAGACCATCGCCCCGCGCGATGACGCAAACTCCACCAGCGCGCCATCGCCCACCAGCTTCACAATCCGCCCCTGCTGGGCCTTCAGCTGCGGGCGCACCGCACTGCGAAACATCGCATTCAGCACCGACAACAGCCCGTCTCGGTCCTGCTGGATCAATTCGCTGTACCCGACAACATCCATCGACAGGACCGTCGCCAACCTCTGCTGTTTCATGACGCTCTACTCCAGCATTCACGTGCAGCGGTCAGTCTAGTACACAACTCCAAATCCACAAAGCGCAACAGAACACAGGGGTCGCGTGCCCCCGTGTCCCAACCAATGCCCCAGTCATTGGTCCGGTCATTGTCCCGGGTGAATTGTTAGCGCTAACATTAATTACATCAAAGACTTAAGCATATGTCCCAGCCAGGACATCCACGTCCTAGTAGACGCCCACCGCCGAATCCGGATGCGCCGCGGTCTGAAGCAGGTCAAAAACATAGCCCGCCACCGACCGGAAACAGACGACCCGAAACACCTGATCATCCTCCACCCAGACCGCCGCCGGAACCTGCGCCATCCGCGTGCGCCGGATCTGCCCGGGCTCGAATTTATCCGGAGTCATATCCAGCGGACACAGCTTGCCCAGCACCTCCCGCGCGCCCGCTCCGCTCACCCGAAACATTGCCCGCGCATCCGACAGATTCACCGCCATATGATGCTGCTTGGCCAGCGCCTCACCCAGTGCCGCCACCTTGTCAGCCGCCTCTTCATGCGGGCAAATCAACAACAGCTCATCCGGAGACATCCAGCACGCACCAGCCCCCGCCTCGAACTCCACCTCATTGACCCGGGGCATCCCAACCCCAACCGCCGCCTTCACAGCCGACCGCATCGCCCGCGATCCCAGATCGCCGCGCAGGGTGATCATGCCTTGCAGACCGGATTCCTCAATCAGGGCCAGCCCCTCGAACCGGGCCCCTTGCAGCGCGCTCACCTGATCAGACATTCTGCTTTTCCCCGTCCTTGTCATAAAAGACCGGATCCACAATCCGCGCCTGATAGACCGTTCCATCCGTCCCGGGGAAGTCCAGCACCTCTCCCATACGATCCGGCCCGTGCAGCACCAATCCCATGGCAATCCCCTTGCCCAGCGTCGGCGAATGATAGCTCGAGGTCACCCGCCCCTGCATGACACGCTGCCCGTTCTCATTGTGACCCTCAGCCACCGCATAGGCCCCATCCGGCAGAACCGCGCCATCCAGCGTTTCCAGACCAACCAGCTTCCACCGGTTCGGATCCGTCATATGTGACCGCTGCTGCGCCCGCTTGCCCAGGAAATCCTCTTTCTTCTTGGAGATCGCCCAGTTCAGCCCCAGATCCTGCGGGATCACGGTGCCATCGGTTTCGTCCCCAATCATGATGAAGCCTTTCTCGGCCCGCATGATATGCAGCGCCTCGGTCCCATATGGCATGATGCCGTGATCCTTGCCGGCCTCCAGCAAAGCATCCCAGAACGCCTGCCCCTGGCTGGCGGGCACGGCAATTTCATAGCTCAACTCGCCCGAGAAAGAGATCCGGTAGACCCGCGCATCAAAAGCCCCGATCTTGCCGTCAGCCCAGGCCATGAACGGCAGCGCCTCGGCACTCAGGTCCATCCCGCCGAGCGTTTCCAGAACCATCCGCGCCTTGGGCCCGACCACGCCGATCTGGGCCAATTGCTCGGTCGCATTGGCCACATAGACCTGCCAGTCCCACCATTCCGTCTGGAGCCATTCCTCCATCGCCGCATGAATGCGATCAGCCCCGCCCGTCGTGGTGTGGCACAGGAATGTCTGCTCATCGAGCCTCGCAACCACGCCATCGTCGATCAGGAAACCGTTTTCCGAACACATCAAACCATACCGGCAACGCCCCGGTTTCAGGCTGCTCATCATGTTCGTATAAAGCATGTCCAGAAACTTGCCCGCATCCGGGCCGGACACAATCAGCTTGCCCAGCGTCGAGGCATCCAACAGCCCCACATTCTGACGCGTATTCGTGACCTCGCGCATCACCGCATCATGAACACTCTCGCCAGCCCGGGGGAAGGCATAGGGGCGACGCCAATGGCCCACCGGTTCCCAATCCGCGCCGTTTTGATCATGCCAGTCGTGTATCGGAGTCTTGCGCAGAGGCTGAAACACATCGCCCCGGGCCTCGCCCCCGATCGCCCCCATAGAGATTGGCGTATAGGGTGGCCGGAATGTCGTGGTCCCCGTCTGCGGGATCGGCTGACCCAAGGCATCCGAAAGGATCGCAAGCCCGTTGATGTTGGACAGCTTCCCCTGATCCGTCGCCATGCCCAGCGTCGTGTAGCGCTTGGCATGCTCAACACTCTCAAAGCCTTCCTGAGCGGCCAGTTGCACGTCAGACACTTTGACATCGTTCTGGAAATCCAACCAGGATTTGGCACGCAGCGGCATCTTGGCCTCGGCCGGCATCAGCCAGACGGCCTCCACCGGAGCCTCTGCGGCCACCTCATGGACGGGCAGATCGGTCTTGCCCAGTTTCAGCCCCAGCGCGCTGATCGCCTCCCAGGCCGCCCGGTCCGCATCGGTCAAAACCCGGGTCAGAGCCCCATTGGCCGCTCCGGCCACCTGCACGAACCCGGTGCCGTCACGCCCCAAAGGCGGTTTTCCCAAATCAGGACGGAAATGCGCCTGCGCGTCGTCCCAGACCAGCTTGCCTCCGCAATGCGACCACAGGTGAACCACCGGCGACCATCCGCCTGACATGGCAACCGCATCGCAAGGCACCTCTTCCAGCGCGCTGCCAGTGCCCTTTTGGGCACAAACCTGAACCGAGGTGACACGCTTGCCGCCCTGGACCTTGCCGATCGCACGGCCACAATCAATGCGGATGCCCAACGCCCGGGCCTCTTGCATCAGAGCCCCGCCACCGGTTTCGCGCGCGTCCAGAATACGTGGCACCTCCAGCCCCGCCTTCTTCAGGCAAATCGCCGTGCGGTAGCCATCGTCATTATTGGTGACAACAACCGTGCGCTGCCCCGGCGCCACGCCATAGTTCATCACATAGTCACGCACGGCCGAGGCCAGCATCACACCCGGAATATCATTTCCGGCAAAGCTGATCGGGCGCTCGATCGCACCCGTGGCCGTCAGGATCTGACGGGCCCGGATCCGCCAGAGACGGTGCCGTGGCCCCGCCTCGCGCGGGGCGTGATCGCTCAGCCGTTCATAGGCCAGCATATAGCCGTGATCATAAACCCCGGCCCCCATGCAACGATTGCGCAGGGTGACGTTGGGCATGGCGCGCAGCACTGCCAGCGTTTCTTCGATCCAGAGGTCCGGCGTCTTGCCGTCAATCTCGCCGCCATCAACAGGCGCGCGGCCGCCCCAATGCGCTGTCTGTTCCAGCAGCAGAACCTTGGCACCCGCCTCGGCCGCAAGCCGGGCGGCATGCAGACCTGCGATCCCGCCGCCAACAACCACCAGATCGGCGAAGAAGTAGAAATGTTCGTATGTGTCCTCGTCCCGATCCTGGGGCGCTTTGCCCAGACCCGCCGATTGGCGGATGATTGGCTCGTACACGTGTTTCCACAAGGGCCGTGGATGGATGAACATTTTGTAATAAAAGCCAGCCGGCAAAAACCGGGCCAAGGCGGTATTGGCAGCACCCACGTCGAATTCCAGGCTGGGCCAGTGGTTTTGGCTGGCCGCATTCAACCCGGCAAACAGTTCGGTGGTCGTGGCCCGCTGGTTCGGCTCAAACCGTCCGCCAGTGCCCAGATTGACCAGCGCATTGGGTTCTTCAGCGCCGCTGGCCACGATCCCGCGCGGGCGATGATATTTAAAGGACCGCCCCACCAACATCTGATCGCTCCCCAGCAGGGCCGACGCGAGCGTATCGCCCCGATACCCGGAAAAGGACCGACCATTGAACGTAAAGGCGAGCTTTTCTGACCGGTCCAGCAGGCGACCGTAATTCTTGAGACGCAGGCTCATCCAAAGATCCTCCGGGTCCATCCCGGCCGGACGCCGGCAATTTTATCGCAGATCTCCTGCGGCGGTTCGGTCGTTTGCGCAGGGTAAGTGCCGAACACCTCCAGCGTGTCGGTCGAGCGCGCGGCGTGGAACCATTTTCCACAGCCGTAGCTGTGACGCCAACGTTCGAAATGCACGCCCTTCGGGTTCTGGCGCGAGAAGAGGTAATCGTGGAACTCTTCGTCTGACGATCCGGGACCGAAACGCTTGAGATGCGCCTCTCCACCTGGTGTCAGCTCGGTTTCGTCCGCGTCAACGCCGCAATAAGGACAGGGGAGGATCAGCATCGGGCCGTCTCCTTGATCTGAGGGCCAAACATGCCAGGATCTTTGGCATGAATATGATTGGTGGAATGATCTTGGGTGTGCTGCCGTTTGGCAGCGGATGAGCGCAGGTCTGGGTCAACGTGCATTGGCGTCATTCCCCGGAACAGTGGCAGACTGGAGCTGTTGTGCGCCATTTCAATGCGCCACCCCGGCGGCGACGCTTTCGTCGATAAAGCGCCCTTCGGCGAATCGATCCATTGAAAAGGCCGAACACAGCGGCGACGCCCCGGTTGCCATCAGCTGGGCAAAGCCCCAGCCAGACCCGGGGATCGCCTTGAAACCGCCGGTTCCCCAACCGCAATTGATGAAACACCCCTCGAGCGGAGTTTTGGACAGGATCGGTGAACGATCCCCTGTCATATCCACGATACCGCCCCACTGGCGCAGCATCTTGAGCCGTGAAATCATCGGGAAGGTTTCGATCAAGGCGCGGACGGTTTCTTCGATATGATGGAACGAGCCGCGCTGGGTATAGTTGTTGTACCCGTCCGCGCCCCCGCCAATCACCATTTCGCCCTTGTCCGATTGCGACATGTAGCCATGCACCGTATTGGCCATCACGACCACATCCATGCAGGGCTTGATCGGCTCGCTGACAAGCGCCTGAAGCGCCACGCTTTCGACCGGCATGCGGAACCCGGCCATTTCCGCCAGAACACCCGAATGTCCGGCGACGACCACGCCCATCTTGTCACAGTCAATGGCGCCCTTGGTGGTGTCGACGCCGCGCAGCCTGCCACCTTCGGAGCGGATGCCCGTCACTTCGCATTGCTGGATGATATGCATGCCCATATCCGAACAGGCCCGCGCATAGCCCCAGGCCACCGCATCATGCCGCGCCGTGCCACCGCGCGGTTGCCACAATGCCCCCAACACCGGATAGCGCGGCCCGTCGATGCAGATGATCGGGCACAGCTCTTTGACACGCTCTGGCCCGACATATTCGGTTTCGACCCCTTGCAGGGCATTGGCGTGGGCTGTGCGCTGATAGCCGCGCACCTCGTGATGGGTCTGGGCCAGCATCATCACGCCTCGGGGGCTGAACATCACATTATAGTTCAGATCCTGGCTCAGGTCTTCGTAGAGAGATCGGGATTTTTCATAGATCGCGGCAGACGGATCCTGCAAATAGTTCGACCGGATGATCGTGGTGTTGCGCCCGGTGTTGCCGCCACCCAGCCATCCCTTTTCCAGGATCGCGACATTGGTGATGCCGAAATTCTTGCCCAGGTAATAGGCCGTGGCCAACCCGTGCCCTCCGGCGCCCACGATTATCACATCATATTTCGAGCGCGGCTCGGGCGATGCCCAGGCCCGCTCCCATCCAGAATGATACCGCAGCGCTTCCCGCGCGATGGCAAAGGCAGAATAACGTTTCATGTTTGCGAATCCGATCGGGGCAAAGGTGCTGTTGGTATGTCAAACGCTGTAAGTTTATCCACGCCGTGAACCGGCGCAATAACGCACAGTTGCGACATGGCGTTGCGGTGTCGCGAAATTGATCTGTTGCTGAGGCCGTCCTCGCTATACAGGGGAACGAATTGAGGAGGTCGTATGGTTTTCTGGATAATTGCAGTAGCGCTGGCGGCGTTGACCGTGGCCATTCTGGTGCTGAGCGCGATGCGCGGGCGGGACGAGGCCGAACCGGCTGCGGCCTATGACCTGCGCGTCTATCGTGACCAGTTGCGCGAAGTGGACCGGGATCTGGCCCGCGGTGTCATTGCAGAGGCCGACGCAGACCGGATCCGGACAGAAATTTCGCGCCGCGTGCTGGCAGCCGATGCCCAGATGAAAGCCGACGATTCCGCCGAGACAAAGGGGCGCTCGGACCAGGCGCGGATGGGCGTCATCCTGGCCGTGTGCCTTGCCATGGCCGGGGGCAGCCTGTGGTTATACGCGCAGATTGGACAGCCCGGCTATAGTGACCTGCCGCGGGCCCTGCGCGAGGCTGTGGCGGCAGAAGCGCGCGAAAACCGCCCCTCGCAGGCCGTTGCCGAGGCGGATTTCACCGCTCCGCCGCTGAACCCTGTCACCGATGAATACCGCGATCTGGTGCAACGGCTGCGCGACACGGTCGCCAGCCGCCCCGATGATCTGGAAGGGCTGATCCTGTTGGCCCGCAACGAAGCGGTGCTGGGCGATTTCAAGGCAGCCTATCAGGCCCAGGCCGAGATTTTGCGCATCAAGGGCGACGCGGCCAGCGGGCGCGACTATCTGAACTATGCGGACATGATGATCCTGGCCGCCGGCGGCTATGTTTCGCCCGAGGCAGAGGCGGCACTGACCGAGGCGCTGAAGCTGGAGCCCACCAATAGTGCGGCTCAGTATTACTATGGCTTGATGTATGCGCAGACGGGCCGCCCTGATCTGACCTTTCGGATCTGGAGCCGCCTGTTGGCGGCTGGCCCGCCAAACGCGGCCTGGATTGCGCCTATTCGCGGACAAATCGAAGACATCGCCGCCTTGGCGGGCGAGACGCGGTTCACCTTGCCGCCGCTTCCTGGCGAGGGCACGCCAGATCAGACAGCACCGGGCCCCAGCGCAGAAGATATCGAAGCAGCCAGCGAAATGTCAGAGGCGGACCGTCAGGCGATGATCAAAGGCATGGTCGAAGGCCTGGCGCAGCGGCTGGCCGAGGATGGCGGCACTGCGGATGAATGGGCACGGCTGATCCGGGCCTTGGGCATTCTGGGCGATCTCGACCGGGCCAAGGCGATCTATCAGGAGGCATTGAACGTTTTTGCGGCTGATGCGGCCTCCATTGCACGGGTGCAGGCGGCTGCTGCGGATGTCGGGGTAGACGAATGATCCATGACGAGGTCGAAAATTTTGCCGCTGCGCTGCCGATGGCCGGTGCGATTGCTGGCCTGGATCTGGGCGAACGCACCATTGGTGTCGCGGTGTCGGACGGGTTGCGCGGTGTGGCAACGCCGCTAAGCACGATCCGGCGCAAGAAATTCGGGATCGACGCCAAGGCGTTGCTGGACATCATCGCAGAGCGCCAATTGACGGGCATCATCCTGGGTCTGCCGCGCAACATGGATGGCTCTGAAGGACCGCGCTGCCAGTCGACGCGGGCATTTGCACGCAATCTGATGCGCCTGACCGATCTGCCCATCTCGTTCTGGGACGAAAGGTTGAGCACTGTCGCGGCAGAAAAGGCACTTTTGGAGGCGGATACGTCGCGCAAACGTCGTGCAGAGGTTATCGACCATGTTGCAGCGTCCTATATACTGCAAGGGGCGCTGGACAGGATGCGTATGCTATGACCAAACAAACATCGACGCAGGACGGCGCAGTCTGGAGCCGGGACGAGGTGCAGAGCCCCTGCATCAAGATCTGTGTCGTGCACCCGGTCGAGCGGATTTGCACCGGATGCTATCGCACAATCGACGAAATCGCCCAATGGTCGCGCCTGTCAAACGCAGAGCGTCAAGCGGTCATGGACGCATTGCCTGACCGGGCGCCCTTGTTGAAAAAACGCCGTGGCGGGCGCAACGCCCGGCTGCGCGGCACAACTGGCTGAGCCAGCTTCGCCTGGATGTGCGCAACGGGTCCGCTCTGCCTCAGACGCAGCGGTGGTGAAGGATCTGGCCGATACCGCCGGCGTCCACTGCCCTCCCTAAGGCAAAATGCCAAAGACCAGACGCACTGAACGCGCCAGGCGATACGCGGTTTTTCAAGTCCCTTGCATTGTGCGTTGGTGAAACGGCAAACAGATCAAAGGCATATCCGTTTCGCAAAACAAAACGGGCGCCCTGAGGCGCCCGTTTGTATTGTTAGCTGACGTTGAATGTCGCTGCGACTTACTCGTCTTCAAGGCTCAATGCGACAAACCGGGGCTCGCCATTGCGCCGGACCAACAAGAGCAAGGATTTGCGCCCTGCGTCGCTGGCCTCAGAAATCCGCTCGTCCAGCTCAGAGAGGGATTTCAGCTTTTGTTGACCCGCCTCAGTGATCAGATCACCCGCACGCAGACCTTTTTCGTAAGCTTGCGAGGTTTCATCCACTGACAGCACAACCAGCCCATCCATATCAGCAGGCACATTCAGCTCTGCCCGGATTTCGTCGTTGAGCAGACCCATGGTCAGCCCCAAAACCGTCTTTTCGGTCTCACCGGGCTGAGCTTCGTCCTGCTGGTCCATGGCGACAGGCACAGCACGTTCGGCATCTTCGCGACGGCCCAGAGTGACCACGATGGTCTTGGTCCCGCCATCACGGAACACTTTGACCCGCACGGATTTGCCAACCGAAGAGTTGCCCACCTGACGCACCAGAGCACGGGTATCTTCGACATCACCACCATCAAAGGACAGGATCACATCACCCGCTTGCAGACCCGCCTCTTTGGCTGGGCCTTCGGGCACATCGGTGATCAAGGCACCGGATGCGGTTTGCAGACCCATGGAGTCGGCCAGGTCTTCGTCCACATCCTGGATGCGAACACCCAACCAGCCACGACGGGTTTCACCAAATTCCTTCAGCTGGTCCACCACGTTCGAAACAACGTTCGACGCCATGGAGAAGCCGATGCCGATCGAGCCGCCATTCGGGCTGAGGATTGCGGTGTTCACGCCGATCACGTTGCCGTCCATGTCAAACAGAGGTCCACCCGAGTTGCCACGGTTGATGGCGGCGTCGGTCTGGATGTAGTCGTCATACGACCCGCTGAGGGCGCGGTTGCGTGCCGAAACGATACCGGCGCTGACCGAAAATCCCTGCCCCAATGGGTTACCCATCGCGACAACCCAATCTCCGACACGGGCTGTGTCGCTGTCGCCAAAACGCACAAACTTGAGCGGTTGGTCGGCCTCGACCTTGAGCAAGGCGATATCGGTTTTCGGATCTGTGCCGACAACAACGGCGGGCAATTCCGACTTGGGCTGACCGTCTCCTGGGAAGAATTCGATCAGGATTTCATCCGCGCCTTCGATGACGTGGTTGTTGGTGACGACATATCCATCCTCGGAGATGACAAAACCGGATCCCAGAGCGGCCGAGCGGCGTGGTCTGTTGCCCTCGCCCTGACGGTTACGGTCCTGGAATTCCCGGAAGAAATCCTCAAACGGGGACCCTTCTGGCGCGATGCCCTGCGGGCCGGTGCGCCCTTCGACAACGGTCGAGGTGGTAATATTGACCACTGCCGGGCTGATTTGCTCTGCCAGTTTCGCCAGGCTGTCCTGATGCGCCCGTGCTGTGACGGCCTGTGCCATGACCAATGCCATAGCCATAAGCGTCAGCAGAATGAAACGGGATCGGCCCGCCAGAGGATGAGGCATGACCTGAATGGCCTGAGCTGCCTTTTGCTGCACGATTTCTCTCCTTCGTGGTGTCATTTGGAGAACGCAACAAACAGGGCCAATGCTGGCGTTCTGTTTGCTGAGTCTGAGGTCAACATAGTGGCTGTGTGGTCACAGGCAAAGAATGTTGCACTGATGTCTCTTGGATGTGAGCGCCATGTGATGCAGCCGTGCGCCGAATCCCGCCGATGCACCTGATTCGTCATGCGCCCGACCAATGGGCCAGCCAAAGCAGCATCACCCCCACAACAACCGATAACAGCCCGATATTGCGACGGGCCTCAGGTGGTAGCGCACGCAGGGATTCCAGCATCCGCTCCACAAGCGAAGGGGCCAGCGCATAGGCCAGCCCCTCGACAATCAGCACCAACCCGAGGGCCAGAAACACATAGCTCATCATTCCACGACAGCAGGCGGACGCCCGTTGGGGGATTTCAGATAGTTGAAGAACTCCGAATCCGGGGTCATCACGATGGATGAATTCCCCGCCCTCAGCGCCCGGGTATAGGCATTCAGAGAACGATAGAATTCAAAAAACTCCTGATCCCTTCCGTATGCCTCTGCAAAGATCCCGTTGCGAAGCGCATCCGCTTCACCACGTGCGATCTCGGCTTCCTTTTGCGCTTCGGAGGTCAGCTCCACCACGGTTCTGTCGGCCTGCGCACGCACTCTTTGCGCGGCTTCCTTGCCTCGTGCGCGTTCGTCGGTTGCTTCGCGTTCCCGCTCGGCGCGCATCCGGGCAAAGGTCGCATCCAGGTTTTCCGCCGGCAAATCCGTACGCTTGAGCCGCACGTCGATGATTTCCACACCCAGTGACTGCCCTTGCGGGAAGGCGCCGTTGCGGATCCGCATCATCAATGCCGCACGGTCCGAACTGAGGATGTCGTTGGACGACACAGAACCCAGCACTTCGCGTGTTCGCGCCCGCAGGATCGAATCCAACCGGCTTTCGGCGGCCGCGATTCCACCCGCACCAACGGCCTGGCGGAACTGCTCTACGTCGACGATGCGATATCGGGCAAAGGCGTCAACCACCAGGCGCCGATCGTCCAGCGGGGTGACTTCGAGTGGTTCAATGTCCCGGCTGAGGATGCGGTCGTCGTAACGGACGACTTCCTGTATCAGAGGGATCTTGAAGGCGAGCCCTGGATCCTCTTTGACCGACACAACCCGGCCAAATTGCAGCACCAGCGCATTTTCGCGTTCATCCACAATGAAGATCGACGACAGCGCAATGACAATCGCGACCACGATCGCGGGCAGAATTAATGTTGTTCTGCGCATCACTTGTCCCCCCGACGCAATTCGCTGAGTGGCAGGTAAGGCACGACGCCCTGGCTGTTGCCACCTTCATCCAAAATGACCTTGTCGATTTCACCCAGGACGGCTTCCATCGTTTCCAGATACAGACGCATCCGGGTCACTTCAGGCGCCTTTTCGTATTCTTCCAGAACAGCCAGGAAGCGGCTGGCTTCACCGGTCGCTTCGTTGATGACCTGAGCACGATAGCCTTCGGCCTGTTCCAGCAGCTGGGCCGCTTGACCACGGGCGTCAGCCAGTGCCTGGTTGGCATAAGCGTCGGCTTCGTTTTTCAGCTGGTCGCGCAATTGCTCGGCCGCCTGAACATCGCGGAAGGCGTCAATCACGGACGTCGGCGGGTCGGCCTTGTCAAAGTTGACCCGGACGATGTTCACGCCACTGTCGTAGCTGTCGAGCGTGGCCTGGATCAGTTCCTGGGTCGTGGATTCAATGATCCCCCGATCCCGGTTCAGGATGGGCGCCAGTTCGGATTGCGCAATGATTTCACGCATGGCCGATTCAGCAACCGCGCGGATCGTGACCTGCGGATCCCGCAGGTTGAACAGATATTTGGCGGGGTCATTGATGTTCCAAACAACCTGGAAATCAATGTCGACGATGTTTTCGTCGCCCGTCAGCATCAGCCCGGCGTCGGAGCCGCGTCCGCCCGTCCCAATATCCTCGGTCTGTTCGCGCGTGACGGCCAGTTTTTCATATGTGACAAACGGCCAGGGCGCGACATTGAGGCCCGGATTGCCGATAGAGCTGAATTCGCCCAGGAACAATTGCACGGACTGCTCTTCGGGCTTCACGGTGTAGACGCTGGCAAACAGCCAAAGCCCCGCCAGCACCACAGCGCCCAGCCCCACCGTCGCCGGTGTGATCAAAGGGCCTCCGCCCCCACCGCCACCGCCGGTTGGTCGACCGCCGCCATTGCCCGAGTTACCACGACCGCCCATAAGGACGCGTAGCTGCTCTTGGCCTTTCTTCATCAGCTCGTCGATTTCAGGAATCTGCGGTCCGTCCCCTTCTGGAGGGCGACCTCGGCCGCCACCACCAGACCCATTGTTGCCGCCGTTGCCGGAGCCATTGTTGCCGTTGTTGCCTCCGCCGGAGGATCCGCCTCCGCCCCAGGGGCCACCGTTGTTACCTGCCATAAACGTTCTTTCCCTTCCTCGACGCACGCGTGACGTCGGTGTAATGTATAACTGGTCGAAACCTTGCGAAATTCAACCCTTGCGAGTCGGTGTGCGCAGGGTCACGAGCTCTTCGGACATGGTCGGATGCACCGCCACTGTCCGATCGAAGTCTTCTTTGGTGGCGCCCATCTTGATTGCGATGCCCGCCAATTGGATCATCTCTCCGGCGCCGGGCGCGACGATGTGACAGCCCAGAACCTTGCGGGTGGCCTGGCTGACGATGAGTTTCATCAGCACCCGCTGTGCTCGTCCGGCAAAGGCCTGCTGCATCGGTTTGAACGACGTCGCATAAACCTCGATCGGTTCCTGTTCGCTGGCCGCTTCTTCGCTCAGCCCGACGGTGCCCATTTCCGGTTGGGTGAAAATAGCTGTTGGGATCAGGTCATGATCAACCTGGGTCGGGTTGGATTTGAACACGGTTTCGACAAAGGCCATGCCCTCGCGAATAGCGACCGGTGTCAGGTTCACCCGGTCGGTCACATCGCCGATGGCATAGATCGAAGGTACGGCCGTCTGGCTGTAGGCATCCACCACAATTTCACCCTTGCGGCCCAGCTCGATACCCATGGCTTCCAACCCGAGGCCTTGAGTATTGGGCGCGCGGCCTGTGGCAAACATGACTTTGTCGTAGACATCCTCGCTGCCGTTTGTTGCCCGGACGCGAATTTTGTCGCCTTCCTGGGTCATGTCCAAAACATTGGTCCCAAGGTGCAGGTTGATGCCGGCCTGGCACATTTCGTCGCTGACCAAACCGCGCGCTTCGTCATCGAACCCACGCAAGATCTGCGCGCCCCGGTAAAATTGCGTCACGTCAGAGCCCAGACCATTCATGATCCCTGCAAATTCGCAAGCAATATAGCCGCCGCCAACAATCAGGATCTTTTCCGGGAGTTGGTCCAGGTGGAACATATCGTCCGATGTGACCGCCAAATCCGACCCCGGGAAGTCGGCGACACTGGGCCGCCCGCCGGTCGCGATCAGAATATGCTTTGCGATTTTGCGCGTCCCATCCGCCAGTTCAACGGTGTGAGCATCCACCAGCACAGCACGCTGATCAAAGGTTTCGACCCCGGAATTGGCCAGCAGGCTGCGGTAAATCCCCTCCAGCCGATCCAGTTCCGCCTCCAGTTTGGTGCGAAACGCGCTCCAGTCAAAAGGGCCATCCTGAATGTCCCAGCCAAATGCGCGCGCGTCTTCGACCATCGGCGCAAATTCACTTGCAAACACCATGAGTTTCTTGGGCACACAGCCACGAATAACGCATGTCCCGCCATAGCGGCTCTCTTCGGCCAGGCCCACTTTGGCACCGGTTTCACCCGCAGCGACACGCGCCGCCCGGACCCCGCCCGAACCGCCACCGATCACAAACAGATCAAAATCAAAGGTCATATGTGGTCCCTACTCTGCCAGATCGGTGAAAAGATTGTCGCTTTCGACAAAATCCAGACGATCATGCTCAATCGTGCCCTCATTGATATCCCGTAACTCTACGCGCCCGTCGCCATAACCGATGACAACGGTGTCACAGATATCGATGAAAAGCCCATTTTCAACCACGCCCGGCATCTGGTTCAAAACCAGCGCCAATTGACGCGGATTGCCGATGCGGTTCAGGTGCAAATCCAATATGTAGTTGCCCTCATCCGTCACGAAGGGCGCCGGGCCGTTCATGCGCAGGGTCGACGACCGGCCCAGCACATCCATCGAGACCAGCGTCTCCTCGATCAGGGCCTGAGTGGTCTGCCAGCCAAACGGAATAACCTCTGCCGGCAATGGGAAAGCGCCCAGCGTTTCGACCTCTTTGCCGACATCCGCGATGACCACCATTTGATCGGACGCAGTCGCTACAATCTTTTCCTGAAGCAACGCGCCGCCACCGCCCTTGATCAGGTTGAGATCGCCGTCAAACTCATCGGCGCCGTCAATTGTCAGATCGAGCCACTTTGCTTCGTCCAGCGAGACGACCTCGATGCCGACCTCGCGCGCCAGTTCGGCTGTTCGGGTCGAAGTGGGTACGCCCTTGAACCGCAGCCCCTGCTCGCGCACCATTTCGCCCAGGCATCGCACCAGCCAGGCCGCCGTGGATCCGGTGCCCATACCGACGCGCATACCGTCTTCGACATAGTCAGCCGCACGTTTGGCCGCGACAAACTTGGCTTTGTCGATGGGCGAGAGTTCTCCGGACATGACATCGGCTCCTGTAATCGCTAGTGTCGGCCTTATAGGTGAGTTGTTGTGTCGGGGCGAGGGCCGAAATCGCCGGATCCGTGCCGTTTCAGTTTTCAAAACCGGTGGACGCGGCAAACTGGGGACCTCAATGCTGCAATTTGATACAGAAACGACCCGTTTGCTGGATGATGCCTATGCGGGTGCGGATGTCACGCGCCGGCGTCGCGCCAGTTACGACGCGCTGGATCCGCGTTCTGGGGATGTGGTTCTGGATCTGGGCTGCGGCAACGGTCTGATGACACTTGAACTGTCTCGCGGGGTTGGGCCAGAGGGCCGCGTTGTGGCCGTGGATCCCAGCGCTGACATGTTAAGCAGTGCGCGGGAAAGATGCGCGGGGCGCAACAATATCGCTTTTCTGGACGCCCAGGCCCAATCTACCGGGCTGCCCGATGCATCGGTGGACAAGGCGGTCGCCCTCCAAGTCTTCGAATACATTGACGACCTCACAGATCCCCTGGTCGAACTCGCCCGCGTCCTCAAGCCCGGTGGGCGATTGGTGATCGGTGATTTTCATTGGGACACTGTCGTCTGGCACAGTGAAACGCCCCAGCGCATGGCCGACATGCTCAAGGCCTGGGACAGGCATCTGGCGGTGCGCAACGTACCCCAAATTCTGGCCAGTCATTTTCAATCCGCCGGTTTTGTCCCGGGACGGGCGATCCCTGTGCCCTTTCTGGACACCTCATTGCGTCCGGATGGGTTGGCCAACATGATGATGTGCCTGATGGAGAGCTATGCCCTGCAAAATCATCTGTTGGATCCCAAAGAAATAAAAGCCTGGCGAGAGGAACAAGAAGACCTCGCCCAGCGCGGTCAGTTTTTCATGCATCTGCTGCACGTGGCCTGGGTCGCGACAAAACGCTAGCAGCAGTGCCCGCGGCAAAGGTCAGGCCGCCTCTCCTTTTAGAATCACGATTGCGGTCATGACGTCATCCAGTCCGACCGCGCCATCACCGTCCCGGTCCAGATTCAACAGCGATCGCCACATCTGCGCCTCGCCTTTGGGAAACGCCTTGAGTGCGCGATTCACCGACGTTGCTGTGAGTTCCAGCGCATCGACGCGCCCATCCTCGTTAACGTCGGCCTGACGAAACTCAACTTCCAACCGCCCCCGCTGACGGGCAGAGCTGATGTCCTGCAAAACCTGCATTTCGGCCCGAGCGATTGATCCGTCCCCGTCCAGATCCGCCTGCAGGAAACGCCGCAAAACATAGGCACGGCTGCGCGCCCGTTCCAAGGCGATCAAATCTTCGATTCCCTGCGCATCAATCCGACCACCGTGACCATGGCCCATGATTACCGCTGCTGCATCCTCCAAAAACCGTTCAGGCCGTTCGGTCAGCACCTTGTGCAATTCCGGGTGCAGATCACCCACCCCGTCCTGCGCAAAGGCCGGAGCCGCGATCCAGGACAAACACAGCAACAACGCCGAAGCCACAGATCTTGCCAACCAAACAGATAGGTGTTTCACGGGGACCTCCCACTTTGACCAAGGCGGCACAGCCGTCCCTGTTCCCCTTTTGTGCACCATCAAAGTTAACAGCACCTTAAAGCGCGCCAAACGTCGCTTGCGTCCTTTCCAAGGCCGGTTTTCAGATACTCTGTTGCTGCAACGCAGCTATGGTCGCAGAATGCCCGAAACTTACTGCCTCCATTATGCCCCTGATAACGCCTCGCTCATTATCCGCCTGGCCCTGGACGAGCTCGACCTGCGGTTTGAAACGCAGCTGGTTGATCGCAGCGCACATGCCCAGCGCAGCGCGCAGTACCGTGCGCTGAACCCGGCCGGGCGAATCCCGACATTGATCACGCCGGATGGTCCCATCAGCGAAACCGGGGCGATTCTGCTGTGGCTGACACAGCGCCACGGGGGGCTGGGCCCTGCCGCCAATACCGGCGAATATGCGGCCTTTGTGAACTGGCTGTTCTATATGTCAAACACGATGCATGCAGATATGTTGTCGTTGTTCTATGTGCATCGGTATGGCCCCGAAGGCGCCTGGCCCGATATCCGCCAGGCTGCGCGCAAACGCCTGATCCGGGCGCTGGATGTACTGCATGACGAGGCCCGCCCTCGGCTGGCCCCCTGGCTATGTGGCCCGACGCCTTCGGGTCTGGATCTGTATCTGGCGGCGCTGCTGCGCTGGCTGCGGCTGTACCCGGCCGATCAAACACCCTGGCTCTCGCTTGACAGCTATCCGGCGTTCAAGGACATGTGCGCCCGGCTCGACGGCCGCAGATCCGTTCAAAACCTATGCCTGGCCGAGGGCATGAGCCCACAGCCCTTTAGCCATCCCCGGCCACCAACCCCGCCCGAAGGGACCGCAATCTGATATGTTTCTTTCCGTGTTTGACATGTTCAAGGTGGGCGTCGGCCCGTCTTCTTCCCATACGATGGGTCCAATGGTGGCAGCAGGACGGTTCCTGGACCGAATGCGCGCCTCGCCCTTTCAATTCGCCGGGGTACGGGCCTCGCTGCACGGGTCGCTGGCCTTTACGGGGGTTGGACATGCGACGGATCGCGCCACGATCCTGGGTCTGGCCGGGTTTCTGCCCGATACATACGACGCCGAAGCCGCCGAACGGCAACTGGCCCGTTTGTCCGAAACCTTGACCGTCTCACCTCTGGGGTTGGGGCCCTTGCGGTTCGATCCCAAACGCGACTTGATCTTTGACTATGAAACCACCCTGCCCGGCCATGCCAACGGCATGATCCTGATGGCGACCGATGCCCAGGGAGATGTCACATTGCAGGAAACCTATTACTCTATCGGTGGCGGCTTTGTCATGACTGAGGCCGAACTGGCCCAGGGCAAAGCACAGGATGACGGGCCAGCGGTACCGTTCCCCTTTAAATCCGCCGCTGAAATGCTGGAGATGGCGCAGGCCTCGAACCTGTCGATTGCCGCGATGAAACGGGCCAACGAGGTGTCCCGCATCGGGCAGGACAAGTTGACCAAGGGCACCCTGCGGATCTGGTCGGTGATGAATGATTGTATCGACCGGGGCCTGGCCAATGACGGAATCCTGCCGGGCGGGTTGAACGTGCGCCGTCGGGCAAAGCACATTCACCAGGCGCTGCTGGAAGAGCGCGGCATGAATCTGACGGCGCCCCATACAATCAACGACTGGATGAGCGTCTACGCCATGGCCGTGAACGAGGAAAACGCTGCGGGCGGTCAGGTTGTGACGGCTCCGACAAATGGAGCGGCCGGGGTCCTGCCTGCGACCGTTCGCTATTACCTCGACCATGTGCCCGGAGCATCGACGGCGCATGTCGAGGATTTCATGCTGACGGCCGCCGCCATTGGAGGATTGGTGAAATTCAACGCCTCCATCTCGGGGGCAGAGGCCGGTTGTCAGGCCGAAGTGGGCAGCGCCAGCGCCATGGCCGCAGCGGGCCTGTGCGCGGTGATGGGCGGCACGCCCGAACAGGTCGAGAATGCCGCAGAAATTGCGCTGGAGCATCATCTGGGCATGACCTGTGACCCGGTGCGGGGCCTGGTGCAGGTGCCTTGTATCGAACGCAATGGGCTGGGCGCGATCAAGGCGGTATCGGCGGCCAGCCTGGCCTTGCGCGGGGATGGTCAGCATCTGGTGCCTCTGGATGCCTGTATCGAAACGATGCGCCAGACCGGGGCCGATATGAGCGAGAAATACAAGGAAACGGCCCTGGGCGGATTGGCGGTCAACGTACCCAATTGCTGAGCCCCATGATGGGTTGCCGCCGGGCCGCACGCTGCTAAGGTCGCGCCCATGACTGATGATAGGCCCCTGGAGGGCATCCTGTTGATGCTGGGATTCTGTGTCCTTGCTCCCATGGGCGATGCAATAGCCAAAATACTTGCAGCCACGATACCGATTGGCTTTCTGCTGCTGATCCGGTTCGGGTTTCAGGCGGTTGCGCTGGTGCCACTCATTGTTGTGGAGCGTCGCCCCTGGCGGATGAGCCCGCGTGTGTTGGCGCTGACCGCTGTCCGCACGGTCCTGCACGCGACGGGGATCGGCACCATGTTTGCCGCGCTGAGGTATCTGCCGCTGGCAGACGCTATTGCCATCGCGTTTGTCATGCCGTTTTTGATGTTGCTCCTGGGTCATTTCGTTTTGGGAGAAGAGGTGGGGCCGCGCCGGACTATCGCCTGTCTTGTGGGCTTTGTCGGCACCTTGCTGGTGATCCAACCCAGTTTTGCCAATTTGGGTTGGCCCGCATTCCTGCCGCTGGGAGTGGCGGTCATGTTCGCCTTGTTCATGCTCGTCACACGGCTGATTGCCAAGGAAACGGATCCAATCAGCCTACAGGCCGTCAGTGGCGTCATGGCGACCGGCCTGCTGATCCCGCTGTTGTTGCTGGGCACTTGGCTAAACATACCTGCATTGCAGATTGCCGCACCCAGTTCGCAGGATTGGCTGTTGCTGATGGCCATCGGAGCCTTGGGCACCATCGCGCATCTGTTGATGACCTGGTCGTTGCGTTTTGCTCCTTCAGCCACGTTGGCACCGATGCAATATCTGGAGATACCGATTGCCACACTGATCGGCTGGATGATTTTTCAGGACCTGCCCAACAGGATGGCAGCGCTGGGGATCTGCATCACCATCGCGTCGGGGCTTTACATCGTCATGCGCGAGCAGGCCATCGCAAGGACCCGTCGTCGGGACGCTCGCCAAGCCACCGTATGATACCGGACAAGGCAGAGCGCGGAACGATCACCAATAGACCGGGCGCGTCGACTGAAAGCTGTACGGGCCCCGTCGCCCGGTTGGAGGTCCCGATTTGTGCACCCGGCGCCAGCATCAAGCCATCAATCGGCCACTCCAACCCTTTGGACCGCCCCGTCACGGGCACCATGGGAAACAATGACACCACATCCCCAGCCGCCAATTCCAGTGACAATTCGGGCGGTGCCAGAAAAACCAGTTCGCTCTGCCCCAGCAACAAACAGGTCTGATGCGGAAACTTGAGCAACGTATTGAACCCGGCCAGTTGATGATCCACCCGATGACCCAGAAAACCCACAGCCAGGATCAAAGGGGCCACGATGGCATCCAGCGCCTTGTCAAAATCCGTGCTGTCCTGTTCCGCAATATGATGCAGACACCCCGGTGCCAGCCTGGCCCGATCCGCCTCGCCAAGACTGTCGAGATCCCCGATCACCGCCCTGGGCATAAGCCCCATACGCAATGGCAGGGCCGCGCCCCCGTCCGCCGCAATCAGCTCTGGCGCCAGGTCCAGCGCCAGACGCAAATCCTGCGGCGTCGCCTCACCTCCACCAACCAGGGTGACTGCGTCGGAACTGTAAACAATCTTGTCAGACATATGCCAATTAATGCTAATTTTAGAAACAGGTCACAATCAGGTCACAAAATGATACGCTGCTTATCACAGATTCGGGCCGATTTTGTCGCCGATTGTCGCGTAAGGACTGAGTAATAATATGTAGAGGACGAGCATCCCATGGTCCACACAAACAAAGTACTTACAGTATCGTACGGTACGTTTTCGTGCACGTTGGAGGGTTTTGACGACTCATTCGGCACGATGAAGGCAATCGCGGAGTATTTCCGAGACCTTGCCTCAGACGACCGATATTTCGGCGCGGAACCGCCACAGCCAGACGCGGACATGTTGGCCCGCATCGCCCAGCGCGAAATTTCTCGGCGGGTCGAAGCCCATACAGACGGCAATGCAATTGTCCTGCGCGCGAACGAATCGCAGCGGGCGCAACAGACATCGCCGCCACCTGTCGCGCCTCAGCCACCGGTTACACAGGTTGAACCGGCTGAGGCCGACGCCATGTCCGCAGATGTCTCTGTGGACAATGCGCCCCAATCCTCTCTGGTCCCCCAGACCGCAGAGGACGTGATTGAGACGCAAGTCGCGCCAAGTCCAGAACCGGAACCAGAGGTGATCAGCGCCACGGTTTCTGATATGGAACTGGATGTTACAACGCAGCCACATCAGCCCGACGAAGCACCGGTAGAAGTCGCACAAACTGCGCCAGCCGAAGCGGAAATCGCGCAAGAGCCGATGGCTCTGGACAGTATCGAACCTCAGGACGACATGGTCGAAGAGTTCATCCCAGCGGATGAGCCCGTGGAAAACGATGCCATTCCCGCCGCGAGCGTCGCGTCTTTGTCGCCCGCCGTGGACAGTATTGCCGCGAAACTCCAGCGTATTCGTGACGTCGTCGCCCGAGACGCTGTCGCCGCAACGCAAGCGCCCATCGAAGACGTTCTGGCGCAGGATCACAGCGAAGACATCACTGAAGCGGCCGCCGTTGATGCCTCTGCCGACGTCATTCAGCAGCCCGACCTGTCCGAAACAATCGAACAGGTTTCAGCCCAGGCAGACACCGTCGAAGCGACCATCCAAGCGGTGGATACAGCAGAGCTAGCGCCGGTCATTGAGGAAACGATCCCGCAAGATACCGGGGCGCATCCTGCGGATGAAGCCGCGCTGCTGGACTCCATCGCCCTTGCGACCGCAGATCCGGATCTGGCCGTTGAGGCACCGCTGGAGCGAATCAAAGAGGCTCTGACCACGCCGCTCGAACCGAGCGTCACCGACGCCGCGATCCAGGCGCCCGCGCCTCAAGACGACCCCGGCGCCGTCGACAACGCACCTCAGGAAACGGCGCCATTCGACCTGGCCGCATTCGAGGCTGTGGCCGATGCCGCCAAGCAAGAGGATTCTGACACCGTTGACGGCGAAGACACAATTTTTGCCGGGCTGGATGACACCAGCATTGATCCGGTGGCGCCGGATGAAGTGGACGCAGATATCCGCAATATCCTGGCCACTGAATCCCGGGCACCAAATGCGGAAATGCCAACACCGGACGCCTCTCAGCGCCCTCGGGTGATCAAGGTAAAGCGCTCAGATCTGGAAGCGGCCATCGAACAGGGCGCTCTGGAAGAGATCGAAGATGCGCCAGAGGCCGAAATTCAGCCTGGGGCCGCGTCTGAGGTGGATGATTCATCCCTCTCTGCCGAAGACGAAGCGGATCTGATGCGTGAACTGGCAGCGGTCGAGGCTGAAATCACCAGCCCCGGAACCGCGCAAGTGGACGAAGACATGCCACGCCTGCTGGCCGAAGCCGGTCAAAAGATGAACGAGCAGGAATCGGCAACCAACCGCGAAACCTACGCTCAATTGCGGGCGGCCGTCGCGGCCACAAAGGCAGAGCAGCGGGTCAGAGGCGATACCAAACTGTTGTCGCTGGACGAAGAGTACCGCAACGATCTGGCAAGTGTTGTGCGCCCGGATCGCCCAATGACGCGTCCAATGACCCGCCCGATCACCAAGTCCCTCAGCCGCGGCCGCCCTTCGGCGGATATTGCCGCGCCATTGAAACTGGTGGCCGAGCAACGTGTCGATGGCAGCGAAGAGGCCCCCCGTGCCCCAGTCCGCCCCCGCCGTGTCACGACAGAAATGCCGCATGAACAAAGTGGTGGAGACACCGAAGACGCCGTGAACGCATTTGCATTGTTTGCCGATCAGGCCGGTGCGACCGGCCCGGCGGAACTGATGGAAGCCGCCGCAAGCTACATGTGCTTTGTCGAAGGTCAGGAAATGTTTTCGCGCCCACAGCTGATGAACAAGTTGCGCGGGATCGAAAAGGACAACTTCAATCGCGAAGATGGGTTGCGGGCTTTTGGGCAATTGCTGCGCGAAGGCAAGATCCAAAAAACCGGCGGCGGTCGATTTACCGCGTCCGAAGGCATTGGCTTCCGTCCAGATCAGCGCGCTGCCGGCTGAGTCTGACAACACAACGGAAAGCCGAACGGCAGGCCCCAGGGCCTGCCGTTTTCTTTTGTGCTCCAGCTAGCCCAGATCCATGCCCAAGGCCGCCAGTTGAGCCAAGAGATCACTGCCAGAATCGTCGATGCTGTTCCAACTCTCGGCTGTCAGATTGTTCATGGTCAGATCTTCGGCCTGCACATCCTCCAGCGTCACGATATGGCCGCCATTGCCAATCACCTCGAACAACAAATCGCCTGCTGTTTCGCTAACGGCGACATCTGATGCACTCAACGCATTGAAATCAATGACATCGGCCGCCGGATCAAACCCTTGGATCGTGGTTTGCACGCCCCAGTTCCAGGTCATTTCAACGGTCCCAACGCCAGCGCCACTGTTGCCGCCGTCGCCACTGCCACTGTCGCCACCGTTGCCAGAGCCACTGTCTCCACCGTCGCCAGAGCCACTGTCTCCACCGTCGCCAGAGCCGCTGTCGCCACTGCCGAAATCACCCTGCTGGGTTTGATACCCATCCGTGGTCGCCCCACTCGGGGCCTCAGGTGTCAACAGCATCGTGCGGTCCACGAGTGTTACATCCTCTGCGGCAAAACCAAACGGCACTTCCAGGTTGTCTTCGATCACCTGGTCGTGGTGAAACTCCAACTGGCCTGGCACCAGCTCTGCCAGTGTCACGCCCGTCAGCGTCATGCTCTGCCCGCTGGGCAACGAAGAAATCACCAATCCGGCATCCGTGTCTTCAACACTCAACCGTTCCCGGGTGCCAAAGTAGAGAAAGCTGATCTTCATCGTCGCCGGGTCAAAACCATCAATGACCTCGTGAACACCATACTCATGGCTGCGGACATATACCGTATCCGCTTCACGTGGGCCGACTCCCTGTTCCCAACTCAGCACACCGCCAATATCCTGGCGGAAATGCTCGTTTCCGACGATGCCGAAACTGTCGATCGTGATATCCTGAAAGCTGATCCCCTGCACAATCTGCGCGGCATCGGACCAGGGGCTGTCGATGACGATCTCGCCGTTGGCGGACTTGGTGATGATCATTCCATGGACCGAGGTTCCGCCCACATCAATCTGATCCACCGCCGCGTCAAACCCGCTGATATCATCCGCGTTGCTGTCTGCCTTCCATTTCACGCCACCGGCCTCGGTGCTGCCCGTGGTTTGCGCCGGGTTGGACCCATCCAGATCATAGCTCAGCGTGTAGCCGCCAGTACCACCCGGCACGGTCACCTCAGCCTCTATGGCCGCAGAGACCTCGTTCAACACGCCCTGATCCGCAACCGAGAAATTGGCCAGCGTCAGGTCCTTCAGCCCCAGATCGGTAAAGATGATCTGCTTGGTCGCCCCGTCCACCGTCAACTCGATCCGTACAGTTTCGCCCAAGGCGTCACCGGATTCCTCAAAGATGGCAAAGGCACCGGCGGTCACATCCGCCTCGATGTGGATCATGTCGGTGGCAGGGTTGAAACCGTTTATGGTCTGGGCTGCGGTTGACAGGGTGATCATGTGCATGGTGCCGGTATGACCACCATGTCCCCCATCGCTGCCACCATCTGTGCCCCCATCGGTACCACCACCTGCGCCGCCGTCTGTACCACCGTCTGTACCGCCATCGGTTCCGCCGCCTGCGCCACCATCTGAGCCGCCATCGGCACCACCACCTGCGCCGTCCGAGATCAAGCCAAGCACTTCGGCGGCGGCTGTATTGTCCAGGATGGTGAAATTCGCGGCGGACAGATCGCTCAGCGAGACGCCGGTGAGCGTCACGCTTTGGCTGTTAGAGGGCACCGCCAGTGTGACAGATGGCCCGACGCCATTGGCCGCCGCCGTTTCCGTGACCTCCAATGCATCCGCGCCGATCCAGTCGATGAATATCGTGTCGGTGCTCGGGTCAAAGGCGACCGTCGTGTCTTGCCCCCAGCTCCAGGTCACGACCACATCCGCAGTGGCCGCCGTGACATTTGCAGTGCCATTGCCGGTTACGACATTTGCCCCGCCATCTCCCGAGCTGCCGCCTCCCGAATTTCCGCCATCGGCTCCGCCATCAGTCCCCCCGTCAGATCCACCGTCAGATCCCCCGTCAGTGCCACCGTCAGATCCCCCGTCAGTGCCACCGCCTCCGGTCTGACCGTCAGGGGTTCCCAACCCTTCATCACCAGTCTGTCCGTCCACCCAAAAGGCAATGATGTCGCCAGCCTCGGGGCTGTCATAGCCGCCAAACTGATCAATGTAGCGCAAGATCGAGGTGCCATATTCATCAGTCGAGACATTGCCCCCTTGCAACAATGACAACGTGCCCCAGGCGCCGCGCAGATGAGCCGCGGCAAGAATGCCGGTCATCGTCAGCTCAACAGTGACTTCGACCCCATTGTCCATATACGTGCGTGTGGTGCCGATATAGTCATCCAGGCTCTCACCATTTTGCGCCAGCCCGTTTTGGATCACTTGCAGATTGTAGCCAAAAGCGTCCTGTATTGCCCGCTCTTGTACTGCTGCCGTTGTAAAAGCCTCGAAAGACGTCGCGCCATTTTTGCCGGTCCAGGACCCGTCCCAGGTGTTGGTGGATGCCCCATTCCCATAAAATACGTCGTCGTCGTAATACCCCAGATCAATCAGCAATGCCTCGCCGAATTGATACCCAACAAATCCAAGGGAATTCGTTGATTGATAGGACATTGCGTCCCATTCTTCACTCGTTAGATCACCCCAACTGGTATAGTTTGGATAAAAAGTGTCAACGGTGCCCCCGGCCCATTGATCCAACTGCCAATCTTGTATGACCCCTGCCTCATAACGGTCGCGGTCCCAACCGGATTCAAAAGCGCGCAAGGCATCGCGGAACTCTTCGTATGTACCATTTGACATTCTTATGTGGTTCCCTCTTCCACTGATTTCACGGCCTGGCCTGTCCAGGCAACGAGGGATGTTTGGATCAGGCGCGCGCCCAAGTCTTGTGGGATGCGGTCAATCCCTTTGCAATGGCCGCCATTCCGCCGATCACCATCTCAGGACCAGCGAACTCATGCCGAAATCATGGCAAACAAAAGGTTTTTATCCCTGGAGCAGAGCCAAGATCAAAAATGCGCCTTTGGCTCATCCGGCTTTCCGGCAGCAATCGCCAACAGACCGGCCACAGCCGCAAACACAATCGGGAAAATTGTGAACACGCCAAAGCCAAAGCCATAATACATGCCACCCGCCGACAGCAGCAACAGCACGCCACCCCACAACGCCCGCGAACGGGCCATTGCGCCACCTACGATGGCCAGCATCGGGGCAAGGACGCTGATCACACGGACAGTTTTAACATTGGCAACTTGTTGTGCCATCCCGTCGATCTCTCCGTAGCGTTCAATGAGTGCTGTGTAACCATAGCTGAAAAAGCCGACCACCATACCGATCAGCCCGGCGATGATACCCAAAATGAGTGCTGCGTTGCGCATTTCTGTCTCCGTTTACCGTATTCAGATAGGCACGCTGTCACTGCGCTCCAAGGGCTGCCTTGGTTTCTGCCGTCCAGCCCAGGTACAATGTGCCATCCGCCTCGATCAATGGGCGCTTCATCAAGGTCGGATGATCCGCCAACAACTCCATCATGGGTCTGGCCCGCTCAGATTCGGACAAGCCCCGCCAGGTGGTTGACCGTGTATTGAGTAATTTTTCACCAAACGCGGATTGCGCCTGTTCCAGGACCGGCGCGGGCACGCCAACTGCCCGCACATCCACGAATTCCGCGTCTTGCAGTAATTTCAGCGCCTTACGGCACGTATCACATGTTTTTAGCCCATACAGACGGATCATTGGCAGAATCCTCAACTTTCAGACAGTCAATTGCGCATAAAACTTTATGCGAATTTCTTGATTTTAATTCGAACCGTGCGATCTTCTCTACAGGATCGCCTGCGGCTCAAACACCGGCAATTGTGCTTTCATAGCCGGTTTTCAGAGGGCAATCGTTCTGAACAAGACCTGGGTCACACCAGATTGAATGGAAATTGATTAAGGAGACACGGGAAATGCCAACTGGCACCGTGAAATGGTTTAACACAACCAAAGGCTACGGCTTCATCGCGCCCGATGACGGCGGCAAAGACGTTTTTGTGCATATTTCAGCAGTGGAGCGATCGGGTCTTACCGGGCTCGCCGATAACCAAAAGATCGGCTATGAATTGATCGAGGGACGCGACGGACGCAATATGGCCGGTGATCTTAACCTGCTATAATACTGCCTGCCCAACGCCCGGCCCGGCCTCAGCCAGGATCGAGCATCAAGCCACGTTCAGCAGGGCCCTAGCAGCCCTTGTCGCCAATCGCGCAAGACCGGTCATTGCGGTACCCTCGGGAAGAGGATGGCGCAGCGGTGGCCTGCTGGTAAGTTGTTGTCGTTGTCGGCGTGCCACATGAAACCGTTCCGTCATGGGAGACGGGCTGCAACCCGGCCGGACAATAATTGGTTGTCTGATAAGGATAGATCACGACCGGCTCTGTTCCGGTGGCAAAGGCAGGTGTCGACAGCGCGGCCAACGCCGCAAAGGTTGTAAAAATTCGCATGGGATCCCCCGAAGCTGATCGTAAATTCACATATGCCTGGCCAACATGCGCAACCTGACTGCACCTGTCGAGTCCCATGACGCATTGGAAACGGTCTGTTTCGGGACGCGATGCTAAGCAGGATCCTGCCGACCTGCCGCAACCCAATCTTCCCCCATCGCCACGATACAAGACGTGCCAGTGGCATAGCTGACAACCATCGTCCAATTGCCACGCGGATCTGTCCAGACTTCCATTATCTGCTCAGGTCCACGCAATCCGGTTGCGGTCCGGGTGCTCTGCATCTGGCGTTTCAGCTTTGAATACAAGGTGTTGGTGGGCTCACACAGAACTTCGGCAATCGGCCCGCCAGCAATGGCATGGGTCCCCCCCAGCGTCAGGGCAACTATGAAGACAAGCGATCTATACATATGATGAATGTAACGGTTTTATGAAAACTGTATAGACCTAAGCTATACATTTTTGACCAATGCGCCGAATTCCGGCCACAATGGCGTCACGATCATCCCTTTCAGCAGTAAGACTTGTTTCTTGTCTGCAACTTCTTTGAGTGATCGCATGTCTTTCGCGCCCCTGTCTTCGCCAATCCCTCCAGCACGCCCGTCCGGGTCGATGGGCAGCGACCCATGGCTATCCTGGCCTGGTACCGCTTCAGTCGAATTGGCCCAGGCCGCCAGCGCTCAGGCGATTGTTTTGTTTTGCTGGATTATCGTGCTCACCTCTTTGGGCATCTGGGTGCGGCGGCGCACTTCGGCAGAGCGCGGACGACTGTCCGGCAGTTGGCATCAGTTCAAGGTCACACCAGACCCAACCGACGAACCGCCCTGTCGCTGGCATGTCGGATCGGCGCGCATGGCCTCGGGGCAACAGAAATGGCATTGCGAAGCATGCGGGCGGGATGGGTTCTCCTCGACCAAGGGCCCGCCACAGGGCTGCAACTGGCAGGGTTGACCTGACACATTCAGCCTTTCGAAACTTAGCAATGGGATTTGCAAAATCACCCAACTGGTCGTTTACGGATAATCATATGTGGCTAAACATGAATTATCCGGCGCCCCTCCAACTCATCCAACTGCGTTCGGGTCTTCATTTTGAAATTCTGACAGATAGGATGGCAACTTGGCCCGTGAATACCTCAAACAAGCGCAGCTGACCCCTCATTCCGACGCCGAAGATGTCGGAGAAATCGTCGCTCAGATTCTGGCCGATATTGAACGCGACGGCGAAGAGGCCGCTTTGCGCTATGCCGCCCGCTTTGACAGGTATGACGGGCCGGTCTTGATGTCCCAGGCGCAAATCGCGGCAGCCTGCGCTTTGGTGCCGGAAAAGCTCAAGGCTGACATCCGCTTTGCCCATGACAATGTCCGCCGATTTGCCGAGGCGCAAAAGGCCACCATCGGGGATGTGGAACTCGAAATCGTGCCAGGCGTGACCGCCGGACAAAAGGCGATCCCGGTGGACGCGGCCGGCTGCTATGTGCCCGGCGGGCGCTACAGCCACATCGCCAGCGCCATCATGACAGTGACCACCGCCAAAGTCGCCGGATGCGGCCACATAACCGCCTGCTCTCCACCGCGCCCGGGTATTGGGGTCGCACCTGCCGTGGTGTATGCCGCACATATTTGCGGCGCGGATCAGATCCTGGCGATGGGCGGCGTACAGGCCGTCGCCTCGATGACCTTTGGCCTGTTTGACCTGCCCAGGGCCAACATTCTGGTCGGCCCCGGCAATCAATATGTCGCCGAGGCCAAACGCCGTCTGTTCGGCCGCGTCGGGATCGACATGATCGCAGGTCCGACCGACAGCCTGATCCTGGCCGACCGCTTTGCCGACCCGCTGATCGTCGCCACCGATCTGGTGAGCCAGGCCGAGCATGGCTATAATTCCCCTGTCTGGCTGGTCACAGATGATCGTGCCCTGGCCGAAAACGTGATGGGGCTGGTCCCCGGCCTGATCGCCGATCTGCCAGAGCTGAACCGCGAAAACGCCGAAGCGGCCTGGCGCGATTATGCCGAGGTGATCCTCTGCCCCGACCGCGAAGAAATGGCAGCCACGTCAGACGCTTATGCCCCAGAGCACCTGACCGTCCAGGCACAGGATCTGGACTGGTGGCTGAACCGGCTGACCTCTTATGGCTCGCTGTTCCTGGGCGAAGAAACCACCGTTTCCTTCGGCGATAAGGCGACCGGAACCAACCATGTCCTGCCGACCTCGGGCGCTGCCAGCTACACCGGAGGCCTGAGCGTTCACAAATACATGAAAATCGTGACCTGGCAGCGCGCCACCCGGGACGGTTCCAAACCTGTCGCCGAAGCTACCGCGCGTATTTCCCGACTGGAAGGCATGGAGGGCCACGCCCGCGCAGCCGATGTCAGATTGGCCAAATACTTCCCGGACGAGAAATTCGACCTGTCCGCCGCCATGTAAGCGAAGGTAAAAAATCGCACCGGTCACCCGGGACCAGTGGGCGATTTCATCAATTCGGCCTGGCAGGGTGTGCTATCAGAGCGCATTCGCCAAGCGGGCTGGAATGTTTTGAAAAACACTCAGGGCCGCATAAATTGTCAGGCTTTGATGGTACCGCACCCTGGGTGAGGTGCTATGAACCAGAGCCAGTCAGGCAAAGGCTTCGTTCATCTCTTATCGTCCGATGTCCGAGACCATAAACCCATGCTGCTTGGGTCGGTTGCCTTCGTCCCGGTCGAGCGAAACGCCACGTCACCATTTCCCTTATCCTAAACAGCCATTTGGGTGAAGACGGGGACAATCCCGGCGTCAAAGCGTCCGTCCGTCTGCGCTTAGCCTCAGTTGGCGAGTGCGCCTGGCACCGGGATCCTATACGCCGCCGCAATACGACAAAGGGAGTCGACAACGTCGGCCTTCAGGGGAATGCCATTGGAGAGGCTGTCTTTCAAAGCGGCGTCCAGTCGGTCTCCGGGAAGGCGGACCTCGCCATCGGCACCGGAGGACATAACCGCATGTGCCAGCCAGCTGGCGCGGTCCTCCCATGTTTCGGGCGCCATGAATTTGGCGATGTCGATGACCAGGAAGAAATGCCCGCTGTTGGCCTCCCTATCGAAATCCTTGTAGAGCGAGCCGACGCCGCCCGACATCCCCGCGCCGCTGAGAACACCGGCCAGCAATTCCACCATCAACCCCAGCCCAAACCCCTTCGCCCCCGCGGCCGGCAACAACGTGGCGGAACCGGCCTGCGCCGCATCGGTAACGAATTGCCCGTTTTCATTGATGGCGAGCCCATCTGGCAACTTCGTCGCGCTGTCCTGATGGGCGCGCAAGGTTGAGCCTGCCAGTGCTGCGGTGGACATGTCCACCAGCAGGCGCCGACCCTCGCCCAGTGGAGCCCCGAATGCCAGCGGGTTGGTGCCCAGAACCGGGCGGAGGCCGTTATGGGCGGCCACCTTGGGGAAGGAATTGCTAAAGGCAAAACCGGCCATGCCGGCATCGGCTGCGCGGGCTACGAAATAGGCCCCGGTACCGAAAAAGTTGCTGGCGGCCACGGTGACACAAGCCAGTCCGGTTTCGCCGGCGATGGCGACCGCGCGGTCTATGGCAAGGCGCCCGGCATGCTGACCGAAACCGTGCCCGGCATCAAGGTGACCGGCGGACGGGCTGAGCCGGTCAAACCGGATGTCTGCCGGGCAGTGGATCAGCCCCGCCCTGACACGCTTCAGCAGGATTTCCAGCCGCTCCAGACCATGATTTGAACGCCCCGCGGCATCGTTCCAAAGCAGGTTTTCCGTCAGCGTTTCCGCCTGCGCCTCGTCGACGCCGGCGGCGCGCACAAGGTCCCGGGTGAAGGTTTCCAGTGCCGCGCGCGGAATCCGCCGTTGTGTTGCCAGATCAGCTGCCACTTGCCCGCAATCTCCTGCCGACCCCGGCGATAACCTGCGCGGTCCGGCTCAAGCCAGGCCGGGGATCGGACAGGTTGAACATCGGCAGGACGATGTTGCGGACCGGCAGGCTGCTCAGCCAGCCCATGAAGCTCAGCTCGCCCGAACGCGAAAGTTCAAGAAAAGCCCGGAAGTCACGCAGGGGATACCAGTAGTAAAGTCCCTCCTCGTAGGATCGGAAGGTCGGGTGGGTCTGCCCGGTCAGAACGCAGTATTGAATCAGGTCAAGCGGTGCGCCAGAGCGCAGGACCAGAGGATGCGCTGCGGTCAGGCGCGAGTTGACCTCGATGATCTTCAGCCGGCCATCCCTTGTGTCGCGTTTGAACTCGATATTGGCCATCCCACGCCAGCCGATCCCCTGCAGGAAACGCAACCCCATTTCGGCTGTTTCCGGTAGCCACCGGGTTTCGTGGTAAACCGCGCCGCCCCGGTTTACCGGCTGACGGCGGATCACGCGCTTTGTGTAGTGGAACAGAGGTTCACCGTCGTCGTCGATATAGGTGTAGTAGCTCGACAGCAGGTCATCCGGCCCGGGGATCATTTCGACCACCATCACCTCTATGCCCCGGTCTGCGGCATCGCGGACGCGGGCCACGACCTCGTCCAGCCCGTTTTCGATGATGAACAGCTTGCGCCCAAAGGCCCGCACGAATGCATGCGAATGGATTGGCTTGACCATGACGGGAAAGGTGATTTCATCCTTCACGGCCAGCACGTCTTCCGGGTTTTTGACGGACCAGTGACGGGGGGCGGGAACGCCCACGTCAGCGGCCAGTTCCAGCGTGCGCTGCTTGTCCAGCAGGGCGCGGCGCAGCACCGGATCGAACCGTTCGAGGCGGCAGCGGTTCCGCAGGGCGTCGGCGTTTTCGGTGACAAATTCGATGGCATCGTCGTTCAGGGCCATGACGATGTGATCGCAATAGCGGTCTGCCCCCGGCTGCAACAGCAGGTCGGACCAGTAGTCATGGGTCGGCATGCCCTCGGGCACCGGCAGGGATTCGGTGCACCAGCGGCTGTGCAGCGCGTAACATCCCTGCTGACCACTGACGGCAACCCGGACGCCCAGCGGGCCCAGATGGCGGGCAAGGGCGACGGTGTTGACCTCTCCTCCCAGCGCGAGGATCGGTGTATCGGTGTTCATAGTATCCGGGATTTTCACGTCTATCACAGCGCCACAACTCCGGTCCGATGGTCAAACATGCGCTCCAGGACGATACGGGCCAAGGGCGTCGTGCGGGCTGGGTCCGAAATCAGGTAGTGGTGGTGCAGCCCAGGGTTCACGTTGATTTCGCTGACCACTGTACCGGCCTCAGACAGCGGCCGGCCCGTATCCTGCGCGATCAGGTCGACACCGGAAAAGCGCACCCCCATGTCAGTCACGAGCGCGCCCAGCCGGGCGATGGTGTCGGCGTGAACAGAGCCGGAAATGTTGTGGTTCTCCCGGCTTGCGTTTTCGTTGACTGCGCCCTTCACCGCCAACCTCTGTCCCTTGTCCGGTCGGGTTCCGAGCCCGAGGCCGCTGCGCTTCAGCGTGTTGCGCATGTCGTCGTCGATCCGCAGGGGGCTAAGCGCAACCGGTTGCTCGCCATAGCGGCGGCGCCGGTTTTCTTGTGCGATCAGCGCAGAGATGGTTTCGGTCCCGGTCCCGATTACCGTGGGGGGATCGCGACGTATGACATCGATCAGTTCGCCATCAAGATATGTCAGACGCACCGAAGCACCGCTGCATTCCTCTTCGACCAGCAGGGCGCGGCCATAGCCGCTGGCATAGCGCGCCGCGCGGCGCAGGGCCTGGGGTGTTTCGATCCCGGTTGTCACCCCGCGCCCGCCGCCCGTCCCGGCCAGCGGTTTGACCACCACGGGTGCGCCGAGTTCCGCGAGGAACCGCTCGGCCTCGATCAGCGTGTCTGCTGAAAAGGCGAGATGGCGCGGAACCGGCAGTCCGCGTGCCTGAAACATCGCAAAGCTCATGACCCGGTCGCCGGCAACGGTTTTCGCCAGTTCCGTGTCGAGCATCAGTTCGGAACCCCGAACGAATGTGGCCAGCCCATTCCGGCTGATCAACGTCAGGCCCGACCGTTGCTGGGTGCACTCGGCCCCAACCGACGCTGCCGCTTCGCGCCAGAGATCGCGGTAGAACTGCGCCCGAACAGGGGCCAACCGTCGTCTTTGGACTGCGGCTTGCCAATCGAGGGCGCGGCGCAGCCTGTTCAGTGAAGGAAGCGGAAGCCGCAGCCCCGAGCGGGGCGCAGAAGCCAAGGTCGCCGACTTAGTCATACATCACACACCCGGCCTCGGTCAGTTGACAGTCAACCCAATCGTTGGAGAAATCACCTGCGATCACGCTGGAGACATAGGCCATTTGCCGCTCGCGGGCCGCGTTCAGGCGGGACAGGACTTCTTCTGCGAAGAGCCGCGGAACCACGGTCACGCCGCTGGGGTCCGCCCGGACAATGTCGCCCGGGTTGACCACGATGCCACCGCAGGACACCGGGAAATTGATTTCACCGGGGCCGCGATGCAGAGGGCCGAAGGGTGTCACCCCTCTGGCATAGATCGGCAGGCCACATTCGCGTAGGCCAGGAAGATCGCGCACCAGCCCGTCAATCACAAAGCCGGCGATACCTCGGTGACGCGCCTTGTTCGAAACCAGGTCGCCGATCACGGCCGCGTTCAGGTTGCCGCTGCCGTCCACGACAACCACATCACCAGGCGCGGCAATGTCCAGCACCTTGTGCACCATCAGATTATCGCCCGGGTAAACCTTGACCGTGCAGACCTGTCCGGTCAGCGTCCGGTCGTTGACAACATTGTGGATCTCGCTGCCCATTGCGTACATGCGGTTCATCGCGTCGGACACATCCGTCGACTCAAACGCGCCGAACCCCTTGATCAGCGCATCAGGAAGCCGGTCGATTGACTGCCGCACCATGAAACCCGGACCAGGGTAGATTTCCGACGATTTCGGCTTTTGTGAACCAACAGAAGTATCAAGCATTGTAGAACCTCGCTGAACCCCGGCGCGCCTGATGGGCGCGTGGCCGGGCCATGAAAATATGCTTATTTGTCAGGCGGTTTGCCTTTATTGACAGGATCTCCCAGCCCGATTGTGCGACGCGCGGCCAAAGCCGATGCTGCGACCCGAGAGTGCGCGCTCTGGCGAAACAACCAGATGGCGGGCCGTTGCCAAAAACCGGCGGTCGGGCGGGTTCATGGGCATCAGAGCGCCTATTCCGCCGCAAATGCCGCCAGGCCCCGAGGTTCGCCGCTCGCGTAGATGTTTTCGCCTAGCGGGTCGATCCCAGCGTCATTGACCTTTAAATAGAGAATAGCGGTCCCTGCGGCGCGGACACGTTCGTGAAACAGCGTCGAACCCAGAAAGACCACCACATCGCCCACTTTTTCGTTGAGCATGACGGCCTCCTCTGAGGCATAGAGAGTGTCGATGTTGCTCTGATCTTCACCGCCGAGGAAAATGGCGTGGTCTTCCTCGTTATGGCCCGGTTCCAGATCGGGAAACACGCAGACCGTGGACTGGTCGGCCAGATCCACCGGAAGCCCGATGGAAAACTGCGAGGCGGACCGGTCCTTGTGCGGTGCCGGGTAAGGGTTGGCCCGATCATCGTAGACCTTGAGGTGCCGCTCGGAAATGGTGAAGTCATCTACCACGATATCGGTCAGACGGCACATTCCGGCGCGAAACTCATTGGCCGCCTCGACCGAGGGAAACTCGAAAACGAACTGGCGCTTCTTGCCTTCGATCTTCCAGTCCTGGCTTTCCTTGTCAGCTTCGTTCAGCGCCTGGGTCAGAAAGCCCCGCATATGGGCCACGAAATCGGCGTTCAGAACGCCCCTAAGATGCGCGAATCCCTGTGCCTGCAATTCGGACCGCTGGTCGCCCGGATCGTAATTGAACATTGCGTTGCTCTCCCGTTGAAATGATTTTCGAGGATAACAAACTTACTCAATATGATGGTGTTGGCCGGGTACGCGTTTTGGCCATGCCGATTACTCAATACGGAAAACGCGCACAAACCTTCATAAAATCTGAATATCGGTGGGTTTTGGTGCAGCAGACAGTGCCAATGGCCGGCAAAGTGCGGGACTGTTCCAAAATCTGAAACTATGGCGGTGGTTCGCCGGTACCCTTCCACATTCGTGGCGGGTGAACACCGACGCGAATGATGCGCCCAAATGAGGCCGCGTTCGGAGCAGCGAGCGAGGTGCAGCCGAAGTTCACGTCGCATTCCGATCCGGCAAGCCAATGGACAGCGGCCCCGGGCCGCTTCTGCGTTAGTTGGTCGACCGCCGGATCGCGCCGCACATTCCGGTCTTCGGCCAGTCTGGACGCAACGACGAAACCTGAACCCGCGCCGATTTCGAATGGGATGCCGCAAACCCCGACACTCTCAACGATGCCAGGGGCGTTTCTTTTTCAGCCCCCGATTTCGTTCGGACGCTCAGGCGGTGCCGCTGATGGCAGGAGGTACCCCGCCCCCAGCACAGGGTTCAGGGAATCGACCCCAGCGTTCCCCAGCGCCCACAAGACGCCCAAAGCCCCTGAACAGGCACCGAGTTCCTTGATCTTATATCATTGAATTTTAGGCTTTTTTTGGTACCGCCTCCCCGGCTTGAACGGGGGACCTCTGGATCCACAATCCAGCGCTCTAACCAACTGAGCTAAGGCGGCACTGGCGGTTCGTTTAGCCCCGCCTACGGATGATTGCAATAGGGTCAAAGACGAAAGCGCATCGCAAAACGCCTCGTTTTCGGCACAGGCCCTGTCAGCCGGTCCGGGCCACCTGTTTCCGGGCATCGCCACAGGCCGACTTCGCCCCGCGCCCCTTAATCCAGCGAAACCGTCCAGGCCTGCTCGACCAGATCAACCCCAAATGAGCGCACCGATTCTGACCGGGCCAACTGCCAGCCATTGGCCGCATACAACGCACAGGCGGCTTTGTGACTTTCATGAGTCCACAGCGTCATGTCCTGGTACCCCACGGATTTCGCAAAAGTCATGCAATGCCGCAGCAATGCCTTGCCCAGCCCCCGCCCACGCGCCTCGGGCAGCAGCAGAAACAGGCGCAGCTTGGCCCTATGTTCACCATGCTTCACGCAGAAAATGCTGCCCATCCGTTGAATATCGTCCTCGGCGATCCACCCGGCCTCACATGTGGGATCATGGTCCGCCTCGAAACCGCGCAAAATATCATCGACCAACGGCCCGAAGCTGTCATCAAATCCTTCATCGCGCGCGTATAGCGTTTGATGGCGCTCCACCAACCAGGCGCGGTCATCCACATGATAAGGGCGAAACCGGATATCCATAACCCAACAAAACCGGATCGGTGGTTGAAATTCAACCGTCATCCCGTTAGCACCCAAACTTTATCAGCAGGAGCGCGGGTATGAGCATCAACACAGAACGCGATATCGAGGCCAATCTGCAAATCGGGCCCACCGACAAAGGTATGGTTCGCCTCTTTATCGAGGGAGAGGGTATCGAAGTGCCGATGGATTTCGATCCTGAAGAAGCCGAAGAAATTGCAGAAGAAATTCGCGCCGCCGCTGCCGCTGCGCGGAGCCAGGGCAAACGCTGAACCTTAGGGATCGTGTGACATGTTCGGATCACGCAGGCCTTGCAAACGCCGGGCCGCGTGGCGGGCAAACTTTTGCACCAACACTTTGCGTCGCGCCGCCGCCAGCTTGACCTCGCACGGCATGCGCAGGATTTCAGCGCCATAAGCATCCGCAATGATCAACCCGGTCCCCTCGGGCAAGAGGTCCGTCGGAAACGAATCGTCCACAGCCCAGAAATACCGATCACACCACTCCAGATAGCCCTGCCATTTGCCGTCTGACTGAAAATCGGCGCGGCTGGATTTGCACTCCACAACCCACAGCTCGCCCTTCGGGCCCAGCCCCATCACATCGACACGCAGCCCCCGTGTCGGCACAAATTCCTCCACAGAAACAAAGCCATGACTGTGAAGGTGTCGGCAGACACCGCGCGCGAGTTTTTGTCCGGGTTGTAGATCTAGCATAGCCCCCAAAATGTGAACAATAAGTGAACAAAAATCAAGACTGTGTTTTTCACTTGACGTAATACCAAATGGTATCACTTATAAATAATACCAAATGGTTTCACGTTTAGGATGACAAATGCCAGAACCCCAACAAGCCGCGTTTCGGGCGCTGGCCGATCCGACCCGGCGATATATCCTTCAAATGCTGACGCAGGACGACCTGACCATCGCCCAGGTTGCCGACCAGTTCGATATGACCCGCGCGGCGGTCAAGAAACATCTGTCAGTCCTGAGCGACGGAGGGCTGATCCAGGTCGAAGCCCGCGGAAGAGAGCGGATCAACCGTCTCAACCCCAATGGCCTGCGCCCCGTGCTCGACTGGTTCCAGATCTTTGATTCCTTCTGGGACGACCGCCTTGCGGCCCTCAAGACAGAAATTGAAAAGGATAATTCATGACCGACCCCGTTATTCGCAAATCCATCTTCCTCAAGGCCACCCCTGAAAAGGTCTGGCAGTGGCTGACGGACCCCGAAAAGCTGGCGATCTGGTTTCACAAGCCCCCCTCCCCGCTGGTTCAGGGCGAGGACTATGAATTGATCGGCCAATCCAGTGGAGAACGGCTCATCCACGGGCATGTGACGCAGGCCCGCGCGCCGCATTATCTGGAATACACATTTCTGGTGAAGCCGATGGGCGATCATGAAACGCTTGTCAAATGGACCCTGACAGAGGTCCCCGGCGGCACACATCTGTCTATGGAACACAGCGCATTGCCGGTTGGCGAGGCCGGATTTGGCATGACGTTGAGCTTCGACAAAGGCTGGGACGAACATATCGACCGGATGCGCAGCGCGATCCATGACGGTTGACCGGAACTGACCCCTTGTCCCTTCCCCTTCACAGCTCTATCTGTTGAGGTGTGGCGGGTTCTGCCCTTCTCGTGATAGGTTGCATTCCGGTGGCCTTACGCAACTCCGAGGGAGCTGGCTCTGTTCGGATCCTGGTCCGGTTACCTGGCGCCCACCTGTATTTACAGGTCCTCGGGAATCATAACCCCACGGCTTGGTGGTCCCGTCACACTTTTCAGGCCAAATTGATCGTCAATCTACCACGCTCTGCCATCGCGCGGACGTGACTTCGGCGCGCGCTGGCTGGACCGGCCTGCGACTGTGATGTCAGTTCAGAAGGCCTCTGGTTTGACCTCACGAGCCATGTGATCAAGCACCGCATTAACAAAGCTCGGCTCTTTGCCTTCTGGATGGAAGGCGCGGGCCACATCAACATATTCTGTAATGACGACTTTGGGCGGGGTCTGGATCTGGGTCAGTTCGGCACCGGCGGCGCGGAACAGTCCACGCAAGGTGGGGTCGATGCGCCCGATTGGCCATTTCGCGATCAAGGCGCGGTCGGTCAATTGGTCGATGGGCGCCTGGTAGTTGACGGCGCGATCCACGATTTTGCGGAACAGATCAACATCGCCATCAACCAGTTCATCGCCATCGTAGCTGGCCCCGAACCGGTGATCCAGGAATTCCGGCACGATCTGTTCAGAGGTCTGTCCGGATGCCTCCATCTGAAACAACGCCTGCACGGCATAGAGTCGGGCCGCCGACTTCATGCGACGCTTTTGATTGCCTGAAAGAGCGGAAGTCATGCGCGCGGTCCTCCGCTGGCCAATTGATACTCGTCACGTGGCAAAAAGCCGATGCCCTTGCCCGAATTGCCCCATTTGCGGGTCAGGGCGATCAGATGCAGCGCCGCGGCGGCGGCTCCGGCCCCTTTGTTGCCCTGATCGGGGTCTGCGCGCACGACGGCCTGATCGGTGTTTTCCACTGTCAGAATACCGTTGCCGATGCACAGCCCCTGCAAACCCATCAACTGTATTGCCCGGCTGGAATCATTGCAGACGGTGTCGTAATGCGTTGTCTCGCCCCGGATCACGCAGCCCAGCGCGACATAGCCGTCAAAATTCGACGTGCGGTCTGCGATGCTGATTGCGGTGGGCACTTCCAAGGCTCCGGGGACTTCGACCAGATCCCATGTGCCGCCCACGGCCTCGATTTCGGCTTTGGCACCGGCGATCAGCATGTCCGCGATCGCGCGGTAATAGGGGGCCACCACGATCAGCAGTTTGACGGGTTTGTCGAATGAAGCCCGTGGCAGGGTGTAATGTGCTTCGGCCTCGGCCATATCATGCGTCTCCGAACAGGGGGCGGGTGCCGGTTATGGAAATACCATAGGCATCCAGGCCCAGGTAGACGGTGTCGGGGCTGTCGGTCAGGATGATCAGTTCGCTCAGGCCCAGCGTTGACATGATCTGCGACCCCAAACCTGTGTGTTTGATCGTGCGCGGACCCTCGTCGTCTTCGTCCTGGTTCAGCTCCGGAGTGGGTTGGCGAAACAGAAAGACCGCCCCCCGGCCCTCTTGGGCGATGATCTCCATCGCGCGGGGCAGTTTGCCTTGTTCGCCACCGATGCCCAGCATGTCCTGCATCGCATCCAGAGCGTGGGCGCGCGACAGGACCGGCTGGCCGTCGAAGATGTCGCCTTTGATCAGCACTGCATGTTCGGTGCCGGTCACCAGGTCGGCAAAGACCCGCATATCCCAATCCCCGCCCCAGGCGGATTGCACTGTTTCGCGGCGCACCTCGCGGACCAGGTTGTCGTGTTTGTGGCGATAGGCGATCAGGTCCGAGATGGTGCCGGTTTTGATATCGTGCTTGCGTCCGAATTCGATCAGGTCCGGCAGCCGTGCCATTGACCCGTCATCATTCATGACCTCGCAGATCATGCCCGCCGGTTTCAGCCCGGCCAGCCGCGCGATATCGACCGCCGCTTCGGTATGTCCGGCGCGCACCATAACGCCGCCGTTGCGGGCGCGCAGTGGGAAGACATGCCCGGGCGAGGCGATGTCGGCGGCGGTGCTTTGGTCATCTATCGCTGTGGCGATGGTATGGGCGCGGTCCTGGGCTGATATGCCGGTGCTGACCCCTTCGCGTGCTTCGATTGATACGGTGAAGGCGGTTTCCATACGGCTGGAGTTATTCACGGCCATCATCGTCAGACCCAGCTGGTCGATCCGGTCGGAGGTCATCGGCAAGCAAATCAGCCCGCGACCATGGGTGGCCATGAAGTTCACTGCCGCTGCATCGGCAAATTCGGCGGCGATCACCAGATCGCCTTCGTTTTCGCGGTCTTCGTGATCCACGAGGATGAACATCCGGCCCGCGCGTGCGTCGGCGATGATGTCTTCGATCGGAGAGATCGCGTCTTTCAGGTTTGCCTCGACCGGGCCTGGGGTTTCGAAACTCATGTCTGTCCTCTTGATCTCGGCTGACGGTCCCGCCGCGCTGTCATTGCGGGGCCATACCGTGATCTGCGCCTGAAAACCAGAGGACATTGCGGCCCCTGTGTTTTTGCCCGATGGGGGGCGAAAGGCCGCCTAAACCGATGATTTCGCCAAATGTCCCAGCTGGGACATTGGGTCAAACCATTGTTTTAAAACAATATACCCAAAATTGGACCCCAGGACACCCCGGGCTGCGCCGCCTTGGATCACAGCGGCGGCGGCTGTCAGTCGATGCGGCCACCAGAGCGGCCAAACTCTGTCAGCAGCAGGTCGTACAGCAGGATCTCGGCATCAAGCTGGTTGAGGAGGAATTGGCGTTCGTCCGCGGAATTGGCTGGCAGGTCGAAACGGTCCGGGTCCAGCGCGCAAAGGGCCGCGTTGACCCCGCGCAGCGCCATGCGCCGGGTTGAGAGCGTTCCGGCGCGCTGAGAGATGGCCCACATGGCATCGGACAGGGCCCTGGCCAATGTCATCAACCGCTGGGACAGATCGGCCCCCGGCCCGGCGACAGCCGAGAAGGTCGAAGAGCGGCGCCCGCGCAGGGTTACGCCCACCATGTCATGGCGGGTCACGGCATCATCCGCCACCAGCGACTGAATCGCCAGATGGCCATTCCCGACCGCAAGCGAGACCGCCACATTGGAGCCCAGAAGCAGAGGCTCACGGTGACCGACGGCCAGTTCAAAGAACAGGCTGGCGCAGCTGTGCATCGCCGCCCGGGAACGGGAGCCAAACCGCAATGGGCAGGCGCGCAGGGCGCTGGCCAGATCGGCCTGGGCGCGCAGGCGCATCCCCTCTGGCGCGCTGAGCGCGATGAGCCGTCGGGACCGGCGTTTGTCGATGCCGCGCGCGGTGGCCCAGAACAGATCGCTATAGTCTGACCGGGCGTCGCGGGCCAATTGCACCAGATCCGTGGTTTCGGCCACGCAGAGCGATGTCCGGGTGCCGGTTTGCAATTGGATGGGCACCCTGGGGTGTCCGGCATCGTTTTGTGTGTAGATCATACAAGATCCTGAAACATCCGCGTGCTGACGGGAAACCGCATCCAAAGGCGCTTTGAAAAGCGGGCCCGAAATGGAGCGGATACGCGCCCGGAGGGACCGGGTTTGATCGTTTGATATGGTCTGTGTCATTGCCGTGGCATGGGTTTTGGTCCGTTGATTTCCGGTAGCATCGCAATATTGACCAAATGATAAAACCTTACCCTTGGTCACGCTATCGGAGCAAACGTCAAAACAGCGTAAAATGTTGTTAACAATTTGATTTGGAAATATTATTTTCAGTGCTTTCCGGGCCTTTGGCGCGTTGTGCGCCCCAAAGCCACACCGGGTTTCGCGGCTAGATTGTATTGCCTTCCGGCTGCAGCTCGCAAGGTTGCAGGCCGGGGGACCCGATCAGGCGGATCGAGTCGTTTTTGGTGGTGGGCCAGCCGGGGCGGTCACGACGGATCAATCAGCCCTGACGCGCGCAGCCCCGGCACCGGATAGGCCTTGTCGCGCATGGAATCGATGGTGAAGGCCGGCTCTAACCGGCGCAGACGGCGCAGCACCAGGCGCAGTTCGTCTATATTGCCCTGAGCGGAGTGGATGGCCACCAGATAGCGCAGCGGCGCGCGATAGCGCGGGGCCAGGCGGGCGGCGGATTCGGCGTGGTGGATGGCATCCGAGAGCCGCCCATCTGCGGTGGCGGCGGCGCAGCAGAAGGTTTCGACCACATAGCGGTAGGGCCCGTTGCCACTGATGAGGCGGGCAAATTCAGTGTCGCGGCTGGCGGCGGTGCCGTCGCCTTCGAAAAAGCGCGAGGCGCCGCGGAAGATCCAGGCCAGCGGGTTGGCCCGGTTGCTTTCGATGGCGCGTGTGGCGAGGGCGAAGCCTTCGGCGCGGCGGTTGAGGACAAAGGAGGTGACGTAGGAGCACAGGGCCAGGGTCATGGAGCCGTAGGGTTCCAGTTCGAGCGCATGGGCGACGAGGGCTTCGGCCTCGTCCAGCATGGCGTCGCGGTCTGGCCCGTGGGTTTCGGCCAGTTCGATGGTTTTGATATAAGCCTGCCAGGCCAGATAGACTCCTTGGCGGTGCAGTTCGAAATTGCGTTGCAATTGGGTGCGGGCGGCGTCCAGGTCGCCGGTGTCATTGCGGAAGATGCGCCAGGCGGCGCCGAGGGCACCGGTGGTGAGGTGCTGGGCGATATCGGTGTCAGCGTGTTGCGAGCTGAGGTCGAGCAGGGTGCGGTCGGCGGCCTGGTTGATGAGGCGGTAGGTTTGCCCTTCTTCGATCAGGCGGGCCGGATCGCTGGGCAGGACTCCGGTCATGGACCACATGGTATCCCCTGCCCCGCCGCTGCCCAGGCTGAGGTGGGCGGCGACGCCGGCTTCGCCCTGCTCCAGCTGGGCGCTGAGCAGGTAGTCGGCGAGTTCGATATCGGATTGGCGGGCGGTGGTTTCGGGCAGCACCGAGGTGGAGGCGATGCGCATGGCGCACCAGTCCGAGATGCTGTCGGCCACGCCGCTGGACAGGGCGCGGTGGTGGATTTCGCTGGCTTGTCCGCGCGAGGTGACGTGCAGGAAGGGGCGGCGGTGTTGGCTGCGGGCGCGCATGTCGAACTGGCTGCGGGCGTTGGCCAGCCATTGGGTGAAGGCCGGGTCCGAGATGTTGATGTCTTCGAGGAAGGGGTGGCCCTGGGCGATGCGGGCTTCGGCCTGATCGAGGTCCGAGGTGACAGAGCCGGGCCGGAAGGAAACGGTTTGGCGGTCGATGATGAGCACGTCGGCAGCGTCGCCCAGGGCGGCGCGCAATTCGGTCAGGGCCTGGCGCAGGCTGGCCAGCGCCTGGGCGCGGGCGCGGGTGGACCAGAGGGTATCGGCCAGGTAGCTGCGGGCGCGGGTGGCGTTCGGGGCGCTGAGCACGGTAGCGACGATGGCGCGGGCCTTGGCGCTGGCGGGGGCGACGTTCTGGCCGTTTTGGTCGGTCAGGGCAAACGTACCGAACAGACGGGCCTGCAGCTGCGGGGGCTGGGGTTCGGCCTGCAACGCCGGGTTGGACGCCGGTGTAGACTTGGGGGATGAGCCTGTGGTGGGCGCGGCGCGAAGGCGCGTCATCCTTTCTTCCTCGTAAAAACACTCTGGGATCGGGTGTAACACATCTTGCCGTCAAGGCGACGATGAAAACGTCATAATAGCGTCAATCGGGGAGAGGTGTGGCCTCTTTGGTTGACGGTTGGGGGGACGGATCGACAGAATTCAGGCGGAACAGGCATCTGGCTGGCGGGTGTGAAGGCCGGTTTTGGGGCCGCAGAAACAGGGAACGATCATGTCGATTTTGAATGTGGGCAATGTTGGGAACGTGGGCAATGTCGGGAACGTCGGCAATGTGGGCAACGTGGGGAATGTCGGGAACGTTGGCAATGTGGGCAATGTCGGGGCCGAGGCGATCCCTGCGCCGGCATCGGGGGCGTTGATTCTGGGGCGGGATGGTGTGGTGGGAAACTACGCGCAGCCCACCGGCCACCGGGCGCATATGCAGATTGACGATCCGGATAATCTGGGCCGGTGGGATGCGCGCTCGCGCCAGTCTGCGGTTCAGTTCGAGGTGGCGCAGGGGCTGTCTCTGGCGCCGCTGGCCGATTGCAACATGCGCGCGGTCGCCTTTATGGGGCACAACCTGGTGGAGCTGCCGCGCCCGGAGGAAGCGGTGTTTGCCAGTCAGGTCAATTTCCTGCTGTGTGATGCGGATTTGCGGGCGGACCGGGCGCAGGAGATCCTGAGTCAGGTGGGGGAGATCCTGTCGTTTCTGTCCTTGCCCATTTCGATGAATTTGCAGCGCCACAAATATACGCTGGAGGTGTTGCAGGCGGTGGTCTTGCCCATCATCGGGGTCGAGAAGGCGATGAAACATGTGCTGGCCTGCCGTCGTCCGGTGGAGTATTGCGCCCAGATCCAGCCGATGATCACGACGCCGGGCCATGGCAGCTATCCCAGCGGCCATGCGACCGAGGCTTTTGCGATTGCGGAGGTGCTGAGCGCATTGGTCGGGATGAACAATGGTCTGGATCAGGACGTCTATCGCCCCGACAATATGTATGCGACCCAGATTGCCCTGCATGCGGCGCGGGTGGCGCATAATCGCGAGGTGGCGGGCGTGCATTTCCCTGTGGATTCCATTGCCGGGGCGGTTTTGGGCAAGGCTCTGGCGCGGTTCATTCTGGCGCGGGTGCCCGGCTGTGGCTTTGGGTATCAGCGGATGCGGGTGGAGATTGCGGATGGCACCGATGTGACCAGCCGCCTGTCGCTGGAGACATTGAACGCCGCCTTTGCCGGCACCTATAGCGGCCCCTACAAGCCCGTGGTGGCGTCAGAGCCCTTCCCTGCCGTGCCCGAAGCGCCGCTGCTGAGCTGGCTGTGGCAAAAAGCGGCCGAGGAATGGAGCTGAGGCGGGGGCGGCGCATGGCACAGCAAGGCGAGAGCGAGAGCGATAGCGTGCGGAACGACACGGTTTGGCACAGTGCCCCCCTGCCCGAGGGGGATCGCAACCGCGACCCTCTGGAGCTGTGGTATCTGGGGCATTCAGATGGCGCGGAGGCGGTCGACCCGCTGGAAGACGATTTGTGGTTTCCCACCCTGCTGACGGTCACGCGCAAGGATCAGGCGGCGCCGGTCTGGCGCGCGCCAGCGGATGGGGCGGCCCACCACAGGTTGAGCTATCCGCAAACGCTGGACGCGGTGCTGACCGAGCATGACCTGTGGCATTTGTTTCACATGCTGGCGCAGGGCGCGGCGGTGGGAGAGTTGGTGGTGTTTCGCACCAATGCTGTCACGCCCGAGGCTCTGATGCAGGCCACTGCGCAGATGCTGCACCCGGTTCTGGGCGAGGTCACGCTGGCGACCGTGCGGACCGGGGCCGGTCAGGCCGTGGTGCCGGGGGCGCTGGGGCTGAAATCGGTGGATCTGCCGCCGGAGGTTGTGGTTGGCGTGCCCTCTGCGACAGAAGCGGGCACGGATGAGATACGGCCGGTTTATGGCGTGATTCTGGATCATGCGATCGGCTTTGCCAATCGGTGCTTTTGCACGCTGGATGCGGCGGGCCGGTTGCGCACGCGGTTTGACCGGGTCTGGGTGCAGGATGCCGGGCAGAGTGGCGAAGGCGACGCGGTGACGGGGCGGGCCTTTGATGCGGCGCGGATCAATCAGGAGCTGGACCGGGTTGCGGCCGATCCGCTGCGGGCGGAGTCCGAGATCTATGCGCGGCTGGGTCTGGGCAATAGCGCGCTGACCCCGCGCCGGGGGGCCTCGGGGCAAGGATTGCGCGCCACCCATGGCACGGCTGTGGCGCAGGTGGCCTTTGGTGCAGAGCCGCAGGCGGACGGCCCGGATGGCCCTGAGGGGCTGTTGGCGGTGCGGTTGCTGGGGGTGCAATTGCCCTTTGCCTCGGTCCTGCGCACCAATGGGTTCCTGCACGATCTATATGTGAAATCGGCGTTGAACTGGGTGTGGTGGTTCGGGCTGCGTCAGGCGATGGCGGGTTTGGGGCGGCCACGGTTCTATGTGAACCATTCGTTTGGCGATTATGCCGGGCGCCATGACGCGTTTGACGTGCTGGATGCGGATTTTGACTGGCGTCTGGCGCAGGGCGAGCTGGAGGGTTTGACGCAGGCTGCGGGCAATAGTTTTCAGACGGCGACCCATGCGCAGATGTCGGCGGCGCAGGTGAATGACCCGGATTATGACACGGATCTGGGCCTTGTGGTGCCCTCGGACGGGCGGGCGTCGTCTTTTGTTCAGATCTGGAGCGAGCCGGTGCGCCGTGCCACGGGCCGTTTTGCGCTGGATATGGAGGTGGTTCTGCCCTGTGGCGCTGTTTTGCGCCTGCCGGAAGAGGCGGATCGCGATCCGGGCGGGTTTGGGCTGGGCCGGTATTATGAGTGGGGGACGGGGGATGCGGTGATGCTGCGCGTCTATGCCCAGACCCTGACCCCTGTTCATGTGACCGTGGATGCGGCCCCGCCGCGTCGGGTGCTGACCCTGTGCATCGCGCCCACTGCGGATGCCTGGGGCCAGCCGACCGGCGTGCCTGCGGGTTTGTGGGGCCTGCGGTTTCGCAAGGCACGCGGGGCGGCGGCGGCACAATATGGCCTATGGGTAGAGCGCGGGGATACGCCTGCCGGGTTTCCGCCATTGGGGCGGCAGGCCTATTTGCGCCACCCCGCCCATGCGCGGCGCGATGACCGGGGCCGGTGGCCGGACAACTATCCGGAGGCTGGTCCGCTGCGCCGGTATGGCAGTTTGTCCGCGGCGGCCAATTCGGTTGGCTCGGTTGTGGTGGCCTCGCATCGGGGGGCGGATGGCGCGGTGTCGGTGTTTTCCTCGGCCTCGTCAGAATGGCTGGCGCAGCGTCCGGCCCCGGGCGGGGCAGCGGTGTTTCCGCGTCAGCCCTCGGTTTCGGCGGTGTCAGAGCGCAGCGGGGCGCGGCCGCATATCCTGGTGAGCGGCACGCAGAGCCATTCGGTCGTGCGTCAGCGGGGCACCAGCCTGAGCGCGCCTTATGCGATGCGGTTGGGGCTGGAGGCCATTGTCGGCGGGCAGATCGGGGCCGGTGGGTTCAAGGCCTATTTGGAGGATCTGGCGGCGCGCGATGATGCGGCTGCCGGGGCGGAGGGCGCGGATACTTTGCGGTTGCGCGTTGGTTTTGGCCGGTTGAGCGGTGTTTACGGGCCCGGTGCCGGGATGTGAGGGGCATAAAAGGCGGCGGAGAAATGGGGTAACGCCGCCGCCTTTCGTTCAGGAGCCGCATCCAGGGTGACGCGGCTCTTGAGCAACATGTGCACGTTGGTCTGATGTGGCTGGCATCGTATTCAGCCGCAAGAAACCCGACGGGGATGCCTCTACGAGACATGTCGCAACGCGTGGGTTTCGCCCACCCGGCTTTGGCGATTTGCGGGCCCTGGACATGGACGAACTCCAGGGGCGCGGGTCCATCGTGGCTTTGGGATGGGGGGCCACGTGGCGCTGTTGCCGGGGTCGGGTGAGTGGCCGACGCGTCTGGTTTGATGATGCGGCATGGGGGGTAGGCTGCGTAGGGGGCACTTCGTTAAAAAACCGTTAAAGGCCCCGCGCGGGGGAGAATTCTAGCGGCTTTTGGCCGGGCAGAAAAAGGGCGCGCCCTGGGTGGGGCGCGCCGGATTGGTTTTGGGGCCGGATGGAGCCGGCTGGATGTCACGCGGTGCTTTAGTTCAGCGCCATGTCGGTGATCGCGTGGGTCCAGGCGCCTTCGGGCGTTTTGGTGATCACAGGGTCCGAACCGCCGGCCAGCAGGGTGGCGACTGTGCGTTCATAGTCAGCCGGATCCAGCGCGCCGTTGGAGCCTGCGGTGAGTTTGGCGATTTCGCCCATCATCCGCTTTTGGTGCTTTTCGGTCTGAGCGCCGGTCTGGTCGTTGTCCAGGACGATCATGGCGGCGTCATCTGGGTTTTCCTCGGCCCATTTCCAGCCTTTCATGGAGGCCTTTACGAAGCGGGCCATTTTGTCGGCGAAGGCCGCGTCGGAGAGGTTTTCCTCGAGGACGTAGAGGCCGTCTTCCATGGTGGCGACGCCCTGGTCCTGGTATTTGAAGGTGACCAGTTCGTCCGGGGAGACGCCTGCGTCGATGACCTGCCAGTATTCGTTATAGGCCATGGTGGAGATGCAATCGGCCTGACGCTGGAGCAGCGGGTCGACGTTGAAGCCTTGCTTGAGGACTTCGACACCGGTTTCGGATTTGCCGTCGGTGGAGATGCCCAGTTTGCCCATCCAGGACATGAAGGGGAATTCGTTGCCGAAGAACCAGACGCCGAGGGTGCGGTTGGCCAGGTCTGCGGGGGCGGCGATGCCGGTGTCTTTCCAGCAGGTGAGCATCATGCCCGAGGATTTGAACGGCTGGGCGATGTTGACCATGGGCAGGCCCTTTTCGCGGGCGGCCAGGGCGGCGGGCATCCATTCGACGGTCACATCTGCACCGCCACCGGCGAGCACCTGGGTTGGCGCGATGTCGGGGCCGCCGGGCAGGATGGTGACGTCGAGGCCTTCGTCTTTGTAAAAGCCCTGGTCGAGCGCCACGTAGTAGCCGGCGAACTGAGCCTGGGTGACCCATTTGAGCTGTAGCTTGACCTCATCGGCCGCGAAGGCGGCGGAGGCGGCCAGCGAGAGGGCCGCGATGGTTCCGGTGAGTAGTTTTTTCATGTGGTACACTCCTTGTTGTGTTTTTAACGGTTTTGCATGTGTCCGCTTGGCGGATCTGTTGGTGTTATCGGGATGTCTTGCGTTGGGACGGATGCCAGAAGGTCGCCCGCCCCTCGACCCAGGCCACAATGCCATAGAAGGCGGTTCCGGTGCACGCGGCAACTGCAATTTCGGCCCAGACCAGGTCGATGGCCAGCGCGCCGACCCCGGTCGAGATGCGAAACCCCATGCCGCGGGTCGGACTGCCGAAATATTCGGCGACGATGGCACCGATCAGGGCCAGCGTTGTGGCGATCTTCAACCCGTTGAAAACAAAGGGCAGCGCGGCAGGCAGGCGCAGTTTGGTCAGGGTCTGGCCATAGCTGGCCGCATAGGTGCGCATCAGGTCGCGTTGCATGGCGTCGGTCTGGCTCAGCCCCTGGACCGTGTTGACCAGCACCGGAAAGAACACCATGACCACGACCACGGCGGCCTTGGAGTGCCAGTCAAAGCCGAACCAGCTGACCAGGATCGGCGCGACGCCGACAATTGGCAGGGCGGCGACAAAATTGCCGATCGGCAGCAGCCCCGCGGTCAGAAAGCGGGAGCGGTCGATCACGATTGCGGTCAGTATGGCCGCAATACAGCCGATGACATAGCCGCGCAAGGCGCCTTTGATCACGGTCTGATGCAGATCCTCCCACAGCATCTGCAACGAGCCTGCAAAGGTCTGGGCCACCTGGCTGGGCGCGGGCAGGATCACGGCAGAGACGCCAAAGCCGCGCACCACGCCCTCCCACAGGACCAGCAGGGTAAAGCCAAAGAGCAGCGGAACAAAGACGCGCACCATGCGATGGCCGCTATAGGGGCCATTGGCCAGGCGGATATTGGTGAGCCAGGCCACGGCCCAGAATACGAGGGCAGCGATCAGCCAGCTCATGCCTGCATCCCCATCCGTTTAAGGGTGAAACGCTGGGCCATATCCAGCAGCGTCACCAGCCCGCCCGCCAGGACCGCCGCTGCGACCAGCGCCGACCAGATGGCCAGAGGCGTGCCGAACTGATCACCGATCAGGATCCGCGCGCCCAGCCCCGAGATGGCGCCGGTTGGAAGCTCGCCCACAATCGTGCCGACCAGGGCGGCGGCGATGCCGACCTTGAGCGAGGTGAACAGATAGGGCATCGACGACGGCAGGCGCAGTTTCAGGAAGCTGTCGAGCCCCGAGGCGCTGTAGGTGCTGAGCAGGTCCAGCTGGTCATGCCCCGGAGAGCGCAGCCCCTTGACCATGCCCACCAGCACCGGGAAGTAGCACAGATAGGCCGAGATGATCGCCTTGGACAGGCCGCGCCCGTCTATGCCCAGTTGCGAGGTGAGCACGATGATCATCGGGGCCAAGGCGACAATCGGCACGGTCTGGCTGATGATGGCCCAGGGCATCAGGCTGAGGTTTGCGACACGGCTGTAGACAATCGCAACCGCCCCCAGGATGCCCAGGCTGGTGCCCAGCAAGAAGCCCCAGAGCGTTGAGCGCAGGGTGATCCAGCCGTGGTAGATGAGCGAGCGTTTGGACCAGGCCCGTCCGCGCATCACCATTTTGCCGGTTGTTTTCCACAGCTCCTGTCCGACCTGGTTCGGGGTCGGCAGGCGCGGCCGTTCCAGGCTGTAGCCCATCGAAACCAGATTTGGGTTATTGGCCATCAGCACCCAGGCCGACACGTCGCGCCGGGCCAGAGAGTCTGGCGGGGTGACGGTTTCGCCGGCGCGGTCGGCCTGATCCAGCGCCACGCGGATATTCATCGGCGCCACGGCCAGATACCAGATTGCCAGAAGGGCGGCGAGCACGCTGAGAACCGGAAACAGGGATCGCATCAGTTACGGCCCCTCTGGAACAGGCGGGGATCCGGCATTGGCCCCTGTGTTTGCGGTATCGGGACCGGGCCAGGTGAACAGGATGTCGGGCAGGCGCTCTTCGGTGTTGCCCTGGCTTTGGTCGGTCTGGGTCATGCCCTGGTTCTGGTAGCAGCGGGGGGTGAGCGGATCAGTCATAGCTATGTCCGGCGCGCAGCCCTTCGCGGACGCGGTGGGCCACTTCGAGGAATTCCGGTGTGTCGCGGATTTCGAGCGGGCGTTCGGCGGGCAGCGGGCTGTCGATGATGTCGGTGATGCGCCCTGGCCGGGGGCTCATGACGACGATCTTGGTCGAGAGGTAGACGGCCTCGGGGATGGAATGGGTGACAAAGCAGATGGTTTTGGAGGTGCGCGCCCACAGCGCCAGCAATTGTTCGTTGAGGTGGTCGCGCACGATTTCGTCGAGCGCGCCAAAGGGTTCATCCATCAGCAGGATATCCGCGTCAAAGGCCAGCGCGCGGGCGATGGAGGCGCGTTGTTGCATTCCGCCGGAGAGTTGCCAGGGGTATTTGCCGCCAAAACCGGCGAGGTCGACCAGCTCCAGCACCTTGTTGGCGCGTTCTTCTTGTTCGTCGCGGGAATAGCCCATGATTTCGAGGGGCAGTTTGATATTGCGCGCGATGGTGCGCCAGGGATAGAGTCCGGCGGCCTGGAACACATAGCCATAGGCGCGTTTGCGGCGGGCTTCGTCTGCGGTCATGCCGTTGACGGTGAGGCTGCCTCCGGTTGGGTGTTCGAGGGCCGCGATGCAGCGCAGGAAGGTGGTTTTGCCGCAGCCCGAGGGGCCGATGAAGCTGACAAATTCGCCCTGCCCTATGGCGAGATCCACATCGTTCAGGGCATGGACCGGGCCGTCATTGGTTTGGAATACCAGGTTGAGGCCGGTCGCCTGGATGGTCGGATTTTCAGTGGCTGGCATAGGCTCGCAGTCTGCTATCTGGTTTGGATCCGGGTTTGGGACGAATCCCGAGGGTATGGTGCCAGGGGAGAACCTGACCGTTTGGTCAAGACTTTGAGACGGCTTGACCGTTTGGTCAAGTTTTAATTACATGGGCGTGACATGACCCAAGCCTTCCTGCCCAATCGCCAACAAAATAAGCGCTCTGAAAGCGAGGCCGCGATTCTGCGGGCGGCGGAGGCGGTGTTTGCCGAAGCCGGTTTCGGGGGCGCTACGATGCGGGAGATTGCGGAGCGGGCGGGATTGCCCAAGACGAATGTGCATTATTACTTTGCGACCAAAGAGGAGCTTTATCGCAGGGTGGTGTCGGATATCTTTGAGATCTGGTTGCAGGCGGCAAGTTCGTTTGATGAGGCCAGCACGCCGGCGGAGGGGATCGGGGCCTATATTGACGCCAAGATGGATCTGAGCCGGTCGCATCCGGATGCCTCGCGGGTCTGGGCGACCGAGGTCATGCATGGGGCGCCGATCATTCAGGATTATCTGGAAACGACGCTGGTGGAGTGGACCGAGGGGCGGATGGCCTCGATTCAGGCGTGGATTGATGCGGGGCAGATGGATCCGATCAACCCGCGGTATCTGATGTATATGATCTGGGCGACGACGCAGCATTACGCCGATTTCGCCCATCAGATCGAGACGCTGAACCGCAACACGCCGATGAGCGATGCGCAATGGGACGAGGCCAAGGCCACGGTGCGCCGGATTTTGTTGCGGGGGCTGGGGATCGCGATCTGACCTTGGATTGCGGGGGGTGCGGGCGCGGTTTTGCGCCTTTTGGTCTGCCGCGGTTCAGTCTTCCTCACCATTGGTTTTTTGCCAGCGCCCGCCTTCGGGGGGGATGATGGCGGCGACCTTGAATTTCAGCTTTTTGGTCAGGGTCCAGATCGGCATTTTGCCCGATGGCGGGTAGTCGCGGGTTCCGCTCATCGGGCGGTTGGGCAGCACTTTGACCAGGCGGCGGGCGCCGGCGATGGAGAATGTGTCATTGATGACCAATTCGCGCAGGACCTCGTATTCCTTGTCCCAGGTGTCCAGCCGCATGCGCGCGGTTTGCTGGTCGGCCGGGTTGAGCAATACGGACTGGTCGATCTGCGCCTTGCCGCCGGGTTCGCCCATCAGGCGAAAATCCAGCGGCCCTGGCATGTCCTTGAGATGCAGCAGCACCCAGCCGTAGCCGCGGCGCATGGCCTTGTAGGACATCATCTTTTCGATCTGCACCCCGGTCTTTTTCGACACCAGGTGGAGTTGGGTGACATAGCCCTTGAACTTGTATGATTCACCGACTTCCATTGCCACCCTCTCTGGCTGCGATCCGTGTCAGACCCCGGTTGCCGGGATCCCCGAGCGTTGCACAGGGCGGGGCGCGGTGAGTTCTTTCCAATTTGACAAGGCTTTGTTCACCGGTGTGTTGGGTGCGCGTTTGACAAATTTCCCGTGGCCTTCCTGTGTCCGCATTTCGCCATCATAGACGGCAACCTGACCACGGGTCAGCGTGAACCGGGGCAGGCCTTTGACAGCTTTGCCTTCAAACACGTTGTAGTCAATTGCCGATTGCTGGCTGCTGGCGGTGATGGTCTTTTCCTTTTCCGGATCCCAGACCACCAGATCCGCATCCGCGCCGACCAGAACCGCGCCTTTTTTCGGGTAGCAGTTGAGGATCTTGGCGATATTGGTCGAGGTGACGGCGACAAATTCATTTGGCGTCAGACGCCCCGTGGCGACCCCATAGGTCCAGAGCATGGGCAGTCGATCCTCCAGCCCGCCGGTGCCATTGGGGATCTTGGTGAAATCATTCAGGCCATAGCGTTTCTGTTCGGTGGTAAAGGCGCAGTGATCGGTGGCCACAACAGAAAGCGACCCGGCCTGCAATCCGGCCCAGAGCGAGTCCTGATGTTGTTTGTTGCGGAAAGGCGGCGACATCACCCGACGCGCGGCATGGTCCCAATCGGGGTTGAAATATTCGCTTTCATCCAGGGTCAGATGCTGGATCAGCGGCTCGCCCCAGACACGTTTGCCCTGCTGGCGGGCGCGGCGGATCGCTTCGTGGCTTTCTTCGCAGGAGGTATGCACGACATAGAGCGGCACCCCGGCCATATCGGCGATCATGATCGCGCGATTGGTGGCTTCGCCCTCGACCTGAGGCGGGCGGCTGTAGGCGTGGGCCTCGGGGCCGGTATTGCCCTCGGCCAGCAATTTGGCGCTGAGTTCGGCCACCACATCGCCGTTTTCGGCGTGGACCATGGCGATGGCCCCCAGTTCGGCCAGACGCTGGAAGGAGGCGTACATTTCGTCGTCATTGACCATCAGCGCGCCTTTGTAGGCGAGGAAATGTTTGAAGGTGTTGATGCCCCGGTCGCGGACCACGGCCTCCATTTCGTCAAACACCTTTTCGCCCCACCAGGTGACGGCCATGTGGAAGGAGTAGTCGCAATTGGCGCGGGTGGATTTATTGTCCCACATCTGGAGCGCATCCAGCAGCCCCTGTTCCGGGCTGGGCAGAGCGAAATCGACCACCATCGTGGTGCCCCCCGCCAGCGCCGCGCGGGTGCCGCTTTCGAAGTCATCCGAAGAATATGTGCCCATGAACGGCATTTCGAGATGTGTGTGCGGGTCAATCCCGCCGGGCATCACGTAGCAGCCGGTCGCGTCAAGCTCTGAATCGCCGCTGAGGTTCGGGCCGATTTCAGTGATGATCCCGTTTTCGACCCGCACATCGGCGCTATAGGTGAGGTCATGGGTCAGCACGGTGCCGTTCTTGATGACTGTGGACATGTCAGTCTCTCCGATTTTTTCTGTTTTGCAGCCAGATCATGACGCCGCTGTAAAAGGCGGTCACAATCACGGTGGTGACGAATTTGGGCGCCAGCCCCACCGGGGGGCCGAGGCCGAATTGAATCCAGTCGAATACGATGAGCATGTTGAAAAAGATCAACGCGAAAACCACGATTTGGCGGAATAGGGCCTTGGACATCGTTTTCTCCTGCTCAGACTGAGGCGTAACAATCCATCGCGCGACCGTGGACGCCGATGTCGACAGGGCCGAACATTGATGCCACGCAGAGCGAAAAATAGCCTGCTTTGGGCATATAGACGACCGAATAGGGTCCTTTGGGGCGGGCGACCAGATAACAGGGTTGGGTGAAGCCTCCGGCGAAGTTCACGGTGATCTTGCGCGGGGGGATCAGCGCGGCGGAGAATTCAGGGTCCTGGTCCTGTTGGTGTTCGGCCTGTTGCAATTCGGCCCGGATGAGGCGTTGGGCGGTTTGGGCATCAGGATGGGGGGTGGTATTCGGATCGGGTTTGGCCCGCCGGGTCGGGCCCGCCCCCGTCGGGGGGCGGATGGGCTGCCCGCCGGTGGCGGCCCCTTTTTGAGAGTGAGGCGGTTGCCCTTTCACTCCACAATCTCCGCCGTTTCGATCACCGCGTGGAACAGTACGTTTGCCCCTGCGGTGGCCCAGTCGGGGGTGATCTCTTCGGCTTCGTTATGGCTGAGCCCGTCAACGCAGGGGCACATGACCATGGCGGTCGGGGCCACGCGGTTGATCCAGCAGGCGTCATGCCCTGCCCCCGAGATCAGGTTCTGGTGGCTGTAGCCCAGGCGCTCTGCCGCGTTGCGGATTGCGGTGACGCAGGTTTCGTCAAATTCGACCGGGTCAAAGCCGCCGACCTTTTCGAAGTCGATGTCCAGGCCCATGTCATCGCAGATGGTCTGGGCCGCGACGCGCAGGCGGTCTTCCATGTCTTTGATCACATCGAAGTCGGGCGAGCGGAAATCGACGGTGAAGACGGCCTTGCCCGGGATCACGTTGCGCGAGTTGGGGTAGATGTCGATGTGTCCGGCGGCGCCGACGGCGTGGGGTTTATGGCTCCAGGCGATTTCGTCGACCTTTTCCAGCACGCGCGCCATGGCCAGGCCGGCGTTTTTGCGCATGGGCATGGGGGTGGAGCCTGTGTGGCTGTCTTTGCCGGTGATGGTGATCTGGGTCCAGCTGAGGCCCTGGCCATGGGTGACGACGCCGATATCCTTGCCTTCGGCTTCGAGGATGGGCCCCTGTTCGATATGCAGTTCGAAGAAGGCGTGCATCTGGCGCGCGCCCACGGGTTCGTCGCCTTGCCAGCCGATCCGTTGCAGTTCATCGCCAAAGCGTTTGCCCTCGGCGTCGACGCGGTCCTTGGCCCAATCCTCGGTGTGGATGCCGGCGAAGACGCCGGAGCTGAGCATTGGGGGGGCGTAGCGGGTGCCCTCTTCGTTGGTCCAGTTGGTGACAACGATGGGGTGTTTTGTCTGAATCCCCAGGTCGTTGAGGGAGCGCAGGATTTCGAGACCGCCGAGCACGCCCAGCACACCGTCGTATTTGCCGCCTGTGGGTTGGGTGTCCAGGTGAGAGCCGACGTAGACTGGCAAGGCCTGTGGGTCGGTGCCTTCGCGGCGGGCAAACATGTTGCCCATGGTGTCCAGCCCCATTGTGCAACCTGCGGCCTCGCACCAGCGCTGGAACAGGGCGCGACCGGCGGCATCGTCATCTGTCAGGGTCTGGCGGTTGTTGCCACCGGCGATTCCGGGGCCGATCTGGCCCATTTCCATCAGGCTGTCCCACAGCCTTTGGCCATTGATTTTCAGGTTCTCTCCGGGTGCGGACATGGGGGGCTCCTATTTCAGTTCGACTTCGACGAAACTCATCGCGGCTGGGCCGGCGCAGATCACGTTGTGTTCGACCCCTGCGGCGCGGCGATAGCTGTCGCCGGCGGGCACGGTGACGGTGCGGGTCTGGCCTCCGGGTTCGAGGAGTTGCATATGGCAATCGGTGAGCGCGGTGATGACGTAATCATAGGCGTGGACGTGCCAGCCGGTTTCGGCGCCGGGTTCGAAATCGAACCGGGTGACGCGGACGCGGTCGTCGTCGATTTGCAGGGTGGCTGTGGCAGGCGGGCACATGCACGCATCTCCGGTTTTGGCTGGCGCGTTTCGCGCGGCTGAAAGAGTTTGACCATTTGGTCCAGTTCACGCTACCACGAAGGCCCTGTCAGTCAAGCAACAGGCGCATTGAGGGTCGTAAAATGCAAAAAGAGCAGGCACCGACACGCATACAGGTAAAAAAGCGGGCAACGATCCTGGAGGCTGCGCTGGAGGTGTTTTCAGCCCAGGGGTTTCGCGGCAGCACGCTGCATCAGATTGCGGCCGAAGCCGGTTTGTCCAAACCGAATGTGCTGTATTACTTTGCCTCCAAAGAAGCGATCTACAAGGCGCTGCTGGAACGGTTGCTGGACACCTGGCAGGATCCTTTGCGGGCGCTGGACCCGGACGGCGAGCCGCTGGAGGAAATCCTGTCCTATATCCGGCGCAAACTGCAAATGAGCCGGGATTTCCCGCGAGAAAGCCGGTTGTTTGCCAATGAGATCGTGCAGGGGGCGCCGCGAATCTACGCTGCGCTGGAAGGGGAACTGAAGGCGCTGGTGGATGAAAAAGCCGCCGTGATCGATCAGTGGTGCGCGCAGGGGCGATTGGCGCGGGTGCATCCGCATCACCTGTTTTTTTCAATCTGGGCTTTGACACAGCATTACGCGGATTTCGATGTACAGGTGCGGGCGGTTCTTGGCACACAAGAGCCGTTTGATGCGGCACCCGAATTTGTCGAGACCCTGTTTCGTCGAACCCTGTCGGTTTAACCCGTTGTTTACCTGATCCGGTGTTGATGGGGGCATGCAGACCCTCACGCGCCAGTCGAATTCGGACTATTGGATTGATCAAGTTTTTGCCGCCAAATCGGTGAAACGGGGAAGTGTGATCCGACGGTCCATCAAATGGGTGCATCGCGAAATTGGCGATGTGCGTTTTCAGTCGGAAGTGAAGAAACGTGGCTTTCATCTGCTTCGGACCGCAGATCAATACATCGTCGTCTGCCACCACGGTCCGATTCACATGCTGTTTTAGAAAATTCGCAGAATTTTCGTTTACGATTTTTCTGCGAAAAATCGGATTACTCGGCCGCCTGTGCCCCTGGATTGTTGGGATGTGTTGTCCAGTTGGCATATGTCTCTTCGACAACTTTACCTGTGCGTTCATCGACCACACCAGGCGCCAGCCGCTCCATCGTGATACAGCCTTCGACCGGGCAGACATCGACACAAAGGTTGCAGGCGACACATTCGGCGTCATTGACCTCAAATACACGCCCCTCCTGCATCCAGATCGCCTGATGCGAGGTATCTTCGCAGGCCGCATAGCAGCGCCCGCATTTGATACATGCATCCTGATCTATCCGCGCCTTGGCCACATAATTGAGATTCAAATACTGCCAATCCGTCACATTTGGCACCGCACGTCCGACGATTTGGGCCGTCGAGTCATAGCCTTTTTCGTCCATCCACTGAGACAGCCCGGCAATCATTTCCTGCACCACCCGAAACCCATAAGTCATGGCCGCAGTACAAACCTGCACATTGCCCGCGCCCAGGCTCATGAATTCGGCCGCGTCGCGCCATGTGGTCACACCGCCAATGCCGCTGATCGGCAACCCGTCTGTTTCCGCGTCGCGGGCGATTTCGGCGACCATGTTCAACGCAATCGGTTTCACCGCCGGACCACAGAATCCACCGTGGCTGCCTTTGCCATCAATCGACGGCTCTGGCGACATCGTATCCAGGTTGACCGATGTAATCGAACTGATCGTGTTGATCAGCGAGACCGCATCCGCCCCACCGTTGTAAGCCGCGCGGGCCGGGTAGCGGATGTCAGTGATGTTTGGCGTCAGTTTCACAATGACGGGCCGGTCATAATAGGTTTTGCACCAACGGGTCACCATTTCGATATATTCGGGCACCTGCCCGACGGCGGCCCCCATGCCCCGTTCGCTCATCCCGTGCGGACAACCAAAGTTCAGCTCGATCCCGTCGGCGCCGGTTTCGGCCACCTGGGGCAAAATCCGTTTCCAGGCGTCTTCCTCGCAAGGGACCATGATCGAAGCGATCAGCGCCCGATCCGGATAATCCGCCTTGACGCGGGCCATTTCCTCCAGGTTCACTTCCAGAGGCCGGTCGGTGATCAGCTCGATATTATTGAGCCCCAGAAGCCGCCGGTCCGCCCCGTAGATCGCGCCATACCGCGGGCCGTTGACATTGACGACCGGCGGACCGGCCTCGCCCAGTGTTTTCCACACCACGCCACCCCAGCCCGCCTCGAAGGCGCGGCGGACATTGTATTCCTTGTCCGTGGGCGGGGCAGATGCCAGCCAGAAAGGGTTGGGGCTGGAAATGCCCACGAAATCGCTTGTCAGATCCGCCATTGCTCTGTCTCCTTAGGACGCTGGGCCCGTCAGTACGCTATGAATATCCATGGCCGCATCGCGGCCCTCGGCTACGGCTGTTACGGTCAGGTCGTCGCCGCCGCTGGCGCAATCTCCGCCCGCCCAGACCCCGGGGGTCGAGGTCTGCCCTGCCCCGGAGACGGCGATTTTGCCGCCTGTGATCTTTAGCGTTTCGGGCGCTCCGGTCAGGGTCTGGCCGATGGCCTTGAAGACCTGATCCGCGGGCAAGCTGGTGGTTTCGCCGGTGCCTGTCACGCGGCCGTCGGTGATGGTGGTATACTCCAGCTCCAGCGCGGATACGGTGCCCGAGCCCGAGTCATGGACCGCGACCGGCATCACGTTGAACATCAGTTTGACCCCGCGCGAGGCGGCCAGATCCTGTTCATAGCGGCTGGCTGGCATGGCGTCCTGGGCGCGCCGATAGGCGATGGTGACATGTTCTGCGCCCAACAGTTTGGCCTGGACGGCGGCATCCACTGCCGTCATGCCGCCGCCGATGACCACGATGTTGCGCCCGACGGGTACGGTGGTCAGGTCCTGGGACTGACGCAGCTGCGCGATGAAATCGACCGCGTCGCACACGCCGTCGAGGTCTTCGCCCGGGGTGCGCAGGGCGTTGACGCCGCCCAGACCGATAGACAGGAAGACCGCGTCATGGGCGGCGCTGAGCGCCTCAAGGGTCTGCGCCTGGCCCAGGGGGGAGTCATATGTGATGGTGATGCCGCCGATGCCCAGCAGCCAGTCGACCTCGGCCGCGGCAAAGTCATTGACGGTCTTATAGGCAGCGATGCCATATTCGTTCAGCCCGCCCGGTTTGCTGCGGGCCTCGTGGATGGTGACCTCGTGACCGAGCATGGCCAGGCGGTGGGCACAGGCGAGCCCTGCCGGGCCGGCCCCGACGACGGCGACGGATTTGCCCGTGGGTGCGGCGCGGGTGAATGGATGTGTGCCGCTGGCCATCAGCGTGTCTGTGGCGTGGCGTTGCAGGCGGCCGATTTCGACTGGCTTGCCTTCGGCCACTTCGCGGACGCAGACCTCTTCGCACAGGGTTTCGGTGGGACAGACACGGGCGCACATGCCGCCGAGGATGTTTTGGTCCAGGATGGTTTGGGCCGCACCCTCGGGTTGGCCGGACTGGATTTGCCGGATGAACAGAGGGATGTCGATGGAGGTGGGACAGGCCGTGACGCAGGGGGCGTCGTAGCAGAAATAGCAACGGTCTGCGGCCACGGCGGCCTCATGCGCGGCGAAGGGCGCGTGCAGGTCGGAGAAGTTGTCGGCAATGTCTGCCGGTTCCAGGCGCCCTGCCACGATCCCGGATTCTGTCGGACCCAATGCCATGTGGATTTCCTCTTGGCTCATTTCGCTGATGACAGAGTTGCATATTCCGAAAATTAAGCAATTCATTTTTTGACCATATGGTCCACTTTTTTGCCTGCCACGCAAAAACGCCCAATTCCTGAGCGGTCCTGACGGCCTGCTCCATGGGCGCAGGTGCCTGCCATGCAAGGTGGCGCGCGCCCTGCCCTGCCCCGCAGAGGTGCCGTTTTGGGCCTTGGCGGGGTGAACTGTGGGATGCCAGTTGACCGAAACTGAGTCTTCCATCGCAAGTTAAGTGGAATTAACCTTGGTCCAGTCAAAGGGATCTGCGGCGTTTGCCGTCGTGGAACAGGGTGTGACGTATGGACGGGAACGACACGGGATCGGAGCGCCGGTTGGGCAGCTTCGTTCCTGCGATTTTTGAGGACTGGATACCAGCGAATGCGAGGCCCGGCGCCCGTCGCGAAGGGCGTGCGGTCTTGCTGTTTGTGGACATTGTCGGATTTTCCAAGCTGAGCGCCGATCTGGTCGCGGCGCATGAACGCGGCGCGGAGGAGACGCAGCGGCTGTTGAACCGGTTGTTTGCGCAAATCATCTCGGTCGTGTCCAAATATCAGGGTGGCGTGGCGAGCATCGCGGGGGATGCTCTGAACGCCTATTGGACCGAGAGCAGCGTTCAGGATGACAGCACGCAGGCGGATGGCGCGGGCAAGGCGGCGGATGGTCTGGCGCGGGCGGCGCATCTGGCGGCGGCCTGTGCGACCGAGATCGCCGCGATTGCCCGGCAGTCCCAAAGCGACGCGCGGGCGATGAACCTGAAGCTGTTGCTGGATTGCGGGCCGATGCATCTGACGGTGGTCGGCGCGGGGAAGGATCAGATGTTTCCGATCCTGTCTGGCCCTTTGGTTGAAAACCTGCCCGAGCAGAGCAAACAGCTGGCGGCGGGCAAGATCCTGGCCTCTTCGGAGTTTGTCGGCCTGTCATCGGGGGCCGCGGATTATGAGGCGGATGCCTCGGGGCTGGCGCGGCTGGTCGAGATCCGCGCGCAGGCGCCCGAGCGCCCGGCCGTGTCGGCGGCGTTTCGCAGGAAAAGCCAGTTCGCGGTGCCATTGGCGCGGGCGCTGATTGGGCATTCGGATGATGACTGGGTGGCCGAGTTTCGCCGGGCCACGGTGCTGTTTGCCAGCTTTTCCCTGCTGGCGCCGCGCGATGTTGAGCGATTTGTGCCGATGGCGGCTGCGGTACAGGCGGCCATTGCGGAAAATGGCGGCTCCGTCGTGCAGTTCCAGTCTGATGACAAGGGGTTGATCCTGGTCGCCAGCTGGGGCCTGGCGGTGAGCGCGTTCGAGGATAATGCGGAGCGGGCGATCCACTCGGCGCGGGCCTTGCTGGAGGTGAGCGCGCAGGCCGGAGAGCCCTGCAAGCTGGGGATCAGCACCGGCAATGTGTTGTGCGGTGTCTTGGGCGGGGCCGATTATCAGCAGGTGGCGATCCTGTCTGAATCGGTGAACCTGGCCTCGGCCCTTGCGATGCGTGCGGGGGGCGGGTTGCTGGTGGATGGCGAAACCATGCGCCTGTCGCGCGAACGGTTCACCTTTGAGGATCAGGGCCCCTATCAGCCCAAGGGCCGCGCGGAATCGGTGCGGGTGTACAAGCCGACGTCAGAGGCGCGGGTGGAGCGCGAGTTTGGCCCCGAGATTGTCGGGCGCGGGCGCGAGCTGAGCCAGTTGCTGGAGGCCTTTGACACCGGGCCGCAAGAGGCGCCGCTGGTGCAGGTCTGGGGCGAGGCCGGTCTGGGCAAGTCGCATCTGGGCGCCGTTCTGGCGGCGCGCATGGCCGAACGGGGCCATCAGACGGTGTTTGCCTATGGCGACAGTCTGCGCCGGGCCAGTGCCTTTCACATCTGGCGGCGTCCCTTTGCCAAGCTTTTGGATCACAGTTGCGCGCCCGGGCAGGACCGCGCGGCGCGGCTGGAAGAGGTCATGGACCAGGCCGAAATCGACGAGGCCCTGCGCGAGCTGCTGCGCCAGAACGTGGATCTGGGCGGCGCGGCGGAATTGCCCAGGGCGCTGAAAAAGATGTCGCCGGATGCCCGGGCGCGGGCCGGACGCGAGACGCTGGTGGCGGTCTTGTCGGTGCTGGTTCAGGGCCAGGATACGGTGTTGTTCTTTGAGGATGCCCATTGGATGGACAGCCCTTCTTGGCAGGTGCTGAGCGATGTGCGTCAGGCGTTGCCTGCTGTCGGGATCGTGTTGTTGTCCCGCCCTGTGGAGCAGACGGATCTGCCGGTGCAGGCGATCCGGATGCTGCGCGACGAGACCGGCGCGCGGGTGACGCTGCGCCCGCTGGCGCGCGCAGAAACCGATCAGCTGGTGTGTCGCGAACTGGGGATTTCCGAGCAGCCGCCGACGATGCTGGACCGGATTTACAATCTGGCGGAGGGGCATCCTCTGTATACCAAGGAACTGGCCAAGCTGTTTGTGGATCGCGAGCTGGTGCATATTGATGCCGGCTATTGCCATATTCATTCGACCAAGATTGATCTGAGCGAGGTGCATTTGCCGCGCGGGATCGAGGGCGCGGTCTCGGGGCGTATTTCGACATTGGCGCCGGAGGTTCAGTTGACGCTGAAGGTGGCGGCCGTTCAGGGGCGCAATGTGGATCATGAGATCATTGCCCGGTCGCATCCAGAGCCGGATGCGCCGATCCGCGCGCATCTGGAGCAGATCCATGCCTCGGGGCTGATGGATCCGGTATCCGAGGGCAAGAGCCGGTTTCACCATGCGCTGATTGTGGACACGGCCTATAGTCTGATGCTGACCGAGCCGCGCCGGGCGCTGCACCGCCAGATTGCGGCGCTGTATGAGGATGCTCAGGAGGCGGATGGCGAGGTCCAGGTGCCCAGCAGTCTGGTCGCCCATCACTGGGACAATGGCGGCGAGCCGGCGCGGGCGTTGCGCCATCTGAACACCGCCGCCAAGCTGGCCTATCAGTCGCAGGCCAGCGCCGAAGTTGTTGCATTTCTGACCCGGGCGCTGGAGCTGGACGCGGCCCATGGGCCATTGCTGGATGCGGATCAGCGGGGGATGACGCATCTGTCGCTGGCCTTTGCCCTGATGTCTCTGGGCCATCTGGTGGCGACGGACGAACATCTGACGGCGGCGCTGAGCGTTTATGACAAGGCCCCGCCAGATCGGACCATGACCTATGTGGGTCAGGTGATTGGCCATTATTTCCGGTTTCAGACGGCCCGTCGGCGTCCGGATGATCCGGTGGACAAGGCCAAGCTGAATGCGGCGCGGGTTTATCTGTCATTGTCGGAAATCTACTATGACCGGCAGGATACGCTGCGGTCCTTGCATTCCACGTTCTCTGCGATGGGGCTGGCCTCGGCCAGTGGCGGGGACAGCGGGCCTTTGGCGACGGCGATGTCTCAGCTGTCGATGTCTGCGCTGTTCATCCCCTGGGCCCTGAACGGGGAGTATTGGAAGCGCGAAGCGGTTGCCATGGCCGAGCGGCTGAACGAGCCGGGGGCCGGAGCCTGGGTGCATATGACCACCGGGGCCTATACGTTTGCCAAGGCGCAATTTGCCGAGGCGGAGGCGTTGACGCAGAAGGCGATCGCACTGAGCGAGCAGGCGCGCGATCACAAGTGCTGGGAGTATTCGGTTGCCAATCTGGGCAATATCTATCGGTTGCAGGGTCAGTTCCGGCTGGCGGATGAGCTGGATGTGCGCACCTATGACAGCGGGCATGACCGGGGGGTGCCTCAGGTCAAGTTGTGGGGCATCACCGGGCGGATGAAGAACCTGTGGGCGCTGAATGATTTCGAGGCGTTCGAGGAGAGCCTGGCGCGGGCGCAGTCGTTGATTTCGGATGAGTTGAACAAGCTGAACTCGGCCGCGTCCAATACGATTGCCTATCATATTTTCGCGGCGCTGAACCATATCCGCAATCGCGATGCGCAGGCGGGGATGGCGGATCTGAATACGGCGATGGATTTGTATGAGGGGCTGTCGGATCCGCAGATCTATATGGTCGATCCGGTGTCCTTTATTCTGGACGCGGGCCATGCGCTGCACCGCCAGGGGGTGGCGCGGGATCAGATCCTGCGGGTGTTTGACGTGATGGCGCGCAAATGTGCCAAGCTGGTCAAACTGTACCCCAGCGCGCGGGCCCGGCTGGCATTGGCCAAAGGCGATCTGGCGCAGATGCAGGGGGATTTGAAGACCGCGCAGACCGCCTGGCGCAAGGCGGTGACAGAAGCCGAGGCGCTGAGCATGCCATTTGACGCGGCGATGGCCCATTTCCGCCTGGCCGAGCGTGGCGACGCCCCTGCCGCACAGGCCGAGGAACACAAGGCGCAGGTGCGGGCCTGTCTGGCGATATTGCAGTTGGATCAGCCGGAGGGGTGGACCAGCTAGGCCCCCTCATCGGGTCCCGGGTACTGGGTCAGGCTGGAGGCTGGTGTTGGGGGGGCGCTGTTGCGCCCCCTGCCCGTTTCTGGTTCGGCCCCGTCACATATGGGTTAGTCCAGCAGCGTGCCGTCCATTGAGACGCTGAACTCGGCCACGCGCAGATCCGGGTCGCGCACGATGCGTTGTCTGCACACAAGCTGTGTTGTGAACGGCGTTTGGGTCGAAGCGGATACGCCGGACACCTCATAGAGAACCATCAGCGTCAGTTTCGTTTCGTCCAGGGCCATGGATTGAAGCTGGATCGACTGGAACAGGCGGCCATCCACGACACTGCGAAACGCCTGTTGCATGCCATCGACCCCGTAAAACGGCCCGCTGGGCAGAGTTTTGCCGCCCACGCCATAGACGACGGTGCGTTCAAAGCCCGATCCGAGGTCTTCCTGTGAACCGCCCTGCAGCCAGGCGCCCAAACCCTCGGCGCGTTGTTTGAGCGTATCGAGGAGCGCCTGTGTATCTGCCTGTGTATCTGCCGGGTTTGCAGAGGGTGGCAGGGATGGGTTGACCAGATTGTCGATCAGGGTGCTGTCCATCACCAGCCGGTCCGCCTTGATCAGGGGGGCGCCTTCGCTGGGGTCGGTGAATTCGAAGATCATCGTGCCATAGATGGATTGGAAGGGCTGGCCCGTGGTGTTGACCACCCCGTCGACGAGGAAGGCGCAAAAGGCGCTGTTGGAGTTGGGGTTGGCCGAGATGCTGATGACGCGCACCTTGCTGAGGGTAAAGAAGAAGCCCATGCGCGTGTAGAATTCGATGGTGCCTTGCTGACCGATATAGCCTTCCTGGCCGGCGGGCGCGGTGGGCAATGTTGTGCCCCCCGGCCCCTTGAAGACGCAATCCGGGGTCAGGGCGGGCCATTCGAGCATGGGGATCTGGTTTTCGATGGCGCTCATGATCTGGTTGACGCAATCGCGCATCGCCATTTCGCGCGCCATCGGATCATAGGGGCGGGCCACCGGTTGACCGAGCGCGCCCAGGATGTCCTTGCTGACCTGTTCGCCCGACCAGACCGCACCGGACATATAGCCGTTGGAGAGGGTCGCGGCCTCGGTCGAGGCGAAATAGAGGTTGCCTGTCGGGTTGTCGGTCATCCGTGACAGGAGCACACCGTCGGCGCATTTCAGGAACTGACCTGGCAGGAAGTGGCCTGCGGGGCAGCCCATGGAGAACTCTTGCTGGTTCCAGTCCATTTCGTAATAGACCGGGTTGTTGCTGGTCACATTCTCTTCGCCAAAGAGGGTCGACATGGTTTTCAGCACGACAGCCTGGCGCTCTTCTTTGGTTTTGTCGGCCAGTTTGATTGCGGCGTCGCCCACGATGAAGGCGAACAGGGCCGCCTGCCCTTCGTCCGAGGTGTTGTCCATCACCCAGACCACATCGCCGTCTGCCATCAGCGCATCGCCGGACAGGCCATATTCAGAGATATTGCTGTCAATCGGCAGCCCGTTGACCGAGCCGGATGGGTAGCGTGTTGTGTCACTGCGCCAGAATGTGGTGTCGAAGGTGACAAAGGTCATGATCATGTGGGAATTGGCCATCGCGGCCTGGGCCATCTGACGGGCGGGGGGCAGCGGCGGCTGGAAGGTCATTTTGCTGTTGAGCGCCGGGGCCATGGCGATCAGCGCCTTGCCGGCGGAATAGCTGGTGCCGTTGGTATCGACCAGAGTGACGCCGTTGGCCCCGTCTGTGACGTTCACGATCTGGGTCTGGGCCATGACTGTGCATTGCGGCATCGCCTGAAGCCGCGTGGCCAGCGTATTGGCGATCGCCTGTGCGCCTTCTTTGAGCCGGTAGCCCTGTGCGCCCTGGATCGGCCAGCGCAGGCTTTGGAACCGGGCCAGACCGCCGCTGGATTTGACGTAGAACAGCAGCCAGAGCATGGAGATGTTTTCAGGCTCGGTTGAAAAGCCGACCCGGCACAACATGCGCGTCAGGGCGCGGAACGTATTGGGGGCGTTGCCGTAGGTCTCGCCTGTCCAGTTGGGCGGTTCGACCGGATCGCCATAGCCCGGCATGTTGATGGTACAGACCCAATCCCAGACCGACATTTTGTCGAGGCCTTCGGCGTTTGCGGTTTTCTTGGGGTCGCTCAGCCAGACCGACTGGGACAATTGTTCGAGATAGACGATATAGGCGCGGCCCGCATCGCTGGGGGGAACCGTGGTGCCGATATAGGCGTCGATGGTGGGTTTTGCGCCCTCGTCAAAGCCGAAGCCTTGCAGGTTCGCGCCCTCGCCCGCCCAGAATTTTTCAGGAGTGGGGACCACATCCTCGGGGCCTTCGTATTGTTTGAAGGTTTCAAGGCCCAGTTCGTTGACCAGATCCCAGACCGGGGCCTGAAACGATTCATCACCGATGAAATGGGCGCCATAGTCGAAATGGTTGATGGTGCCCCCGGCGTCCTGGGTGGTGATGGTATATGTGCGGCCACCAACCCGTTCGCGGGCCTCCAGTACGAGCACGTTTTTGCCAGCTTGCGCGCAGCGATATGCGGCGGTCAAACCGGTGAGCCCTGCGCCTACAACGATCAGATCGTAAGTCACGACATTCCCTCCTGTTTATCCTTCGGCCTTTTGGTGGCCAATTCATTGCGCGGATTGAACCAGAGGCTGTGGCAAAAGGATAGGAAATTTCGCTCCGATTACAGAGGTATGGGCAGATTGGGGGCTGGTCTGCGTTGGGTCAGGATTGCGTGCGGCGTCTGTAGTCGACGATCTCGCTGGTTCTGACGCGCAATGTGGCGCGGGTATTGGCCGAAAAGCTGGCGGTGAGGGCCAGGCGGATTTCGGGGTGGCGCTGTTGCAGCTGGCTCAGGGCCTGGGTGGAGATGACAAAGGCGTGGACCGGCGCGCTGACTTCGACGGTTGCGGAGGCGGGCGAGCCATCCATGAAGGACACTTCTCCGATGAAGGTATTGGCGCTACGGTGGCCGACGAACTGACCCTCGACATAGATTTTGGTTTGCCCCGAGGCCAGGTAGGTCATCCGGTCCAGGGTTTCGCCCTCGCGGGCGAGGATGGTGCCCTCTTCGATATCGACCCAGGTGCCGGCGTTGAGCAGTTTGCGGGCCAGGTGGGCCTCGAGGTCGGGGAATTGGGTGGAATAGATCTGCCGTTCGTAGGCGGTGAACCGGGCCCATCGGGTCAGCAGGGCGATCCGGGTCATGCCGACGATGCTGATCACGACAAAGGAGATCTGGATCAGCAGGGAGGCGATGTTGAAGGCGTGGATCAGGCTGATCATCACCATGCAGGCGGCCAGGGCGTTGAGCCCGGCGTAGAGATAGCCATTGCCGCCGATCACCCCGGCCTGCAACAAGGCGTAGGCCAACAGGTAGGTGACCACGCCGCACAATCCGATGATATGGGAAGCCTGCTCGGAGATCAGATGTTGCATTGGCGTCCATGTCCTGCGGTGGGCGTCTGTCGGCGAAACCCTAGGAGGGCGAATTGCGTTTGGTCCAGCGGAATTTTGTGACAGGGGCGCTGGTATTATCGATCCGCAGAAGGTGGACCTACGTAACAAGCAGGACGGCACGGGCCGTTTGTCGGGGCAAGGAGGCCATATGGCACGGGCGTTGATCATCGGGGACAGTGGCGGGATCGGCGCGGCCATGGCGCAGCATTTGCGGGCGCGCGGGGATGAGGTTGTGGGGTTGTCGCGGTCGGGTCAGGGGTTTGATCTGGAGGATCCGGCGGCGGCAGAGGCCCTGTTGGCGGGCGTGGACGGGCCGTTTGACCGCGTGGTGGTGGCCACCGGCATTCTGGCACCGCCGGGCAGGCGGCCCGAAAAGGCGCTGCGCGAGATCGAGGCAGAGACCATGGCGCGGGTCCTGGCGGTGAATACGATTGGTCCGGCTCTGGTGCTGCGTCATGTGCCCCGGCTGATCGCGCGGGATGCGCGGGCGGTGGTGGCGGTGTTGACGGCGCGGGTCGGCTCGATCGGTGACAATGGTCTGGGGGGCTGGTATTCTTATCGGGCATCCAAGGCCGCGGCCAATCAGCTGCTGCGCACGGCGGCGATAGAGCTGGGCCGGACGCGCAAGCAGGCGATCCTGGTTGCCCTGCATCCGGGCACCGTGGAGACCGAGTTTACCGCCGCCTACCCCGCCCATGACAAACACAGCGCCCCAGTGGCGGCGGCGCATCTGGTGACGGTGATGGATGATCTGGCACCGGATCAGAGCGGGCGGTTCTTTGACTGGCGCGGCGATCCTGTGCCCTGGTGAGCGCTAAGCGCGATCATGCAAAGTGGTGAGCGCTAAGCGCGATCATTCAACACTGGTGAGCGGGGGCCTGCCCTAACGGTCAGCGCAGGACCAGTGGCGCGGCGAGCCAGTCCCGGATGACCTGAAGACTGGCCTGGGGTTGTTCCAGCGTTGGCAGGTGGCCGGCGTCTTCGATCACGCTCAGCTCTGCAAAGGGGGTGAGCTCGGCCAGGAAGCTGTGGCGTTTGACGGGGATCGCCGTGTCATGGGCGCCGCACACGATGCGCGCGGGGACTTTGCAGCGGCGCATTGTGCCTTGTTGGTCGCGGCGTCGTTGCAGGGCGCGGGACTGGCGCACAAAGGTTTCGGCGCCGGCGTCCTCGGCCATGCGGGTGAGCTGGGCCATGACCTTGGCGCGGCCCGGCCCCGGTGCCAGATGTTCGGGGCGCAGGGTGCCGTGTACGGCCTCTTCGATCCGGCCCATGCGAGCCGAAATGATCAGCGGTTCGCGGGCGGCGGCCTCGGCCGGGGGTTCGGGCAGCGGTGAGCAGCTGATCAGGCACAGGCGGGTGATGCGTTCGGGCGCGCGGCGCAGCAGCTCCATCGCGACGATGCCGCCCAGCGACAGGCCGCAGAGGGCGAATTTATGCGGCAGTTGATCCAGAAGGCCCGAGGCGATCTCTTCGACGCGTTCGCCATGGTTGAGCGGCGCGGAAACTACCGTATGATCCCGGGACAACACGTTGATTTGATGCGAGAATACTCGGACGTCACACATCATCGCGGGAAGCAGAACCAGGGGTTCTTTCATGGCGGTTTGTCCTTGGCGCTGAGGTTTGGGGCACCATTGTCAGAGTGTCGGGCAAAGTCAACGCCAGAGCGGGGCTGGCGTCGGCGGTTTTCCGTCACAGGGGGCGGAGTGGGTGGCGATTGGCGTGTTCCTGCCCAGGGCGGACGGCCTAGGTCGGGTAGGCAATGGCGCGATATTCGGGGAAGTCGGCATAGCGTTGGCGGCGGCTTGCGAGCGGCTCGTCGGGGGCTGCCCCGGGGGCGAGCAGGGTTCCGCGCGGGGCGATATAGCTGTCGATGCGGCGCAGGGGTTTGGGGCGCCAGACCAGGTTGAAGGCGCAGAGTTTCGGGAAGAACCAGATTTCGGAATATTGGTCCAGGTGGTCATGCATCCACCAGGCCAGATCGCGCCAGTCGCGGCCCCTGTCATATTGATCCGCGAACCAGGGGATCACCACCGAGGCCCCGGCGATGCGGTCGTCGCCCTGGCCGCGATCCCAGATATGGCATTCCAGCGGGTTGTCATTGCGCGCGCAGTTCAGGGCGTTTTCATTGCCAAATGCGTTCAGCGATGGCGAGCGGTAGCCCGAGCGCACGGCGATGCGGCCAAAAGTGTCCTCCAGCGGATCCATGAGGGTTTCACAAAAGGCGCGCCCGCAGGCGATGGCCAGGTCGGGATTGTCGGGAATGTTCTGGCGGGCGTGGAAGTTGCCGATCTCGGAATAGAGGAAATCGCGCATATAGAAATGGCGCGACAGCCGCACGCGGCCCAGGTTCTCGAGGCCGCGCATGCTGCCGGGGCGGCGCAGGGTCATTGCCCCGCCAGGGGCTTGATGGGACTCCCCGCCGCAAGGGGCCGTGTCGGTTGGCCCGCTGTCGTCACTCGGGCCTCCGGTCCAGCGCGTGTTTGCGCAGCCAGGCCAGCATGGCGTCAACCGCAGGCTGGGTGCCGGCCGGGGACATGATGTCACCGGCGATGACATGGGCCGAGCTGTCATAGCCATCGCTGCTGTCTGTGATCTGGACCAGGTCGATTTCGGTCGGCCCGCCCCACCGCGCCGCGACGGTCTGGGCGATGTCGGCGCGCACCACCTGATCCTGCGGTGAAAGCCAGAAGAAGGCCGGAATCTGGATGGTCTCCAGCGCCAGGTTGACCACGGTTTTGACCAGCGCCGCCATGGGCAGCAGGGCGCGCGTTGGATAGGATTGCGTCCAATAGCGGGCCTGGGCGTCGTTTTCAGCCTCGAAGCTGCGGGTCTTGCCTGCGATCAGGGGCACCCACCATTCGGCCCCCGGCAAGGTCAGCAGGCCCGAGCCCGCGTTGTTGATGCCAAAATTGGGCGAGACAAAGATCATCGCCGCCACATCTTGGGACATTTTGGGGTCCAGGGCCGCAGCCGCCGCGAGGGTGCCGCCGGTGGAGGTTGAGAGCACGATCACCCGGTCACCCACCGCACGGGCGGCGGCCAGGCCTTCGGCCATGTCCTGCATCCAGTCCTGCACCGTTGCGTCGCCCAGGGCCGCGTCGCTGCGCCCGTGCCCGGTGAGGCGGGTATAGACCAGATTGGCCGAGAGCGCCTGCGCCAGCAGGTCGGGGACGGGGCGGATCTCTTCGGAAGTGGCCGAAAAGCCGTGGACATAGAGGATCGAGACCGGGGTGCGGCGCTCTTTGAAGCCGTCTTGCCAGACGATGCGTTTTTCGGTGCCTTCGACGATGTCGTCAAAGGCGGATTCTGTGGCTTCGAAATAGACCTGCACGCCTTCGCCGAATTTGCGGGGCTCGAAATCGGCGGACAGGTCGACGGGTTCGCGCGGGGCGATGACAAACAGCACACCGGCGGCCAGCACCAGGAGGAGGACGAGAGTGATCAGCAAACGCATGATCCTTTGCATAGCATGATCTCCTGTTGGCCGGGTGGCGGGAATTGGGTCATGACACGTCTTCGACCGCTTGTTCGATCAGGGCAAGGCAAGGGCCGTCCGAGAACCGGTGATCGGCGTCCTTGACCAGGGTCAGCCGCAGATCGGGGGCCTGCGCGTGCGCCATCAGGCGCAGGGCGGTGTCGGTGCTGACGGCCGTATCTGCCGTGCCTTGCAGGCAGCGCACCGGAAAGGGCAAGGCCAGCGGTGCGCGCAGCACCAGGTTGTCGCGGCCGTCGCGGATCATTTTGGGCGTGACGATATAGGGGTCCATATAATCCGAGGGCAGCTCGACCTGGCCGCCGGCGTTGATTGTGTCCCGCTGGGCCTGGGTGAAATTGGCCCAGTAGCCGTCTTCGGTGAAATCCGGCGCGGCGGCGATTGTGACCATGCCCTGGATGCGTGCGGCGCGGGCGCGGGCCAGCAGCAGCGCCTGCCAGCCGCCCATGGAGGAGCCGACGACCACCAGTGGCCCCTGGGTCAGCGCATCGACGATGGCCAGCGTATCGGCGTGCCAGTCTGCTATGCTGCCGTCTTCGAAAGTGCCGCTGGACTGGCCGTGACCCGAGTAGTCGAATCGCAAGAAGGCGCGGCCCCGGGCCCGGGCCCAGGTTTCGAGATGGACGGCCTTGGTGCCTTCCATATCGGATTTGAGGCCGCTGAGGAAAACCACGGTCGGCCCCTGCCCTTCGGTTTTGACATAGGCCAGTCGACGCCCGTCCGGGCCATCCAGATACCTGATTTCGCGCATGAATCCCCCTGCTTTGGGCAAGTTTAGCCGCATTCCGGGCCACCGCAATGTGTGAATTTTAGGTGACCATCTTGTCACGTGACTAGTTTGTCACCTATAATGAGGTATGGATGCACTCTTCAAGGCCCTCGCCGATCCGGCCCGCCTGACCCTGATGGACAGTCTGCGCCAACAGGACGGGCAGACCCTGCTTCAGCTGCAAGAGCAGCTGGACATGACCCGGTTCGGGGTCATGAAACACCTGAAGGTTCTGGAGGATGCGTCCCTCATCGTCACCCGCAAGCAAGGGCGGTTCAAACATCACTATCTGAACGCCTTGCCCCTGCAGGAGGCCATAGACCGCTGGATCGATCCCTACCGTGCCAAAGCTGCGGCGCGGGCGGTGCTCGACCTGAAATCACGATTGGAGGGAGCTGCCATGCCCCAGACTGATACACGGCCCGATTTTGTAATGGCCACGTTTATTCGATGCACCCAGGACGCGCTGTGGCGCGCTTTGACGGATCCGGAGGAGGTGCTGCACTATCACTTCATGGCCACGCGGGCGGAGGGGGATCTGGATTGCGATGGGTCGACCACCTATTTCACTCCGGATGATCGCCCGATGCTGCGCTTTGATGTGACCGAGGCGCGACCGAAGACGCGGCTGGACATGACGTTTCGCCCGCAATGGGCCGGGGATGGGATGCAGGCGTCGCGCTGTGTCTATCTGATCGAACCCCAGGGCGCATATTGCAAGCTGACGCTGGAGCATTACGACATTCCAGACGGACAGGACGGCGTGGCGGAAGGCTGGCAGCGGATGCTGTCCGGGCTCAAAAGCTGGCTGGAAACGGGGCAGTCGCATCGCTTTGGCGGGGGGGACGCAGGATGACGCAAGACATGGTTTACCTGACGCTTGTCCTGGTGCTGGCGGCGTCGCTCTGGATCCCTTATGTCGTCGGGAGCAATATGCAGGGCCAGAAGGTCGGTGACCCGTTCACGCGCCCAACCGATCTGAACAATCTGCCCGCTTGGGTCCACAGGGCGCATCGGGCGCATCTGAACCTGCTGGAAACGGCAATGCCCTTTGCTGCCTTGCTGCTGGTCGCGCATATCCAAGGCGCGTCAACGCCGGTTACAGCCACAGCATCAGCCGCATTCCTTGGCCTGAGGGTTCTGCACGCGGCCGGCATGATCTCGGGTATCGCGAAAATGCCGGCACGTCCGATCCTGTTCGTGCTGAGCTGGCTCTGCACGCTGGCAATCGCCTGGCAGATCCTGATCTTCTAACCCACCGCGCATGGCCCCGAACAAACGAAAATGCGACGCATTTTCAGGGGCCCTGCGCCCGTTGCTTCTTTTTGGTTCAAATACTCATCCCGAGGCAAAACGCCGGAGGCGTTTTGACGAGAGACATGCGTGCGCAAAGCGCACACAATCTTTCAAACGCCAGACAGCCACGGCGGTTGAAGCCTCAAGAGGTTTCGGCCAGGCGCGCCACATAGCGGGCCAGCGTATCAATCTCCAGATTGACCCTGTCGCCCGGCGCCACATCGCCCCAGGTCGTGACCTCTTTGGTATGCGGGATCAGGTTGATGCCAAACACATCGCCCTCAACCTCGTTGACGGTCAAGGACGTCCCATTCAATGCAACCGATCCCTTGGGGGCAATGAACCGCGCCAGATCTCCGGGCGCGCGAAACCTCAGCCGCGTGCTGTCGCCTTCATCCTCGACCGAAATCACATCCGCAACCCCGTCCACATGACCCGACACGATATGCCCGCCCAGCTCGTCTCCGACCCGCAAGGCACGTTCCAGGTTGATCCGGCGATCTGCATACCACCCGTTTGCGCCGATATTGGTCTTGTCGACCGTTTCAGCGCTGATATCCACGTCGAACCAATCATCCCCCAAAGCCACAACCGTCAGGCACACGCCATCGCAGGCGATGGAGGCGCCCATGTCAATGCCATCCGTGTCATAGCCGGTGGTGATCCGCGCCCTCAGATCTCCGCGCTGATCCAGCGATGAAATCCGACCGATATCTGTGATAATCCCTGTGAACATAAGCCGTTCCTTAACCCGAGTCTGACATCACCTAATCCCCGTATAGAGGCGGAGCAAGTGCTGCTATCTTGTGCGACAGCACCGAAAGCGCCATATTTTCGCCAAACAGCTCTGCTACCCATCTTGCCAATGCCCAAAAGAGGCAAACCGAGGCACAATAAAGAGGCACTTAGGACAAAAATGCCGAGCACACAGTCCCCTTCCCGGGTCTTTTTGTTTCTACAAGGCCCGCATGGCCCTTTTTTTCATGTGCTTGGGCGCATGTTGCGCTCGGCCGGGTGCAGCGTGTTTCGGGTTGGCTTCAATGCCGGTGATCGGGCGTTCTGGTTCCATGCCGAATCCTATCTGCCCTATCAGGGCCCGGTAGACGCGTGGCGCGACAGTTTCCTGCAGATCGTCGAAAACCGCAAAATCACCGATATTGTTCTCTATGGCGACACACGCCCCGTTCATGCCACTGCCGTGGCCGAAGCCCGGCGGCTGGGGCTGGGCATTCATGTCTTCGAAGAAGGATACATGCGCCCCTATTGGGTCACTTATGAGCGCGGCGGCTCGAACGGGAATTCGCGCCTGATGGATATGTCCATTGCAGAAATGCAGTCGACCCTGGCCCAGTCGGATATGGAGGCGCCGCTGCCTCCGGGGCATTGGGGCGACACCCGCCAGCATGTGTTTTATGGCGCCCTTTATCATTGGTTTGTCCTGTTCACCAACGGCGCCTATCGCAATTTTCAGCCCCATCGCGCGCAGAGCGTGGCCAAGGAATTTCAGCTGTACCTGCAACGGCTGCTGCTGATGCCCGTGCATGCTGTGGACCGGATGATTGCCACCCTGCGCATTCGCAATGGCGGCTTTCCCTATCATCTGGCGCTGTTGCAACTGGAACATGACAGCTCCTTTCAGATGCATTCACCCTTTTCAACGATGACAGAGTTTCTGGCCGAGATCATCGAAGGTTTTGCCGCCGGCGCCCCAAGGCATCATCACCTGGTGGTAAAGGCGCATCCGCTGGAGGATGGCCGCGTGCCGATCCGGCGCGAGGTCAAACGCCTGGCCCGGCTGCACGGTTTGAGCGACCGGGTGCATTACGTGCGCGGCGGCAAGCTGGCGCGGCTGCTGAATGACGCGCGCACAGCCGTCACGGTCAATTCCACCGCAGGGCAACAGGTGCTCTGGCGCGGCATCCCGCTCAAAGTCTTTGGCAAGGCGGTCTATGCCAAACCCGAATTCGTATCGACCCAGCCCCTGCGCCAGTTCTTTGCCGCAGCCGGGCGCCCCGACAATCGCGCCTATCGCGACTTTCGCAGATTCCTGTTGGAAACCAGTCAGTTACCAGGCGGATTTTATTCGTCCCGCGGGCGGCGTCAGCTGTTGCGGCAGGTGGCGGACATGATGTTGTCCCCCGAAGATCCCTATGACGCGCTGAAATCCGGAACAGCGGCCCCTCGGCAACAGTTGCGTGTGGTCAACTGAGGGCTGTTGTGCAGTACTGGATTTTTGCCTAAAATTTCGATAACTTGACAAAAAAAGTCGAGGCAGAACAAAAATTGGTCGAGGAGACCGAGCAGTGAATTCCCCTTTTGTACGGTGGGTCAAACCCATCGCGATTCTGGGTGTGATTTCGGTTGTTTCATCCTGTGGTTTGCCGCAGGTGGGCCCGAATAAACGCCAGATATACGCCGGCTCTGTACAACGAGAAGGCGACGCATTTATCGTTTCCGTCAACGACCGGGTGACGCGCGCTACTGCTGTGGTGCCTGCCTTGGGGTTTACCGATGATTTCAAGAACGCTTCGCGGCTGACCTCGGACACGATCAGGCCCGGGGACTCTTTGGGTTTGACGATTTGGGAAAACGTCGACGACGGGTTTTTTGCCTCTGAGGGGATCAATTTCACCCAGTTGGAAGAGGTGCAGGTCGACAGTGCGGGCTATATCTTTGTGCCTTATGCTGGTCGGGTGCGTGCGGCGGGCAATACGCCGGAACAGCTGCGCGAGCTGATCACCACCAAGTTGGACGATCAGACGCCGGATCCTCAGGTGCAGGTGCGCCGGTTGGCCGGAGATGGCTCTACCGTTTCGCTGGTGGGCGCGGTTGGGGCGCAGGGCGTCTATCCGATTGAACGCCCGACCCGCACGTTGGGCACCATGCTGGCCAAGGCTGGCGGTGTGGCGATCGAGCCGGAGATTGCTCAGGTCACGGTGACCCGGGGCAACAAACAGGGGCAGATCTGGTTCCAGGATCTGTATGATCACCCGGAACTGGACATCGCGCTGCGCGCGGGCGACCAGATTCTGGTGGAGGGCGACACGCGCACCTTCACCGCGCTGGGCGCCACGGCGCAACAGTCGCGGGTGCCGTTTGAATCACAGGACCTGAGCGCGCTGGAAGCCATCGCGCAGGTTGGCGGTTTGATTTCAACCTCTTCGGACCCGACGGGCGTGTTTGTGATGCGCAACGAGTCGCCCGAGATTGCGGGCCAGGTTCTGGGTCGCAATGATCTGGATGGTGTGCAGCGGATGGTTTACGTGTTGAACCTGACAGAGCCGAACGGCCTGTTCATGGCGCGGGATTTTGTGATCCGCGACGGGGATACGCTCTATGTCACTGAGGCACCTTATGCGCAGTGGACCAAGACGCTGACCATCCTGACCGGATCGCTGACGCCGATTGCCAATACGGCAACCATCGCAACCAGTTTCTAGACCATGCACCGCGCGGGTGAGCACGCCTTGCCCGGGCGGGTTCTGGTTTACAACGGTGGTTTCCTGACACAACGGCGGGTGCGCCGGATCATGCAGCTGAGCGGCTGGACCATCGCGCTGGGCCGCCCCCGGCCCGGAGATCATGTGGCGGTCTGGGGGGCGAGCCCGACATCCCATCGCGGCCTGCATATGGCCGAGCGTTACGAAGCGCCATTGCTGCGGGTGGAGGATGCGTTCCTGCGCTCGCTTTTGCCCGGGCGCGCGGGCGAGCCGCCAATTGGTCTGAATCTGGATCGCTCGGGCGTGCATTTTGACCCGCGCAGGGTTTCAGACCTGGAGCATTTGCTGGCCACCGCGCCGCTGGATGACACTGCGACACTGAACCGGGCGCGCGATTGCATGGCCCGCATTCAGGCGGCCCATCTGAGCAAATACGCGGCGGTGGACCCAGAGATCGCCCCGCCCTCGCCCGGGTATGTTCTGGTGGTGGATCAGACGCAGGGTGATGCCTCAGTCACGGCGAGCGGGGCGGATCGGGCGGTGTTTCTGGACATGCTGATACGCGCGCAGGAGGAACATCCGGGCACGCGCGTCGTTATAAAAACGCATCCTGAAACGCGGCTGGGCCATCGGCCCGGGTATTTTTCGCAAGACGACGCGGGCCGGCGGGTGAGCCTGTGCACGGATGCGGTCAGCCCCTGGCGTTTGCTGGAGGGGGCGGTTGCGGTTTACACGGTGTCTTCGCAGTTGGGGTTTGAGGCGATCCTGGCCGGGCATCGCCCGCATGTGTTCGGGCAGCCTTTTTATGTGGGTTGGGGGCTGAGTGTGGATTACAACCCTGTGCCACGCCGGTCACGGCAACTGACGCGGGCGCAGCTGTTTCAGGGGGCGATGATGGATTACCCGGTCTGGTATGATCCTTATGAGGACTGCCTGTGCGACCTGCCCCGGGTGATTGACACGCTGGAGGCGCGCGCGCGGGCCTGGCGCGAAGACCGGCAGGGTTGGGTCGCCAGCGGGATGCGCCTGTGGAAGCGGCGGGCCTTGCAGCGCTTTTATGGCGGGTCGGGTCGGGTGCGGTTTATTGATGATCCGGCGCAGGCAAAGGACAGGGCCGCCCGCGAGGCGCGCCCCTGGATGGTCTGGGCGGGCAAGGCCGGGCCGGATCATGCGGGCGCGGTGCAGATCGAGGACGGGTTCCTGCGCTCGCGCGGGTTGGGAGCGGCGCTGGTGCCGCCGCTGTCTTTGGTGAGTGACGATCTGGGGATCTACTATGATCCCGCTGGCCCGTCCCGGCTGGAGCATTGGATCACGCAACGGGCCGAGCTGCGCCCGGATCAGCAGCGCCGCGCCGAGGCGTTGATGGCGCGGCTGGTGGCGGATCGGTTGAGCAAATACAATTTGGGTCAGGGTGGTATGGCGCTGCCGGCCGGGCATAAGGTGCTGGTGCCCGGACAGGTGGAGGATGATGCCTCGATCCTGCGGGGCACGAGCGAGGTGCGCTCGAACCTGGCGTTGTTGCAGGCGGCACGGGCGGCGCGGCCCAATGCGGTTCTGATTTACAAGCCGCACCCGGATGTAGAGGCCGGGCTGCGCCCCGGGGCCATAGAGGCCGAGGGGCTGGCGGATATCGTGGTGGGGGCGGTTGATCCGGCGGGTTTGCTGGATCAGGTGCAGGAGGTCTGGACCATGACCTCTTTGCTGGGGTTCGAGGCCCTGCTGCGTCAGGTGGGTGTGACCACGCTGGGCGCGCCGTTTTATGCGGGCTGGGGGCTGACCACGGATCTGGGCGCGGTTCCGGCGCGGCGGCAGGCGCGGCCGACATTGGCCGGGTTGGTTCATGCGACGCTGATTGATTATCCGCGCTATCATGATCCTGTCAGCGGCCTGCCCTGCCCGGTTGAGGTGGCGGCGGATCGGTTGGCAACGGGGCGGATTCCGCATCCGGGTCTGGCCAATCGCAGCCTGTCGAAATTGCAGGGGGTGTTTGCAACCTGGGCGCCGCTCTGGCGTTAGAGCAGAATGCCGAATACCTGAAACACAAGGTGATTCAGGTTTTTCGCATTTTGCTATGAGGGAACATTTGGCCGTGCGTGGTTTGTCAGCTGCGCCGCCAACGGTGCAGGATGTCCGGGCCGATGGTGCGGGTTTCATGGAGCCGGAAGCGCGGCGCCTGATCCAGCTGGCCCAGCCCCATTGCGCCGACCGAGGGCATGCCCTCGGCCCCGATCACCACACCGGCAGAGAAGCCAACCAGATCATCCACCAGATCGCTGGCCAGCAGGGATGCGGCCAGCGCGCTGCCGCCTTCGCAGAACACCCGCGTCAGCCCCGCAGCGCCCAGATGTTGCAGCACATCCACCGGGTCCAGTTGCACCCCGCGCACGCCACATTCCAACAACCGCGCGCCCAGGCCGGTCCAGGCGGCCTTGCGCTCTGGGTCGGCGTCATGCCCACAGCAGAGCCAGACCGGCACATCCTTGGCACTGCGCGCGAGCTGGCCCATCAGCGGCAGGTCGAGCCGCCGCGAAACCACGACCCGCACGGGTTGATGGGTGATGCCCAGACCGCGCACGGTCAGAGAGGGGTCATCGCTGCGGGCTGTGCCGGCGCCGACCATGACCGCGTCATGGTTGGCCCGCATGGCATGTACCACGCGGCGGGCCGGGCTGTCGGTGATCCATTGGCTCTGCCCTGTCGCGGTGGCGATACGGCCATCAAAGCTGGAGGCGAGTTTGAGCGTCACAAACGGGCGCCCGTGATCGGTGCGCAGAAAGAAACCGGCGTGATCCTCGGCGGCGGCCTGGGCCAGGACACCGGTGGTGACCTCTATCCCGGCGTCCCGCAGAATGGCAAAGCCCTGTCCCGAAACACGTGGGTCGACGTCTTCGAGGGCGGCGACGACGCGGGTGATGCCCGCCGCAACCAAGGCTTCGGCGCAGGGCGGTGTCTGGCCGTGATGGGCGCAGGGTTCAAGCGTAACATAGGCGGTGGCGCCGCGCGCGGCCTCTGCGGCCTGGGCCAGAGCGACAACCTCGGCGTGGGGCCGCCCGCCCGGTTGCGTCCAACCGCGCCCGACGACGCGGCCGTCGCGCACGATGACACAGCCGACCGCCGGATTGGGCCAGCATCGCCCCTGCCCGCGCCGGCCCAGGCCAAGGGCCATGGCCATATAGCGCCGGTCAGGCATGATCACTCTGCGTCTGGAACCTGAGGCCGCAATTCGTGGACAAAGTCCTCGAAGTCATCCGCAGCCTGGAAGTTTTTGTAAACGCTGGCAAAACGCACATATGCAACCGTATCAATACGGGCCAGCGCCTCCATCACGATTTCGCCGATCTTGCTGGAGGGAATATCGGTTTCCCCCATGCTTTCCAGTCGGCGCACGATGCCGGATATCATCTGGTCGATGCGTTCCTGTTCGATGGGGCGTTTTTGCATGGAAATGCGAATCGAGCGTTCCAGCTTGGGCCGGTCGAAATCTTCGCGTCGTCCGTTGGATTTGATCACCACCAGATCGCGCAGTTGCACGCGTTCATAGGTTGTAAACCGGCCACCACAGGCCGGGCAAAACCGCCGCCGACGGATCGCCACGTGATCTTCGGCTGGTCGGCTGTCTTTTACCTGCGTATCGACATTTCCGCAAAATGGGCAGCGCATTCGCCTATTCCCCTCGTTGAGTTCCGCCTCTTGTTGTAGGCGCTCCGGCCTACTTGACCATAAGTATAGGGCAGCCTCTAGGGTTTGGGTAGAGGAGATTTTGAGCAACTAGATAAGCTGCGTTATCCGAGGTGAGCCACGACCCGGCGCTGATGAGAGGCGTCGCGGTGTTCGAACAGGTAGATCCCCTGCCATGTGCCCAGGAGCGGACGTCCGTCGGCCACCGGAATGCTGAGCGAGACCGGCAAGAGCGCGGCGCGGATATGGGCGGGCATGTCGTCGGGGCCTTCGAGCACATGGGTGAGCCAGGCCATGGAGGGGTCATCCCCGCTGGGCACGAGGCGGCGGAAATAGGCCTCCAGATCGTGGCAGACATCCGGGTCGGCGTTTTCCTGGATCAGCAGCGAACAGGAGGTGTGGCGCACAAACAGGGTCAGCAGCCCGGTGGCGTGGGTGGAGGCCTCGGCCGGGGCCGCCTGCCCGGCCCAATGTTCCACCTGTTTGCAGACCTGGGCGGTGAATTCATAGAGGCCCGGCCCGTTGGTCTGGATGATGAACTCGCATTGCGGCATGAGGCCTCCGAAGGGTCAGGGGATCAGTCTGAAGTCGTGGTCATGGCAATGGGAGCGCGCGGAGGCGGCGTTGAGGTTTTCGCCGACCCGTTTGACCGACAGCGTGTAGCCGGGGGTGGTGTCAACGCCGGCGGGCGGGGTGATCGAAAACTGCACCGCAGAGCGGCGGTTTGCGGTTTCCGCCGGCCCCATGGCGCGGACCACATAGATCCGCTGGGTTGCCTTTGAGACACCAGTATAGAGCAGGTATTCGGCGGCGGCGCACCAGTAGTCCGTGGTACGGGCGGCGCCACGGGGGACGACCTCGAACACCGAGGCAGAGACCGGGTTGACGCGCATCCGATTGCTGGCGGTGAAGGCAGAGGCGCCTGTGGCCGATAGGAGGGTTGCTGCGCTGAGAAGGGCGGTGATGGTTCGTTTCATGTGAGGCTCTCTTTTCTGTGCAGGACGATATGGCCCCCGGGGAACGTCCTGGGGTGCCGTCTGTGGCGCGAGGTAGCGCGGATGGGCTGGGCTGCAAGCATACGCGCGATCACGCTATTTTGTACCCCCCCTGCGGTGCCGGCGAATTTGTGCCGATCCGTGGGCGGCCGGCACCCGCGTCAGAACGGCAGGCCGCTGCCGCAATACCGCTGGGCCGTAAAGACATCCAGGTTGTCGCCCTCGGCCTTGACCGACAGGGAGTAGCCCGGTTTGTAATCCTCTTTGCCCGGTGGCGGCGACAGGGCGAATTGCACCGATTTGGAGCCGGGCCGTGTTTCGCTGGGTCCAATGGCGCGCCAGATATAGAGCCGTTGCGTCGGGCCGATGCCGAGTGCGACGCGCGCATAATCCCCGGCGCCGCACCAGAACTGCTGTGCCCCGGAGCGGCCATGGGGGATCACCTCGAACACGCCTTTGCGCACGGGGTTCACCTCGGTTCCGTTGACCGCGCGCCAGGCGAAGGCCGGTGTCGGGATCAGTGCCGGGGCCAATGCCAGGGTGGCGGCGATTGTGGCGCTGAGGGCGGTGGTGCGGAGCGTTTTCAGGGACATCATGAGATCAGAACCGGGTTGGGAAGGAACGGCAATAGGTATTGGCCACCTGGACCGACATGCTGTCGCCGGGCGTAAACCGGTTCGCACTGAGCGATTTGCGATCCAGCGGCGTGACCCCGGCTGCGCCCGGATCCAGCGTGAAATGCACGGCCGAGCGGCGGTTGGTGGTCACGCTGGGGCCCATGCCACGGGCGACATAGATCTGCTGGGACCACCCAGCGCCCAGGTAGCGGCGGGCATAGTCGGACGCGGCGCACCAGAAATCGCTGCCTTGCGAGGAACTGCCGATGGCCTCGAACAGGATGTTGGACACCTGATTGACGCGGACGCCTCGCGGAGAGCGATACCCCTGCGCGGCGGCTGGCGTTGCGAATGTGGTCGCGATTGTGCCTGTGACTGCGGCGGTTATCGGGGCTGTCATCGGGGCGACGGCGCCCAATAGGGTTACGGCCACGATTTGTCTGAGCTGGCGTTGCAAATGGCGTTCCTTTTCGCGGGTTTCAGCGCTGATAGACCGGCGCTGCTGGCGGATCAATTGCCAGAATTGGGTTTCGTTTCGATCAGCTGTTTGAGGTTGGCCAGGCCTTTTTCGTAATCGGCCCCGACCAGGTTATCCATCATCAGCCCCATCCAGCGACCCAGGGGCCCACGGCCCATATCGGCATCCAGGGCCCAGGTCACTTTGGTGCCGCTGCCTGTCGGGCCCAGGTCAAAGCGGGCAAAGGCGGTGCCCATCGGGCCGAAATCCAGGGCGGATCTGACGGTTTGATCTGCGGTGCTTTCAATAATTTCCTGGCTCCCCTCCCCGACCGAGCTGTCCTGGGAGGACCAGGTCATGCGCGCGCCGACGCCGGTTTCCGGGCCGGAAAAGGTGACCTGGACATTTGGGTCACGCTCGAGCCAGGGGGACCATTTCTGGGTTTCGCGCAGGCTGTTCACATAGGGAAAGACAACGGCGGGCGGGGCGTCAATTTCGGTCGAACGGCTGACGATGACCGAGCGCGGCAACAGCAGCCCGCCAATGACAATAATGGCGACCAGGATCGCCACGACCATAAGGACCCATTTGATAACACGCATAACACCCCCTCTGACAATACTGTTCTCAGTCTATCACAGGTTGCGATTTGCTGCATCAAACGGCTGTGATCGAGGCGGCATGTGCGGGGGATTGCCGACGCGGCGGGATCAGCTGCGAAAGAGGCTGTCGCCCATTTGGTCGATCACCTGCTTGGCCTTGGAGATGGAGGCGTCGCGGGCTGTGTCCTCGCTGGAATAGGTGTCTGCGCGGATGAAGCTGGAGACTTTGGTTTCGCCGTCCACCTCTTTTTCGATGCGTCCGGCGATGCGATAGCCGCCCTGTTCCGAGATCGGTTCCGGGTAGATCAGGTAGTCTTTGTGGGTCACGGGTTTTGCCTCGGCCTTGGGCGGGGTCGGGGCGCGGCCAAAGAGTTTCGACAGGAAGGACATTGGGGCCTCATTTGCGCGGGGTCAGGGCAGAGAGTGAGTCGCGATTGCCGACAAATTGGCCCAGGGGGTGGAATGGTGCAAGACGGTTGGGTCGCCGAGGCGCCTGGACAGCGGAAAACCGGGTGCTGTGCCGGATGAACGGGCAAACCTGGCGCCAAGTGGCGTTGCGATGTTTCAAGTGTCTTGCAGCAAGCTGCAAGGGTCGGAGTTGGGTTGGGATGTAAGGGGGAGGATGTGAAAAGGGCGCGTCCGATGCGCGCCCTTTTGAGTTACTGATCCAGGAAGCTGCGCAGTTTGCGCGAGCGGCTGGGATGTTTGAGCTTGCGCAGGGCCTTGGCCTCGATCTGGCGGATCCGTTCGCGGGTCACGCTGAACTGCTGGCCGACCTCTTCGAGGGTGTGGTCCGTGTTCATGCCGATGCCAAAGCGCATGCGCAAGACGCGCTCTTCGCGAGGTGTCAGCGACGCCAGCACGCGGGTTGTCGTTTCCTTCAGGTTTTCCTGAATGGCGCTGTCCAACGGCAGGACGGCGTTCTTGTCCTCGATGAAATCGCCCAACTGGCTGTCTTCTTCGTCGCCAATCGGGGTTTCCAGGGAAATCGGCTCTTTGGCGATTTTCATCACCTTGCGCACTTTTTCCAGCGGCATTTGCAGCTTTTCCGCCAATTCCTCTGGCGTGGGTTCGCGGCCGATTTCATGCAGCATCTGGCGACCGGTGCGCACCAGCTTGTTGATCGTTTCGATCATATGCACCGGAATACGGATGGTGCGCGCCTGATCCGCGATGGAGCGGGTGATCGCCTGGCGAATCCACCAGGTGGCATAGGTCGAGAATTTGTAGCCCCGACGATATTCGAATTTATCGACCGCCTTCATCAGGCCGATGTTCCCTTCCTGGATGAGATCCAGGAATTGCAGGCCGCGGTTGGTGTATTTCTTGGCAATCGAGATCACCAGACGCAGGTTGGCCTCGACCATTTCCTTTTTCGCCTGACGGGCCTCTTTTTCGCCTTTCTGGACCTGCTGAACGATGCGGCGGAATTCGGAGATATCCAGACCCACATACTGACCGACCTGCGCCATGTCTGCGCGCAGCTCTTCGACCTTGGAGGTCGAGCGTTCGATGAACATCTGCCAGCCCCGGCCCGGCTTTTCCGACATCTCGGACAGCCAGTTGGGGTCCAGTTCGCGTCCGCGATACGCCTCGACAAAGTCGCGGCGGTTGATCCGCGCCTGATCCGCCAGTTTGACCATGGCGCTGTCGATGGCCATGACCCGGCGGTTGATGCCGTAGAGCTGGTCGATCAGCGCCTCGATCCGGTTGTTATGCAGGTGCAGCTCGTTCACCAGAATGACGATTTCCTGGCGCAGGTCCTGATAGATCTTTTCATCGCCGGCAGAGAAAGAGCCGTCTTCGTTCAGGGTTGCCGAAATCCGGCTGTCCTGCATTTCGGACAGCTGGGTGTAATCAGAGGCGATCCGCTCCAACATGCCCAGAACCTGATCCTTGAGCGCAGCCTCCATCGCGGCGAGCGACATGTTGGCCTGTTCGTCTTCGTCATCATCGTCTTCTTTGGCGATCGGATTGCCGTCGGCGTCCAGCTCTGGTCCGGCTGCGGCCTCTGGTTTCGCCGGGGTCTGGATCACAGAGGCATCGACGACCGGTTCTGCGACCTCTCCATCCTCGCCCATCTGGCTGCCGAACGTCGTTTCCAGGTCGATGACATCGCGCAGCAGGATGTCTTCGCTGAGCAATTCGTCATGCCAGATCGTGATCGCCTGAAAGGTCAGCGGGCTTTCGCACAGCCCTGCGATCATCGTGTTGCGGCCCGCCTCGATCCGTTTGGCGATGGCGATTTCGCCCTCGCGGCTGAGCAGTTCGACCGAGCCCATTTCGCGCAGATACATCCGCACCGGATCGTCGGTGCGATCCAGTTTCTCGGTGCCCTGATTGGACAGCGCGACCTCGCGCGGGTCGTTGGTGGCCACGATATCGGTCGAGCCTTTTTGCTCTTCCTCTTCGGCCTCTTCGTCTTCGATGATGTTGATGCCCATTTCAGACAGCATCGACATCACGTCTTCGATTTGTTCCGAGGAGACCTGATCCGGGGGCAACACCTGATTGAGCTGATCGTAAGTGATGTAGCCCTTTTCGCGTGCCTCGGCGATCATCTTCTTGACGGCCGTTTGGCTCATATCAAGCGAAATCTCGGCGTCCTGCTCGTCGGGTTTGCGATCCTCGGCGGTGTCCTTGGCGGCCATGCAGTGCTCCTGATCATGAGTAAGGTGATTCGGGGTGAGCGAATCAATAGCGCGATCGAATGATTCGGCCACCCGTGTAGGCGCAATTCGTTTTGATTGCGTTATAAAAACGTCTTAGTGTTGCCGTTTGGAATACGAAATCTTGTCCAGAAGGCTATCCAATGCCTCCCGCTCGTGGCGATTGATTCGCGCGCCATTTTCTCCGGTCTCATATTCGGCGGTATCCTCAAACTGGCTGCGCATGGCGCGGTTGCGGGCTTCGGCGGCCTGGCTGAGACGCCAGGTCAGGGCCTCATCGGCCATATCCTCCAGATCTTCGACGGCCTCTGCGATCTCGGCCGTCAGGCCGCGTGCCGCATCCAGTTTGGAGAACTCCTCGGCCAGCGTCATGCGGGCCAGTTCCAGGTCGTCTGCGCGTCTCAGACAAGGGATGACTGCGACATGGCGTTGCGACAGCAGGTTTTCAAGGGCGGCGGGGCCAAGTTCGTCGGAAATCACCTGTTTCAGCGGGCGGTCCGGGTCTGTGTTGCGCAACAGCACGGCGCGCAGGGCGGCCAGGTCGGGGCGGCTGCAAGGCATGTCCTCGAGCCGGATTTCGAAGTCGGGCAGGATCTGCGGGAAGGCAATGAGGACGGCCAGGATGGTCGTTTCGCGCATGTGGATGTCGTCGGCGGCATCCGTTGCGGCGAGCGCGGAGGATTGCGTCTGTTGCGTCGGCGCGACCGGCACAAAGGCGCGCCCCCCCTTCTGACCGGGGCGAAAACCGGATTTGCCGGTGGGGGTGAACCCCTCTGAATACCCGCCTTTCGGAGCAAAAAGAGCGCGGCGTAACTGGTTGATTTCCTGTCCGTAATGTCCCCGCAGCGAGGCGTCGCGGATCACCTTGATCTTTTCGCGCAGGACCTTGTCCAGGGCCGCCTTACGCTCGGGGCTGTCAAAGACCTTGCCCTCGGTTTCGCGCTGCCACAGCAGGCTGACCATCGGGCGGGCCTGATCCAGCAAGGCCTGCATCGCCTCGGGGCCCTGGGCGCGCAGCAGGTCGTCCGGGTCCTGATCCTTGGGCATGAGGGCAAAGCGCAGGGATTTGCCGGCCTCCAGCAGGGGCAGCGCCAGGTCGATCAGGCGCATGGCCGCGCGCAGGCCGGCGGTGTCGCCGTCCAGCGCGATGATCGGTTCATCCGACACGCGCCACATCAATTGCAGCTGCTGTTCGGTCACCGCCGTGCCGAGCGGCGCGACGCTGGATCCAAAGCCTGCCTCGCTGAGCGCGATGACATCCATGTACCCCTCGGCCACGACTAGCGGCTGGCCCTTGCCCGTCGCCTGGCGGGCGGGGCCCAGATTGTAGAGGTTGCGGCCCTTGTCGAACAGCTCTGTTTCTGGGGAGTTCAGGTATTTGGCGGCGTCATTCGGGTCCATTGCGCGCCCGCCAAAGGCGATGGCGCGGCCGCGTGGGTCGCGGATCGGAAACATGATGCGGTTGCGGAAGGTGTCATAGGGTTTGCCACCCTTCTGGCTGGGTTTGGCCAGGCCTGCGTCCAGGATCAGATCTTCGGCGATGGATTTGCCTCGCAGGTGGTCCCACAGCACCTGCCAGCCCTCGGGCGCAAAGCCGATTTCCCAGCGTTCCAGTGCCTGGGCCGAGAGGCCACGGCGATCCAGATAGGCGCGGGCCTGTTCGGCCTGTCCGGTGCGCAGCTGCATCCGGTAGAATTGCACCGCCTGTTCCATGACCTCGGCCAGCTGGCTGCGCTTGTCGGCCTGAACCTGCGCGCGCGGATCGCGGGCGGGCATTGGCATCCCGGCCTCTGAGGCGAGGATTTCGACCGCTTCGATAAAGCTGACATTCTCGGTCTCGCGCACAAAGGAGATGGCGTCGCCCTTGGCGTGGCAGCCAAAGCAGTAGTAATAGCCTTTGCCGTCATCGACGTGGAAAGAGGCGGTTTTTTCCTGATGAAAGGGGCATGGGGACCACATATCGCCCTTGCCGGGGTTTGATTTGCGCTGATCCCACGACACTTTGCGCCCAACAACCTGCGACAGGCTGAGGCGCGTGCGTAGTTCATCCAGAAACCCCGGTGGCAGCGACATAGTTCAGAATGCCTTTTACACAGGCCAGAGGCAAAGTGTTTTTGCCTCTGGTTGGCAGACCCTTGGGCCGGGTTGGTGCCTAATCCGTCTTAACCGCCTTGTTTCAGGCACAGATCCTTCCAGGCCGCGCCCAGGTCGTTGTTGCGCACATCGCGCATTTTCTGCTCATAGACCCAAGGGGTCATGATCGGGATCGCGGCGTTGTAGTTTTGCGGCCAGGTTGGATTGCTCTCGGCGATATGTTTGGCGACATTGCGTTCCTTGACCTTGTCCAGTCGGGCCTTCTGGATGGCGGCAACCACGTCCGCCTGATAGTCGCAACTGGTTTTCTTGTCGTCGGCGGCCAGGACGGGAGCAGCCAAAAGGCTCAGCGCTAGGGCAATGCGTATCATCAGTACACCTCTGGAATCATCTTTGCGGTAATCTACCCGCGTGCGGCGACGCCGACCATGGCCGATTTCAGGTCATGGATCAGGGTGGCGGTCATGGAGCGGAAAACCAGGATATCAAAGGCATCCTGTGGCGTGCGGGTGATGGAGGCCATCAGATGCGAAATCTGGGTGCGCATCGTTGCGCCGGGCGCAAAGGCGCTGCGGCGCAGGTCGACGGGGACCAGCCGGGCGAGCACCTGATCGGCCTGGGGCCCCGCCAGGCGGAGCGTGGCCCAGGCATCGGATTGATCGGCTACGGCAGCCAGCGCGGTCAGGGCCGGGTCCGGGTCTGGCCCGATCAGCAGCGCCTGTTCGCGGCCAAACCAGATGATGCGGGCCGAGTGGTCTGATGCGCCCGAGTGGTCTGATGCGCCCGTTTCGGGCAGGGTTTGATTGGGGCCCGGCCAGCCCAGGGCGTGCGCGGCGCGCAGGGTGGCGTCCAGTGTGTTTTGCTGGCCCTTGTAGGCCGACAGCAGGCTGAGCCGGCCGGCCCTGATCTGTGTCAGCGAGAGGCCCCCGACCTGGAGCGGCAGCCCTGTTTCGGCCGGGGCGGTGGCGATCAGATCAATCACGGGCGCGCCCTCCGGTTGGGTCAAAGAACACCGGCGGGACCACGGTGCACATGGTTTCAACGTCGCGGACATGGTCGACCATCTTGATCACCTCTCCGACCCGCTCGGGCCCGTGTTGCAAAAAGCCCAGCGCGATTACATGGCCCAGCGTCGGTGAAAAGCCGTTCGATGTGACATAGCCCTGATGGTTCTGGCGCACCGGGTCGGCGTCGGCGCTATAGAGGTGCGCGCCCGCAGTCAGCATCTGCACGGCGCCGGCCGGTTTCAGCCCCACCAGCCGCGCCCGCGCCGGATCACACAGGCCCGGGCGGCTGGCCATGGTTTTGCCGATACAGTCCTTTTTGGACGAGACCATCCGCTGCGCGCCGATATCATAGGCGGTGATGCGGCCGTGGATCTCGGCATGGGTGATCAACCCTTTCTCCAGCCGCAGCACATTCAGCGCCTCCATCCCATAAGCGCCGCCGCCCATCTGTTCGGCCTGGGCCACCAGCCCGCGAAACAGGCTGTCGCCCCAGCGGGCGGGCACGGCCAGTTCGTAGGCGTGTTCGCCCGAAAAGCTGATGCGGAACAGGCGGGCCGCCACACCCGTGACCGAAACCGGCCCGCAGGCCATGAAGGGCCAGTCCTCGGGCTTCAACGGCGAGCCCAGCACCTGATCCAGCAGGTCGCGGGCGCGCGGGCCTGCGATGGCGAATTGCGCCCATTGTTCCGTGACCGAGGCAAAGCGCACATCCAGATGCGGGCAATGGCATTGATGCACAAAGTCCAGATGGCGCATGACCTCGCCCGCGGCGGCGGTGGTGGTGGTCATCAGGAAATGCTGATCCCCCAGCCGCGCGGTGGTGCCGTCATCCATCACATGTCCGTCTTCGCGCAGCATCAGCCCATACCGCGTGCGCCCCACTTTCAGCGTGCTGAAGGTATTGGTGTAGACAAAATCCAGAAAGGCCCCGGCGTCGGGCCCTTGCAGGTCAATCTTGCCCAGGGTCGAGACATCGCAGATGCCGACAGCCTGGCGCACCATGTTCACTTCGCGGTCGCAGGACTGACGCCAGGTTTTCTCTCCGGCGCGGGGGAAATAGCTGGGACGATACCACAGGCCCGCCTCGATCATGGGCGCGCCCATGTCCAGGCTGGCGGCATGGCTGGTGGTCAGGCGTTGCGGGGCAAAGCCGGCCCCCTGCCCGCCCGCGCCCATGGCCGCAATCGAGACGGGGACATAGGGCGGGCGAAAGGTGGTTGTGCCGGTCTGGGCCACGTCGCGGCCCGTGGCATCCGCCAGGATCGCCAGCGCGGCAACGTTGGAGTTTTTGCCCTGATCCGGGGCCATGCCCTGGGTCGTATAGCGTTTCATATGTTCGACCGAGCGGAAATTCTCTTGCGCGGCCTGGGCCACGTCCTTGACCGTCACATCGTTCTGGAAGTCGAGCCAGGCGCGCCCTTTGCCGGGCACGGCCCAGAGCCGGTCGCTGCGGTTGGGGGCGTCCTCGGGCTGGTCCGCGCCGCTCTGATCCGCGCAGACGGGTTGGGGCATGTCGGGCGTGGCAAGGTCCAGCGCGTCCAATGCGCGGCGGGCGGCGCGGATCCCGTCGTGCAGGCAGCCGGCGGTGGCATAGATGCCGGTACAGGCGCCAGCGGGGATCAGGCCCGGCACGGCGCCGGGGCTGCCCTCGGCCGGGGGGACAAAGCCCATGATGTCGTCGCGCCAGACGGGGCGGCCACCCATGTGGCAGGTCAGATGCACCGCGGGGTTCCAGCCGCCGGACATGGCCAGGCAATCGGTCTGAATACGCTCTTCTCCGCTGGGGCGGCGAATTGTGATGCTTTCCAACCGGCGGCGGCCATGGCTGGCGCAGACCTGGGCGCCCTTGAGGACGGGGAAGGCATCGGAACCGGGTGCGTCATGGCGGCTGTCGATGACGGCGGCCACATGCACGCCTGCTGCCGCCAGTTCGCGCGCGGTGCGATGGGCGTTGTCATTGGTCGCAAACACGGTGACCGCCTGCCCCGGGCTGACGCCCCAACGGTTCAGATAGCTGCGCACGGCCCCTGCCATCATGATGCCGGGGCGGTCATTGTCGCGAAAGGCGATGGGCCGTTCGAGCGCGCCTGCCGCCAGCACGGTCTGTTTGGCCACGATGCGCCAGAAACACTCCAGCGGCAGGTCTGGTCTGCGGCGGCGGTGATGCGAGACCCGTTCGAGCGCGCCATAGGTGTTCTGATCATAGGCCCCTGTCACGGTGGTGCGGGGCATGAGGCGCACATTTGGCAGGGCCGCCAGTTCGGTCACGATCCCCTCGGCCCAGGTGACGCCCGGCTGCTGGTCGATGGTCTCTGTTTCGCTCAGCAGGCGGCCACCGAACTGGCTGTCTTCTTCGGCCAGGATGACATCTGCCCCGGCCCGGGCGGCGGTGAGCGCCGCCATCAGCCCGGTGGGACCCGAGCCGATCACCAGCAGATCGCAAAACGCATAGGCCTTTTCGTAGATATCAGGGTTCGAGTCCCCCGACAGGGCACCCAGCCCCGCCGCCCGCCGGATGGCGGGTTCGTAGATCTTTTCCCAGAACGCGCGCGGCCACATGAAGGTCTTGTAATAAAACCCTGCGCCCAGAAACGGGGCGGCCAGATCGTTGACGCTCAGCAGGTCCAGGCGCAGGCTGGGCCAGCGGTTCTGGCTGCGGGCCACCAGCCCGCCAAAAAGCTCTTGGGTGGTGGCGCGGATGTTGGGATCCTGGCGGGCACCGGTGCCGAGCGTGACCAGCGCGTTTGGCTCTTCGCTGCCGGCGGTCAGGATGCCGCGCGGGCGGTGGTATTTGAACGAGCGGCCCACCAGATGCACGTCATTGGCCAAGAGGGCCGAGGCCAGCGTGTCGCCGGCAAAACCGGTCAGCGCCTGCCCGTCAAAGGTGAAGGGGATGCGGCGGGAGCGGTCGATCAGGCCCTTGCCCTCGATCCTCATGCGGACACCTGCGCCAGTTCAGTGGCCAGGATGTCGTGGCTGACCGTGTTGCGGGTGACGATGATCCAGGCGCTGCAACCGTCCTGATGATACCACAGATCGCGGGTTACACCGGCGGGATTGTCGCGCAGGTGCAGATAGGCGTCCCAGGTGGCGGCGTCGGCCTCTGGCTGCGGGCGTTGGGCAGCGATGGCCGCGCCCTGATAGTAGAACTCGCGCCGGTCCCGCTCGCCGCAGATCGGACAGGTGATCCTCATGGCAGAACCCTCTGCATCAACGTTACTAATACACTCATGTGAGCCCCTCTCACTTCATCCCGGCGCAGGCGCTGTCGGCCACGCGGTCCAGCCGGTAGGCAACATCCTGGCCCGGCACTTCGGCCAGATCCACCGCGCCGCCGCAGCCGCCGGTGTCGCCCACCATCAGATAGCGGGTGCGAAACGTCAGACCGCCTGCGTCCTGGCGGATGATGTCCATCGAGCCGCCATCACATTCAACCGAGCAATAGGCGCCGTCCGAGTCCGCGCCGCAGAGCAGAAACTGGTCAAAGCGCTGGCCGCCCAGCCCCCATTGTTTGACGTGGCCCTGATCGGCCGTCAGCACGCGCAGCGCGGCGACCAATGCGCCGCCGTCCTGGCGATAGATCCGCAAGGCGATCTGATCGACCACCTGTTGCGGCGCGCCGGCCAGGTGGGCGTCGCTATAGTCGCGGGCGAAACATCCGGTGGCGGGCCCCTCGGCCTGCGCCGTGGGTGCCATGGTCAACCCCAGCGCCAGCGCCAGCGCGGCCCGTTTGCCCTGGTTCATCTTATGTCTCATCCATGCCCCCTCTGGCGCCCGCCGCCGGTTGTGATGATCTTGTACCAATGGCCAGGCTCCCTCTGTGTCAGTGCAGGTTGTGCTGCGCGCCGGTGCCTTCTTCGTCCATCAACCCGTGCCCGTCGCGGAACCGGTCCAGGCGAAAACCGGTCGCGGCCTCGAACGGGCGATCCGTGGCGATCAGATGCGCAAAGGAGAAGCCGCTGGCGGGCACCGCCTTGAACCCGCCGTAGCACCAGCCGCAATCGAGGTAGAGCCCCTCGATCCCGGTCTTGTCGATGATCGGAGACCCGTCCGGCGTCATATCCATGATGCCGCCCCAGCTGCGCAGGACCTTGGCCTTGCCGATCATCGGCATCAGGGTCATGCCGGCCTCCATCACATGTTCGACCATCGGCAGATTGCCCCGCTGGGCATAAGAGGCGTACATGTCCAGGTCGCCGCCAAAGACAAGGCCGCCCTTGTCCGACTGGCTGATATAGAAATGCCCCATACCGTAGGAAATCACCTGATCAATGCAGGGTTTGAGGCCTTCGGTGACAAAGGCCTGCAACACGTGGCTTTCCACTGGCAGCCGCATCCCGGCCATTGCGGCGACCTGGCTGGAGCGCCCGGCCACCACCATGCCGACCTTTTTGGCCCTGATCGCGCCGCGAGTGGTCTGAACCCCGCGCACGGAGCCGTTTTCGATGTCGATGCCGGTGACTTCGCAATTCTGGATCAGGTCGACCCCGCGCTGATCTGCGCCGCGCGCATAGCCCCAGGCCACCGCATCATGGCGGGCCGAGCCGCCGCGCGGATGATAGAGGCCGCCATAGATCGGGAACCGGGTGTTGTCGAAATCCAGATATGGCACCAGCCGCCGGACGCCCGCGCGGTCCAGCAGCACCGCGTCGTCGCCCTGGCTGCGCATCATGTTGCCACGTCGCACAAAGGCGTCGCGCTGACCGTCGGAATGGAACAGGTTGAGCACGCCACGCTGGGAATGCATGACATTGTAGTTCAGTTCGGTTTCCAGCCCCTCCCACAGGCGCATCGACCAGGAATAGAACTGCGAATTGCCCTCGAGGAAGTAGTTTGCCCGCACGATGGTGGTGTTGCGGCCCACATTGCCGCCGCCCAGATAGCCTTTTTCCAGCACCGCCACATTGGTCAGCCCGTGTTCGCGCGCCAGGTAATAGGCGGTGGCCAGCCCATGCCCGCCGCCGCCGATCAGGACGATGTCATATTCATCCTGCGGGTCCGGGTCACGCCAATGCGGGGTCCAGCCCCGGTTGCCGGTGAGACCCTCTTTCAGAACGCGCAGGCCAGAGAACCGCATGATGTCGCCTCGTGATCAAACAGCGGGCAGCGTGCCCATGTTGGATCACTATCACCCTCCTGCCCGCGCGGGAAAAGTCATTTGTCCGCGTTTTGGCCCAGACGCGACATCCGGACCCAGCGCCGCGTCAGAATCGCAGGCGCAGCGCCAGGCCGACAATCGGGGCGGTGTCGTAGTTTTGCTGGCTGATCACGGTGCCGGTTGCATCGGCCAATGTCAGTTCGCCGTTGAATTCCGCGCCGGCAAAGGCCGTGAGGCTCAGCCCCGGGTTGGGTTCGTAGTTGGCCAGGAAGACAACCGGAATGCTGCTGTCCTGACCAATGCCACCGGGCACCGGGCCGCTGTTGTTGAGACGGAACCGCACGTCTTCGGATCGTACCGACAAGGCCAGGTTCAGCGAGTCCGTGGCCGCATAGCTCAGCGTGAGGCCGGGCCCCTGGGTGGCGCCCAGAGAACTGCCGGTGGAAAACGACCATTGGTCCGAGATCGACCAGTCGATCAGCAAGGCCGGGAAAATCTCGGGGTTGTCGTCCTCCAATTGGGTAAAGAATCCCACGGCCGGGCCGATTGTCAGGTTTTCGCTGACCTGCCAGGCGATGCCGCCAAAGACGCCATAGGTGCGCCCGGACGAGGCCCCTGCCCCGCTTTCGAAATTGAAACCCAGCGAAGGCACGACAAAGACCTGCGCCCGATCACCCGCCGCAAAGCGGATGGGTGCGCTGATCTGCAGATCTGTGATGTCACCCCAGGGCCGGGCGGGGACGTTCGAGAACTCATAGTCATAGCGCCCCATGCTGAGCGTCACCCCAGCCGTGACGCCCGTATCAAAGGTGTGAAACACGCCACCCCGCACCACGCCGCGATTGACAGCGAACGCGCCCCCCTGGGTGAGGTCGGATTCCCCCTGCCAGAGGGAGAAGCCATCCAGCTGCCATGACCAGCCCGGACGTGGGCCGCCGCCCTCCTGGGCCTGCGCTGACATCGCCGAAAGCGCCAATGCGCCCGCCAATAGCTGTTTTTTCATAACCGCGGTCCTACACCTGTTAAGTAGACATAAAACAAAATGTAGTGTGCCTGCGGTCAGTGTCGAAGAAAATCAGGGGCGTGCGGCGTTTCGCTCCTCTTTGGTCAGTATCCGGATCGGGGCAAAGGCCGCGCCGGTGCTGTCGCGGAAGGGTGATTTGCTGGCCTTTCCGGCCAATCCGGCCGTTATCATGCGCCGCATCAACGCCATGCCGGCTGCGCCAAATTTTTCATCAGCCGCAGGCGCGCCGCGCCCCGGCACAGCGCCTTGGGTATTGGCATAACAAAATACCGGGCCCAGGGTCGCATCCGCCTGAGCGGTCTGGCGCTGGCTGATCACGACGCCGACAAAAGGCAGGCCAAGCCGCGAAAGCGTGTTGCACATCAGCGTGCCACAGCAGGTGGCGTGCCAGCGCAGCAACCCCTTTGGCCCCAGGCGCAGGATCGCCAGTTTGTCCTGACCCCGGGTGATCTGGATCAGGTCCGGCGTGGTCTGCCAGATATCGCTGCCCCCGGGTGGGGACAGCAAATCATCGGCGCAGCCCAGACTATGGGCGGCGGTCTGGCAATCCTTGCAAAAACAGGTTGCCCTGGTCCCGGCCGAGCGGCCGGGCACAGACACCCGCAGCGAGACGTCTCCACATTGACAGTCGACGTCCAGATGCTTGGTCATATTGTGCCTCTTCAGAGCCCTTTTGCGCGATAGCTGGATGCCACGCGGTCAATGGATACAAGATAGGCCGCGACGCGCAAATCCTCAACATCATCGCGCGAATGCCAGACCTCGCGCATGGACTGATAGGCCACGCGCATCGTGTCATCCAGCCCCGAGCGCACCAGTTCCAGCTCTCCCGCGCCCCGCAGATATTTGGTTTTGAAGTTCGGCGAGAGCGTCCAGGTGTCGCCCATCACGCCGCTCAGCCGTTCCAGCTCGTCCACGATCAATTCGTGGCGCGCCTCTTCCTGGCGGCGTTGCATGCGGCCAAAACGGATATGGCTGAGGTTCTTGACCCATTCGAAGTAAGAGACCGTCACCCCGCCCGCATTGGCGTACATGTCCGGAATGATCACGCAGCCCTTTTTGCGCAACACTTCATCCGCCCCGGCGGTGATCGGGCCATTGGCCGCCTCGATGATCAGGGGCGCCTGAATACGGGCCGCGTTCTCCATCGAGATGACCCCCTCCAGCGCAGCCGGAATGAGGATGTCGCAGTCTTCCTCCAGCACCACGGCCCCCTCCGGGATCAGCTGTGCGTCGGGATAGCCCGAGATGCTGCCATGTTTGAGAATCCATTCATGGATCGCTTCGATGTCCAGCCCTTCGGGGTCAAACAGGGCCCCGTCGCGTTCGATGACACCGGTGATCCGGCAGCCATCGTCCTCTTGCAGAAACTTGGCCGCGTGATAGCCCACATTGCCCAGCCCCTGCACGATCACCCGCTTGCCGTCCAATGTGCCGGTCAAACCGGTTTTGGCCACATCCTCGGGGTGGCGGAAAAATTCCTGCAAGGCATATTCGACGCCGCGACCTGTCGCCTCGACCCGGCCAGCGATGCCGCCCGCGTTCAGCGGTTTACCGGTGACACAGGCGCGGGCGTTGATATCGGTGGTGTTCATCCGCGCATATTGGTCCGCCATCCAGGCCATTTCACGTTCGCCCGTGCCCATATCGGGGGCCGGCACATTCTGGCTGGGATGGATCAGGTCACGCTTGGCCAGTTCATAGGCGAACCGCCGCGTGATCCGCTCCAGTTCATGTTCGTCATATTGGCGCGGGTCGATACACAGCCCGCCCTTGGAGCCGCCAAACGGGGTTTCGACCAGCGCGCATTTATAGGTCATCAGCGCGGCCAGCGCCTCCACCTCGTCCTGATGGACACTGGGGGCATAGCGGATGCCGCCCTTGACCGGTTCCATATGTTCCGAATGCACGGCCCGGTACCCCGTGAATGTCTGGATCTGCCCGCGCAGACGCACCCCGAAGCGGACCGTATAGGTGGCGTTGCAGACCCTGATCTTTTCCTCCAGCCCCGGCGGCAGGTCCATCAGAGCCACCGCGCGGTTGAACATCAGGTCAACACTTTCTCTGAAACTGGGTTCTTTCAATACAGTCATTTGGTCCTCCGCGGACAAGAAATTTGTCCCCATTTGAACACGACACTATGACGAGTTTCTTAAACCGCCTAAATTTTTTTTCCCGGCCTTGGCGGAATGGACTTGCTTTGGGTTGGGGGGCTGAATTGTGGCGGCGCAATGGCGACTGATCATGGGGTTGCAACAGTCCGCGCGTTTTGCCCCGGTTTCCCGCCTGTCCGGGAAACAATGGCACGGAAAACGCACTTTTTCAGCCACATTTCAGCCCAGATACGGGACCATAAGGTGATTGGTTGAGTCTAAGTCGCCGGTGTCCTGTGACCCCCGGCAATGAAAGTGAAGAGACATGACAGATCGCGCCTGCAATCCACGGGCATTCGCCGGGACGAAAACGCAGACTTTGGCGGCCATTCTTGGCCGGCGGCTTCGCGTGTTCGGACAGGACGAGTCCGGCAACCTGATCATTTTCGGTGTCTATATCTGGGTTCTCATCTTTATGGTGGCCGGGATCGGGATTGACCTGATGCGGGTCGAACGGGACCGCACAGCGTTGCAGTATACGCTGGACCGCGCCGTTCTGGCCGCGGCTGACCTGGACCAGACGCTGAACCCGAAAACCGTGGTGGAGGATTACTTCGACAAGGCCGGGATGAGCGATTACCTGGCTTCGGTCACGGTGCAGCAGGGCCTGGGTTATCGGATTGTGAGCGCCACGGCGGAAACCGAAATCAAGACACAGTTCATGCATATGAACGGGGTCGATACGTTGAAGGCACCGGCGGCGGGAACGGCCGAGGAAAGCATCGGCGGCGTGGAAGTATCGCTAGTGCTGGATGTATCGGGGTCCATGGGATCAAACCGCCGGCTGACCAACCTCAAGATTGCCGCCAAAAACTTTGTCGATGAAATGACGCAGAACAGTGAAGACGGCAAATTGTCGATCTCGGTCGTTCCTTATGCGACGCAGGTGTCGGTGCCTGATGGAATCTTCAACCGTCTGAACCCGACGCAGGAACATAACTATTCCAATTGCATCAACTTTCCCTCTGCGGAATTCAGCAAGACCGACATCAGCACCACCTATAACTACGAACGCACGATGCATTTTGACGTGTGGGACGATTTTGACGGACGCGATGATGACCCCAAGAGGCTGGTGCGCTCGCCGGTCTGCGAGGACAGCAACGCGCGCGAAATTCTGCCGCTGCAAAAGGATGCCACCAAGCTCAAGAACTACATTGATGGTCTGTGGGCCGATGGAAACACGTCGATTGACCTGGGGCTGAAGTGGGGCACCGCCCTGATTGATCCCAGCATGCAAAGCGTTGTGACCGGGTTGATTGCGGATGACACTGTGGCCTCTGATTTCGCCAATCGCCCGAACGCCTATAATGACGGAGAAACGCTCAAGGTGATCGTGTTGATGACCGATGGGCAAAACACCAGCCAGTATTATCTGAACGATGAATACCGGCGCGGTGAATCCAACATCTGGTGGAACGACGCCGAGGAAGTCTATTCGGTCTATGTTGGTCTGGACGAATATGATGAGGACCGGGACGGGATCTATAACGAACCCATGTTCTACTGGCCGGATACGGACGATTGGAAAGACCACGCCTATGGCGAAGGCACCTATGAAGAGACCGTGAGCGAACGGGTCTGCAAATCCTACAAGCGCAACGGGTCGTGCAAACGCTACAAGACGGTCAAGACCACGGTAGAGGTGGACGAGCCGGGCAGTGCCGAGGTGCTGTCGTATGCGGATCTTTATGCCTACACGTCGCTCGAATGGATTGTCGAAGATCTGTATGAACCCTGGATGTACGACAGTGAGGCCTGGGACGATTGGTACTATGGGGTGCGCAACTATGTCGGGTCCTGGACCAAGGACAGCCGCACCACCAGCATGTGCAACGCCGCCAAGGATGCCAATATCGTGCTGTTCACCATCGGGTTCGAGGCCCCCAGCCATGGCGACGATCTGCTGGAAGACTGCGCCAGCTCTCCGGCACATTTCTTTGATGTGCAGGGTTTGCAGATCGACGAAGCGTTTTCGTCGATTGCCTCCAGCATCCGTAAACTGAGGTTGACACAATGATCCGGGGTTTGCGCGCCTGTCTGCGCCGGTTTGGCCGGTCCGAGTCCGGCTCGGCGACAATTGAATTTGCGATCACATTTCCGGCGATGCTGTTCTTTCTGCTCAGCGGTGTAGAGCTGGGTATGATCACGCTGAACCAGGCGATGCTGGAGCGGTCGATTGACATGACCGTGCGTGACATCCGTCTGGGCACGGGCGCGGCGCCGCAACATGACGAGATCAAGGACACCATTTGTGAACGCGCCGGGTTTATCGAGGATTGCGCGGACAACATGCGGCTGGAGATGATCCAGGTCGACCCGTACAACTGGAACGGTCTGTCGGGGGATCCGGACTGTATTGACCGGTCCGAAGACGTGGCGCCTGTGCGCTCGTTTGTGAACGGGCAATCGAACGAGCTGATGATTCTGCGCGCCTGCGTCAAGATTGCGCCGATGTTCCCCACCGTCGGTCTGGGGGCGACGATTGGCAAGGATGGGGCGGGCAATTACGCGCTTTATGCAACCGCTGCCTTTGTTCAGGAACCGGGATAATGAAGAACCTGTGGATACCCAATTGGTTGCGGGCCTTTGCCAGCGACACGCGCGGCGTCATATCGCTGGAATTTGTGATCATGATGCCCGCCTTGTTCATCACGTATATGTCGGCCTATGTCTATTTTGACGGCTACCGTCAGGCCGGGGTGAACCTGAAGGCGGCCTATACGATCAGCGATCTGGTCTCGCGCGAGACCAATGTTGTGAACAACAACTACATCGACAGCATGTACAGCCTGATGCAGGAGCTGACGCGCTCGAACAACCCGGTGCGTTTGCGGATTTCGGTTGTGCGCTGGGATGAGGGCGATGACCGGTATTACCTGGACTGGTCCGAGGCGCGCGGCGTTGATTATCCGCGCCTGCTCAACAGTGACCTGCAACAGATCGAGGCCAAGCTGCCCACAATGCCGGACAATGAGCGGGTGATTTTGGTGGAAACCTCCAACACGTTTGAGCCGCTGTATAAAATCGGGATGGACAACATCAGCATCGACAATTTTGTCTTTACCCGCCCCCGGTTTGCGCCGCTGGTCGTTTTCAATGGCTGAGCCGTCTTCCCTCGGCGCGGGCGACAGGCTAGCCTGCTGGCATGGACTTACCTTCGACCCCGCCAAACCGGGCTGATGCCCCCCCTCTTTGCCAGGACACGGACGCCGCTGCCGGGATTGAGGTAACGGCAGAGTTTGAACGCTTTGCCCAGCGCAATGACGTCTTCACCCGCGCCATGTGGGACGAGCGCGTGCGCAGCAAACAGGCGGATCGGTTCTTTGCCTCTTATCGGATGGAGGCCGCCCCGCGGCGCGGCGATGGGTTTACCCAGCGCGATTTCGCCCTGCGCAACGCCGCCTGGCTGATCTCGGATGTCATGACAAACCGGTTTGCCGCCGATGGCCGGCGAGAGGGGTTTCAGGCGCCGATCAGCTATGACACGCCCGTCGCGCCGCAGCAGGCACCGGTCGAAGACCCGGGCGAAATGGCACGCGAGATCAAACAGGTTGCGCGGTTCTTTGGCGCGGATCTGTGCGGGGTGACGGATCTGGACGAGCGCTGGCTATATACCGCGCGTGTCGATGTGCGCGACGCCTCCGAAGCGCCCCACGACCTGCCCGAGGGGCTGAACACGGTGATTGTTCTGGGCCATGAGATGGACCGGGAACTGGTCGAGACGTACCCCTCTGCTCTGGGTGGGGCGGCCACGGGGCGCGAATACAGCCATGAGGCCGCGATTGTGATGCAGCTGGCCGCCTATATCCGCAATTTGGGCTATGAGGCCGTGGCCTCGATGAATGATACCGCGCTGGTCATTCCCTATGCGGTCAAGGCCGGTCTGGGGGAATATGCGCGCAATCAGATGGTGATCACGCCAGAATTCGGGCCGCGTCTGCGGTTTTCCAAGATTTTCACCAATCTGCCACTGGCGCTGGATGCGCCGCAGCCCAGGGGCGTGCGGGCGTTTTGCGACATTTGCTCCAAATGTGCCGACGCTTGCCCGGTCAAGGCGTTGCCGTTCGGGCCGCCCTCGACCGAGACGGCCAATGTATCGGCCATCAAAGGCGTGCGCAAATGGACGTCGGATGCCGAAAAATGCTTTGGGTTCTGGGCCAAGCTGGCCTCGGATTGTGCGATCTGCATGCGGGTTTGCCCGTTCAACCGCGACTTCTCGAGGCGCAGAAACCGGTTGTGGCTGCGGCTGGCCCTGTCCCGCTTCCGGCGTCTGGCGCTGCGTCTGGACCGGACACGGCCCCGGTTGAAGCCTTCGGCCTGGTGGTCGGGTCAGAGCCGTTAGACGCAAGCCGCCGCCCCTCGCCCTCGCCCCGGTTCGTCTCAGCCCGAGAAGATCTCCATCGGGGCGCCCAGCCCCTTGAGCTGATACTGGCCCATTTGGTCGCCCTGATGCGCCTCGACCAGATCGTGAAACGCCGCCGAAAGCAAAAGCGGGGCGTCCAGTTCACCACAGAGCGCCGCCACCCGGGCCGTCAGATTCACGTCGCGCCCGACGACGGTGTAATCCAGCCGCGCGCCAGAGCCGACATTGCCATAGGCCACGCGGCCGAAATGCAGGCCGATCCCGACCGAAAACTGCGGCGTCCCGTCATAGGCGGCCACGGCGGCCAGCGCCGCGCGGGCTGCGGACAGGGCCTTGGCGCAGGTTTCGGCCGCCTCTGAGTCATCGCGGAAGATCGCCAGAATGCCGTCCCCAATGAATTTCAGAACCTCGCCGCCGGCCGCCTCGATATGGGGCACGACACAATCGTAATAGGCGTTGAGCAGCGCTGTTGCCGCTTCGGCCCGCATCTGTCCGGTGAAATGCGTGAACCCGCGCATATCCGCAAACAGGATCGCGGCAGGCATCCGCACTACCTCGCCACGGTGGACATCGCCGCTGAGGATTCTGCGCGCGGGTTCATCCCCTACATACATGCGCAGCGCGTCGCTCATCATGCGGTGGGTGGCCAGGATCTCTTGGGTGGCAGCGACCGCGGGGAAGATGGCCCGGAAAAAGGCCAGATCCTGCGCCGAAAACCCCTGCGGCGATCGGGTGGCAAAGGTGAAAGTATTGGCCATGCCGTTTTTCATAAAGACCGGGGCCACGATATAGTGGGTATAGCCGTCCTGCTTGAGCTCGGGGACGATGTCGAAGGTGTCATCAGGGGTGTCGGGCAGCCAGAGGATCAGCCATTCGCCGGTCCGGTGCACGACGGCGGCGGGGGAGGTGTTATAGTGCCCCCCCTGCGCGATGTAGGGAAAGGCATAGTTGTGCGCGCCTTTGCCCCGTTCCCAGATCCGGGCACTGGCAGAGGATTGCGCATGCAGCAGCCGCACGATGGAGCTGGCCCGGTCCAGAGGCACCCCGGCGGCGCAGACACGCTCGGCCGTGCCGGTGACGATCACATCCGGGTCTTCGGCCTTGACCCCGTCGATCAGCATATACTCGAACAGGGCCAGAGCCGCGCTTTGGCGGTCGGGCGACAGGGTCGTGATGCTTTGGGTCGGATCGGTCATCGCGGCAGATTAACGGATGGCGCCGGGCTGCACCACAGCGATTGCATCACCACCGGATCACCACCGGATCACCACCCGATCACCGTTGCATCATCCCGAGCAAACCGGCAGTCTGATTTGAACAGGAGAGGTATGTCATGAACGATCTGGAAGGGCGCCTGGCGCTGGTAACGGGTTCGGCCACGGGGTTGGGCCGGTCCATGGTGGTAAAGCTGGCCGAGCGTGGCGCGGATGTGATTGTGAATTACAGCCGGTCAGCGGATGAGGCCGAAGAGGCGGCAGACCTGTGCCGGGCCGCTGGCGCGCAGGTGCAGGTGGTTCAGGCGGATGTCTCGGAGGTTGAGGGCTGTCAGCGTCTGATCGCGGCGGCGGCGCCGCACGGGCGGCTGGACATTCTGATCAACAATGCCGGCACCACCCGCCATGCGCGCGATCACAGCGATCTGGATGCTTTGGGCAAGGATGATTTCATGGATATCTATGCGGTCAATGTGGTTGGGCCGTGGTTGATGTTGCAGGCGGCCAAGCCGCTGCTGGTGGCCGCACATGCGGATACCGGGCGGGCGTCGGCTGTGCTCAACACGTCGTCGATTGCCGGGGTCAAGGGGATCGGATCTTCGGTGGCCTATGCCTGTTCCAAGGGCGCGCTGAACACGATGACCCAGTCGCTGGCCCGGGCCCTGGCGCCACAGATCCGGGTGAATGCGATCTGTCCCGGCTTTATCGGCACCCGGTGGTTCAAGGATGCGATGGACGAGGAGACCTATGCCCAGACCATTGCCGGGGTCGAGGCATCGACGCCGCTGGCGGTTGCCTCCGGGCCGGATGACATTGCCGATGCGGCGCTGTTCTTTGTCTCGGACGCCGCGCGCCACGTCACAGGCGAGACTCTCTTGGCAGATGCGGGGCTGCATCTGGGCAAGGCCCCCTGAACAGAGCACCCTGCGCAAGCGTGCGTTGGCGCACAGGGTCGGTGAGCGGATGCGCTTGGGCGGCGGGGCGGGCTGACCTATGTGTAGGCAAACGCAGATAGCGGAGGCTGATATGTCACTAAGACCAACACTCGAAACGCGCCAGGCCATGCCCGCAATGGAGGGGGCCGGTGTGCACCTGCATCGGGCTTTCGGATTTCAGGACCCAAGCGAGCTGGACCCCTTCCTGTTGTTCGACGATTTCCGCAACGATGTGCCCGAGCATTTCCTCAAGGGTTTCCCCTGGCATCCCCATCGCGGGATCGAGACGATCACCTATGTGCTGTCCGGCACGGTGGAACATGGTGACAGCCTGGGCAATACCGGCAGTTTGGGTGCGGGGGATGTGCAATGGATGACTGCCGGGTCGGGGATTTTGCATCAGGAGATGCCCAAGGGCAATGAACGCGGGCAGATGCATGGGTTCCAGCTGTGGGGCAATCTGCCCTCCAGTCAGAAGATGACGGCCCCGCGATATCAGGATGTGGAATCGGCAGCGATCCCCGAGGTGATCGACGATGACGGCACGGTGGTGCGGGTCGTGGTGGGCGAATTCTGGGGCAAGACCGGCCCGGTGGACGGGATCGCGGCGGATCCGCAATACCTGGATATTTCGCTGCCCCCCGGGGTGCGCAAGACGTTTCGGATCGACACCTATCGCCGGGCCTTTGCCTATGTGTTCGAGGGAGAGGCCGCCTTTGCGGATGCGTCGGCCCCGCAGGGGGTTTTGCTGGAAAAGGAGGTCGCGGGCGAGGAAGTGCATATCCGCGATTTCTCGGGCGATCGGACCCTGATCCGCTTTGGCACCGGGGATGAGATTACGGTGCAGGCCGGAGAAGAAGGCGCGCGGTTTTTGCTGGTTTCGGGCGCACCGATTGCAGAGCCTGTGGCCTGGCATGGGCCGATCGTGATGAACACGCAGGAAGAGCTGATGCAGGCGATGAAAGACCTGCGAAATGGCACGTTCATTCGCGATCATGGGTAAATGTCCCAGCTGGGACATGGGTCTATGTGACTGTTTTTATTTATGGTAGCGATAACATAAAACCCAGGACAAGGCAGCCTTGAGGGGCTGCCCTTTTGGTTGAGGGGAAGAGACACGGCCCTGCCGGAGATTGCGTTATAGGCGGCGCTCTGTTAGCCTAAGTTCGTGAAAAATTCTTGTGCTGTTGAGTTTGGCGATGTTGAGCAATCGTAGTTTGCACGCTGCCAATGTTCTGGTTTGCATTGGCGGTTTGGCCACGGCGACCGGCGTGATCGCTGGCGCGGGCGCGATTGTTGCCGGAACGATGTCGCTGCGGGAATTGGCCAAGCGGTTGCCGCCTGCGACGCAGCAGCTGTCCGAAGACATCGCGCGAAACCTGCGGGATGCCATAGAAGGGAATACGGGGCTGGACGACAGCCGCCGGGACATTCTTTACCAGATGATTGAGGCCTCTGCACCCGCACCGCAGAGCATCGTCGATGCCGGGCAACAGCCGGAAGCACTGTTGAAAAACATGCAGGCGCGTCTGAGAAAGCGAAAGGATCAGCCGGATTACGTGCTCGAAGACAACCTGAGCGAGTTCCGCAAAGTCGTTGGCCCGATCCTGACGAAGCTGTTGAATGACCCCGTTTTTACGGCCCAACTGGCCCCCCTGCGAGAGCGCGCGTTTTGGGAGATGAAGGCGACCGGAGAGGACACGAATGAAAGGGTGCGCCGGATAGAGGCGGCTGTGGCACAGGCCCCCGGACCGGCGATTTCAGACCCCAAAGCGCTGCGCACCTGGATGGAGAAGCATTCGCGCGAGACGTTGGAGGGGTTGGCGCTGCGGTTTGGTCATGCCGCGCCTGAGGATCTGGGGCTGGCCGAGTTGAAATCCTATCTGATCTCCAAAGCGGCGGATTTGAAGCGGTTGGAAAAGGTGGTTGCGGCGCTGGAAGATCCGACAGGGCGGATTGCGAATTTGAAGGCGGCGGCAGAGGCGGCGATTTCAAATGGTCAGCTGGAAGAGGCCAAGGCGCGGATTGCGGATGCGTTGGAGATTCAGCGCAGCGAGCGGACGCTGGAAGCGCTAAAAGCCGATGCGGCGTTGGCGGAGGTCGAGGCAGAGATCGCGCTGATCGAAACGGACCATGACAGTGCCTTTGCCCTGTTTCGCGGCATTGCAGAGAGCTTCAAGCCCTTTGATGAGGCTGCGTTTTGTCGGCGGTGTAGAGAGTATTCTAGGCCGCTCTACTTGAGTGCGCGACGCTATGGCGGCACAGGCCTGGCGCGCGCGGCCGAGCTGTTGCAACTGGCGCTGGCCACCCCATTGCGACAGAGCGACCCGTGGCTTTGGGCGGCGATACAGAACAACCTCGCCAACGCACTGCGAGCGCAAGGCGAACGCACGGACGGGCCAGAGGGCGCAGACCTGCTGGCACAGGCAGTCACAGCCTATCGCGCCGCGCTGGAAGTGCGCACACGCGACGTGCAGCCGGTGGATTGGGCGGCGACGCAGAACAACCTCGCCAACGCACTGCAAGCGCAAGGCAAACGCACGGGCGGGCCAGAGGGTGCGAAGCTGCTGGCTCAGGCGGTCACCGCCTATCGTGCCGCGTTGGAGGTGTGCACCCGCGACGCGGAGCCGGTGGATTGGGCGATGGCGCAGAACAACCTCGCCAACGCACTGCAATCGCAAGGCAAACGCACGGACGGGCCCGCGGGTGCAGACCTGCTGGCACAGGCGGTCGCCGCCTATCGTGCCGCGCTGGAGGTACACACGCGCGACGCGCGGCAGGTGGATAGGGCGGCGACGCAGAACAACCTCGCCGCCGCATTGTCGGAGCAAGGCGAACGCACGGGCGGGCCAGAGGGTGCAGACCTGCTGGCACAGGCGGTCGCCGCCTATCGTGCCGCACTTGAGGTGAACACGCGCGACGCGCAGCCGGTGGATTGGGCGGCGACGCAGAACAACCTCGCCGTCGCACTGCGAGCGCAAGGCAGCCGTACGGGCGGGCCAGAGGGTGCAGACCTGCTGGCACAGGCGGTCGCCGCCTGTCGCGCCGCGCTGGAGGTGCGCACGCGCGACGCGCAGCCGGTGGATTGGGCGATGACGCAGGAAAACCTGGCGTTTGTGAACCTGGCCCTGGCGGATCATGAGACATGTGCGGCCCCGCGCCCGCATCTGGAGGCGGCCTTGGCACATATTGAGGCGGCGCTGGAGGTATTTGATCCGGTGCATATGGCGTTCAACCATGCAAAGGCCACAGAGTTGCGCGACCACCTGCAGGCGCGGTTGTAGGGGCGATCAGGCCCCCACGGCCTTTTGCACCATGGTCCAATAGAGCGCTTCGACCTCTTCCTGGCTGAGCCGTCCGCCGGGCCGGTACCAGGTGTTGACCCCGTTGAGCATGGCGATCACGGCCAATGTGGCGATCTTGGTATCGGGCATGGAGAAGGCGCCGCTGGCGACTCCGGCGTCGAGGATGGATTGCAGTTGATCCTCGTAGCGGCGGCGCTGGGGCTCGATCCGGGCGAAGTTTTCGGGGGTGAGGGCGCGCAGCTCCATATAGGCGATGAACATTTCATCCGGGCGGGTGATATGGAAGCCGATGTGGAAGCGCACGAAGCGTTGCAGGCGGGCTGGCGCGGGCTGGGTGGCGTTCTGGGTGGCGGGCTGGGTGGCGGCGATCTGGGCGTATTCGTCCAGGAGGGTGGTCATATGGTGCTGCATCAGGTCGAACAGCAGGGTTTGTTTGTCGGGGGTGTAATTATAGAGGGCGCCGGCCTGGACCCCCACCTGGGCTGCGATCTGGCGCATGGAGACGGCGTTATAGCCGTGGCGTGCGAACAGGTGCAGGGCCGCTTCGCGGATGCGGGGGCCGGTGATGTCGGAGTGGGAGCCTGCGGTACGTGCCATGGGGCGATCTTATCTGAACGTGTGTTCAGATAGAAGCCCTTTGGTGGCGGGTGGTTTGCGCGCTCTTGTCCTGCGGCGTTGGATTTGGCATGGCTGGGGGATGAAACGTGTTCTACCTCTTTGTCTTTTGATGGGGGCCTGTATCGAGGTGCCCGAGCTGGATCAGGCTGTGCCGGAGTGGGTGGATCAGTCGGAGTATCCGGCCCTGGTTTCGATGGACGGGTTGCAGACGGGTCAGGTGCCGCCTGAGGCGGAGGCCGAGGCGCTGGAGGACGAGCTGGCGGCGCGGGCGGCCGGGCTGAGGCGGCGGGCGGCGGCGTTGAATGCGCAGGTTGTGGAGTAGGCCCGCGATTTCCGGCGGCAGAGGGCTGCGGGCGCAAGGCGGCGCATTGCACCAGTTGGACGAAGCCGCTACGAGGGCAGTGAACATCATCAAGGAAGGAACCGGCGGATGAGCACAGCGCTGCGTCTGGGGATTGCGGGTTTGGGGACTGTCGGCGTGGGGGTTGTGCGGATTGTGCGCGCTCATGCGGATCTGCTGGCGGCGCGCTGCGGTCGGCCGATCGAGATTGTTGCCGTATCGGCGCGGGACAAGACCAAGGATCGCGGTGTCGGGCTGACCGGCTATGCCTGGTGTGACGATCCGGTGGCGCTGGCTGTGCGCGATGATGTGGATGTTTTTGTCGAATTGATGGGCGGCAGCGAAGGCGCGGCGCGGCAGGCGACCGAGGCGGCGCTGGCGGCGGGCAAGGATGTGGTTACGGCCAACAAGGCGTTGCTGGCGATCCATGGGCAGGCCCTGGCTGAAACCGCCGAGGCCGGGGGTCAGGTGATCCGCTATGAGGCGGCTGTGGCTGGGGGTATTCCTGTGGTCAAGGCGCTGACCGAGGGGCTGGCGGGCAACGCTGTGACCCGGGTCATGGGCGTGATGAACGGCACCTGCAACTACATACTGACGCGGATGGAAAAGGCCGGGTTGAGCTATGAGGAGGCCTTTGCCGAGGCGGATGGGCTGGGCTATGTGGAGGCGGATCCGACGCTGGACATTGGCGGGATTGATGCCGGGCACAAGCTGACCCTGCTGTCAGCCATCGCCTTTGGCACCCGGCCGGATTTTGACGGCATCCGGCTGGAAGGCATCGACAACGTGTCGATCGACGACATCCGCCAGGCGGCGGATATGGGATATCGGATCAAGCTGCTGGGGGTTGCCCAGCGCACCGCGCGCGGGTTGGAGCAGCGCATGACGCCCTGCCTGGTACCGGCGGGGTCGCCTCTGGGTCAGCTGGAGGGTGGCACCAATATGGTGGTGATCGAAGGCGACGCGGTGGAGCAGATTGTCCTGCGTGGCCCCGGCGCGGGCGAAGGCCCGACGGCGAGCGCGGTGATGGGCGATATCTGTGATATCGCACGCGGCCTGCGGATCGCGACCTTTGGCCAGCCGGCCAGCACGCTGGAGGCGGTTCCGGCGGCGAAATCCCCCCTGCCCGCTCCGTTTTATCTGCGTATGACGCTTCAGGACAAACCCGGTGCGCTGGCGCAGATTGCGACCATTCTGGGAGACTCGGGCATTTCGATTGACCGGATGCGCCAATATGGCCATTCCGCCTCTGAGGCGCCGGTTCTGATCGTGACCCACAAGACCAGCCGCGACGCGCTGGACGAGGCGCTGGCCGCAATGGCGCAGCGGGATGTGGTGACATCGCCCCCGGTTGCCTTGCGGATCGAACAGATCTGAACCGGCAGAGATTTCGACCTGTCGGCACGACGGGTGAGACCCAAAGACAGACCCTGACACCGGGTGCCATGGAAATGGCCCCGGGGTGCTGGTGACCCGGTACAGCCTGGAAGTAATTCCAGCACTCAGCCGGATCATATTGATCCGAGGGCTTGGAAGACTTCTGTGAATGTCCTGGCGCCAATGCGTCTCAGGTGGGCCTTCAGTTTCGAGAAGGCTTGTTCGATTGGGTTCAGATCGGGCGAGTATGCTGGTAGGTAAAGGAACCAGCAGCCATGGTCGCGCAGGGCCTGTGCTGCCTCCTTGTTTCGATGGGTTGCCAAATTGTCGAGAATGACGACGGTGCCGGGCGTGATCTCTGGGGCGAGCACTTCGCAGATGTAAGCGGCAAAGGCCGGGCCGTCCATCGCGCCCTTGATGACCCATGGCGCGATCAGCGCGTCTTGGGTCAGGCCCGCGATCAGCGTCCCCTTGTGCGGTCTGTGCATCTGGTTCAGGCGTTTCAGGGTGCTGCGCCTGTTTTATGTCAACAGGCGCAGGGCCTGCCCGGCCCATTCGGGGCGCACAGCGACGGTGGCGTCGCGCAAGGATTGCAGCACGTCGGGCGGGAAGCTGGCGGCGCGTTTGGCGCCGGTGTCATAGTGCAGCAGCATACATTCCACCGTCGCGCGTTCGCGCCCGTCGACCCAGAGCGCATGGCCCACGTGCAACCGTTTGGCATCGACCCCCAGGATCATGCTTTCGACGGCCAGCTCTGCCGCGGCCTTGACCTCGTCCAGGTAGCGCAGGTGGCTTTCCAGGGTGTAGAGCGCGCAGCCGGTTTCGTCGAAATAGTCGGTGCCGATTGCAAACTGGTCCTGAAGCGCCCAGGTCGCGTTGCTGAAGGGGACGAGGTAGTAGGCCTCGTTCAGGTGACCGTAGGCGTCCAGCCAGCTGTCTTGCAGGGGTTCTGTGTGCAGGTGAAAGGACACCATCTGTGTATTCCTCCTCAGGCCGGTTTTTCCAGCACGACCAGTTTGGTCATGGCGGGAATGAGGCTGCTGGTTTGTGAGATGGTGAAGCCGACCTCCTGCCCCATGGCCGTCAGCCAGCCGACCGAGAGCGACCGGGCGTCGGGTGTGAAGGACATATGCTGTAGCTGCCAGAGCGCGGCGAGGGCCGGGCCGGTTTTGTCTTCTTCGACCATGAAATCATGTACCATCAGTTTGCCCCCCGGTGCCAGAGCGGCAAAGGCGTTGCCCAGCAGCCGTTCCACGGCCGGGCCGGGAACGCCGCTCATCAGGTAGGACATCAGGATGGCGTCCTGCTGGCCGGGCCATTGCACCTCGACCGCGTTGCCGGGGATGTAGCGGACGCGGTTGACCAGATTGGCCTCGGACACAAAGCGCCAGCCGATTTCGGCAACATTGGGGAAGTCGATGATGGTGGATTGCAAGTGCTCGTAGGCCTGGCAGAGGCTGATCGTCATCGCGCCTGTGCCGCCGCCCACGTCCAGCAGCGAGCGCGCGCCGGTCAGGTCGACCTTGCGGGCCAGCGTGCGCCCGGGCCCGAGCGAGCCGGCGTGCTGGCTTTCGGAGTAGACGGCGGCCTGTTCTTCGTCGGCCATCCAGTGGCTGTAGGAGGCGATGGCCTCTTCTGGCAATTGCCCTTTCATCACGGCGTTGAGTTGCAGCAGGAAGGGGTACATTTGCTGGTCGATCTGATAGCGCAGATAGTCGCCGAAGTCGTATTTCGACTGGCGGGACAGAAAGAGGTCGGCGGCGGGAGAGTTTTGCAGCTGGGTCGGGTTGCGGTAGCTGAGCAGGCCGATGCTGACCAGGGCGGTGGTGAGCATGCTGATGCGGTTGGCCGGGATGTCGGTGGATTGGGCCAGTTCCTCGACCGTTTTGGGGCCATCCGCCAGGGCGGAAAAGAGTTCGATATGCAGACCGGCAAACAGCGCCTTGGAGGCCATGAAACTAAAGGCGATGGCGGACAATTGCTCTGCGGTTTCAACAGGCGTCGTCTGCCCGCCTAACGTGGTGTGGACGGTCATGGGAATTTTTTCCTGAAATTTCTGTATGTTGCCAGCCTAGCGGTAGGAGGGGGGATCACAACAGCTGGACCGGCCATGCGCGCGGATGTGTCCCGCTTGCGCCTCTAATTTAGGCGATCTGCGAGAATGTTGGGTTTTGCGGACACAGATTGTGTTGATATGGGTTTGTTTGGGAGGCTGCCTGCCCGAGCGCGGTTGATTGGGCATGTGACGTGCTGAACGCTTGCCCATAGGGCATGCAGCGGCTAGGGGATGGCCGAAGATTATATATTTCGCAAGAGGAGCTTTTCCATGGCTGAACCCAAGGGCTTTAATGATCGTATGTTGTCGCTGGGCCTGGCCCGTGTCGCGGAACAGGCTGCTTTGGCCTCGGCTGACTGGGTCGGGCGTGGCGATGAGAAGGCGGCGGATCAGGCGGCTGTCAACGCAATGCGCGAGCAGCTGAACATGTTGGACATTGCCGGGGTCGTTGTGATCGGCGAAGGCGAGCGCGATGAAGCGCCGATGCTGTTCATCGGTGAAGAGGTTGGCACCGGCGACGGGCCGGGTGTGGACATTGCGCTGGACCCGCTGGAGGGCACGACACTGACGGCCAAGGACATGCCAAATGCGCTGACGGTGATTGCCATGGGGCCGCGCGGTTCGATGTTGCATGCGCCGGATGTGTATATGGACAAGGTTGCGATCGGGCCGGGCTATCCAACCGGTCTGGTGACGCTGGACATGCCCCCTGCCACGCGCGTCTCGGCGCTGGCGACCGAGCGGGGCTGTGCGCCGTCGGACATCACCGTTTGCATTCTGGAACGCCCCCGCCATGAGGCGATGATTGCCGAGGTCCGCTCGACCGGGGCGTCGATCCGGTTGATTACCGATGGCGATGTGGCCGGTGTGATGCATTGCGCCGAGGCCGCGACAACCGGCATCGACATGTACATGGGCGAAGGTGGGGCCCCTGAGGGGGTTCTGGCGGCTGCGGCGCTGAAATGTATGGGCGGGCAGTTCGAAGGCCGTCTGTTGTTCCGCAACGATGACGAAAAGGCCCGCGCGGCCAAGGCGGGCGTGACCGATCTGGACCGGGTTTACAGCCGGGACGAGCTGGTGACGCAGGACGTGATCTTTGCCGCTTCGGGTGTGACCGGGGGGACCTTGTTGCCGGGGATCCGTCGCGAGCCCGGCTGGTTGGAGACGACAACCCTGCTGATGCGCTCCAAAACCGGATCCGTGCGCAAGATGACCTATCGCACCCCCGTGGCCTGAGCCACAGGGTACGGGCATCAGGGTACGGGCATCAGGGCGCGCGGTCTGTCCGGCGCCCGGGTCTGAAAAACTGGCTCTGAACCACATAAAATGCCCGAACCTGTCAAAAGGTCCGGGCATTTTTTATCGGCATCAATCCTGGTCAGAGACCCGGATCAGACGTTTTCGCCAGCTTCGATTTTCTTTCTGGCCATAGTGACGAGCGCTGTGAACTTCTTGTAGTCCGAGGACACTTTGGGGGCCATTTTTTCAAGGTTTTCCAGGGGCGCTTTGGCCTTTTTCGCAGCCTGGATCACCGCGTCGCCCTCTGTGCCCTTAGCCAGCGAGTCAACGCGCGATTTCAGCTTTTTGGCGGACTGCAAACCCTCTTTGTACTGGCTCAGACGTTTTTGGATATCCGGTTCGCGAATGTTGACGGCTTTTTCCAATGCGTCCAGCGGAGTATTGTTCTTGATTGCCTTTGCCAGAATGTCCACGGCGCCGGCGATCCGCTTGACCGCGAGGCCGGCATCCCCGAAAATCTTGTTGGCGGCTTTTTCGATATCCTCGATCTTGGCGATCTGTACCTCGGGGTCTTTGCCCATCATCGAGAAACCTTCGGCCGTGTCGGCGGATTCCATGACACTTTCCAGGTTGGCCTGTAACTCGTGGCGCAATTTGTTGATCGCATCCCCGGCCTGAGCAACAGGTTTCCAGGCCGCGTTATGGCGTTTCTTGTACTCTGCCAGGTATTGCTTGGGCACTGTATTCATCGCGAAATCCTGACGACAAATCATGAAATCGGATTTATCGGACTGGATGTTCGCTTTGTAGTGTTTGGTGATTTTGTCACTGATGCTCTGGACTTCGCCGACCACCCGTTGGGCCAGGGAGACCGCGTTCATGTTTTCCTGCATGTTGCTGGACTTTTTCGCGGTTTCAGCGGCCTTGGCGTATTTCTGACCCATCTGCACCAGTTTTGGAGCCTGGGCGGCGAGTTTCTTGTACGTATTCAGGTAGCCCAGGGCATCCTTGGCGACCTTGTTGCGCAAATCAATATGCGCTTCGGCCTTGCCCATCACTTTGTCATAGACATCCTTGTCGCCGTCGCGGTCAAAAGAGCCGGCTTCGGATTTGCCCGAAACGACGTCTTTGAGTTGGTCGACGATCTTGTCCAGAGCGTCGCCGACAATCTTTGCGGATTTCAGTTGTGGCGCGGTCATCGCCTTTTTGCCTGTGGCGAGTTCCTTTTTATGGATGGTGTTCAGGTAACTTTCGGTTTTCTTCAGCGCGCTTGCAGCTTCTTTCTTGATCTTTTTGGGATCTTCGCTTTTCACCGCCTTGATGTAATCCTCAAGGCTGGACCCGATGCCAGATCCGTGGAAAACCCCGGCGCTGATTTTTTTTACACCGGTCAGTTCCTTGGATTGCTTTTTGACCGTCTGCCAGTATGTCGAAATGTCCATTTTCAAAAACCCCGATAGATGCGTTGAGTGGTGAACGTTACGTAACTCGGAAATTTAGCGCCGACTGTGAGATCGGTCACACAGACCCAAAACTTTGCATCAAAAATCTGATCTGGCAATATTGGGCGCTGATTTTGGCCTGTGGGCTACTGGCGATAGGCCGCGTGGCAGCTTTTGCAGGTGGCGCCAATGTTTGACAGGGCGGTGGCGAGCTGCTGAGGCTGGTCCAGCGCGCCGGCGGCCTGGCGGGCGGCGGTTGCGGTGGCCAGGGCCTTGGTGGTGAAGTCCGGGTAGCTGGCCCAGATGGTTGGCAGGGCCTCGGATTTGGGATCCGTTTCAGGCTGTTCGAACAGAGAGGGAATCAGGTCGGCCTGATCCGCGACCCCATTGGCGGCGGCCTGGGCGGTCTGGGCGTCGAACGGGATTTTGCCCTTGGCCATGTCACCGAGGGTTTTCATATGGGACGCGATGGCCGACATACCCTCCATCCGGGCCATGACGGTGGCGTTTTGAACGCCTTGATGGGCCAGTGCCGCAGTGGCGGCGAGCAGCGTTGCGGCGATGACGAGCGGGCGGGGTTTGAGCATGAGGGGTCCTCGGCTGGTATCTGGGGCGTTCGTGGTTTCGGCCTGTTTGGGATAAGGGTTTCAGCAGGGGGAAGGTCAAGCCCTGACAATCGCAGCGCAGTGCAGTATGGGTCGCTCAGATATATGGGGGAGCCTGCCATTTCTACCGACATCGCCTCTGCCGTTGCTGCGCCTGCGTTTCTGGGTGTGGAGGATTCCGTGACGGGCCGACGCTGGGTCGGGCCGGATGTGGCGCAGGACCGCGCCGCCGAAGTTTTGGCGCAGCGCACCGCCCTGCCCCATCCGCTGTGTCAGGTGCTGGCCAAGCGCGGTGTGCCGCCCGAAGAGGCGGTCGGTTTTCTGGCGCCGGCCCTGCGCGATCTGTTGCCTGACCCCCGGCGGCTGAAGGATATGGAGCCGGCTGCCGCGCGCTTTGTGGCGGCCATGCAGGAGCGGCAGCGGATCGCGATCTTTGCGGATTATGATGTGGATGGTGGCAGCTCGGCCGCGTTGCTGATCAGCTGGCTGCGCCAGATGGGGCGCACGGCGACGCTATATGTGCCGGACCGGATCGACGAGGGCTATGGCCCCAATGTGCCCGCCATGCAGGCGCTGGCGGCGGCGCATGATCTGATTGTTTGCGTCGATTGCGGCACGTTGAGCCACGCGCCGATTGCAGCGGTTGAGGGGGCGGCGGATGTCATTGTGCTGGACCATCATCTGGGCGGCGAGACTCTGCCGCCTGCCCATGCGGTCGTGAACCCGAACCGGCAGGACGAAGACGGCAGCCTGGGCTATCTCTGTGCGGCGGGTGTTGTGTTCCTGATGCTGGTGGAGGCCCGCCGCCAGCTGCGCGACGCCGGGCAGAGCAGCCCGGACCTGATGGCGATGCTGGATCTGGTGGCATTGGCCACGGTGGCGGATGTGGCGCCGCTGATCGAGGCGAATCGCGCCCTGGTGCGTCAGGGGCTGCGGGTGATGAGCCACCGCGACCGGCCCGGCCTGCGGGCGCTGGCCGATGTGGCGCGGATGGATACGGCGCCCAACAGCTATCATCTGGGCTTTTTGCTGGGCCCGCGGGTGAATGCGGGCGGGCGTATCGGCAAGGCGGATCTGGGCGCGCGCCTTTTGGCCAGCGACAACCCGGTCGAGGCCGCCGCGATGGCCGAGCGGCTGGACCAGCTGAACACCGAACGGCGCGAGATCGAAGAGGCTGTGCGGGCCGCTGCCATGGCCCAGGCCGAGGCGCACGGGTTGGATGCGCCGCTGGTTTGGGCCGCCGGAGAGGGCTGGCATCCTGGCGTTGTCGGCATCGTGGCCTCGCGGTTGAAAGAGGCGACCAACCGGCCTGCGATCGTGATTGGCCTGGACGGGGCTGAGGGCAAAGGCTCGGGCCGGTCGGTCAGCGGCGTCGATCTGGGCGCGTCGATCCAGCGGCTCGTGGCCGAGGATCTGTTGCTCAAGGGCGGCGGGCACCGTATGGCCGCCGGTCTGACGGTGGCGCGGGCGCAACTGGAACCGGCCATGGCCCGTCTGGGCGAGCTGCTGGCGCGTCAGGGGGCCGGTGCGGGCGGCCCGCAGGATCTGCGGTTGGATGGCGTGCTGATGCCCGGCGCGGTGACGGTGGAGCTGATCGAGCAGATCGAGACCGCCGGCCCGTTCGGCGCCAGCGCCCCTGCCCCGCGCTTTGCCCTGCCGGATATGGAGATCACCTTTGCCAAGCCGGTGGGAGAATCGCATTTGAAACTCACCGTCTCTGACGGTTTGGGGGGCCGGCTGGAGGCGATCGCCTTTGGTGCCATGACCGGCCCGCTGGGCGCGCGGCTGAGCGCCGCCGGCGGGCGGCGGTTTCATCTGGCCGGTCGGTTGGACATCAACACCTGGCGCGGCCGCCAGACCCCGCAACTGCGCCTGGAGGATGCCGCCGAGGCCCATTGAAATCGACCCAGGCTCGGTTTGTGAAAACTATTATCATCTTCGTCATTTTTTCGCTTGCGCCGCCGCAACCCTTTGCCTAATAAGCGCCTCACACACGGCCTTGGCCCGTTCGTCTATCGGTTAGGACGCCAGGTTTTCAACCTGGAAAGAGGGGTTCGATTCCCCTACGGGCTACCACCACGCATTTTTGCCATTGAAAATGCTCACTTTTTTCCGTTTTTGTATCAGGATTGGGCAGTAATACACCGTTCCCGGTCTGTTCCGCGCCCATCACCAGCCTTTTGAGTTGGGCTGCGCGGGTGTATCGCTCCGCTTCCTGGAGCGTTTGGTGCCCTCCCCACCCCATAACCGCATGGGCGGTCGCCCCCCGCTTCTGCCATCCGACGCGCAGCCCATGCGCCGAACCGTGGGGCAGACCGGCTTCATTGCAACGATCCCGGAACCAGTTTCCGAACCCCGCCGCTGTGAAGGACCTGCCCTGCTCGGTCAAAAGGAACGTCCCTGCTTCCTAGCCATCGCCACTGGAGATAAAGCCTCTCATCCCGCGCATCGGGTTCTGCTGGATCATGCGAATATCCACCGCGTAGTTCAGGATCATGCGCAGTCGCTTCAGCGTGTTTGCGCTCGAACTTGGATACGGGTCGGTCCTCGGCTGAGCCGCATGGCCACCGATGATGTCATGACTTGGCGACGGCCTTGGGAGGTTTTGTTTTGCGAGCCACCCCGGTGGTATCCATCGGCGTATTTGCTTCCCTTTCGAGCCGTGCAGTCCGAAGGCGGGCCATTTTGGCCTGACGCTTTTCAGCTTCTTCGCCGACTATTGTCCTCACGACGCGGGTGGTCTTGTCCATCGGCGTTTCCGCTTTGGGAACTTGCGCTTTGAACAGGTTTGTTTTTGTGAGCCTTGCCACTGGGTGTTTTCCTCGTTGGGTTGGTGTCGGGGTGTTCAAGCAGGATCGTTCAGGCCAATGCCCGGTCCCTGTTTGAGCCTTGGGCCTTTGGTGAGGCCCGGTTCTGAAGCAAATATGTCTCAACATCCGGGGCGGCCATGGCATGCATCAACGCGCTGTAGTTCATTTGAAACTTTATTTCCGACCCAATCCGCGGCTTCGAGCGTTTCGTGCCGATGATGAGATGATCGCTTGTTGCGCCGATCATCCAATGGTCTGGAGCCATTGAAAGCCCCGAAATATCCGTGTCTTGCTGTCCAATGGCCAGGATCACACGGGGGGTGTCTGCAGCCTTTGGCACGAGGCGCAGACTCGCGAGGGCAGGTTCGGTGCAGCTGACATGTGGAAGCGGCGGTTTCTTATCAGTCTCAATGATTTCGGCGATGAGTGTGAATGCATCGCGATACATGCCATCAATTTGACATCCAGACACGGGATCGACGCCCAACAGGATCGCCTCTCCGAGCCGTAAATCGTTGGTCCGACCTGTATCATGCCCTCCGAGCGCCCAAGGCAGGTTGGCCGAGTTGCCGCCAGATACCGTCTGAATGTGCTGGTCGTTTTGCTGCTCAACATCATTCACCAATGCAGAGAAGGCCGCCATCATTGCCGCATCCGGGGCGACGCCGCTCAGACATGCAAAGTTTGCCCCTACGCCTTTCAGGGTGACACCGGGCATAGTTCCGACTTGCCTTGCAATTTCACCAAGGTCCTGCGGCATGATCCCTTCGCGCAGATCGCCCATTTCGACCATCAGGATAACACCATGCACCTTACCTGTCCGGCTTGCAGCAGCAGCCAAGGCCCTGATGACAACCATCTGTGTGTTGTAGCTTGCCTCGCAGAATTGCACGACCGCATCCGCTTGGCTGAGCATCGGCGTTCGGATCAAAGTGATGGGCCGTGTGATGCCCGCTTTGCGCAATCTCTCAATGTTATTGATACGCGCATCCGCAAGGCCCAGAACACCACCGTCGAGCATGGCTTGGGCAATGGTGGGGTGCCCGCAAACTGCTTTGGTCACACCGGTCACACCGATACCGCATGCCTGCAGCCCGTCGACAGCCGTCTGTGTGTTATGGCGTATCTTGCGCAGATCCACTTCGATGCGCGGGCTGCTCATATCGCAGCCACGGGCGCTCCTTGCTGCAAGTCGGGATAAGCAGAAACGACCATAGCGAGCAAGCGCGCCATCGGTCGGCTGAGTGCGTCGGTGACGGGCAGGCCCAGGTTTTGTGCGTATTCTGTTATGGCGCCCGTAATCTCGATATCGGACATGCCTTCGTGGTTGAGCGTCAGACCGATGACTTTTGTATCGGCGAATGCTTCGATGAGGGCAATCTCGCTGGCGGGCGTGGGCATCGGCATATTGGGAAAGTCACAGCGATGCGCGCGCTTCGGTGCATGTTGGAGGATAACGGCATCTGGTTGACTGCCACGCAGAATAAAGGCCGACGTGCAGAACGCCGGATGGCTCAGCGCCCCTTGACCTTCAATCAAAATCACATCGGGTTGTTCTGCCTCTGAGGCTGCCACAATCGCGCCTTCGAGCTCTCCACAGCAGAACTGCGGCGGGACCGCGTCCATCGCCACCCCGTATTTCGCGCCCTGCATCAAACCGGTCTGACCTGTCCCGACAAGTACAGTCTTGATACCTTTTGCATTCAAGGCACGGGCCAAAACTGTCGCTGTTGTACGTTTACCAATGGCGCAATCGGTTCCTAGCACTGCAATGCGCAGAGCGTTGACGCCCGCGATACTTCCGTCGAGCAGGCGCATGTCCTTGCTCGGCTTGGGCTTGCGTATGTCGCGGATGGTAACGCGGTGCCTGGTCGCTGCGCCGGAAATCTCAGGGTCATCGCTGAGATACTCATGCAAACCGCTGACGATGTTCATACCGCGAGAGATCGCATCCAGCACAACGCCACGATCCGCCGTTGAAAGCCGCCCGGTTGAGGGTGCCATCCCATAGATGAGCACGCTTGGGACGATGGCTGCATGGGCCACGGCGGCCTCTAGGTTTTTGAAGATCGGGATGCGGTTGCTGATGTCGTCCAGAACCTGCCCGCTGTCCTTGCCGTGGTGGCGGCCGTCGATGACAGAGAGGATCCGGTAGGCTTCGGAATGACGCACGAGGCCATTTGCCGTTTTGCCGTCAATCTCAGCAAAGTTTCCCTCGCAAAAGATAATTGCCGTTGGCGGTAGGGTGATCTGGGTGACCGATGTTGATGTATCGCCGCTCAAAGGCGGTGCTTGCGCAGTTTTTACCGTCCGGCGAGATGTGTCTGCCATAGCAGTTTCGATTTTCATAACGTTTCCTTTGTATTCTTTCACCGGTGGCGAAGCCTTCATCGCCATCGGTGCTAAAATGGATTGTGATTTGGATTAGGCCAGCGCGGGTATTGCAAACAGCAACAGAGCACAGACCGGGATGACAGAGAGCGCCGCAAGCGTCTGAATATCTGATGCTATAGCTGTCCCACAGATCGCCTAGAGAGCTTGCGGCAGCGCTTTTGACTTATGAACCATCCAGATTAAGCCCTGCGAGACATGCGGTTGCTAGATCACGGTTGGGGTTTTCTGAGCCGGGTTGCGTCGCCCAACCGGTCTCCATCAGGATCTTACGGCGGCTGAAGCCCGAAGCCTCCTGAAGCAGCGCGAGTTTGGCTATGCGTTCGGGATCGGCCTCAGACTTGTTCAAACATACCGGCACCAAGGCCTGCGTCACTTCTTCGCGTGCATGGCTCTCTGCCAATTCCTGAGCGGTGCCGCCAGTTTTCCAGCCCCCCCAAGAAAAGCCGAGGATAGAGACCGCGATCGCACCGACCACAGCACCGTAGATGCCGGGTTTCGTCCATTCTGGAAAAGTCATTTTGGATCCTTTGACGGAGAAAGCGCCGCCCCACTGTCTTTGTCTTTTTTGCAGACATGATCGTGTGCCAGCAAAGTTCGAAGTCGCGATGTTCGAACGGTCGCAAGTCTGATCCAGGGGTGGCCCAGTTGATCAAATGACGCGCCCGGTCAATCGGATTTTATTGTCGTGCCACTTAAGCACGAACGGGTGAGCCGCTGTCGCATGTGATGTGGTCGTGCGCGAAAACATCGCGAACCTCCCCAAACATCAAATCCCAATCATAGGACGTGACAGCTGAATTTTCATGATGGAAGGTTGTAGACCGCTCTTACAGTCGTTGCGCCTAGAGCACAGAGGACTACAACCCTGGCAGGGTGATGCATAGCCTATTAGCGCCGGAATTACAACGCTCGTTGCCCGTGGTGCGGCCCGCAGGATAGCTGTATCGCCTTTTGGCCTTTGAATGGCTGCTATCGTCACGCTTTGGTTTGACCCGCACAGGTGCGGCCAATGTCTTCAATCCGCCCCTCAAAGCAACACCCCAGCCGCGTTGCCATCAAACATTTCGCCATCCCGCACATACCGGCTCAGCATCGCATCAGAGGCGTGTCCCGTTTGCGCCCGGACCTTATAGGTCGGCACCCCTGCCTTGATCGCGCTGGTGGCCAGGCCAGCCCGCAGGATTGTGGAGACGGCGGCGCTGCGCAGGCGGTCGGTCGAGATGTTGCCGTGTCGATCAACCGGACGAAACAAGGGGCCGATGTCATCCGCCAAAACGACGCGCCACTCCGTCATGGCCGCCACGGGGCAATGACGGGTCCAGCCTACCCGCGATTTCAACCTCGTCGGGCATTGGGTCATCGGGATCGGGCTGCTTTAACCGGTTCTCTTGGGTCAGCAAGCCGACCAAGAGCGGCAACATCGCCCCTGCGGATCGCCTTTTGCAATAGGCTGGCGGCCATCCACGGTGATATTGGTAGCGAGGGTAGGCATTGTCGCCGCGCGCGCAACGTTTGGCCTCGCGATTCGCGACTTACGCCCCCGTTTGGAGACGGGTGAAACGAGAATATAAGAGCAGGCGCACTCCAAAATTTATCTGCATCGGATCCATGCATTGAGAACCCAAAAGCTGACGGTGGGACAGGCACTTAATTCCGGTTTGGAGTTGGGGATCTGCCGCCGCCTGTTGGACGATGTGGCCCGAATGCAGCCCCCAAACAGACAGAAAACGCACAAGCCGGGTTTACAAAAATAATAAAGTAATACTTTATACAATCACTTTGGAGGAGAACTTGGGAGGTCACTATGACTTTGAAATCCGCACTTTTGGCGAGCGCGATTGCGCTTACCCCTATGGCCGCAATGGCCGAACTGACCATTGGTTTTTCGCAGATCGGCTCTGAATCCGGTTGGCGCGCGGCAGAAACAACGGTCACCAAACAAGAGGCTGAGCGGCGCGGCATCAACCTGAAATTTGCCGACGCGCAGCAGAAACAGGAAAACCAGATCAAGGCGTTGCGTTCGTTCATTGCGCAAGGCGTGGATGCGATCCTGATTGCGCCTGTTGTCGCCACCGGTTGGGACGAAGTGCTTGAAGAAGCGAAAGAGTCCGACATTCCGGTGATTTTGCTGGACCGTACCGTGGATGCGCCCGACGAGCTGTATCTGACAGCGGTGACGTCGGACCTCGTGCATGAGGGCAAGGTCGCTGGCGAGTGGCTGGCCGCTGAGATGGCTGGCGAGGATTGCCGCATCGTCGAGCTGCAGGGCACCACAGGCTCGTCTCCGGCGATCGACCGCAAGAATGGGTTCGAGCAGGGCATTGCAGGGCATGACAACCTTGAAATCGTGCGCAGCCAGACCGGGGACTTTACCCGCTCGTTGGGCAAAACGGTCATGGAAAGCTTTCTGAAGGCCGAAGGTGGTGAGAACATCTGCGCGCTTTACGCCCATAACGACGACATGGCCGTTGGCGCGATCCAGGCGATCAAAGAGGCGGGCCTTGCCCCCGGCGTCGACATCAAGATCGTTGCCATTGACGCCGTGCCAGATGCGCATCTGGCCATCGCCAATGGTGAGATGAACGCGACGATCGAGCTGACGCCAAACATGGCAGGCCCGGCCCTGGATGCTTTGGAAGCCTATCTGGCAGATGGTGCAGTACCGCCGAAATGGATCCAGACCGAATCCAAGCTGTTCACCTCAGCCGATGACAACGCGGCGATTTATGAAATGAAGAAAGGCCTTGGTTACTAAGCCAAGCCTTTACGCCCGACCGTTGGTCGGTTTGGATGGCCCTTGGGTTCTCCCTATGGGGCCATCCGCCATGCTTTTCACGCCGAGGCTTCAATGTCTGCACCGAATACAACCGTTCTATCCGCGCATGCGATCTCAAAGTACTTTCCGGGCACCATCGCCCTGGATGATGTGAACCTGGATCTGAGACGTGGTGAAATCCACGCCATCCTGGGCGAGAATGGCGCGGGGAAATCCACGCTGATCAAGTGTTTGACCGGCGCGTACCGCCGCGATGGCGGGGTGATTGAGGTAGACGGGGCAGAGGTCAACCCGCGCTCGACCAAAGACAGTCAGGATCTGGGGATTGGGACCGTCTATCAAGAGGTCAACTTGCTGCCCAATCTGACGGTCGCCGAGAACCTCTTTCTGGGCCGCCAGCCGATGGTTGGCCCCTTCGTGGCGCGCCGCAAGATGAACCAAGAGGCCGCCCGGCTGCTGCGCGACTATGGTGTCGACATCAACCCGGCAGAGCCGCTCTCTAGCTTTTCTGTCGCCATCCAGCAGGCGATCGCCATCGCGCGTGCCGTGGAGATGTCGGGCAAGGTGCTGATCCTTGATGAGCCCACGGCAAGCCTGGATCGGGATGAAATCGAGCTGATCTTTTCGGTCATCCGCAAGCTCCGGGATCGCGGATTGTCGATTGTTTTTATTACGCATTTCCTGGACCAGGTCTTTGACCTTTGCGACTGCGCCACGGTGCTGCGCAATGGGCGCGTGGTCGGACACCGGGCGTTGAAGGACGTCACGCAAAAGGACATCGTCATGCTGATGCTGGGCCGCCAGCTTGAGGCACAGACCCATGCCGCCAGCGAGGCGAAGACCGTCGGCGCCCCCTTGGTCGAACTGGAGGGGATGGGGCGCAGCGGGATGCTTGAGCCGCTGTCGCTGACCGTGCATGAGGGCGAGGTGGTCGGGCTTGCCGGGCTGCTTGGCTCGGGCCGGACCGAGACGGCGAACCTGATCTTTGGCGCGGCCAAATCCGACACTGGCAAGATCAAGCTGCGCGGCAAACAGGTCACGATCTCTGGCCCGCGCGACGCGATTAACCTCGGCTTTGCGCTGTGCCCCGAGGATCGCAAGACCGAGGGTATCGTCGGCGATCTGAGCGTGCGCGACAATATCATCATCGCGCTTCAGGCCCGGCAGGGCTGGACCCGACCGATCCCCCGCGCCAAGGTCAATGAGCTGGCCGAGCATTACGTCAAAGCGCTAGATATCCGGCTGGCCAATCTCGATATGCCGATCCGTCTCCTTTCAGGTGGCAATCAGCAAAAGGCGTTGCTGGCACGCTGGCTGGCGACTGAACCGGACTTCCTGATCCTGGATGAGCCAACCCGCGGCATCGACATTGGTGCCCATGCCGAGATTATTGCCCTGATTGAGCGGTTGCGCGAGGGTGGCATGTCACTTTTGGTCACCTCGTCGGAACTTGAAGAACTGGTGGCGTATTCCGGTCGGGTTCTCGTCCTGCGGGACAGGCAATTGGTGGGCGAGCTGATCGGAGACGAGATCACCGCCGACAATATCGTGCATGCCATTGCCGACAATCCGTCTCCGACACAGGAGGCCGCAGAATGACCTCACTTTACCGTTTTCCCGCCCTGCGGCGGATCATGCCACAACTTGTGATTCTGGCGGCGGTTCTGCTGTTGAACCTCATGGTTTTCCCGGAGTTTTTCCGGATCGAGTTTCAGAATGACCGGCTTTTTGGCAATCTGATTGACGTGTTGAACAGAGGCGCGCCCACCGCGCTTTTGGCGATTGGCATGACGCTTGTGATCGCCACAAAGGGCATCGACCTGTCGGTTGGGGCTGTGATGGCGATTGCTGGTGCGACGGCGGCATCGCTCGTCGTCGAGGGCCACGGCTGGGGCACCGCCTTGATCGGAGCCCTCGCCGTCGGCGGGCTTTGCGGCGCGTGGAACGGGCTTTTGGTGGCCGTGCTGCGCATTCAGCCCATTGTGGCGACGCTGGTGCTGATGGTCGCTGGGCGCGGCATCGCACAGCTGATCACCGAGGGCACGATCCTGACCTTCAACAATGAAGGTCTGATCCGACTGGGCGCGGGCACTGTTCTGGGTATCCCAACGCCGATTCTGGTCTGGTTGATCCTTGGCGGATTCACCGCTTTTGCGGTGCGGCGGACGGCTCTGGGCATGTTGATCGAGGCGATTGGCATCAATGAGCGCTCGACCCGGCTGGCGGGAGTCAACTCGCGTATCCTTTTGCTGTGCGTCTACGTCGTCTCGGGCATTTGTGCTGCGCTGGCTGGTGTGATCGTCGCCGCCGACATCAAGGGCGCCGATGCCAACAATGCGGGTTTGTGGCTGGAGCTTGACGCGATCCTCGCGGTGGTTATCGGCGGCAACTCGCTCTTGGGGGGGCGGTTTTCCATCATCGCTTCGCTGCTCGGCGCGATGATCATTCAGTCGGTCAACTCGGTTATCCTGCTCTCGGGCATGCCGCCTGAGCTGAACCTGGTGATCAAGGCGCTGCTGATCCTGTCGATCCTGGTGATCCAGTCACCGCGTGTGTCGCATTTCCTCTATATCCTGCGCGCCACCGTGATGGAGACCAAGCCGGATAGCGCCCCGAAAGGGCAAAGACCAACGACCAAAGGAAACAGCCAATGATCCGCTCGACCCATCTTTCGCTGGTCATCACGCTGGCGACCTTTGCGTTGGCTTATGCGCTGTGCGCCTGGCAATACCCGTCGATGCTGTCCACGCGCGTTGTCGCGAACCTTTTGACGGATAACGCGTTTTTGGGGATCGTTGCGGTGGGCATGACATTTGTGATCCTCTCTGGGGGGATCGACCTGTCGGTGGGATCGGTCATTGCTTTCTCCGGGGTCTTCCTGGCGGTGATCCTGCGAGACACCTCGATCCACCCCCTGTTTGCTTTCGCGCTGGTCCTGGCGATCACAACCGCCTTTGGTGCCACAATGGGCGCTGCAATCCACTATCTGGAAATGCCCGCTTTCATCGTGACGCTTGCAGGTATGTTCCTCGCGCGCGGTGTGTCCTACGTGCTGTCGACTGACTCGGTTCCGATTGACCACGCCTTTTATGACTGGCTCCAATCCGTCTATTGGAAAGCGCCGGGCGGAGGCCGATTCCGCCTGATCGGCGGCATCATGGTCGTTACCTTCATCGCCGGTATCCTGGTCGCCCATCGCACCCGGTTCGGCCAGAACGTTTATGCGCTGGGGGGCGGTGCCGCAACGTCGCGCCTGATGGGCGTGCCAGTGGCCTCTACCACGATCGGGATCTATGCGATCTCGGGCGGGCTCGCTGGGCTCGCAGGCATCGTCTACTCGCTCTACACCTCGGCGGGCTATTCGCTCGCCACGGTCGGGGTCGAGCTTGACGCCATCGCCGCTGTGGTGATTGGAGGCACGTTGCTGACCGGCGGATACGGGTTTGTGGCGGGAACTTTCTTTGGCATCATGATCATGGGGTTGATCCAAACGTACATCGTCTTTGACGGAACTTTGTCCAGTTGGTGGACAAAAATTGTGATCGGTGCTTTGCTCTTTGCGTTTATCCTGCTTCAAAAGGGGCTGACTTGGGCATCGACGGCACGCAAAAAGGCAGCGACTGGCTTCGCCGCACCCTCATGACGGTCACCCGGGAAGGGCGACACGAGCGGGCGAGCAACCACACCAATTTCGTTGTCGATCAGCTTGGCCAGGCCATCGTCGCGGGCGAATACCCGGTGGATACAATGATCCCGCTGGACCCTGATATCTGCGAGATGTTCGGCGTGTCTCGCACCGTCGTGCGCGAGGCCAAGAAAACGCTGATCGCCAAAGGCATGATCCAGTCCCGCGCCAAGGTTGGCACGCGCGTTCACGAACCAGAGCATTGGAACATGTTCGACAAGGATGTGCTGCTCTGGCACGCGTCATTGAAGAACCCGCAGCAATTTTATCAGGAGCTGTTCGACATCCGCCTGATCTTTGAACCTGCCGCCGCCGCGAAGGCGGCAAAACTGTCGAACACTGTCGATAACACCGCATTGTCGTCCTATTGCGACCAGATGGAAGCGGCCGTCAGCCGCACGGTTTTTGCTGTCGCTGACTACGAATTTCACAAGCAAGTGCTGCGATCATCCAATAACCGGTTTCTGCTGTCGCTGGGTGATATGGTGCAAACTGCGCTGTTTTCCCTGTTCATGGCGGAAGGCAGCGAAGCATTTGTAAAGAACCAGGCTGCCGTGGCGCTCAAGCATCGGGAAATGGCCGATGCGATCTCGACGGGCAACTCGGTTGATGCACGGCGATTGATGACCGAAGTGATTGACGAGAGCTTTGCGCGAACCCTCAAACGGGTACAACATGCGCCTGTTCCCCAATAGACAGACCCTCAATCAGGACGGACCGGCACGCAGTGCGACTGCCCATTGGCGTGCAGCCCGACCGTGGGTTTGCCCCCGTCAGCCGTCGGATGGAGCGTTGGTGCCCTGGGCGAGCGCGGCTTCGCGTGCCTGGGCCAGATAAACCGAGACGGTCAGCAGCTCTGTCATGTTCGACAGCGCGCCCTGGGTCACCAGCGGTTGCAGGGCTGCGGCCTGTGACCAGTCGGAGACCGCTGAAAACTGTCGCGCGACGATCGGGCCGGTCTGAGGGCGCAGGGCGATGAGGTCGTCGATGGCCAGGCCGATTGCATCCTGAATGTCCTGATCTGCCAACCGGTTGATTGCGGCAAGAGCCAGGATGACCTGCTCGAGCTTGTCCAGAGGTTGCGCAGGGTCGAGGAGCAGGCGTTGCGACAATTTCTGCACGCCCTGCACCCCGTCGATTTCGACCAGAGCGGCCGAGAATGCGCCCAGGTTTTGCGCCCAGTTCCAGTCGGCAACCCGATCAATGAAGCCATGCACCTCGGCGCGGGCGGCCGGGCCGCCGACCTGCCCCAGCAGCAGCACGCGGATTTCCTGAAACGGATAGCCCTGCCTGCTCCACAGATCTGCCAGCAGCTCGGCCGCTGGAATGCGGATGTCCATGGTGCGCAGCATCTCGTATGGCATTTTGTCGAACTCTGCGATCACCAGCGCGCGGATCCTGGGGTCGGGATTGTCCTGGAGCCTGTTCAGGTAGTGCTGGCGGGTTTCGTCAAACCCGTGTTGCCAGATGTCCCGGTGCATGACGGCGGTGCGGAGCACGCGCCGGAAGCTGTCATCGACATAGTTGACCATGCGCCATTCGCCGCCGCCGATGCCGGATGTGCTGCCCTTTATGCGGGCGAACAGCATGCCGTCCTCTGGGTTGGTGGCCAAACGCTGGCGCACGGCCGTGCTGACCAATCCGGGCAGGTCGACATCTGTGCCCGATCCAACCAGCACCTGAGACACCCCGTAGGCAAAGGCGTTGTCGGGGCGCGGGCGGGCGACCAAAAGGTCATCGGCGTCAACGATCCAGTCAATTGCCGTACGCTCGGGTTTGGTCATATCGAAGCCGCAGGCGGTGGCGGTGCCCAATGTGACGGTCAGGGCCAGCCCCGCGACGGTCGCCAGCCTGGCAAGCTGGCGCCACAGATTTTTGGCGAACCGAACCGGGGCAGCGGGTTCTGTGATCGGGACCATGTGCCGTACCTCTGCCTGAGAGTGTCAGAGCAACCTAGCCGTGAATGGCAATTCTGCAAAGCGTCTCGTCAGGTTTGGCGGGTCTGGCACTGGCACCGGGCACCGGCATTGGGCACTGGCACTGGGCGCGGGCCTCAGGGCTGTGCCTGTGACTGGTGGTGTTGGTCGACCATCCGTTGCACCATCGGGGCAAAGTGCCAATAGTCCGGCGTTTGCATATCCGGCCGCTTGCCCGCATCGTCCAGATAGCGCACCGCTATGATCTGTTCGAGGTTCGGGTTCTGTTCAAAGGCGGCGATTTCTGCGGCATCCATTGGCCCGCCCTGAAGGTTGAGCGAATGGATGGAGGCCTCGGACAGGCGGCGGAAATACTCTGGCCGGGTCGCACAGAGATAGCGTTTGGCGGCCACATGATAGCGCACGCAATCGGTGATGACGGTTGGAAAGAAGCGCTCCAGCACCTCGGCCCCGGCATCTTCGTGGTGGCGGTCTTTGGTGTCATCCATAGAGAAGGTGCCGAATTCGCTGGTGAAATGGCCGATGTCATGCAGCAGCGCGCCGATGATGATTTCTTCGGGTTGGCCATTCTGCTGCGCGATGGTCGCGCCCTGCAACATGTGCTGGCCCATGTTCACCGGCTCGCCCAGGTATTCCTCTGTCCCGCGCCGGTCAAAGATGGAGCCGATGAAGTCGACGATTGTTTCGCGGCTGAGGCTGTCGATTTCCGGTTTCATTCTGCGGCCTCTGCGGTGTGTGCCCGGCACATGGCGTCATAGGTCGAGCGCAGGCCGTCCTTGTCGGCGTAGCACCCTTGCAGCCAGCGCGTTCCCTTGCCCGCGTATCCTTTGCGGGCGTGCAAGACGCGGGTGTTGTCGACAACGAAAGCCTCGCCCGGGTTCAGGCGGAACGTCACCTCCATCGCGGTATCGTCGATGATCTCTCCGAGGCGGCGATAGGCGGCGTAATAGGTGTCCATCTGGTCAAACGGTACGTCCGTTACGGCGGCCATGGAGCGGTTGTTGAAGCGCACGGCGATCAGTTCGCCATCTGGTGCAAGCTCGATCATCGGGCGGCGGGAGGTCAGGCAGACGCCGGCCTCGCCAGCGTATTCGAAGCGGGCGCAATGGTCGGCCAGCACGTCGAAATAGGCCGGGTTTTCGTCGCGCAGGCGGCGGGCGGCGGCAAAGCCGTCGACGACCATATTGTCGCCCCCGGCGGCCGAGCTTTCGAGGCAGTAGAGCACCTGAACCGTTGGTGCGGGATCGCGATAGGGGTTGTCGGTATGGGCCTGCAGGCCCAGCCCGGTGAAGGCGAGGTTGGTTGGGTTGACCTCGGTGCGGACCTCGAAGTGGCGGCCGTAGTTGGTTTCGCGCACATAGCCAAAGCGGTCGACGATCCGGAACAGCGCGCCGCTTTCGACCGGTCCGTTTGTGACTTTGCCAAAGCCATAGCGGTTCACCTGCGCCAGCCACTGGCGCAGGGCGGCGGCATCGCGTGACAGCTCTGCAAAGTCGCCTGTGGGCACGTCATTCATCAGGCCCGCGTCCCATTCGACCACATCCGGCGCGGTCCAGCCGCGCATTGCGGGCGCGGGTTTGTCGTAGGCATGGGCCAGCAGCCAGTCGGGGTCATAGGTGACGGTCTTGTCCTCCGGCTCAAAGCGAACCTCCAGCAGGCTGTTGTGCAGGCGGGCGGCGGCGATGTGCGTTTGCGGGGGTATGTCGCGCAGCGCGATCAGGCGTTGCCCATTGCCGGCGGCGCGGGTTTGCGGGTCACTGGCATTGTCGCGCAGCCAGATCGCATGGAAGCGATGGGCAGAGGTCGCGGTTTTGAATGTCAGGGACAGGCCCGACGGATCTACGGTAACGGATGTCATGATCAAGCTCTGAGGTTGCAGTTTGCTGGCGACAGGATCGCAGCCATCTGACATAAGATCAAATTAGAGATTAACAGACTGAGCCTATGTTTTTCTAATGCCTGACCGTCCCTTCAAAATGCCGCCGCTGGAGTGGGTGCGTGCCTTTGAGGCCGCTGCGCGCTGTGGCAGTTTCACCGCTGCCGCCGCCGAAACCGGCCTGACGCAACCGGCGGTCAGCCAACGGATCGGGCAGCTGGAAAAGCGGTTGGGCGTGGCGTTGTTTTACAGGCGTGCGCGCGCGATCGAGCTGACGGTGGAGGGAGAGGCCTGGCTGCCGCATGTGCAGAGCGCGCTGACCAATTTGCGGGACAGTTCGGAGGCTCTGTTTGGCACGGGTCGGGGGCAGCTGACGATTTCGGCCAGCCAGTCGATGATTGATTTATGGCTGGTGCCGCGTCTGGGGGATATGGGGCGCATTGCCGAGGGGCAGATCACCGTTCAATCCATGGTGCTGGGGGCGCATGACGCCGCCATGGATGATGTCATCCGCATCCGCTATGGCGCGGGCGACTGGCCGCATGATCACCGGGTGCAATTGTTTGATGAACAGATTGCGCCGCTGGCGGCTCCGGCGTTGCTGGGCCGTGGCGGCCATTGGAGCGACTGGCCGCGCATTGCCTGTGCCGGCCCCCGCCCCGGCTGGAACAGCTGGGCCTCGACCTTTGGTATTGCGACAACGCCGGTGCCGCATTTGCGGTTCGACACGTTCCTGTCGGCGCTGGGGGCGGCGCGGGCTGGAATGGGGGTGCTTTTGGGGTCTCTGCCGCTGTGTGCGGCAGAGCTGAGCGCAGGGCGGCTGGTGCGGTTGGACGGTCAGGTCCTGGAGCATCACGAAAGCTATTGGGCCATCGCCAGCCAGGAGGCTGTCACGCGCATCCAATGGGACGCGCTGGTCAAAGCGCTGACCCAAGCCCCTGCGGGATGACCCGGCGGCCTCAGACAGAGCGGGTCAGCCCGCCGTCGATGCGCAGGTTTTGACCGGTCATATAGCCGCCGTCCTCGGAGGCCAGCCAGGAGACCAGCGACGAGACCTCTGCCGCGCGCCCGTAGCGGCCCAGCGGAATGCGCGCCTTGCGGTCTTCGGTTTCGGGCAGGCTGTCGATGAAGCCGGGCAGGATGTTGTTCATGCGCAGACCGTCCGGGGCGTATTTGTCGGCGAAGAGTTTGGTAAAGGCGGCCAAACCGGCGCGGAAAACGCCCGAGGTCGGGAACAGCGGATCAGGTTCAAAGGCGGCAAAGGTCGAGATATTGATGATCGCCCCTGCCCCCTGCGCCTGCATCACCGGCGTGACCAGCCGGGTTGGGCGGATCACGTTCATCAGGTAGTATTCCATCCCCTTGTGCCAATCCTCATCCGAAATCTCCAGCACCGGACCCTTGGGGCCATGGCCGGCAGAGTTGACCAGAACGTCGATCCGGCCCCAGCGGTCAGTCGCGCCCTGAACCAGCGCGGCCAATGCCTCGCCATCCAGATTGGAGCCGGTGATGCCAAAACCGCCGAGTTCGACGCCCAGCGCCTCGCCCTTGCCGGAGGATGACAGAATTGCGACCTTGAAACCGTCCTGGGCCAGTTTGCGGGCCGCATCCGCGCCCATGCCGCTGCCGCCTGCTGTTACCAACGCTACTTTTTCTACTGTCATGATGTCTCATCCTCTATCAACAGCCTGAAAATATTATATACTAGGTTCGATTGCGACTGAAATTTGATGTTGTCTGGCAATAGAAATACTATCGTGAAATGACGGACCTGCCCCCGCTGAACAGTTTGCGTGCCTTTGATGCGGCCGGTCGGCGGCTGAGTTTTCGCGCGGCGGCGGATGAGTTGGGCGTCACCCAAGGCGCCGTGGCGCAGCATGTGCGCCAGTTGGAGGCCCATCTGGACCTGGCCCTGTTCGAACGGGTGCCAAAGGGTTTGCGTTTTACATCCGCCGGGCGCAGTTACCATGCCCGGATCGCCGAGGTTTTTGCCGGGCTGCGCGCCGCGACGGCCGAGTTGAGACCAGAGCCGGACAAGGTTTTGATCAGTGTCACGCCCTCTTTTGCCGCAAAATGGCTGATCCCGAATTTGCCGAAATTTACAGAGACTTATCCGAGTATTGATTTGCGGATTCTGGCGACCGAGAAAGTGTCGAGTTTCCACAGTGACGGGATTGATCTGGCCGTGCGCCAGGGATCGCCGCCGTTTGGTGCGGCGTTGCAGGCGTCGCGGTTGTTCAAACATGAGGTCGTTGCCGTCGCCGCGCCTCAGCTGGCCCCGGGCGCGGCGGGGCGGTCGGGGGTTGAGGCGCTGTCGGCACTGGCAAAGATCCATGACACCCATGACCTGTGGCCCAGGTATATGGCGCAGGCTGGCGTAGAGGAGCGTTCGCCACGGGGTCTGCGCCTGAGCCAGACGGCGCTTGCGGTTGATGCGGCGATTGCGGGACAGGGTGTCGCTCTGGTCAGTCGGTTTCTGGTCGCGAGTGATCTGGCGGCGGGGCGGCTGGTGGAGATTGGCCCGCCCTGGGATGCGGGTGAAAACGATTTTTACCTGCTGGTGGCCCGTGCGGCCAGGAACAAGGCCTCGGTTTTGAATGTGGCGGAGTGGTTCAAAACCTGTGCCGGGGCCGCCCCCTGAACCGCCGCCGGGGCCCGTGCCGGATGGGCCGGAGGCGGGCCGCGTGGTGGGCGCGTGGTGCGCGCGGTCGAAAGTGATCCATAACCGGGGCGCTCGCGTATCTCATTCAAGGGGCTGCTGACAGATCAGACAGGTGGGGTGGGCTTGCAAGTCGTTTGGTTCAAACGGGATTTACGTGTGGCGGATCACCGGGCCCTGGCGCGTGCTGCCGTGGCCGGTCCGGTTCTGCCGCTGTATGTTGTTGAGCCGGCCCTGTGGCAGCAACCGGATGCATCCTTGCGGCAATGGGCGTTTGTGGCGGAAACGCTGGCCGAGCTGCGCGATGACCTTGGGCGATTGGGTCAGCCGTTGGTGGTGCGGGTCGGCGCGGTGGTGGATGTGCTGGCCGAGCTGAAGCGACGCGGGGCCTTGCAGGGGCTGTGGTCTCATGAAGAAACCGGAAACGACTGGACCTACCGGCGGGACCGGCAGGTCGCTGCGTGGTGCCGCGCCGAGGGTGTGCCATGGCAGGAGGTTCAGAACCACGGGGTCTGGCGCGGGATCACGTCCCGGGATGGCTGGGCCGGCCGCTGGGACAAGGTAATGGCGCAACCGGTGGCGCCCGCGCCCCGGCTGCCCCCTGTGGAGATCGACTGTGGGCAAATCCCCACGGCGCGGGATCTGGATCTGCAACCGGACCCTTGCGCGTCTCGGCAGCCCGGAGGCCGCCGGGCCGGTGTGGAGCGTCTGGACAGCTTTCTGACGTCGCGGGGCGAGCACTATCAACGGGCGATGTCGAGCCCGCTGGACGGCGCGAGGGCCTGTTCGCGGCTATCGCCCTATCTGGCATGGGGGGCGCTGTCGGTCCGCGAGGTCGCACAGGCCAATGCAGCACGGCAGCGCGATTTGCCGCCCCAGGCCAAAAGCTGGCGAAAATCGCTTGGGTCGTTTTCAGGGCGATTGCATTGGCATTGTCATTTCATTCAAAAGCTCGAAGACGAGCCGCGGATTGAATTTGAGAACCTGCATCGGCTGTATGACGGGCTGCGTCCGCAGGTGTCGGATGCGATGTTGCTGGCGGCCTGGTCCAGGGGCGAGACGGGCTATCCGTTTCTGGATGCCTGTATGCGGTGCTTGCACGCGACCGGCTGGCTGAATTTCAGAATGCGGGCCATGGTGATGGCGATTGCCGCCTATCATCTGTGGCAGGACTGGCGCGCGCCAGGGCTGCATCTGGCGCGGATGTTTGTCGATTATGAGCCCGGCATCCACTGGAGCCAGGTTCAGATGCAATCGGGCACCACCGGGATCAATACGGTGCGGATCTATAATCCGGTGAAGCAAGGGTTTGATCAGGATCCGCATGGCGTCTTTGTCCGCCGCTGGTTGCCGGAACTGTCGGAGGTGGCGGATCAGCATCTGCACGCGCCCTGGGAGGCGGACAACGCGCAGGCGGTGATCGGGCATCGGTATCCGGCGCGCGTCTTTGACCATATGCAGGCCGCCAGATTGGCGCGGGAAAGGGTTTGGGCCATCCGGCGGGGTGCCGATTTCCGCGAACAGGCGCAGGCCATTGTTGTCAAACATGCAAGCCGCAAAGCCGGGCATTCCACCCGACGAAAACGCGCCACGCCCAATGACCCGGCCCAATTGAGCCTGCCGTTTGGAGAGGCCAAATGAAGATGCGCAAAAAATCCCAATTGCCCCGGAAGATCTGCCCGGTGTGTCAGCGCCCTTTTGTCTGGCGCAAGAAATGGGAAAAGGTCTGGCCAGAGGTGATCTATTGCTCCAAACGATGCCGGGCTGGCGGATGACGGATCCGTTTCCGGAATTTGACGCGCCTGACGAATGGGTCCGGTTTGACCCGACGCGGGCGGCGGGCCAAAGGCGATTGGAGCAGTTCGTGGCGCGCTGCGGGCGTCACTATGCCAGCACCCGAAACGCCGACCTGGGCCCTGCCCGGCGCAGCAATGTCTCGGGCTTGTCGCCCTGGCTGCGGCATCGTTTGGTGACAGAGCAAGAGGTTCTGACCCGGGTTTTATCCGCGCATAGTGCCGCCGCTGCGGAAAAGTTCATCCAAGAGGTGTTTTGGCGGACCTATTTCAAGGGGTGGCTGGAACAGCATCCGGGCGTCTGGGCCGGTTATCAAACGGGCCTTGTGAGGGCGCTCCACCTGCTGGAGAGCAATGCCAGCCTGCGCGCGGATTATCGCGATGCCCTATGCGGCAATACCGGGTTCGCGTGTTTTGATCATTGGGCCAAAGAGTTGGTTTCAAACGGCTATCTGCACAATCACGCGCGGATGTGGATGGCCTCGATCTGGATTTTCACGCTGCGCCTGCCCTGGGAGCTGGGCGCGGATTTCTTTCTGCGTCATCTGCTGGACGGGGATCCGGCCTCTAACACGCTGAGCTGGCGCTGGGTGGCCGGGTTGCATACCAAGGGCAAGACCTATCTGGCGCGGCCTGACAATATCGCCAGATACACAGAAGGCCGGTTTCGGCCCACGGGTTTGGCGACCGTGGCAGAGCCTTTGATCGAGACCGCTGTTTATCCGCGTGTCCCGCTGCCTCTACCACAGGAAACCATTAGCGCGCCTTACCTGTTGCTTTTGACTGAAGAGGATCTTGCGCCAGCAGATCTGTTTTCGGCGCCGCCTGCCGGGGTCATGGGCCTGTTGGCGACCTCTGGGCGGTCCCCGCAACCGATGGGATCGGCTGCTTCGGCGTTTGCACGGGGCGCAGTGGACCATGCGCTGGAGCGCTTTGGGGTATGTGCGACAACAGCGGATGACTGGAGCGATGCCATGGTTGAGGCGGCGGGTCGATGCGGGGTCAAAGCGATTGCAACCCCCTATGCCCCCGTCGGTCCGGCGCGGGCCCGTCTGGACCGGGCAGAGCCAAAACTGGAGGCCGCTGGCATCCGTCTTTGCCGTGTCATGCGCCCCTATGATGCGCAAGCCTGGCCCTATGCCAAGGCGGGGTTCTTTGCGCTGCGCAAAAAGATACCGACCCTTCTGCGCGGCCTGAATTTAACGGGCTGATCGCCCCTTTGAAAAAGAAGAGACGCCTTGCCCACAGCTGCAATTTTATTGCCACATCAATTGTTTGCCGATCATCCGGCATTGGGGGATCAGCCTGACAAGGTCGTTCTTTTTGAGGACCCTCTGTTCTTTGGTGACCCGCAGTACCCCGCACGGATGCACCGGCAAAAGCTGTGGCTGCACCGGGCCAGCATGGGGCGGTATCAACAGGGCCTGCGTGCGAAGGGCGTCGATGCCGCTATTTTCGCCTATGACCGGCGGGCGGATGCCTGTTTGCGCCTGTTTCAACAGCTGGCGGCTGAGGGGATCACTGTGGCTGTCATGGCCGATCCGGTGGATGACATTGCGCATCGGCGCCTGCGCCGGGCTGCCGGTGCGACGGGGATCAGGTTGGATATGCGCCCATCCCCCGGCTTTTTGAACACCAGCGATGACAATCAAGGGTGGTCCAGCGGGCGCAAGCGGTGGTCGATGGCCGAGTTTTACAAATTCCAGCGCAGGCGGCTGGATGTCTTGATGGAGGGGGACCAGCCCAGGGGCGGGCAGTGGAGCCTTGATGCAGACAATCGCAAGAAGGTGCCAAAGGCGCTGCTGGATCGCCTGCCCTGGATGGATTGGCCGGCCCATGATCAGATTGATCGCGCGGCGCGGGACAGTGTCCTGGCCGATTTTCCAGAGGCCATCGGCCAGTTGGACAATCTCTGGTATCCGACGTCTCATGACGCGGCCGCGCAGTGGTTTTCGCAGTTTCTGGAGAGACGGTTTGACCGGTTCGGGGACTATGAGGATGCCATTGTCGCGGGCGAAAGCTGGCTTTGGCATGCGGTGCTGACCCCGGCATTGAACATCGGGTTGCTGACGCCCCGGCAGGTCCTGGATGCGACGCTGGAACATGCAGAGCGCAAGGACATCCCGCTGAACTCGGTCGAGGGGTTTGTGCGCCAGATCATCGGCTGGCGTGAATTCATGCGGGCCACATACGAAGACCTGGGCGTCCGGATGCGCAGCAGCAACCATTGGGCGCATCATCGTCCCATGCCGTCGGCCTTTTATGACGCGACGACGGGCATTGAGCCGCTGGACGAGACCATCCGGCGGGTTTTGGAGACCGGCTATTGCCATCATATTGAGCGGCTGATGGTTATTGGCGGGTTCATGTTCCTGTGCGAAATCGAACCGGAGGATGTCTATCGCTGGTTCATGGAGATGTTCGTTGACAGTTACGATTGGGTGATGGTGCCCAACGTCTATGCGATGAGCCAGCATGCGGATGGCGGACTGATCACGACCAAGCCTTATTTTTCGGGTTCGAACTACATTCGCAAAATGAGCCATTGGGGCAAAGGGCCCTGGGCGGATGTTTGGGACGGGTTGTATTGGCGGTTCATCTTCAAGCATTCCGATGCGCTGTCGCAAAACCCGCGCTGGGCCATGATGTGCCGGAGTGCCGCGCGCATGACGCCCGAGACCCGGGCAAAACATCTGAGGACGGCTGAAACCTTTCTTGCGCAGTTGAAATGAGCGGGCGCGCGTGGTGTCGTCGCGGTTGCCGGATACCGCCCGGATGCCGCAACAGGAAAGGCCCGCGATGCACATGCTGACATCTGCCCCCGTGCTGACCACCCAACGGCTGGTGTTACGTGGCCCCGAACAGGGGGATCTGCCCAGCTTCACCCGGTTCATGACCAGCGCCCCGTCCATGGTCGCTTTGGAAGAGACAGTGAGCGAGGAGCAGGCCTGGTTCGGGTTTCTGGCGGGCATTGGGCACTGGCACGGCTTTGGCTTTTTTATGGTTGTTGAAAAGCAGACGGGGCATCCTGTGGGGCGCGTGGGTTTGATCCGGCATTCCAATTGGCCCGAGACAGAGCTGGCCTGGCATCTGTTCGAGGGGGCCGAGGGCAAAGGGTTTGCGACCGAAGCCGGGATGGCTGTCAGGACATGGGCCCGCGAGGATCTGGGGCTGGGTCGGCTGCACAGCTACATTGACCGGACAAATGTGCGGTCGCAGGCCGTGGCGCGGCGGCTGGGCGCGACCACGGACGGAACGCAGGCCCCGCATGAACCAGAGGCAGAGGTCTGGGTGCACGACATGGGCGGCCAATGAGGGCCAAACGGCGCGCGATGGGCCGGTCAGCGGCCCGTTTCAGGCTGGTCTGTTAGGGTCGTTTTATTTGGGCGGGTGGGCGGGCGGCCCGCCTGACGAGCCGGATGGATGTGCGACCGCCACCACCCCCTCTGGCCCGGCCAGAAAGTCCAGAAAGCTGCGGACCTTGGCCGGCATATAGCTGCGATCGGCATAGATCGCCTGGATCGGCAGTTTCGGCCAGGGGAAGCCAGGCAATACGACCTCTAGCCGCCCGGATGCCAGATCATCCCGCGTGGCCCAATTCGGCAACATGCCAAACCCCATGCCGGCAATGGCCGCGTGATGCAGGATATCTTCGTTGCCGCTCACCATGACCGGGCGCAGTTTGACGTCCAGCCCCTCTGCCCCGCCGAACCTGATCCGCCCGTCCGGTGCCACCTGGGCATAGGCCAGCAGCGGCGCGTCGTGCAGATCCTCTGCCGTTTCGGGCCGCCCGAACCGGTCCAGAAACGCCGGTGCCGCCACCAGCTGGAATGTCACCTCTGCCAGTTTGCGCGCGATCAGGCCTTCGTCCAGTTTGAACGCCACGCGCAGCGCCAGATCAATGCCCTCTTCGACCATGTTGATCTTGCGACCGCTCAGATCCAGGTCAAAACGCACATGCGGGTTCTGCTGATGATAGGCGGCCAGGATACGTGCAAAGGCCGGGTTGGACAGCCACACGGGCATCGAGATTTTCAATATCCCGCGCGGAGACAGGGCATCGGTGGTCAATTGCGCCTCGGCCTCTGCCAGCCCCTCGATCAGGGGGCGCACGGTGCGCAGATACTGGGCCCCCGCCTCGGTCAGGCTGACATTGCGGCTGTTGCGGTTCAACAGGCGGGCGCCCACGCGGGCCTCGACATGTTGCACATGTTTGCTGGTCATCGCCGGCGACAGGCCCATCCGCTGTGCGACGGCGGCGAAATTCCGGTGTTCCGCGACCTCGGCGAACACACGCAGGCTGAGCAGGGTATCCATAATGATCAACTCACAGTGAATGGTATGTCAATGAATAGGCTAATGATACACCATATGGAAAGCGTTATGTTCCCCTCATCACAATACAACACAACCAACGCAACAGATGTTCGGGTGATCCCGGGAAAGATGACGACATGACAACAATTGACACAAACCCGATTCAATCCAGCAAGCCCTGGAACATTGGCCTGTGGGTGGCCCAGGTGGCCCTGGCGGCAATGTTCCTGATGGCGGGCTTTACCAAGCTTTCTTCCTCGGCCGCTGATCTGGCGGCAATGGGCATGATGTGGGCCGAAAACGCGCCTGTGATCCTGATCAAGTTTATCGGACTGGCCGAAGTGGCGGGCGCGCTGGGGCTGATCCTGCCGAGCGCCACGCGCATCATGCCTGACCTGACCAAGCTGGCGGCCGCAGGTTTGGCCGTGATCATGGTGCTGGCTGCGGGCGTGCACACAGTGCGTGGTGAATTCGAAGTGCTGCCGATGAATGCCGTCCTGTTCGCGCTGGCCGCTTTGGTCATCTGGGGCCGCACCAACAAGGCACCGATCACCCCACGCGGCTGATCCATGCCACCTGCGCCCCGGCGGCTGATGTCGGGGCGCGGTTTTCTTGTTTTGCCCTCCTTGTTTTCCTTCTGTCCTTCAAAGGCTTTCTGAAATGACCGATATGTCCCCGCTTGCCGCCACTGACCAAGCTCTTGCGATTGACCGCCTGTCCTGGGGCGCTGTGGAGTTGCAGGTCACAGACCTTGACCGCGCCGTTGACTTTTGGAGCACCGCTTTGGGGTTGGAGCAGCGGGCGCATGGCGGCGCAGGCGTGGCGTTGGGCACGGCGACACGCACCCTGATCGTCCTGCATCCCGGCGCCAGCAAACCGGTGGCCGCGCCCTTTTCGGGCATGTATCACGTGGCGCTTGGCGTGCGTGGTCAGGCAGAGTTTTCCCGTATGCTGGCCCGGCTGATCCACCTGGATGTGCCCGTGGGCCCGACCGATCACCTGATGGCGAAATCGCTGTATCTGAAGGATCCGGATGGGTTGGAGATAGAAATCACCTACGAGACACCAGAGCGTTTTGGCCGCTATGGCGACATGTCCCGGGGTCTGACGCTATATGATGCGGACGGCAATCCGCACAGTGGGCGCGGGCCGCTGGACGTGCGTGCAGAGCTGGCCCATGCCAGGGGGGCCGACCTGATGGCCCCTATGGCGGATGACAGCTATCTGGCGCATTTGCACTTGAAGGTTCCCGCGCTGGAACCGGCGCTGGACTGGTTCCAGAGCCTCGGATTTGAGCGTCACCTGACGCTGGACAGCTGGGGATTTGCCGATATGAGCGCGGGCAAACCCAATACCCATCGGCTGGCGATGAACCTTTGGGCCGGCGCGGGGCTGCCGCCTGCGCCGCAAGATATGGCGCGGTTGGTTGGCTATGAGCTTATCGCCCATGACACCTCTGCGCTGTCGAATGACACGCTGCAGCAGGATGGAGATGTGCTGAGCGGGATGGATCCGGTGGGGGTTCGGATGACCCTTTGCACCGCCGCGCCATAGCAGGCGAGGCAGAAAACAAGGGCCGCTGTCCCCCCTGCCCCGATACGGGGCGTCAGCAGTGGCCTTTGGACCGGGGCATCGCACCCAACCGATGCCGGGCCTAGCTGGCGAGCTGATACTCGGTCAAAAGCGTGGCCTCGAAATCCCGCAGGACAGGATGACGAGGTTGGCACGCATCCGGGCTGTGCTGGCTCTGCTTTTCTGGAAACAGCGTCCGAAACTCTGCGAGTGCCGCATAGGCCGACGCGTTCACGACCCAATCCGCCAGCAAGAGGCTCTCGGACCAGATCCCGTTCGATTTGACCACATGGTGCCCTTCGAGCAGCAGGTGAAAATACTCGACGCTGTCCAGATCCTGCGCCACATGAATGGTGTCGCCGTTTTGCAGGAACTTCGCCGGGACCAGAACATCCCCCATTCCGAACAACAGCTCGCACTGGGAGCTTTGACACAACACCCTGTGTTGCGGTGACAACAGCAAATCCTTGCTGGGGCGCGCCAGACCAAAACATCCTGAGCGAAACACGATCGGCCGCAGCCGTTCGGCCGCCTGGTTGTCAAAGACCACCTTGGCCCGGCCGATCCATACCACGCGTTTCGGACCATCCCGGGTGTTGACCATTTGACCGGCCTGCATGTCCTCGACCCGGATCTGCCCATCTGGCGTTGCAATCGACGTCCCTGCCGCAAAACAGGGCGGCGGCAGCGGGGTCAGGTCCCCCGTTGGGACAACCGGATTGGGATTGGTGTCCCATGGGGGGCCATCCGAGTACCACGGACCGTCCCCGGGCGCGTAGTTGCCATTGCCGGGGTCAATTTCGACCCCGTCGCCGGGTCCGCCGATCAAATCGAAATCGTCATCCTTGCCCCAGCCGACAACGTCGGCGGGATCTCCTGAGTCATCCACCAGTACAAGCGCGTCGCGTTGACCGGACGGAGAATTGAACGGATCGAGAGCTTGTAAATAATACACATAACCGTCGCTCGGGTCGGTTCCGTAAGGCGTTGACGTATCAACAACCGCGCCATCCACAGGCGCCGAACCGCTTCCCGACTGATCGTAAACAATCAAGGTCCACCCGGTCAAATCCTCGCCCACCAGCGCTCTCACGAACACTTCACCGGTTTCCCCGTTGAACGAATAAATCTGAGCCACGAAATTTTTGTACTGCTGGTTGCCAAGCCTTTCAAGAGTCGCTGAAAAATCGCCTGCGCGATCCGGGTCAGGCGGCGGTGAGCGCCCCGTGTTGCGGGCGTCCGGTTGGCCCGATGCGCGGGGGTATTCAGCGGCTCTGGCACGCTGCGAAAATCCGATGTCATCGGGTCTGAAACTGCAGGCGACAGGGCGCAAAGGCCGGGCGGGGAATGCCTTTGTCGTGTCCTGCGCGCGGGGCGGCCGTGCAGGTAGCGGCGGATGTATCCGCTGGCCAGTCTTGGAACCCTTGCCCGGACCTGAAAAACAGAGGCTTTGGCCGGACTGCGATGGGATGCGCGAAGAGGGGATTGTTGATGGCTTACAATGCCTTACTGACTCTTCCTGCCAAAACGGTTTATCCCGGCGCAAAACAATGCGTTGCGTTGCCGGGAGGCACCAAGGCGCCGATGGGTCGGGCGGGTATTGGCGGGCATGAGCCAGGCCATGCCCCTGGCGACCAACATGCCGCGCACAGCCGGGGCGAGGCGTGATCCGGGCGCTTTGCAAGCGTTGGCATCGGGTGGGCCCGCTCAGGGCGCTGCCGCAGGTTTCAAAGGCCGGTGATAAGGCCGGTGAGACTGGGGAAAAGCGGAGGTTTTGCGCGTGGCAAAAAGGACACAAACCATGTCAGACACAGGATAAAAACAGCCCTCTGATCGGGTGTTTCGCGCAGGTTTTTGCCCCGGGCGAGGCCGCATATAGCCTCGCCCGGGTGCGATTTATGGTGCGCGCACCAGCTCTACCCGACGATTGAGCCTGCGCCCTTCCTCGGTCTCATTGCTGGCGATGGGGGCCAGAAAGCTGGCTCCGGCGGCAAACAGGCGGCTGGCGTCGATGCCATGGCTGCTGACCAATTCGCTCACAACCGCATCGGCCCGCCGTTTGGACAGGTCCAGGTTGGCGTCATAGCCCCCCACGTTGTCCGTATGGCCCACCACTGCGATGTTGAGATCCGGCAGCTCTGCCATCATCCCGGCAATCGCCGCCAATGTGCCTTCGGACCCCGGAAGGATCGCGGTGGAGCCTGTTTCAAACTGCACACCGTAGATCGAGACGCGCCCGTCAACGGTGATGCGCAGCGAAATCTCCTTGGCTGTTTCCGCGTCAGAGGTGGCGCTGGCGGTATCTGCGCCCGCGTAGGTCATCAGCTCGATCTCTCCAGGACGCCATGTCTGGTCGAACCAGGATTCCAGCGGACCATAGAGGCGGAAGATCGTGTTCCAGCCCTTGCCGGGCACGGTCTGGACCCAGTTGCTTTCTTTGCCCTTTGGGGCCACGGGCGCGAAATAGACGTCAAAAGAGCCGTCTTCGTTCTGGACCAGCCCGTCATCATTGCTGCCGATTGCAGGGAACTGCGCATCGGTCTGCAACATGGAACGTGTCTGGTTGTCGTAGAGCGTGAAAGACCAGAAATCCTTGGCCGGAACATTTGCCGGCACGTTTATCTTGTACGTCTTGGACCCGTCCAGAGGATTGCCGTTGGAATCCAGATAGGTGAAGGCATATTGCGACCCTTTGCCGACCGCCTTCAAAGCCATCGCCGGAGTGATCCCGGTGGCATAGAAATGGAAGGCCGCGCGAATGTCTTGCAGCGAAACACCGTCCAGTTCCCAGGTATAGGCGCCGCCCGGAAATGCGGTCTGCCAATAGCTTTCGCCGGGATACCAGTAAAAGCGCGGATCACGCGGTTTGGAGATCACGGTCTTGACCGTCACCGAACCGGCCTTGGCCGCCGCATCCAGAATGGCTCGCATCCGTTCATCCGGCGCAAAGGGCTGGCCCTTGACGATGCCGATCGCGGCGAGATGGCCCAGAAGTTCGGGGTTTTCGCCCATCAGCGGTTCGGCCTGCACGACGTCGTTGATCTCTTCAAAGATCTTGTCGTCCATCCGATGGATCGTGTTCATGAACTGGCCCGAGGCGTTCACAAAGGTCATTTCCGGCGGATTGTCCTTTTGCGACAAAGGATAGATGCGGAACAACTGTTTGGTGTTGTTGACCGCATCGGCGGTGGATCCGTCTTTTTGATAGCCGCGCCAGATCACCCAGTTGCCATAGGTGTTGGAGCGCGCAACGTGGTATCCTTCGGGCACCTCGCCCTCATACCCCGGTGGCAGGATCAGGAACTTGCCGCCCTTGCCTTCGTCCGGGCCCAGGTTTCCAAAGTCGGTTATATAGCGGAACCAGTGGTCGTTGACAAAGCCCAGCACGTTGGGCGGGGTTTCGATGACCATGGGTTCGTCGGCCATCTCCAACCAGGAGAACATGTAGACGCTGGTGGTGTTGGCGGTCAGGAACAGCGCCTTGGAATCCATCAGCTCTTCGAACAGGACGGCGGTGGTATTGGCCGGTCCGAATTCCAGGATGCCCTTGCGGATGCCATCCATCGACGCGATCTTGGTGCCGTCCAGAAACGCCTGATAGGCATGTGTGAAGTCCAGCAGGTTATAGACCTTTTGCGCGGATTCGGTGTCGGGCACGCCGTCAAAGAAGTTCAACTCTCCGACGCGGGTCTGAATATTGTCCGGTGTGGTCACCCCTTCGGGGATCTGCGTTGTCATTGCCATTGGCGGGACTTCTTGTGCCCCGGCCCATCCGGCCGACATCATCATGACCAGGGCCGCCCCTGTTCGTTTCCATTTCTGGCGCATAAAACTCTCCTCTGTTCCGCGCGAATTTTCTCGAAAGCTGCCTTGTGGCACTCACTTGCTGAAGGCACGCGCTCGAACAGAGCAAAGGTCAGCAAAACCTGGAACTTTAGTCGCCACAAAAGGCACCAAAACGATGGACGTCTGCGTCCAACGTCGGCAACTATCCTAGGTCTTTGAAACCCTGGCTAGGCCACGCACGGCCTGAGCGACCATTTTCGGCCAAAATCTGTTATCCGAACAAAGCCGCCCGGGCCTGCACCGGCGAAATGCCGGTCTGCTGGCGAAAAGCCCGGGTGAAATGCGAGGACGAGGCATAGCCGACGCGTTTGGAGATTTCCATGATCGTCAGATCTTTCTGCGTGATCAGTTCGCGGGCGGTTTCGATTCGCACCCTTTGGACGATGTCGCGAAAAGACGTGCCATATTCGGCCAGCCGGCGGCGCAGGGTGCGCTCTGAATAGTCCAGGCTGAAGGCCACCTGATCAATGCTCACCGCCCCCGCGACATTCGCCCGCACAATTGATCCGGTGGCCCCCACCAGATCCCGCGGGGCCGGGCAAAACGCATCGCGTGCCACATCCGCCAGTGTCACAGGGGTTTTAACCTCGGCCGTGCGTTTATGCGCGGCGGCCTGCGCGTCGAACACCACGGCCAGCTCTGGGCGATCAAAGCGCACGTCGCAGCCAAAGTAGTCTTCATATGCGGCAGCGCCGCGGGGTTTAGGAAAATTGAACTCGACCGCGCGGCGGTACCCGATGCCAAAGAAGGGCTGCCCAATGCTCAACATCACGGTCGCAGCCAGGGCCGCATAATGCCTGTAGCCAACCGCATTGCGCACCGATGCATGATAGACAAGCCGCAGCTCGTCTGCCTGCCGCTCGACCGACAGCCGGTCGTGGGACGCGTGATAGGGCATCAGCGCGCGCGTGACCTGAAGCGCCTCTCCGAAGTTGGCCGAAGACGCAACATAGGCCCCAAACACCCCATAGCTTTCGATCGACGCATCCCGCCCGATTGCAAAGGCCAGGTTCTCGACACCGCTCGCGGCGGCCACACGTTTGAAGAAACGCAGTTGATTGAGCTGTGGGATATAGGCCCGATGGGTTTCAAAGGCCGCCGCCGGAATATCCTCGTCCACCATTGCCAGGCCCGTGGCCTGCCGCCCGACGCAGAGCGCCACGCCCTTTTCCAGGCCAACCATGGTGCGTGTCGAGATGAACGGCTGGGGCATGTTTTGAAATCACCAGTCTCTTGGAGGTCCGAGTGTGGCTGAAAAAACCTGTTTTGTCAGCATCGAGATTGATGGCCCCCCCTCAGCCACGGCGGATGTCGCGCAGAGACTTGCCGGTCCAGGTGCGAAAGGCGCGGGTGAAGTTGGCGCCGGTGCCGTGATCGGGCAACCCGGACAGTCCGGCGTGCAAATATTCCAAGGACGGATTGCAGAAATGGGGTATAGGTAAACCCCGGCCAGCTGGCCTTTGTTGTTCCCGTATCCAGAAACACAGGAGTTGAGAGTGCAGATGATGTCGCGCGTTTTAAGCACCATCGCATCGGCGGGTGCGGTCTTGGCCCTGGCTGCGCCGGTGGTTGGCGAGGGTCTGGGTGGACCCTCCTCTGTTCAGGCGGAACTGGAACCGGGGGATGGGTTGAGCAACCCGCAGTTTCGCTCTGACTTTCCGCGCAACATCGCGCCGGGGTGGTTCAACTGGAAAGACAGGCTGGCCGAGCGGGGCTTTCGCTTCAACCTTGATTATTTGACGTTGCTGCAATCGTCGAGTTCCACCTTGGGCGACGGAGAGGCCGGAAGCGGTATTTTGCGGTTTTATGGCAGCTGGCAGGCGACCGAGCGTGGATCGCTGACCTTCAAGCTGGAACATCGGGGCGCCTACACCGCTGTGGCGCCGCAATCCCTGGGTCTGGACGGCGGCGCGTTGTCCATTTCGGGGACGGCGTTCAATGACACTGGCGCCATGCTCACCAATCTGTTCTGGACCCAACGCGCGGCGGACGGCAAATGGACCGTTCAGGCCGGGCAGCTGGATGTCACCGATTTTCTGGACATCTATGGCGCGGTCAGCCCCTATACGGCGTTTCAGAACCTGTCTTTCAACACCAACCCGACCATCAACGCCCCCAACCCCGGGCTTGCCATTGCCGGCGGGGTCCAGCTGGGCCAGAACTTTTACGCGGTGGGCAGTGTCGCGGATGCAAACGCTGACCCGACCGCCCCGGATCTGGATGTGTTTTCGGATGGCAACCTCTTCAAGAGCCTGGAGATCGGCTATACCAGCGGCTTTGACCGGATCTATTTCGACAATATCCACCTGACCCTGTGGCACGCGGACGCCGCCAATGATGGCAGCCGCGCCGAGGACTACGGCGGGGCCATTTCGGCGGCGTGGTTCATCGACAATACCTGGATGCCCTTCCTGCGGGCGGGGGTCAGCCAGGGGACAGCGGCGCTGTACAACCGGTCGCTCTCGGTCGGGGTGTCCTATTACGGGCAGAACACGGATGGAGCGGGACTGGGGCTCAATTGGGCCGAGGCAAAAGGCATACAAGGCCGCCAGTTCACCGCCGAGGCCTTCTATCGCTTTGCGATTTCACCCGGGCTGCAAATCACCCCTTCCATCCAGTTCATCTCAAACCCGCTGCTCAACACGACAAACGACGATATTGTCCTGTTGGGGCTGCGCACCCGGATCGTATTTTAGGGCGAATGGCGGGGGCTCATCCCGGCCATGTGGCCGATTGCGGCAGGATGAACGGGCCCTTGGCCGGTGGGATGCTGACCGAGATCCGGCAGTCATAGGCCTTTGACAGGATCTGGTCCGCAAAGACGGTTTCTGGCGGCCCATGCGACGCGACCTGCCCCGCGGACATGAGCGTGACGCAATCCGCGAACATGGCGGTGAGGTTCAGGTCATGCATCACCGCGACCACCCCGCCGCCGGCATCGGCGAAATCGCGGGCCACCTGCATGATTTGCAGCTGGTGGCCGATGTCCAGGCTCGACACAGGTTCGTCCAGCAGCAGCCAGTTGGGCCCATCCTCGCCCACGGGTTGCCAGACCTGCACCAGCGCGCGGGCCAGCTGCACGCGTTGTTGTTCACCGCCCGAGAGCTGCTGAAACAGGCGGCCCTGATAGCCGTTCAGCCCCACCCGGCGCAGGGCGGCCTGCACGATCTGATCGCCATTCTGCGACAGGCCGGGGCGGCGCCCCAGGCGGACCACCTCGAGCACGGTGAAGGGAAAGGCCAGCGGCGTAAACTGAGGCAGCACCGCGCGCCGGGCGGCCAGATCGGCGGATCGGGCGGAGGCGACGTCCTGGCCTGACAGATGCACCTGCCCGGAGAAGGGCTGCTCGCCGCTGAGCGCTTTGAGGACGGTCGATTTGCCCGATCCGTTGGGGCCGACAATCGCGGTCAGCTGGCCGGGTGCGGCGGCAAAATCAATGCCATGCACGACCTGTCGTTTGCCATAGTGAACCGTCAGGTTTCGGGCGCGCAGCATGGTCAGATATCCACGATGCTGCGCTGACGCAGCAGGATCCAGAGAAAGAAGGGCCCCCCGATAAAGGCGGTGATGATCCCGATTGGCAGCTCGGCGGGGGCGATGATGGTGCGACTGACCAGATCTGCCAGCACCAGCAGGCCCGCCCCCAGCAGCGCCGAGTTGATCAACAGGAACCGATGATCCGGCCCATGCAGCAACCGCATCAGATGGGGCACCACGATGCCGACAAACCCGATGCCGCCGCTAAAGGCCACCGCAGCCCCGGTTGCCCCGGCCACGATCAGAATGGCGGCCTGTTTCAGGCGCTGCACGTCCAGCCCCAGATGCCCGGCGGCTGCCTCGCCCAGCGCCAGGGCGTTCAGCCCCTGCGCCAATAGCGGCGCCAGACAGAGCGGCAGCAGGATCAGCGGGGCCGCTATGGTCAATCGCGCCCAGCTGGCCCCGGCCAGCGACCCCATGTTCCAAAAGGTAAAATCCCGCATCTGCGTGTCATCGGCCAGATAGACCAGCAGGCCCGTCAACGCCATGGCGAGCGCGGCCAGCGCAATGCCTGCCAACAACATGGTTGCAACCGAGGTGCGCCCCTGTCGGGTGGCGATCCGGTACAAGACCATCGTCGCGCCCCATGCGCCGACAAAAGAGGCCACCGAGACGAGCCAGGGGCCAAACAGCCCCGCCCAGGGAAGCAGCCCGCCCAGAACAATGGCCGTCACCGCGCCCAGGCTGGCCCCGGCGCTGACCCCGACAATGCCCGGATCCGCCAGCGGATTGCGAAACAGCCCCTGCAACACTGCCCCAGAGACCGCCAGCGCCGCGCCCACCAGGCAGCCCATCAACACCCGTGGCAGGCGGATGTCCCACAACACGATATGATCGCGCATCGAGACCACGCCACCCCCGGCCAGCTGGAACAAAGCCTCCCATAGTGAGGTGCCGGAGGATCCGACCGCCAGCCCCGTCAGGCACACCGCCACCAGCAGCAGGCACAGGCCAAGCGTGACCCGCCGTGCGCTATGGCTGCGGTCTCCATGATCCGCGCGCCCTATCCCGTCGGACCATATCGCCATGCTCAGCCCCCAACATCCTGCAAGCCCTGCGCCAACGCACCAATGGCCGCGCCGGTGCGCACGGAGAAGCCCAGCAGGAACATCCCGTCCATGTGGAGGATCGCCCCGTTCTGCGCCGCCACCGTATGCGACACGGCAGGATGCGACAGCAGCGCTTCATCCGACAGATCCATGCCCGGCCGGCTGTTCATCACCAGGATCACATCGGGATTGGCGCTCAGCACGGCCTCATCTGTGAGCAGCTTGTAGCCTTCGAACCCTGTGACGGCATTCTCTGCCCCGGCCATCCGGATCATCGCGTCAGCGGCATTGTCCTGCCCGGCGGCCATGATGCGCCCGCCCTGATGGGCCAGCACGAACATCACCCGTTTGCCGGTCAGCGGGCTGTTGGCGGCGGCGGCGTCGATCTCTTCCAGCACCTGCGTGGCCAGCCTGTCGCCCTCGGCCGGCACATCCAGCGCGGCGGCCACCGATTGAATCTTGGCCGCGACGGCCTGCCGATCGAACCCCATCGGCACCGTGACAACCGGGACCGAGGTGGCGCGGAGCACATCCAGCACCTGCACCGGCCCTGCCCCATCCTCGGCCAGGATCAGATCCGGGTTCATGGACAACAAGCCCTCGGCAGACAGCCGCCGCACATACCCGACATCGGGCAAGGCCCGCGCCGCTTCGGGGTAATTCGAGGTCGTATCCCGCGCCACCAAACGGTCTTCCTGGCCCAGCGCATAGATGATTTCAGTGATCGAGCCGCCAGCCGCAACAATGCGCTGCGCCGTATCGGCCCGGACCGGCAGGGCCAGACACAGGCCCGCAACCGCCGCCAGCCCCAGTTGCACAAGGCGTTGAGAGAAAACCTGTTTCATGGGGCTGTCTCTGCGTTCAGGGTCGGCAGCCCCTGGGCCAGGGTGTTCCAGCGCGCGGCGGCCTCGGGTTGGGCCAGGACGCCAAAGATTTGCAGGATCAGCATCCCCTCTTTGTCAAACGCCTCGACCGAGATGGCATCCCCCCGCCGGGTCGATTTGGTCACATGCCAGACCTCGGCGATATGGTCGTTGCGCAGATGCAGGTTGAACCCGGGATCGAGCACGTTCAGCCATGGCCCCATGGGTTTGAGGCTGTGGATCGGGCCGGTGTGGATCTCGATACAGCCGGCGTTGCCGACAAAGACCATGATCGGCAGCTCTGCCGCCTGCGCCTGTTCCAGCAGCGTGCCAATCGCAGAGGGTGCCAATGGCCGCACATAGGGCGCCCCGGCGATGCGATAGGCCCCCAGGCGGTTCATCTTGAGCTTGCGCACCATTTGCAGGAACTGATGGGTATCGGTGATCTTGTCCCAGGCCGAGCGCAGCTCTGCGGCCCTTTCCGGATCGCCCTTGGCCCCTTCCACCGGCGCGCGCGCGCTGGTTTCAAGCTCTTCTGACTGGTCATCCTCGCGCAGTTGCGCGACCAGCGCGTCCCATTCCGCGTCCTGGGCGGGGTCGCGCAGGTAGATTTTGTGCACCGCATCGCCCGCCGCATCAAAGATCTGGACAGAGCGCCGGATGGACCCGTCCTCGAGCGGTTTTTCCACCGCAAATCCGTGCTGCCATTGGCTGGGGAACATGCGCAGGTCAATGTCCTTGTTCAGCACAAGCGCCGCATGTGCGCCGCCGCGATAATCGTCATAGACCCCGACCTTTTCGATCACGCAGCTTTCGTTGCGGGTCAGCGCCATCACCTCGCCCAGGCGCGACACCGCCGGGATCAGGCGGTCCAGATCCGCTGTGATCCGCGTCACCCCCTGCCCGACATGCGCGGCCAGCAGCTGCGCCTCGGAGATGCCGGTGATTTGTGCAAAATCACGCTCGCGCGGTTTGGGATTGTCGCGCCGTGCATTGCGAATGTCCGAAGGGGTAATTTGTGCGTCCAGAGCCATTGGCCTCTCCTTCACTTTCATGAGGAAACGCGTCTGGCTGGTGGTGCCTCAAAGAGAACAAGTGGCTTGCCGCGAATTCGTTGGACCTCGGATATTGCCTAGTCTGGTTCAGATCAAGTGGTGAAAATGTAATTCCGACAAAAAAACTATGGTATTTGTTTCACGCATCCTCTAGGTCAGGCGGATATGCCGAGATTCGCCCGCAAGAATGGCGAAAAAAGCGGCACAAACCATACACCCAGCCCATGCCAGGTACAAAAAACCGACCCCCCAAAACGGGTGTTCGGCAAGTGACGTGGGGTATCCGCCCCCAGGCGAAGGGACATGACATGAAAGATTGGAAAACAACGGATCTGCTGGTGCCGACCATCCTGATGGCCACGGTATCGGCATTTCCCCTTATGGCGGAAGAGCTGGAAGAGGACGAAAGCTATTCGCTGGGCGAAATCACCGTCAGTGGCACGGGGCTGCCCACCGAGGTCTTCAAAAGCCCGGCGTCGGTCACGGTTGTCACGCAGGAAGACATCAAAAAGGTCCCGCCCAAATCGGTCGCTGACATCCTAGCAAATGTGCCCGGCGTGCGCGTTACCGAATCCGGGATCGAACGCATCAGCATTCGCGGAGAAAGTTCGCAACGTGTTGCCATCATGATTGATGGGCAGCGCATCTCGGATCACACCACCTATGGCACACCGATCCTGATTTCGCCGACCGAAATCGAGCGGATCGAGGTTGTCCGGGGCTCTTCCTCGGTTGTGTCGGGCAACCGGGCCATAGGTGGGGTGGTCAATATCATCACCAAACGTGGCGCGGACAAACCGGCCGAGGTGACGCTGAGCGGCGGGTATCTGGGCGCCAACGAAGGCTATCGCGGCTCTGCCAGCCTGGCCGGGACGGTTGGGAATTTCGACTATCGGCTGTCCTACTCCAAATCCGAGCTGGGCGATCGCGTGACCCCAAACGGGCCGCTGGTGCCCTCTGGCGGTGCGGATCGCGATATCAGCGCCTTTGCCGGGTATCGGTTTGGCAATCACTATGTCGGTGTCCGGGCGCAGGATTTTGATCTGTCGGCGGATGTTTATACCGGCTTTGGTCCGTCCTTTACCATCGACCTGCCCAAGCGCGACATGCGCAAGTACAGCGCCTTTTACGAAGGCGTGGACCTGACGCCCTGGCTGACCGCGCTCAAGGTGGATGCCTATACGCAGACGATTGATCGCCAGTTCATCAACTATGTGGCCTTTGGCCCGCCGGTCACCTCGACCTCGGATGACAAGGCCAGAACAAGCGGGTTCAAGGCGGTTGCCAACATGGAGTTCGCGCCGGGGCATCGCACCGTGGTCGGTTTTGAATACGAAGACGACGGGCTGGTCACGGATAAGACCCGCGTGCCCACCACCGGCGCGCCCAGCCAGAGCCGGGCCGATGCGTCGACCAAGACGGCCAGCATTTTTGGTCAGCATGAAATCGAGTTCAACAGCGCCCTGACCGGGACATTCGGCCTGCGCTACTACGATGTCAGCAGCCGTCTGAACAGCTATGTGGTCGATGGCACCGCCCAGCCGGGACAATCCAACAGCGATGGGCGCGGGCTGGGGGCAGCCGGTCTGGTCTGGACCTTGAACGAAGAAACCATCCTGCGGGCCAACCTGTCACAGGGCTATACCTACCCCTCGCTCAGCCAATTGTATCTGACATCCAGCGGGGCGGGTGGTATTGTCATCGGCAACCCCAGCCTGCGCCCGGAAACCTCGACCAACTTCGAGATCGGGGCGCGGATCGACCGGTCCAACCTGGTTCTGGATGCGGCCGTCTTCTACACCCAGGCCGAGGATTACATCACCACGGTCGGCATTGGGGGCGGCAGTTCGATCTATCAGAACGTCGATGCTGCCGACAGCTGGGGCTTTGAGCTGGCCGCTGAATATGATCCGAACTGGTGGGGCGGCATCCGCCCTTATGTCAGCGTCTCGAATGTGACCCGGGAATTCAAATATGCCAACGGGTTCACCACACAAGACAGCGGCACCCCGAACTGGAGCGGCGATCTGGGTCTGCGCGGGGATTGGTATACCGACAGTCTGAGCGGCACCTGGGATCTGTTCGCGCGCGGCGAAAGCGGCGCGACCGAGCGCGATAACAGCGGGGCCATTGTCGATCAGACAACGGGCTGGACCACGCTGAACCTGCGCGGGTCGGTTCAGGTGACACGTAACGTGAACCTGAACTTCGAAGTCGGCAATATCTTTGACAAATCCTATCGGGCGATGGATCAGATCGAAGGCCCGGGGCGGTATGCCAGTGTGTTCGTAACGGCCGTTTTCTAAGGCGCTTGCGCCAGTCCGGGCCTGTCGTGGGGTCCGGGCTGGCGCGTATTACTTGACAATTTTAGTCAGTCAAAATATCTCAACACCAATTTTGCTTCCCAGCCAATGCAGCCCGCTACCAGCCACGGGGTGAAAACCGCGCTCTCCGCCACCCCGCCCGGGGTGGGGCCTGACGCTACTGTCCGCCCCTGCCGCCTGTTGCGGCGGTGTGTCGGGCGGCTCTGTCAGGAACCCAAGGCGCGTCAACGCAAGGGTTGGAGCCTGCACATGAATGACTGCATTCGGATTTCAAATCGCCAAGGCCGAACCGGCTGGGCATCTGTCACGCCGCTCGCCCTGATCACAGGGATCGCCCTGCTGGGCTGGACCCCGGATCAGGGGCAGGCACAAACCGCGCCTCAGGCCACCATCCAGGCGCCAACCATGGCGGCCCCGGCCCTGCCCGATATGCCCGTCGCATCGACAGATCCGGTTGCCGATGCAATGCCGAGCGACCCCGCCCCCGAGGCCGCGACCGCCCTGCCCGCGCCTCAATCAGCCTCCCAGCCCGCATCCCAGTCAACCTCCGGGGACACCTCATCCATGGTCGCGCCCGAGGCGGCGATGTTTGACACATTGCGCAGCCTCCTGCCCTCGTCCCTGCATGCCCCCAGCTATGCGGCGCAGGGCGCAACACAGAATGCGGCCCGTTTCCTGCGCGAAGGCGGCCCGGCGATCTGGGCGATCTCTGTGCTGTCGGTCATCACCCTCGCCTTGATCCTGTGGAAGATCTGGCGGCTGGCGCGGATCGGCGCCTGGTCGCGCGGCAAGGCCTTTGGCGCCGTGACCCTGTGGGAAGCGGATCGGGCCGGGGCGGCGCTGGCCCTGGTCCATCAGCGTCGCGGCCTGCGCTCCCGGGTCGTCTCGGCCGCGCTGCAATCGTGCCTGACATTGCCCGAAGACGCCGCGCGCGAAGAAACCACCCGCGTCGCCAAACACCAGCTGGCCGAGGCCACAACCGGGCTGCGCGCGCTGGAGCTGATCTCGACCGTCGCGCCCTTGTTGGGGTTGTTGGGCACGGTCATGGGCATGATCGCCGCCTTTCAGGCCCTTCAGGAAAGCGGCAGCCGGGCAGATCCCTCGATGCTGGCCGGCGGTATCTGGGAGGCCCTGCTGACCACGGCGGCGGGCATGGCCGTTGCGATTCCCGCCTCTGCCGCGCTGACCTGGTTCGAAGCGGTGATCGACAGGATGCGCCGCGATGTGGAGGATGCCGCCGCGCGCATCTTTGTGCACCAGTCGCAGTCCGATCAGCAGCCGCCCGAACATGCGCGCGCGCAGACCGAAAGGCTGGCGGCGGAATAGGCGATGCAGTTTACCGGCCCCAGATCCTACCGGCGCAAGCCCAGCCTGACACCGATGATCGACGTGGTCTTTCTGCTGTTGGTGTTCTTCATGCTGGCGTCCCGCTTTGGCGTAGAGAACGTCCTGCCCATGCCGCTGGCCGCCTCTGGTGGCGATTTCTCGGGCGCGCCCAAACTGGTCGACATCTATGCCGATTCCCTGCGCCTGAATGGCATCGCCACCTCGCAGGATCAGCTGATCGCCACCTTGCAGCGCGTGATGGAAACGCCGAGGCAAACCATCATCCTGCGCAGTGGCGAGGGCGCGACCGTGCAGCATATCGTGTCTCTGTCCGAGGCCCTGCGAAACGCCGGGTTCACCTCTCTGGTATTGGTGGAGTGACGGATGGATTTTAGCGAAACCTCGCGCAAGCCCCGGCCCGAATCCATCGTGCCGATGATCAACGTCGTATTTCTGTTGCTGGTGTTCTTTTTGATGACGGCGCATATCGCTCCGCCTGATCCGTTTGGCATTACGCGCCCCACCGCATCCCGCGCCGCCGAGCCTGAGGCGGAGTCTCCGGTAGCCTTGTATGTGGGCCAGAACGGGGCGCTGCAATACGAAGAGCACGTGGGAGAGGCCGCGTTTGCCGCGCTCGCCGCGCAGGCCGAGCGCTTGCGGGTGCTGCAAATCCGGATCGACGCCGGGCTGCCGGGTGAGCGGCTGGCCCAGGTCATGGGGCGGCTGACCCGCGCCGGGCTGACCAGCATCGAAGTCGTGGTTGCCCGGCAATGAGGCGTCAGGTCGAATTTGCCACCTTTGTGGCCCTGGCCACGGCTCTGCATCTGGCGCTGGGGGCTGCGGGCCGCCAGAGCGGTGGCGATGCGGGCGGTGTTGAGGGCGCGGCGTTTGTGACCCTGCAAGGGTCCTCTGCCCAGATCGAGCAGGTCCTGGCCGATTGGACCAGACCGCCCGAGGTTCAGAGCCAGCCCATCCAGAACCCGGACCGTCCCACGCCCGACGCGGCCGACACCCCGCCGCGACCGATGCTGGAAGCCGAGGATTCGGCCCGCGCGCAGGTCAGGATTGCGGCGCTGCCCCCGCTGGAACAGCCCCGCCCCCCTGTCCTGGATCCGGCGACCACCGCGCCGCTGGAACTGCCGACGCCCGATGTCATGCCCGCTCCGCAGGCGATGCGCCCCGCGCCGGTAACGCCGCAGACCCCGGATGTCGCCCTGCCCCAAACACCACGCGCGCCGGTCCTGCGCCCGACCGCGCCCCGCCCCTTGGCCCAGGCAGAACCGCCCACGCCCGCCCCGCCGTCTGATGCGCCCCCGCCCCCACCAAAGGCCCGCCCCAAACCCGAACCGCAAGCGAAACCAGAGGCGAAACCTCAGGCCGAACCTCAGGCGAAACCCAAACCTCAGGCCAAAACCGCAACGCGCAAGGCCCAAGCCTCTGCCGCCAGCGCGGCGCAAAAGGCCGCGGGCAAGGGCGGCACACAGCAGGCCGGCAATGGCGGTCAGACCAAGGCCATCGGCAAGGGCAAAGAGAAAAAGCTGATCGCGGTCTGGGGCGGCAGAATTCGCACACGGATCGAACGCAACAAACGCCTGCCCCGGGGCGCAAAGGGACGCGGTACCGCGCATCTGCGCATCCGGGTATCGCCCGCCGGACAATTGCTATCGGTCCGCCTGACCAAATCCTCTGGCTTTGCGGAATTTGACCAGGCGGCCATCGGAGCGGTCAAGCGGTCTGGCCGATTTGCAAAGGCACCCAAAGGGTTGACCAAGGCAAGCTACAGCTTCAGCTTTAGCATCAAATTCAAACGCTGAGCGGGCCACGGGCCTGGAACAGCGATAGAACAGCCCAGACTGAGGCAGGATCACGCGTCCAGATGACGCTCTGCCGCTTCGATCAGCTCTGCCACCCGCGCCGCATCGCCAATCTCATGCGACAACAGCAAGGCAAGCTTGGCCAGGAACAGCTCGGATTTCTCCGCCCCGACGCGGTCAATGGTCAGGGCAAGGCGATCGTAAACGGTTTCGACATCGGCTGGCGTCATGGGCGGGCCCCTCCGGTTGCGTGGATCAGCCCGTCGCGGATGGCGTCGGGGGTGGCCTTGTGCCAGCGCGCGGCGATGTGCAGATCCGGGCGCACCAGATAGGCGCTGGCCGGTCCGGCGGACAGCTGCGCCGCCAGATCAGAGTCTGCGTCCAGCAGGATGCATGTGACCTCTGGCAGGATCAGCGCGCGGGCCAGATCCGCATTGAACAGGATCACCGAAAATCCGGGCCCCAGCCGCTCGGTCAGATAGCCATCTGTCAGCCGCGCTTCGGGCAGCATGGCGCCAGCGGCGGGGCCGCTGACAAAGCCGGGGTCATCGTCGCAAATCACCGGGCTGTCCTGATAGGTATAGGGCGTCATTTGCCGGGGATTGGCCAATTGCCCGGCAAACGGATGGCTGAGCGCCAGGTTCAGCGCCGCATCGCGCATCAGCGCCAGCCCCCGCGTCGGCGGCGTCATGAAGCGCGCGGATTTGGAGGCATTGGCGAAAACGTCCAGCGTCGCGCCGCGCCGTTCGGGTGTATAGCTGTCCAGAAGCGCCGGTGCGGCCTTGCCCTGCACCACCCAGGCGAGCTTCCATCCGACGTTATGGGCATCCGCCAACCCATTGTTCAGCCCGCGCACCCCAAAGATGGGCACGATATGCGCCGAGTCGCCGACAAAGAACACCCGACCGTCGCGGTAATTCTCCAGCGCCAGGGTATTGGCGGAATAGATGCTCCACCATTCCAGCTGCCAGTCACCGTCATAGCCGATCTCTTCCAGCACCGCCGTGACCGAGGCCCGCACGGTGTCTTCCTGCACGGCTTTGGCTTCATCCTCGCCTTCGGCCAGCTGGTAGTCGATGCGCCAGATATTGTCGGGCTGTTTGTGGATCAGGATTGTGGCCCCGCGCCGGCAATCGGGGTCGAACAGGGCGCGCCGGATTGTCGGATAGTCATGCGCCATTTGCACATCGGCAATCACATAGCGGCCTTCGTAATTATCCCCCTGCAAACGCAGGCCGCGCATCTTGCGCATTTCGCTGCGCGCGCCATCCGCCGCCAGAACCCAATCCGCCGTCATCGCATAGCTGCCCTGCGGGTCGCGCACCGTCAGGCGGACACCCGCCTCGACATCCTGCGTCGCGACAACCCGGCTCTGCCAGCGCAGCTCGATCAGGGGCTCCTGCGCCACGGCCTCCCACAGGAACTGCTCGATATATTGCTGCTGGAGATTGTACATCGGGCGGTATTTTTCCTGCGCACTGTCCGGCATCTGGAACTCCAGCACCTGCCTGCCCCGATAAAAGCTGCGCCCGGTGGTCCAGCCCAATGCCTTTTGCAGGAACCGGTCAACCGCGCCGATACGGTCAAAGATGTGAAAACTGGAGCGGGCGACGCAGATCGCCCTGCTGCCGTCATTGAAGGTTGATTTCGCCTCGAGGATGACCGAGCGGATGCCCTCTTTCGCCAGCGACAATGCGGCGGTCAGACCAATCGGGCCAGCCCCTACAATGGCCACGGGCACGGGCCCGGACAGGTGATCGCGCGGCTGCTGCGGTGCCTCGAACTGCGGGTAGGTGAAATACAGCGAGTCTGTTTCGTCTCTGCCGGCGGGCCTCATCGTGTCATGCTCCGGGTCCTGTCATGTGCCTGTGTCATGCGGGGGCATCCTCGATCCGCAATACCATTTGCATCAGCTGAACCAGCGCGTCCCGGTCGCTATCCGACAGGTTGCACAGAATTTCCGCCTGCAGGGCCGCCACCAGGGGCCAGACCTGCTGAAGCAATGCGGTTCCGGTGGGCGTGAGATAGAGGTTGAAGGCGCGCCTGTCGGTCTCGCTGGGCTGGCGTTGGATCAGGGCTTTCTGCTCCAGCCGTTTGACAACGCCGCCGATGGTGGCCCGGTCATAGGCGATCTGCCCGGCCAGCGTCGCCTGATCAATCCCCGGCGCATCGGCCAGCCGCGCCAACGCGGAAAACTGCACCGGCGTGAGGTCATGGCCCGCCGCCTTCAACCGCTGCTGAAACACAGCCGTTGAATGCTGGTTGAGCCGCCGGATCAGGTGCCCGGGCATGTCGAACAAGGTTGGCGCCATTTTGCGGTCCGCTAATTGATATGCATACATACTATCTTGACAGACGCAGATGGCGTCCGCTATTTAGTATGCATACACACTAACTGAGGCCATCTCAAATGCAATATCACCTGAACGGTTTCAACAGCGGCGATCCCGCGCGCCGCGCTGCCCGGCCCGCGGCGGCCCAAGCGCCTGACGCTGTCGATGTGCTGATTGTTGGCTGTGGCCCTGCCGGCCTGACGCTGGCCGCGCAGTTGGCTGCCTTTCCCCAGATCACCACCCGGATCACAGAGCGCAAACCCGGCCCGCTGGAGGTCGGACAGGCCGATGGACTGGCCTGCCGGTCGCTGGAGATGTTCGAGGCCTTTGGATTTGCCGAGAAGGTTCTGAAGGAAAGCTATTGGGTCAACGAGGTCGCCTTTTGGCGCCCCGGCGCCGATGGCACCGGGCTGAGCCGGGCGGACCGCATTCAGGATGTGGAGGATGACCTGTCCGAGATGCCGCATGTCATCCTCAATCAGGCCCGTGTGCATGATTTTTACCTCGAAACGATGCGGCAGTCGGCCCACCGGCTGGAGCCGGATTACAACCGTGAACTGATCGAGCTGATCCGGACGGACGCGCCGGATTATCCGGTGACAGCGACCTTTCGATGTTTGGAGGACCCAGAGCGCCACGAAACCATCCGCGCGCGGTTTGTGGTGGGATGTGACGGCGCGCGCAGTGCGGTGCGCCACGCCATGGGCCATACGCTCAGGGGCGAGGCCGCGCGCCAGCTGTGGGGGGTGATGGACGTGCTGGCGGTGACGGATTTTCCCGACATCCGGCTGAAATCCGCAATCCAGTCTGCCGAAGATGGCAGCATTCTCATCATCCCGCGCGAAGGTGGCTACATGGTGCGGATGTATATCGAACTGGACGCGCTGCAGGGTGATGAACGGGCCGCTGACCGCAATGTGACGGCGGATATGTTGATCGAAAAGGCGCGTTCGATCCTCGCGCCTTACCAGCTGGAGGTGCATGAGGTGGCCTGGTGGTCGGCCTATGAAATCGGCCAACGGGTTTGCGATGCCTTTGACGATATAGCGGCCGAGGCGCGGGGCACGCGGATACCGCGTCTGTTCATCGCCGGCGACGCCTGCCACACCCATAGTCCGAAAGCCGGTCAGGGGATGAATGTCTCGATGGCCGACACATTTAACCTGGGCTGGAAACTGGCCGCTGTGCTGCGCGGGCAGGCCCGGCCGGACGTATTGGACACCTACTCGGCAGAGCGCCGCGCCAAGGCCAAGGAGCTGATCGAGTTTGACAAGGACATGGCCCGCCTGTTCAGCGCCAAACCCGAAAACGCCGCGCAGGCCGCGCAGTTTCAGAAGTATTTCAAAAAGCATGGCCGCTATACCGCTGGCATCGAAACCCGCTATGATCCGGCTTTGCTGACCGGCAGCGATCAGCATCAGGCGCTGGCGGCTGGCTATCGCGTCGGTATGCGGTTTCATTCCGCCCCCGTGATCCGGCTGGGCGATGCCCGCCCCATGCAGCTGGGTCACACGCTGCGGGCCGATGGCCGCTGGCGCCTGATCGCCTTTGCGCCCAGCGGCGACACCGGACAGGAACAGGGCGCAGTCGCGCAACTGTGCAGCTATGTCGCTGATGGGCTGGCGCCGCGCTTCACCCCGCCACAGGACGACGTTGACAGCCTGTTCGACCTGCGCGCCGTATTCCAGAGCGCGCACCGCGATCTGCAACCAGAGACCCTGCCCAAGGCCTTGTTGCCGCGCAAAGGCAAATACGGGCTGATCGACTATGAAAAGGTCTTTTGCCCCGATCTGAAACACGGCCCCGACCTGTTCGACCATCGCGGCATTGACCGTCTGCGCGGCGCGCTGGTGATCGTGCGCCCGGACCAGTTCGTGGCGCAGGTGCTGCCGCTGGAGGCGCATGACGCGGTGGCGGCGTTCTTTGACGGGTTCCTGATTCCGGTTGCCTCCCCTGTCCGCACGCAGGCCACCACACAGGCCACCACACAGGCCACCACACGGGCCACCACACAGGCCCCCGCCCCAGCCAAAGGCCCCTGACCCGGCGCCGCAGGACAGGACGCGCGGGGGCAAATTGTCGGTGCCTCGGCCGCGGTCGCGCAATATCACCCGGACCACGCCAAGGCGCAAAAGGTCTGGTGGGGCATGCTCGCCACTGATCCAAACCGGCGTGGCCAAGGCATCGCGCTGTTGCTTGGGGCCATGGCCTTGCAGGCGATCCAGCAGAAATACGGCTATAGCGCCTGTTTCACAGGTATTCGCGAGGGCAACACGCCCTCCGAAGCGCTGTGTTCAAAACTGGCACTGTCGCCCAGTCCGAACATCGACCTGATCGCAATCTACCCCCCTGCGTTTTCGGGCGGACAAATGACCAAATAGGCCGCGTGACCCCATGCGCCTTGGATGATCCCGCCCGCACCCCGGCAAAGATTTCAACGCGTTAAACGACAAGCGGTGTTTCAAGTGTTTCGCATCCTGCTCTAAGCTGGCCGTGACCCAAGATCAGGACCGAACATGAGCAAGCTGCATTTCATTCAGACCGGAGGGACCATCGACAAGGATTACCTGACCGATGACACCAATCGGGCCTATAATTTCGTGATCGGCGAAGCGGCCTTCCACCCTATCCTGCGCCGCGCGGAAACCAGCGCGCCGCACAGCTTTGCCACCGCTTGCCAGAAAGACAGTTCGGACATGGACGACCAGGATCGCGATACGATCCGCCAGATGGTCCTGCGGGCCGAGGCAGACAGGGTCATCATCACCCACGGCACCGACACGCTGCATCTGACCGCCCGGCACCTGTCGGATATCCCGCATAAGGTGATCATCCTGACCGGCGCTCTGAAACCAGAGCGGTTGCGCGATTCAGATGCGGATTTCAACCTTGGCATGGCCGTCGGCGCAATCCCGCACCTGCCCGCCGGCGTCTACATCGCCCTGGGCGGACAGGTAAGACACTGGTCAGCCCATCGGCCGAAGTAACACCGCTCTGCGGCTCTTTTTACGATGAGCCGAACGCAGCGGGCGTCATATCCGAAACAAGGCGACAAAAAGGCGCTTTTTACTTCAGCTTCTCTTTGGTGCACTTACCATAAGTTCGCGGCTCATTGTCGGCAGAGGAGAGGGTGCCACTCATCTGCGCGCGCCCCTTGCGTTCATCAAGCCGTATCCGATAAAACGCAGTTAACGTGGAATTTCCACTTGCTCGCAATTCAAGCGACCAGCGCGCGACATAGACACCGGGATTGGGCTGCTGCATGTCGATCAGCATCGCGCGATCATTGTTCGCCGCCATGACAGGACCATCCAGAATCACCATTTTCTTTTGCTCCGGGAAGATCCAGTAGAAACCGTCATAGGGCATCCAGCCGCCCGTATCCCTGCTTTCATATTTGCAATAAAAACCTTCTTTGCCCTTGATGGAGAAGTCTTTGGATTGCGCCATTGTAGCAAAGACAAGACAACAAAAGGCCAGGATCCCCTTGGCAAAAACCCCGGCGTTACAAACGCGTTTCATCGTATTTTCCTTGGTTGCATAGGTTGCATATCATGCGATTCGCCCGTCAAACTGGTCGCTGGATCGAGCGAACTCCGTTAGCTCTTTGATTTATATGGCTTACAGGGGCCCACTCCTTTGGGCGGCGGCATGTCCATACCCCCTCGCAAGTAAACCCGCATGCGCAAAGCCTTGTCGATAAATGAATAGGTCGCGACATAGGTGGCCGTGACCCGTTGGTTCCGATTGGACAGATTGATATCCTTGACATCCCATTCAAAGGTTATCTTTTTGTCCGTTCGTTCGATCACCTTGGCCTGCAGTACGTCACCGTGGTATTTTGCAATATAGCCGTCATAAACAAAAACCGTCAGAGGATTCTCCTGGATCTCGAACATTACTTTTGACGAAATCCACCCGGCATCGGTTGTCGGACGCGTCTTACATTCATAAACGGCTGCGTAAACAGGTCCGGCAAGAACAGATTGGGCGGCCAGGAAACATCCAGCCATCAAGGAAGCGAGCCGCATGATAGGAACCCTCATTAAAAATTGATCACGATTCTGTTTTCAATATAAATCCAGCCAATTTGAGCACAAGTTCGATCTTACGTCATATTGGTTTGAAATCACGCCAACAGCCGGATGTTGACGATAGCGAATCTTCCTCCACATTTTTCGGGCATTTTCCCACAAAAATGGATGACCCTATCAGATTCGAAACCCGGCATCGTTTCATTCGGCAATAACACAGTAGTCGCCTTTAGGGATAATCTTTGCGATTCCAGCATGAAGACTGGGTGGCGTAAACAATTGGTCCGGTGATCGTTGCAGAGGTCCGCGTCGACATACAGTAGACTAGTAGACCAGCTCTTGCCTTGCTACCGTCAAAGCGCCACTAGTCAGGAGACCACTGAACCCGGTCGACGTTCTGCCAGCAACAGCCCAACGGTGACCCATTTATGGCCGCTACACTATGCAACATCCTGAAGTATTGGCGGGCATCTCTGGCGGATGGCGCGCTGGGCGAAGGGACGTTCCGGGCGCTGGATCAAAAAAGGTTTTTGGTGCTCCCGCATGACGCGCTAGCGACAGGCAAACTCTCCGACCAGCTGGTCCAGGCACTGTTTCGTGACAAAGGATCGGCTCAAACAGTCTCGGTTCGCTTCTGGCCATTGGTGACAGCCCGCAAAACCTCTCATGCCGCGTGGCGCGCGGATGGAATGCCGGAAATCGTCGCCCCCGTGGTCACAGAAGGCTTTGTGGATAAGGCAGGAAGGATCGTGCCAACGCGCAGTGCCATCGCACGCGACCTGCTGACTCCATTGCCGCGGGGGGCCTTTGCCCTTGGATCGGTTGAAGCGCTTGACACTTTTCTCACCACAACGCCCCTCCCCAGCACAACGACTGTTCCGAATTGGCAGGACTACCGCCAGCATTGCCGCCAAATGGTCGATGCTCTGGCGCCCGGCTGGCCCGCTGGCGATAAACAGTATTTGCCAATTGGAACCGGTTTCATCGAGGCGTCGGAGGGCGCCCATGCAACGGTACGCGGACTATTGGAGCTATATGACAGACTGCTGGCCGATGAACCGAATACGCCGCTGCTGCGCCAGATCGCATGGCCTCGCCAAAAGATCGCCCCAGAAGACAGTATCGACAAGGATTTCGCCCGGCGCCTCGGGCACTCGAACCCGTATTTTCCCTTGGCTGAACAGCAACGGCAGGTTCTGGCCCGGCTCGACACGGCGGACAATGGCGAAGTCATCGCGGTCAACGGCCCTCCGGGCACTGGCAAGACAACCTTGCTGCTCTCTGCAGTGGCAGGGCTTTGGGTAAAGGCCGCGCTTGCCGGGGGCGATCCGCCGGTGATTGTCGCGGCCTCTTCGAACAATCAGGCGGTCACCAATATCATCGACGCTTTCGGCAAGGATTTTGCCGCCGGCGAAGGCGTATTTGCCGGGCGTTGGCTGCCAGATATCGTGAGCTTTGGCATGTTCCTACCGTCGCACGCCCGGCGCAAGGACGCCGCGCGGCGCTACCAGACAGAGGCCTTCCAGGCAGAATGCGAATCCGTCGCTTACTTCGAACGGGCGCGAACCGCTTGGCTGGACGCGGCGGGCAAGGCGTTCCCAGATGAAAAGGGCGCGGACATCGCCGGGTTTGTCGACAAGCTTCGGGATCGGTTGACCGAAGAGGCCGACAAGCTCCGACAGATCGACACGGCATTAGACCACCGCAGCACCTGCAACGCAGCCATGCTTGCAGAATTGGGCGAAGATCCAAAGGCAGAGCAGAACAGGCAAGCAGACGCAGTCCGTGCCAGCCAGGACAGAGTGGACCGTCTGACCGCCGGGCGCGCGGCACTCGACAAGTATGTTGCCTCGGAATCCTGGCTCACCGACGTCTTTGGTTTCCTGCCCTCGGTCCAGCGAAAGCGCGCGCTAAGAGCACGGTTGGCGATCGGGGATCGGCTGGATGGTTTGCAGGGCATGAAACGCGTTGAGCATATTGAAGAGCGGGTATCGGACGCGCTGAAAGACGGGCAGAAGGCGCTGGCATCCGCCAAACAGCGCCTGGCCCGGACCGAGGATCTCATGCAGCAGGCAGCGGACAGCGACATGGCCTGGCGCAAGGCGACTGAGGCCTTCGGAGGCTCGGACGACCTGAACGCGCTTGAACGGCACGCGGACCTGGGCACCCGCTTCGACCTGTTCCTGCTCGCTACTCACTATTGGGAGGGGCGGTGGCTGATGGCCATGGCGGCCGATCTCGGCACCATCACCAGCGCGCATGACAAGACCGGGCGCAAGACCATCACACCACGCTGGAAGCGCCGAATGATGCTGACACCCTGCGCCGTTGCCACCTTTGCCAGCCTGCCCGGAAAACTGTCTTGCAGCCGCTTTCAGGGCGGCAAATTCTCAAAAGAAAGCCTATACAATTTCATCGACCTGTTGATCGTCGATGAAGCAGGGCAAGTGCTGCCCGAGGTCGCGGGCGCCTGTTTTGCATTGGCCAAATGCGCACTGGTCATCGGCGACACGCAACAGATCGAGCCGATCTCGGCCGTGCCCGTCCCTGTCGACATCGGCAACCTGAAGGACAGCGACTTGATCCACGGCGAGGCGGTGCCCCAACAACTGATCACCAGCGGCATCCGGTCGACCGGCGGCAGCGCTATGCGACTGGCACAGCAGGCCTGCAGGTTCGCGCCTTGGCCGGAACTGGACCGCGGGCTCTACCTATTCGAACACCGTCGCTGCCATGACGAGATTATCGGGTTCAGCAACGCCCTGTGCTACAAAGGCAAATTGCGTCCTATGCGCGGCCCTGCGCCGTCGGACGCCCCCCTTCCCGCGCTGGGGTACTTGCATGTCGAAGGCCGTGCCTTCACCAGAGGCGGCAGTCGCATCAACCCCGTCGAAGCCAGCACTATAGCCGCATGGCTAAAGCAGAACCGCGCGCTGTTGGAAGACCGATACAGCCGCCCATTGGAGCAGATTGTCGGGGTCGTCACCCCCTTTGGCCAGCAAGTGCAAGCCATCCGGGACGCCTGCGCCGCCGATGGCATCACCATGTCGGGGCGCAACAGCATGACCGTCGGCACGGTCCATGCTCTGCAGGGTGCCGAACGTCCTGTCGTGATCTTTTCGCCGGTTTACTCCAAACACGCGGATGGCGGTTTCATCGACGCCTCTCCCAGCATGTTGAACGTGACCGTATCGCGTGCCAAGGACAGCTGCCTGATTTTTGGCGATATGGACACTCTGGCCACCGCCCGCAGCGGGTCCCCTCGTGCGTTGCTGTCAGAGTTCTTGACGGCCAAAGGCAAAGCCCTGGATTTTGCCCCGACACCTCGCCAGGATCTGACTGGCGGTAACCCCAAAATCGAAATGCTTCAGAACGCAGACCAGCACGATGCCTTCCTGTTGGACGTGTTGAAAGGCGAAGGACACGGGTACATGATCGTTAGTCCATGGGTCGTCCCAGGGACGATCGCCAGGACCGGCTTGCTTGATGCCATGAAGGCGGCGCGCGCGCGTGGGGCAGACATCGAAATCTTTACCGATCCCCTGCTGAACACCAAGACAACCAACGACGGGCTGAGTTTTATGGATGCCACGGAACGCATGCTGTCCGAGATTGGCGTCACAGTTCACCGCGTTCCGAAATTGCACAGCAAGATCGTGGTCGTCGACAAGGCGCTCATTTGTAGCGGATCATTCAACTGGCTCAGCGCGGATCGAAAAGGGCAATACGCCCGGCATGAAACATCTTTTGTCTATCGTGGCCCGCACCTCGAAGAGGAAATCCAGACCGTCCGCGACAGTTTCGTACAACGCGAAAAGTAGCTGTCACCCATTCCCTTCTGCTGCCTTTGCACGCGGGTCCTGCATGCCGAAAGTGACGAATTCAAAGCGTTGAGCCTATATGCAAAACCGTCGTTTTTGAAAGGTCGCCGAATTGAACAGAACTTGATACACTCTCCAAATTGCAGGTAACTTGGAGGAAAGAATGATTAAAACTGGAGACTTTGTTTTCAGCGTTGTCGGTCGCGACGACAATGCGATCTCTGCCGTCACTCAAGGGCATAGGGGGGCGCGGGTCAATCATATGGGAATTGTGGTTCAGACGCATCACGGAGATTTCGTTTTAGAGGCATTTCCGCCAGAAGTCCGTTTGACAAAAACAGAGGTATTTTATCGCAGATCCGTTGGAAGACAGGGGCAGCCTCGCCTAGGGTCAGGATTCATAGCCAGAACATGACCACGGCAGCCAGTGCGCATGCCGACAGGAAGACTTTGGGACACCTGTCGTAGCGGGTTGCAACGCGCCGCCAATCCTTGAGCCGGGCGAAGCTGTT
>JAXMOA010000006.1:0-263174 GCA_034670145.1 Marinibacterium sp.
ACACACCGTTCTTTGGCAACTATCGCCCTCAGTTCTACTTCCGCACCACCGACGTCACCGGGACAGTTTCGCTGCCCGAGGGCACAGAAATGGTGATGCCAGGTGACAACCTGAAGTTCAACGTAGAGCTGATCGCCCCAATCGCGATGGAAAACGGCCTGCGTTTCGCCATCCGCGAAGGTGGCCGCACAGTTGGCGCGGGCGTTGTGTCCAAAATCATCGCCTGATTTTGACGCCGCCCAACCGGGACCAAAGGAGCGATCATCTCAGTGATGAGTTTGGTCTTCCTGGAAAAATGTATCCGCAAATTCTCTACATGTGAGTTTGCGGATTCAAGACTGACCAAAGTGTTCGATGTGGGCCGGGGAATGACCTCCGTTCCACCTCTCAACCGAAGCCCGAAAAGGGAATGACAAAATGGCAATGCAAAGCCAAAACATTCGCATTCGGCTGAAGGCGTTCGATTATCGCGTACTGGATGCCAGCACGCAAGAGATCGTCAATACAGCCAAGCGGACCGGAGCGCAGGTGCGCGGGCCGATCCCTCTGCCGAACAAAATTGAGAAGTTTACGGTTCTCCGTGGCCCACATGTGGACAAAAAGTCCCGTGACCAGTTCGAGATTCGTACGCACAAGCGGCTTCTCGATATTGTTGATCCGACACCACAAACGGTGGACGCGCTTATGAAGCTCGACCTGGCCGCTGGCGTGGACGTCGAGATCAAGCTGCAATCTTAATCGGAGGGTTTGATATGCGTTCCGGAGTGATTGCAAAGAAAATGGGTATGACGCGGGTCTTCTTGGAAGATGGCAAGCAGGTGCCTGTAACAGTTCTGCAACTGGACAACCTACAAGTGGTTGCGCAGCGAACAGCAGACAAGGATGGGTATACAGCGGTCCAATTGGGTGCGGGTTTGCCAAAGACCAAGCGCGTTTCGCAAGCGATGCGCGGGCATTTCGCCGCTCAAAAAGTTGCACCAAAGCGTAAACTGGCCGAGTTTCGTGTGACCGCGGACAACCTGATTGAAGTCGGTGCCGAGATTTCAGCTGAACACTTCCTGGAAGGCCAGAAAGTTGACGTTAGTGGAACTTCTATCGGTAAAGGTTTTGCCGGTGGCATGAAGCGTCATAATTTTGGAGGTCTGCGGGCCACACACGGTGTTTCGATTTCGCATCGATCTCACGGCTCTACCGGTCAATGTCAGAACCCCGGCAAGGTGTTCAAAGGCAAGAAAATGGCCGGGCACATGGGTTCTGTTCGTGTGACGACTCAAAACCTTGAGGTCGTGCGTACTGATGCAGATCGTGGCCTTATTCTGATCAAAGGCGCTGTTCCAGGCTCCAAGGGTGGCTGGGTTACGGTCAAGGATGCTGTAAAGAAGAAGGCGCCAGAGGGTCTTCCATTTCCGGCAGCCATCAAGGCCGCAACGACGGAGACCAAGGTCGAAGACGTAGCGTCAGAAGGCGGTGAAGCATGAAACTTGATGTGATCAAACTAGACGGTGGAAAAGCCGGTGACATCGAACTCGATGCCGAATTGTTCGGTCTCGAGCCGCGCGCCGACATTTTGCACCGTGTCGTCCGCTGGCAGCGCAACAACGCGCAAGCCGGTACGCACAAGGTCAAGACTCGGTCCGAGGTAAGCTATTCCACTAAGAAGATTTACCGTCAAAAGGGCACAGGTGGCGCTCGCCATGGGTCTCGCAAGGCACCGATCTTCCGCAAGGGTGGCATTTACAAAGGACCTACTCCGCGCAGCCATGGGCATGAATTGCCCAAAAAGTTCCGTAAGCTGGGACTGCGTCACGCTCTGAGCGCCAAGGCCCAAGCGGGCGAATTGGTTGTCATCGATATGGCTGAGGCTGAGGGTAAGACTGGTGTTTTGGCCAAGCAGGTTAAGAACCTTGGTTGGAAGCGTGCGTTGGTCATCGATGGCGCTGAGGTAAACGCTGGTTTCCTCAAGGCTTCCCGGAATATCGAAGGATTGGATATTCTGCCTTCGATGGGTGCAAATGTTTATGACATCCTTAAGCGCGATACGCTCGTGCTGACGAAAGCTGGTGTCGAAGCTTTGGAGGCTCGTTTGAAATGAGTGCAAAAGCAGACCATTACGATGTGATCCGCAAACCGATCATCACCGAGAAGTCGACAATGGCTTCTGAAAATGGTGCGGTTGTTTTTGAGGTGCACATCGACAGTTCCAAGCCGCAAATCAAAGAAGCGGTTGAAGAGCTGTTCGGGGTGAAGGTTAAGGCTGTGAACACGACCATCACCAAAGGTAAAGTTAAACGCTTCCGTGGACAGCTGGGACGTCGTAAAGATGTCAAGAAGGCTTATGTGACCTTGGAAGAGGGTAACACTATTGATGTGACGACAGGTTTGTAAAAGCCAATTGTCATGCTTGTGATTGGGCCTCTGCAACCGCGGGGGCCCTTTTTTGCATTTATGGCCCAAGACCGACTGGTTTTCAGGGTCCTCCCCTGTTGAAAGTCACCGCGTGCAAGTTCTTGCCTCATAAGGCTGCAATAATCACGAGCTACGCGTATACAGGCATGAGAAGGCAAGGCCCGGCTTGGTCGATGTGGGCATGGCGGTGGCGAAAATTGGTTAGCACTGGTTAGTGCTTGCCTGCCGGTCAAGTTTCATGCCCGATTTGCGGTCTGCCTTCATGTTGAAAAAAGGTGTAAAAGCTGCGCTCTGGCGGGAACGCTTTCCGAGTTTCGCGAGCTTGGCGGTCTGGTGAAATTGGTCGTGGACCAAAGGTTTTTGTGTTGAGTGTTTCTGTTCGGATAAACCTAGTCTTGCTGCCTATAGTCAGAATGTCTTTGACTGGTGCTCTTGCCGACAGAAGGAACATTTCCGCCACTGGGGGAACCGGGGCTATCGCAGGTTTAACTAGCCTTCGTTTGAGTGAATCAGGCTTGACCACCTGTTCTATCTCGCCTAGGAGTTCCCATCCGCAAAGCCCCGGATTCGTCCGGGGCTTTGCTGTTGTTCTAAATACCTTAAAGCCGGGGACCTTAGGGGCCCTAAAAACTGGGCCAGTGGCCTCAAACATCGCGGCGGTTCACATCGCCGCAAAGCTTACGGAAGACAGAAAGCATGGCACTTAAGTCGTATAAGCCGACGACGCCAGGCCAGCGCGGGCTGGTGCTGATCGACCGTTCGGAACTGTGGAAAGGACGCCCTGTCAAATCCCTCACAGAGGGTCTGACAAAGTCGGGCGGACGCAACAACACCGGACGGATAACCTCGCGCAGACGTGGGGGAGGGGCCAAACGCCTCTACCGGATCGTTGACTTCAAACGCAACAAATTCGACGTTGCGGCCACAGTTGAACGCATTGAATATGACCCTAACCGAACTGCATTTATTGCGTTGGTTAAGTATGAAGATGGTGAGCAGGCATACATTCTTGCTCCACAGCGTCTGGCTGTTGGAGACAAGGTGATCGCCTCACAGAAAGCCGATATCAAACCAGGCAATGCTATGCCATTCACCGGTTTGCCGATTGGTACAATTATTCACAACATCGAACTGAAGCCCGGTAAGGGCGGACAGATTGCGCGTGCGGCTGGCACCTATGCTCAGTTCGTTGGTCGTGATGGTGGTTATGCCCAGGTTCGCCTGAGTTCTGGTGAATTGCGAATGGTGCGCCAGGAATGTATGGCGACCGTCGGAGCCGTATCCAATCCGGACAATTCGAACCAAAACTACGGTAAAGCCGGCCGGATGCGCCACAAAGGCAAGCGTCCGAGCGTCCGCGGTGTCGTTATGAACCCAATCGATCACCCACATGGCGGTGGTGAAGGCCGGACTTCGGGCGGTCGTCACCCGGTGAGCCCATGGGGTAAGCCGACCAAGGGTAAACGTACACGCAACAAAAACAAGGCGTCGCAGAAGCTGATCATTCGGTCGCGGCACGCCAAGAAGAAAGGGCGCTAAGACATGAGTCGCTCCGTTTGGAAAGGCCCATTCGTCGATGCTTACGTCTTGAAAAAGGCCGAAGCAGCGCGCGAAAGCGGGCGCAACGATGTGATCAAAATCTGGTCACGGCGTTCTACCATCTTGCCTCAATTTGTGGGGCTCACATTCGGCGTTTATAATGGGCGTAAGCATATTCCCGTTATGATTTCTGAAGATATGATCGGCCAAAAGTTCGGTGAATACTCTCCGACGCGTACCTACTATGGGCACGCGGCCGACAAGAAAGCGAAGCGGAAGTAAGTCATGGGCAAGGAAAAGAACCCCCGCCGCGTGGCTGAAAACGAAGCAATGGCAAAGACCCGTATGCTTCGCACCAGCCCGCAAAAGTTGAACCTGGTGGCGCAAATGATCCGCGGTAAGAAAGTGGACAAAGCGTTGACGGACCTCACTTTCTCGAACAAACGCATCGCGCAGGACGTGAAAAAGTGCCTGCAGTCGGCCATTGCCAATGCAGAAAACAACCACAACCTGGATGTGGACGAGTTGATCGTTGCAGAGGCCTATGTTGGTAAGAATATGGTCCTGAAGCGTGGTCGTCCACGTGCACGCGGCCGGTTTGGACGAATTCTCAAGCCGTTCTCGGAACTCACGATCAAAGTGCGTCAGGTTGAGGAGCAAGCTTAATGGGACATAAAGTTAATCCGATCGGCATGCGCCTGCAGGTGAACCGGACCTGGGACAGCCGTTGGTACGCCGATACCAAAGACTATGGCGATCTTTTGCTGGAAGATTTGCGGATCCGCGATTTCATCAAGGATGAATGCAAGCAAGCCGGTATTAGCCGAGTGATCATCGAGCGTCCGCACAAAAAGTGCCGCGTGACAATTCACACAGCTAGACCAGGCGTCATTATTGGCAAAAAGGGTGCGGACATCGAAGTCTTGCGCAAGAAAATTGCCAATATCACCGAGAGCGAGCTGCACCTGAACATCGTTGAGGTTCGCAAGCCTGAATTGGACTCGGCACTTGTTGCAGAGAACATCGCTCAGCAGCTAGAGCGTCGTGTTAGCTTTCGCCGTGCTATGAAGCGCGGTGTGCAGAACGCGATGCGCATGGGTGCCCTCGGGATCCGAGTGAACGTTGCCGGTCGTTTGGGCGGTGCCGAGATTGCCAGAACGGAGTGGTATCGCGAGGGTCGAGTTCCTTTGCACACCCTGCGTGCTGACATTGATTACGCACATGCTGAAGCTTCGACTGCTTATGGCATCATTGGTATCAAGGTTTGGATCTTCAAGGGCGAGATCATGGAGCATGATCCATCGGCTCGTGATCGGAAGGCCCAAGAATTGCAGGACGGCCCGGCACCTCGTGGTGCTGGCGGCGGACGCCGGAACTGAGGAGTCTGAAAAATGCTGCAACCAAAGCGTACTAAATTCCGCAAAATGCAAAAGGGCCGGATCAAAGGCCTGGCAAAAGGCGGATCCGATCTGAATTTTGGCACCTATGGCCTGAAATCAACCGAGCCAGAGCGTGTAACGGCCCGTCAGATTGAGGCTGCTCGTCGGGCGATGACACGCCATATGAAACGGCAAGGCCGTGTCTGGATTCGAATTTTTCCGGATACACCTGTTACATCCAAGCCGGTCGAAGTCCGGATGGGTAAAGGTAAGGGTTCCGTTGATTTTTGGGCGTGCAAGGTCAAACCTGGCCGTATCATGTTCGAAATCGACGGTGTCAGCGATGAAGTCGCTCGGGAGGCTCTGCGCCTCGCTGCGATGAAGTTGCCTGTAAAGACACGCGTCGTGGTCCGCGAAGACTGGTGACTATCCGGTTTTGAGCTCAGGACATCGATCGTATCAATGATGTCCTTCAAATTTGAAACACCCTCGGCGACCTTCGCCGAGGGTGTTTTTTCTTGCACTATTCTAAATCGGACAAGTTGATCAGTTTTGGCGGCAAACAACACCACAGTTCAAGGTGACCAGGATCTAAGACTGAGATGTGTCTTGAAGGGAGTTGATGAGAGACGCGAGTAGAGTCATGCTGGCAAAAATTCTGTTCCTACTGGATAGGCAATGACTGACACTCAAGAAACGCACTACGATGCAAATTTCGCAGCATTCCTGGAGGAAGTTTGGGGGAAGGGTTACCTCTCGCCAGGAGGGCCTGAAGAGGTCGCAAAGGTTTTGGTAGGTTTGGATCTGACTGGGCAGCGGGTTTTGGACATCGGATGCGGGACCGGCGCCATTTCAATATCGTTGGCCCGGGACTATGGCGCTGAAAGAGTTATCGGAATTGACGTCGAAGGATCCGTATGTGCATGCGCCCGCGAAAATGTGGTCGCCGAAGGGTTGTCCGGGCGAGTAGATATCTTGGAAGTGCAACCAGGCCCTCTCCCTTTTGAAGCAGCCACCTTTGATCTTGTTTTTTCGAAAGATTCCATTGTCCACATTTCCAACAAGGAAGAAATGGCGGCAAATGTGTTCGAAGTTTTGCGCCCGGGCGGAATTTTTGCTGCGTCGGACTGGCTAATATCGCACGATGGTCCTCCGACGCCCGAAATGCAGCGATACATTGCTCTTGAAGACATAGATTTGAATCCAGCTTCACCGAACCGGTATGTCCGAGCGCTTGTTGACGCTGGTTTTGAAGACGTGAATGCCGTGAACCGAAATGAGTGGTACTATGAAGAGGCCAAGTCAGAACTCGCCATGTTGACCGGGCCTCGACGGCAGGAACTGGAGACCCGGTTTGGCCAGGATTTGGTCGCTAGCAACATCGAGGTGTGGACTGCAATGGTGGCAGTTCTGGCGACTGGTGAGCATTGTCCGCACCATTTAAGAGGTCGTAAGCCCCGGGCGTAAAGCGGTCTAATCCAGAGGCGCAACAATAGCTGCGGGACGGGAAGCTTTGCCAATAGTTCAGGGGACGGTGTTTGGTCATCGAATGTGACTGGGGCGTATTTGTCAGACTCGCATTCGGTTGATTGGTGGTCTATCAGGTTCTCATGTCGCAAATATCCTCTCTTTTCGTAACTCGATTGTACCAAGCCTCGGTTTCCGATTTTGGACCAAATTTGGATATGTCCGAGTTGGAAACATCCTGTTACTCGATCGCACAGGATGACGATGCCGGCCAAGATTGGTGCGAGGACAACGGCTATCCAGGCTATACATCCTATGCTTCATTGACGGATCTACCCTGGCGTTTCCCTATTTTTGGTGACCTGGTCGCCGTTCTTGACAAGCATGTGGCCGCGTTTGCCGAGGATCTGGAATTCGATTTAGATGGCAAAGATTTGAAGCTGGAAGATATATGGATCAACATCTTGCCAGAAGGCGGCATGCATGCATCGCATATACATCCTCATTCCGTCATCTCCGGAACAATTTATGTGGCCATGCCCGAAGGCGCCAGTGCGCTAAAACTGGAGGATCCCCGCTCAGCGCTGTTCATGGCTGCTCCGGCCCGACGCAAGGATGCTCGCGCTGAGTTGCGGACCTTTCACTATGCTCAGCCCTCCGTCGGGGACGTGTTGCTTTGGGAAAGCTGGCTGAGGCACGAGGTTCCGATGAATATGTCTGAAGAGGACCGCATCAGTATAAGTTTCAACTACAATTGGTCCTGAAGCTTTGCTGCGGCACTGATCCTTTGTTCACTCGGTCCGTTTCATGCCCCGTCGCTTGTGTAAGTGGACTTTGTCCTGTTTGGGGAGGGGTGACCCATCCTCTTCGATTTTCCAATACGGTTTGACCGCCGCTGGTTTCAAAGCTCAGACGCCAAAAATTGGATGGTTACCCAACAAACTCGAAACGAAGGAATACGACCATACATCGTGTGAGCCAAAACTTGTTGGCCGGGCTCGGCAGGGATAGGAGTAGTGAATGCTCCTCGTCGGTTCTCCACGAACGATCCGCCGGACTGACGCCAAGCGCCGGATGTACCTATCATTGCATTTAAGGTGCCTTTGGATGCGAAGAGGTGATTGGTCGTGTGTCTGAACCCTGGCCAATAAACGGACATGTTTGTGCAGATGGCCGTCGGGTTTAAAAACGGTGCTTGCAATTCTCTCGATTCGGAAGTAGAGCCGCCCTTCAATCACTACTCCACCGGACTTGTGCGTGACCTGGATGAATTGGGGCGCTCCGGTGATGTTGGAAAAAGGAATAGGCGATGAACGCCAAGGAACTGCGTGACAAGACGCCGGATCAGCTTCGTGATGATCTGGTTTCATTGAAGAAAGAAGCTTTCAATTTGCGTTTCCAGCAGGCAACAGGCCAGCTGGAAAATACAGCGCGGATGCGTGAAGTGCGCCGGGACGCCGCGCGTGTAAAAACAGTATTGAACGAAATGGCCTCCGCGGCCGCTGGCGAGGAGTGATCAGATGCCCAAACGTATCCTTCAAGGCACTGTAACATCAGACGCCAATGCGCAGACCGTTACTGTCAAAGTAGAACGTCGTTTCAAGCACCCAGTTCTGCAAAAAACGATCCGTAAGTCCAAAAAATACAGGGCTCACGACGAAAACAATACCTACAAAGTGGGTGATGCCGTTCGGATTATCGAATGCGCACCACGATCCAAAACGAAACGCTGGGAGGTGCTGGAGGCGTAAGCCAACGCACCTTTCGGTTTGATCGAAACCCTGGGGGAAACAACCAGACCAGCCCCCACAGGTCGGGAGAAACCAAATGATCCAGATGCAAACCAATCTGGATGTAGCTGACAACTCTGGCGCCCGCCGAGTTCAGTGCATCAAGGTTTTGGGTGGTTCCAAACGCAAATATGCGTCCGTAGGCGACATTATTGTCGTTTCGGTTAAGGAAGCCATCCCGCGGGGCCGCGTGAAAAAAGGCGACGTCCGCAAGGCGGTTGTCGTACGCACCGCAAAAGAAGTTCGACGCGAAGATGGCACAGCCATTCGCTTTGATCGCAATGCAGCAGTCATCCTGAACAACAATATGGAGCCTATCGGCACCCGTATCTTTGGGCCGGTTGTTCGTGAATTGCGCGCGAAAAACTTTATGAAAATCATCTCGTTGGCGCCGGAGGTACTCTGATGGCTGCGAAGCTGAAAAAAGGTGACAAGGTCATCGTGCTTGCTGGCAAGGACAAAGGCAAAGAGGGGACTATTACCTCGCTTGATCCTAAAGTCGGAAAAGCAATCGTTGATGGGCTGAACATCTCGATCCGTCACACCCGCCAAAGCCAGACGAGCCAAGGTGGACGCCTGCCCAAGGCAATGCCCATTGCAATCAGCAATCTGGCCTATGTCGACGCAAACGGCAAACCAACCCGTGTTGGCTTTCGCATTGAAGGCGACAAAAAGGTGCGTTTTGCCAAAACCACCGGAGATGTGATCGATGCTTGACGCCACAGATTACAGCCCGCGTCTCAAGACGCTGTACAATGAAACCATCCGCGGCGCTCTGACCGAGGAGTTTGGTTACAAAAATGCGATGCAGTTGCCACGTTTGGACAAGATCGTTCTGAACATTGGTTGCGGTGCGGAGGCTGTTAAAGACTCCAAAAAGGCCAAATCTGCGCAGGAAGATCTGACTGCGATTGCAGGTCAGAAGGCGCTGGTCACCACAGCAAAGAAATCCATCGCTGGTTTCCGGGTCCGTGACGGAATGCCCATGGGCGCTAAAGTCACGCTTCGGGGCGACCGGATGTACGAATTCCTGGATCGTTTGATCACCATTGCGATGCCGCGTATTCGCGACTTTCGCGGTGTTTCAGGCAACAGCTTTGACGGTCGGGGCAACTATGCCACCGGTTTGAAAGAGCACATCGTGTTCCCAGAAATTGACTATGACAAGGTCGATGAAGTTTGGGGTATGGACATCATCATCGGTACGACGGCCAAAACCGATGCCGAAGCCAAGGCGCTGTTGAAGCATTTCAACATGCCGTTCAACAGCTGAGCCTGGGAGAGATATCATGGCAAAAAAGAGCATGATCGAACGCGAAAAGAAGCGTGAACGCCTGGTGAAAAAATACGCCGCCAAGCGTGCCGCTTTGAAAGAAATCGCAAACAATGAAAGCCTGCCAATGGAAGAGCGTTTCAAAGCGCGCCTGAAGTTGGCAAAACTTCCACGTAACTCGTCGGCCACGCGGATTCATAACCGCTGCCAGCTGACAGGCCGTCCGCATGCTTATTATCGTAAGCTGAAAGTAAGCCGGATTGCGCTGCGTGAACTGGGATCTGCTGGTCAGATTCCTGGCATGGTAAAGTCGAGCTGGTGAGGAGACAGATATGAACGATCCTATCGGTGATATGCTGACTCGCATCCGCAACAGTCAGATGCGGCGCAAGTCCACGGTTTCAACACCAGCATCCAAGTTGCGTGCTTGGGTTTTGGATGTTTTGGCTGACGAAGGCTACATTCGCGGCTACGAAGAAGTGACTGGCGAAAATGGCCATCCTGCCATTGAAATCAGCCTGAAATATTACGAAGGCGACCCTGTTATTCGCGAACTCAAGCGGGTCTCAAAGCCCGGGCGTCGTGTTTACATGAGCGTCAAGGAAATCCCCTCTGTCCGTCAGGGCCTGGGTGTTTCGATTGTCTCTACCCCCAAGGGTGTGATGTCGGATGCAAATGCACGGGCTGCCAATGTTGGTGGCGAAGTGCTCTGCACCGTCTTCTAAGGAGGTCGCAATGTCTCGTATTGGTAAGAAGCCGATTGATCTGCCCAGCGGCGTGACCGCTACTCGATCCGGCCAAACGGTAGAAGTTAAGGGGCCCAAAGGCACCCGTAGTTTTACCGCGACTGACGATGTAAGCGTTAGTATCGAAGACGACGCAGTGGTCGTTTCTCCTCGTGGCAAATCCAAACGCGCGCTGCAACAGTGGGGCATGTCCCGCACGCAGATCGCTAACCTTGTCACAGGGGTAACAACCGGGTTCAAAAAAGAGCTTGAAATCAACGGTGTTGGTTACCGAGCGCAGGTTCAGGGTACGTCTCTGCGCTTGAACCTGGGTTATAGCCACGACGTCGAATATGAAGCGCCACAGGGCATCACAATTACGGCCCCAAAGCAGACTGAAATTGTCGTCGAAGGTATTGACCAACAACAGGTCGGACAAGTTGCCGCCGAAATCCGCGCATGGCGCAGACCGGAACCCTACAAGGGCAAGGGCATCAAATACAAAGACGAATATATCTTCCGTAAGGAAGGCAAGAAAAAGTAAGGACGCTAGTTATGGCAAACAGCAAACGAACTCTGTTTCTGAAGCGCCGCCTGCGTGTTCGGAACAAATTGCGGAAAGTAAACGCTGGCCGGCTTCGGCTGAGTGTTCATCGTTCGAACAAGAACATCAGCGTTCAGTTGATCGACGATGTACAGGGCGTGACTTTGGCAGCGGCTTCGACACTCGAAAAAGACTTGGGTGTTGTGGGCAAAAACAATGTTGAGGCAGCCTCCAAGGTTGGTTCTCTCATTGCCGAGCGTGCTAAGGCTGCCGGTGTAGAAGAAGCCTACTTTGATCGTGGTGGTTTCCTTTACCATGGCAAAGTCAAAGCTTTGGCCGACGCCGCGCGTGAAGGTGGCTTGAAGATCTGATACGTCCATGCGCAATACATGCGCACGGCCCAAATTGACCAATCAGCGGGTTTCACCACTTGCTGATTGGTCGGTTTTGAAGGTGGATTTTCCGCCTCGATGATCCGGGGGCCATCTTGTGCCCACCAAGGATTGAACAAATTGGCGCATATTGTGCCTCAAATGAAAAGGATGCCAGATGGCAGAACAACGTGAAAATCGCCGCGGACGCGGGCGTGATCGTGAAGATCAAACTCCGGAATTTGCCGACCGTCTGGTTGCGATCAACCGCGTCTCGAAAACCGTAAAGGGTGGTAAGCGCTTTGGCTTCGCTGCTTTGGTTGTTGTCGGTGATCAGAAGGGTCGCGTTGGCTATGGTAAGGGTAAGGCCAAAGAGGTTCCCGAAGCCATCCGTAAGGCGACTGAACAAGCAAAGCGCAAGATGATTCGCGTTCCTTTGCGTGAAGGTCGGACGCTGCACCATGACATCGAAGGTCGTTGGGGGGCTGGTAAAGTGGTTATGCGTTCCGCTCCTGAGGGAACCGGGATTATTGCAGGTGGTCCGATGCGGGCTGTGTTCGAGATGCTGGGCGTAAAAGACGTGGTATCAAAATCGACAGGTTCGCAGAACCCCTACAACATGATCCGGGCCACCATTGACGGACTGGAGAAAGAACAATCTCCACGTCACGTGGCGGCTCGTCGGGGCAAAAAAGTTGCGGACATTCTGCCAAAGCGGGATGAGGCGCAAAACAGCGCAGCTGCAGCCGAGGCCGTACCGGCCAAAGCTGAAGCGTAAGGAGAACTGAGACATGGCAAAAACCATCGTTGTCAAACAAATCGGTTCGCCGATCCGTCGTCCTGCAATCCAGCGCCAAACCCTGATTGGTTTGGGACTTAACAAGATGCACAAGACACGGGTTTTGGAGGATACTCCATCCATCCGCGGCATGGTCGCCAAGATCAGCCATCTTGTCGAGATCGTCGAAGAGCGCGACTAGGGTAAGCCTTAGTCGAATGAGTTAGAATTGGGCGCTCCAGCATGTCTGGGCGCCCTTTTTTGTGTTCGCTTGGTCAAGGATTGCTGCAGGCGCATAGCGGCCAGACCAAATTGACGCTGGTTTATGCTGCAATGCGGCATCATATTCAGGCCATAGAAATTGACTCGCGTTGATGAGGAGGCCGGGTCCAGTACTGTCTTTAGGAGCAGAACATGGCTAATACCCTTAATCTTGATGCGTCCAGCATTTCCCCCGCCAGACCCACTTTGATGGACCGAGTGCGAGATATCGTAACGCGCCGTCGTATGTACACCACAACGGTGAACGAGCTTGGACAACTTTCAGATCGCGAATTGAACGAGATGGGAATGGGTCGGCATGGCATTCGTCGAGTTGCCTGGGAATATGCCTACGGCGATCGCGCCTAAACTTTTACCTGACATTTTGGGTTCCCGCGCCTCCGGTACACCGGGGGCGTTTTTCATTGGTATGCATCAATTGCATGACGGGTAGACCTGTTGTCCCGTTGAAAAACAGGGATGCCGGAACCACCTAAACCTCAATCAAACGAAGAAAAAATCCTTCCTCTGCCCGATCGGTTTTCGGGCGGAAGGCAAATGGAATGAAACTATGACACACATCAATACGAATGTTACGCTGGGAACTTCTCCGTTCTCAGCTTCTTGGTCAGTGCTGCAAGACATGATTGCCGGAGCGGTCCGCAATCTTGGTCGTGCGATTGCGCCACTACCACGCAATCCAGAACTGAGAAACCTGAATGACCATGAACTTCAGGACATCGGTTTGCGCCGGTTGGACCAACATACCTGTTTGCGCGACCGATACTTCCAGGTCTGAACGCAACGCAGGATGAGGCGCGATACGGGCTGACAACCAAAGCAGATCTGTCTTGCACCGGCCAAGACTGGCGTCTATACGCTTCCGGTGCCAGACGGGCACATATCTAATCTTAAGACATGCCGAGGTTGATCCAATTACGCTTCGTGGATCACATCCGGCTTTGGAGAAGCGAAATGAAATTGAACGAACTCCGGGACAACCCGGGTGCAACCAAGCCTCGTAAACGTGTAGGCCGTGGGCCTGGCTCCGGTACCGGTAAGATGGGTGGCCGCGGGATCAAGGGTCAAAAATCCCGGTCTGGTGTGGCAATCGCCGGATACGAAGGCGGCCAAATGCCATTGTATCAACGTTTGCCCAAACGTGGCTTCAACAAGCCGAATCGCAAGAAATTCTCGGTCGTGAACCTCGGTTTGATCCAGAAATTTGTCGAAGCCGGCAAACTTGGCACTGAAATCACCGAAGATACGCTGATCGAAAGCGGATTGGTCCGTCGCAAGTTGGACGGTATTCGTGTTCTCGCCAAGGGTGAAGTGACGTCTGCGTTGACGATTTCGGTTACCGGAGCTTCGAAGGCGGCGATAGACGCCGTTGGAAATGCGGGTGGCACCCTGACGGTTACAACTGCCCCTGCGGCAGAGTAACGGGTTGTGGGCGTGCCTAGAGCCGCCTACATATCTTAAAGTTTTCCAATGACGCCGCCCGCACCGGAAAATGGTGACGGGCGGCGCTTGCATAAGAGAGACTGCATCGCATGGTATCAGCCGCTGAACAGATGGCCGCCAACACAAGTTGGGCTGCGCTGGGAAAGGCAACCGATTTACGCAATCGGATCCTATTCACGCTAGCGCTGCTGATTGTCTATCGACTGGGCACCTTTATTCCAGTGCCTGGCATCGATGGTGCGGCGCTTAGGGAGTTTATGGAATCGGCCGGGCAGGGCATCGGTGGCATGGTCAGCATGTTCACGGGTGGCGCATTGGGCCGGATGGGGATCTTCGCGCTGGGAATCATGCCGTACATTTCGGCGTCGATTATTGTGCAGCTTTTGACCGCGATGGTTCCATCTCTTGAGCAACTCAAGAAGGAAGGCGAGCAAGGCCGCAAGAAGATCAACCAATACACCCGGTATGGTACGGTCGCTTTGGCAACCCTGCAGGCTTACGGCCTGGCTGTTTCGCTGGAATCAGGCAACATGGTTACAGACGCAGGTCTGTTCTTCCGGGCGTCTTGTGTCATCACACTTGTGGGTGGCACCATGTTCTTGATGTGGTTGGGTGAGCAGATCACTTCGCGCGGCATCGGGAACGGCATTTCATTGATCATCTTTGTCGGCATCATTGCCGAGGTTCCAGCAGCGCTTGCACAGTTTTTCGCGTCTGGCCGGTCCGGTGCAATCAGCCCAGCGGTGATTGTCGGTGTCGTGGTCATGGTGGTTGTGACGCTCGCGTTTGTCGTGTTCATGGAACGCGCACTACGCAAGATTCACATTCAGTATCCGCGCCGTCAGGTCGGGATGAAAGTCTACGACGGTGGGTCCTCTCATTTGCCGGTCAAGGTCAACCCCGCAGGTGTTATTCCAGCGATCTTCGCCAGTTCTTTGTTGCTTTTGCCAACCACGATTTCGGCTTTTGCTCAAACAGGTTCCACCGGCCCATTCATGTCTTGGCTGCTTGCATATTTCGGGCCTGGTCAGCCTCTGTATCTGCTCTTCTTTACCGCGATGATTGTGTTCTTCGCCTATTTCTACACATTCAACGTGTCGTTCAAGCCGGACGATGTTGCGGACAACCTCAAGAGCCAGAACGGGTTTGTTCCTGGCATCCGTCCAGGCAAGAAGACGGCCGAGTATCTTGAGTATGTAATCAATCGGATCCTGGTTCTCGGCTCGGGCTACCTGGCCTTGGTATGCTTGTTTCCAGAAATCTTGCGTAGCCAATTTGCGATCCCGTTCTATTTTGGCGGCACGTCCGTACTGATTGTTGTGACTGTTACCATGGACACCATTCAACAAGTTCAATCACACTTGTTGGCCCATCAATATGAAGGCCTTATTGAAAAGTCGCAGCTGCGCGGCAAAGGCAAGCGAAAGACAAAACGGAGCCCGTCCCGCAAATGAATATTATCCTTCTTGGACCGCCGGGAGCTGGTAAAGGCACACAGGCTCGTCATTTGACCGACACCCGCGGAATGACTCAGCTGTCCACCGGCGACATGCTTCGTGCGGCACGCACGTCCGGCACGGAAATGGGCAAAATCGTCGCCGATATCATGGACCGCGGAGAATTGGTGACGGACGAGATCGTTATCGGTCTGATCCGGGAGCAATTGGAAGACAATACAGGGGCCGGCTTTATATTCGACGGCTTCCCTCGCACGCTGGCGCAGGCAGACGCACTGAGCGAGCTTTTGCGGGAGTTTGGCCAACCTCTGGATGCCGTGATCGAAATGGAAGTTGATGATCAGGCTCTGGTCTCAAGAATCACAGCGCGTTCCTCCTGTGGCAGCTGCGGCGAAGTATATAATGACATAACGAAGCCAATCCCATCTGATGGAAAGTGCAGTAACTGCGGTGGAACAGAGTTCAAACGCCGGGCTGATGACAATGAAGAAAGCCTCAAGACGCGTTTGATGGAGTACTACAAGAAAACGTCCCCCTTGATTGGTTACTATTATGCCAAGGAGCAACTCAGTAAAGTCAACGGACTGGGTGAAATTGGCGAGGTCCAGAAGGCAATCGAGAGCATACTGGACAAGTAGTCTCGGCATCGTTCTTATTGCTTCAAATCCGTTTAGGGGCTGCTTGCGAAAGCAACGGGTGGCATGAGTTGTCGGTCTACCTCGAGAGCGCATGTTTCACTTTTGTGAGACCGAGACTTTGACGTTGTGGCCTTGGCCGAAAGAGGCAGCTCTGGGTGTTTCCTGAAACACCTTGACAAAGCGTATATACAAGGGTTGACCGCTTGCGTGAAACTCCCTAAGCACGCACATCTCGAAAGAGAATCGAAAATCGTGAACTTCGAATCGAAGTGAGCGGATCACCTCTAATTGGCTGGGTCCTCTGGCAGAATCGCCGGGGATCCAAAGTTGTGAAAAAAGAGTCCGGGGCTACGGACTCGCGACGAAAGGAAAACGACACGTGGCACGTATTGCCGGCGTAAACATCCCGACTTCAAAGCGGGTTCCCATCGCCCTCACCTACATTACCGGAATTGGTCATACATCGGCCAAAAGCATCTGCGACGCTGTTGGCATTGATAGTGCCCGCCGGGTTAATGAACTGTCCGACGCCGAAGTTTTGGCAATTCGCGAACACATTGATGCGAACTTCACCGTTGAAGGTGATTTGCGTCGTGAAGTTCAGATGAACATCAAACGACTGATGGACTTGGGTTGCTACCGTGGCCTGCGTCATCGTCGTAACCTCCCTGTGCGCGGTCAGCGAACACATACGAATGCCCGCACCCGTAAGGGTCCTGCGAAGGCAATCGCTGGCAAGAAGAAATAAGGAGAGGTCAGTCAATGGCACGCGACAGAACACGCGCAAAGCGCAAAGAGCGTAAAAACATCGCCTCTGGTGTTGCTCATGTTAACTCGACGTTTAACAACACGAAGATCCTTATTTCCGACGTACAAGGTAATGCCATCTCATGGTCTTCTGCCGGTACAATGGGCTTCAAGGGTTCGCGGAAATCGACCCCTTATGCCGCGCAGCTGGCCGCAGAAGATGCTGGCCGCAAAGCGCAGGAACATGGTGTGAAAACACTTGAGGTTGAGGTGCAGGGACCTGGTTCAGGCCGTGAAAGCGCACTACGCGCCCTGGCTGCAGCCGGTTTCAATATCACGTCGATCCGTGATGTAACGCCGATTGCTCATAACGGATGCCGGCCGCCCAAGCGCCGCCGCGTCTGAGCACAGTTGAATTTGCCGGGGCCGCGTATGTGCGCGGCCCCGGTTCGTCATTTTGAAACCTCGGGCGCTTGTGTCCTCCGGTCAAGGGGCGCAGCAGGAATGGAGGCACCACATGATCCATAAGAACTGGCAGGAACTGATCAAGCCGACCCAATTGGACGTTAAGCCGGGCAATGACCCGGCACGGCAAGCCACAGTTGTGGCGGAACCTCTTGAACGTGGATTCGGTCTTACTCTCGGCAACGCTTTGCGCCGAATTTTGATGTCTTCCTTGCAAGGGGCGGCAATTACATCGGTTCAAATCGACAACGTACTGCACGAGTTTTCTTCCATCGCGGGGGTCCGCGAGGACGTTACAGATGTGGTGTTGAACCTCAAAGGTGTGTCTTTGCGCATGGATGTCGAAGGGCCAAAGCGCCTTTCAGTTCATGCAAAGGGCCCGGCTGTGGTCACCGCCGCTGATATCGCCGAGACAGCAGGCATTGAAGTGCTGAACCGGGAACATGTGATCTGCCACTTGGATGACGGAGCCGAACTGTTCATCGAACTTACGGTCAACACCGGTAAGGGATATGTTTCAGCCGATAAAAACAAGCCTGAAGATGCGCCAATCGGCTTGATTCCGATCGATGCAATTTATTCGCCTGTCAAAAAAGTATCCTACGATGTTCAGCCAACGCGCGAAGGTCAGGTACTGGACTACGACAAACTGACGTTGAAAATTGAAACGGACGGGTCGTTGACACCGGATGATGCCGTGGCCTACGCGGCACGGATTTTGCAAGATCAACTCTCGATCTTTGTGAATTTTGACGAGCCCGACTCGGCCAATCGTCAAGATGAAGACGACGGTTTGGAATTCAATCCGTTGCTGCTGAAGAAAGTCGACGAACTGGAGTTGAGCGTGCGCTCTGCCAACTGTCTGAAGAATGACAACATCGTATACATCGGCGATCTCATTCAGAAGACAGAGGCTGAAATGTTGCGGACTCCAAACTTTGGCCGGAAGTCTTTGAATGAAATCAAAGAAGTGTTGTCCGGTATGGGGCTACATCTCGGAATGGATGTCGAAGACTGGCCGCCCGACAATATTGAAGACCTAGCAAAGAAGTTTGAAGACGCGTTCTAGTCTGACGGACTTTTATTGCTTCGAAGTTAACAAAATGCCCGGTGAAGCCGGGGACAAAATGGGCACGTGCCCCAAGGAGAGGGCCCCGCACGCATGGGGCCCCAGACAAAGCATAATACGGAGAAAATGACATGCGTCACGCCCGCGGATACCGCCGCCTGAACCGAACACACGAGCACCGCAAAGCGCTCTTTTCAAACATGGCCGGCTCGTTGATCGAGCACGAGCAGATCAAGACGACTCTGCCGAAAGCAAAAGAATTGCGGCCGATCGTGGAAAAACTGATCACACTTGCCAAGCGCGGCGACCTTCATGCGCGCCGTCAGGCTGCGGCCCGTCTCAAGGAAGACAAGGATGTAGCGAAGCTCTTTGAGGTTCTCGGCCCGCGTTACAAAGAGCGTAGTGGTGGATACATCCGCATTCTCAAAGCGGGTTTCCGCTATGGCGACATGGCACCTATGGCGATCATCGAGTTTGTTGATCGCGATGCAGACGCAAAAGGCGCTTCTGACAAAGCACGTATCGAAGTTGAGGAAACTGAAGAAGCGTAACCGACGAAGCTTGCACTTACCCGAAACCCCCGTCCCCAAAGACGGGGGTTTTTTTGTGCCTGGCTCAATTTGATGTCAGTGCCAAAATGGCCTTCGTTTCACCCCTTGTATAGAGTTCCAGGTGCGGACAAAAAGTTAAGCAAGAACTTGAAACTTGATACGCGGCAAACGGCTGTACATATCTGACGCGATACTTTTCAGGAGCCACCTCCAAGATGCCCATTCTTCTAATTCTCCTCCTCCTTGCGCCCTTCTCTGCGTTGGCAGAAACCCGGATCCCATCCACCACTTCCGAGATCTCAATCGGCTTCGCGCCCTTGGTAAAGAAGGCCGCGCCAGCTGTCGTAAACATCTACGCCAAACGATTTGTTCAAGAGCAGAGCCCGTTTGCCGGTGACCCGTTTTTCGAAGATTTTTTTCGTGGATTTGGAGCTCCAAGACCGCGCGTACAAAACTCTCTGGGCTCCGGAGTAATTCTGGGAGCCGACGGAATTGTCGTCTCGAATTTTCACGTGGTTGGGCAGGCGACGGATATTCGTGTGGTTCTGGCGGATCGTCGGGAGTTCGCCGCCCGTCTCCTTCTTGGAGATGCAGAGTCGGATATCGCTATCCTTAAGCTGGCTGAAGCTGAAAATCTTCCAACTTTGCCATTGCGAGATAGCGACCGCGTCGAGGTCGGAGAACTTGTTCTGGCTATTGGCAACCCATTCGGTGTTGGGCAAACGGTCTCGAGTGGAATCGTCTCAGGACTTGCCAGGTCCGGTATCGCCCTCGGAAATGCGCGTGGCTATTTCATTCAGACAGACGCACCGATCAACCCTGGAAATTCAGGCGGGGCGTTGGTCGACGTGAATGGAGCATTGATCGGTATCAACACTGCAATTTTGTCCCGTTCGGGTGGATCCAACGGAATCGGGTTTGCAATTCCGGCCAATCTGGTGTCGCAGTTTGTGTCTCAGGCGCGCGCTGGCAATACCATTTTTCAACGACCTTGGGCTGGCATTGCTGGGCAACCGGTCGATTTTGACCTCGCTCGTTCCATGGAACTACCTACGCCGACTGGACTCTTGATTTCCGATATTCATCCGTTGAGCCCTTTTGCGAAAGTCGGTTTTGCCGTTGGAGACGTAATCACGGCCGTCGACGGCCTCCAAGTCAATTCACCGTCCGAAATGTTGTTTCGCATGTCGGTGCGGGGTATCGGAGGGACGGCCAATGTTGAGCGGATGAAAAACGGCAGAGTCGAAAGTCTGGATGTTCAACTTGGCTTGGCCCCGGATGAACCAAATTCAAATGAAACGACACTAAGCAGAAAAACCGCTCTGCCAGATTTAACTGTGGCCCAAGTAAATCCAATGCAAATGGCGCGTTTTGGGCTGCCTCTCAGCCTGTCGGGGGTTGTGGTGACAGATCCCGGGCTGGTCGGAGCTCAGGTCGGTTTGCAACCAGGCGACGTTCTTGGTGCTGTCAACGGGACCTTTATGGAAACACCGGAGGACGTACAGAAGGCATTGCAAAAACCGGGCCGACGCGTTCAGTTGGAAATCATTCGCCAGAGCAGACGCTTGACACTGCGCTTTCGGACCTGAGGCAAACGTGGCTGATCTCTTTCAACAAAGCGGCAAGTTGCCTGAGGCAGAGCCGAGGTCAGCCAAGCGTCCGCTTGCCGACAGACTTCGGCCTGCGACTCTGCACGATGTCATAGGCCAAAGGCAGATATTGTCGTCAGAAGGACCTTTGGGCGCCATGCTGTCGGCAGGCTCTTTGTCTTCGTTAGTTTTGTGGGGGCCACCCGGTGTCGGAAAGACAACGATTGCACGCTTGTTGGCCGACGAAACGGATCTGCACTTTGTACAAATCAGCGCAATCTTTTCGGGAGTGCCCGAGCTGCGAAAGGTCTTTGAAGCGGCGAAAATGCGCCACAGCAATGGCAAGGGAACCTTGCTTTTTGTAGATGAAATCCATCGTTTCAACAAAGCACAACAGGACGGCTTTTTGCCATTCATGGAGGATGGCACGATCCTATTGGTTGGCGCCACGACCGAAAATCCAAGTTTTGAACTGAATGCAGCTTTGCTTTCTCGGGCTCAAGTGCTGGTGTTGGAGCGACTATCACCAACTGAGCTCGAAGATTTGACGCAACGGGCAGAGAAAGAGCTTGGGGTACCGTTGCCTCTGACTACCGACGCACGGGCCGCATTGATGGATATGGCGGACGGCGACGGGCGGGCGCTGTTGAATCTGATTGAACAGATTTCGGCATGGCCTGACGCCAAAGATTTGGACACTCAGGCGCTGACAACTCGCTTGATGCGCCGGGCTGCCAAATACGACAAGTCTGGCGAGGAGCATTACAATCTCATCTCAGCTCTGCACAAATCGGTGCGAGGCTCGGATCCTGACGCAGCCCTGTATTGGTTCGCCCGCATGTTGACCGGCGGCGAAGATCCACGTTTCCTAGCACGACGCATTACCCGTATGGCTGTCGAAGATATCGGTCTTGCCGACCCGCAGGCCCAATCAATTTGTATTCAGGCTTGGGAAACTTACGAAAGGCTGGGGTCTCCGGAGGGCGAGTTAGCGTTGGCCAATGCGGTGGCCTATCTGGCCCTCGCACCGAAGTCGAACGCTGGGTATGCGGCCTACAAGGGTGCCATGGCATTGGCCCGTGAAACTGGCAGTTTGATGCCTCCCAAACATATCTTGAATGCTCCGACACGTATGATGAAGGAACAGGGCTATGGTGCCGGCTATGCATATGACCACGACGCCGAAGATGGGTTTTCCGGCCAAAACTATTTTCCAGATGGCATCCCGCGCCCAGACCTCTACCAACCGGTAGAACGCGGTTTTGAGCGAGACCTCAAGAAAAGACTGGATTACTTCTCCGGATTGCGTGCAAAACGCAAAGACTCTGGTTGACCGCTTCGCGGCTGTACTGGGGCCTGATTGACGGCAGAGCTTGACTCCAATGCGGCACCGCGCGACAGAACCGACCATGTTCCTGAATGTACTACATGTTGCTTTAGGCGGTGCGGTAGGTGCTGCGCTTCGTTATCTGACGGGGATCGGCGTCATGCGGATGCTGGGCCATACAAGCTTTCCGCTGCCAATTATCACCGTCAACGTGATTGGGTCGTTTGCAATGGGTTTCTTTGTTGTTTCGGCTGCAAAGCATGGGCTCACGCAGTTCTCACCCTTGATCATGACCGGCTTACTGGGAGGGTTCACGACCTTTTCAGCATTCTCTTTGGAAACGATGACCTTGATTGAAAGGGGACAACACGCCCATGCAGTTCTTTACGTGACGCTTTCCGTGTCTTTATCCGTTGGAGCCCTTGCCGCAGGTCTTTGGACGGCGCGGAGCCTCTGGACATGAGTGGGGTTCAAATTCTGGTCGTTGCTGATGGCGATGGGGATCAGCGCATTGATCGATGGCTGCGCCGCCAATTCCCACACGTCAGTCAAGGGCGCATAGAAAAGATGTGCCGCAAGGGCGAGCTTCGGGTTGATGGGGGACGAGTGAAGGCAAATACGCGCGTTCAGATTGGCCAACAGGTCCGCGTTCCACCGCTGCCCGAGGCAGTAGACGACGGACCGGCTATGCCCATGGTGTCCCGAGTATCAGACGCCGATGCGCAGATGATTCAATCGTGCGTTATCTGGCGGGACGACCACATAATCGCTTTGAACAAACCTTCCGGTTTGGCTGTACAGGGCGGCAGCGGTCAGACACGCCATGTCGATGGTTTGGCTCAAGCCCTGCGGTTCGACGCAGAAGAAAAGCCGCGTTTGGTGCATCGTTTGGACAAGGATACATCTGGCGTTCTGCTCATGGCGCGCAATCGCGCAGTTGCCGCTGACCTGACAGCAGCCTTCAGACATCGGGCGACTCGCAAGATCTACTGGGCTGCGGTCGCTGGCGTGCCACATCCAAAGGCTGGAGAGATCAAAACAGGACTGGTCAAAGCGCCGGGGCATGGTTTGCATGGTGAAGGCGAAAAGATGATCAATGTTCACCCCAGGGAAATCGATCATACGCCTGGTGCGAAACGCGCAGTAACTGAATACATCGTCTTGGAAGCCGCCGCAAAACGTGCGGCATGGGTTGCTCTGAACCCTATAACTGGACGCACCCATCAACTTCGCGCGCATATGGCGGAACTTGGTCACCCGATTATAGGGGATGGCAAATACGGGGGCTCCGGACAGGACAACTTGGGCGATGGATGGGGCGCGCAGTTGGGGGGCGACTTTAGCCGAAATCTGCATTTGCATGCGCGTTCCTTGCGTTTCCGTCACCCGGTTACTCGCGCGATGTTGACGCTTACTGCCCCGCTGGCCTCGCATATGGCTCAAACTTGGGACATGCTTCAATGGAGCCCATCCGATGTTCCCGATGATCCCTTCGAGGATGAAGAATGAGGAACCGGCCCAAGCTGGTGATATTCGACGTCGATGGCACTCTGGTCGACAGCCAGAATGCGATCGTCGGCGCAATGACATCGGCATTTTCAATTCATGATGTCCCCACGCCAACACGACCCGAGATTTTGTCAATTGTCGGTTTGTCATTGGATCATGCTATGTACCGTCTGGCACCGGATCAGCCATCTGAAACAATCGACGGATTGGTGTCTGCCTACAAGGCCGCATACCAGGAGAACCGACTTTCAGACACTGATTATGCCCCGCTTTACCCGGGTGCATCGCAGGCTCTCGGAGAAATCTTTCAGAGGCGAAATTGGCTGCTGGGGATTGCAACGGGCAAGTCGACCCGCGGTCTGTCTATGCTGCTGGACAGCCACAATTTGCAGCAACACTTCATCACGAAGCAAACTGCCGATGATCATCCTTCTAAACCACACCCCTCAATGATCCTAACTGCCATGGCCGAAGCAGGGACCGAAGCCGCTGACACTGTGATGATTGGCGATACATCCTACGACATGGATATGGCCCGGGCCGCTGGTGTCACCGGGATCGGAGTGAGTTGGGGGTACCACGAGCCGGACAGGCTTGGCGCGGACTTCCTGGTGCCGGAATTTGACGCTTTGCCAGCTATGCTTGAACGGATTTGGGAGACGTAATCATGGCGGATTGGAAGCAGAAACGATTCTGGAAACAGGCCCAGCCGGTTCCGGATCAAGGGGGATTCGCCGTCGAATTGGACGGGCGCCGGATAAAAACACCAGCCAAGGCCACTCTGCATGTTCCCACCCTGGCCTTGGCCGAAATGGTTGCAGCCGAGTGGGATGCGCAGACTGACCTGGTCGAGCCGGCCACAATGCCGGCCACGCGTATGGTTAATGCCGCCATTGACAAAGTTCGTGTTCAACATGCCGAAGTGGCCGATTTGATTGCAGAGTACGGAGCGACGGACTTGCTTTGTTATCGTGCAAACAGTCCACAGGCTCTGGTCGACCGGCAGGCTGAACAGTGGGACCCGGCCTTGAATTGGGCGCATGATTCCTTGGGTGTTCGCTTGGTGGCTGCAACCGGAATTATGTATGTTCCTCAAGACCCTGCGCATCTAAATCGCCTGTCTGACCGGGTGCATGCCATGTCGGAATTCCAGCTGGCAGCCTTTCACGATCTGGTCAGTATGTCGGGCTCCTTGATCTTGGGTTTCGCCGTTGTTCTAGAGTGGAAAGACCCAGACCAGATCTGGTCAATGTCGCGTTTGGACGACATCTGGCAGCAAGAACTTTGGGGGCCAGACGAAGAGGCAAGCGAGGTTGCTGAGATCAAGCGGCAGGCATTTCTGCACGCAGCCAGGTTTTTTCATTTTTGCTGAACAAATGCACTAACTTAAGTCAATTGGCACAAAAAAATGACCAATCGTAAGGCATATGGAAATCTGTGATCGAGCACTTGACGTTTGCAGATGAATTTGCCCAAAATTGAGGCCACCGAGGAGAAAACAATCGGTGCTCAAATTCGACGTAACATCGTCGGCCAAACCGTTTCTCATTCGGTGGATAATCAGGAAGAGGTAAAAATGAATAAATCTGTATTTCTAGGCGCGCTGACCGTTGCCGGTCTGGCCGCCGGAGTAGCGGCCGCTGGCACGCTCGACGACGTCAAAGCACGTGGCAAGCTGAACTGCGGCGTGTCGACTGGCCTGGTCGGTTTCGCCGCGCCAGATGCAAACGGCGAGTGGACAGGATTTGACGTCACTGTATGCCGCGCAGTCGCTGCGGCTGTTCTGGGCGACGCCACAGCGGTGGAATTCGTTCCAACCACAGGTAAGACTCGCTTCACGGCTTTGGCGTCGGGCGAAGTGGACGTGCTGGCACGTAACACCACATGGACTTTCTCGCGCGATGTGGATCTGAAGTTCGAATTCGTCGGCGTAAACTACTACGATGGCCAGGGCTTCATGGTTCCCAAAGAGTTGGGCGTCGCTTCGGCGAAAGAGCTGGATGGTGCCACAGTCTGCATCCAAACCGGCACAACAACCGAGCTGAACCTCGCGGATTACTTCCGCTCCAACGACATCAGCTACGAGCCGGTGCCGATTGAAACCAACGCAGAAGCTCAGCAGCAGTATCTGGCTGGCGCATGTGATGTTTACACAACGGATGCTTCCGGTCTGGCTGCAACACGCGCCACATTCGAAGCACCTGGCGAGCACACGCTGCTGCCAGAAATCATCTCGAAAGAGCCACTGGGGCCGCTTGTGCGTCACGGCGACAACGAGTGGGGCGATATCGTCCGTTGGACTCTGAACGCTTTGATCTCGGCCGAAGAGCTGGGCATCACATCGGCCAATATGGCGGAACTCGCCAAAGGCACCAACAACCCTGAAGTCAATCGCCTGCTGGGTACCGAAGGTACGCTGGGCGAAATGCTGGGCTTGGATGCAGAATGGGCGCAGCGCGCACTCTCCGTTGGTGGCAACTACGGTGAGATCTTTGAAAAGAACATTGGTGAATCCACTCCGATTGGCCTCGCTCGAGGGTTGAACGCTCAGTGGACAGACGGCGGACTGCTCTACAGCCCACCGTTCCGCTAAGATCGAACGGAAAGGGCGCAGACACAGTCTGCGCCCTTTTTACTTAGAACACACAACAACGCAGATCCATTGGCGAGACGGGGCTGAACCCTGCCGCATTCAGGATCCGCAAACCAGGGAACGCCATTATCATGACGACGATTACGGACCCGCCAAAGCAGCAGTTCCGGCTGTCGATGTTGATCTACGACACCCGATACCGATCCATGACAATTCAGGTTGTGGCGCTCTTTGGCTTTATGTTGCTGGCCGGATGGCTTGTGAACAATACTATCAACAACCTGAACGAACTGGGCAAACCGGTCGAATTTGGTTTCCTGGTCGAGCCTTCCAGCTACGATATCAACCAGCGCCTTTTGGAATACACCTCGCGTGACTCGCACTTACGTGCCTCACTGCTTGGATTGCTCAACACGTTGGTTGTGGCTGTTCTCGGGTGTATCACTGCGACAGTTATCGGAGTGCTGGTCGGGGTTTTACGTCTCAGCAACAACTGGCTGATCGCTCGCATCATGACGGTCTATGTCGAAATTTTCCGAAATGTTCCGGTACTGTTGTGGATCGTGCTGGCGATGGCGATTTTGATCGAAAGCTTGCCATCACCTCGCGATTTCCGCGGCGACGAACCGGCCGCATCAATGAGCGTTTTTGAATCGGTCGCGATCACAAACCGGGGCTTCTATGTTCCAGAACCATTGTTCTCACGTTCGTTGGGTGACTTGCATTTTTTTGGCGCTTCCAGTCTGAGATTCGACGTGAGCCTGGATTTGCTTGCCGTGCTCCTGGTACTCGGGCTTTCACTTTTTGCCATGCGCCGCGTCAAAACTCGGGCGGACCAGATTCAAGAAGCAACCGGAGACCGCCCGACAACTTGGTATATCCAACTCGGGATTCTGGTTTTGCCGATGGTCATCCTGATGGTCATTTTGGGCTTCCACTTGGGTTATCCTGCTTTGAAAGGCTTCAACTTCCAGGGCGGAACATATCTTAGAAACTCTCTTATCGCCTTGTGGCTGGCGCTGTCGCTTTACACTGCCGCATTCATTGCCGAGATCGTACGGGCTGGTATCCTGGCAATATCAATGGGCCAAACAGAGGCTGCCGCCGCGCTGGGGCTTCGTCCCGGACGGATCATGAGATTGGTGGTACTGCCACAAGCGTTGCGAGTGATCATTCCTCCTCTGATTTCAAACTATCTGAACCTGACCAAGAACTCGTCGCTGGCGATCGCGGTTGGGTACATGGACATCACCGGAACACTTGGTGGAATTACCATGAACCAGACAGGGCGAGAGCTGGAATGCATCCTGATGTTGATGCTGGTCTATCTCTCCATCTCGCTCGCCATCTCGGGCGTGATGAACTGGTACAACGAACGCGTCAAATTGGTGGAGCGGTAATATGTCAGATGTTTCATTCGTCCGAACAGAAATTCTGCCCGAAAAGGCGCCGCCGGCATCCGCCATCGGAATAATTGGTTGGCTCAGAACCAATCTGTTTTCGTCGGTGCCCAACTCAATCCTGACGCTCGTTTCGTTAGGCTTCATCTGGTACGTGTTGGCCGGGGTTATTCCATGGACCTTCCAGTCTGTTTGGCATGCCGATAGCCTCACGGAGTGTCGGGAAATCATGGCTGCAACCTGGGGTGATACGCATGGTCATGCGTGTTGGGCTGTTATCAATGAACGTTGGTTACAGCTTCTATACGGTTTCTACCCACCATACCCGATCACGCCTGAGGTGAATGTCGGTGATAGCACAGGATTTCTGCCATCCTATTTTCGGCCAAATCTGGTGTTTGTTTTGCTTTTGGTCAGCGTCGCACCGGTCCTGTTTTCCGAGTATGTCCCGCGCAAGATGCTGCTCGTCACTTTCTCCTATCCGTTTGTGATGCCGTGGTTGCTCTGGGGTGGATCTATCTGGGGCCCCATCATGGTAGCGGCCGGTTTTGGTGTTGGTTATCTCGCCTACCGCTTCCTTTCACCCATACTTGGATCGCTCGGAGGTCTGATCGCAGCGGCAGTGTTGCCTGTAATCTGGTGGTTGTTTATCTCGGCAACCGTCGCTGGTGCCGTTGATAGCATCATTCCAATAGGGATTGCCGAGGTTGAGAGCCGCAAGTTTGGCGGTTTCATGTTGGCACTTCTGCTGGGTGTTGTGGCAATCGGTGTATCACTCCCGATTGGTGTGGTACTGGCCTTGGGGCGTCAGTCTGATCTGCTGATCGTCAAAGGACTCTGCATCGGATTTATCGAATTCATCCGAGGCGTTCCCTTGATCACGCTGCTGTTCGTGGCGTCTACCTTGCTGAACATCTTCATGCCTCCTGGGACGAATTTTGATATCATCCTGCGCGTCATGATCATGATGACATTGTTCGCTGCTGCCTACATGGCCGAGGTGATCCGTGGCGGCCTGGCTGCTCTGCCCAAAGGCCAATACGAAGGCGCTGACTCGCTCGGTCTGAACTACTGGCAGGCTCAGCGGCTGATCATCATGCCTCAGGCACTCAAGATTTCGATCCCTGGGATCGTGAGTACCTTTATCGGGGTCTTCAAGGATACCACTCTGGTGTCCATCATCGGGCTCCTTGATCCGATTGGTTTGAGCCAGGGAATTCGCTCAAACGCCGCTTGGAATGGCATCTACTGGGAACTCTTTGCGTTCATCGCATTTGTGTTCTTCATCTGCTGTTTCTCCATGTCCAGATATTCCATGTATCTTGAGCGCAAGCTTAAGACGGATCACCGTTAAGGAGTTTTCTCATGTCAGAACTCGCAACCGATCGCGACATTGATCGCTCGAAAATGCAGGTGAGCGACGAGCTTGCCATTGAAATCAACAACATGAACAAGTGGTACGGTACATTCCACGTGCTGCGCGATATCAACCTGACCGTCTATCAGGGCGAAAGGATCGTGATCGCCGGGCCTTCCGGCTCGGGTAAATCGACATTGATCCGCTGCCTGAATGCTCTGGAAGAGCATCAGCAAGGCAAGATCGTGGTCGACGGAACCGAACTGTCAAATGATGTAAAGAATATTGACAAAATCCGGTCCGAAGTTGGAATGGTCTTTCAGCATTTCAACTTGTTTCCACATCTTTCGATCCTGGAAAACTGCACTCTGGCGCCCATCTGGGTACGTAAGACTCCCAAAAAGGAAGCCGAAGAGCGGGCGATGCACTTTCTGGAAAAAGTCAAAATTCCTGAGCAGGCTGACAAATATCCAGGACAACTGTCGGGTGGCCAACAGCAACGCGTGGCGATTGCGCGTTCTTTGTGCATGATGCCGCGGATCATGTTGTTCGATGAACCGACTTCGGCTCTTGATCCTGAGATGATCAAGGAGGTTCTGGATACCATGATCGAGCTTGCCGAAGAAGGTATGACCATGTTGTGCGTAACGCATGAAATGGGCTTTGCGCGTCAGGTCGCCAACCGTGTGATCTTTATGGATCAGGGCCAAATCGTGGAACAGAACGAACCCGAAGAGTTCTTCAACAATCCACAAAGCCCTCGGACTCAGTTGTTCCTGAGCCAGATCCTCGGGCATTAAGCTCTCGACCCTGAAAAAACCTTACGGCCAATGCGCAATCTGGAAATCAGAGCATTGGCCGTAACCGCCAAACATACTGATTTGGCTATGCGGCTACAGAGCCTCCATCTGACACCCTCGATATATACGCAGCATTTCCTGACAGCTCACTCCGTGAGCGTGCGCCCTATGCATTGCAGTAACGCAGGCTAAGTAGTATCCCAGACAAGTTTCTGGGAGGGAATTAAGCAATATGTCGGGCACGCTGTCAGAATTACTCGCCAACCATGATGATACCGCGCCAGCTATTGGTGCGCCGCAACGTGAGTGGTTGACCTACGGTGCTCTGCGCGAGCAATCCGACCGGACCGTTTCACAACTCCATGGACTTGGCATAGGCCGAGGTGACCGCGTCGCGATTGTCCTGCCGAATGGGCCTGAAATGGCATCGGTCTTTGTCTGCGTGGCGCAGGCTGCTGTAACAGCTCCGCTCAACCCGGCATACCGGGAAGAAGAGTTTTCCTTCTATCTGGAAGACCTGAAGGCCAAAGCGATCATTGTGACCAAAGACGAAGATGGGCCTGCCATCAGTGCGGCCGTACGTTTAGGCCTGACCGTGATCCGTCTTGTGGTTCCTGAACATGCACCCGCCGGCGCGTTTGATTTGGTTTCGGACAGCGTGACCGGCGAACCAGACAGGTCAGCGCCTGGCCCGGATGACATTGCGCTGATACTGCATACCTCGGGCACCACGTCTCGGCCCAAGATTGTGCCATTGCTGCAATCGAACATCGCGGCCTCTGGTGTTCATATCCGTGATTCCCTTGCCCTGACACCAGCTGACCGATGCCTGAACGTGATGCCGTTGTTCCATATTCATGGTCTGGTCGCGGCTGTATCCGCTTCGCTGGCATCCGGCGCTTCGGTCTGGTGCGCGCCCGGGTTTGACGCGCTACGGTTTTTTGGGTGGCTTCAGGATGCAAATCCCACTTGGTATACCGCTGTCCCGACCATGCATCAAACCATCCTGGCCCGTGCTCCGCGCAATAAAGAGATCATTGAGAATTCAAAGCTCAGGTTCCTGCGCTCATCTTCGGCGTCCTTGCCAGGACAAGTGATGTTGGCGCTCCAAGAGACGTTTGGGGCACCAGTGATCGAAGGATACGGCATGACAGAAGCCGCGCATCAGATGGCGTCCAACCCTTTGCCACCGCGCGAGCAAAAGCCAGGATCGGTTGGGATCGAGGCGGGGCCATTGGTCCGAATCGCAGACGAAGCAGAAGATCGCCTTGTTGACGGTGTCGGCGAGGTTTGCATCTCTGGGCCGAATGTGACCCCGGGATACGAAGGCAATCCAGACGCAAACGCCAAGAATTTCTTTCAGTTCGACGGGCGACGCTGGTTTCGTACAGGGGATCAAGGGGTCTTCGATTCAGAAGGTTATCTCAGCCTGACTGGACGTCTAAAAGAAATCATCAATCGCGGAGGCGAGAAGGTTTCGCCCTTGGAAATTGACGATGTGCTTATGGATCATCCTTCCATCCAGCAGGTGGTTACTTTTGCACTCCCTCATCCAAAATTGGGTGAAGAAGTTGCAGCAGCAGTTGTCTTGCGAGAAGGCTTGGAAGCCGACGAGCGCAGCATTCGTGATTTTGCCGCCAAACGACTGGCTGACTTCAAAGTCCCGCGCAAGATTGTCATCCTCGAAGATATCCCAAAGGGCGCGACAGGCAAAATGCAGCGAATCGGGCTGGCCCAAAAATTGGGACTCGTGGAGGAGTAAGAAGTGAGCAACGTTTCACACGCATTTTCCAATGAAGGGGCGCAATGATGAGGATCTGCGTGTTCGGGGCGGGGGCCATTGGTGGCTACATGGGGGCAAAACTGGCGCAGGCCGGGGCAGATGTCTCATTGGTTGCACGCGGCCCGCATTTGGCGGCGATGCAGGCCAACGGTCTTCGTCTTGTTGAAGACACCGGCGAAGTCACCGTTCCAGTCCGCGCGTCCGAAGATCCGGAAGAGTTAGGGCCGCAAGACTATGTGATCGTTACGCTAAAGGCACATTCTGTGCCTCCGGTGGTACGCCACATGGCGCCTTTGATTGGCGAAAATACTACAGTGGTCAGTGGTGTGAACGGGGTGCCTTGGTGGTATTTTTACAAGTCCGGGGGGGCATTGGAAGGCACCCGGCTAAACTCGGTGGATCCAGGAAATGCGCAATGGGATGGGTTTGGTCCTGAACGCGTTTTGGGCTGCGTCGTCTACCCTGCAGCCGAGGTTTCCGAGCCCGGTGTCGTCAAGCACATCGAGGGAAACAGGTTTTCTCTCGGAGAGCCGGATGGAAGTAAATCTGAGCGCGCCCTCGCATTGTCCAAGGCGTTGAGTGCCGCTGGATTGAAAGCACCGGTGCGCCCTCGTTTGCGCGACGAGATTTGGGTAAAGCTTTGGGGGAACCTTTCGTTCAATCCAATTTCTGCGCTGACGCATGCGACTTTGGATGTTGTCTGCACAGACCCAGGCACACGTGCTGTGGCAAGGGCCATGATGGTCGAGGCTCAGACAATCGGAGAAGCTCTCGGTGTGAAATTTCCGATTGATGTCGATCGCCGGATTGATGGTGGCGCAGCCGTCGGTGCACACCGAACCTCCATGTTGCAGGACCTCGATGCAGGCCGACCAATGGAAATCGATGCGCTCGTCGGTTCAGTCCAGGAATTGGGCCGAATTGTCGGAGTGGCTACACCCAGCATCGATATGGTCCTGGCTCTGGTACAACAGCGGGCGCGTGTCGCGGGCCTGTACTAGACGGTCAGTGTTGATATCGACAAAGCCGGGCGTGCCAAACTAAACTCAGCCCATCAGTCGAATTTGCGGCTAGGCGCCAAAACCATTGCTTCACCCACCAGAACTTTCTTGCCGTCCACGCGGCAAACACAGTCCAACTTGACGCGCCGCTTGGCGTGTTCAATATCGATGACTGTTACTTCCGCATGCACAACATCTCCGGGGCGTACGGGGGCCAGAAATTTAAGTGACTGGCCCATGTAAACCGTTCCATGTCCCGGCAACTGCTCGCCAATCACCGCAGAAATTAGGCCAGCGGTCAGCATCCCATGTGCAATGCGACCTTCGAAAATGGTGTCCTGCGCATAAGCGTCGTCCATATGTACCGGATTATGGTCCGTAGAAACCTCCGCGAACAGCTCGATGTCACGGTCTGTGACCTCTTTGCGAAGATACCGGGACATCCCCATTTCGATTTCTTCGATACAAATGGTGCCGCGGGGCAGATTGTCGAGCATGGAAGGCCTCATGGCTGGGTAACTTTAGGACAATTGAAGAGTTTCCTTGGTAACTTTATTACTTTGCGCGCGCAGAAAAGCAACCGCTATTTTTGCCTACCTCAAAAGCCCGATAGTATATGTTGGGTGTCGCATTTCCTTTTGAAGGTAGGTGCTTAGAGCGTTTCCATCCGGATCTGAAACTGTTTTTGTCTCCTCTGCAGCCAAGCCGCCAGAGATGAAGAGAGAATCAATATCTTCGCCGATCGCCCCCGCGATGTCGGTCTGAATGCCATCTCCAATTGCCAAAATCCGATCATCCGATACTGTTTTTCCCAGCGCCGCCAACCGGCGCCGCGCCAAATCGTAGATTGGTGGATGGGGTTTACCAAAGTAGAGGCTCTCGCCCCCCATTTCTGTGTAAAGCCCCGCCAACGCGCCAGCACACCACTCTCTGACAGTGCCGCGGTCGACCACGATATCTGGATTGGCGCAAAGAAGTTTCAGGCCCTTCTGTTTGGCCCACAAGAAGTCCGCCCGGTTCAAGGCAGGATCGGCCAGTGGATCAAGCGGGCCGCAACATGCAATTCCCTCGGCTTCCATCAATGGCACGCGTTGTATTTCGATGGGTGAGTCCAGAACTTGCAGCGGTTCAAAGAAACCCGCGTCTCGATCCCACTGACCCATGAAGTAGACCTTTTTGCCGATCACGCCCTGAAACATGGCAAAACGGGCGCTGTCCCCAGACGTTGCGATGCTGTCCCAACAGTCATCCGGCACACCAAAATCTTCACGTATCTGGGTTTCGACCCCGGCACGGGGACGTGGAGAGTTTGTTACCAGGACAACAGTGCCGCCACTTCTGCGATAATCTTGCAAGGCCGAGACTGCACCCGGCAGCGCGTTTACGCCATCGTGAACACATCCCCAAAGATCAACAAACAACGCGTCATACGGGGCGGAAATCTCTGCGAGTGTAGAAACGATCTGGGTCATGTTTGATCCTGAAGCAAAAAAGGTGGGGCAAGGCCGTTATGTTCCAGCATGGGCGTTTTGACCATGGTTACCAACGCCACACGAAACATTTCCCCGACAGATTTTCGCGACGGGCGCTGTCCAAGGGCGTCTTTTTGCTTCTCGGAACAACCCTGATGCGCAGTCGGAATGAAAATGGACAAAAGAAGGGGCTGGCAAAAAAGATCCGGCGAAAACTTGTAGACAGTGACGCAGAGCGACGCTTCATTGAAAATAAGGGGGAGTGGGATGAATGATTTCATGTTTTTGGAACCAGAGCACGATCAGCTAAGGGACCAACTGCGCAGGTTTGTGGATACAAGGGTCAAACCGCATGCGGATGCATGGGAGCACAACGGAATGGTGCCGCGCGATATCTTACAAGAAATGGGCTCCCTTGGTTTCCTGGGGATTCGATATCCAGACGAGTTCGGGGGCAGCGGACTGGATACGCGCGCTACCGCTGTCTTGGCCGAAGAATTGGGACGATCTACATATTCCGGCTTCGCGGTTTCAGTTTTGGTGCACACCGATATGGCCTCAGTCCACCTGTGGAATGCGGGAACGGACATGCAGCGGGCCAAATGGATGCCTGACATCATAGCCGGTCGTGCAATCACAGCAGTGGCAATCACAGAACCTGACGCCGGATCGGACGTAAAAGGGATCAAGATGCGCGCGCGCCGGGAAGGGGATGAGTATGTCTTGAATGGATCCAAGATGTTCATCACCAATGGCGTGCACGCGGATCTCTATTGCATTGCCGCCAAGACTGAAACTGCAGGCCCGGCCAGCCAGTCCGTCACGATGTTCCTGGTGGAAAAGGATACGCCGGGCTTTACCGTTGGTCGAGCGCTTGAAAAACATGGCTGGCTCTGTTCGGACACAGCCGAGTTGAACCTGGTCGACGTGCACATCCCAGCCCAAAACATACTAGGCGAGGAGGGACGCGGCTTTTACGCCATTATGCAGAACTTTCAAAACGAACGGATCGTTCTGGGCGCCATGGCGATAGGAGAAGCGCAAGCGGCCTTGGATTTGACACTCGACTACGTCAAACAGCGGACTGCTTTCGGAGAGCCTTTGTGGCAGAAACAAGTGATCCGACAACGCCTTGCAATGCTGGCCGCCCGAGTGTCAGCGGCGCGCGCCTTCGTGTACCAGGTCGCAGCAAGGGATGCTGCGGGCGATCACGTCGTCCGAGAGGTCTCGATGATCAAGGCTCTGTGTGGAGAGTTGGTGAACGAGGTAATGTATGACTGTTTCCAGTTTCATGGCGGGGCAGGGTATCTGCGCGGGTCCACCATAGAACGCATGACACGGGACGCGCGGGTACAGGCCATCGGAGGAGGCGCAACCGAAGTGATGTTGGAAGAGGTTGCCAAACGAATTTAGGGTCCGGGCGAAACCAACAGATTTGCCCGAGTAATCCGCGAAAACTGGGTTTCCAAACGGACGCCACGGGGCCGACAAGGACCCCGTGGCATCAAATTCAAACCTTCAGGTTAGGAATGATCTGTTTCTTGCGGCTCAAGATGCCGGGCAAAACAACCTGATCGCCTTCGACAGCTACCCCAAAGCTCTTTTCAGCCAAGCCCTTGACCAAATCGTTTGGCACCAACAACGTTGCTTCTTCGTTCAGAATGTCGATCACAAACAACAAAACCTGATCAACACTGTCTTCTTCGGCCACACTGACCATAGTCTGGGTGAGAGAAGCCTTCCGGTCCAGGACCACAGAAGGCGAGGTTGTCTCCAGAACTGAAACGCGAAACTTGGTACCGTCGACTTCATACTCTTTGGAATCCATCCGCAACAATTCCGCATCCGAGAAAGACGATACATCGGATTTGGCGGCAAACATTTCGGCGGCATATTCTGGGATGTTAATGTCCAGGTCCGCAGCCAACCGTTCCGCCAGGGCGCGATCGTGATCTGTTGTGGTCGGAGAGCGGAACTCCATTGTGTCTGACAGAATGCACGTCAAAGCGGCCCCCTTGGCCCATGCAGGCATCTTGGCGGCATCGTCCCCCATAAGGTCAATCATGATGGTGGCAGTGCATGCCAACGGGCGCACGGTGATGTCGATCGGCCCTTTGGTCTCCAGACCACCAACCAACTTGTGGTGATCGATAATGGACTGAATGTCGGCGTTGTTGATGTTCGAGGGCAATTCGGCCGGGTTGTTGGTGTCGACAATCACGACCGGGGCGTCATCGGCGACGTCCTCAATGATCGCCGGTTTCGGCAGATCCCAGCGCTTCAACATAAAGGCGGCTTCTGTGTTGGGTTCGCCCAGCAAGACCGCTTCGGCTTCAGTGTTTTTTACTTCGTTCAGGTACCAAGCCCACAAAATAGCAGAGCCGGTCGTGTCAGTATCAGGTGATTTATGGCCGAAAACTTGCGTCGTCATAGCGTGACAGTCCTTTGAATGGGGATTTGCGCGGCTTATAGGGATGTGGCTTCTGCTTGTCACGTGGCCGACCGGCCTCTGCGACGCTTGGACCGCATCAAAAGACCGCATTTTTCAAGGCATCTGCATCTACGGAAAATGTGAACTTCCAAAAACGGCTCATGCTCCAATGGGAAAGACCAAGCGTCACCTTCTTTTGTGGCCCTGACGCCCGCAAAGGACATACTTTGAAACACTATCGCCGCCCGCTGAGTCACTTCCATATTCCCCTGCGCGTATCTTCGTTCTAGGTCTAAAGATATGAATCTGGAATCCGATCTGTATCCTCCCGTAAAGGCTCTTTTGCAAAGTCAGGGCTACACCGTGAAAGGAGAAGTCGGAGCAGCGGATGTTGTGGCCGTGCGAGCGGATGAGCCGCCAGTTATTGTCGAGCTAAAGTTGCGGTTTTCCCTCAGCCTGTTCCATCAGGCGATCGCGCGGATGACAATAACAGACTGTGTTTACATTGCTGTGCCAAAACCGACCGGTAAATCGGCCAGACGAACGCTCAAGGACAACTTGAGTTTGTGCCGGCGTCTGGGTCTGGGGTTGATTACAGTTCGCCCCGACGGAACTGCGGAAACGCACTGCGATCCCGGCCCCTATGTCCCGCGTAAATCCAAACCTCGCCAAACCAAACTGTTACGTGAATTCCAGCGGCTGTCAGGCGACCCGAACGCAGGCGGCGCAACCCGGCACGGAATTGTCACTGGCTACCGGCAAGATGCATTGCGCTGTGCCGCGCATCTTGCTCAGAACGGGACGACAAAAGGGGCCGAAGTTGCAAAAGCTACAGGCGTCGGTCAAGCGACCCGAATAATGCGAGACAACCACTACGGTTGGTTCGAACGCGCCGCACCGGGGCACTATGCACTCAGCGACGCTGGCCACGCCGGGTTGGAACACTGGGCCTACAGTTGGGATATGCCGGATGGCGATTAAAAGGTTTCCAGCAACCGCTTTCAACGATCGCGATGTCTGTGCAATACCCGCGCGAGCATTGGGAAAGTCGTTCGTTATTGGTCCACCCCATCCAAGGATCAATTATTTGACACTTGCTGCCAGGTGGCATGCCTGATACCCGATGGAATTCACTTCATTTTTCTGCGATGCAGCATTGAAAATTTTTTGCACTCGCCCGTTGACTCGCCTGAACACGTTGCCTATTTCGCCATCGTTAGCACTCACCACGGGTGAGTGATAGCGACCGTCTGAACGGCGGTTGTTAAGAAATAACTTTGAGCCTCAAGGAGCTGCAAAGATGGCATTCAAACCACTTCATGACCGGGTGCTGGTGCGCCGTGTCGAAAGCGACGAAAAAACGGCCGGTGGCCTGATCATCCCCGACAGCGCAAAAGAAAAGCCTGCAGAAGGTATGGTTGTATCCTGCGGCGAAGGTGCCCGCAAAGACAGCGGCGAACTGATCGCGATGGCCGTATCCGAAGGCGACAAGGTCCTGTTCGGAAAATGGTCCGGCACCGAAGTCACCGTCGAAGGTGAAGACCTGCTGATCATGAAAGAAAGCGATATCCTCGGCATCATCAGCTGATCGCCAGACTTCGCTTTTAGACCCAGCGTTTCATAGGCCTTTGCGCCCGATGAACGTGAGTGAAATACCAAGGAGAATTCGAAATGTCTGCTAAAGACGTCAAGTTCGACACCACCGCCCGCGACGCCATGCTGCGCGGCGTAAACATCCTCGCGGATGCCGTAAAAGTGACACTGGGCCCCAAAGGCCGCAACGTTGTCATCGACAAATCCTTTGGCGCACCGCGCATCACAAAGGACGGCGTGACCGTTGCCAAAGAAATCGAACTGGAAGACAAGTTCGAGAACATGGGCGCCCAGATGGTGAAGGAAGTTGCTTCCCGCACCAATGATGAGGCCGGCGACGGCACCACAACAGCGACTGTTCTGGCTCAGGCAATTGTCAAAGAAGGCCTGAAATCGGTTGCCGCTGGTATGAACCCAATGGACCTCAAGCGCGGCGTCGACATGGCGACAAGCAAAGTGGTCGAAGCAATCGTTTCTTCCGCACGCGAAGTCAAAGACTCCGACGAAGTCGCCCAGGTTGGCACCATCTCCGCCAACGGCGAAGAAGAAATCGGTCGTCAGATCGCGGACGCGATGCAAAAAGTTGGTAACGAAGGCGTTATCACCGTCGAAGAGAACAAAGGTCTGGAAACAGAGACCGATGTTGTTGAAGGCATGCAGTTCGACCGCGGTTACCTGTCGCCTTACTTTGTCACCAACGCTGACAAGATGACTGTTGATCTGGAAGATGCATTGATCCTGCTTCACGAGAAGAAGCTCTCGTCGCTGCAGCCAATGGTTCCTCTGCTCGAAGCTGTTATTCAGTCGCAAAAGCCACTGATGATCATCGCCGAAGACGTTGAAGGCGAAGCGCTGGCAACTCTGGTTGTGAACAAGCTGCGCGGCGGTCTGAAGATCTCTGCAGTCAAAGCCCCTGGTTTTGGCGATCGCCGCAAGGCAATGCTGCAGGACATCGCAATCCTGACAGGCGGCCAGGTGATCTCCGAAGATCTGGGCATGAAGCTGGAAAGCGTGACCATGGACATGCTGGGCACAGCCAAGCGTGTTTCGATCACCAAGGACGAAACCACCATCGTTGACGGTGCCGGTGAGAAAGCCGAGATCGAAGCGCGGGTCAGCCAGATCCGTCAGCAGATCGAGGAAACAACCTCCGATTACGACCGCGAAAAGCTGCAAGAGCGTGTTGCCAAACTGGCCGGCGGTGTTGCTGTTATCCGCGTTGGCGGCATGACCGAAGTCGAAGTAAAAGAGCGCAAGGATCGTGTTGACGATGCTCTGAACGCGACTCGTGCTGCTGTACAAGAAGGCGTGATCGTTGGTGGTGGTGTTGCACTGGTTCAGGCCGGCAAAGCACTGGAAGGCCTCGAAGGCGCAAACTCTGACCAAAACGCTGGTATTCAGATCGTTCGCCGCGCTCTGGAAGCACCACTGCGTCAGATCGCCGAAAACGCTGGTGTTGACGGTGCCGTTGTTGCTGGCAAAGTCCGCGAAAGCGATGACTCCAACTTTGGCTTCAATGCACAGACCGAAGAATATGGTGACATGTTCTCGTTCGGTGTCATCGATCCAGCCAAAGTGACACGCACAGCTCTCGAAGATGCAGCGTCTATCGCAGGCCTGCTGATCACGACCGAAGCAATGGTCGCTGACAAGCCTTCCAAAGATGGTCCTGCAGCTGGCGGCATGCCCGACATGGGCGGCATGGGCGGCATGATGTAATCACCCTTCGCCTGGCGAAAGGTGGGAGGCTATTGCCTCACGCAATGAAGTATGTGCAAAGGCGTCCATTTGGGCGCCTTTGTCTTTTTTTCGGCCGTTCTTCAGCGGCGTTGTGAAAGGGGCCCGATGTCTGCGAAACATCCGGACAAATGCATTCATCTCGTGTTGGACAAGGCGCAGAGCAGAGCGCTACGCCACTTGCATCGCACCCGTGCAGCTGGGCGAAAACGCTCGCTTAGTGATACAGTCCGCCACACGGTCCAGCGCACGTCATTGGGCGAAATGGCGATCGTGCCGATGTCCGAACACGGACAAACCCTCCGCATCCAATTGCCAGGGAAAACCCTGCGGCACCTCAATCAGGTGGCACGTCAACGCCGCACTCGGGTAGAAGACTTGGTAGCCAGTTGCATATCCGCATTCTCCAAACCGGCAGAAGTCTGAGAAAAACGCGCGTAAAAGGCTGCTGGCTCACATTCCAAAACAGGGTCAATTCCGGCCATCTGGGCCTCGACAAGAGGGTCCGATCGGCTAGGGTGCGCTGGTAGATTGACTCATAGGTTCGCAAATGTCCGACTTCTTCCAACCCGTTTCTGGTATGGATTTGCCACGCTTCGCAGGAATTCCAACCTTCATGCGGCTGCCTCATCTTCCCAGAGGCGATATCCGCTGGGATGAAGTGGACATTGGCCTGATCGGCATTCCGTGGGACAGCGGCACGACAAATCGACCAGGCCCACGTCATGGGCCCCGCCAGCTTCGGGATGCTTCGACGTTGATACGGGCCGAACACGTGCCGATGAATATACGCCCTTTCGAGGCCGCCAATGTCGCCGACCTCGGGGATGTCGCGCCGAATCCAACCGATCTGCTGGATACAATGGACCGGGTCACTGCCTTCTATGATGATGTCATCAAAGCAGGAATTCGCCCACTAACCGGCGGTGGGGATCATCTTTGCTCCTTGCCCGTGCTCCGGTCACTCGGTCGGGCCGCTCCTTTGGGGATGATCCACTTCGACAGCCATACAGATCTTTTTGATACCTATTTCGGTGGCACAAAATTCACACATGGCACTCCGTTCCGTCGGGCCGTCGAAGAGGGGCTGTTGGATCCAAAGCGGGTTGTGCAGATCGGCATTCGCGGCACGGCCTATGACCGGGAGGATCTCGATTTTGCAGCCGCCGTCGGTATCCGGATTATCAGAATTGAAGAGTTCTTTGACCGTGGCATCGCAGACGTAATGACCGAAGCACGGGAGATTGTCGGCGAGGATCCGACGTACATCTCTTATGATATCGACTTCGTGGACCCCACTTTTGCGCCCGGAACCGGCACGCCAGAGGTGGGTGGCCCAAATAGTTTCCAGGCACTCCAAGTGGTGCGCGAGTTGCGTGGCCTCAACATTGCAGGCGCTGACTTGGTCGAGGTTTCGCCACCATTCGACAGCTCGGGCGGAACTGCATTCCTTGGGGCCTCGATTATGTTCGAGATTTTGTGCGTGATGACAGAAAATCAAGGGCGGGCAAAGACATGACAGCTGACCCAGGGCATACCAGGCAAGCAAACGAGGCTGATCATGCAGAGATTTCGTCTCTCCTGACGGCTGCGTTCAAGCAAACAGACGAGGCCGATCTTGTCCGGCAGCTTCGCGCCGATGGCGACATGTGGTTGGAATTGGTCAAGGAATGGGACGGCAAGATTGCGGCTTATGCCGGGCTAAGCCGAATGCAAGGGCCAGAAAATTGGGCGTGCCTCGCGCCAGTTGCGGTTTTGCCAGAGTTTCAGCGTGGGGCATGCGCACCGGACGAAACGCAGCGACGACATTTCGCCTTTGGAACACGCCTGGTTCGGGAAATTGCCATCGTCGTCGCCGCAGAACGAAAACCGGTGAACTTCCCGGAGCAGATCGTCGTCCTCGGTGATCCAGGCTTTTATGGTCGTGCGGGTTTTTCGTTGGAACGCGCTCAAAAGCTTCGAACACCCTATCCCATTGACCACACATTATTGGCTGGCGGCGGCACAGAGATGGTCGAGGAAGACCTGATTTACCCTGCCGCCTTTGGTGCCGCATGAATTTTGTCAAAAACTTTTGATGCCCTTTGCAATTTTCATTTCTGAAAATTGCCGCTACAGCGCCTCATGCGACTGTTCCTCTTAACCTCAATCACCATGGTTGCCTTCGCAGCCAATTCGATTTTGAATCGAGTTGCTGTGGACAGTGGCGCCATAGATGCTGGGCCTTTCGCGGTGCTGCGTGTCCTGTCCGGTGCGGTCATATTGATCATTTTGGTTCTTCTTCAAAAGAAAAGCGTCTCCTTTCTGACAGTCGGGCGTTTGATCGGTGGAGTTTCCTTGACGCTCTACATGGTTGGTTTTTCCTTGGCTTATCGCTCTTTGGATGCCGGTTTGGGTGCGCTATTGGCATTCGGCGCAGTGCAGATTTCGATCTTCGCGATCTCTGCCTTACGCGGGCAACCTGCCAGCCAGCGGCAATTGATTGGATCTGCCATAGCTTTCGCTGGGTTGATCTGGGTGTTGTGGCCGAACGGCAGTCAGACTTTTGACCTCATCGGTATTTTTTCCATGGTTCTGGCCGGCGTGGGATGGGCCATCTACACGCTTGCAGGCAGGCAAGAGCCGGACCCCTTGGCTGCCACTGCCGCCAACTTCTGCGTGGCTTTGCCGCTCACGACAATCTCTGTCTGGATCTTCGCCCAAGGCACATATGTATCGGGTGCCGGCATCGGCTGGGCAATCCTGTCAGGCGCGATTACCTCTGGTTTAGGGTATGCGCTTTGGTACGCGGTGGTCCCGCGCATGGAGCCGGCAATCGCTGCCGTTACAATGCTCAGCGTGCCGATCATTGCTTTGGTTGCAGGTGTTGTTCTCCTGGGCGAGGCCGCCGGTTTACAATTGTTGGGTGGCGCCGCTGTGGTGATCGGAGGGATTGCCTTCGCCGTTTGGACGCCCAACAGCGCCCGGCGGGTTTAACAGCGGCCTGGCATCGCTTATGTGCAGGGAATGCTGCGACTCTTGATCATATTAATGATGTTTTTTGCCGGCCCCGCCATGGCGTCGGGCGCTTGCGTACTCCTCATTCACGGTTTGGGGCGAACACCGTTCTCGCTGGTTCCCATGCAAGTTCTCTTTGAAAGTCGTGGGTACAAAGTGGTCAATGTCGGATATGACTCCCGCCAAGCCACGGTTCAGTCTTTGGCCTCTCAGGTTCTGCCACCCGCTTTTGATGAATGTGGCCCACGCAAAGTGCACGCAGTAACCCATTCCATGGGCGGGATCTTGCTGCGGGCGGGGTTGGCGCAAAAACAGCCCCCGGGTTTGGGGCGGGTCGTCATGCTCGCGCCTCCAAACCAAGGCAGCCAATTGGTCGACGCCCTGGGGACTTTGGCGGTGTTCGATTGGGTCGGTGGTCCGGCTGGAAATCAACTTGGAACCGGAGCAAACAGTCTACCCAAATCTCTGCCGCCGGTGACATATCCCGTCGGCGTCATCGCCGGTTCACAATCCATAAACCCCTATTTTTCATCCATGATTTCGGGTCCGGATGATGGAAAAGTCGCCGTTTCCGAAACGCGGGTGGAAGGGATGAAAGCGCAGTTGATATTGCCGGTCACTCATACGTTCATGATGAACAATCCCCAGGTCATTGCTCAGGCTCTGCATTTCATTGAAACCGGCACTTTCGAGCCCGGTCTAACATGGCCCCACGCCGTGGAAGAATTGACAAGGGGCGATGACTAATGGCGCCTCTAGAGTTGAATATACACGGTGCACAGGTTTTGCTGCCGGGCGCCGGACTGGTGGATCAATCAATTTTTCTGACGAACGGACGGATCGCCAGCGATCGCGTTGGCCATGACATTGACCTCAGTGGTTATCTCGTCCTGCCGGGCATTGTCGATGTCCACGGAGATGGCTTCGAACGCCATCTCGCGCCCCGACGTGGTGCAATGAAGACAATTGATGAGGGCCTCGTAGCCGCCGAAGCCGAGTTGGCATCCAACGGAATCACAACCGCAGTTCTGGCTCAGTTCATAAGCTGGGAGGGCGGGTTACGAGGAGAAGAGTTCGCCACAAAGGTGTTTGACGCAATACGCCGCACCCGCCCATCTCTGGTGACCGATCTAAGAGCACAGCTCAGGTTCGAGACCCATTTATTGGACATGTATGAAACCCTTCCAGCGCGTTTGGATGACTGGGGCATTTCCTACATCGTCTTCAATGATCACTTGCCGCACGACCGCCTGGCAGAGGGCCGAACGCCGCGCCGATTGACCGGGCAAGCTCTCAAGGCTGGGCGCAACCCACAGGCGCATTTGGCGCTCATGCAAGACTTGCACAACCGCAACGCCGAAGTCCCCGCAGCCTTGGATGCGCTTTGCGCGCGCCTGACAGATCAAGGGCTGCGAATAGGCAGCCACGATGACCAGACCGGGCCGCAAAGGACGCTTTGGCGATCCAGAGGTGCACAGGTCGCAGAATTCCCGGAAACACTCGAAGCCGCCGAAGAAGCACGGGCAGGGGGCGACGCAATCGTACTCGGGGCGCCAAACGTCGTGCGTGGCGGTTCGCACAACGGCAATGCGAGCGCGTTGGATCTGATCGTAATGGGGCACTGTGATGCGCTCGCCTCAGACTATCACTATCCAAGCCCCCGAAGGGCTGCTCTCATGCTTGCAGCCAGCGGTGTGTTGAGTTTCGAGGAGGCCTGGAATTTGATCTCGCTTGGGCCAGCCAGGGTTTTGGGCCTAGGGGATCGCGGGGAAATAAAACCGGGTCTACGCGCAGATCTGGTCATTCTTGACGAGCAAACGCACCGGATATCCGCCACAATATGTGGCGGACAAATCAGCTATATGTGCGGGGATATTGCCACAAGGCTGTTGGGCCAAAATAGAACTCAATAAGGATTTTGCCCGCGTCTCAAATCTGCATAGCGCCTCGGGACAGGCCCGTTGGTTTTCCGTCAGGTTGATCTGATGACTCGGTTAACATGCCCCATCTTTCGCCCGGCGCGGGTCTCAGCCTTTCCATAAAGGTGCAACGCCGTATCGGGCACCCGGGCCAATCCTGCCACACGATCCATGTCATCCCCGATCAGGTTCTCCATGACCACATCCGCGATACGGCTTCCATCACCCAGCGGCCAACCTGCAATTGCACGGATGTGCTGCTCAAACTGATCTGTCGTACAGCCGTTCTGCGTCCAATGGCCAGAGTTGTGCACGCGTGGGGCAATTTCATTCACAACCAATCCCTGCGCCGTCACAAACAGCTCAACGCCCAAGACACCAACATAGTCCAGCGCATTCAGGATCCGCCCGGCCAGCAACACGGCATCCGTGCGTTGGGCCGTGCTCAGCTTTGCCGGCACCGTTGTGGTGCGCAAAATACCTTCGCGATGAACATTTTCACCGGGATCAAAGCAAACAACCTCGCCGCCAATCCCCCGCGCTGCGATGACAGAAATTTCATGGGTGAAATTGACAAAGCCCTCCAGCACGGCCGGTGCACCGGCCATATCGCTCAGGGCGACGTCTGCATCTTCAAGTGTTTCGATCCGCGCCTGACCCTTGCCATCATACCCAAACCGACGCGTTTTCAGAATGCCGGGCGCGCCAATCTTTTCCAGCGCCGCAGTCAGGCTTGCCCGGTCCGAGACATCTGCATAGGGCGCGGTCACCAGGCCAAGTTCGGACAGATAGTCCTTTTCCGTCAATCGGTCCTGACTGACCCGCAAGGCTTCCCGGCCCGGTCTGATTGGGCAATGCTGTTCCAGAATATCCAGTGCCGCCGTTGGGATGTTTTCGAACTCATAGGTAATCACGTCGACGTTCTGCGCGAATGCTTCAAGCGCCGATACATCATCATAGGCCGCAGTAACGACATGTTCCGCGACCTGCCCAGCTGGCGGATTGGCGCTGGGTTCGTAGATGTGACACCGAAGCCCCAGGCGCGACGCTGCAATTGAAAGCATTCGCCCCAATTGTCCGCCGCCAAGGATTCCAATAACTGCACCATGTGCGAGCGGCTCAGTCATCGGTTGGTGCCTCCGGTATCGAAGCTGCAAGTGTTTCGCGCCATTCATCCAGTCGAATCGCCAACTCAGGGTCCTGTAGGGCCAAAATCCCGGCCGCCATCAATCCCGCGTTGGTCGCCCCCGAGGCTCCGATTGCCATCGTCGCCACAGGAAAGCCGCGTGGCATCTGTACAATCGAATAAAGCGAATCCACCCCAGACAAAGCCCGCGTTTGTACCGGCACGCCAATAACAGGCACACGTGTTTTAGAGGCCATCATACCCGGTAGATGGGCTGCACCACCTGCTCCGGCAATGATCACCTGCAGGCCCCGCTCCACGGCTGTTTTGCCATAGTCCCACAGCCGGTCAGGTGTGCGGTGTGCCGAAACGATACGAGTCTCGTACTGCACGCCAAGCTTGTCCAAAATTTCGGCGGCTTCCTTCATTGTGGGCCAATCAGACTGGCTGCCCATAATGATGCCGACAGGTGGGTTTTGCATAAGAAATTCGTGCCCCGGCAGGTGAAAAGAGCGGGCACTATAACGCGATCATCAGGTCAGGCAATGATATCCGGCAACAGTCTGTCTTCGATCAACGCGATTTGGTCTTTCAGCTGCAATTTCTGCTTTTTGAGGCGCCGCAGGGTCAGTTGATCGGCCGTCCCCCGTTCTGCCAGTGCCGTAATCGCTTCGTCCAGATCTCTGTGTTGACGGCGGAAAACCTCCAGCTCGACCCGCAGAACATCTTCGCTCTTCATGGCGAGGTTATTAGGCGCGTTCATGTGTCAGGTTCCGTTGCTTGGTGCCGTTGAGCCAAGACTACCGCGAATGCAGGTCGCCGCAAACCCCTTGTTAATCTGCGCAGAGCTACCCATATTCATCCTACAGCGGTCGCCGCTAGGGGCCGTGCAACCCGTCGCTTTCAAAGGACGTGTCAATGACAAAACTGACCCTGGGGACCCACCCGCAGCTTTTGGGATTCGACCAGCTGGAACGCCTGCTGGAACGGACCGCCAAATCCGGCAACGAGGGATACCCGCCCTATAACATCGAACAAACTTCGCAAAACTCCTACCGTATCACTCTGGCCGTCGCTGGTTTCGCAGAGGATGATCTGGCCATAACCTTGGAGGACCGACAATTGGTCATTCGGGGTCGGCAGGCGGATGATAGCGCTGGTCGGGTTTTTCTGCACCGCGGTATTGCCGCCCGTCAATTTCAGCGCAGCTTTGTATTAGCTGACGGCGTCGAAGTCGGAGAAGCTGTCATGGAAAATGGACTGCTGCACGTGGACCTGACCCGCTCGGTTCCAGAGGCGGTTGTTCAGAAGATCTCGATCAAGAAAGGGTAAGCTATGAATACATCAATCGATTTCGGGCAGGATGATCGTAAAATCGTCTATGTGAAAACTGTGGATGTTTCGGACCTGCCAGCAGAAGTGCAGGAAAACGCCGGCGAACTTGAGCAGCTTTATGCTGTTCACAACGCCGAGGGTGAACAATTGGCCTTGGTCGCCGACCGCAAGATGGCCTTTGCGCTGGCCCGCCAAAACGATCTGGCGCCGATGGCGGTGCATTGAGCAGTTTCGATTTCGACTGGGTCGACGCATTTACCGACAAGGCGTTCGGGGGCAATGGCTGCGCAGTTGTCCACAACGGCGCGGGCCTGTCTGACAGGGTCTGCCAGGACTTTGTCCGCGAAACTTCCCTTGTCGAATGTACCTTCATTGGCCCCTCGGATCGTGCGGACATACGGGTGCGTTACTTCTTGGCCAGCGGCGAAATCCCTTTCGCAGGCCATCCGACAATAGCGACAGTGGCCGCGCTCCGGTCACGCGGTCTGTTGAACGGGAATAAGGTCATACTAGAGACGGGCGCCGGGCTGGTTCCCGTCGAGGTGACTGACGACGACCAATACATCATGACCCAAGTGGCCCCGGTCTTTGGTCAATCGCCTGACCCCGCCTTGGTCGCAACCGCCGTCGGTCTGACCGAACAAGACATAATTGCACCACCGCAATTTGTCTCAACCGGCTTGCCCTTTTGCGTCACCTTGCTGAGCGGTCACGATGCCTTGCGTCGGGCTCAAATCAATGTGCCGGCCCTGCGGACCCTGGCTCAACAAAACGGCTATGATCGCGCAGACATGGCGGAACCCTTCCTGGTCACGCTCTCAGGTGCAACGGAGGATGGCGATACATTCTCCCGCCTCCTTTTGGCACCACCCAGCCCAGCCGAAGATCCATTCACAGGCTCCGCAACCGGGGCAATGGCCAGCTATCTGTGGAAGCACGGGCTGATCGAACGGTCGTCCTTTACAGCACAACAAGGCCACTGGATGGGCAGGCCTGGGCAGGCGCATGTATCACGTGTCGGCACAGCCCATCAAATCGAAGGCGTGCAGGTGGCAGGCTCGGCCTATGTGCTGATGAGTGGCAAAGTGCAATTGCCCGATTCTGAATAGCAATCCAACTTCCCGCGCGCGGCCTATCTGTAGCATCTTTCAGGTTAACAACAATTCCCGCGCCGCGCGTTCAAATGTCTGCCCCCAATTGGCTGCGTCTTCCTTGATGTTGCGCAGCGCCGGCAGCATTTCCGCATATCGCTCTGTCGTCGCACTTCGCACAGCCGCACGAATGTCATCTTCATCCTCGCAAATGATCATGCCGGAGGTGTCCAGAAAATCCCCGATATTCGGGCAACCCAAATAGATTGGAACCGTCTCACACAGAATCGCGTCGATCAGTTTTTCTGAAAAGTAATTCGCCTCACGAACATTCTCGATGACGACACTGAATCGATAAGGGGCAAGACCATCGCGTTTGTGTTCAAACGGCTGATACCCTCCGCCCAGAGCGTCCAGCTCCAATCCCTGTTCACGCGCCCAGGCTATTGTGGAATGACGCGGAAAATGACCAGGCTGGCTGCGTTTGGCAGATGCAATCAATGACATCATGCGGGTCTTTTCTATCTGCAAGTCGCGCCACTCTGGTACCCAGGTGCCCCCAAAAGGCAGGAAAACAGCATTGGGCAGGGACTGGAGCAGCGCCTCATAAAAGGTCAGCACCTTGTGGAAACGCCAATTGAACCGCTTCAAACGATGGATATGGCGCTCCTGCACGATCATAGGTTCCAAGACCATGACCGACACCTTTGCCCGAGTGCCAAACCCAGGGCGGACGTAATTCGTTGTGCGCGGAGGCAATACCAGGTGGTCGTCAGGCCCCAAATGACGCAATTCTTTGCCGCGCAGGTGATCCGGTTGCCCCAATGGCCAGATCAACGTGTCCAGCGGAAACCGGCCTGGTCTCGGTCCCAGCTTGCGGGCGTGATCCAAAAATCCAACAGCAGGATCAGACATGGCGTCGCCTTTTTTTGGCACAAAGTGGATAGAAGCAGGGCTTAGGTGGCTTGCACGACGTTGTCCAGCCATCAGCTCGGCTCGACGCGGGTCAATCCCGGCGCCGATCGCTTCGCCGCTCCTTTAGTTTCTTACGCAGTTCATGACCATGCAACTCGATCCCAGGATCGAGCTTCAGCAACAGATTGCGTAAAACAAACTCGCCATAACCGCCCCTTGTGCCGGTTTCTGGTTTGAACGCCCGCTCGGACCATATTGTCTGGTCTGATGTCGTAGCTTCAACGGGCGTTTGCGCCAAGGAATGTGCCAACCGCACCAACAACCTCGCCAGATTGTGTTCCTGTAAAATCACCTGTCGTGCCTGCGCCACAGCGTTCTGCTGGCGCTCCCACAGTCCATTTTGCACCAACTCAACCATCCGCAAAGCCTCGGTTTCCGGCCGTTCCAGATCCAGCAACTCGAAACTGCCCTCTGGAAAATACCGCCCAAGATTGCTGCACCCCGCATAAAACGGATAGGACCAGCACAGAAAACTGTCAGCCAGCTTTTCTGTCCAGGCATCAGCCCCCGCGCCATTTTCAATCGCGATGTGATAGCGATACGGCTGCAATGCATCCGCCTTGTCCGCAATATCTCTGTAACCGCGACCAAAAATCTCCAAATGCTCAGGTATGGTGTCCTTGAGCACATCCAGAAATCGAACACGTTTGCGGTGATATTCGGTAAAAACCTTGTTGGAGGTCACGACAGAAATCTTGTCCTGCTTTTTGCCCGGTAGCAACTCAGCAAAATAGTCGTACCCATGCATGTCCTGAATGGGTCGTTCAAAATTGATCCCTGCAAACCAGTACCAACAGGTGGCCGTCTGCCACTTCACACAGTCCAACTGGCCATCGCCGATGTAGACGACAATACCATATTGGTTCAGATACCGCGCCTTGTAAGGATGGATAACATCCGGCTCGGCTGCAATGAACGCCGTTCTCTCCCAGGGCAGTTTGGGGCTCAACGTAAATGACGCCCGATTGTAGACGATCAAGACATCAATGTCCGTTTGCGGAACATTCAGGCCAAATGTAAAAGTCACCCCATCCAGGGTTGGGTCCCATCCCGGAAATTGCTTTAGAAAGTAGAGCGGATCCGTGTCTGTAAACACATGCGCCCGTATCGTCCGCTGCGCGCTCTGGTTCGACATTCCCGCCGCTCACAGATCTTTCAGAAGATGCGCCAGCATCCCGGCACCATAGGCGCCGTTCATATGTTGGGTGTCATCTTCTTTGAAAACTTGCTTCAATCCGGTGTCAGCTTTTTCCGCGCCGCGCGAATACTTCGCCAGAGTGAACAGCCGGTTGGCCGCCAGCATATGGTCCGGAGGGCGAATCAAACGCATGTTGTCTGGCAAAGGGCTTTGCTTGATGATCCGCGCCATGCGCAGCAGCAACGTGTCCTTGGCAACCGATGCGGCGACGTTGTCAGGGCCATCCAATTGACTATTCAACCGTCGCGCCAGGAAATCTTTTTCGGAATTGAGCGGACGGCCCAGAAAAAACACCTGCGCATTTGGAGCCGCCTGCGCAATATGCCTGGCCAAATCAATACTCCAATCATCCAGAAACGCGTGATGAATTGCAGAAATGGCAGCTTCTGAAACAGGCCCCAGATTCGTGTCATACAAATAGGGCCGTATCCAGTACGGCGAGTTTCGAACAGCCAGAATGAATGCAGAATAGCTGCTTAGATGAACATCAGTCTGCCCACCCGATGTGCGTCTGAAATTCTCGGTCACATTCTTGCGTTGGGGAACCAGCCTGTCCCCCTCGATCTTGGTCTGCGAGAGGGAGGCGCGTATAGATCCAAATGTGTCAAATTCGAACCGCTCCGTGACACCAGGGATGTCTTCGCCGTCCAATGCCAGTTTGAAGGCCCCAAGATGGCTGTTTCCGATGATACAAACCCGGCTCATTCTCCAAAGGCCTCTAACATCGCATCCTCACAAACCACGCCATCTCCATCGCCTTCGTCATCACCGGACAACGTCGGTTCGTCTTCTGCGCTGTCCAAGGCTTCCGCCGCTCCATGTGCGGCAAAGAATGATTTCATAACCGTTTCGACCCCGGCGGTTGTGACAGACCGCAGGTTTGATGCATAAAACACACCCCTCGCAGCCGGATTCGTCACAATTTCAAACGACGGAAAATAGTCCACGTCCTCGCGTTCAGCGCACAACTGACCGGCCACAGCCCGCAACACAGATTTGGAATATGTGCTGGACAGCAGAACATGACGGTCTTCGGCCGTCGCCGTCAAAGGCACAGGCGAAACGGTTAACAAAACCTTCAGCGGCTTTTGGCGCGCTTTTTCCAGGCAATCGAATATTGCCTGCACATCATCGTAAACTTCGGAAAATGTGAAATTGCGAAAAGCATAAAGCGCAGGGTCAAACGTTCCGGCAATCGTCCCCGGAGCTGTCGGAAACACGGTTCCGCTGGGCTTGTGTTCCCAGGTTTCTGTCAGGCCAAGAGTGAACACCAACAGATCCATATCCAACAACATCCGCCGGACCTGGCGAATATGATAGGCGCGGTGGTCCAACAGTTCGGCGGCACTTTCAAAACCATTCGGCTCTATATTGGGCCGTTGGGAATCATAAAACCGCCCGTCTTTTTCCCAGACCAGATCCTCCGGACGATCGCCAGTCAAAGCCTCGCGGACCAGCTGCAACAATTGGCGTGCGGTATAAATGTTGCCAAAGCGCGCTGAATAGATCTGATATCCAAACTGTGATGCCAAAGCATCCGGCAAGCCATTCGGCTTGGGCTCCACATCCAAAACGCGATAGCCGCTCTGCTTCAAGAAACGCGCAATATGTTGGGCGAAACAGCTGCCCGCAGTTGCGATTTGCCACTCGGGTTGGATCGCCCACCGTTTGCTATAAATGTCCTGCAACGCCAAAGGGCTGGTGCCTGCTACCGCCGTGCGCCAGAATGTATTGTTCGGTCGGTCCGCATAAGGACTAAGGGTCATGCTGGGCTGCTCCGCCGGTGTTTTCAAGGACCCTAGGCGCGGTTGCTGCATCCGGCAAGATGTTGCAACGCCACCCAGGCGCGCCACTTTTCATCAGGCATATCACTATCGCGCATACAGGCAAGTTAATGGCAGCAAATTGCATGTGGTTCAGGCGACATCTTTGCACGAAAAAGGGCGCCCTGCGGGACGCCCTTCAATTTCATCTGCTGCGATCGCTTCAGGCTTTGATCAGCCCCATGCTTTCCAGCTTTAGCAGAACCTGGTGCGCACAATTGTCCACGTCCACATTTTCCGTTTCCACGCGCAGTTCTGGGTTTTCAGGAACATCATAAGGGTCGGAAATTCCGGTGAATTCCTTGATCTTCCCTTCGCGCGCCAATTTATACAAACCCTTGCGGTCACGCCGTTCACACTCTTCAATCGAGGTGCCCACGTGAATTTCACAGAACGCGCCATATTGCTCAATCGACTCACGAACTTTGCGCCGTGTCGACGCATAAGGGGCAATCGGCGCACAGATGGCGATACCGCCATTCTTGGTGATTTCCGAAGCGACATAACCGATCCGCAAAATGTTCAAATCCCGGTGCTCTTTGGAAAAGCCCAATTCAGAACTCAGGTTCTTGCGAACAATATCGCCATCCAACAACGTCACAGGCCGACCGCCCATTTCCATCAGCTTGACCATCAGGGCGTTTGCGATCGTCGATTTTCCCGAACCTGAAAAACCGGTGAAGAACACAGTGAAACCCTGCTTGGACCGCGGTGGTCTGGTGCGGCGGAGTTCGTTTACAACCGCCGGGAAAGAGAACCACTCCGGAATCTCCAGCCCTTCGGCCAGTCGGCGACGCAGTTCCGTCCCAGAGATATTCAGAATCGTTACATTGTCTTTATCTTCGATTTCATCGGCGGGCTCGTACTGGGCGCGCTCTTGCACAAAAACCATGTGCTTAAAGTCGACCATTTCGATGCCCATCTCTTCTTGATGCTCGCGAAACAGGTCCTGCGCATCATATGGGCCGTAGAAATCTTCGCCTGCCGAGTTTTTGCCCGGACCGGCGTGGTCGCGTCCAACAATGAAATGTGTACAGCCGTGGTTTTTCCGGATCAAACCATGCCAAACGGCTTCGCGTGGGCCGGCCATGCGCATTGCCAGGTTCAAAAGGCTCATCGAGGTCGTCGAGGCTGGATATTGGTCCAGTACGGCCTCATAGCAACGAACGCGGGTGAAATGGTCGATATCACCGGGTTTCGTCATACCAACGACAGGGTGGATCAGCAGGTTTGCCTGCGCTTCTTTCGCCGCCCGAAAGGTCAGCTCCTGGTGTGCCCGGTGCAGAGGGTTGCGGGTTTGAAACGCGACGACTTTGCGCCAACCCAGCTTGCGAAACAGGGCGCGCAGTTCGTTGGGCGTATCGCGGCGACCGCGAAAATCATAGTGGACGGGCTGCTGGATGCCGGTGACCGGTCCACCCAAATAGACTTTACCGGCCGTGTGGTGCAGATAGTTTACCGCTGGATGAGCGTCATCATCCGCACCAAAAACACGCTCAGCTTCGTGGGATTTGTTAGGAACCCAACGATCGGTAACCGTCATGGTGCCCAGAATAACACCTTCTTGATCGCGCAGAGCGATGTCCTGACCAATCTCCAGACCTTCAGCAAAGTCCTCGGATACATCCAAAGTGATCGGCATTGGCCACAAAGTACCGTCAGCCAGGCGCATGTTGTCTACGACACCGTTGTAGTCTTCTTCGCCCAAAAAGCCTTTGAGCGGGTAGAACCCACCGTTCATTAGCAATTCCAAGTCACAGATCTGGCGAGGTGTCAGGTCTACGCTTGTCAGTTGTGCCGCTTCGTCTTTCAACTTTAGCGCTGAATCATAGGACACATAGAGTTCGGGCACTGGGCCCAAATTGCTGCTCAAAATCATTTGGATTCTCTCATCTTCAAAACATGGTGGAGCCATGCCATCTGCCGTTCAAGCGCGCCTTAGACCCGTGCCGTGTAAAAATCTAGCGCCAGAACTCATAAAATGGCGAACTGTGTGTTTTTGCCGCTGCAATTTCTATTCGGCCGCGACACTCGTGTCGATAGGGGCAAAGTTCGCCAAAATCTTGTGCAAATTGACAGCATCCACCACGGCGAGAGACGGCAAGGCCTCGGCAACGCCTCTCAGCTCCAGCACGTCCAGATCCGATGGCTTTGCATCAAGGCCAGCGGCGCTCAATACAGACTGTGAAATCAAAAGCTGGACGGCCAGATCCTTTGTTTTGGCCTCAAGCCTGCTGGCCGTGTTCACGGTGTCCCCGATCAACGTCCTGGGTGCATTGCCGCTGGCGCCAATTTCGCCAATGACGACCTCTCCCAGATGCAGGCCCATCCCAATCTTGATACTTTCAGAGCCTTCCGCCCGAAGATCTTCATTGAACTGCTCCAGCGCTTTGCTGATCTCTTGAACGGCCTGCAATCCGGCCCGCGCAGAACTGCGCGAATCCTTGGTTTCAAACAAAGCGAGGAAGCCATCTCCAAGGTATTTGTCTACGGTTCCGCCGGCTTCGATGACGGCGGGCACAACCGAGTCAAAGAAACGATTGAGCAGAAAGACCACATCATATGGCAATTGCCCCGTCGTGCGGGCGGTAAAGCCGCGGATGTCTAAAAACAAGACCGCCAACTCTTGCTCATCGCCCTGGCTGGCATGAGCGCGACCCCGTTTGCCGTCAGGCTGAAACACGCGAAATACAGTCAACGGATCAGTCGGCTTGATCTGGCAGGCAAGGCGGGCATTGGGTGGCGCATCCACAGCCCGCAGGCTGCGCTCTTCGGCGGGACTAGGCGGATGCAGCAGCTCGGCGCCCGTCTCGACGATGACCCGGCATGTTGTACACCTCCCTCGCCCTCCGCACAGAGAGGTATGGGGTACGCCATTGGTCCGCGACATCTCCAACAGGGTTGTTCCCTTCGCCGCGTTGATATCAGGCCCATCCACATAGGAAACTCGGACAGATCCTCGCCGCAAAATGAGCCGGCGCGCAACGTATACGATAAAGGCGAGGAGCATCAGCGCGGCAGTAACCCACCAGATGGTCCCAGCCTGGTCTATCAAAGAGATAAATGTTGCTCGATCAGGCCAATTCCAGGCATCGAATAAATTCACGGGATAATCAGGGTCCGACATCGCGGCAGAGACGCGCCGACCTTCGACAATGTATCCCACGATCGCAAATCCGGGCACCAGGGCGGCAAGGCTCGACAAGGCTGGCAGACTACGGCGCCACCAGTTTTGGCCAGCCAGCCAGAAATGAAGCCCAACACATCCGTGCAGCCACACGATGACCATCAAAGTGTTCTGGATCAGACCATCAGGTGTTTTCCAGATCAGGCCGATCAGGTAGCCATACTCATCGTTGACGTCATAGACCTCGTGCGCAAACCGGGTGAACACAAAGTGATCCACCAGGAAAAGGGGGATCAGCAATCCCAGAACCGTCTGTGTGGCTTCCCAGGCGGGCATTCGCAACGTGCCGCGCCGAGCGACGCGCCACAGGGCCAGACCTCCATGCGCCAGCAAAGCGCCGTAGATGACTACGGAGCCAAGCCAGGACCGGGTGACGATTTGCCGGGCATCCTGAAAAGCATTCATCGCGTCAGGGCCGATCAGGCCCAAGCCGATATTCAGGAAATGCAGCAAAACGTAGAGCATCAAAATGAGCCCGCTGGCAATGCGGATCTGTGTCGCCCGTGTGCCGCGCCATAATTCCCGCATCATCTGCTGTTCTCCGGCTTTTGACTGCAGACCTAAGGGACCGCTCTGAAGGCGGTCAAGCCACGGTTGCGTGCGTATTCATCAGGATGAGTTCGCCTCTGCGGTTCGGCCTACGAAAATTCTGCGAATTTTCAGGTTGTTGGGACTGAACCTGGTGGTTCAGTCCTGCTCAGCCAAGAATTTTTCTGCATCCAATGCAGCCATACATCCCATACCCGCGCTGGTAATGGCCTGCCGATAGACAGGATCCGTAATGTCACCGGCCGCGAAAACGCCTGGGACCGAGGTCGCGGTTGTTCCTGGCGTTACTTTGACATAGCCGCCCATGTGGGTCTCTATCTGATCCTTAACCAATTCGTTTGCTGGTGCATGGCCGATGGCAATGAACACGCCCTTGGCAGGGATTTCGGAAACCTCGCCTGTTTCCACATGTTTCACTTTCACAGCTTCAACGCCTTTGGGCATATCTTGTCCAACGACTTCATCCAGCGTATGAAACCACAGGGTTTCGATCTTGGGATTCTTGAGCAAACGATCCTGCAGGATTTTTTCCGCGCGCAATGTGTCCCGCCGGTGAACCAGGGTGACCTTTGACGCGAAGTTGGTCAGGAACAACGCTTCTTCCACGGCCGTGTTGCCGCCGCCGACCACCACAATCTCTTGCCCACGATAGAAGAAACCGTCGCAAGTGGCGCAGGCACTCACGCCAAATCCTTTGAATGCCTCTTCTGAAGGCAGGCCGAGCCATTTGGCCCGAGCGCCTGTGGCCAGGATGATGGCATCGGCTGTATAGATGTCCCCACTGTCACCGGTCGCGGTGAATGGGCGTTTCGAAAGATCCAGATCCGAGATGATGTCGCCAATAATCTCACATCCCATGGCCTTTGCATGGGCTTCCATCCGAACCATCAGATCGGGTCCCTGAACCTCGGTATCACCTGGCCAATTCTCGACCTCTGTTGTGGTCGTTAACTGACCGCCGGGTTCGATCCCTTGAACTAGGACAGGATCCAACATCGCCCGGCTTGCGTATACGCCTGCGGTGTATCCGGCTGGTCCTGAACCGATGATCAAGACCTTGGTGTGACGTGTCTCGCCCATGTCTGTGCCCCCTAGCTGTGATGCGGGTAACGGATATAGACAACAACGCCCAGACTTAAAGCCCAATTGCGACGTGGCTAACGATCTTGTGTGTCGCTTAACAAAGTTTCATTGTCGTGAAACATTGTTGCGCACAGTTCGTCTCCGGGGTAAGAATTTTCCGCGCGAAGGAGAACACATGGCCACAACACGCCTCGACCCTATTGACCGGAAAATCCTCGCTGAATTGCAGGCCGACGGACGCATGACCAACGTCGAATTGGCGCGCCGGGTCGGGATTTCGGCACCGCCCTGCCTGCGACGCGTTCGGGCGTTGGAAGAAGCGGGGCTCATCCTCGGCTACCATGCAGAAGTGGATGCGCGTGAATTAGGCTTTGAAGTACAGGTTTTTGTAATGGTTGGCCTCGATAGCCAGGCCGAAACAGAGTTGCGCGCTTTTGAGGCCCAGTGCCGAGACTGGCCGCTGGTCCGTGAATGTCACATGCTGAACGGCGAGGTCGACTTTATTCTGAAATGTGTGGCCCCGGACCTCTCTGGGTTCCAAGCCTTTCTGACGGGTGACCTTCTCACCACTCCAAATGTTGCGAGCGTCAAGACATCGCTGGTGATTCGTGGCGCCAAACACGAACCCGGGGTTCCGTTTGATGTGCTCGAAGCCAGACTTTCGCGAGAGGCCTGAGGCGCATTCTCCGAACCGTCAGGCGCTCAATCCGTTGGCCTGACGGTCGTCGGAACGTGGGAATGCGATGGGGCCAAATCCGCCCATGCTGTTTACATGGGGGAAAAGGTTCAGAAACAGCGTGCGCATTGCGTGGCTGATCATGCGAATCGACTGCGTCCCCGGATGATAGCTTTCAAACTCCAGCCCGCCGGCCTTGACCGTCGCGTGGCGGGGCAGGCAAATGTGGTACAATTCCACAGGCGTCGGTGGCGCGGTTTCGATGATGCTGACGCCGTCAACAAAAGAGCGAACAGAGCTCAGCACCTGATTGCCACCTGCCATCGACTGAATTTGATCCGGCGTGTGGAGCAAACGGGCCGAAGGCCCGCATACAACCGATGCCATCGGGCGTGCCATTCCAAAACTGTCTGCAGTGATCCGTGTCAGGCGCATATCTCGTTTTTGAACCTGTTGGCGCAGACCGGGAACGATGGTCACATTGCCTTTCCAGATGACTTCCTCTGGGGTGCCGTCACCGGTAATCACACGATCGCCTGGCAGCATGTCTTCAATTGCAACCGGACCGGTTTCGGTCTCGATCAATGTGCCGCGGGCAAAGGCGCAAAAAGCGTCTTCGAAAAGGGGCAGGGCAGGCGCAAGGTGCCGCGTTTCGCAGATATCCCCGTTGGGCAGCAATGTCGTGGTCGTGTAGCGGCGCACCTGAGGGCGACCGGCAGAGCGCGGGCTACCATGCACTTGGGGTACGGTAGTTGGGGCGGCCATAGTGGCAGCACGGGCGGGGATCATAGACATATTACGGCCCTCTCAAGAACGGTCGCATCTGCGTCGGCCCCCACCGACAACACAAATAGACACAAGGTTTGTGAACATTTGATAGGGGCACTAATGGCGGAAAACCGCTCAAATTGTCAAAAAATGATGAACATTGTTCCCGGCTTTCGGGCCAATCCGTCAGTGAAATCTGACATTGTTTCCGACCAAGGCCCCAGAATTGCCACAATTTGATTCGGTGGCCCCTTGACGAGGCTACCGCGGAATCACTGAATCAAGCGCTGCGCACTTTTGGCAGAACAATTGGGTTGCGCCGTGTCGCAACGTTCACATCGCGGATGACGCCTCGGGCCCAGGGCATGCGGACCTCGTTGGCCTGCGCTGTCTTGATGACCGAACGGATAAATCTGGTTCTAACTTTCATTTGCCTGTCTCCTTGCACCCTGCTCAGGTGGTGGTGATCGTTGACAGGTAAGATGTCAGCGCAATCTGGCCGTCATGTGTCTGCAGAGGGGAAATTCTGGAGCAAAGGCCAAATGCGTATCTGGGCTTGGCCTTAATTTGAATTTCATTTAACAATATGATTTTAATGAATAATGTTCAGCTTTCCTTGCGTTGCTCTATCACGCAACTGCCTGAAATGTGGCGCGTGCTGGACCAAAGCCCGCCCAAATTTGCCTTTGTGCTGCATGGTCACCAGGAACCGAACGCCGCTGGCAAAAACATGCCGTACCGAACCGTGCACACAATCGGACAGCGCCAGAGGCTAGAGTTTGATCGCTGAGATCAATCGGCCATAGTCGGCCTCTTTCGCATGGGTCGATCGCCGGAATGAAAAAAACCTGTCCGCATCCGAATAGGTGCAATGTCGGATCCATTCCGCATGCCCAACGCCAGCTTGACGCAACCGGTGCAACCCGAAACCCGGCAGGTTGAATTGCATCCGATCCTCATGCCCCCCCGAGAAAAACTGCGCGTTATCCGGATCATCCTCCAGAAAACGATCACAAAATTCCGGACCAACCTCATAGGCACGCTGACTGATCGAAGGGCCGATCACAGCGACGATCTGCTCGCGCGTCGCGCCAAGCCCTACCATTGCGTCCACAGTGGCATCCAGCACGCCGTCCAACGCGCCGCGCCACCCTGCATGTGCCGCGCCGATCACGCCCGCTTGGGGGTCTGAAAACAACACAGGTTGGCAATCCGCCGTCAAAATCGTCAGCACCAGGCCCGACGTCGCCGTCACCAGGGCGTCCGCTTGGGCGCGGTCTTCCATTGGGTCATGCACAACCACAACGTCAGCTGAATGAACCTGGCGCAAACCAACCATGTTTTCCGGCGCAACCTGCATGGCCTTGGCCACACGTGTCCGGTTTATCTGCACCACGTCGGCCTGATCCGAAGAACCGACACCGCAGTTCAATCCCGCAAACACACCGGAGGAGGCCCCCCCGCGCCGGGTAAAGAATCCATGGCGCACAGGGCCCAGTCTATCAGATGTCAGAATTTCTAGTGTCATGCCGTTAAACCCGGAGGTGGTGAACCCCTGCCTGAAAATAGCCCGATAACCTTGAACAGACTTCCCATTTCCTCCGGGTGCGTCAACCGGCGATGTTCAGAGATGATAGCCTCCAACGCGGCCCCCTGTTTGCCACGCGCCAGTGTTTGTGCCCTGGCACTGATCCCTAAACGCTCCAGGAACGCGCCCTGAGTGGTCATGGCTGTATGGGCACAAGGGGCCGCCATCGCAATGGCTTCAAAGTCCACATGAGCCGTCAGGTCCGATCTACCCGGTTCGGCCAATGGATCCACCGCCGAATGTTGGCGCAACGCCTGAAATGTATCCCCCAATGACCGCCAGTCGCCATAGTCGATGATCAAGGCACCACCACCAAATTCAGCGATTCTCTTTCCCAGCTCTGCGCAAATTGGACCTGCCGCAGGACAATGCTCGACCAGGTCGCCGTCCTTTGTGTCCAATAGCCGCTCCGCCAAAACCGGCTGTGGCTGCCTTTGGCCTCTGACAAAGCTCAACCGGCCATCAACCAGCCCAACCCGCTTTTCGCGCCACCCTGGCCCGTCCCTCAAAAACTGTCGGATCGGCAGGGCGTCAAAAAACTCATTGGCGACCAGGAAAAGCGGCTGATGCGGCAGATCCATCACAGACTCCACCCAACGCGGATCAAACCCCTGCAACGCATCCGCCTGACGGGACCGCAAAGTGGGGGATGCTTCCACCAAAACGATCTCAGCCGCATCAACAAATCCGGGGACGGCCTGAGACGCCCGCAGCAAATCCGCCATCAGCGTCCCTCGACCGGGGCCCAGTTCCGCCAATGTAAATCGGTCTGGGCGGCCTTGGTCCAACCAACATTGGGCCAATGACAATCCAATCAGCTCGCCAAACATCTGGCTGATCTCCGGGGCTGTCACAAAGTCCCCGTCGCGTCCAAAGGGATCACGCGTCGTGTAATACCCAAATTGCGGGTGCAATAGGCAATCGGCCATGTACTCGGCAACGCTGATTGGCCCATTCGTTCGAATCTGAGCACTCAGAAGATCAGCCAAAGTCATCGGAGGTTCACTTTTTCGCTCGCCAAATCAGCCAAACGCCCAAACCAATCATCGGCACTGACAGGATTTGCCCCATGCTCAGCCCATAACCGTCCAGATGCCATATCAAACCCAGCGGATTGCCGTCCGTTACAAATTGGGCATCAGGCTGGCGGAAAAATTCAATCACGAACCGCGCCATCCCATAGCCTGCAAAAAAGACGCCGGTGACCAGCCCGGGTCTGCCAAAGCCTTGCCGCTTGTACACCAGCACCAACAGCAAAAGGCCCAACAACAGCCCTTCCAATCCGGCTTCGTACAACTGGGATGGGTGTCTCGCACACAGACCTTCAACCACGCCTTGGCATGTCTGCGCGGCGCTTCCAGGAAAAACCACGCCCCACGGCGCATCTGTTTGACGCCCCCACAGCTCTGCATTCACGAAATTCGCCAACCGCCCCAGCAACAGACCCGGCGGCACTGTATGGGCAATGAGGTCGGCAGAACTCAGGATCGGCATTTTGTGTCGCACAAAATAGATCCAGGCCGCGACAATCACACCAATCAGCCCACCATGAAAGGCCATGCCGCCTTCCCAGATCCTGAGGATTTCGCCGGGATGCTGCAAATAGAAGGCAGGCTGATAAAACAGCACATATCCCAACCGTCCACCAAGGATGACGCCAAGGATGATCCAGGTCAGCAGATCCTCGACCTGCGCAGGCTTCATCGGCGGACCTTGCTCGGACCAAAGCGCTGGGCGCCGCACCGCGACAACGGCCATTCGCCAGGCAATCAACAATCCGGCGATGTAAGCCAGCGCATACCAGCGCAGGGCAAAGTTGAACCCAAGGACCTCGAATGCCCAGAGCTCCGGCGAAAGGTTCGGAAAAGGGATCGCAGCATACATGATCGGCTCAATCCAGCCGTTTGCGCACAAAGTCAACCTTGCCTGTCGCCAGCGTGGCTCCCATATAGCTGTCAACGTGCAAAGGAATGAATGATGCAGACTCGAAACAAGATTATGGACGATATTTCACAATTGATGACCAACGCCATGGGAGTCGCACAGGGAGCCAAGGACGAGGCTGAAACGGCGATGAAGTCCATGTTGGATCGGTGGCTCGCGGATCGGGATTTGGTGACGCGCGAAGAATTCGACGCTGTGCGGGCAATGGCTCAGAAGGCACGAGAAGAAAACGCTGCGCTTGCCGCGCGCATCGCCGCGCTTGAGGCGTCTCAGTCGGACAAATAACTCGGTTACCTGACGCACCCAAAAACGAAAATTCTGCGAATTTTCGGGCCCGGTAATCTGCGCGGTTGTTTTCCTGTGCAGGTCGAGATGGCTACAAATTTTGCAGGCCGCCCGACGATTTGGGGTGGTCTTAGGCATGATATACAACTTATTGCGGCTGTGCCCTAAATAGGGGGTTGCCAGATTCAATCTGACCGCCCACCATATCTGGTATAGGTCCGGGGGATCGCCCCGGCTTATAGAGCAGTCAGCTAGCGATTGGGGCGCAAAACAGACTCCACCGCTAGACAGCAGAGAGGTGGCGTCATGGCCCTTTCCGAGCAATATCTGGGTGACGAAATTCATCCCATCGATATCGTCGAGCACATTGCAGAGCTTCACGAATGGGATTTTGATCGCATGGGCGACGATCAAATTGCCATGGCCGTCGAAGGCCAATGGCGGACCTATTCGATCACTTTGGCGTGGTCCGGCTATGACGAAACTCTGCGCATGGTTTGCACGTTCGAGATGGAGCCGCCGCAAGACCAGCTTCCTGGTCTCTATGAATTGCTGAATTTGATGAACGATCAGTGCTGGGCCGGGGCCTTTACCTATTGGGCCGAGCAGAAACTGATGGTGTATCGGTATGGCCTTGTCCTGGCCGGTGGTCAGGTGGCCAGCCCGGATCAGATTGATACGATGATCTCTGCGGCGGTGCTCAGCGCCGAGCGATACTATCCGGCAATTCAGTTGCAAGTCTGGGGTGACCGGACACCCGCGCAAGCCATCGAAGCGGCCATTGCAGAGGCCTATGGTCGGGCGTAAGAACAAGCTCTAAACCGTCTCAGCGGAGGGGCTTTCATGGATATGGACACAATTGCGGACCGTGGCTTGGCGTTGTTGGGCTGTGGCAAGATGGGCGCAGCGATGCTGCAGGGCTGGCTGGCTGGTGGCCTGCCACCCGGTTCGGTTTGGGTCCAGGATCCGCAACCATCAGACTGGGTTATGGCCCAGGGCGTACATGTGAACGAGGGGCTGCCCGCGACCTGTGCCATCGCTCTGATTGCGGTAAAGCCGCAGATGATGACCGAAGCATTGCCATCGCTCAAGGCGATGGGCGGTGGCGAAACGCTGTTTGTTTCGGTCGCGGCCGGCACACCGATTTCCTATTTCCAAGAGGTGCTTGGCGCCTCCTCTCCGGTTATTCGGGCTATGCCCAATACGCCTGCGGCGATAGGCCAGGGCATTACTGCGCTGGTCGGAAACGACAAGGCTACGGTCGCCCATATGGCTCTGGCCGAGGCATTGCTGTCCGCCGTCGGACAAACTGTCCGTCTTGAAAGCGAAGCACAGATGGATGCGGTGACGGGTGTCAGCGGTTCGGGGCCGGCTTATGTGTTCCATCTGATCGAAACTCTGGCCGCAGCGGGTACTGCGCAGGGATTGCCGGCAGAGCTTGCTATGAAGTTGGCGAAGGCGACAGTCGCCGGTGCCGGAGCGCTTGCGCAGGCGGATGATGCGGACCCAAGCCAGCTACGTATCAATGTCACCAGCCCAAACGGTACAACGCAAGCCGCGCTAGAGGTCTTGATGGACCCAGGCTCTGGTTTTCCCGACCTATTGACGCGCGCGGTCGCTGCTGCAACCAATCGATCCAAGGAGCTTTCGCGTGGCTGAAATAAACTTTGACGACTTTCTGTCGGTCGATATTCGCGTCGGTACCGTAGTGCGGGCCGAACCCTATCCTGAGGCCAGAAAGCCAGCAATTAAACTCTGGATCGATTTCGGGGGTGATATTGGCGAAAAACGCAGTTCCGCCCAGATCACGGCGCATTACACTCCGGAGACAGTTGTCGGACGTCAAGTTGTGGCCGTGGTGAATTTCCCGCCGCGTCAGATAGGAAAATTCATGTCCGAGGTCCTGGTGCTAGGGGTGCCAGATGACAACAATGAGGTTGTGCTGCTAGGCCCGGACCAGGCGGTGCCGATTGGCGGTCGGATGCACTGAAGCCAATCAATTGGTGCTATCTATCGAAGGTGATGTCTTGTGCCAGTCTTTTGCCCGACAAGTGGTGTCCTATGGGCTTGGACCTAGGTGAAAAGGCGCCGTTTGACCGACGCTGTGTCAGGATTGTCTGGGTTGGGTGACAATCGTATCGCCCACAGCCTCGCGCCAGTGCCGACGGCATAACGAGACATATGTTTCATTCCCGCCGATCTGGACTTGATCCCCGTCGGTCAGAACTGCGCCGTTCTCGTCGGTTCGTATCACCATGGTCGCCTTTTTCCCGCACCGACAAATCGTGCGCACTTCTCGCATTTCATCGGCCAGGGCCAGCAAGGTCGCGGAACCGGGAAACAGGTTGCCCATGAAATCCACACGCAGCCCATAGCACAGAACCGGCAGCCCCAAATCATCCACAGCGCGGGCAAGCTGCCAAACCTGTTCGGGCTCCAAAAACTGCGCTTCGTCCACAAATATGCAGTCAAGCTTGCCTTGGGATTTCCTCGTTTGGATGCGTGCAAACAAATCATCGCCAGCCGCGAAAGTGTCTGCTGGTTCACTGATCCCTATGCGCGATGCAATTCTTGACGGACCGGACCGGCCATCAATATCGGCAGTCAACAGATAGCAGGACATTCCGTTTTCGCGGTAGTTGTGCGCGGCCTGCAAAAGGACAGTCGATTTGCCGGCATTCATCGTCGAGTAGTTGAAAAAGAGTTTGGCCATTGCGCAGGTTTAAGACGGACAGGCCCGGATACTCAAGCGGATTAACGGCCGTCCCTGGGCGCTTTCCGATGGCGGACAGCGCGACCTGCCAGGGTGCCTTGAAAACACGTTCTGATCGTGAATCCTCCGGGACGGAACGACCCTTGGGGATGGAAAACACATTCGATCCAAACGTTTTGACAACCCCGGCAGGTCATCTGTTGATGATCAAAATTGCCGACTAAAATGACGGTTTACTAATCTATCCGGCAGATCAATTGCCGGCAACACTTGCAAACATCCCCGAAAACCTTAGGGATAGGGGAACTATTGCATTGGGCTGGTTTGATATGAATGGGAAAATATCGGGGGCATTCCCCATCCGGATTTTCAACTTCGGTAAGGTGACTGGTTGATGGCTGACATTAGCAGCTATCTCAAGAAACATACCGAAGCCTTGGTCAAGGATGTTGGAATCGAGGCCGCCTGTGAAATCACGGGCAAGTCGAAGGCGACATTGGGCCGGTATTATTCTGACAATGAAGAACACACGGACCGGTTCATGCCGGTGGATTCTGTGGCGCGGCTGGAACAGGAATCCAGTTATCCGCATGTCACCAGCGCCCTGGCTGAGTTGAAGGGCATCACGCTGAGCTATGATGACCGCAAGCCAAACAAAACGACCAGCACGGGTGTTTCCCAGGATGTCATTGCCTTGAGCCAGCGGTTCGCAATGTTGATGACCGAGTATCAGCAGTCCATGGAAGACGGGATCATTACCGTGATCGAAGCCAAGCGCCTTCTGAGAGAGACGGTGGCGCTTCAGCAAGTTTTGCTGGATATGAAGCTGCACCTGGAAGAAGAAACGGTCTGAACCGGAGCCAGCTGCTGTGACTCCGGTCAAAAGCGCGGTTTGCGAGGATCAGAGGTGGCGTTCGACCAGGACGGATCCAACGGAGTATCCGGCTCCGAAAGAGCAGATCAGGCCAATGTCACCTTCGTTCAGATCTGTCGAGTTCTGCGAGAATGCGATGATCGAACCGGCGGATGATGTGTTGGCATAATCCTGAAGAATATTGGGTTGTTCGCCGGGTTCGGGGCTGCGGCCGAGGACTTTCTTGCCGATAAAATCGTTCATCTGTTTGTTGGCCTGATGCAGCCACAGGCGGCGCAGGTCCGTTTTGGTGAGGCCTTCGTCGGTCATGTGCTGGACGATATGCTCGCTGACCATGGGCAGCACCTCTTTGAAGACCTTGCGCCCGTTTTGCATGAATTGCATGTCCCGGCGGTCGGTGACGCCGTCGGGGCGGGAGCGGCGGAGGAAGCCGTTGTTGTTTCGGATGTTGTTTGAAAACTGGGTGGCGCAGCGGGTCGAGCGGATGGTGAAATGGGGGCCGGCGGCGGCGTCTTCGCGTTCGATCAGGGTGGCGGTGGCGACGTCGCCGAAAATGAAGTGGCAATCGCGGTCGCGCCATTCCAGGTGGCCGGAGCAGATCTCGGGGTTGACGACCAGGGCGGAGCGGACCGAGCCGGAGCGGACCATGTCGGCGGCGGCCTGGATTCCGAAGGTGGCGGAGGAGCAGGCCACGTTCATGTCGAAGGCGAAGCCGTTGATGCCCATGAGCTGCTGGATTTCGATCGCGACCGCCGGGTAGGCGCGTTCCATGTTGGAGGCGGCGCAGATCACGACGTCGACGTCGGCGGCGGTGCGGCCAGCCTGGGCGAGGGCCTTGGTGGCGGCGTCGACGCCCATCTCGGCCATGATGCCGGGTTCTTCGTCGCTGCGCTGGCGCAGGGTGGGGTACATGATATCGGGGTCGAGCACGCCGGCCTTGTCCATCACGTAGCGGCTTTCGATACCGCTGGCCTTGAAGATGAAGTCTTCGGAGGAGTGTTCTTTGGCGGCGACCTCGCCGGCGGCGATGGCTTCGGCGTTTTGGAGGTTGAAACGGTCCGCGTAGGCGTTGAAGGCGACGACGAGTTCGGCGTTGGAAATGCTTTGGGCGGGGGTGAAGACCCCGGTGCCGGTGATGGCGGGTGTATGGCTCACGGGCTGGATCCCCCTTTTATGTGCTGCCCGTCAATTTAGGCTGTGCTGAAAAATGGGGCAAGTGGCGAACGCCGGTGATTTTGAGAATGTCCTGGCTGGGACATATGCTCAAGTCTTTGTTATTTATAATGATAGCGCTAACATACGCCCCGGGACACACAGCAAAGTTGACGGCCCTGCGCCGCTGTGCGCGATCAGATGATCGGAACGAAGGGGATGCCGCCGCAGGCTGTGAGGGTCAGAAGGGCGAGGAGGGAAAGGGTCAGGCGCATTTTGCGCTCCTGTTTTTGTTGGCTCGAATGAGGCGCAGTGTGGCGTTGAAATGTGGCGAGATTGGGGCAGCCGGTCGGGGGCAAGGGACCAAACGAGCGGGCGGGGCCGTGGCGGCCCGGCCTTTGCGTCGGGCTGAAGGGCCGGAAAGCCCTTCAGTTCATGTCGGTTCGGTTCGGGCTCAGTTCAGGCCGAGTTCAGCCCTGCAACGCTTTGACGCCAACGTCACCATCGGCCTGGGCCCGGATCGCCAGGGTGGCGGCATGAGAGCCTGCGGCGGTGGTGAAATACGGGATCTTGTCATAGAGCGCGATGGAGCGGATGGATTTTGAGTCATCCACAGCCTGTGCGCCCTCGGTCGAGTTCATCACCAGCTGCACACCGCCGTCTTTCATCAGGTCGGTGATGTCCGGGCGGCCTTCGTAGACCTTGTTGACGACACCGCAGGCGACGCCCTGGCTGTCGAGCCAGGCCTGTGTGCCGCGGGTGGCGATCAGGGTAAAGCCAAGCGACACGAGGATCTGTGCGGATTCCAGCATGTCGGCGCCTTTGTCCGCGTCGCGGATCGACAGGAAGGCACAGCCTGACGAGGGCAGGACCATGCCCGCGCCCATCTGCGCCTTTAGGAAGGCGCGGGGGAAGTCGCGGTCCCAGCCCATGACCTCTCCGGTGGAGCGCATTTCCGGGCCGAGGATCGTATCGACGCCGGGGAAACGGGCAAAGGGGAGCACGGCCTCTTTGACGGAGAACCAGGGCATGTTGGGATCGGCCAGGGTCAACGGGTCTGCCAGGGGCAGGGTTGTGCCGTAGCTTGCCTCGGAATCATACGGCGGGCGATGGGGGAAGTTCGAGAGCGGTTCACCGGCCATGATGCGGGCAGCGATGGAGGCAATGGCGCTGTCGGTGGCTTTGGCCACAAAGGGCACGGTGCGCGAGGCGCGGGGGTTGACCTCGATCAGGTAGATTTCGCCATCCTTGACGGCGAATTGCACGTTCATCAGACCTTTGACGCCAAGCGCGATGGCGAGGGCGTGGGTCTGGCGGCGGACCTCTTCGAGGATGTCCTCGGGCAGCGAGTAGGGCGGCAGGGAACAGGCGCTGTCGCCTGAGTGGACGCCGGCCTCTTCGATGTGCTGCATGATGCCGGCGACATGCACCTGTTCGCCGTCGCACAAGGCGTCGACGTCGAGTTCGACGGCGCGGTCGAGGTAGTTGTCGAGCAGGACCGGGTTGTCACCCGAGACGACAACCGCCTGCGAGATGTAGCGTTGCAGCTGGGTCTGGTCGCGGACGATTTCCATGGCGCGCCCGCCCAGCACGTAAGAGGGGCGGATGACCAGCGGGAAGCCGATGTCGGCGGCGATTTCCAGCGCCTGGGCGTCGGAATGGGCGATGCCGTTGACGGGCTGTTTCAGGCCGAGGTTCTGCACCAGTTGCTGGAAGCGTTCGCGGTCTTCGGCCAGGTCAATGGCGTCGGGTGTGGTGCCCAGGATCGGGATGCCTGCGTCATTCAGGGCATTGGCGAGTTTGAGCGGCGTCTGGCCGCCGAACTGGACGATAACCCCGTGCAGCGTGCCGTTTTCCAGTTCGACGCGCAGGATCTCCATCACGTGTTCGAAGGTGAGCGGTTCGAAATAGAGCCGGTCGGAGGTGTCGTAGTCGGTGGAGACGGTTTCGGGGTTGCAGTTGACCATGATGGTTTCATAGCCCGCGTCCGTCAGCGCGTAGCAGGCGTGGCAGCAGCAGTAGTCAAACTCGATCCCCTGGCCGATGCGGTTGGGGCCACCGCCGAGGATGACGACCTTTTTGGCGTCAGAGGGGCGGGCCTCGCATTCGACCTCGGAGAAGACCGGGGTTTCGTAGGTGGAGTACATGTAGGGGGTTTGGGCCTCGAACTCGGCCGCGCAGGTGTCGATGCGTTTGAAGACCGCGGTGACGCCCAGGTTGAGGCGGGCGCGGCGGACGTTGTCTTCGCTGCGTCCGGTCAGGTGGCCGAGGCGGGCATCGGTGAATCCGAGCATTTTGACGGCGCGCAGGGGGGCCTCGGTTATGGGCAGGCCGTTTTTGCGCAGGTCGATTTCGGCCTCGATGATTTCGCGGATGCGGGCGAGGAACCAGGGGTCGAATTTGGTGACGGCCTGGATGTCGTCATCGGAGAGCCCGTGGCGCATGGCCTGGGCGATGGTGCGCAGGCGGTCGGGGGTTTGCTGGCTGATGGCCTTGATCACCGGGGTGGTGTCGTCCACGGTCTCCCACGGGCCGACGGAGAGGCCGGGGATGTCGACCTCGTCAAAGCCGGTGAGGCCGGTTTCCATGGAGGCCAGGGCCTTTTGCAGGGATTCGTGGATGGTGCGGCCGATGGCCATGACCTCGCCCACGGATTTCATGGCGGTGGTGAGGTTGGGTTCGGAGCCGGGGAATTTTTCGAAGGCGAAGCGCGGGATCTTGGTGACGACGTAGTCGATGGTGGGTTCGAAGCTGGCGGGTGTCACCTTGGTGATGTCGTTGTCGAGTTCGTCCAGGGTGTAGCCGACGGCGAGTTTGGCCGCGATCTTGGCAATTGGGAAGCCGGTCGCCTTGGATGCGAGGGCGGAGGAGCGGGAAACGCGGGGGTTCATTTCGATCACCACCATGCGCCCGTCGGCCGGGTTGACGGCCCATTGCACGTTGGAGCCGCCGGTTTCGACGCCGATCTCGCGCAGGACGGCGATGGAGCCGTTGCGCATGATCTGATATTCCTTGTCGGTCAGGGTGAGCGCCGGGGCGACAGTGATGGAATCGCCGGTATGGACCCCCATCGGGTCGACGTTTTCGATGGCGCAGACGATGATCGCGTTATCCGCTTTGTCGCGGACGACCTCCATTTCGTATTCTTTCCAGCCCAGCAGGCTTTCGTCGACGAGGATCTGGCCCACCGGGGAGGCATCCATGCCGGAGCGGCAGAAGTGGATGTAGTCTTCGCGGTTGAACGCCACGCCGCCGCCGGTGCCGCCGAGGGTGAAGGCGGGGCGGATGATGGCGGGGAGGCCGATCTCTTCGAGTGCGTCCAGGGCGATCTGGACGCCGGCGTCCAGGTCAAAGCGGTTGTCGGCGGTTTTGGGGGCGGTGACGATGGTGGCCTTGGGGTTGATCAGGCCGATGCGGTCCATCGCTTCGCGGAAGAGTTTGCGGTCTTCGGCCATTTCGATGGCTTCGCGCTTGGCGCCGATCATTTCGACGCCGAATTTGTCCAGGACGCCCATTTCTTCGAGGGCGAGAGAGGTGTTGAGGCCGGTTTGGCCGCCCATGGTGGGCAGGAGCGCGTCGGGGCGTTCCTTTTCGATGATCTTGGCGACAATCTCGGGGGTGATCGGCTCGATATAGGTGGCGTCGGCGAGCTCGGGGTCGGTCATGATGGTGGCGGGGTTGGAGTTGACCAGGATGACCCGGTACCCTTCTTCGCGCAGGGCCTTGCAGGCCTGGGCACCGGAATAGTCGAATTCGCAGGCCTGGCCGATGACAATTGGCCCGGCCCCGATGATCATGATCGATTGGATATCGGTTCTTTTTGGCATGCCCGGTCCCTATAGTTTACAATGTGGATCTGCGTTCAGATCTTGGCGTGTTGTGCAGCGAGTCAGGGCGCCGCCGCGCCCAAATTGTCCTGCGTTATAGGCATGGGCGGGAAAGGTGCAAGGGGGCGTTCAGCCCGGAGCGCGGATTGGGCCGGACTGAGTGCGGACGCTTGCTCTGGGCGCGGAGGGGTTATAGGCGGCGGTCTTATGCAACAGGTCGATGTTATCATATTGGGCGCGGGTGCTGCCGGCATGTTCTGCGCGATCGAGGCGGGGCGGCGCGGGCGGCGGGTGGTTTTGGTCGATCAGGCCAAGGCACCGGGCGAAAAGATCAGGATTTCGGGCGGGGGGCGGTGCAATTTCACCAATCTGGATATTGCGCCTGAACGTTTCCTGTCGGCCAATCCGCGTTTCGCCCTGTCGGCGCTGAACCGCTATACGCAGCATGATTTCATCGCGCGGGTCGATGCGGCGGGGATTGCCTGGCATGAAAAGACGCTGGGTCAGCTGTTTTGTGACGGCTCGGCCAAAGAGATCATCGCGATGCTGCGCGCGGATATGGACGCGGTGGGCGTGGATCTGCGGTTGCGCACGGTGATCGAGGATGTCGCGCGCAGCGCTGACGGGTTCGAGGTGCGCACCGATGGCGGCACGCTGGCGGCGCCGTCGCTGGTTGTGGCGACCGGCGGCAAATCGATTCCGAAGATGGGCGCGAGCGGTATCGGATACCGTCTGGCCGAGCAGTTTGGCCTGCGCCTGACCGAGACGCGCCCCGGTCTGGTGCCGCTGACCTTTGGCGAGGGGGTTCTGGCGGATATGGCGGCTTTGGCCGGGTTGTCAGTGTCGGCGCGGGTGTCCTGTGGGAAAACATCCTTTGAAGAGGGGCTGTTGTTCACGCATCGGGGGCTGTCGGGGCCGTCGATCCTGCAAATTTCATCCTATTGGCGTGAGGGGAAATCCGTGGAGGTGGATCTGGCCGTGGGGCAGGACGCGCTGGCGGCGCTGCGCGATCAGCGCTCCAGAGCCGGACGCGGCTCTGTTAAGAACGCTTTGGCGGATCTGATCCCCGAGAAGCTGGCGCGGGCGGTTGTCGAGCGCGTGCGGGTGGCTGGGCGATTGGCGGATCAGTCGGATGTGCGGCTGGGTCAGGTCGCGGATGGGGTGCATCATTGGGTGGTGACCCCGGTTGGATCAGAGGGATATCGCACCGCCGAGGTGACCCTGGGCGGCGTGGATACGCGCGATCTGGAGGCGCGCACGATGATGGCGCGCAAGGTTGAGGGCCTGTATTTCGTGGGTGAGGTGGTGGATGTGACCGGCTGGCTGGGGGGGTATAATTTTCAGTGGGCCTGGTCCTCGGGGTGGGCAGCCGGGCAGGTGTGTTGAGGCCCGGGCTGCCGGTTTGGCCGCTCAAATCGCGATCTGTGGCGGGTTTCGGGGGATAGCGGGCTCTGGCCTCTTGACTTCGTGCTGCGGGCGGGGTGTATCCGGCGCGACCCAGAGTACCCCCGAAAGGATCCGCCATGCACGCCTATCGCAGCCATTCCTGCGCCGATTTGACCGCCGCGAATGTGGGCGACACTGTTCGTTTGTCCGGTTGGGTGCATCGCGTGCGTGACCATGGTGGCGTGTTGTTCATTGATTTGCGCGATCATTACGGCATGACGCAGCTGCTGTGTGACCCCGACAGCCCGGTGTTTTCCGAGATGGAGAAGGTGCGCAGCGAGTGGTGTATCCGCATTGATGGCACGGTAAAGGCGCGGGCGGCGGAATTGGTGAACGCCAAGATCCCGACCGGCGAGATCGAAGTTTTTGTGCGCGACCTGGAGGTTCTGGGCAGCGCCGGTGAATTGCCGCTGATGGTGTTTGGCGATCAGGAATACCCTGAAGAAACCCGTCTGCGGTATCGTTATCTGGATCTGCGGCGCGAGGCGATGCAGCGCAATATGGTGCTGCGTTCGGACGTTGTTTCGTCGATCCGCAAGCGGATGTGGGATCTGGATTTCCGCGAGTATCAGACGCCTGTGATCACGGCCTCCAGCCCCGAAGGCGCGCGGGATTTCCTGGTGCCGAGCCGTCTGCATCCGGGCAAGTTCTATGCGTTGCCGCAGGCGCCGCAGCAGTTCAAGCAGCTGATCATGGTCAGCGGGTTTGACAAGTATTTCCAGATTGCGCCGTGTTTCCGGGATGAAGATCCGCGGGCGGACCGGTCTCCGACGGATTTTTATCAGTTGGATGTGGAGATGTCGTTTGTCGAGCAGCAGGATGTGTTTGACGCGGTGTCTCCGGTGATTGCGGGTGTGTTTGAGGAGTTTGGCGGGGGCCGCAAGGTGGATGCGCCGGGCGAGTGGCCGCAGATCCCTTATGCTGAGGCAGCGCTGAAGTATGGCACGGACAAGCCGGACCTGCGCAACCCGATCGAGATGCAGGTGGTGAGCGATCATTTCCGCGGCTCGGGTTTTGCGATTTTCTCGAAGTTGCTGGAGCAGGAGGGCACCGAGATCCGCGCCATTCCCGCGCCGACGGGCGGTAGCCGCAAGTTCTGTGACCGGATGAATGCCTTTGCCCAGAAAGAGGGATTGCCCGGGATGGGCTATATCTTTTGGCGGGAAAAGACGGCTGATTCCGTGGCGCAAGAGCTGGGCATCAAGGTGAAGGAAGCGCAGGCCAAGCTGAAATCGGGCGAGGTCGAGGGTGGCATGGAAGCGGCCGGTCCGCTGGCCAAGAACATCGGCCCCGAGCGCACCGAGGCGATCCGCCAGCAGCTGGGTCTGGGGATTGGCGATGCGGCGTTTTTCCTGGGTGGCAAGCCGGCGTCCTTTTTGCGGGTGGCCGGCAAGGCGCGCGATGTGATCGGGGCGGAGCTGAAGCTGACGGATCTGAACCGGTTTGCCTTTGCCTGGATCGTGGATTTCCCGATCTATGAAAAGGACGAGGAAACCGGGGCGGTTGATTTTGAACATAACCCGTTCTCAATGCCGCAAGGGGGGATGTCCGCGCTGGAGGGCGATCCTTTGCAGGTGAAAGGGTATCAGTATGATCTGGCCTGTAACGGGTATGAGCTGGTCTCGGGGGCGATCCGGAACCACAAGCCGGAAATCATGCTGAAGGCGTTCGAACTGGCCGGCTATGGCGAGGATGAGGTGAAGAACCGGTTTGGGGCGTTGTACAACGCGTTTCATTTCGGGGCGCCTCCGCACGGGGGCTGCGCGGCCGGGATTGACCGGATTGTGATGTTGTTGGCGGATACGGCCAATATTCGCGAAGTGATCATGTTCCCGATGAACCAGCGGGCCGAGGATCTGATGATGGCGGCGCCGTCTGATCCGACAAGCGATCAGCTGATGGAGCTGGGGCTGCGGGTTATCGAACAGGACTGACGGCGGCTGATACCGCTGGGGGCGTTTTGCGGGCGCCCTGTTTTTCAGGCAGTCAGTGCCATAAATTTGCCGATAGGCGATGTTAAGACCGTCCGGGTTATGAGACCCGGGCGGTCTTGTGCTATTGAGGCTGCAAAACGGCGCGGGCGGATCAGGGACGTGTATGAGTTTTTCTGCGGAATTGGCTGAGAAGCGGTTTGGCTGTGGGTTGTCGCCGGATATTGCGCCCCCCGGCGGGGTGGCGGATATGCTGGCGGGGGTGCGGGGGCCGGATGAGATGGCCCAGCTGTATCCGATCGAGGATTTTGTGACGTTTCGCGCGCGGATGGTCGAGAACGCCAAGAACCGCAAGATGATGCGCAAGACACGCGGCACCGAGGCGTTCAAGATCCACAAGGCGCGGCGGGATGCGATGAACAAGCAGGCCCGGTTTGACATGGCGGACTGGTATCTGGCGACTCTGGTGCGCTGGACCCGGACCGGGGCTGGATTTCGCGAGCGTTTGGCGGCCTTTTGGGGCGATCATTTTACCGCGCGGGGCAAGCAGGGATTGGTGCGGCGGGCGACCTCGCCTTATGTGGAATCCGCGATTCGGCCGCATCTGAACGGGCGGTTTGAGGATATGTTGATCGCCGCTGTGACCCATCCGCTGATGTTGATGTATCTGGATCAGGTGTTCTCGGTCGGGCCGAACAGCCAGCTGGGCCAGCGCAAGAAACGCAAGCGGCTGGGGCTGAACGAGAATATGGCGCGCGAACTGCTGGAACTGCATACGCTGGGCGTGGGCGGGGCCTATGGGCAGGAGGATGTGAACGCGCTGGCGGAATTGCTGACGGGGCTGAACTTTACCCCGCAGGATGGCACGGTGTTTCAGCCCAACCGGGCCGAGCCGGGGGCAGAGACGGTTCTGGGGCGCAGCTATGGGGATGAGCCGGCGACGGTGGCGCCGATCCATGCGGCCCTGTGCGATCTGGCGCGGCATCCGGATACGGCGCGGCATATCGCGTGGAAACTGGCGGTGCATTTCGTGGCGGATCAGCCCGATCCGGATCTGGTGGCGGCGATGCAGCGGCGGTATCAGGAAACCGATGGCGATCTGGCGCAGGTCTATGAGGCGATGCTGACGCATCCGGCCGCCTGGGCGGCGGAGCTGATGAATGTGAAGCCGCCGTTTGACTTCATGGCTTCGGCCTGTCGGGCGCTGGCGGTGGCGCCGGAAAACCTGTTGGGGTTGGAGCGCAACAAGCAGGGGTTCATGTTGCTGGCACCCATGCGGCTGATGGGGCAGGTGTGGCAGAAACCGCCCGGACCGGATGGCTGGCCGGAAGAGGACGACGCCTGGATCACCCCGCAGGGTCTGTCGGCGCGGTTGCGCTGGGCGATGGTGGTGCCGGCCAATCTGCGGCGGGATCTGCCCGATCCGCGAGTCTTTGTCGGCCAGGCGCTGGGCGCGGATGTGCCAGAGTCGGTTCAGTTTGCGGCACATGCGGCCGAGCGGCGCATGGATGGGATCGGATTGATTTTGTCCGCGCCCGCGTTTCAGCGCCGGTAGTTTGGAGGAGCGATTGATGTCTGACAGATTGTCCCGGCGCGCGTTTTTGGCCCGATCCGCCATTTTGGGATGTTCCGCCGCGGCCAGCCCGCTGTTTACGCCGGTGAGCCTGGCCTCGGCGCCGTGGGATATGCGGCTGGTGGTGATCATCCTGCGCGGCGGTATGGACGGTCTGGATGTGGTGCGCCCGCATGGGGACCCGGATTTTGCCCTGCTGCGCCCGACGCTTGGCACGCAGGGCAAGGCGGTGGGCCCGGATCTGGATGGGTTCTTTGGCCTGCATCCGGCCCTGTCCGGGCTGATGCCTCTGTGGCGGGCGGGGGATCTGGGGTTTGTCCATGCGGCGTCGACGCCTTATCGCGACAAGCGCAGTCATTTTGATGGGCAGGATCTGCTGGAGGCTGGCACGCCCAGCATGGCCGGTGTGCGCGACGGGTGGTTGAACCGGGTCTTGCAGGCGGTGCCCGGGGTCGAGGCGCAGACGGCCTTTGCCATTGGGCAGGGCGAGATGAAGCTGTTGGTGGGGCCGGCGCCGGTTGCGGATTGGGTGCCGGGGGCGAGTATGGAGATCAGCCCGCAGGCCAGCCTGTTGGCAGAGCGGATCATGGCGGATGATCCGGCGTTTCACGCGGCCTTTGCCGAGGCGCTGATGTTGTCGGACGAGAATAACGTGGCGCGCAACGGGCGTGCGGCGCTGAGTGCGCTGCGCAAGGATATGTCCGAGATGAACGGGGCGGCGGCGCATGTGCGGGTGTCGGAATTTGCGGCAGAGCGGCTGCGCGAGGACACGCGGGTTGTGTCGTTTTCGCTGAACGGCTGGGACACGCATTACAATCAGCCGCGCGGGTTGAAGCGGGCGCTGGAGCGGCTGTCGGGCTCTATCCTGACGCTGCAAGCCGGGGTGGGGCCTGAGATCTGGCAGAAGACGGCAATTGTGGCCATGACCGAGTTCGGGCGCACGGCGCGGCAGAACGGGTCTGGCGGAACAGATCATGGGACCGGTGGCGCGATGGTGCTGGCGGGGGGCGCGGTGCGCGGCGGGCGCGTGTTCGGGGCCTGGCCGGGATTGTCAGAGGCGGACCTGTATGCGCGTCGGGATTTGATGCCGACAACGGATGTGCGCGCCCCGGCTGCCTGGATTTTACGCGCGATGACCGGGCTGGAGCGCTCGGGTTTGGAACGGGATGTGTTTTCCGGGTTGGATATGGGGGTGGACCGGGGGTATTTGCTGTGATCGGGCTTGGCAATCGGTGAATTGGCGGCCTAATGATAGGCATGACACATTCCACCGAAGATCGCCCGTTGGGCGCGCCTGTTGTTGATTGGACCCCTCCGCCCGCGCCGTCGGGTGACGTTCTGGAGGGGCGGTATGCCCGATTGGAGCCTTTGTCGGCCGCGACACATGCGGCTTTGCTGTTCGGGACCTATGTTGGGCATAATCAGGTTTGGGATTACTTGCCTTATGGGCCGTTTTCCTCTTCGGCTTTGTATCACAAATGGGTGCGCGAGATGTCGGAGTCGCGGGACCCGTATTTCTATGCGATCCGGGATCTGGAGACCGGTGCCTATGGCGGGGTGGCCAGCTATTTGAGGATCACGCCGCAAGCGGGCACCATCGAGGTGGGGCACATCAATTTTTCGCCGCAGTTGCAGCGGACCCGGGCCGCGACCGAGACGATGTTTCTAATGATGCGCTGGGCCTTTGAGGCCGGGTATCGGCGGTATGAGTGGAAATGTGATGCGCTCAACCGTCCGTCGCGCCGGGCCGCGCAGCGGCTGGGGCTGAGCTATGAGGGTATTTTCCGTCAGGCGACGGTTGTCAAAGGCCGCAATCGGGATACCGCGTGGTTTGCGGCGATTGACTCTGAATGGCCGGCGCTGCGGGAGGCTTATGACGCCTGGCTGAGCCCGTCGAATTTTGACGCGCAGGGCCGTCAGATCGAGCGGCTGGGCGATATGACCCGATTGGTCCGGGTTGTGGGCGATCCCACGTTGCGCTGAACGCTTTGGGACGCTGGTTCGAGCGCGGCCCTTTGGATCGCGCCCCTGTTGTCCGCGCGCCTGTTGATTGCGCGCCTGTAATCCCGCCTTTGTTGATTGCGTCATTGTATCGGCCTGATGCGCAGCTGTTGGGCCGCGCGCGGCATGCTCAGCCGTTTTGGTTTTTCTTTCGGGTCTTGCGGTTTTGCAATTTGCGCTGCACGGCGAGGGAGATGCCCAGAGTGGCAAGGGCCGATAGGTAGATATCGAACATCGGTCGCTCCTGTTGTTCAGATGGCTGGGACCTTTTTCAGGCGTTCCTGGACCAGACCGGCGATTTTGGCGGTGTCGGATCCCGTTGGGCGCCCGGCCTGTCGGAGTTTGGTCAGCTTGGCGGCGGCGTGTTCCAATGTGTGGTCGCTGGCGCTGCGGGCGACGCCCTGGAGGAATTGGGCCACGTAGCGAAGGGTTTTGTCATCCGGTGCCTCAGTGAGGACTTCGGCGATATGGGCCATGTCATCGCGATAGGCGACCGGATCGGGCTTGATCACTTCTTCGCGGATCGGATAGGGGCCGATCGGGCGGTCTTCGACGGGCAGGAGGGACAGAATCGTGGATTGGAACTGAGCCAGGGAGACGAAGGGTTTGCCCAGGAACCCGTCGGCGCCTGCGGCAAGTGCGATATCCTCGGACAGGGAATCGCCGGAGGTGCCCAGGACGACGGGCACGCGCGGCCGGGCCATGACCGATTCTTCGATCAGGTCCGCCCCGGAGCCATCGGGGAGGCCGACGTCGATGATCAGCACGGTTGGGCGGTAGATTTGCAGGTGGCGGCGTGCGGATTTGAGGCAATCGGCGCGGCGGATGCGGGCGCCGCTGTGCAGGCACAGAAGGCGCATGGCGTCGCAGGCGAATTTGCTGTCCTCGACCACCAGAACGGTCTGGCCCAAGAGTGGTCGGCGCCCGGTGGGGCGGCGTACCGGATCATCGTAAAGATCTGTGTCGTCCATGTTAGCCTCCGCTTGGTTTGTCAGATGTGACTAGGCTAGGCGGCGTCGGCTAACGCGAAGTTAACACCGGCCAACCTTTGCGCCTTGGGTTGGGCGGTTCAAAATGGTGGTGGAGGGCTGGAAAATCCTTTTTTCATAGGGGGTTACAGGTCATTGGCGTGTTGAGGGCGCGGATCGTAAAAGACAGATAGATCTGCCTGATGGCCTGCCAGATCCGTATCATTCATATAAGGCGAGTCGCGGCCGCATTGGTTTCTGAATGCGCGATTCTTGAGCAGTTGGGCCCCTGCCAAGTACAAGACCACGAACTGGTCGTCTTGCAATGATGCGTTGAGGCAGCGGGGATCGCTGTCGATCTGGTTCGATCCCGGGATGATCTGGGTCCCCCTCACCGAGCGGCAAACGATGTCGCCAGCAGCATTTCAGCGATGCAGCCTTCCAGACCTGCCTTACGTTGAAGGTTCTGTGCGGGATGCCTCTTCGGCAAACGACGGGGTTCGTGCAAAGCCATTTGCGGCTGGCCGCGCTGAGCCGGGCAGAAACGCCTGCCCGGGAAACGCCACATGCCGGGTGCCAATGGACGTCAGGCGGCACGTGACGGCCTGTCTCACTTGTCCTTTTGGCATCCGCAGCGCATATCATGCGTAAATCAAAGCGAGGGAGCGTTTGATGATTGGTCGTTTGAACCATGTGGCCATTGCGGTGCCGGATCTGGAGGCAGCCTCGGCGCAATATCGTGGGACGCTGGGGGCGTCGGTCGGGGCGCCGCAGGACGAGCCTGATCATGGGGTGACAGTGGTGTTTATCGAGCTGCCCAATACCAAGATCGAGCTGCTGTATCCGCTGGGCGAAAACAGCCCGATCACAGGGTTTCTGGAAAAGAACCCGGCTGGTGGGATTCACCACATCTGTTACGAGGTGGATGATATCCTGGCGGCGCGCGATCAGCTGAAAGCGTCCGGGGCGCGGGTGCTGGGCAGTGGCGAGCCAAAGATCGGCGCGCATGGCAAACCGGTGCTGTTTCTGCATCCCAAGGATTTCAACGGCTGTCTGGTCGAGCTGGAGCAGGTCTGAGATATGTCGGTGGTTTCGGGAATCGTTCTCTACGCGGTCATCTGGTTCATGACCTTTCTGGTGGCTTTGCCAATTCGGCTGACCACACAAGGCGAAGCGGGCGATATCGTGCCCGGGACCCATTCGGGCGCGCCCGAGCATCATCACCTGCGCAAGAAGGCATGGATCACCACCGCAGTGGCGGCCGTTCTATGGGCCATCATTGCCGCCATTATCCTGTCGGGCTGGATTACGGTGCAGGATATTGACTGGATGAACCGGATGGGCGGATAAACCGCCCGAACCCTTCCCTGCCGGTATCCGCCGCTTGACGCCCGACACGCAGGCGCCTTTGAGCGGCCGAACATCAACAAAGAGGTCCGTAAATGGTCGAAAAGAGCAAGGGCCGGCGGCCAACGCCCCAAGAGGTGCTGGCCCAGGAGCAGGCGCGTTTGCGGGACTTCGAAGCCGCGGGCGGGCTGGACGGGCCGGCCTATGCGCTCTCGCCGGGTATGGCGGGCTTTGATCTGGCGCCGATGACCGCGGCGCTGGCGGCCTATGGTGGCGATCTGGAGCGGATGAAGGATCCGGCGGTGAATGCGACCGGCTATCACCCGGACAATGGGTATTACGACACGCCGGATGCCGATGCGCTATACCTGTTGATGCGCCAGATCCGCCCGCGCCGGGTGATCGAAGTCGGGGCGGGCAACAGCACCCGGGTGACGCGCCAGGCCATTCTGGACGGGGCGTTTCAATCTACCCTGACCGTGATCGACCCCTGGCCCAGAGCGGACATCGAAGGGATCTATGACCACTTCATTCAGGCCCGGCTGGAAACCATGGACACCGACACCTTTGCGGAGCTGGGAGCCGGCGATGTTCTGTTCATCGATTCAAGCCATCAGGTGCGCATGTCAAACGACCTGGCACATCTGTTCTGCCGCATCATCCCGGCGCTGCCGCCGGGGGTGGTCATCCATGTGCACGATATTTTCCTGCCCTATGAATACCCCAAACGGTTTTTCTATGATTGCCCGTCCTGGGGCGAGCAATATCTGCTGCACGCGCTGCTGAGCTCTGGCGGCTATCGCATCCTGTGGCCGGGCTATTGGTTGCAGCGCGGAGTGCCAGAGGCGCTGACAGCTTTGCCCTTCCTCAAACAGGGGCGGGCCCAAAGCTTCTGGATCGAAAAACTGTGACCGGCCCCCGAAAATTCGCAGAATTTTCGTAAGCTGTCAGGTTACGTTTCGGTAGGATTGTTCGACCGCGTGCAGGAAGGAACCGGCCGAGGAACTGGCGGTCAGCAGCCAGAAACGCTCGGCACTGTGGCGCAGGACCAGCGCCCCCATATGCTCCATCACCGTGCGCGTCGCGGTGCCATCCGGAACCCCGCGCAGATCCATGGGGCAGAGCCGTTCCAGAGCGGCCAAGGTCTCGGGCCCGGCGATCTCCAGCACCAGCCAGACGTCGGTCTGCTCTGTGGTATAGCCCGCCCCGTCCAGCTTGCTCTGCACAACCGCATTTCCGTCCGGACCTTCATGCGGAAAGATCAGCAACATCTGATCCGCGGTTGTCTGAATGGCATGGGCGTCGCCCGCTGAACTGGCCCGAGTGGGCGCGGGCAGGTCGAGCCCCCATCCCGCGCTCAATGCGCGGGCCAGATCGGCCTGGCTGTCTTGGTCCTGGTCCAGCGGCGTCGCGATCGACACCAGGGCCAGATCGTCCCGCTCCTGAATGGTATTGGTCCCGATAGAGAGGTTTGTGCCCAGCACCGGGGCGGCGGTCAGTTTGATCTCAGCCACGTTGACGTGCTCCTTCGGGGTCGATGTGATGGGGGGACACCACGGTCACGGCCGTGTCCTTGCCCCGCACCGGGTCAAAGGCACGCAGGGTTTCACCCATGCGGTTCTGGCCATTCTTCAAAAAGCCCAGCCCGATGGAATGGCCCAGCTCTGGCGACCAGGCGACGGAGGTCATCCAGCCCTGGTCATGGGCCATATCCTCGGGATCGCCCTTGGTGAGGAAATGGGCGCCGGCGTTCAGGTCGATGCCTTTGTCCACCGGGTGGAAGCCGACCAGGCGCAGGTCGTCATCGCGGATCATTTCGCTGCGCTGGCTCAGAGGCAGTCCGATGCTGTCTTTCTTTTTCGACACCATGCCCCCAAGGCCCAGCATGGCGGCTGTGGTCTGGCCGGTGAGTTCATTGCCGGCGAAATGGCCTTTTTCGATCCGCATGACGCCCAGGGCCTCGGTGCCATATGGGGTGACGTCGAATTCCTTGCCGACCTCCATCAGGGCGCGGATCATGGAATCGCCAAAGCGGGTGGGCACGGCGATTTCATAGGCCAGTTCGCCCGAAAAGGAGATGCGGAAGAGCCGGGCGGGGGTGCCGCCGAACACGGTGCATTCGGTGCAGGCCATGAAGGGGAAGGCCTCGTTCGAGAGGTCGAGGTCATCCACAACCTTGGAGAGCAGCGCGCGGGCGTTTGGTCCGGCCACGGCATATTGGGCCCAGCCATCGGTGGTCGAGATCAGATGCACGTCCAGATCGGGCCAGAGGCATTGGCGGGCGAATTCCAGATTGCGGAAGACGGCCACGGCGTTGACGGTTGTGGTGGTCATGACGAAATGGGTTTCAGAGAGCCGCGCCGTGGTGCCGTCGTCGTAGCAGATGCCGTCCTCGCGGAGCATGATGCCATAGCGCACCTTGCCGACGGGGAGTTTGGCAAAGCCGTTGGCGTAGACGTGGTTGAGGAACTCGGCAGCGTCGCGGCCCTGGATGTCGATTTTGCCCAGGGTGGTGACATCGCAGATGCCGACCGAGTTGCGGGTCATGCGGACCTCGCGGTCGACGCTGTCGCGCCAGCCGGTTTCGCCCGGGCGGGCGAACCATTGGGCGCGCATCCAGGGGCCGGTTTCGACGAAGGTCGCGCCGTTTTCCTCGGCCCATTTGTGGCTGGGCGTCAGGCGGTAGGGGCGGAAATCCTTGCCCCTTGCGCGCCCGGCGAGCGCGCCGATGGGCACGGGGGTGTAGGGTGGGCGGAAGATGGTCGTGCCGGTTTCGGGGATGGTTTGGCCCGCCGCCTCGGCCAGAATGGCGAGGCCAAGCACATTGGCGGTTTTGCCCTGATCCGTGGCCATGCCCAAAGTGGTGTAGCGTTTGAGCAGTTCGACAGAGCGGAAGGCCTCTTTCTGGCTTTGGTAGATGTCTTTGGCGGTGACGTCATTTTGTAGATCGACCCAGGCGCGGCCCTTGGCCTTGACGTGCCAGAAGGCCGAGATGCTGGCGGGTTCATCGCTGGCGCGGGGCAGGTCGGCGCCGGTTGCGCTGTGGCCCAGGTCTTGCAGCAGGGCGCGGGTGGTTGTCTGGGCCTCGGCCATGGCGGCGGCGAGGGTCGGGGTGCCATTGGCGGCGCCTGCGACGGACATGCCCTGCGGCAGTTCGGAGCCGGGCACAAAGGCGGCGATGTCGTCGCGCCAGGTGGGGCGGCCACGTTGATGGCTGGAGAGATGGACATTGGGCGACCATCCGCCCGCCACGGCGAGGCAGTCTGCGTCGATCACCGCACCATTGGTGAGGGAGATCTGCCCCAGGCCACGACGCCCGCGCGTATTGGCGACGGCGCATCCGGTTTCGATGCGGTCGGCGTTTTTGGGCGGGGAGACTCCGCTGCGGGTATCAATCAGGGCGGTGACGGTGACGCCCGCGCTCTGGAGATCCTGCGCCGTGCGCCAGCCGTCGTCATTGTTGGTCAGCACGGCGACGCGGGTGCCGGGGGTCACGCCGTAGCGGTTGGCGTAGGTGCGCACCGCACCGGCGAGCATGATGCCCGGGCGGTCGTTGTTGGCAAAGGCGATGCTGCGTTCGGTTGCACCGGCACAGAGCAATGCGCGTTTGGTGTAGAGCCGCCAGAGGACCTGGCGTGGTTTGCCGCCCGAGGTGGGCAAATGGTCTGTGCAGCGTTCCAGCGCGCCGTAGACGCCATGATCGAAGGCGCCGTAGACCGTCGTGCGGGTCATGAGGCGGACGTTGTCGAGGCTGGCCAGCTCGGCGATGGCCCGGGTCGCCCATGCGTGCCCGGGGGCGTCGTCGATGGCGTGGGTTTCGGCGTTGAGACGGCCACCTGGGCGGAAGTCTTCGTCGGCGAGGATGACGCGGGCCCCGGCGCGGCCTGCTTCGAGTGCGGCGATCAGCCCGGCGGGGCCCGCGCCGATCACCAGCAGGTCGCAATGCAGGTAGCCATGGTCATAGATGTCCGGGTCGGCCTGCATGCTGAGTTTCCCCAGTCCGGCAGAGGCGCGGATGAAGGGTTCGTAGACTTTTTCCCAGAAGGCGGCGGGCCACATGAAGGTCTTGTAATAGAAACCGGCGCTGAGGAAGGGCGCGAGCCAGTCGTTGAGGGCGAGGATATCGCCTTCGAGGCTGCCACGGTGGTTCTGGCTGGTGGCGGTGAGCCCGTCGAAGAGCTCGGCCACTGTGGCGCGGGTGTTGGGCTCTTGCGCGGCGCCGGAGCGCAGCTGGACCAGGGCGCTTGGCTCTTCCGGTCCGGCAGAGAAGATGCCGCGCGGGCGGTGGTATTTGAAGGATCGGGCGACAAAACGCTGCCCATTGGCGAGCAGGGCCGAGGCGAGCGTGTCGCCGGGGTGGCCCTGATACTGTGTGCCGTTCCAGGTGAAATTCAGGCTGCGGCTCTGGTCGATCAGGCCGTTATGGGAGAGGCGGTTTGGCTGTGGTTTGGAACCGGGCTGGGCGCTGTTTTGGGTCATCTGGAGCGTCCTTCGGCCCGGGCGACGTCGCGCGCAAGCTCGGCTGACAGGATTTCATGGGTGAGCGTATTGCGGGTGACGACCAGCCAGCTGCGGTCGCCTTGTTCGTGGTACCAGAGCTCGCGGTGGACCCCGGCCGGGTTGTCGCGCAGGTAGGTATAGGAATGGAACTGGTCGATGGCATCCGGGGCCAGCCCGTCGGGGCGGGCAATCAGGCTGGCGTCTCCGAGGTAGACGAATTCGGCCGCATCGCGCGGGCCCAGGAGGGGGTGCGGGATGATCATGGGCGAAGCTCCTGTTTGCGGCGGTGGTTGTGCGTGGGGCGGGGCGTGACGGGTGCGAACATCGGCGCCATCAGTGCAGGTTGGGTTGGGCGCCAACGCCCTTTTCGTCGATCATGGCGCCGCGGTGGAACCGGTCGAGGCGGAAGAAGCGGGCGGTGTCATGTGGGCGCCCTGTCGCCAGCAGGTGGGCATAGCAATAGCCAGAGGCCGGGGTGGCCTTGAACCCACCGTAGCACCAGCCTGCGTTGAGGTAGAGCCCGTCGGTCTGGGTGGCGTCGATGATCGGGGAGCCGTCCATGGACATATCCATGACGCCGCCCCACATGCGCAGCAGCCGGGCGCGGCCGATCATGGGCATGATGGCCATGCCGCCTTCGCAGACGTCCTCGACCACGGGCAGGTTGCCGCGCTGGGCGTAGGTGTTGTAGCCGTCGATGTCTCCGCCGAAGACCAGCCCGCCCTTGTCGGATTGCGAGACGTAGAAATGCCCGGCGCCGAAGGTGATGACGCCGGGGATGACGGGTTTGAGCCCTTCGGAGACGAAGGCCTGGAGCACGTGGCTTTCGATGGGCAGGCGCATACCGGCGAGGGCGGCGACGCGGCCGGAGGAGCCTGCGGCGCACATGGCGACCTTTTTGGCGCGGATGGGGCCTTTGGAGGTCTGGACGCCTTTGACCACGCCGTCCTCGATGTCGATGCCGGTGACTTCGCGGTTTTGCAGGATGTCGACGCCGCGTGTATCGGCGCCGCGGGCAAAGCCCCAGGCGACGGCGTCATGGCGCACGGTGCCGCCGCGCGGCTGCCAGAGCGCGCCCTGGATCGGGAAGCGGGCATTGTCGAAGTCGAGGAAGGGGCACATGGCGTGGATGCCGTCGCGGTCCAGCAACTCGGAATCGGCACCCGACAGGCGCATGGCATTGGCGCGCCGGGCAAAGGCGTCACGCTGGCCATCGGAGTGGATCAGGTTGAGGATGCCCCGTTGGGAGACCATGGCGTTATAGTTGAAGTCCTGTTCCAGACCTTCCCAGAGTTTGAGGCTGAGTTCATAGAAGGGTTGGTTGCCTTCGAGCAGGTAGTTGGAGCGGATGATGGTTGTATTGCGTCCGATGTTGCCAGAGCCGAGCCAGCCTTTTTCGACGACGGCAACATTGGTGACGCCAAATTCCTTGGCCAGGTAATAGGCTGTGGCCAGCCCGTGCCCGCCTGCGCCGATGATGAGCACGTCGTATTCGGCCTTTGGCTCTGGTTCGCGCCAGGCGGGTTGCCAGCCTTTGTTGCCGGTCAATCCCTGGGTCAGGATCTTGAGTGCCGAATATCGCATGGGCCTGGCTCCGTTTTGGATTACTATTTGTTTCAGATCCGGGGGTGGGTTAATTTCGGGAAATGGACATAAAATTATCAAATCAGGACATTCCGTTTCGGGTTGGCGTGTTGCCGGTGCCTGGGTTTGCCTTGTTGTCCTATGCCTCGACGGTGGAGCCGTTGCGGGCGGCCAATCTGTTAAGTGCGCGCCAGTTGTATCAGGTGACGCATTTCGGGGATGGGGGGGTGGTGCAGAGCTCTGGCGCGGCGGGGATCGAGGCGGTTGGCCGGGTGGGGGACATGCCGGCGCTGGATCTGTTGATTGTGGTGGCCGGGGGGCGACCGGAGCTGCTGGAGGCGCCGGGGCTGTTTCGCTGGTTGCGGCAGCTGGCCGGGCGTGGGGTGCCTTTGGCTGGCGTGTCGGGGGGGCCGGTTGTTCTGGCGCGGGCCGGTTTGATGGCGGGGCGTCGGATGACGGTGCATTGGGAACATGCGGCCGCAATGGGAGAGATTGCGCCGGATTTGCTGATGGAGCGGTCGTTGTATGTGATTGATCGCGACCGGATGACCTGTGGCGGTGGCACGGCGCCGCTGGATCTGATGCATGCGCTGATTGCGATGCATCATGGTGGCGGGTTTGCGCGCGAGGTCAGCGATTGGTTTTTGCACACGGATGTGCGCCCGTCCGGCGGGCCGCAGCGGGCCGGGCTGGTCGAACGGGTCGGCACCCATTCGGCGCGGGTGCTGGAAGCGGTTGAGGCGATGCACAATCACGTGGCGGACCCTTTGACGCTGGACCAGCTGGCCTTGATTGCCGGGGTCACGGTGCGGCAGTTGAACCGCGTATTTCGGGCCGAGACCGGGCGTTCAACGATGGGATATTACCGGCAGCTGCGTCTGGATGTGGCGTGCCAGTTGCTGCTGGGATCGGGGTTGAGCATGACGCAGATTGCCTTGGCCAGTGGATTTGCCGGCTCGGCGCATTTTGCCTCTGTGTTTGGGCGCATTTATGGTCAATCGCCGTCGCAATACAGGAGGGCAGGGTCCAAATCTGGACTCGGTCTGGGCCGGGCGCTTGACGCACGGGGCGAAACAATCGCTAAATGAGCCGTATATTGATCTGTTTATGATATCAAAATAGGGCGTTTTTGCCCAGATTTCTGAATATTCTTGCCACATCTTCGGATGTTGCAGATTTTTTTGGTTAACCGAGACCGGCAGACTCGTTCGGCGGTGTTTAGGATTATGGCTTTGCTGTTTTGTATGAATAATATTGTTAAAAGAATGCGGGGTGGCATTTTGGCTGCCTTATTGGCGTTGGGGGCTGGGTTTGGCCAGGGCGCCCTGGCGCAGATCGGGGATTTGGACGCGCCTTTGGAGGAGGTTGTGTTTTCGCAAGAGGACACGATTCGCGGGATTGTTGCCAAATATTTGAACGATCCGGATCTGTGGCCGACTGTGCTGCGGTTGAATGGGATTGCATCGCCTTCGGAGCTGGTGCCGGGCACAAGTTTGAAAATGCCGGTGCAGCAGGTTGCGGCGGCGGATGCGGCGTTGACGCAGTCTTTGGATGCGATTCAGGCGGCCAATTCGGAAGGGGCGCAGATTTTTGCGCCCGGTGAGATTGGCAGCGCGCTGGAAAGCCGGGACGCGGCGATGAACAGCCGCGGCGCGGGGGAATGGCGCGAGGTTGTCAGCTTTTCCGATCTTGCGGTGAGTTTTGCCAATGAAGCGTTGCAGATCTCGATCAAGCAACGGGACCGTTCGGCCGAGGCCGTGGTGTCGGATGTGCAGGGCGATGTCGAAGGGCGCGCGCCGGTCGAGCCGAGTTGGACGGATCGCGATCTGGATGATGTTCTGGTCGAGTTCGAGCGGGTGCGGACCCTGTCTGACAGCACCACGCAGATCACCTTTCGTGATTTGAGCCGGTTGCGGTTGAATGCCAATTCCAACGCCACGATCCAGCGGATGCGGTCGGACCCGCTGACTGGGGGGGAAGTGACCAAGGTTTCGCTGGCGGAGGGCGATTTTTACGCTTTGTTGAACCAGTTGTCGGATGATTCAACCTTTGAGATTGATGTGCCGGGGATCGAGACGACAACAAATTCGGCTGACTTCTGGATCAAGAACGACAAGAGCGGGGCGCGGTTTGTGAACTATGACGCCTCGGATCTGGAGATTCGCCGGGGCGATGAGGCCATTACGGTGGGCGAAAATGAGGGCGTTGTGATTTCGGGCGGGCAGACCGCCCGGTCAGAGGTTCTGACGGCGCCGCTGCCGGTGGCGCCGGCGGTGGGCGCGGTGATTTATACGCCGGCGACGACCCTGCAATGGGAGGCGTTTGACGGCGCGGTGGCCTATTGGATCGAGGTGGCCTCGGACCCGGGGTTCAATCAGATGCAGGTGTCTGAGTGGGGCGTGCGGGCGACAGAGCTGGCGCGCGAACTGGCCCCGTCAGAGTATCATTGGCGTGTGGCGGCCCTGGATCAGCTGGGCCTGCCGGGCGAGTGGAGCACGCAGCGGGATTTCATTGTGCGCAAGGATGGCACGCCGCCGTTCCTGACGCTGTTGTCGCCTGCTTCGGGGACGATTTTTACCCAGCCTGATATCGAGATCCTGGGCGCGTCCGAGCCGGATGCGACGCTGACGCTGAACGGAACGCCTTTGGTGACCGGTTCGGATGGCAGTTTTCTGGCGGGTGTCGGGTTGATGCCGGGCGAAAATACGTTGACGGTTCAGGCGGTTGACCCGGCTGGCAATGTCAGCACACGCACGCAGACGGTTGTGTTCCGCCCGGCCACGGAGGTGACGATCACCCTGTCGGATCAGATTCCGCAGGTTGGCGGTGCTTTGGCGACGCGGCTGGCCGAGCTGTCGGTGACGGCCAAGACCACGGCCGGGCCCGGGGCGCCGGTATTGATCAAGGCCGCGGATGGCACGGTGGTTGTGCAATTGCTGGCCGGTGCGGCGGGTGACATCAGTTTCTCGGTCCCTGTGGATGAGGCCGAGCGGGCCTATACGATTGAGGTTCTTTCTCCGACTGGGGCGATTGAGGGCAGCACGGGGTTCCGGGCGTTGCGCGATCAGACACCGCCGCAGATCCGGTTGGATGTGCCTCCGCCACGGGCGACGGGTGAGCCGTTTGTCGAGTTGGCCGGTGTGGCGGATGATGCGGTTGCGCTGGAGCTGAATGGCACTGTGGTGCCGGTGATAGAGGGGCGGTTCAATCTGACGCTGGAGCTGGAGCAGGGGATCAACAATTTCGATCTGCAGGCTTCGGATGTGGTGGGCAATGTGAGTGTGACCAGCTTGCAGACAGTGTTGGACATCGAGCCGCCGGAGATCCTGTCGGTGGAGGTGTTCCGCGACGGGGGAGAGGACAGCCCGATCCAGATCGAGGCGCAGGCCAGTGACCCCAGCGGTCTGGTGCAGGCCGCGCCGTTTCTGATTGATGTGGACGGGGTTGAGTATGACGGGTTCCTGCGCTGCGACAGTGCCAGCGGGGTGTGTCGGGGCACATTGCCGCCGGTGCCGGGCGATTTGGAACTGATTGAACTGATCATCGAAGATTACGCCGGCAACACGGCATTTTACTAAGCGACTGGTGGGCGCCAGCGACAGAGGACGAGAAAGTTATGTCTATTATTCGGATCTGTGCCCTGATTTGTGGGTTTGTGTTGCCTGGAATGGCCGTTTCGGTGGCTGTCGCGCAGACGGCGCAAGTGGCTGAGGAGGGCCTGTTGGTGCTCTATGGCCCGTTGGCTCCGACGCGCGAAGGGGACAATGACAACCGCGAGCAGATCTTTTTCAGCGTTCCGGCGACGACGCGGGACCGGTTGTATCTGCGTATTTATGACCCTGAAGTTTCGGGTTCGGATGATTTTGCCTATGGCGGCACCGCAGATGCCGAGATGACCTATCGGGTTTTTGGCGGGGCGGGTGCCTTTAGCGAGGCGGATCGTCCGGCGCGTCTGGAAGATGGGGCGCGCGCGCCCGCGGACCGGGATCGTTCGCCGATCACGGGGCCGGGCAAGCTGATCCGCGAGAAGTCCTGGGGCAATGACAGCAAGACGGACGGGCGTTGGGTGACGCTGGCGCCTTTGCGGGCGGCGCAGGGCGAGACGATTGGGGATCGGGCCTATTTCCGGTTGGATATTCAGGGGACCGGGGGCAATGACGGGAACGTGTATTCCGTCTCGGTCAGCCTGTCGCGGGATCGCAACCGGATGCCTGAGGGGCTGGATATGTTTGCCTATCAGCCCACGGTGCGCTGGCGGGCGCAAGAGCCTGCAACGCAGGTCTGGTTTCAGCCGGAGACCTCTGGGCCGTATATGGTTCAGACCTTTGATGCGGCCAATGGTACGGTTTCGGTGATCACGGATTTCAAGGATTTGCCGGTGAGAACCTCGGCGCAGGATATCTGGGCGGTGGATCAGGTGTCGACCTCTGAGACCAACCTGGCGCTGAGCCTGTTTGGCGGGGGGGAGACGCCGAATGATGTCACGCTGAGCGTGTTTGATGACAATGGCGATCCGGTGGCCTTGGACATGCCGCCGCAGCGGGCCTTGTCACCCAGCCGCCCTTTGGCGCAGGCGACGGCGCGTCCTTTGGCGGATTGTCGGGCGGTGGCGTTTGACGCGAGCATGACCAAGGGGCGGATTCCGTTGAGTTTCCGCTGGGCGTTTGGCGATGGCGGCAGCTCGGTCGAGCCGGTGATTGCCTATCGGTATTCGGAGCCTGGCCGCTATACGGCGCGGCTGGAGGTGCTGGAGCCAGGCATTCGTCCGGGTCGTGGTGATGCGTTGGAGGTGCCGGTGCATGTGCGCAACGCGCCGATTGCGGTGCCCGGATCGGATACGACGGTCGCACCCGGAGAGGTTTTGCAGTTTGACGGGACGGGGTCGGTTGCCTCGGACAGCCCGATCACGCGGTATCGCTGGAACTTTGGCGATGGCACCATGGCGGATGGGGCGATTGCGCAGAAATCTTATGCGGCGCCGGGGCGGTATCGGGCCGTGTTGCGGGTTGAGGATGATGCGGTGCATCCCTGTAACTTTGGCGTAGAGACGCGGCGAATTCAGGTGAACTTCCCTCCGGTGGCCGAAGCGGGGACGGATCAGTCGGCGATTGTGGGTCAGACCCTGCGGTTTGACGGCGCGGCCAGCTATGACGTGGACGGCATGATCCAGGCGTATCAGTGGGATATGGGCGATGGCACGCAGTTGAGCGGCCCGTCGGTTGCGCATTCGTACCAGAAATCCGGCCAGTATCGGGTGATGCTGACGGTGAAGGATGACGCGGATGTGGCCAATAGCATGGCGCGCGATTTCATGCAGGTTGAGGTGAACGCGCCGCCGGAGCCTCGGTTCAGCATTCCGCCACGGTCTTTGTCTGTGTCGGAGTTGGGGACGTTGGATGCCTCGGCCTCGAGCGATGCGGATGGGCAGATCATTTCGTATTTGTGGGACTTTGGCGATGGGGCGACCGGCGAAGGACCGGTGGTGAACTATGCCTGGAACCAGCCGGGGATCTTTCGGGTCAGTTTGACAGTGATTGACGACAGCGGCACAGCCTCGGCGTTGCAGAGCACGGAGATGGATATTCGGATTGATGCGGCCCCGATTGCGAATGCGGGGGCGGATCAGCCGGTGACTGCGTCGGAAGTGATTTTTGATGGCGGTGGGTCAACAGATTCGGATGGGCGGATCACCAGATATGAGTGGGATTTTGGCGATGGCAACCGGGGCGAGGGGCAGACCGTCACCCATGTTTATGCGCGTCCGGGGTCTTATGAGGTTGCCCTGGTTGTCACGGATGACAGCACGTCGCCGCTGAACAAGGACCGTGATACGTTGTTCGTGTCGATCAACGAGACGCCGATCGCGGATGCCGGTCCGCCGCAAGTGGTTGCGCCGGGTGATGAATTTGTGGTTTCGGGGCGGGCTTCGCTGGATCCGGACGGGGAAATCTCGGCCTATGTCTGGGCGTTTCCGGATGGAAGCTCGGTTCAGGGGCAGCGGGCGGCCTATGCGATCAGCGAGCCGGGCCTGCATCGGATCCGCCTGACGGTGTTTGATGATTTCGAAGGCGGCGCGGCAGAAGACGAGAGTGAGACGCTGATTACGGTGAATGCGCAGCCGACCTCGGTTGCGGGACCGGACCGGCTGGTGGCGCCGGGCGATATGGTGGTGTTTGACGGTGGGCAGTCGTTTGACCCGGATGGCCGGTTGAGCGAATTCACCTGGGAGTTCAGCGATCTGGGCACACCTCTGAAGGGAATGCGGATTGAGCGGACCTATGAGAGCCCTGGCGTGTATTCGGCGCAATTGATCGTTGCGGATGATGCGGGTGTTTTGAACTCGACCGCTGTGGATGATCTGACGGTGCGGGTTAACCATGCGCCGGTGGCGGATGCGGGCAAGGAGATTGTCACGGATCGCCTGTTTGTGGAGCTGGATGCCACGGGATCGACGGATGCGGATGGCGATCAGCTGATTTACCGCTGGGATTTTGGCGACGGGTCGGTCCCTGCCTATGGGGCCAAGGTGACACATGTGTTTGAGCGGTCCGGGATCTATCCGGTGACGTTGCGGGTGGATGATGGCACGGGGCTGAGCAATGCGGTCGCGATTGACTCGACCCGTGTGAATATCAACTCGCGTCCGATGGCGGATGCGGGGGGCAACCGGGATGTGTGCTCGGGCGAGCCGATTTTGTTTGATGCCTCGGACAGTGTGGATCCGGATGGTGGGTTGCTGCTGTATTCCTGGGATTTCGGAGATGGCACGGATTCTGATCTGATCAATCCGACCAAGACCTATGAGCGGCCCGGGGTGTATCCGGTGACGTTGAGTGTGCGCAATGAAACCGGGACCGAGCGCGGATCGGATATTGACCGGATTGCGGCGCTGGTGCGTGAGGGTCCGATTGCGGATGCGGGCGGACCGCGGACGGTTTGTACCAACCAGCGTGTGCGGTTTGACGGTTCGGGTTCGACCGATATCGACGGGGCTGTGAATGCGTTCAACTGGACCTTTGGGGATGGCAATTCGGGCCGTGGGGAAACGCCGGTGCATATCTTCAAGAAGCCGGGCACGTATTCTGTGCAGCTGACGATTACCGGTGAAGCGACCGGCAGCTGTAGCCCGCTGGATTCGGATGTGGCCGAGATCGAGGTTGTTGCAGCGCCAGAGCTGGCGGTTGTGGGGCCTGCGCGGGCGGCAGCCGGGATGAGCGCGTCTTACAAGGCGTCGATCACCCAGTTGCGCGGCGCTGTGCCGGGAGAGTTTTCCTGGGACTTTGGCGATGGCACCACGGCGACGGGCGAGAATGTGAGCCATACCTTTGAGGCGCCAGGTGAATACATCATCACCATGAGCACGCTGTTGTCGGGCGGGAACCCTGGCTGTGCCGAGTTGACGGCGATCCAGCGGGTGATTGTCAACGAAGCGCCGATGGCGTTGATTGACGGCCCCGAGACGATGGCGGCCGGGCAGGCTGTGACTTTTGATGCCAGCATGTCGATGGATGTGGACGGGGCGATCACCGGCTATGCCTGGGACTTTGGCGATGGCAACACCAGCAAGGGTGTTCTGGCGGCGCATACCTATGCGGAGCCGGGCCTGTATGATCTGAAGCTGACCGTCACGGATGATGCGGGCGTGGGCAATTCGGTTGTCGTGGCGACCCGGTCTGTGCGGGTCAATCCGGCGCCTCGGGTCGGGCTGAGTTCGCCTGGGTCTTTGTGTCCGGGGATTGCGCATCCGTGGTCTGTGGATGTGGCTGAGGGAACGACCGTGGACTGGGCGTTTGGCGATGGTGTGAGCCTGAGCGGGGCCTCGGTTGAGCATACGTTTGCGCGCACGGGTCTGTATCCGGTGCTGGCGCAGATGAATGACGGGCGCGGGTTGCCGAACAGCCGGTTGAGCGAAGAGATCTATGTGCGGGTCAATGCGCAGCCGACGGCCCTGGCCGGGCCGGATCGGATCGTGTGTCCGGGCGAGGCTGTGACCTTTGATGCGGGCAGCTCGAACGATCTGGATGGCGAGCTGGTCGAATATATCTGGGAGTTCAGCGACGGTGAGGTGCTGAAGGGCAAGATCGTCGAGCGGGTGTTTGAGGATCCGGCGGATCTGCGGGTGCGGTTGACGGTCAAGGACAACAGCGGTGCGTTGCAGTGTAACACCGGGACGGATGATGCGCGTATTCTGGTCAACAGTGCGCCGATGGTGGATGCCGGTCCAGATATCACTGTGCCGATTGGTGGCGCGCATGATGTGACGCGGTTTGATGCCTCTGGATCGCAGGATGTGGATGGCCAGGGGCTGCGCATCAGCTGGAACTTTGGCGATGGCACCATCGTGGCCGGAGCGATTGCGCGCCATGCCTATACCAAGCCGGGAGAATACACGGTGACGGTGCGGGCGCAGGACAGCACCGGGCTGGCCTGTGGGATCGGAACAGACTCGGCCATTGTGCGGGCTGTGGAGCGCGATGTCGTGTCTGAGCTGTTGCCGGAGTGATACCCGAGATGGCGGGGAAATTTCCCGCCATCCGCCCCTTGATCAGGGGGTAAGTGTGACATTGTTCACTTAGCGGGGCCGCTGATTTCGTTACTTTATTAACATGAATCAGGTTACACAGGCGGACATGCGATTCCCGCTCCGCCTCAAGTTCTTCATTTTTGCGTCGCTTTTGGCTGTGGCGCCTTTGGGCATGGTTGCGCAAAGTCTGACCAAGTTGACGCGGGACGAGTTGAAAAGTGCCGCGAATGAGGATCTGACGACCGTGGCCGCGCAGCTGCGGGCCACGTTTGACAATACGTTCGAGGGGCGCTGGCTGTCGCCGCTGATGGTGATCCGCAACGGGGTGGACAGCAATGAATTGGGGGTGCCGCAGAAGGTGTCCTTGCTGACGCTGGGGTTGCAGGAGCTGCCGCAGGTGGTGGCGATGCAGCTGTCGGTCGAGGGGTCGGATTTGCCGATCCTGGTGACCAATGAGCGGTTCGCCGGGAAAATGGCGCAGGCGGGGCTGGATCCGGTGCAGACGCTGGCGACGTCGCAGGCGTTTTTGACGGCGATTGAGCAATCGGGACAGTTTGGCAAGCCGCTGGTGGCGCAGCTGGAACAGACGGGCGATTGGATTGCGACGATTGCCCTGCCTTTGACCACGCAGATTGCCGGGCGGCGGGTCACCCTGGCGGCAAAGATCGAGCTGAGCTCTTTGGGGGAAATGGTGCGGACGCATCCTTTTGCCCAGCGTGGCGAGATTTCGGTGGTGGATCAGACGGGACGCTCGGTTCTGGTGGATGCGCCGGAGCTGTTGAGCGAACGCGATATTGTGGCCTCGGCCGTGCCGCTGATTACGGCGAATGCGCGGGCCGACGCGCTGGAGCCTTATGTGCGCCCGGATGGCACGGCGGTTCTGGGCGCTTATGCGTTTCCGCGGTCTTTTCAGTGGGCGGTTGTGACGGAGTTGAGCGAGGCCAGCGCCTATGCGGTGGTCAATCAGATCACCCGGCAGATCCTGATTGTCGGGGCGGTCGGGTTTTTTGCCGCGGCGATCGGGGCGTTGATCTTTGCGCGCCAGCTGACGCATCCGATTTTGCAGTTGGGTTCGGTTGCGGCGCAGGTTGGTGAGGGGGATTTCTCGGCGCGGGTCAAGAATGTCCGCTCGCGCGATGAGATCGGTGATCTGGCCAAGCGGTTTAATGCCATGATTGCGCAGCTGGCCGAGCGGCTGGAGCTGATGAAGTTTGTGTCGCGCGGGACGATGACGGCGATCCAGGCGGCGGATGATGACGGGATGCATCGCGGCGGGGAGCGGCGGAAAGTGTCGGTGATCTTTACCGATATTCGCGGCTATACGGCGTTTTCCGAACGGGTGCCGCCGGAGGTGGTGATTGAGGCGTTGAATGAATATTTCGACGTGCAGGCGGATATCGTCGAGGAATTTGGCGGCGATGTGGACAAATTTGTCGGTGACGCCCTGGTCGCGATATTTGAAGGTGACGGCATGGAGGCGCGGGCGGTGTCCTGTTGCGTGGGCATTGCCGAGGCGATGGCCGGCATGTTGGAGAAATTCCCCGAGTATAACCTGCATGTCGGGATTGGCGTTGCCTCGGGCGAGGTTGTCATGGGCGCGATGGGGGCCAAGCAGCGGATGGATTTCACGGTGCTGGGGTCGACTGTGAACCTGTCGGCACGGTTGTGCGACAAGGCAGCGCCGGGGCAGGTGTTGCTGGATGAGGCGACGCAGGCGGCGGCGCAGGCGATCACGGATGTGGTGTTTGAGCCGTTGGAGCCGATTGCGTTGAAAGGCTATGCCGATCCGGTGCCCATTTTTGATGCAACGCGCAAGGTTGCAGAAACGGTCTGAGGCCAGGGGCCTGAATTGGCGCGGATTGGATTGCGGTTGGCGGGCGCGCCAGGATCAGAGCGGTTTGCCGAGCACCCAAAAGGCCCAGGTCCAGATCATCGCCACATACGTCAGCTGATGCAGAAACTGATCAAATCCGAAGGCGCGCCAGAAAGCGGCCTGATCCGGGGCGAGCTGTTTCTTGTCTGAATAGCTGCCTTTCCAATAGTCGATGTGAAAATGGATGATCCATTCGACCACGATCAGCACCAGCAGGGGCCAAAATGGCGTGCCGACAAGCACCAAAGCAATGAGGGAGCCTATGGCGTGGACCCCGGCATGTTGCGCGCGGCCCCAATGCAGATATTCCCCGCGCCCGGCCAGCATTTTGCCGGTTTGCAGGTAAAAATCTGCGAACATGTGTTTGATCTGCAAAAGCAGTATCAGCACAAGAAGGGTTGAAATCATGAGCCTTGACCCAATTCCCGAAAATGGTTCCCCATATCAAACCTAGGGGTTTACGATGCGGTCTTCAATCGTGGGATGCAATCTGGGCAAAAACTCTTTTGTCAAATGCGTTGCGCGCGGCCCCAGACCATTGCAATTATAGGCAAGTTCGAGGGAAACTGTTGAGGTTTACCTGTTCCGGGTAATGCGGGCTGATGCAATTGGTCGCGGCGGTGATATATACATTTCGGAAATTATTATTGGGGTCGGGCCAATAGAACGCACTTTATTCGGATTTATCTGGCGTCATTCCAAGCGGGATCAGGTTATTTTGCTGCTGGTCACGCTGACGCTGTTTCCTTTGCAGTATCTGACACTGGAGTTGCCCAAACGCATTATCAACGATGCGATTGGTGCGCAGAGTTCGACGATAGATGTTTTTGGCTATCAGATCGACCAGATCACATTCCTGATGGCGTTGTGTTTCGGGTTTCTGGGGGCGGTTGCCGCGCATGGGTTGATGAAAATGCGCATCAACACGATGAAGGGTGTGTTGAGCGAGCGGATGCTGCGCCGGTTTCGCTATCTGCTGATTTCGCGCATCCTGCGGTTCCCGCAGCCCTATTTCGAACGCGTCAGCCAGGGCGAGCTGGTGTCGATGGTCACGGCCGAGAGTGAGCCGATGGGCGGGCTGATGGGGGATGCGATCAGCCAGCCGGTGTTGCAGGCCGGGCAGATGCTGACGATTCTGTCGTTCCTGTTTTTGCAGAGTTTCTGGTTCGGGCTGGCGGCTGTGGCGTTGATCCCTTTGCAGGGGTGGCTGATCCCGCGGCTGCAAAAACGGATCAACCTGTTGAACAAGGAGCGGATCAAGCGGGTGCGGGTGCTGGCCTCGGCCATTGGGGAGAGTGCCGCCGGGGCGAGCGCGCTGCGTCTGAACGGGGGCTGGCGGTACCGGATGGCGATGATTTCGCACCAGCTGGGCACTTTGTTCGAGATCCGGTTCGACATCTATCAGAAAAAGTTTTTCATGAAGTTTATCAATAACTTCATTGGTCAGCTGACGCCGTTCTTTTTCTATCTGATCGGCGGTTTGCTGGTGTTGCAGGGCTCGGTTTCTTTGGGCGCGTTAGTGGCGGCGCTGGCGGCCTATAAGGATCTGGCGAGCCCCTGGAAGGAATTGCTGGCCTATTACAATCAGACCCAGGACATGTCGATTCGCTGGGAGACGATCACAGAGCGGTTTGCGCCGGTCGGGATGATGGACGAGGCGTTGTTTGAAGGGGAGCCGGAAGAGACGCCGCGTTTGACCGGGGATCTGGTGCTGGATCATGCCAGTGTGCGTGACATGGACGGCAACCCGGTGCTGAGCGATCTGACGGCGACGCTGCCTGCTGGCAAGGATGTGGGGATTTCAGCCTCGAGCGAGGAAGACCGGCGGGCCTTTACCGAGCTGCTGACGCGGGAGGTTCTGCCGAGTTCCGGGCAGGTGCGCATGGGCGAGCATGATCTGAAAACGCTGCATCATTCGGTTGTGGCGGCGCGGATCGGGCGGGCGACATCGCGGCCTCAGCTGTTTCAGGGGACGTTTGGTGAAAACGTGATGATGCCGATGCGCTATCGCCCGCAGGGCACGACGGCGGATCAGAAGTTTTTCGATGAGGCGCAACGGGCGGGCAATAGTGCCGACCCGTTTGATACGGAATGGATCGAGCCCGGGATTGCCGGGCTGAACAGCGAGGATGAGCTGCGCGACTGGTGGCTGAAGCTGGTCGATGGGATGGGGTCAGGCTCGGTCCTGTTCCGGCGCGGGCTGGATCAGAGGTTTGACGGCGCGGAACATGCGGAACTGGCGCGGATTCTGGTGGATTTGCGGCCGAAGGTGCAGCAGGCGGTGATTGACGCGGATCTGCGCAAGACGGCGTATTTCTTTTTGCCGGATGAGTATAATCCGACGGTTCCGGTTGGCGAAAACCTGTTGTTTGCCACGCCGACTGAGCCGGTGACGCAGGAATTGCTGGCCGGGCAGTCGGAGTTCATGGAGAAGCTGCGGGCGCTGGGGCTGGATGATGATCTGGTGATCCTGTCGCGGGACGTGGTGGATTTGTTGCGCCAGATTTTTGGCATTGATGGCACGGATCATCCGTTGTTCCGCAATCTGGGGCTGGAGCCTGCCTTGTTCGAGCGGGCGGTGTCGCTGGTAGAGAAGACCCGGGAATCCGGGGCTGAGGGGCTGGTGCCGGACGAGATTGCGACCCTGCTGACGATCCCGTTCCGGATTTCGGCGCAAGAGATTGGCCCGGCGTTTACCGAAGAGATGATGGCGCGGATCATCGAGATCCGGCAGAGCCATTCGGCGGAGTTGCTCTCGGTTTTGGGGACGCTGTTTGAGCCGTTGAATATTGATACATTCTCGCCCGGGTTGACGGTGATGGAGAATGCGCTGTTCGGCAAGATCTCGGGGGATGCCGGGGGGCGGGCGGATGAGCTGCGCGGTGTGATCGGTGATATGCTGGTGGAGGCCGGGGCGGAGCAGCGCGTTATCGAGCTGATTTATGACGTGCCGATTGCCTTGGCGGGGGCGAACCTGCCGGGGGCTTTTGCGGAGCCTTTGTCGTTTACGCGGGCGACGATCAAGCGGCCGGATATCCTGGTTCTGGATCAGGCGCTGTCCAGCTATGATGGGCCGGCGCGGGCGATGGTGCAGAAGAACCTGCGGGCGTTGTTGCCGGACACCACGATCATCTATTTGCGCGATGCTTTTGATGAAGAAGAGGTGTTTGATGTCACCTTTGAGTTGAAGCAGGGGCGGATTGTCAGCGATGCGGCCCATGTGGAGCAGGAGGCGGACAGCGCTGCGGGGGCGGATCTGGCGCGCAAGGTGCGGGCGCTGGAGCAGACGGATATGTTCTCCAAGCTGAACCGCAGGCAGTTGCGGTTGCTGGCCTTTGGGGCGCGTTGGTATTCGGCGCAGCCCGGAGAGGTTGTGTTTCTGAAAGGGGACGAGCCCAAGAATGGCGCCTATATGATCCTGAGCGGGGAGGCGGTGTTGACGCTGCCCAAGCCGGATGAGGAGGATCTGGTGATCGCGACGGTCGGGCCGGGGACCCTGGTGGGGGAGCTGGGCCTGATCAAGAACGAACCGCGCGCCCTGTCGATGACAGCCGTTGACGAGCTGGAGTGTCTGCGGATCGGGGCCGAGGAATTCCTGGCTGTGGTCGAGAACGATGCGGCGACGGCGTTCAAGCTGTTGCAGGTTGTTGCCGGGTATGTGTCGAACTGATCGGGGCTGAATGGGAACAAGGCCGGGGGTGCCGGCCTTGTCCCTGTCGGATCGGATGGATCAGACGAAGCGGTTGACGTAGTTTTCCAGCATTTCCTGTTTGCCGGAGCGTGGCTGGGGGTCGATCCCCTGGATTTGCACGCGGTCAAAGATGGATTGCAGATCACTGTTCAGCATGGCCTGGGCGTCATCGCTGTTCCAGCCCGCATAGCGGTTGGACACGGCGTCTTCGAGGCCGCCATCCTCATACATGGCAACGGCTGCTTTGAAGCCGCGTGCGCAGACATCCATTGCGCCGGCGTGGCCTGCGACCAGATCCTCTGGATCGAGCGACTGGCGGCGCAGTTTGGCGTCGAAATTGGTGCCGCCGGTGGCGAAACCGCCCATTTTGACGATCTGGTAGTAGGCCAGGACCACTTCGGGGACGGTGTTGGGGAATTGATCGGTGTCCCAGCCGGATTGATAGTCATTGCGGTTCATGTCGATCGAGCCGAGCATCCCATCGGCGGCGGCGACCGCCAGTTCGTGTTCGAAGGAATGCCCTGCGAGGATGGCGTGGCCCTGTTCGATGTTGAGCTTGACCTCGTTTTCCAGCCCGTATTTGCGCAGGAAGCCGATGCAGGTGGCGGCGTCAAAATCATATTGGTGTTTGGAGGGTTCCTGGGGTTTGGGTTCAACCAGGATGGCGCCTTTGAAGCCGATCTTGTGTTTGTAGTCGACGACCATGTTGAGGAAGCGGCCCATGTGGTCCAGCTCGCGGCCGAGGTCGGTGTTGAGGAGGGTTTCATATCCTTCGCGGCCGCCCCAGAGCACGTAGTTTTGTCCGCCGAGTTTCTGGGTCGCGTCCATGCAGGTTTTGACGGTCGCGGCGGACCAGGCAAAGACATCCGGGTCGGGGTTGGTGGAGGCGCCGGCCATGAAGCGGCGGTGCGAGAACATGTTGGCGGTGCCCCACAGCAGGCGCGTGCCGGTGGTTTCCATCTTTTCGGCGAAATAGTCGATGATCTCTTCGAAGTTACGCAGGCTTTCGGCAAAGCTGTCGCCTTCGGGGCGGATGTCGGCGTCGTGCCAGCAGAAATAGGGCTGACCGAGGATCGAGAAGAGGTCAAAGGCGGCATCGGCCTTGGCGCGGGCATGGGCCATGTCGGCGGCGGCCTGCCAGGGGCGTTCGAAGGTCGGCCCGCCGAAGGGGTCTCCGCCCTCCCAGGCGAAGGAGTGCCAGTAGGCGACGGCAAAGCGCAGGTGGTCTTCCATGCGTTTGCCCATGATCTCTTCGTCTGGGTTGTAATGGCGGAAGGCCAGCGGATTTGTGCTGTCGGGGCCTTCGTAGGAGAGCGGGGCGATACCGTCAAAGAAGCTTTGGGTCATGGATGGTCTTTCCGGGTCGTTTTGGGAAATATTGCGCAGAATACCTCAGGCAATTGAGGTGCGTCAATCATTGCGGGTCAGTATGGTTCAAAAGGATTTTTTGTCGCAGTTTTTGAGGTGAATGAGGCGCGCGCCTCTGCAGTTGGGGCGGTGGGTCAGTAGCCGCGTTGCAGATCAACCAGATGCAGCATTTCGGTGCCGGCCTCATTGCGCTGGATGTTTTCGGCGATGACCTGGCTGGAGCTGTCGGAGCGGGTTTCCGAGGCGATATGGGGCGTGACGGTCACGTTGGGGTGGGCCCAATAGGGGTGATCGGCGGGCAGCGGTTCGGTTCGGAACACGTCGAGTGTGGCGTGGGCGATGTGGCCGCTGTTGAGCGCGTCGAGCAGGGCGTCGTCGTCGATCAGCGGGCCACGGCCCGGGTTGATGAGTTTGGCGCCTTTGGGCAGCAGGGCCAGCGTATCTGCGTTGAGTGTGTTTTCGGTGTGCGGCGTATCGGGCAGCAGCAAGACGAGGATGTCGCTGCGGGCGAGGGCCTGGGTCAGGCCGTCGCTGGCGTGCCAGGTCTGGATATCGGGGAGAGTGCGGGGCGTGCGGCTCCAGCCGCCGACGGCGAAGCCGAGTTGGGCCAGGGCGCTGGCGCAGGCAACGCCCAGGGCGCCGAGCCCGAGGATGGTGACGCGGCGGTTCTGGGCAAGGGGCGGTGCGACCGGGTTCCAGGTGCCGGGTGCGGCGTTGATATGGGCGTCCATGCCCAGGTGGTAGCGCAGGACGTGGCCCGTGACCCATTCCATCATGCCCTGACGCAGGCCGAAATCGACCATGCGGGTCAGCGGCACTTTGAGCGTTGGGTTGGAGACGATTTTTTCGACCCCGGCCCAGAGGGACAGAACGGCCTTGAGGCGGGTGAAGGGGGTGAAGTCGGTCAGGGGGCCATTGGGGGCATAGACGATATAGTCGACCTGATCCGGGGGGATGTCGGTGCCCAGGTTGACGTCGAGCCCTGCGGCCGAGAAGGCCTGATGCAGGGGGCCCTGGTATTCTTCCCAGCTTTCAGGGCGGGCGGCAAAGAGGATGTTGAGAGTCATGGGGCCTCGGATCTGGAAGGGCTGGGGTCAGCGGGGTCTGTGGACGTGGGCGCTTTGGACGATGCCGAAGGCGGCCATGAGGACCAGCATGGCCGATCCCCCGTAGCTGACCATTGGAAGGGGGACGCCGACGACCGGGGCCAGGCCCATCACCATGGACATGTTCACGGCGAAGAAGAGGAAGAAGGTGAGCGCGATGCCCAGCGTCACGAGCGAGGAAAAGCGGTCGCGGGCGGCGATGGCGGAGGAGACGCAGAACACGATGATGAGGATATAGAGGCCCAGCAGGGAGACGGCGCCGACAAAGCCGAATTCCTCGGCCAGGGTGGTAAAGATGAAGTCGGTGTGTTTCTCGGGGAGGAAGTTGAGGCGGGACTGGGTGCCCTGCATGTAGCCGCGTCCGGTCCAGCCGCCTGAGCCGAGGGCGATTTTGGATTGGGTGATGTGATAGCCCGCGCCGAGCGGGTCGCTGGAGGGGTCGAGGAAGGTGTCGATCCTGCGGTATTGGTAGTCGGCGAGCAGCTGCCAGTCGGTTCCGCGGCTTTTGAAGACGGCGGTGACCAGTCCGGCGCCCATGGCGATGACACCGGCGAAATAGGCCCAGTGGACGCCGGCCAGAAACAGCATTCCGCCGCCGCCCGCGACCAGCAGCAGGGCGGTGCCCAGGTCGGGCTGGCGCAGAACCAGGGCGGTGGGCACCAGGATGATGACGAGGGGAAACAGGATCCAGATCGGGTTTGAGACCCGTTTTGAGGGCAGCCAGTCGTAATAGGCGGCAAGCATCATGACCACGGTGATCTTGGTCAGTTCGGAGGGTTGCAGGCGCATGAAGCCCAGGTCGATCCAGCGCTGGGCCCCCATGCCGACAGAGCCGAAGAATTCGACCAGCAGCAACAGCAGGATCGAGGCGCCATAGGCGACGAAGGACAGGTTGCGCCAGAGCCAGATCGGGATCATGGCAAAGACGAACATGACGGTGAGTCCCATCAGGAACCGTTTGGATTGCGGCTCGGCCCAGGTGGAGAAGCGTCCGCCGGCCACGGAATAGAGCATCAGGATGCCGACCCCGGCCACCGAGCAGAGCAGCAGGATCAATGGCCAGTTCAGGTAGAACACCTTGCGCAGGCCGGTGGGGACGGATTTGACGGAATATTCGAGATAGCTCATGCGCGGTCACGGGATCGCCGGGAGCGGTCCTCCTGTTCGCGTTTCAGGCGCTCTTGTTGGGCGCGGATGCGTTGGCGGTCCTTGGAGGGGTAGGCTTCGAGGGGCGGGGAGCCGTTGTAGAGGGCCTGGAGGGTGATGTCGCGCGCGATCGGGGCTGCGGCGGTCGAGCCGCCACCGCCATGTTCGACGACAACGGCAACGGCCACGCGCGGGTTTTCGGCCGGGGCGTAGTTGACGAAAAGCGCGTGGTCGCGGCGTTCCCAGGGCAGGTCTTTGTTGCGGACGACTCCCGAGCGGCGTTCGGCCTCGGTGATGTTGCGGACCTGGCTGGTGCCGGTTTTGCCGGCCATGCGCATTTCGTCTGCGATGATGCGGCTGCCATAGGCGGTGCCGCGACGGTCGTTGCTGACGGCGAACATGCCACGGCGGATCATGCGCAGGTGGTTTTCGTTCAACCCCATGGAGGTGCCGCTGAGGTCTGGTTCTTCGATGCCGTTGACGGATTTGATCAAGCGGGGCGAGACGTTGCGGCCCGTGGCCAGGCGGGCGGACATAACGGCCAGTTGCAACGGCGAGGCCAGGACAAAGCCCTGACCGATGGCGGCGTTGGCGGTATCCCCGACAAGCCAGTCTTCGCCGCGCACACGCGGTTTCCAGGCGCGATTGGGGGCCAGCCCCTGGGCCACGGCGGACATTGGCACATCATGGCGCACGCCCAGACCAAAGCGTTGGGCCATGGCCGAAATATTGTCCATGCCGACGCGTTGGGCGATGTCGTAGTAATAGACATCGCAGCTTTGCTTGAGGGAGTTTTGCAGGTCGATATTGCCGTGCCCGCCGCGCCGCCAGCAGTGAAAGCGGCGGCCGGACAGTTCCATATGGCCCGGGCAATAGACGGTTTCATCCGGGGTGATCACGCCGGCATCGAGGGCGGCCATGGCGGTGATCATTTTGAAGGTGGAGCCGGGCGGGTAGATGCCCTGGACCGATTTGCTGGCCAGAGGGCGATAGGGGTCTTCGGTCAGGCCACGGTAATCTGCGACCGAGATGCCGCGCACAAAGAGGTTTGGGTCAAAGATGGGCGCGGATCCGATGGCGCGCAGGTCGCCGGTTCTACAGTCCATCACCACCGCGCTGGCGCTTTCCTTGCCCAGGCGGGCCTGGAGGTAGGCTTGCAATTCGGCGTCGATGGTCAGCTGGAGGTCTGCGCCGGGGCGGCCCTCGGTGCGGTCAAGTTCGCGCATTATGCGCCCTGTGGCGTTGACCTCGACGCGTTTTGCACCGGCCTTGCCGCGCAGCTGAATCTCTTTCTTGGCTTCGACGCCGACTTTGCCGATCTGGAAGCGCGGGATGCGCAGCAGCGGGTCCGGGTCCTGGATCTTGCCCAGGTCATAGTCGCTGACGGGGCCGACATAGCCGGCGACATGGGCAAAGTCGGAGCCACGGGGGTAGACGCGGGTCAGGCCGACCTCGGCGGTGACGCCGGGCAGGGCCGGGGCGTTGAAGGAGACGCGGCTGACATCGTCCCAGGTGACCTGTTCGGCGAGGGTGACGGGCAGGAAGGGGGGGCTGCGCTCCATCTCCTGGAGGCCGCGTTCGAGGTCTTCGGGGTCGATATGGACCAGTTGCAGCAGGCGGGCGAGGACGGCGTCAACGTCGCCTGCATCCTCTTTGACCATGACGATGCGATAGCTGGGGGTGTTTTGGGCGATGGGTTTGCCATTGCGGTCAAAGATTTCGCCGCGTGCCGGGGGGATCAGGCGGATGTTGATGCGGTTTTCTTCGGCGAGGAGGCGGAATTGGTCGGCCTGTTTGACCTGGAGGTTCATCATGCGCCAGCCGAGCACACCGGCAAAGCCGATCTGGAGGCCTCCGAGCAGCAGGGCCCGGCGGCTGGTGCGGCGCCAGAGGCCATAGAGTTCGCGTGGATTGCGTCTCATGCGCGGGCCCCCATGGAATCGGTGCCACGTGGGTCGGGTTTGCGCACGCCCATGACGCTTTGGGTGGCGATGACGATGAGGGGGTAACTGATCATGGTGAGCGCCATTTGAATGAGGGTGGGCCCGAGCGGCGCAAGCGAGCTGGCGACGACGGTCAGGATCAGGCGGTTGGCCAGGGTGAGGCCGGCGATCATCACGCAGACGGCGATCCATTCGCCGACAAAGCTGGCGTCGCGCAGGCCGGTGAAGCGGATGCGCAGGTATTCCGTGCCGGTGACCATGAGGGCAGCGTAGAGGCCGGGGGGGCGTTGAAAGAGCAGGTCCGCGATCAGGAAGACGGCGGCAATTGACAGGATCGGCACGAAGTCAGGGCGGCGCAGGGCCCAGGCGAAGGTAAAGCCCATGAGCAGGTCAGGCGGCGCCCAAAGCCGCGGCAGCGTGTCCAGCGGCAGGAGATGTGCGATCATCACGGCCAAACACAGCCCGACATAGGTCAGGCGCATGGCCCAGACATACGACGCGGGACTAGCCATCGGATTGCTCTGTTTCTGTGAGGTTCAGGGTTTCAGGCTCTGGGGTGGGTTCCGGGGTCAGGTCGAGGTTCTGCGGCACGACAACGCGTCCGGGGTCGCCGATTCGCTCGGTGCCATGGTGCCGCAAGACGCGCAGGAATTCGAGGCGTTCATAGTCGGCCGCCAGGCGCACGCGCAGGCGTCCGGAGGGATCGGCGGCGACCTGGCCAATCAGAAGCCCGGCGGGAAAGACACCGCCATCATCGGCGGTGACAACCCGGTCACCCGGGCGCACCAGGTCATCGTTTTCGAGGAAGTCCACCAAGGGGGCGGCGCTGTTGTCGCCAGAGATCAGCGCGGTCTGGCCGGAGGGTTGGATCACCGCTGGAATGGCGCTGGAGGCGTCGGTGAGCAGGATCACGCGGGAGGTGGTCTGGCCGATGCCCGAGACCCGGCCGACGAGGCCGATGCCATCCATTGTGGCCCAGCCATCGACAATGCCGTCGCGCGCGCCCACGTTCACGAGCACGGAATGGCGGAAGGGCGAGCCGCTGTCGGCGATGACGACGCCGGTGACATAGGTCAGGCGGGGATCGAGGCGCACATTGTTGAGGTCCAGCAGGCGGGCGTTTTCCTGTTCGAGTTGGAGGGCGGCCTCTTTCCAGGCCTGCATCTGGCGCAACTCGCTGCGCAATTCGCGGTTTTGTTCGGCGAGGCGTTGATAGCTTTGGAAATCGCGTATCAGGTTGATGCCTGCGGTGACCGGGGCCATGGCCCATTCCATGTTGGGCACGAGCCGGTCGGTGACCTGAGCGCGGAAACGTTCGACCCGGGGGCTGTCGATGCGCCAGACCAGGAACACGCCAAACAGCATCAGCGCGACGACAATCAGCAACAGCCGCCGGAGCGGTGTGGCGTAGTCATCTGTCTGAGACCGGTCCTTGGCCAAATTCAGCTCCCTTCCGGCAGTCGGGCCCCTTTTGCCTCAACATACTGCATTTGCGCGCTATTTGCTTGAAAAACCGGATCACAAATTATTGGCCCGGGCAATTGAGCGCAGGGGATGCCCAGAGGTTGTTTGTCTGGGTGTCAGCTATCGTAGTCGATGGCGTGGCGCAGTTGCTTTTCGTATTCCAGCGCCTTGCCTGTGCCCAGGGCCACGCAATTGAGGCTTTCGTCGGCGATGGACACGGCCAGTCCGGTTTGTTCGCGCAATGCCAGGTCCAGATCGCCCAGCAGGGCGCCGCCGCCTGTCAGCATGACGCCGCGATCCACGATGTCGGCGGCCAGGTCGGGTGGGGTGGCCTCGAGCGCGGTCATGACCGCTTCGCAGATTTGCTGGACCGGCTCGGTCAGCGCCTCGGCGACCTGGGCCTGGTTGATTTCGGTTTCCTTTGGCACGCCGTTGAGCAGATCGCGGCCGCGGATCTGCATGGATTGGCCGCGGCCGTCGTCGGGCATGCGAGCGGTGCCGATGGAGGTTTTGATCCGCTCTGCCGTGCTTTCGCCGATCAGCAGGTTTTGCTGGCGGCGCAGGTAGCTGACGATCGCTTCGTCCATACGGTCGCCACCGACGCGGATCGAGCGGGCGTAGACGATGTCACCCAGCGAGAGGACGGCGACCTCGGTGGTGCCGCCGCCGATATCGACGACCATATTGCCGGTCGGATCGGTGATGGGCATGCCTGCACCGATGGCGGCTGCGATGGGTTCCGCGATGAGCCCGGCCCGGCGGGCGCCGGCGCTGAGCACGGATTGGCGGATGGCGCGTTTTTCAACCGGTGTGGCGCCATGGGGCACACAGACGATGATTTTCGGTTTGGAGAAGGTCGAGCGTTTGTGCACCTTGCGGATGAAATGTTTGATCATTTCCTCGGCGGTGTCGAAATCGGCGATGACGCCTTCGCGCATCGGGCGGATCGCCTCGATGCTGCCGGGCGTGCGGCCGAGCATGAGTTTGGCATCCTCGCCGACGGCCAGAACCTTTTTCACGCCGTCTTTGACGTGGTAGGCCACGACGGATGGCTCGCTGAGGATGACACCCCGGCCTTTGACATAGACCAGCGTGTTCGCTGTTCCGAGGTCGATAGCCATATCAGCGGTAAAAAAACCGCCAAGTTTTCCAAAAAAGGACATAAGAGTGAAATCCCGAAGAGCCAGAGGATGTCTGCGACTCTGTGGTCGCAGACTTCGATGTTATAGAGAGACGCGCCGCCCGCGAAAAGGCTTGAATCCGGGCAGGTCAGCGCGAAATTGCCGCTGCCGGATGCCTTAGGGGACGGTGGGCGAGGTCACGAACATGGCTTGCAGCGCTTTGCCGGGTTCGGCACCGGGCAGGGCGATCTGAAAAATCTCTCGAATGCGGCCGGACAGGAAGATGTCGGACAAGATCGTGTCGACCAGCAGACGGAAATCTGAGTCGCCCCGCGCCATGGCAAGCCCTTGTTTTTCGACGGTGAGGATTTCCGGAGAGACGCGGAAATTGCCGAGATCGGGGCTGGCGGAATAGAGGAAGAGAAGGATGGATTGATCAGCGAAATAGGCCTCGATAGAGCCGTCCTGCATCGCCTTGATGCCGTCGCGGTGATCGTCGAAGGTGACCACGTTCATGTCCAGGCCACTGGCGGCGAGGGTGTTTTTCAGCGCCTCTTCGGTTGTGGTTGCGCTGCGCACGCCAACGGATTTGCCGGCCAGTTGGGTCAGATCGCCCGACGCATCGCGCGGCTGCATCACGGCGGTGCCGTCGACATAGACCGGAACCGAGAAATCAACCAGTTCGCGGCGGGTGAGGGTGATGGAGGCGGCGCCGCACAGGAGGTCGATTTCTCCGCTGGCGACTTTTTCAAAGCGGTTGGATGCATCAACGGGCACAAAGCTGACGTTCAGGTTTTCCAGACCAAGCACATTGGTGATTCCCTGAACCACTTCACCACACAAGATGGGGGTATAGCCGGCCGGATTGCCGTCGGCGTCGGCATAGGACAGCGGAGCGGCGTCGACGCGAAAACCCAGGGTCAACTTGCCGGTTTCCTTGATGCGGTCGATGGTTTGCGCGGCCAAAGGTGCGGCGAGCAAGAGACAGGCAGCGGGGACGGCTGCGGCGGCCAGGATTTTGCGGAGCATGAACGAAGCCTTTGTAAGGAGTTGTCAGCGCTCCATAGTACAGTTGTGGCCGAAACTGAACTGCGAAACCGGAACCGGCGGAGATCGGGTGAAATCCGCCGGTTGCGGTTTGGTTTCAGGTCACGTCTTTGTAGCTGATTTCGCGGATATCAGCCCCGGGGGCAGATTTTTCGCGGCGAATCAGCAGGCGGTTGAGCGCGTGCACATAGGCCTTGGCCGAGGCCAGGATGGTGTCTGTATTCGCGGATTGTCCGGTGGCGATCAGCCCGTCCTCTTCGAGGCGGACGCTGACGGTGGCCTGGGCATCGGTGCCGGCGGTGACCGCGTTCACCTGATAGAGCTGCAGCCGCGCCTTGTTGGGGAAAATCGCACGGATCGCCTTGAAGGTGGCGTCCACCGGTCCGTCCCCATGTTCGGTGGCGATGCTGTCCTTGCCGTCCACCTCCATCTCGACGGTGGATTCGGCCGGGCCGCCGGTGCCGCAGACGACCTTCATCGAGACGATTTGCAGCCGGTCGTTTGTGGGATCTTCGCCCACGCGCACCAGAGCGATGATATCGTCGTCGTAGACCTCTTTTTTGCGGTCGGCGAGTTCCTTGAAGCGGACAAAGACATCCTTGAGCTGGTTGTCGGCGACTTCGAAACCCAATTGCTCGAGCTTGTCGCGCAGGGCGGCACGGCCGGAGTGTTTGCCCAAGGGCAGGCTGGACCCGGAGAGGCCGACATCCTCGGGCCGCATGATTTCGAAGTTTTCGGGATTCTTGAGCATCCCGTCCTGGTGAATGCCGCTTTCGTGGGCGAAGGCGTTTTTACCCACGATGGCCTTGTTGAACTGCACCGGAAAGCCGCTGACGGTGGCGACGCGGCGCGAGATGTTCATGATCTTGGTGGTGTCGATATCGGTGTAATAGGGCATGATATCGCCGCGCACCTTCATCGCCATGACCACCTCTTCGAGTGCGGTATTGCCGGCGCGTTCGCCCAGTCCGTTGATGGTGCATTCGATCTGCCGCGCGCCACCGGCCACAGCGGCCATGGAGTTTGCTGTCGCCATGCCAAGGTCATTGTGGCAATGGGTGGCAAAGATCACCTCGTCACCGCCGGGGACCTCGGCGATCAGGCGTTTGATCAAATCGGCGCTTTCGACGGGGGCGGTGTAGCCTACCGTGTCGGGGATATTGATGGTGGTAGCGCCCGCCTTGATCGCGATTTCCACAACACGTGCGAGGTAGTCCCACTCGGTCCGGGTGGCATCCATCGGCGACCATTGCACATTGTCGCAAAGATTGCGGGCGTGGGTCACGGTTTCGTGGATTTTCTCGGCCATTTCATCCTTTGTCAGGTTCGGGATGGCCCGATGCAAAGGAGAGGTGCCGATGAAGGTATGGATCCGGGGTTTTGAGGCGTGGCGGACGGCCTCCCAGCAGCGGTCGATGTCGGCGAAATTGGCCCGGGCAAGGCCGCAAATCACCGAGTTCTGAGCGTTCTGGGCGATTTCGCTGACGGCCTTGAAATCGCCCTCGGAGGCGATTGGGAAACCGGCCTCGATGATGTCCACACCCATTTCGTCCAGCAAAGCGGCGATTTCGAGTTTTTCGTCGTGGGTCATGGTTGCGCCGGGGCTTTGTTCGCCGTCGCGCAATGTGGTGTCAAAGATCCATACGCGATCTTTGTCAGGTGCTTGTGTCATTGGATTGTCTCTTTGATTCTGTCTGTCCTAGCCGAATTGGCGCGCTGGCGTCCTCCTCTGAGCGGTCGCGCCAAAGGGCACGCTCAGAGGCGGAATAGGAGCAGTAGGCCGCGCAGTGCTGCGGAGGCAGCATCGGTCCGATGGGGGATATGCGCGGTTCTGGTCATGGGCGAAGTTATACAGAGGCTGTTTCGGAAGGAAAGTGGGAATTTGGGCTAGTCGCGTTTGGGCCGGAATTCTGGCCTTGATTTGGGTGCTGGTTCTGCTTGGTTCGGCCGTGTCAGATGGTCATTTGCTGGGGTTCGATCAGCCCGGCGTCTTCCAGGTGGGGGCGGAATTTGCGGCTGACCGGGACCTGTGTGCCGTTGACCAGGCGCAGAAAGATCCGGCCGTTGTCACGTTCGACATCTGAAATGGCCTTGCGGTTGACCCAATGGGACCGGTGGGTGCAAAACCCGTCGATCGGCTCCATCTCGGCCACGGCATCGGCAAAGCGCAGGCGCAGGGTGTGGGTGCTGTTTGTGGCGATGACATCGACGAAATGGTCGCGCACGGTCAGATGGAGGATGTCGCCGTCAAAGGTCTCGGGCAGGCGGCGATGGATCAGCGGCTGGGCCAGGGCATCGGCATGGCGGAAATAGGAGGGCTGGTCCATGCCGGGCAGAATGCGGCGCGCGATGCAGATCAGAACGGTGACGGGAAAGACGTAGCCGACGGTTTTGAGCAGGCTTTCATGTGTGCCGCCGTGGGCGACCAGAAGGGTGTTGATGAGGAAATAGAGCACCGGCGTAAAGATGATCGTCATCATCGTCACCATTGTGACGTCGATGGCGAGCGGTCTGTCCTCGCCCCAGTAGGTCTCGGAAACGGTCATCAGGATATGGCCCAGGGGGCTGGAGATGCAGACGATCAGGCCCCAGAACAGGAAATGCCACCCGACGCCTTCGATCACATCCATCCCGAAGGGGGCTGCTATGGTCGCAAACAGCAGGATCACAGCGCAGATCCTGAGGTTCAAGAGCGTCGCAGAGCGTTTGGCGCCTTTCACGATTGTTTCGAGCATATGGCCTTTGACCGGAGGTTGGGTATTGGCGATTCCTAGGGTGGTGTCAGAAACGCGGGGTATTGAAGGTCATGCCGTTTCTCGCGGAAAATTTGCCTTTGTATGTCACGGTTTGCAAGCCCTGATTGCCAAAAGTTATTGGACCATGACGATTGGTCATGGCCCTTTGGCGATCAACATTTCGTGAGCTTGGGTATGTGCGCGCGATTAGGCGGTCAGCCCGTCAGGTTCGGGCAAACCCTTGGCCCGGCAGCAGGCCGTCAGGGTATTGGCAAGCAGGCAGGCGATGGTCATCGGGCCGACCCCTCCGGGAACCGGGGTGATGGCGCCAGCGACCTGCGAAGCGCTTGTGTAATCCACGTCGCCGACCAGGCGCGTGCCGCCTTCTGGTTTGGGGATTCGGTTGATGCCCACATCAATGACCGTGGCGCCGGGTTTGATCCAGTCGCCAGGCACCATTTCCGGACGGCCCACGGCTGCGACCAGGATATCGGCGCGGCGGATGACCTCTGGCAGGTTCTGTGTGCGCGAATGGGCGATGGTGACAGTGCAACTGTCTCCCAACAGCAGCTGTGCCATCGGCTTGCCGACAATGTTGGAGCGGCCGAGCACAACCGCATTGAGGCCCGACAGGCTGCCGTGGTGATCGCGCAGCATCATCAGGCAGCCCAGCGGCGTGCAGGGCACCATGCTTTTCTGACCGGTGCCCAGCAGGCCAACGTTCGAGATGTGAAACCCGTCCACATCCTTGGCCGGGTCGATGCTGTTGATGACAAGATCGCTGTTCAGATGATCGGGCAGGGGCAACTGAACCAATATGCCATGCACCGCCGGATCGGCATTCAACTGGGTGATGACCGCCAGCAGATCCGCCTCGGAGGTATCCGCGTCCAGCTTGTGCTCAAAGGAATTCATCCCGACCTCGACGGTCAGCTTGCCTTTGGAACGCACATAGACCTGGCTGGCAGGATCTTCTCCGACAAGGACAACGGCCAACCCCGGTGTGATGCCATGGGTTTCCTTGAGTTGCGCGACGTGCGTAGCCACCTGGCCCCGGACCGTCGCAGCAAATGATTTCCCGTCGATTACAGTCGCTGTCATGGAGAGCCGCCTTCCTTGTTCTTTTTGGTAAAAATACTCCCGCCCGGAGGGCAAGAGCCGCATCGCGGCGACCGGCGGTTGGGGGCTCGATGCCCCCAACCGCCGTGCCTTGTTTAAAACAGGCCTTCGATCTGGCCCTCGTCATTCAACCGGATGGCTTCCGAGGCTGGTACCCGTGGCAGACCCGGCATGGTCATGATCTCGCCGCAGATCACAACGACAAACCCGGCGCCCGCGCTCAGGCGGACTTCTCTGACCGGGACGCTGTGCCCGGTGGGGGCGCCGCGCAGGTTGGGGTCGGTCGAGAACGAGTATTGTGTCTTGGCCATACAGATCGGCAGGTTGCCATAGCCCTGGTCTTCCCATTCCTTGAGCTGGTTGCGGATCTTGGCATCGGCCAGCACCTCGTCCGCGCGGTAGATGGATTTGGCGATGCGCTCGATCTTTTCGAACAATGGCAGGTCGTCATTGTAGATCGGAGCGAACTGGCTGACTCCGCTGTCGGCGATTTCGGCGACGCGCGTGGCCAGTTCGGCCGAACCTTCGGAGCCCAGCTCCCAGTGACGGCTGAGGATCGCCTCGGCGCCCTGTTCGGCGACATAGGCCTTGACCGCGTCGATTTCAGCGTCGGTGTCGGTGACAAAGTGGTTGATCGCGACGATGACGGGCACACCAAAGCTTTTGATGTTGCCGATGTGACGGCCCAGGTTGGCGCAGCCGTTCTTGACCGCGTCGACGTTCTCTTCGCCCAGATCGGCCTTGGCGACACCGCCGTTCATTTTCATGGCGCGCACGGTGGCGACAAGCACGACGCAATCGGGCGCCAGGCCAGCCTTGCGGCATTTGATATTCATGAACTTTTCTGCGCCCAGGTCAGCGCCAAAGCCAGCCTCGGTCACCACATAGTCTGCGGTTTTCAGCGCGGTGGTGGTGGCAATGACCGAGTTGCAGCCATGCGCGATGTTGGCGAAAGGACCGCCGTGCACAAAGGCCGGGTTGTTTTCCAGCGTCTGGACCAGGTTGGGCTGCATCGCGTCCTTGAGCAGGACGGTCATTGCGCCCTGGGCCTTGATGTCGCGGCAATAGACCGGGCTGCGGTCGCGGCGATAGGCGACGATCATGTCGCCCAGGCGTTTCTCCAGATCCTCCAGGTTGTTGGCCAGGCACAGGATGGCCATGACTTCGGAGGCAACGGTGATGTCAAAGCCGGTTTCGCGTGGGAAACCATTGGGCACGCCGCCCAGGCTGGCGGTGATCTGGCGCAGGGCGCGGTCGTTCATGTCGACAACGCGGCGCCAAACCACGCGGCGGGTGTCGATTTCAAGCTCGTTGCCCCAGTAGATGTGGTTGTCGATCATGGCCGACAGCAGGGAATGGGCGCTGGTGATCGCGTGAAAATCGCCGGTGAAGTGGAGGTTCATATCCTCCATCGGCACAACCTGGGCCATGCCGCCGCCCGCCGCGCCGCCCTTCATGCCGAAGTTGGGGCCAAGCGAGGCCTCGCGGATACAGATACAGGCGTTCTTGCCGATATGGTTCAGACCATCGCCGAGGCCGACGGTGGTTGTCGTTTTGCCTTCGCCGGCGGGCGTGGGGTTGATCGCGGTAACAAGGATCAGCTTACCGTTTGGGCGATCCTGCACCGAGTTGATGAAACTTTGGCTGACTTTGGCCTTGTCGTGGCCGTATGGCAGAAGATCATCGGACGATATGCCTAGTTTTTCGCCAATCTTCTGGATGGGCATTTTTTTCGCTTCGCGTGCGATTTCGATATCTGATTTGTAGCTCATCGGTCCGGGTATCCCTTGCTTCTCCCCTGTGCCGACGGCGTCGGCATGGGTTTGCATACCCTGTAGAGGGGGGGGCTACATATTAGGATTCCGACATTTTCGACGTTTGAAACGGCGCGGTTGACCTGTGGTGTCGCGCATCGGAAACGCCGGGGGCAATTCGGTGGCGGTTGTTGACTGGGGTGTGGTGATCCGGCGCGGTGCCGGATCAGGGGGTCCAGGCGCGTTGGGCCGGGACGAACAGTTGCAGCGTATCGCCCCGTTTCAGCGCCCCGGGACGTTCGACCCAGGCGGTGACACCGCGCCGACCCTTGGCCGCGGTCAGGAAGGCCTTGCCGTGTCCGGGGTTGTCGGATTCGATCTCTTTGGCCGGGTAGACGCAGGGCAGATTTTCCAGATCGATGGTGAGCGTGACACCGGAGGGGCCCTGGAGCCGTGAATTGGGCGGCAGATGGGTAAAGTCGGGAATGCCGCGCAGCACGATGTTGACGCCCACGGGGCGCGGGTCCAGCGTGTCGAGCCCCATATCTGCGGCAATGGCGTCCATTTCCTCGCCCGAGAGGATGGTCAGCTGGCGCACGTTCCGGATCTGGGTGCCTTCGGTATAGAGATTGCTGACCCGGACACAGCTTTCGCGGTTTTCGCCTTCGTGACGGGCGCCGCTGAGACCGTGAAAGCCCAGATCGAGCGTGTCGAGCCCTTCGGAGCGCAGGGTTTCTGTGGCACCGTCGCTTTGGCCGAGCCATTCGACGGTGCCGACATAGTCTGTGCGTTGCAGAGTCGACATCAGGCTGTCGGCTCTGGCTCTAACCCGCCGTCGGCGCCACCTTCGGGGGGGCTGTTTTTGGGTTTTGTTTTCGGGATCGCAGTGACGCTGGGTGCGTTGCCCTGATCGGGGGAATCGCCCGAGTCATCCTCGGAGAATGGGGGTTCGCCGCGCAGGACGCGTCGAATTTCTTCTCCGGTGAGGGTTTCATATTCGAGCAGGCCCTGCGCCAGACGCTCGAATTCTTCGGCGTTGTCCTCGATGATCTTATAGGCATCAGTGTAGCCGTCATCGATGAAGCGTTTCACCTCGGATTCGATCAGCTCTTTGGTATTGGCAGAGACGGAGAAGCCGGCGGTGTTGCCCTGATAGCCCTCGTGAGCCTCGGAATAGTCGATGTTGCCGACCTTCTGAGACATGCCCCAGCGCATGACCATCGCCCGCGCGAGCCCGCTGGCCTGCTGAATGTCGCCAACCGGACCGCTGGATACGGAATCGGGACCGTATTTGAAGATCTCGGCCGCTTTGCCGGCCATGGTCATGGTGATCTTTTCCAGAGCCTCGTCGCGGAACATTTGCAGTTTGTCCATTTCGGGCAGGGAAACCACCATGCCCAGGGCACCGCCGCGCGGAATGATGGTCGCCTTGTAAACCGGGTCGGTCTTGGTCAGTTTCAGACCGACGATGGCGTGACCGGCTTCGTGATAGGCGGTTTTTTCCTTTTGGTCCTGTGTCAGGACCATGCTGCGCCGCTCTGCACCCATCATGACCTTGTCCTTGGCGCTTTCGAAATCGTCCATTGTGACGAATCGTCGGCCAACGCGGGCGGCCATCAGGGCGGCTTCGTTTACCAGGTTGGCCAGATCGGCGCCCGAGAACCCAGGGGTGCCGCGGGCGATGATGCGCAGGTCCACATCGGGGCCAAGCGGGGTTTTGCGGGCGTGTACGCCGAGGATTTTCTCGCGCCCTTTGATGTCTGGGTTGGACACGGTGACCTGACGGTCGAACCGACCCGGACGCAGCAATGCGGGGTCGAGCACGTCTTTGCGGTTGGTGGCGGCGATGATGATCACGCCTTCGTTCGCCTCGAACCCGTCCATTTCAACCAGCAGTTGGTTCAAGGTCTGTTCGCGTTCGTCATTGCCGCCGCCATAGCCGGCGCCACGATGGCGGCCGACGGCGTCGATTTCGTCGATGAACACGATGCAGGGCGCGTTTTTCTTGGCCTGTTCGAACATGTCGCGCACGCGACTGGCGCCGACGCCGACGAACATTTCGACAAAGTCAGAACCGGAGATGGTGAAGAAGGGCACGCCTGCTTCGCCTGCGATGGCGCGTGCCAGCAGGGTTTTACCGGTGCCCGGAGGGCCCACGAGCAGGGCGCCTTTGGGGATCTTGCCGCCCAGGCGCGAGAATTTCTGGGGATTGCGCAGGAATTCGACGATTTCTTCGAGTTCTTCCTTGGCCTCGTCGATACCGGCGACATCGTCAAAGGTGACGCGCCCGTGCTTTTCGGTCAGCATCTTGGCCTTGGATTTGCCAAAGCCCATGGCGCCGCCTTTGCCGCCACCCTGCATCCGGTTCATGAAGTAGACCCAGACGCCGATGAGCAGGAGGAAAGGCAAGAGCGACAGGATGAAGGTCTGGAACCCTGATTTCTGTTGCTGCTTGGCGCTGACCGGGACGTTGTTGTCGATCAGCAGTTTGGTGATTTCTGCGTCGGTAGGGATGATCGTGACAAAGCCGTCACTGCTGCCGGTGCGGAAGCGGACCTGTTCGCCATCCAGCGTTGCCTGGCTGACCTCGCCTTTTTCGACGGCGCTGACGAATTCTGAATAGCTGATTTCGCGGCTTTGCATGGTGCCGCCTGAGCCGCTGAACAACTGAAACAGGGCCAGGATCAACAGAAAGAGGACAACCCAAAAGGCGATGTTACGTGCGTTTCCCAAAGAAACTCTCCTAAAGATGGTCTATCGGGGCCGACAGATCCTTAACTGCAACATAAAATAGAGACGAATGTCACAGGTTCAATGCGATAAAATACCCGCGAAGAATTCTTCGCTGTTGGCGACGGGTGCCGCATCCCATCCTGAAGGGTTACCAGCCAGAGGGGCGGAAAGCAATTCGCCGCCCCGCCAGATGGAGGGGGAAGCGAGCAGGGCGGTGTAGGGGCGACCGGTTTCGCGCCAGTTCTTGCACTGTTCCAGCCCCTGGCGGCCCAGCGGTTTGATCAGGCAGCCGGGCGTGTCCGGACCGGTGACGCGCCAGCGGTTGTCCCATGTGGCGGGGGGGACGGCGAATTCCTTGAGCACGGCGTTATATTCGCGGCAAATCCATACATAGGGCCCCTGGTGCAGCATCTGGCAGCCTGCGAGCGTAACGGTTTCGCGTTTTTGGGCGGCATCGACAAAGCGGGCGAGAGAGGCGCTGCGGGGCGGGTACGTCTGACCATTGACCCATGCGATGGCGCGGGTCAGCAGGCGGCGGGCGATCTCTGCGGGCAGGGTGCGCAGCCGTCGGTATTCGATCAGCACATCGCCGCCATCGACATGGACAAATTCGCGGGCGGCCAGGAAGCTGTACCAATCCAGTGCTTCGCGCGCCTGTTCCATATGTCGCGCCACATCGGTGAGGGTTTGCACCGAGATTCCCAGAGAATCGAGCGTATCGAGCGCGCGCCGGGCCTTGATCCGGTCGAATTTCAGATCCTGATTGGAGGGATCTTCGACCCAGTCCTGATCATGCGCGCGCAGGTATTGGCGCAGATCCTCGCGGCGCAGTTCCAGCATGGGGCGGATGAAGTTGACGCCATTGATGGTCCTGCGGCTGTTCATGGCGGCGAGCCCATCGACGCCGGAGGCCCGGGCCAGGCGCATCAGGAAGGTCTCGGCCTGGTCATCGGCGGTATGGCCCAGAGCGATGTCGTTGATCCCGTAGTTATGGGCCCAGTCGGTCATGAGCTGATAGCGGGCTTGCCGGGCCTGATCCTGAAGGTTGCCGGTGCCGCTCCAGCCGCGCCAACGCAGGGTGGAGTGGGCCACGCCGAGCGCTTCGCACAGATCAGCGACCCAGGCGGCCTCTTGTTGCGCCTCGACGCGCAGGCCGTGGTCGACGGTCACTGCGTGCAGCTGGGTTGGCTGATCGTCGAAACATGATTTGAGGATGCGCAGCAGGGCGACGGAATCGCCTCCGCCGGAGACGGCCACTCCGAGTTTTTCTGGCGGTCCGCGATGGAAGCTGTCGCGAACTGCCGATGTGATGTCGGCATTCGAACCGGTTAAGAGCAACCCAGTGACGCCATTTCCTGTTGAGACCGCGCAACGGCGGAGGATTGCGGGAACCGGATTGATACTTCGCCCAACGTCACACAAGCCTGCTCGGTTTGGCCGAGGCGGCCCAAAGCCGCGCCCAGTTCAGTCAGGGCGTCGGGTGCCACCGGGCCGGTGGCGTCAGAACTGAAACTGGCCAGATAGGCGCGGGCCGCTTCGCGGGTGTCGCCCAGTTGGTCCAGCGCTTTGCCCCGGCTGAGGCTGGCCTTTGCGGCCAGCGGGCTGCCGGGGTAATTGGCGTTGAAAGCCGCAAAAGCCGCTGCGGCGTCGGTATATTTCCCGGCGTCAAAGGCCGCTTGGGCGGCTTCGAAGTCGGCGGTTTCACCAACGGCCAATTCGGTGCCGGAGCCTGTATTTGTGCCCGTGCCGCCGGAGGCCACGGAGGAGGAGGAGCCGGAGTCGCCCCCCAGGGTGGTTGTTTCGCCCAGTTGGGAGACATCGCCGCCCTCAAGCTCGACCAGGCGGAATTCCAGGTCGCCGATGCGGTTGGTGCCGTCCTTGACGATTTGCTGGACCCGAAAATCCAGCTGCTCGGTCTGTTGAGTCAGCCGTTGCAGTTCGGATTCGATGGATTGGACGCGTTCCAGCACCGAGCCTGCGCCAGCATTGGTCGCGGGCGCGCCGGTTGTGGAGAGTTCGCGTTTCAGTTTTTGAATCTCGACATAAAGCACCGACAATTCCTGACGAATGTCGGCCAAAGTGTCTGTGGTTTGCGCCTGACCCGCCCCCGGGACGAGGAGGCAGATAGAGGCCAGCGCAGCAAATGCTATCCGCATGTTCGCGTTATCCTGTCAGAGCCCCGGCCAGCACCGTAACGGCGCGCCGGTTTTTTGCATAGCAACTTTCCTCGGAGCAGACCTCGATCGGCCGTTCTTTGCCGTAGCTGACGACGCGCAGCCGGTTGCCGGCGACGCCGCGGGAGATCAGATATTCCTGAACCGCATTGGCGCGGCGGGCGCCCAGGCCCAGGTTGTATTCCCGCGTGCCCTGTTCATCGGCGTGGCCTTCGATCACGGCGGTATAGTCTGCGTTCTGGGTCAGCCAGGTGGCCTGACCGTCGAGGACCTGTTTGGCCTCGGCTGTCAGGGTGGTCTGGTCAACGGAAAAGAGCACCCGATCGCCGACATTTTGCTGGAAGTAAGCGATGGACGTCGGGTCGGAGGCCGATCCGGCCACGGCTGATCCGTTCAGATTGGTTGAATTTCCTAAGTCATCCGGTGTTGTACAGGCTGCTACTGATGCCAGTAGCAGGCCTATGGCTGCGATCCGTAGTCCTGTCATGCCCCACGCCTCTTTTTCGTTGTTTCAGAATTGGTGTTAACGTTTTGATCGTCAAGTTATCATAAGAATGATGAGATGTGTTGTTAGACCAGCGGATCACCGCTGTAACGGGGACCAGGAGGGGTCTGATCCCCCGTCTGGCGTTCTGACCGGGCGCAGGTTGCGCCCTGTAATATCAACAGAGTAGAGCGAAGACCGCCCCTGGGCGCCCTGGGTTTCGCGCGAAAACATGATAACGCGCCCATTTGGGGACCATGTTGGGCTTTCATCCAGGAAAGACGCGGTGAGCAGGCGTTCCTGGCTGCCATCGACGCGCATGACGCCGATGTGAAAGCGGCCGCCGGCCTGTTTGGTGTAGGCGATGAGGTCTCCGCGTGGGGACCAGACCGGGGTGCCGTAGCGGCCTTTGCCAAAGCTGATTCGCTTTGCCTCGCCGCCGTTGGCGGACATGACGTAAAGCTGCTGTGTGCCGGAGCGGTCGCTTTCAAACACGATCTGGCGGCCATCGGGGGAATAGCTGGGCGCGGTTTCGATGGAGGGCGAACTGGTCAGGCGTTTTTTGGCGCCGGTGTTGATGTTCATCGAATACAGGTCGGTATTGCCGCCCTGGCTGAGGGAAAACACAACGGTTTTGCCATCGGGCGAAAAGCGCGGTGCGAAGCTCATGATGCCGTCGCTGCTTTCGAGGACCTTGCGGGTGACGCGGCCGATGTCGAGGACGTAAATGCGGGGGAAGCCGGATTCGTAGCTGGTATAGAGCACGCGATCGCCGGTGGGCGAAAACCGGGGGGCGAGGACGATAGCGGCGCTGTCGGTCAGATATTGCAGGTTGGCACCGTCATAATCCATGATGGCGAGCCGCTTGCGGCGGTCATTCTTGGGCCCGCTTTCAGAGACGAAGACGACCCGGCTGTCGAAATAGGGGTCTTCTCCGGTGATGCGGCTGTAGACTTCGTCGGCGACCTTATGCGCCATGCGCCGCCAGCCTTCGACCGGACCGGCGAATTGCAGGCCGTTGCCCTGTTCCACGCCCGAGAACACATCCCAGACCCGGAATTGCACCGTGGCATTGCCGCCCGAGACGCTGACAGAGCCGGTGATCAGGGCCTGTGCGTTGATCGCCTTCCAGTCCTGGAATTTGATGGGGGCTTTGAAATCACTTATCTTGCTGATGTGGGCTGAGCTGGGAATTTCGCGAAACAACCCGGTGCCGGACAGGTCAGCGGCGATGACGCGGCTGAGGTTTTTGGCGTATTCGCTGGCAGAGGAGCCGTTGGGGACGAAATCCGGCACCGCGAAAGGCATCGGTTCGATCACACCTTCGGTGATTTCGATCCGCAAGGGACCGTCTGACTGAGCGGCCGCGATTGTCGCGGCGGTGGCCAGCAGGGCCGTGAGGGTTAAAACCAGCCACTTCATCGGATCCGCATCCTTTCCGGGTTAAATGTCATTTCAATATTGCGCCATTGTCCATATTTTTCGGGGGGCAGGCCATATCCGTTACCGCCGCAGCGCAGGATGGCGCGACGGGCGGCCTGGAAAGCCTGTTTGGCCGCACCATCAGACCCGCCAGAGGCGCTGATCATCCGGATCGAGGAACTAACGGGTTTGGCGTCTTCGGTCATTTCAACCCCGACGACAACGGTGACGTTCAGGGCCTCGGTCGAGAGGGAGCCAACGTTCCAGCAGTTTGAGACGGCCAGGATCAGGTCGCTTTTTTCACCCCCGGTCAAAGGCGGGCCCGAGGCGGGCGGGGCCGGTTCGGGGTCTTCGGTGCCGCCCAGAGCCTCGGTCAGGGCCGCATTGACGGCGTCGCGGGTGGAGTCCGTTTCCTGTTCGGCCTGGCGCGCGGCAGGTCTGGGCCGGCTGGAGGGCGGTCGGATGGACGCCGCCGGCGCCAGGCTGTCGCTGTCGCTGGTTTCTGGCGCGATGCGATCGGTCGCCTCGGGGGGGGCGGCGGCCTCTTCTTCTGGCGGAGGGGTTTCTGCGCCCGGATCGGGGCTGGTGTCGGGCTGTGGGGTTTCGTCGATGCGGGTATCGGGGGGCGGGGCCGCCACGGGTTGCGGGGCCACCCGGTCTGCCGGGCGCGGCTGTGGCCGGGCCTCGGTCGCGGGGGGCAGCGGCGTGTCGAGATCCTGTGGCGGCTGGATAGAGGGGGCGGTGTCCACGGCGTCGGACTCGGGCCTTGGGGGCAGCGGGTCTGGCAGGGTTTCGGGCACAGTTTCTGTATCGGGCGCATTGCTGGCCTCGGGCGTGGTCACATCCGGGTTGGATTCAGGTTCAGGCAGAGGCACGCCGGGGGTTTCATCCTGCACCTGTGGCAACGTCGGCGCAGTTGGTTCTGTCGCGGTGTCGGGGGGTTGTTGAGCAGCCATGAGGGCGGCGAACTGATCGGAAGAGACAATGGACACGTCCTGCGTCTCAGCCGGTTCGGGTTCGGCCGTGAAGACGCCGCCAAACAGGGCTGCTCCAATCAATGTCGCATGTGCAACCGTGGAAATTTTCGTGCCGGTGTCCAAAGCCCAGCCTCACCCCTCCGGTTCGTCCAGTGTCGGCCCGCCGGTATCCGTCACCAGAGCCACATCGGAAAAACCACCCGCGTTCAATGCGCCCATGACCTGCATCACGGTTTCATAGCGCACGGCGCCATCTGCGCGCAGATAGACGCGGTCGCTGCTGCGTTCGGCGGCAATGGCGCGCAGGCGCGCGAGCAGTTCATCGCGCGCAACGGTTGTTGTCTGGATTTGCACCTCTCCTTGGGCGGTGATTGTGAGGGTCAGCGGCTCTTCGGCCTCGCCTGGGAGGGCGTTGGCGGCGGTTTTGGGCAGTTCAACGGGGACGCCCACGGTCAGAAGCGGGGCGGCGACCATAAAGATGATGAGCAGCACCAGCACCACGTCAACAAAGGGCGTGACGTTGATTTCGGCCATCGGGCGGACGCGCCCGCTGCGCCGCCGTCTGCGTCGGCCTCCGCTGTCTTCGGGGGGGAGGAGGGTTGCGCCCATGGCTCAGCTGTCCAATTGGCGCGACAGGATGGTGGCAAATTCGTCGGCAAACGCTTCGTAGCTGGCGATGATGCGGTCGCTGTCGGCGGAGAGCTTGTTATAGAAAATCACGGCCGGGATGGCGGCCAGCAGGCCCAGACCGGTGGCCAGCAGCGCCTCGGCCAGGCCAGGCGCGACGACGGCGAGGTTGGTGTTTTGCTGCTCGGCGATTTCGATAAAGGCGTTCATGATGCCCCAGACCGTGCCGAACAGGCCGATGAACGGAGCCGTCGACCCGATCGTGGCCAGGACGGGCAGACCTTTGCGCAGACCCTCGGCCTCTTTGTTGATGGCCACATCCATGGAGCGATCAATGCGCGCCTGGGCCCCGGCGATCAGCCCGCCATCGGTTTTGTGGGATCTGCGCCATTCGGTCATGCCAGCGGCGAAAACCCGCTGAGATCGGCCGCTGGGGTTGGGGCCAATCTGTTCAAACAGTTCGTCCAGCGGCTCTCCGGACCAGAAGGCGCGGTCAAATTTCGCCGCCTCGGCCCGGGCGGTCCGATAGGTGATGAGTTTTTGAAAGATGATCGACCATGACCATACTGACGCCAAAATCAGGATCAGCATGACCGCCTTGACGGTCAAAGTCGCACGTACAAAAAGCGCCCACAGAGAAAAGTCGATTTCCTGTGCGAGCGCGAGGGCGTCCGTTTCCATATGCCTGCTCTGTCATAGCAGCCGTTTACCGGCCTTGTTGCGAAACAGTGTAGCCCAGAACGGAAACAATTGCCAACAGAACTGGTGCCGCGTTGGTCAGGACTTGCCGATGAGGGCGCGAACTTCGGCCGGCAGGCGGACTGGGCGGCCGTCGGTCGTCATGCTGACGGCGGTGACTTTGGCCTCGAAAATCACCTGATCGGCGCGCATGACCCGCTGGTCGAACATCCAGCGCGCGGCGCTTTTGGCCCAATGGGTGGTTTCAACGATCAGCCGGTCGCCCAGCCTGGCCGACCCGCGATAATCCGCTTCGACGCGGCTGATGGCAAACACGATCCCGTCCGCCTTCATTGCGAGCTGGTCGATGCCCATCTCTTCGACAATGGTCGAACGGGCGCGTTCGATGAAGCGCAGGTAGTTCGCATAATAGACAATGCCGGCCATGTCAGTGTCTTCGTAAAAGACGGTGATCGGGAACTGATGAGGGGTCATGCGTGGCGCTCCGGTCTAGGATGGCTGATGCATAGAGACGCGGGCGGACAGCCGCAATGCATGTGAGGGATCCTGGGCACTGGCGGGCATCACCGGATCATAGGCGGCGCGAATGACATTGCCGATGTCCGGGCGCAGGATTGTGTGGCCGGATGCAACGGCCAGCGCGGAGCGTTCGCGAAACGCCAGGTCGGACCACAACAAGATGGACTGCACCGCCTGGCCGAGGGCCAGGGTCTCGGCCGGGACAGAGGCCAGATCGCTGTCCATCCTGAGAAAGATGAAGCAAGCCTTGATCGCCCCCTGGGCATCAAACCGGAAGGTTCGGTACTGATTGGCGCCGGCATTTTCGAGCCGCGAGACGGTTTCGGCCAGCCCCGGCACCAGCCTGTCCAGGTTTGGCACCTGCGGCAGCTCTGACCAGTCGCGGCAAAAGAACATCATGACGTTGGTGCCCAACTCCGGGTCGGTCTCGGCCATTTCGTGCCCGGCCAGCTGCGCAACAGCCTGCCAGGCGCCCTTGATCACGGGCAGCGTGGCATCCTCGACGCCAAACACAACAGGGGCAATCGGGCGGCCCCAGCGGGCAAAGGCATAGGTGCCGTCTGATCGTGTAAACAGGGCTTCAACCTCTGCTTGGTCCATGTCATCCATCCGGTAAATAGCGTCCCCATTTGCGCGCCATGGCTCTGGGGATGTTGATGTCTTGCCAGCGCGCAAACAACAGAAGCTGGCCCATCAGGTCCGCAACCTCGTCCTCCAACGCCTGACGCAGGTCACTCTCACTTGCACGCCCCTGTCCGTTGAGATCCAGAAAGGCGCCCTGCAATTCGCCCAACTCCTCGGACAGTTTGGCCATATGCCAGACAGCGTCCCGCTCAATCGCGAACCGGGCGGCATAGATATCTGAAACCGTTTGCGCCATTTCGCTCAACGTTTCCAGCCTGCCGGGGTCCTGTGCTTCTTTTTGGTCCAAATACTCAAATCCCGACGCGTCAGCCAAACAGATCATTCTGCCCTTGCCGGGGCGCTGGCGGCACGGCCATCCCCAGATGCTCCCAGGCCCGCTGGGCCAGCATGCGCCCCCGGGGCGTGCGCTGAATCAGACCCTGTTGCAGCAAATAGGGCTCGATGACCTCTTCCAGGGCATCGCGGCTTTCGCTCAGGGCGGCAGAGAGGGTTTCAATCCCGACGGGCCCGCCGGCATAGGCCTCGGCGATGAGCCGCAGATACCGCCGGTCCGCGCCATCCAGACCCAGACGATCGACTCCCAGACGGCTGAGCGCATTATCCGCCAGGGCCTGGGTCACATGCCCATCGCCCTCGACAATGGCAAAATCAACAACCCGCCGCAGCAAACGCCCGGCGATGCGCGGCGTGCCACGGGCGCGGCGCGCGATCTCGCGCGCGCCCGAGTCATCCGCGGGGGCGCCCAGCAGGACGGCGTTGCGGCGGACAATCTCGAACAGCTCGTCCTCCGTATAAAAATTCAGCCGTGTCGGAATACCAAAGCGGTCGCGCAGGGGGGTGGTCAGCAACCCCATTCGGGTCGTGGCCCCGACCAGCGTAAAGGGCTGCAATTCGATCCGGACGGTGCGCGCCGCGGGGCCCTCTCCGATGACCAGATCCAGCTCAAAATCCTCCAGCGCGGGATACAGCACCTCTTCGACCGCGGGGTTCAGGCGGTGAATTTCATCAATGAACAGGACATCCCGATCGTCCAGATTGGTCAGAATGGCCGCCAGATCTCCGGCTTTGGCCAGAACCGGCCCCGAGGTCATGCGGAAATTGACGCCCAATTCGCGCGACATGATCTGCGCCAGCGTTGTCTTGCCCAGTCCGGGCGGGCCATGAAACAATGTGTGGTCCATGGCCTCTCCGCGTTTTCGCGCCGAGGCGATGAAAACCTTCAGGTTGGCGCGTGCCTCGGCCTGACCGATGAAGTCATCCAGGGTTTGCGGACGCAAGGCGCGGTCCTTGTCCTCCGGCAGCGGATCTGGTCGCAAGGTTGGGTCAGGAGCGTCCATGGTTTATCCTGCCGGCGCCAGAAGTTTCAGCGCCGCGCGGATGAGCGCTGTTGTCTCGGCTTCGGCACCCTCGTCCAGCGCCTGAACGATGGCGGCGGCGGCGTCGCCCGGGGCGTATCCCAGATTGTTCAGCGCTGACAGCGCTTCGGCCTGCGCGGCGTCGGCAAGGGGGCGCGCGCGGGCGGTACGCGCCGGGGCGGTCGCGCCGGTGCGGTCAGGGCGCTCGGCCTCCTCAATCACATCCATATCGGGGGCAATCGCGCCGCCCTCTGGTTGGGACGTCTGACCGGCCATCGCCATGACGGTGGGCGCTTTGTCCTTGAGCTCATTGACCACGCGCTGGGCTGTCTTGGGGCCGATCCCCTTGGCGGCCTTCACGGCGTTCCAATCGCCGAGGGCAATGGCGCGGCTGACCCCATCGGGGCCAAGCGTGCCGAGGATGGCCAGCGAGGCTTTCGCCCCGACCCCTTGCACCGACATCAACAGGCGATGCCATTCCTTTTCGACCAGACTGGCAAAGCCAAAGAGTTGCAGCAGATCCTCGCGCACCAGCAGATCGGTATAGAGTGACACGGCTTCGCCCGGGCCGGGCAAGGCCATCAGGGTGCGCTCTGAGCAATAGACCAGATATCCGACACCGCGGACGTCAATCAGCACATGATCCTGGGCGCGATAATCGAGCCGCCCGGCCAGACGCCCGATCATGACTTGACCTTCAACGCCCGTGTCAGCGCGCGGGATGGTGTGTGGTGGGCGTGGCAGATTGCGATAGCCAGAGCATCCGCCGCATCCGCGCTTTTGGGGGTTGCCCCGGGCAATTGTAGTCGAACCATATGTTGGACCTGTTTCTTGTCTGCGTGGCCGACACCCACCACGGTCTTTTTGACGGTGTTGGGTGAATATTCGGCCACTGGGATGCTGGCCTGCGCTGGCACCAGCAGAGCGATGCCGCGTGCCTGGCCCAGTTTCAGCGTGCCGGCACCATCCTTGTTGACGAATGTTTGTTCCACGGCGGCGCAATCCGGCGCCATCTGTATGAGGACGGCGCTGAGCAGTTGGTGCAGATGCAGCAGCCGTTCGGCCAGATTTTCGCCTTTGGGTTGGCAAACACCGCTGGCAACATGACTGAGTCGGTTGCCAGCCACGTCGATAACCCCCCAACCCAGCATCCTGAGCCCGGGATCAATTCCCAAAATCCGCATCCGCCGCTCGATCTTTGCTATTATTGTTGCTGTTTTGATGCACTAGCACGAAACGCGAACATGCGCCAAGTCTTTCCGTGCGCGGTCTGTTTGCGACATTGCGGATGTCTGACCGCGACGCGAGGAAGGAAAACGACCCTTTGCAAGCCTGAAACCGACAGAAACTGTGCGGATTGGGGCCTTATTTTCATAATGATTATTCATTAATCGAGATATGCGCTCATTGCATAAGAACCATGCGCTTTTAGCCTCTTGCCGGTTTGCGCCGCGCCTCCTATCTGCCCCTTGTAACGGACAAGATACGGCACCCAACTCGCAAAGGATACTGATATGGCTGCAATCGAAATCACCCGCGTCTCTAACGGCCGCACCGGCCGTGTTGGAACTCTTTTGGCTTCGGCGTTTGGCGCCGTGGCGGCATGGAATGACGCACGCGTCACCCGCAATTCGCTGAGCAAACTGAGCGATCGGGAACTGGAAGATATTGGCCTGATCCGCGGCGACATCGACGTCGTCGCGTCGAAAATTCGCCACTGAGCAGATTTTCATAGGGTCCGAAAAGGCCGTGTGATCCGGATGGATCACACGGTTTTTTTTGGTCTGAATGTCCGAAAAATTCCAGCCTGATGCGCGGGCACGGCCCGCTTGATCAGAGCGTTTGGGACTGTGTCAGGTAGGGTTTGATCCAATCGGCAAGCGTGGCGCTGACCGGGTCGATCTGCATCACCATGGCACCAACCTTTTCCGCGGCGGTCCCGTTTGCCAGATTGCTTACCCGGTCATTGTAAGGCTCGGTGCCCAGGCTGCTGATGGTTGCGGCCTTGAACAGGATGACCATGGCACCCGCGCCAAGCACCAGCTTGTAAGGAAAGCGGAGCGGCGGGCGCTGGGGTTTTACCACGATCAGCCCGTCCTGGCGCATGACGGCTGTATGCCCGTTCGACAGCGCGGCGTGCTTTTTGTTCAGTTTGCGAACGCGGCGATCAAATTCATTCTGTGACTTTGCCATGTTTCACCTCGTTAAGATGCGGCCCCTGGGGCGGCGCGGGAACATGGCCTAAATGTGTCAGAAAGATGCGGATTTGTCCCGAATTTGCCTGAAAGTCAGCTGGATTTGCGCAAAGTGAGCGTCGTCCAGTCACCAATCACCTCGCGATGTTGGATATTGGTTCCATTTTCAGAATAAACGGCGGCCACATTGTCGGCCTGTTCGTTCAGGATGCCAGAGAGAATCGCATAGCCATCCGGCGCCAGGGCGGCGGTCAGATCCGGCGAGAGGGCGATCAGGGGGCCTTTGAGGATATTGGCAAAGACCAGATCGAAGGGTGCCCCTGCCTGAAGGTCGGGGTGATCGAAACCGGTGGCTTCGAGGCAGCGCACACGACCGGTGAGGCCGTTTGCGGCGACATTGGCCTCTGCGACTTCGACGGCGACAGGGTCGATATCGCTGGCGAGCATTTCACCCGGCCAGACGCGGGCGGCGGCCATGGCCAGCACGGCGGTGCCACAGCCTACGTCCACAACAGATTTGGGGGTGACGCCCTGGGCGATCAGCCGGTCCAATGCGCGCAGGCAGCCCAGGGTGGTGCCGTGATGGCCGGTGCCAAAGGCCATTGCGGCCTCGATCAGCAGGGGCAGGGCGTCGTTCGGCACCTTGTCGGCGTCATGGCTGCCGTAAACAAAGAAGCGCCCGGCCTGGACCGGGGCCAATTCGCGGCGCACATGGGCGACCCAATCGGTTTCGGGCAGCTCGGAGATGGCGAAAGGTTTGGCGCCATGGGCTGCGGCGAGCAGGCGCAGCGCGATATCGTCGGGTGACTCGGTGAAATAGCCGCCGACCTCCCACAGGCCGGAGTCATCCTCGACCTCGAACACGCCGACGCCGGTGGGGGCCGGATCCAGATGCTCCATCGCTTCGCCCAGGGCGTTGGCCGAGGTGCGTCCGGTGAGGGTGGTCAGGGCGGTAAAGGTCGGCATCATCTTCTCCGAAATCGGTTGAGGTCACGGCGGGCGTGCCGGGTTTGCGTGTCGAGTGTCGGCGGAGCGGCGCCGATCCCGCGCACGAAATGCCATCCCCAGAGGGCGGCTGCAATGCCCAAGCCCGCGCCGAGCATGGCCTGAGCGTAGATTACGCCAACGGCGCCGAAGAGGCCGACGCTCCAGATTGCGACGGGCAGGGTGAGCACGCCGTCGCGCAGCCAGGTGAGCAGGGCCGAGCGTGTGGGGCGGCCTAATGTGTTGAAGGCGGCGTTGGCGACAAAGAACAGGCCGGCCAGCATAAAGGCGCCGGCACCGACGTGGATGAAGGCCAGCAACATGTCGCGGCCGGCGGGTGCGAGGCCAAAGGCGCCGGCGATGACATCGCTCAGGAGCCAGAGGATCAGCCAGACGACCAGGGTGTAGCAGAGGCAGAACAGGACGGCGTCGCGGTAGGTCGAGACCAGGCGGTCATAGCGTTTTGCTCCGAAGTTCTGTCCAAAGATGCCGCCGATTGCGCCGCTGAGGGAAAAGATGCCGCCAAAGGCCACCACCGAGAGGCGTCCGACCACGGCCCATCCGGCCACTGCCGCATCGCCGAATTGCGACAGGACCGAGGTCAGGATGTAATTGCCGAAGGGTGTGGCCAGTTGGGTCAGGATGGCCGGGAGCGCGATTTTGGTAAAAGGGCCGATCATCTGGGTGATGGCTGACAGGCGGGGCCAGTTGAATAGGCGGTGTGTTTGGGTGGCGAAATAGAGCGCGACGCAGGCCATGACCATGCGCGAACAGTTGAGGCCGATGGCGGCGCCGTCCAGGCCCAGTTGCATGTATAGGATCAGGAAGGGGTCCAGAAACATCGACAGGGTCCCTGACGAGAGCGTCACGAACATGGCGCGGCGCCCGTCCCCTGCGGCGCGCAAAGAGGCGCTGCCGATCAATGCGATCGACATCCAGGCCAGCGACGGCATGGTGAAGGTCAGATAGCGCGCGGCGAGCTCGACCGTGTGGCCCTCGGCCCCGGCCCAGTCGAGGATCTGGTGGCGGAAGGTGATGATCAAGGTTGCCATCAGCACCTGGGTTGCAAAGGCGATGACCCCGGCGCTGGCCGCCAGATCGCGGGATTTTTCGAACTGGCCCTGGCCAATGGCCCGCGAGATGACAGCCGTGGCTGCGATCATCAGGCCGACGCCGCTGGACACCGAGAAGAACTGGATCGCGAAGGCAAAGCCGATGGCGGCGACCAGCTGTGGGTCGCCCAATTGCGAGACCCAGAACAGGTTCAGGGCGTCGATGGCAAAGACAAAGGTGATTCCGGCGGCGCCGGTCAAGGTCATGCGCACGACGTGCCCCATGGTGGAGCCGGTCAAAAAGCGCGCCTCTTGGGACATGGGTTATTCGGCCGCGCTGGGCAGGGGGGTGGCCAACCGCGTTTCATAGCCTGGCTGCGGATGGCGCGGGATCAGCAGGGCCAGGGCGAGCGAGATCATGGCCATGCCCGCCGCCAGAAAGAACACGGCGCCGGGGGAGTAGATCCACAACAGGCCCAGCACCACCGGGAGAAACACCGCCGCGATATGGTTGATGGTAAAGGCGACGGCTGCGGTTGGGGCGATGTCGGCCGGGTCAGCGATTTTCTGGAAGTAGGTTTTGAGCGCCAGGGCAAAGCCAAAGAGGATATGGTCGATCACATAGAGCGTGGCGGCGATGGCGACGCCCCAGCCGAACCAATAGATGCCGCCATAGGCCAGGAAGACGGTGATCAGGCCGATGTATTCGAAGATCAGCGTGCGGCGTTCGCCGAAAAAGCCCACAGCCTTGCCCAGAAACGGGGCGGCGACCATGTTGATCACAAGGTTGATCAGGTAGAGGCCGGTGAGTTCATGGACCTCGAAGCCGAAGCGTTCGACCATCATGAAACCCGCAAAAACCATAAAGATCTGCCGTCTGGCGCCCGACATGAATTGCAGCGCGTAGTACAGCCAGTAGCGTTTGCGCAGCACCATTTGTTTGCGTTGCGGGGTCGGGGATTGGAACTGTGGATAGGCCAGCAGGCAGAACAGGGCCAGCAGGGCCGTGGTGCCGCCGGCGGTCATGAAGACCAGATTGTAGGTCAGGCCCAGCGGCTCCCACATCAGGACGATCAGGATGAAAACGATCAGCGTGGTGGCCGAGCTGGCGCCCATGAGCCAGCCAAGCATCTGGGGCGCGCGCTCTTTCGGTAGCCATTGGAGTTGCAGCGATTGGTTGACGGTTTCGTAATAGTGAAAGCCGATGGAGCTGAGCAGCGTGAGGAAAAGGAGGCCGCCCAGGCTGGGAAACCAGGCGGTGAAGGCCGTTGCGATGCCCAGCAACATGAGGGAGAGCAGCCCGAAGACCTGTTCGCGAATGAAGATGATGATGGCGATCACCAGCACGGCCAGAAACCCGGGGATTTCGCGCACGGTGTGCAGCAGGCCGATATCGGCCCCGTCAAACCCTGCCGCTTCGATCACGAAATTGTTCAGCAGCGCATACCACGCATAAAACGCGATGGGCATGGACATGGATGTTACAAAGAGCAACGCGACCGGCTGGCGCCAGATCGGCAGCGCCTTGGCTGCGTCAAGCGAAAGGATTCTCATTCTTCCGGGTTACGCCTGTGATTGCAAAATGGCGAGAGGCAAAGTGCTGGCGCGGGACGAGTCTGCGCTGGTGCACATATTGGGCGGAAGGCCCGGCGTGCGTTCAGGTATCGAGGAGTTCCCGGGGAATGACGAAGTCCTGGACGGTGCCGGAGTGTGGGGTGAGGGCGCTCCAATCCTGGATATCGAATTGGATGACGAGGGTGGCGCCGGTGGGGTAATCGGCGAAACGCGGGTGTTGCGGGGGCTGTTTGGGCAGTTGTTGTGCCAATGCGCCAAAGCCGGGATTGTGTCCAAGCATAAGTACAGTTTGTCCTTTTGCCTGTTTCAAGGCTGTTAGGATCGTTTCTGGTGATGCATGGTAGAGATCCTTCAGCCAGGTCACGGGGCATGACAGGTGCAGGCCCGCGCAGGTTTCGCGGGTGCGCAGGGAGGTTGAGCTGAGGACTTCGTCCGGCAGGTGGCCCTGGCTGTGCAGCCATTTGCCCAAGGCTCTGGCCGATTTGCGGCCGCGTTTGTTGAGCGGGCGGTCGTGATCTGGCAGGGAGAGGTCGGCCCAGCTGGACTTGGCATGGCGCATCAGGATCAGTCTGCGGGTCATTGGGGGGTGTCCTGAGGTTTGTGGAAAATGCTCATGTGATAGGCCGATTGCGCCGGGTCGCGTCCGAAGCGGGCCGAGACCGGGCAGGCGCGCCGGGCTTTGCAGCCTTGGGTCAGGCAATCGGCCCCTTTGGGTGTGTCGAGGAATTGGTGGCAGGCGTCGACATTGTAGCCCTGGCTCTGGCTGAGGGCGTCGACGGGGCAGGCAGAGCGGCAGGGCGTCGATGAGCAGGTGTCGCAGGGGGACGGCGCGGATTGGGGCGGGCGGGGCAGTACGGTGTCGAATTGCAGCGCGCCGCGATAGGAGATCATCAGACCCGCGGTGTCATGGACCAACATGCCAACCGGGCTTTGCCAGGCGCGGCCGCTGTCCATCGCCCACCGCAGGAACGGTGCGTATGGGGGGCCGCCAAAGGGGAACACGGGCGCGGCGGCGAATGTCTGGCCGAGGGCCGTAAGGATGCGAATGGAGTATCGGTCGACCGGATCGGGGGCGGATATCTCGGGGGCGGTGTTCAATATATCCCAAAACCGGGCCGAGGCGCCGAAGAGGACCAGTGTTCCGGGTGCGGTATCGACCAGACCGGCGACAAACAGCCCGGCAGGCTGGGCCGCTGTTTCGAGATCCTCAATCATTTTTTCGCGCAAAAGGCAGGCGCAGAGCCCAGCCGAGCCGGGCCGGTTGGGTGTTTTGCCATGTCAAACCGATGGTCATCTTTTCGTGCCCTTCCAGTGGCTGTGCACGGTAGGTTTTCATCAACCGGTCCCAGATGGAAAGGGAAAAGCCGTAGTTGCTGTCATGTTCTTCGCGATGGACGGAATGGTGCACGCGGTGCATGTCGGGTGTCACGAGAACCAGCCTCAGGATGCGATCCAGGGGTTTGGGCAGGTTCCAGTTGCTGTGATTGAAGAGCGCGGTGCCGTTCAGCAGTATTTCAAAGAGCACAACGGCCATGGGGGCCACGCCCAACGGATAGACCAGCGCTATCTTGAACAGCATGGACAGCGCGATTTCGATGGGATGGAAGCGGATGGCGGTGCTGACGTCAAACTCTGTGTCCGAGTGGTGCACGCGGTGCAGCCGCCAGAGCAGCGGAATTTTGTGCGTTGCCAGGTGCTGGGCCCAGATGGCGAAATCCAGCAGCAGGATGGCCAGGACCCATTCCAGCCACATGGGCCAATCGCGATGGTTGAAAAAGCCCCAGCCGCGGCTTTGGGCGTCGATGGCTGCGCCGATGGCGAGCAGGGGCAGCGCAAGGGACATGAGCCGCAGCAGGCCGGTGTTGAGCAGGCTGAGCGCCGCGTGGGTGAGCCATCGTTGGCGTCGCGAACGGATGCGGGGTCTGCGCGGGGCCCAGTGTTCGGCCAGCGCAAGCCCTACAAAGAGGATCAGGAAAACCCCCAGTCGGATCAGCGTTTCTTGCTCCATCCTGACAAGGCTGCGCAGATGGCGGGCGCCTGTGCAAGCCCCGAGCGCAAGCCGTGAGCGGTCAGGACGGGCGGATCAATGTGCCTGCGCCCTGCTGGGTGAACAGTTCGAGCAGCACCGCATTGGGCAGGCGTCCGTCCATGATGACGGTTGCGCGCACGCCACGGGCGAGCGCGTCGAGTGCGGTTTCGGTTTTCGGAATCATGCCACCGGCGATCACGCCCGATTGGGTGAGGTCGCGGATCTGCTGGGCGGTGAGTTCAGTTTGCACGGTGCCGTCTGCGTCGCGCACTCCGTCAACATCCGTGAGCAACAACAGCCGGTCTGCCTGCAAGGCGCCCGCTATGGCGCCGGCGGCTGTGTCACCGTTGATATTGTAGGTTTCGCCGTTGCGGCCGGCACCCAGGGGCGCGATCACCGGGATCATGTCATTTTCGAACAAGGCGTGCAGGACACGCGGGTCCAGCAGCGTGGGGTCGCCCACAAGGCCCAGGGCCGGGTCGGCCTGATCACAGGTGATCAGATGCGCGTCCTTGCCCGAGAGGCCGACGGCCCGTCCGCCCTGGTTGTTGATGGCCTGGACGATGCGTTTGTTGACGACGCCGGAGAGGACCATTTCGACCACTTCCATGGTGGCCGCGTCGGTCACCCGTTTGCCGTTCACGAATTCGGATTTGATTTGCAGCCGGTCGAGCATTGCATTGATCATCGGTCCGCCGCCATGCACGACCACCGGATTGACGCCGACCTGGCGCAGGAGGACGACGTCGCGGGCGAATTCCTCCATCGCGGCGTCCGAGCCCATGGCGTGGCCGCCCAGTTTGATCACGACGGTTGCGCCATCATAGCGTTGCAGCAAGGGCAGGGCGCGGCTGAGCGTGCCTGCTGTGACATTGCGATCGTGCTGGGACTCTTCTGGCATGTTCACTCTCCTTGCGGTTCCGCTTTTATCTGAAAACGCGGGGCTGGCTGCAAGGGGCAGGGTTTGGACCGGGGCGTTTTTACTCCAGCCCCGCCACGATGCTGCGCAGAACGCCGATGCCGTCACCCTTTTCGGAGGAGGTCAGCACCATTTCCGGGAAGGCGGCGGGGTGTTTTGACAGCGCGCTGCGGACCTGATCCATGACTTTGTCCAGATCCTTGTCCTTGACCTTATCCGCTTTGGTGAGCACGCATTGGAAGGTCACGGCGCATTTGTCGAGCAGGCTCAGGATCTCTTGGTCGACGGGTTTGACCCCGTGGCGGGCATCAATCAGGACAAAGGCCCGGCGCAGGGTTGAGCGCCCGGCGAGATATTGTTTGAGCAGGCGTTGCCATTTTTCCACGACCGGAAGCGGGGCGTTGGCATAGCCATAGCCCGGCAGGTCCACCAGGTAGTGGTGCTGGCCCAGGGTGAAGTAGTTGATTTCCTGGGTGCGGCCGGGTGTGTTGGAGGCCCGGGCCAATCCTTTGCGTCCGGTGACGGCATTGATCAGCGAGGATTTGCCCACATTCGAGCGCCCGGCAAAGCAGACCTCGATCCGGTCTGCGGGTGGCAAGCCGGACATGGCGACCACGCCTTTGAGGAAGTCGGAACCGCCTGCAAAGAGTTTGCGACCGCGTTCAAGGGCGGCGTCATCCGCCGCCTCGGCCAGGGGGAAGGGGAGTTGTGTCATACAAGCTCTGCCTGATCATTGAGCGCGATGTCACCGTCTTGGATCACTTCGGCGTAAACGCCGAAATCCTGGTGCTGCCATTCTTCCTTGAGCAGGGCCAATGTGTCTGTGTCGCGCAGGCCTGTGCGGGTGGAGGCCATTGTGTGGGTGCAGCGTACGATACGTTCGCGTACGGCCAGGATCGCGGTGCCGATGCGGATTTCGCGGCCGAGCCAGTCGAATTCTTCCCAAGGGGCCAGGCCGTCGAGCCAGATATTGCCGCGCCAACGCTCGGGTTCGAGGGTGCGGCCAAGGCGGCCCTGGACGGTCCGGTGGGAGGCCGCGTTCATGATCGAGATGGATGCAAAATCGGTATCGGTAAAGCCGCGTTGCGCCCCGCGCACGACCCGGGCGGATTGGGCGCGGTTTTCCGGGATCAGCGGACCGGCCCAGGCCAGCAAAGCGTCGGCGTCCTGATCCGGGTTGACGGTCAGGTCCGGCAAATCCGGGTGGCTGAGGTGGACGATGCCTGCGGTTTCATCCAGGCGCGCGGTGATGGCGGCCAGACGCGGCGCCTTGGACCCGCGCGAGAAATGCTGGCAGGGCGCCCATTCTGCCCCGTCTGCATCGCTTTGGGTATGGGCTATGGCCCAGACACGATCCCAGGGGAAGGTCTGCCCGGCTGTGAGCGCGACCTGATCGAGCGATTCGCGCCCGTGGCTTTTGATCGGGTAGCGCCACAGTCCGGTGACCGAGGGGGTCATTTTTCTTGTGCCTTTGATTTTCGTTTGAAGGTCGCCTTGATGTTACCGAAGACGTCCGGTTTGTACCCCTGGCTGCGCATGATCGTATATTGCTGGAGGAACGTGATGACGTTGTTCGAGATCCAGTAAACGACCAGGCCGCTGGCAAAACCGCCGAGCATGAACATGAAGACCCAAGGCATCCAGGCAAAGATCATTTGCTGTGTCGGATCGGTTGGTGCCGGGTTCAGCTTTTGCTGGAGGAACATCGAGATGCCGAGCAGCAGAGGCAGAATACCCAGGAAAATGGTGGCCATAAGTGTGTTTGGCTCTGGTCCGGCCCAGGGGAACAAGCCGAACAGGTTCATGATGGAGGTGGGATCCGGTGCGCTGAGGTCCTGGAACGGTCCGAACCAGGGGGCATGGCGCAATTCGATGGTCACGAAGATCACCTTGTAGAGCGAAAAGAAGATCGGGATCTGCAACAGGATCGGCATACAGCCAGCGGCCGGGTTTACCTTTTCCTTCTTGTAGAGCTCCATCATGCCTTTCTGGACCTTTTGACGGTCGTCGCCGGCGGCTTCTTTCAGTTTCTCCATCTGCGGCTGCAATTCTTTCATCTTCGCCATCGAGACGTAAGATTTATAGGCCAGCGGGAACAGCAGGGCCTTGAGCAGCAGGGTCAATGCGATGATCGACCAGCCCATATTGCCGATGAAACCGTGGAGCCAGTGCAGAACCCAGAAAATCGGTTTGGTCAGGAAGTAGAACCAGCCCCAATCGATGGAGTCGATGAATTGGGACACGCCGTCGTCGCGCTGGTAATTGCGGATCGTTTCCCACTCTTTGGCGCCGGCGAAGAGGCGGGTGCTGACCTCGACGGTTTCGCCGGGGGCGACGTCGATTGTGTTCAGACGCGCGATGGCGCGATAGATTTGGCGTGCGCTGTCGAATTGCAGCACACTTGTGAAGGCCTGGTTGTTGTCCGGGATCAGGGTGGTCATCCAGAAATGATCGGTCAGGCCGATCCAGCCGTCTTTGTCGACGGTTTGTGCATCCGCCACAACTGTGCCGCCGGCCCAGGCGCCGCCACCTTCGAGGTCTTCGAGTTTGCTGTATTTGATCTCTTCGCGTTCGTCGTTGAGTTTGCGGACAGATCCTTCGTGCAGGATGAAGAAATTCTTCATGTCTGACGGCAGGCCAAAGCGTTCGATCCGCCCTTCGGGGGCCAGGCGCTGGGCTGTTTCGCTGCCGTTGGTCACCTTTTGGGTGACTGTGAGCATGAATTTGTCGTCAATCTCGAGGATGCGGTTGAACACCATGCCTTTGCTGTTGGTCCAGCTGAGCGTGATGGGGGTGTCGGGGGTCAGCGTGTCACCCTCGGCCAGGGTCCATAGGGTGTTTGGCCCTGGTACATCTTCGAAGGACAGGCTGCCGCCCGGGGCCCAACCGTAAAGGACCTGATACGCTTCAGGTTCGCCGACGGGCTTGAGCAGGTGGACGATGTCGCTGTCCGGATCCAGGGTCTGGCGGTAGTTTTTCAGGGAAACCTGGTCGATCCGTCCGCCCATGAGCGAAAGCGATCCAACGATGCTGGGGGTATCAATGGCGATACGGGGGGCATCTGCGTCCAGCGTTTCGGTTGTGTCTGTGGTGTTGTCTGCACCGGCAGGGCCGCTGACGGCCGGGGACCCATCGGTTGCGATCGGCGCGCTGGCGGCTGGGGTGGCCGGGGTTCCTGCGGTGTCCGAAATGGTGGCCGGGTCGACCTCTGTCGGTTGCTGCGGCGGTGGAAACAGGACAAACCAGACAAGGATCACCCCAAAGCTGAGGGCGGTGGCTAGGATGAGGTTCTTGTTTTGATCGTCCATTTCAGACCGGCCTCGTTGATTTGGTGACGCGTCCGCGTTCAACGCTCTGAACCGCAAAAGGTCAAGCAGAAAGCGGTTTTGAGCGAATTGCATTGTCAGCGAGATAGGTGCCGCCGGTTCCCGCTAAAAGGAGCGGAACGCGATTTTCCAGCGCTTCGGCACGAACCGGGCGGTGGTTTTATTGTGAAATCATGGAGGTTTCTATGTGGGGTGACCGGGTGCCGCAGCCCATGATCCGGGGGCGCGCATGCATAGTTGGTGAAATTTTTGCGGTGAATTTTTGCGGTGTTTGCGGAGCAGGAAACGCGAGCGGCGCAGCCGCTCGCGTTGGTCGGATCGCGATAGCGATCCGAAAACCATGGTTGGGAATCGCAGAGTTGCCAGCTGTGCCCGCTTCTCTTTCAGCCGAAGTCGCGTCCAATTTGCGGGGGCGTTTGCAGGTTGGCTTCATGTGAACGGATCCAATCCAGCGTGGCGTCAAACGGCATGGGGCGGCCAATGCCAAAGCCTTGAACATGATCGCAACCCAATTGCGCAAGAAGCGCATGTTCCCCCGGTGTTTCGACCCCCTCGGCCAGAGTTTCGAGCCCCAGCCGTTCTGCCATCGTGAGAATGGCCGCAATCAGCCGTTGCTGCTGCTGGTCGCGATCCGCCTTGACCACAAAACCACGGTCGATTTTCAGCCGTGACACGGAAAATTGTTTGACCGAGGCCAGAGAGGCGTGACCGGTCCCGAAATCGTCCAGATCAATCCGGCATCCCATCGCGGCCAATCCGGCGATGTTGCGTGTTATCCGGTCTCCTGGTGCCTCGCTGACGACGGTTTCGAGGATTTCGACAGACAATCGGTCTGGCGTAAGGTCCAGGCGGTCAAGTTCCCATCGGATGCGATCGGTCAGCCTTGGATTGTTCAGCTCGTCACCGGCAAAGTTCACACCCACCCTGGGAACGGAAACGCCGGCAGAATCCCAGGCGCTGACAGCTTCCAAAGAAAGCCGCAGAACGACCTCTCCCAGACGTTCGAGCAAGCCGGATTCCTGCAGGACGGGCAGGAAAGTGTCCGGCGGTATCATGCCGTGGACCGGGTGAACCCAGCGCGCCAGGGCCTCGAAACCGGTGACTTTGCCGGTGTCTGTAGACACTTGGGGCTGGAACCAGGGCCGTATCTGTCCATTGTCCAAAGCGGCCGCAGCCTCGGCCCGCAGATCAGACCGCAGGCGCGTGCGCCGTTGCAACTCGGTCGAAAAGGCCCGGATTCCCGAAGAGCCGGCGCGCCGCGCTTCTGACAATGCATCCTGTGCGGCGGCCATCCAGTCCAGCGCCAACGCGCCGCCGATTTGCGACCGCAGGCAGAAGCCGAGCGTGCAGGCGGGGTAATGTGTGGTTCCTGAAATTGTGATGGGCATTTCGGCAGCCCCATGCAGAGAGCCTGCCGTTTGAATGGCAAGTTCCAGGTCCAGGGCCGAAGAGGGGACAAGGCAAATGGCGAACCGCCCGTCACCGATCCGCGCAAGGTGTCCATCGTTGCGCAATACACCGGCCAATCGTTCTGCGGTTTGCAACACGATTGTATCTGCCGCAGCCTGGCCGTGGTTTTCGGCGAGAATCGGCAATTCCGGCAGATCGAGAATGAAACAGGCCGAACGTCCCCCGTTCAAACCGGTGTTGTCGTAGATTTTGGCCAGTTGCACCTCAAAACCCTTGCGTTGCATCAGGCCCGTGAGCCCATCGCGGGGCGTTGCGTTCACGATTGGCCAACGGGTATGCACGCCGGCGAGTGTGTAGAGGAAGGGCACGCCCAAAGCGGTGGCAATCAAGGCGATTTCACCGCCCAGCCACCAGGCCGCAAGCGTAGTGGCCGGCAGAAACGCCAGTATCGGCGGGCTCGTCAATACAGATACAACCCGCCCGCGTGCGCGATTCAGCACGCCAGATGCCGAAGTCATTTCCGACCCTTTCCTGTAGTCTGGCGCTCAGAATACGGTCGAGTCGTGTTCGTTTGCTTAACGCAACTGCGGAATATCCAACGGGTCCTGGTTTTGCGGGCCCGTGCGCTCTAGTCCGAGGAAATCGAACAGCTTTGGGTCCAGCAAATGCGACGGACGCGCGTTCATCAGGGCGCGGAACATCACCTGGCGGCGTCCGGGGCTGTTTTTCTCCCATCCGTCCAGGATTTGTTTGACCTGCTGGCGTTGCAGCCCGTCCTGAGTTCCACATAGATCGCAGGGGATGATCGGGTAGGACATGGCGTTTGCAAATTTCTCGCAATCCACCTCGGCCACATGCGCGAGCGGGCGGTATAGGAACAGATCGCCCTCTTCGTTCACCAGTTTTGGCGGCATGGTTGCCAGCCGGCCGCCATGAAAGAGGTTCATGAAAAAGGTTTCGAGAATATCATCCCGGTGATGGCCCAGGACCACAGCGCTGCAACCTTCTTCGCGGGCGATCCGATAGAGATGGCCGCGCCGCAGGCGGGAACACAAGGCACAGAACGTCCGCCCCGCCGGTATCTTGTCGATGACGACGCTATAGGTGTCCTGATATTCGATGCGGTGTGGCACGTTCATCTGCTGGAGGAACTCTGGCAGGACCGTTGCTGGAAAGCCGGGCTGCCCCTGATCCAGATTGCAGGCCAGAAGGTCGACAGGCAGCAATCCGCGCCATTGCAATTCATGCAGAACAGCGAGCAGCGTATAGCTGTCCTTGCCCCCCGACAGGCACACCAGCCACTTGGGCTTGACCGGGCCGCGTTCGATCATACCGTATTGTTCGATCGCCTCGCGCGCCTGGCGTACGATCCGCTTGCGCAGCTTTTTGAACTCGGTTGTGGCGGGGGCCCCGGCAAAAAGGGGGTGAATGTCGTCATTATCCAGCATGACAGCCGTGTAGCCGAGCCAGAGGTATCGGGCAAGCGGGGCAGAATTGCCACGCCGCCGGGTTGTGATGGCCGCGGGCATGGGACGGAAGGTACACAAACGAAAATCTTCGCTAGTTTGGGTGGGAATCGGGGTGGCGGCGGTCAGCCCGGATGTTGGGGGACATCATGGAAACGGTTTTTACAGAACGCCACAAGCTGAGAAATGCCCGGACGGAATTGTATGCCGGTGAATTGGTTGAACCGTTTGAGCGTCCATCGCGGGCTCAGTACATCATTGATCGGGTGCGTGAGACGGGGTTGGGACCGGTGAGTGCGCCGGATGACTTTGGCATGGAGCCGATTGCGGCGGTGCATGATGCCAAATTTCTGACCTTCTTGCAGGCGGCCTGGTCCGAGTGGATCGCGACCGGCGCCAAGGGGGAGGCTATTCCGACCTGCTGGCCCGCCCGGCGCATGTCGACGCGCATCCCGAATCATATTGATGGCAAGCTGGGGTATTATGCCCTGTCCAGTGAAACCTCGTTCAGCGAGGGCACCTGGGAGGCGGCCTATGCCTCGGCGCAAGTGGCGCTGACCGCGGCGCAGCGGGTCAGGGATGGGGCGGATTCGGTTTTTGCGCTGTGCCGTCCGCCGGGCCATCACGCGGCCCGTGACATGTTTGGTGGCTATTGCTTTTTGAACAATGCCGCGATCGCCGCGCAATATCTGCGCGAGCGGGGCATGGGGCGTGTGGCAATTCTGGATGTGGATTTCCACCATGGGAACGGCACGCAGGACATTTTTTACGAGCGGCCGGATATCTATTTTGCGTCGATCCATGGGGATCCGATGGATGCGTTTCCACATTTCCTGGGGCATCGCGAAGAGGCCGGCATGGGGGCGGGCGAGGGGTACACGGTCAACTATCCATTGCCGCCCGGTACGGATTTCATCACCTGGCGCAAGGCGTTGGCGGATGGTCTGGACCGGGTTTCGCGATTTGGCCCCGAGGCGCTGATCGTGTCGCTGGGCGTGGATACGTTTGAGACGGATCCGATCAGTTTCTTTAAACTGGTGTCAGATGATTTCACCACCTATGGCGCGGATATTGCAGCGCTGGGGGTGCCGACGATCTTTGTCATGGAGGGGGGCTATGACATTGCCGAGATCGGGGTGAATACCGTGAATGTGTTGAGCGGCTTCGAAGCTGCACGTTAAGGCTGCTGATGAACGCTGGTGCAAATTAGAGTATCTAATTTGTTTGTGCCGCCTATCTTAGGAGCAGGCGCGGTGCCGGGCCGAGGGGCAATAGCCCCGAATACATGCGTCCATTGCGGAATGTCAGCTTGATGTCCAACGCCTGCGGATTGCCACCCGTGCGGGCCAGCAGGGTCAGGACCTGCTCCAGAGGTTTGGCCAATTCGTTCGGCAATGCCCCTGTTTTGGTGGCGATGGCGAGCATATCGCGCCAGTTTTCGGCCTTGATCGTGAGGGCGCCGGTTGGGGTGCCTTGGGGGTCTATGTCCAGTTGCCCGGCGGCCAGCAATTCCAGATTGCCCCATTTCATCTGCGCCAGCGACAGTTTGATCATGCGCGGCTGGGGGCGGGCCTGAGAGATGGCGGTGAGATCCCAGGGGCGGGAAAAGCGAATGGTTGCGTCGAGGCTGAGCGCGTCAGCCTGGGTCGACAGGGCCTGGGCCACGGGGATCACCTCATGCCCGGCGTCCAGCAGTTGAAGGGCGTCAATCTGGCCCTGGAGCGTATAGGTCTCGGGGGTTTCGGCCTGTGTCATCGACAGGTTTGCGCACTCGCCGGACAACAGCGGTCCCTTGGGCCCCGTGATGATCCAGTCTGCGCTGGACAGGGTCATTGTCTGGACCTGAAAGCTGGCGGATGGGGAGACATGCAGATCTGCGCGCATTGCGGCGGCGTTCAGCTGAAATGTCTGGTCGAAATACGACAGGCGTTGATCCGTGTCGGGAAACAGCACCGTTTGCTGACCTGGCCGGGCGGCCGGGCTGCTGAGGTCCAGCCAGTCAGCGCGCCAGGCGACTCCGGTGTTGGGGTCGGCCAGGGTGGGTTGTTCCAGGCGCGTGTGATGGGCCGACGGATAGCCCGAGGTTTGCAATTGGCCATATTCGGCCTGCCAGCCCCGGTCGCGTTGTTCTGCGAACCAATTGGCGATGCCAGTGCGCACGCCATAGCCTGCGGCCAGCCACCAAAGAGACCACAAGACGGCCAGCGCCACGGCAATTTTCAAGACCCGGATCATTTCGCCCTCTTTTCTGTCTGCCTGTTGTGTGGTTACAAACCGCAGCTTTCAAGGGCAGATGACATGACAATGTGGGTCTTCGGATACGGATCGCTGATTTGGAACAGCGGATTTGAGGTGGCGCGGGCAGAGGTGGCGATACTGGACGGGTTCGCGCGTTCGTTCTGTATGTGGTCGGTGCATTACCGTGGCACATATGACATACCCGGTCTGGTTCTGGCGCTGGATCATGCGCCCGGCGCGATCTGTCAGGGCATGGCATTGCAGGTAGCACCGGGACAAGAGGCGCAGACGCTGGCCTATTTGCGCGACCGCGAGCTGACGGCGTCGGCCTATGTTGAACAGCAGGTGTCATTGACGCTGACGTCGGGTGAAAAAGTAACGGCCTATACCTATGTGGTTCAAACGGATCATGCGTTATATGCTGGGGAGCTGGACCTGGAAGGGCAGGCGCGGGTAATTGCAAAGGCAGCGGGCAACCGAGGGCCGAATGCTGAATATTTGCACAATACGGTGTCACACCTGACGGAAATCGGGATAGATGATAGCGACTTGTCTTGGCTCGCTTCGCGTGTAAAGGAATTGATCGCATAATGGATTGGCACTGCTACAGGTTTCTCTGTACTCTGTGGAAAAAGGGCAGCAATGGTTTCAGGAGCTGACCGCATGGCGCAGCCGGACGGCGAGCCTAGGCCGCATTTCTCTCATCCGGTAAGACAACTCGTGATGATGCTGGTGGTCCTGGGACTGTCGGGGTTTGGTGGATTCATGGCCGCGCCTCGGGTGTGGCCGGTGTTCGAGGCGAACCCCTATCTGAACGGTTTCATCGCCGGTGTTTTCGTGATCGGGATGGTGGCCTGCTTTTGGCAGGTTTTGCAATTGTTCGGATCGGTGCGCTGGCTGGAGCGATTTGTCAGCGGCGACGGGAGCGAAACCTACCGCCCGCCACAGTTGCTGGCGCCGCTTGCCTCTTTGTTGCGGTCGCGTTCGGCGCGGTCGCATCTGACGTCTTCGTCGACTCAGTCCATTCTGGATTCTGTGGCGACCCGGATTGATGAAGAGCGCGAGATCACGCGATACATCGTTAATCTGCTGATTTTCCTTGGCCTTTTGGGTACTTTTTATGGTCTAGCGACCACGGTGCCGGCCTTGGTGGATACCATTCGCAGTCTGGCCCCGAAGGAGGGTGAGGCCGGGGTCGCTGTGTTCAATCGGTTGATGACAGGGCTGGAGGCGCAGTTGGGCGGTATGGGCGTGGCCTTTGCGTCGTCTCTGCTGGGCTTGACCGGGTCCTTGGTGGTGGGCCTGATGGAGCTGCTGGCGAGCCATGGGCAAAACCGGTTCTACCGCGAGCTGGAAGAGTGGCTGTCGACGATCACGCGGGTTGGCTTTGCCTCGAACGAAGAAGGGGCGCCGGATGGCGGGGCGATCACTGGCGTGCTGGATCATATGGCCGAACAGATGCAGACCCTGCGGGATATGTTCGCCCAATCCAGCGCGGGGCAGGCGGAAGTGGACGAGAAGCTGGGCCGGCTGACCGATGCGATCGTGCAGATGAACGACCGGATGGATCGGGAGGATTCGACGGCGGGGGCATTGGAACGCGTGGCTGCGGGGCAAGAGCAGTTGCTGGAAGTGATGCAATCGCAGGGGCCGGGTGAAGGCATTGACGCCGAAAGCCGGATGCGCCTGCGGTCGATTGACGTGCAGATGCTGCGGATTCTCGAAGAGATTTCCGCCGGGCGTCAGGAAAGCATGGCAGAGCTGCGCAAGGATATGGACGCCCTGGTCAAGGCCGTGTCGAGCGGGGCGCGCAATGCGCCGCGTGCTGTGCGGGCGGGTCGGGTGGCGTTCAGCCGGGATAGCGAGGAGTAGTCCATGGCTCTCGCCCGGCGTTCCGGACAACGGTTTCAAGCCTCGATCTGGCCCGGCTTTGTCGATGCGATGACCGGCCTCTTGCTGGTTTTGATGTTTGTGCTGACCATTTTCATGGTGGTGCAATTCGTTCTGCAAGAGACGATTACGGGGCAGGAAACGGAGTTGGACGAACTGTCCAGCGAAGTGCAGGCCCTGGCGCAGGCACTGGGGCTGGAAGAACGCAAGAGCAACCAGTTGGAAGCGCGGATGGGGGCGTTGAACACGACGCTGAACGACACGCAGGCGGCTTTGGCGTCGGCGCAGGCGCAGTTGAATGCGGCCAACTCTGAGATTGCCAGCCAGACCTCTTTGATTGCGACGCTGACGGCGCAGCGCGACACGTTGCAGTCCGAGACACAGGCGCAGGCGGCGGCGTTGCGGGATGCGGATGCGGAGATCACCGGGTTTGAGGCGCAGGTCGCCGGATTGCTGGCGGATCGCGCGCGGGCCGAGGACAGTATCGCCGCGTTGCAGAGCAATGTTGAGGAGCTGGAACAGGCGCGCAGCGCGTTGGAGGGCGAGCGGGCGCAGCTGGAAGCGAACCGGTCAGAGCTGTTGTCACAGCAAGAGGCGCTGAATCTGGCGCTTGCGCAAAGCCGGGATGAGATTGACGCGCAGGCCGAGGCCGCGCGATTGGATGCGGCGCGGCGTGAGGCGTTGCAGGCGCTGGTCGAGGATCTGAAACAACAGAATGACACCGAACAGGCGCGGGCAGAAGCCCTGTCGCGCGAAGTCGGCGCGCTGGAAGCGAAGCTGACGGCCGAAGAAGAGGCGCGGCTGGTCGAGGCGGAGGCTGCGCAGGCCTTGCGGAGCCGTTTGCAGGATGCCGATGCAGAGCTGACGGCGATGACTCTGTCCCTGGAAAAACAGCGCCAGGAGGCAGAGGACACGTTGACCCTGTTGGCGGCGGCCAAAGCGGCCAAGGCGCAGTTGGATGAAGAATTGCGCGCCGCGCTGGACCGGATTGACGCCGCCAATGCCCAGGCGCAGGCACGGGATGAACTGGCCGAGCGGTTGACCCGGGTATTGGCCCAGATGGAGACCAAACAGGCCGAGAGCGCCGGTGCGATCAAGGCGCTGGAAGGGGAGTTGGGGCGCATTCGGGCGGAGGCTGCGGACACCCGGGCGAGCCTGACGGCGGAGCTGGATGCGGCGCAGTTTCGGGCGGTTCAAACGCGCGAGGCGTTGGAGGCCGAATTGGCGCGGGCGCGGGAGCTGGCCCAGGGTCGCGAGGCAGAGCTGAAGGCGGTTTTGGCGGATAGCGAGAAGCGGTTTTCAGAAGCGCAGGCCGCTTTGAACGCGGCCTTGTCGCGGGAGCGGGCGCAAAAGATTGACACGCAATCGCAGTTTGAGGCCGAGGTGGCGCGGCTCCAGGCTGAAAATGCAGAGATCCGGCAGGCGCTGGAGGTTCAGCTGGCGATGGTGCGGGCCGAGGCGGATGCGGCGATTGCGGCTTTGGAGAACCAATTGGGTGAGGCCCGCGCGGATGCGGCCGCGACCGAGGATGCGTTGCAGGCAGAGTTGTCGCGTCAGCAACTGGCGAGCGATGCGGCATTGGCGGCGGTGCGCGAAGAGCTGGCGCGGTCCATCGCAGAGGCGGCGGCGGTCAAGGCCGGTCTGGATCTGGAGATCGCTCGGTTGCGCGATGATCTGGAGACGGCGCAGTCCAGCGTTGTCAGCACCGAACAGGACCGGGCGAACGTGGAAGCGCGGTTGCTGAAGGCTCTGGAGTCGGTGGAGCGGGCGCAGGCGGCGGCTACGGATCAGGAGGTCTTGCAAGCGCGACTGGCGGCAGCATTGGCAGCGCAGACGACAGCAGAAGAGGCGGCGCAATCGCAGCAGAGTCTGGCCGAGCAACGCGCGGCGATGTTGGCCACGGCCAATCAGGCGCTGTCGCAGCAAGAGGCCGTTTCGGCAGAGGCACAGCGGCAGACGGCATTGTTGAACCAGCAGGTGGCCGCGTTGCGGGCGCAGCTGGGCAATTTGCAGGGGTTGCTGGATGAGGCCAAGCGCAAGGATGCAGAAGCGCAGGTGCAGTTGCAGTCCTTAGGATCGGACCTGAACACAGCGCTGGCGCGGGTTGCCTCTGAGGAGCGGCGGCGGCGGCAGCTGGAAGAGACCGAACGCCGTCGGCTGGAAGCAGAAGCAGCGGCGCTGGAGGCGGAAAAGGCGCAACTGGCGGAACAGGCCGAGGATCTGGAGAAATACCGTTCGGATTTCTTTGGCCGGTTGCGAGAGGTGCTGGGCCAGCAGGAAGGCGTGCAGATTGTCGGGGACCGGTTTGTTTTCTCGTCCGAGGTCCTGTTCCCGCCTGGAGGAGCGGATCTGTCGTTTGCCGGACGTCAGGAGATTGCCAAGGTCGCCAATATCTTGCGTCGGGTGGCGCGGGAAATCCCGCCAGAGATCGACTGGATCATCCGGGTGGATGGGCATACGGACAATATTCCGGTCGCGGGGTCTCCGGACTTTTCGGACAATTGGGAGCTGAGCCAGGCCCGGGCGCTGTCGGTGGTGCGGTATTTGACCGATGCGCAGGGGATTTCGCCCAATCGATTGTCTGCCAATGGGTTTGGCGAGTATCAGCCCGTCAACCCGGCTGATACGCCCGAAGCGCGGGCGCAGAACCGCCGGATCGAGCTGAAGCTGACGGAACGCTAAGGCGTTTGGAGTTTTATTTGGATCAAAAGCGAGTGGGTTGATTTACCGATGTATTGGGACGTTTGAGACAAAAACGGCGGCTCTGAGGCCGCCGTTTTGCTTTGATGTGTGAATAGGTAGATCAGTCTGCGGTGAGCAGGGGCGGCTTGTCGCCGCTGATCCGGGCGTTTGCCGGACCTTCGACGCGCAGGTCCAGTTTGCCATCCTTGACGCCGACCTTGACCAGACCACCCTTGGCGAGTTTGCCGAACAGCAATTCCTCGGCCAGTGGCTTTTTGATGCTTTCCTGGATGACACGGCCCAGCGGGCGCGCCCCCATTTTGTCATCATAGCCCTTTTCGGCCAGCCATTCTGCCGCTGGTTTGGTCAGTTCGATGGTCACGCCGCGATCCAGCAATTGTGCCTCAAGCTGCAGGACGAATTTCTCGACCACTTGCAGGATGATGGACTTGCCCAATGGCGCGAACGAGATCACCGCGTCCAGACGGTTGCGGAACTCTGGCGTGAACAGCTGCTCGATCGCGGCTGTGTCTTCGCCTTCGCGACGGTCGCGGCCGAAACCAACAGCCTCTTTGGCCTGCTCGGATGCGCCGGCGTTGGAGGTCATGATCAGCACAACATTGCGGAAATTCACGGTCCGCCCATTGTGGTCTGTCAGCTCGCCATGGTCCATCACCTGCAACAGGATGTTGTAGACATCCGGGTGTGCCTTTTCGATTTCGTCCAGCAGCAGCACACAATGCGGGTGCTGGTCGACCCCATCGGTCAGCAGGCCGCCCTGGTCAAAGCCGACATACCCCGGGGGCGCCCCGATCAGGCGGGAAACCGCATGTTTTTCCATGTATTCGGACATGTCAAACCGCAGCAATTCCACACCCAGACTATCGGCCAATTGCTTTGCGACCTCGGTTTTGCCGACGCCTGTTGGCCCCGCAAAGAGGTAGTTGCCGATTGGTTTTTCGGGTTCGCGCAGCCCGGCCCGTGCCAGTTTGATTGCGCTGGAGAGCGATTCGATGGCCTTGTCCTGGCCGAACACCACGCGCTTGAGTGTTTTTTCCAGATCCCGGAGCAATTCGGCGTCGTCTTTGGAGACCGATTTGGGCGGGATGCGCGCGATCTTGGCGACCACGGCCTCGACCTCTTTGACGCCGATGGTCTTGCGCCGCTTTGATTCGGACAGCAGGTGCTGCGCCGCGCCGGCCTCGTCGATGACGTCGATGGCTTTGTCGGGCAGTTTGCGGTCATTGATGTAGCGCGCGGCCAGTTCCACGGCGGTCTTGATCGCGTCCGCTGTGTATTTCACGCTGTGATGTTCTTCGAAATAGGGTTTGAGGCCCTTGAGGATCTTGACTGAATCCTCGACCGAAGGTTCGTTCACATCAATTTTCTGGAACCGGCGGCTGAGCGCGCGGTCCTTTTCGAAATGCTGGCGGAACTCTTTGTAAGTGGTGGAGCCCATTGTGCGCAGTTTGCCGCCCTGCAAGGCAGGTTTCAGCAGGTTGGAGGCATCCATTGCCCCACCGGAAGTGGCGCCGGCACCGATGACCGTGTGGATTTCATCAATGAAGAGAATCGCATCCGGGTGATCTTCGAGTTCGGTGACGACGGCCTTGAGGCGCTCTTCGAAGTCACCGCGATAGCGGGTTCCGGCAAGCAGGGCGCCCATGTCCAGGGAATAGATGATGGTTTCCTTGAGCACTTCGGGGGTTTCGCCCGAGACGATCTTGCGCGCGAGCCCCTCGGCGATGGCGGTTTTGCCAACCCCGGGATCCCCGACGAGCAATGGGTTGTTCTTGCGCCGGCGGCACAGGACCTGAATGCAGCGCTCAACCTCTGAATCGCGGCCGATCAGCGGGTCAATATCGCCGCCGCGCGACTTTTCGTTGAGGTCGACGCAGTATTTGGCCAATGCGCTTTCTTTTTGCTCGCCCTCAGGTGCCATGGAGGGCTGCTCTTCCTCTTCGGACTCATTGGCGCCAGAGATCGGGCGGTTTTCGCCAAACGCAGGATCCTTGGCCACGCCATGGGCGATAAAGTTTACAGCGTCGTAACGGGTCATGTCCTGTTCTTGCAGGAAGTAGGCGGCGTTTGATTCGCGTTCGGCAAAGATGGCGACCAGTACATTGGCGCCTGTAACCTCGGTTCGGCCCGAGGATTGCACGTGAATCGCCGCGCGCTGGATCACACGCTGGAATGCGGCCGTTGGCACGGCTTCGGAACCGTCCACATCTGTCACCAGATTGGAAAGATCTTCGTCAATGAATTCCAGCAGGGTGCTGCGGATTTCGTCCAGGTTTACACTGCAAGCCCGCATGACACGTATGGCATCGGGTTCTTCGAGTAGGGCAAGCAAAAGATGCTCTAGCGTAGCAAATTCATGCCTGCGCTCATTGGCCAAGGCCAAGGCTGAGTGAATTGCCTGCTCTAGGGTCGCTGAGAATGAAGGCACTAGGCTGTGCTCCTCTTATTTTGGGCCGGGCGGGTTTTCTGGTGGGCAGCTTCCCAACCAGCCATTTGCTTATACTTACAGAGTTTGGGCTATCGGTTACCGGCTTCAAGGTTTTTCTGATCAATTGCCCGTTTATTTGATCTATCCGGTGATTGTCGGGTTCAGAAGTTGTCTTTTCTTGTGCGCAGTTCGGCAAACACATCCACGTCACTGGCCTCCGCCATTCCGATGGCGGATTTCAGTTCAGGTGTGCCTGCGCGCAAGAACGGGTTGGTGGCCAATTCTTCGGCAAGGGTTGAGGGCACTGTTGCGCGTCCCTCGACCCGGGCTTTGGCGATTTCGTCTGCCCTGGATATAAGTGCGGGATTCTCTGGGTCAACGCTTAGCGCGAATTTGGCATTGGCGGCGGTGTATTCATGCCCCGAGCAGACAATGGTTTCGGGGGGCAATGCGGCCAGCTTTTGCAGGCTGTCCCACATCATGGGTTTGGTGCCTTCGAAGACGCGGCCACAGCCCAGGGCCATCAGGCTGTCGGCGGTGAATGCCAGGCCGGACTGGGGAAAGTGAAAGGCGATGTGGCCGACCGTGTGCCCGCTGACGTCGATCACGGTTGCGGTTTCATTGCCGATTGTGAGCGTGTCGCCCTCGGACAGGGCGACGTCGAGCGGGGGCAGGCGGCCGGCGTCGGCGCTGGCCCCGAACACTTTGGCTTTGTGGCGTTCGAGGATGGTGTCGAGCCCGCCGATGTGGTCCCAGTGATGATGGGTGATCAGGATATGGCTGAGCGACCAGCCCCGCGCGTCGAGCTCTGCAAGGATGGGTTCCGCTTCGGGGATGTCAATCAGGGCGGTTTCGCCAGTTTCGGCGTCATGTACAAGAAAAGCGTAGTTATCGCTGAGGCACGGGATGGTCACGAGGTCGAGAGGCATGGCGTTTCAAGCTTTCGTTGCTACATTGCGCCGAGAGTGACCCAACATGCGATGAGCCGCAATGCATCTTGATGTACAGGATCTGAGGAATTTTTATTATCGAAGCACGTTGGGGCGTGCGGCGCAGGGGGTGATCCGGTCGCAGGTTCTGGAGCTTTGGCCGGAAGCCAAGGGGCAGACGGTGGCCGGATTCGGTTTTGCCACGCCTTTGTTGCGCCCTTACATGAAAGAAGCGCGGCGGGTTGTGGCGCTGATGCCGGGCCCGCAGGGGGTCATGCCATGGCCTGCGGGGCAGGCGAATGTCTCGGTTCTGACCGAAGAGACCCTGTGGCCGCTGGAAACCGGACATGTGGATCGGCTGATCCTGCTGCATGGATTGGAAACCTCGGAGCGGGTGTCCGATCTGTTGGAGGAATGCTGGCGGGTGCTGGGGCCGGGCGGCAAGGCACTGTTTATTGTGCCGAACCGGTCGGGGCTGTGGGCCCGGCGGGATCGCACCCCATTCGGGTTTGGCCGGCCCTATACCGCAAGCCAGCTGGAAACCCAGCTCAAGCGGCACAATTTTCTGCCCGAACGCCATGCTGCCGCGCTGTATCAGCCGCCGTCGGAGCGGCGGTTCTGGCGCAAGACGGGGCCGCTGTTTGAAAAGATGGGCCGCTCGGTCTTTATGTCGATTGCGGGCGGGGTGTTGTTTGTGGAGGCCAGCAAGCGGGTCTATCCACCGCGCGGCGCTGCGATCAAGGATGTGGTCGCAAGCCCGGTGAAGGTGCTGGAAGGGGCGGTCAAGGCCGCGCGCCCTTCGCCATTGCGCGAGCCGGTCCGAATGCAGGGCGCGAAAACCGGCGAAAAAGGAGGCGTTGAGGGCTGACTCGGCGGTTTTGGGTGCACACAAACGTGATTTTCAGAGGCTCAAATTTGGTGCAAACGGTCGCACTTTTGCTAAAGATCTGAAAACGCGCAATTTTATCGGATGTGCCGCCGGGTTAATAATGTTGCGACAACGGGGGGGCTCTGTTACATCCACGCTGATTTTGATGCCCTGCGCTTTGCGGGGCGTCTCTCACGCCCCGGTGGTTAAGTCAGTACGGACTGATGGACATCCGGTCGGGGCCTTGTATCGGAAGGGTGGACGTGTCCGAATCTGCTTCGATTTCCGCACAGATCGCGGAACGCTATGCCACCGCGATCTTTGAGATCGCGAAGGAAAATGGCAATCTCGATGGGCTGGAAGCCGGGGTCAATGACCTGGCAACAGCGCTGGACGACAGCGACGATCTGGTCAATTTGATCCGGTCGCCATTGGTGTCGCGTAGCGAACAAGGCAACGCTATCTCAGCGATTGCCACGAAAATGCAACTGGCGCCTGTGTTGCGCAAGGGGCTGGCGCTGATGGCGGAAAATCGCCGTCTGTTCGCTTTGCCACAGCTGATCCGCGCCCTGCGCGAGGCGCTGGCCGACGAACGCGGTGAAGTGTCCGCCGACGTTGTAAGCGCCAAGGCCCTGACCAAGGGCCAAGTCGAAAAACTGACTGCCACGCTGAAAGACCGCGTTGGCAAAGACGTTACAATTCATGCGACCGTCGATAGCAGCCTCATCGGCGGTCTTGTTGTCAAAGTGGGCTCGAAGATGATCGATACCTCGATCCGCTCCAAGCTCGACTCCCTCCAGAATGCTATGAAAGAGGTCGGATAAATGGGTATCCAAGCAGCAGAGATTTCTGCGATCCTGAAAGACCAGATCAAGAACTTCGGCCAGGAAGCCGAAGTGGCCGAAGTTGGCCGCGTGCTGAGCGTCGGTGACGGGATTGCACGTGTTTATGGTCTGGACAACGTGCAGGCCGGTGAAATGGTCGAGTTTCCTGGCAAGATCATGGGGATGGCGCTGAACCTGGAGAGTGACAACGTCGGTGTTGTTATCTTTGGTTCCGACCGGGACATCAAAGAAGGTGACACGGTCAAGCGCACCAACTCGATCGTGGACGTGCCTGGCGGCATGGGTCTGCTGGGTCGTGTTGTTGACGGTCTGGGCAACCCGCTGGACGGCAAGGGCCCGATCGAGGCAACCGAGCGTTTTGTTGCGGACGTCAAGGCGCCGGGCATCATCCCACGGAAATCGGTGCACGAGCCGATGGCAACCGGCCTGAAATCGGTTGACGCGATGATCCCGATTGGCCGTGGCCAGCGCGAGCTGATCATTGGTGACCGTCAGACCGGTAAGACCGCTGTGGCGCTGGATACGATCCTGAACCAGAAGGTCTATAACGACGCGGCTGGCGACGACGAGAGCAAGAAACTGTACTGCGTTTATGTTGCGATTGGTCAGAAACGCTCGACCGTTGCGCAGCTGGTGAAGAAGCTGGAAGAAACCGGCGCGATGGAATATTCCATTGTTGTCGCGGCGACAGCCTCTGACCCGGCGCCAATGCAGTTCCTGGCGCCCTATGCGGCGACCGCGATGGCGGAATATTTCCGCGACAGCGGCAAGCACGCGCTGATCGTCTATGATGATCTTTCCAAACAGGCCGTTGCCTATCGTCAGATGTCGCTGTTGCTGCGTCGTCCACCTGGTCGCGAAGCCTATCCTGGTGACGTTTTCTATCTGCACTCTCGTTTGTTGGAACGGTCTGCGAAGCTGAACGAAGATTTTGGCGCCGGGTCGCTGACCGCGCTGCCGATCATCGAAACCCAGGGCGGCGACGTTTCGGCCTTTATTCCGACCAACGTGATTTCGATCACCGACGGTCAGATCTTTCTGGAAACCGAGCTGTTCTATCAGGGTATCCGCCCGGCTGTGAACACCGGTCTGTCGGTTTCGCGTGTGGGCTCTTCGGCTCAGACCAACTCGATGAAGTCGGTTGCCGGTCCGGTGAAACTGTCGCTGGCCCAGTATCGCGAGATGGCGGCCTTTGCTCAGTTTGGTTCGGATCTGGATACCGCAACTCAGCAGTTGCTGAGCAGGGGTGCGCGTCTGACCGAGTTGATGAAGCAGCCACAGTATTCGCCGCTGACCAACGCGGAAATCGTTTGCGTGATCTATGCAGGCACAAACGGCTATCTGGACGATGTCGAAATCAGAGACGTTGGCCGCTGGGAAGCCGGGCTGATCAGCCACATGCGTGGCAAAGGCGCGGATACGCTGGCGTGGCTGACCGACGAAGATCCTAAGATCAAGGGCGACGCCGAGGCCAAACTCAAGGCTGCTATCGACGACTTCGCCGCCACATTCGCATAAGGAGAGAGTTGGGACATGCCTTCTCTCAAGGACCTGAAAAACAGGATCGAGTCGGTCAAATCGACCCGCAAGATCACAAAGGCCATGCAGATGGTGGCCGCCGCAAAACTGCGGCGGGCGCAAGAGTCGGCCGAAGAAGCACGCCCCTACACAGAGCGGTTCAATGCCGTGATGGCGGGGTTGGCCTCTTCGATCGGTGGGAGCGATAGCGGACCCAAGCTATTGACGGGAACAGGTGCCGATCAGGTGCATTTGCTGATCGTCATGACCGCTGAGCGGGGCTTGTGCGGTGGCTTCAACTCGAACATTGCAAAGCTGGCCCGTGTCAAAGCGGGCGAGTTGAAAGCAGCCGGGAAGACCGTCAAGATTCTGACCGTCGGCAAGAAGGGCCGTGATCAGTTGAAACGCGATCTGGGCGATGCTTTTGTTGGTCATGTCGACATGACCGAGGTCAAGCGCATGGGCTATGCCAATGCGCAGGACGTCGCGCGTGATGTTCTGAACCGTTTTGACGGTGGCGAATTTGACGTGGCAACGCTGTTTTACGCAAAGTTCGTCAATGTGGTCAGTCAGACCCCGACGGCGCAGCAGATTATTCCTGCTGTGTTCGAAGCTCAGGACGGCGACGATGGCGCGTTCTATGAGTATGAACCGGGCGAAGAAGAGATCCTGGCTGATTTGTTGCCGCGCAGCATCGCGACGCAGATCTTTAGTGGATTGCTCGAAAATGCTGCTTCGGAGCAGGGGGCGCGGATGTCTGCAATGGACAACGCCACCCGCAACGCTGGCGACATGATCGATAAGCTGACGATTCAGTACAACCGCTCGCGTCAGGCTGTGATCACGAACGAGCTGATTGAAATTATTTCCGGCGCGGAAGCGCTGTAAGAGAACCGGAGACCAAACATGGCTACTGCAAATGGCAAGGTCACGCAGATCATCGGCGCCGTCGTGGACGTGCAGTTCGACGGCGTGCTGCCTGAAATTCTGAACGCTCTGACCACCGACAACAACGGCAAGACACTGGTTCTGGAGGTCGCGCAGCACCTGGGTGAAAACACCATCCGGGCCATCGCGATGGACGCGACCGAAGGTTTGATCCGCGGTCAGGCCGTGACCGACACGGGCGACGCGATCAGCGTTCCGGTTGGGACGGCCACATTGGGTCGTATTCTGAACGTGACCGGCGAGCCGATCGACGAAAAGGGCCCTGTCGAAGCGACAGAGCGCCGCTCGATCCACCAGCCTGCGCCCGACTTCGCCGATCAGGCGACCGAGGCCGAGGTTCTGGTGACCGGCATCAAGGTCATCGACCTGTTGGCGCCTTACTCCAAGGGTGGTAAAATTGGCCTCTTTGGGGGTGCGGGTGTTGGCAAGACGGTTCTTATTCAGGAACTGATCAACAACATCGCCAAAGTGCACTCGGGCCTGTCGGTTTTTGCCGGCGTGGGCGAGCGGACCCGTGAAGGGAACGACCTGTATCACGAGATGATCGAATCGGGCGTTCTGACACCTGACAACCTGCCTGATTCCAAAATCGCGCTGGTGTTCGGTCAGATGAACGAGCCTCCGGGTGCGCGTGCACGGATCGCTCTGACCGGCCTGACCCTGGCCGAGCAGTTCCGTGATGCGACCGGGACAGACGTTCTGTTCTTTGTCGACAACATCTTCCGGTTTACGCAAGCGGGTTCGGAAATGTCCGCTCTGCTGGGTCGTATTCCTTCGGCGGTTGGTTATCAGCCGACATTGGCCACCGACATGGGGGCGATGCAGGAACGGATTACATCGACCAAGAACGGTTCGATCACCTCGATCCAAGCGGTTTACGTGCCTGCGGATGACCTTACTGACCCGGCACCTGCGACCACCTTTGCGCACCTTGATGCGACAACCGTTTTGAACCGGGCGATTTCCGAGCTGGGGATTTATCCTGCGGTTGACCCGCTGGATTCCACATCCCGTCTGATGGACCCTCAGGTCATCGGTGAAGAGCACTATCAGGTTGCCCGTGACGTTCAGGGGATTTTGCAGCGGTACAAGTCGTTGCAGGACATCATCGCCATTCTGGGGATGGACGAACTGAGCGAAGAGGACAAGCTGACCGTGGCCCGCGCCCGGAAAATCCAGCGCTTCCTGTCGCAGCCGTTTGACGTTGCGAAGGTCTTCACCGGTTCTGACGGTGTTCAGGTGCCTCTGGAAGATACGGTTTCGTCCTTCAAGGCGGTTGTTGCCGGCGAATACGATCACCTGCCAGAAGCGGCGTTCTATATGGTGGGCGGTATCGCTGACGTGATCGCAAAAGCCGAAAAGATGGCGGCAGAAGCTGCGTAAGGATCCGATATGGCTGACACGATGCAATTTGACCTGGTAAGCCCGGAGCGGCGGTTGGCTTCTATGGAAGTGACCTCTGTGTCCATTCCGGGTGCCGAGGGCGACATGACGGCTATGGCCAACCATATGCCGACAATCACGACGCTGCGCCCTGGTATCCTGCGGGTTGAGGGGCCGTCCGGCACGGATGAATATATCGTGTCTGGCGGGTTCGCCGAGATCAACGCGGGCGGTACTTCGGTTTTGGCCGAAAAGGCCGTGGCGCGTGGTGACGCGACGCCCGAGTTCTTGGAAGGTCTGCGTCAGGATGCTGAGGCTGCGCATGAAGCGGCTGAGGATCACGTCAAGGATGCGACGGCCAAGAGCCTGGCAGATTTGGCGCAACTGGCGGAAAACATGGTCTGAAGTCAGACACTTTCAGACGGAAAGCCGGCCCCATTCGGGGCCGGTTTTTGTTTGTGAGCTGTTGTTTCTGCGAAGCATTCAACGAAAGGGGCTGCGATAGGTGGCCGATTCGTGTTATGCGGTCATCCGGCCTGTGGCGAAATGGCTTGCGACGGCGGCAAGATTTGCCAAGGTAACCGGGTTTGAAATATTGGACGTGATCCGAAACGAATATGCAGAGAATACGCTCTAATCTGGTCGGAATTGACCGTGGCGATACTTCCATTTTCTCGGATTTTGAAAATGGTGGCGAAATGTGGACTGGCAAAGGTCCACGTGAGCGGCGGCGCGCGGTTCAGTTCAGCGAAAGTTTTGCCGTATCGCCGGTCGTTCAGGCATCTATTTCGTTATGGGATGCGGATACCTCGGCCGCTGTCAGGGCCGAGGTGTCGGTGGACAGTATCACGCCGCATGGCTGCGAATTGGTGTTTCGCACCTGGGGTGATTCCCGCTTTGCCCGTATGCGTATCAATTGGATGGCAATTGGCGAGCTTGCGGACCCGGACGCCTGGGATTTGTATTGATCCCAAGGGCCGGCTGTAGGGCTCTGGACCTAGTCCGATGTATAGAGGGGTTCGTAGATTGGTGACAAAGTGGTGTCATCAAACAGCGAAGAGACCGAAGTTCCGTTCCAGATATTCAGGATGGCCTGAGCAAAGATCGGTGCCATTGGCACGATGCGGATATTCGGCGCGGCCTTGACCGGTTCGGTTGGGGCGATTGTGTCGGTGATCACCAGGGATTTCATGACCGAGTTGGTCACGCGCTCGACTGCTGGCCCGCTGAGGACACCGTGGCTGATATAGGCGTGCACCTCTTTGGCGCCGCTGGCGATGAGTTGCTCGGCCGCCTTGCATAGGGTGCCTGCGGTATCGCAGATGTCGTCGACAATCAGGCAGATCTTGCCCTCGACGTTGCCGATGATGGTCATTTCTGCCACTTCGCCGGCCTTTTCGCGCCGTTTGTCGACGATGGAGAGGGGGGCCTCGATCCGTTTTGCCAGTTCGCGTGCGCGGGCGACGCCGCCCACATCGGGCGAGACGACCATGATGTCATCCATCTGCCCTTTGAATTGCGAGCGCACATCCAGCGCGAAGACCGGGCTGGCGTAGAGGTTGTCGACGGGAATATCAAAGAAGCCCTGGATCTGGGCGGCGTGCAGGTCCATTGTCAGCACCCGCTCGATCCCGGCGCCGACCAGCATGTTGGCGACCAGTTTGGCAGAGATCGGCGTGCGGGCCTTGGTGCGGCGATCCTGGCGGGCATAGCCGAAATAGGGCAGCACCGCAGTGATCCGGGCCGCGGAGGACCGGCGCAGGCCGTCGGCCATGATGAGCAGTTCCATCAGATTGTCATTTGCGGGGTTCGATGTGGGCTGGATCAGGAACATATCCTCGCCCCGGACGTTTTCATAAACTTCGACAAAAATCTCGCCGTCGTTGAAACGCTCGACGCGGGCATCGACCAGCCCGATGTGCGTCCCGCGGTGCATTGTCATCCTGCGTGCAATAGCTTGCGCAAGCATAGGGTTTGCGTTCCCAGCGATCAGCTTGGGTTCGGTGAGTGTAGCCATGAGGATGTTCCGTGTGCAGCAGCAGGAATGTGACAGATTCGTGATGTTGACACCGCTTAGCATGGGCGTACCGTCTCGCAAAGCTTGCTGCTTGAGGAACTTGGGAAATGAATATGCATCCGCGCAAATATGAAACACTCTGTTGCTCTGTGTCGGGCCACGGTCACCGGGCATGACAGAGGCGTCGACGATTCCGCAGCCGCTGGCGCATCGCATTCTGGGCACAGGGGCGCGCAAGGTTTTGGCGTTGCATTGTACCATTGGGTTTTCCGGCGCGTGGCGGGCTTTGAGTGAGAAGATGGACGAGTGCACTTTTGTGGCGCCAGACATGTTGTCGCATGGGGCCAGTCCCGATTGGGACCGGGAGGGCGATTTTCAGGATCGGATGGTCGAGGCGGTGTTGCCGTTTTTGTCAGAACGGATGGATGTGATTGGGCATTCGTTCGGGGGCACGGTGGCCTTGCGTCTGGCGGTGGAATATCCCGAGCTGGTGCGCAGCGTCACGATGATTGAGCCGGTATTGTTTGCCATTGCGGCGCTGGATGATCCGGAGACCCTGGAGCGCCAGCAAAGTGATGCGCGACCTGTGTTTGAAGCGTTTGAGCAGGGGGATGAGGTTTTGGCCGCCCGCAGGTTCAACCGCATGTGGGGCGATGGCGATGGGGCGCGTTGGGATGATCTGCCGGATCAGACACGCAATGCGATGATTCGGGGGATTCATGTTGTTCAGGCCAGCGGGTCGGCGGTGATGGACCGGGCCGGGTTGCTGGCGCCAGAGCGTCTGGCACGGGCGTCGATGCCGGCTCTGCTGATCCGGGGGGCGCTGTGCCATCAGATCGTTCCGGTGGTGAATGACGGCCTGGCCCGTCGGCTGGTCCAGGGGGAAAGCGTGGTGGTTGAGGGGGCGGGCCATATGGTGCCGGTTTCGCATCCGGTGGAAACGGCGGCGCATATACGGTCCGTTTTCGCCCGCGCTGCGTAAGCGGTGCTGCCTTTGGGCGCGCGTTACTGAGAGGCGTCGCGCAACAGGGCGCGGATATGCGCGGCCGGCACACCCAGGTTCGAGCCGCCAAATTCGGGGATGATGGCCGTGTTGACGGCCACGACGGCTCCGGTCATGTCGAGCACCGGGCCGCCGCTGCCGCCATGGGTGGTTTCGGCGTCATAGACCATGGTGGGCTGGCTGACGCGCCCGATAATGCCGCGTGTAGACAAGGGGGCGATCAGATTGGCCTGACCCAGTCGGGAGGCGACGGCCCAGAACCCGGTTTCACCGTCCTTTTCCAATTGCGCGACAAAGTCTTCGCCGGATTGGGCCAGAAGCGAGCGCAGGCCGGTTGGGTAGCCCATGACGATGATGGCTTCGCCCGAGGCGGAGGGGGCTGTTGCGATTTGCAGGCCTGTGGCGGAGTCTGGCGGGGTTTCCAAACGCAGGACGGCCAGATCGACGCGGTCTGATACGGCGATGGTCGTGACCGGTATGGGCGCGGCATGTCCGGGAAACCAGGCCTGAAAGCGGAGCATGACCGGCTGCATCTCTGAGGAGCTTGGGTCGTGGTCGTCCTCCCACGGGTGGGCGACATGGCGGTTTGTGACCAACCGGCCATCATCGGCGATGAGAAAGCCGGTGCCGGTGATCTGCGCTTCGGCCACGGGCCCGCCGGGATCGAGGGTGAAGCGTGGGCTTCCGTCATCGTCGTAGGCCAGCTCGCCGCCAAAATCCATTTGATGGCGCAGCATTTTGCCTGATTCCTTGTGTTGCAGCCCATAAGAGGCCTGTAGGAACACCACCGAGCTGCGTGCGTCTGCAATGACTTGTGTGGCGGCTTCGCGTTGGGCCTCCAGGCTGTCCAGCCGGTCGAGCGAGCCGCTGAGGTCCTGACGCAGGGCGGTCAGATCTTCGGGGCGCAGGGCCTCCAGTCGGGTGCGTTCGACGTCAGAGGCCAATGCGCCGACCTGTCGGTCGACCGAGGCGATCAGGGTTTGATCTATGCGCCATTGCCAGAAGAGCAGGGTAAAGATAGCGGCCAGCAGGGCCAGGACCATGACGCGAAACAGAACGGTTGTCTGAAACAGCACCCGGCGGATGGCCCCGCCGGCTCCGCGTGCCAGGCGCACCGGCAGCGCGCGCCGGCTGGAACGGATGTAGGAGTTGGCGTCGCTGAGGATTTCGGAGACTGTCGGGTCTGGCCGGTGATCTTCGGAATAGATGCGGATGCGCGAGAGTGGCCCGTCCTCGCCGAATTCGATCATGTCGCCGTGGCGCAAAACGGCCTGTTCGACCGGTTGGCGGTTGACCCAGATCGGGCAGGTGCCTGTGGCGTGTATCTGAAACCCGTCCGCTTCCCGGGTGAAGCGCGCGACACAGCGGGCGTCTGGGACCGGTTGGTCCGGCGCCCGGATGCGAAACGGCTGGCCTGCGGCAAACCAGGCTTGCGCGGCGTCGTTGGTGACCCAGGACAATTGCCCGCGACAGGGGCCTGTCAGATGTTCCAGCGCCGCGGCAAATGGGATGTGGTCGGGTTCATTCATTGACCCAAGGCAGCCCAAAATGGGGCCTTGGGTCAACCCTTGATTTGCGCTTATGCCGCCAGACCGCGCCCTTTGAGCAAGGCCTCGACCCCCGGCAGGCGCCCGCGAAAGGCAGTGTAGAGCACCTCGGGCGCCTCGGCGCCGCCGCTGGAGAGCACGGTTTGTTCCAGCAGGCGGGCTGTGGCGGGATCGAAGGGATCGCCGACATCTTCGAAGGCGCCGAATGCGTCGGCGTCCATGACCTCGGACCACATGTAGCTGTAGTAGCGGCTGGAGTATCCGTCACCGGCAAAGACATGGGCGAAATGCGGGCTGGCGTGGCGCATTCCGATGGCATGCGGCATGCCGATGGTTTGCAGGATGTCGGTTTGTGCGGCGATCAGATCCTGTGGTGCGGCGGTGTTGTGCAGCTCTAGATCGACCAGCGCCGAGGCGACGTATTCGACCGTTTGAAAGCCCATGTCATAGGTCGCGGCGGCCAGCACCTTGTCCAGCAGATGTTGAGGCATCGCGGCGCCGGTTTCGGCATGTGTGGCGAATTCGGACAGAACGCTGGGCACCTCCAGCCAGTGTTCGTAAAGCTGGCTGGGCAGTTCGACAAAATCCCGGGCCACGGATGTGCCCGACACGCTTTCATAGGTCACATCGCTGAGCATTTGATGCAGGGCGTGGCCGAATTCGTGAAATACGGTGCGGGCGTCATCATAGCTGAGCAGGGCGGGGCTGCCTTTGGTGAAGTTGCAGACGTTGATCACGATGGGCGTTTGGGGTTCGGGGAACTTGGCCTGGGCGCGCATCGCGCTGCACCAGGCGCCCGAGCGTTTGGAGGGGCGGGCGAAATAGTCGCCGATGAACAATGCGATGTGCTGGCCGTCGCGGGACACCTCCCAGGCCTGGCAATCGGGGTGATAGAGCGGCACGTCGACCGGTTTGAAGGACAGACCAAAGAGCCGTGTGGCGCAGGCAAAGGCGGCCTCGACCATGCGATCGAGCTGGAGATAGGGCTTGAGCTCGGCCTCGTTCAGATCATGTTCGGCGACCCGGCGTTTTTCGGAGTAGTAGCGCCAGTCCCAGGGTTCCAGCGGGCCATTTATGCCATCGGCCTGCATCATTTCGGTCAGTTTGGCCTGATCGGCCTCGGCCTGGGCGCAGGCCGGGGTCCAGACCGATTTGAGCAGATCGCGCACGGCATCGGGTGTGCCGGCCATTTCCGGTTCAAGCTTGAACGTGGCGAAATCGTCGTAGCCCAGCAGTGCGGCCTGTTCCTGGCGCAAGGCCAGGGTTTCGAGGGCGATTTGCTGATTGTCGGTGGCGCCGCCATTGGCCCCGCGCGCGGCCCAGGCCTTGTAAGCTGTTTCGCGCAGGTCGCGCCGGGTGGAGAATTGCAGGAATGGCACGATCAGAGAGCGCGACAGGGTGATCACCGGGCTGTCCAGGCCTTTGTCCTGACCGGCCGCGCGGGCCGCATCCAGCAGGAAATCTGGCAGGCCTTCGGTATCCTGCGGGCCCAGCTCCATGAACCAATCGCGTTCGTCGGCCAGCAGGTTCTGGCCAAAGCTGGTGCCGAGCTGGGCCAGTCGTCCCTTGATTTCCTTCATGCGGGTTTCGGCCTGCCCCTGGAGTGCGGCGCCGGAGCGGACGAAATTGCGTCGGCTGAGCATGAGCACCCGGGCCTGTTCCGCCGTCAGGTCGAGTTTTTCGCGTTGGTCCCAGAGGGCGTCGATGCGGGCGAACAGGGCCGAGTTTGCGGTGATTTCGGCAAAATGCGCGGCCAGCAGCGGAGAGAAGCTGCGCTGCAACTCTTCTCGTTTGGGGTTGCTGTCGGCGCCGCTGACGGTGAAAAAGACGCTGAGCACCTTGTCCAGATCCTGACCTGCGGCCTCCAGAGCCTCGATTGTATTGGCAAAGCTGGGCGCGGCGGTCGAGTCTGCGATGGCCGCGATCTGGGCCTTGTGAGAGGCCAGGGCCTCGGTCAGGGCGGGCTCGAAATCATCGTCAGAGATGGTATCGAATGGGGCCAGGCCAAAAGCGGTTGTCCAGGGCTGCAGGATCGGGTTGGTCATCGTCGGTCTCCTTTGGATGTATAGCTATGCGCGCGGTGCCTGCGGGTCCATAGGGGATGCCGATTTCGTGCTTGTGTCGTTTGGATAGGCGCGTAAACCTCTGGCACATTCCAATGCAGGAGAGGCCCTGATGATCCGTTCCAACAGACCGCGCGGCGCGATGACGACCGCAATTCACGCAGGTGAGGCGCCGGATCCGGCCACGGGTGCGTCGGCGCCGGCGATCCATATGTCGTCGGCCTATGTTTCGGATAGTATTTCAGGGTTTTCGGCTCATGATATCACGCCGGACAGCCCCTATTCCTACACGCGCTGGGCCAATCCGACGGTTGATATGCTGGAAGCCAAGATTGCCGCCATGCAGGGCACCGAGGCTTGTTTGTGTACAGCATCGGGGATGGCGGCGGCCTCGGCGATCTTTCTGACGTTTCTGAGTGCGGGCGATCATGTTCTGGTCAGCGACGTTTCTTATGCCGGTGTGGCCGAGCTGGCACGTGATACGCTGCCGCGTCTGGGGATCGAGGCAAGTGTCGTCAACATGTCGGATCTGCAGGCCGTGGCCGAGGCGTTGCGGCCCAATACGCGGCTGGTTCATACCGAGTCGCCGGCCAATCCGATCGGGCGGCTGACCGATCTGGCGGCCGTGTCCAGGCTGGCGCATGAGGCCGGGGCGCTGGTCAGCTGCGATGCGACGTTCAGTTCGCCGCTTGGCATGGATACGGGCGCTTTGGGTGTGGATCTGGTGATGCATTCGATCACCAAATTCATTGGCGGGCATGGAGATGCGCTGGGTGGCGCGGTGTGTGGCTCGGCTGATCTGATCCGGCAGATGCGGATCGAGGCGGGGATTCATCATGGCGGTGTTCTGTCGCCGTTCAATGCCTGGCTGATTGCGCGGGGGGCGTCGACCTTGCCCTTGCGGATGCGGGCGCATGCGCAGGGGGCGCAGGCCGTGGCCGAGTGGCTGGAGGCGCATCCGCGTGTGACTCAGGTGATCTATCCCGGGCTGGCGTCTCATCCGCAGCATGAACTGGCCCGCCGTCAGATGAAGAACATGTCTGGCATGTTGAGTTTTCAGGTTGGTGATGCGGCAACCGGTCAGCGGATTGCCCAGCTGATGATCGAGCGGATGGAGATTATTCACTACGCCGTTTCGCTGGGTCATCATCGCAGTCTGATCTTTTGGATGGAGACCGCAGGCTTGATGGAGACCTCGTTCCGGTTGACCGGCGCTGCTGCCGAGGATTACCGCCGCTTTGCGGGCGACGGTATTTTCCGCATGTCTGTCGGGCTGGAAGAGCCCGAGGATCTGATTGCGGACCTGGACATGGTGTTGTGAGGCAGAGCGTGCCGGTGCACGATCTTAGCCGCCGCAGATCGGGCAATCGGCGCGTCGGCTGAGCGTGATCCGGCGCGCGTCGGCGTAGAGGGCATCGTAGATCAGCATCTGGCCGCGCAGCGGCTTGCCCGCGCCGGTGATCAGCTTGATGGTCTCCAGTGCCATCATGGCGCCGATGACGCCGGGCAGGGGACCGATGACGCCGGCCTCGGCGCAGGAGGGGGCCAGCCCCGGGGCGGGGGCTTCGGGGAAGACGCATTGATAGCAGGGTGCGTCCTGTTTTGGGTCAAAAATGCTGATCTGACCTTCCCATTGCGCCAGGGCGCCGGACACCAGGGGAATGCCCGCCGCGACGGCGGCTGAATTGGCCAGGTAGCGGGTGTCGAAATTGTCGGTTCCGTCCAGCACGATGTCATAGTCGTCAAACAGGTCGGCCGCGATCTCGGCTGTCAGGCGGCGGTGATAGGGGTGCACCGTGACATGCGGGTTCTGTTCGCGCATGGCAGTTTCGGCGGAAAACACCTTGGGCATGCCGATGCGGGCGTCGGTATGGATCACCTGCCGTTGCAGATTGGCGTTATCAACCTCGTCATGGTCGATCACGCCAATGGTGCCGACCCCGGCTGCGGCGAGGTATTGCAGGGCCGGGGCGCCCAGCCCGCCTGCGCCGATCACCAGCACGCGGGCCTCTTTCATTGCCTTTTGCCCGGGCCCGCCGATTTCGCGCAGCACGATATGGCGGGCATATCTGTTCAGCTCTGTTTCGGAGAAAGTGGGTTTGGGGTGGCTCATTGGGGGATCCTCGCGACTGTCGGCCTTGCGGCGCAGCCATCCTAACCCCTGACGGTAGATCAACACCATGGCGACCAGGGCGATCAGCAAAAGCCAGGGCGCGACGGATCCGCCAGTGGCCATGCGCAGCCCGTTGCCATCGGGCAGGACCAGATGGGCCAGGACCACGGCCAGCAACACTACGGCGATCGCGGCCAGACGTTGTCTGGAAGGCACGCCAAACACCATGCCCAGCGCCCAAAGCCCGCCCATAAGGAGGAAGACCAGCCCCATCAGCTTGTGCCGGTCGAGCCAAAGCCGCCAGAGCCGCGTTGCGTTTCAGAGAGGGGGCCGGTTTCAAACCGGGCTTGCAGCACGGGCGCGATCACCAGTTGAGCGATCCGGTCACCGTGGGAGATTTGAAACGAGTCCTGCCCGGCGTTCAGCACGATGACGCCCAGCGGCCCGCGATAATCGCTGTCGATGGTGCCGGGGCTGTTGGGCAGGGTGATCCCGTGTTTCAGCGCGAGGCCAGAGCGGGGCCGGACCTGTGCCTCATACCCCGCGGGAATTTCGATTCGCAGGCCGGTGGGCACAAGGGCGCGGGCGCCGGGCGCGAGTGTGAGGGGGGCTCGGTCGGCGAGGTTCGCCCTCAGGTCCGCGCCTGCGGCGCCTGCGGTTTCATATTGTGGCAGGCCGAGCGTCGGGTCGGCCTCGTCCAGCCAGGACATGCGGATCGTGACCATATTTGTCCTCTGTGTTCGTCGAAGGTTTTGTCGGTTGGTTGGCGTATTGCGTCAGGTTTTGGTCAGAGCGTCAGCGATGCGCTGGGCCAAGAGTTTGGCGACCGCGTGTTTTGTCATGCGGGGCCAGCTATCGGCGCCGGTTTCGGTGATCAGCGTCACGGCGTTTTCGCTGCCGCCCATGATCCCAGTTGCCGGGCTGACGTCATTGGCCACGATCCAGTCGCAGCCTTTGCGCAGCCGTTTGGCGGTGGCGTTCTGGATGACATCGTCTGTTTCGGCGGCAAAGCCGACAACCAGGCCGGGGCGAATGTTGTGGCTTTGGCTGATTGTGGCCAGGATGTCGGGGTTTTCGGCGAATTCAAGCGTTGGCAGGCCGTCCTTGGATTTCTTCAGCTTGCGATCAGAGGCGGAAGTGACCCGCCAGTCTGCGACGGCGGCGGCAAAGACCGCAGCGTCGGCGGGCAGCGCGGCCTGGACGGCGGCCAGCATGTCGCGGGCGGATTGCACGGGCACCACTGTGACACCTGCCGGCGGGGGCACATCGGCGGGGCCGGTGACAAAGGTGACCTTTGCGCCCAATGCGGCGAGGGCCTGTGCCAAGGCCGTGCCCTGTGCCCCGGACGAGCGGTTGGCGATGTAGCGTACCGGGTCGATCGGTTCATGGGTCGGCCCCGAAGTGACCAAGACGTGCCGCCCGCTGAGGGGGCCGGCCTGAAGGGCGGTGGTGATGGCCGAGACGATCTCGAGCGGTTCGGCCATGCGCCCGGGGCCATATTCGCCACAGGCCATGTCGCCATCATTGGGGCCGACAAATTGCACGCCGTCGGCCTCAAGCGTGGCGATGTTGCGTTGAACCGCCGGGTGCTGCCACATGCGCACATTCATGGCCGGGGCCAGCAAAACAGGCGTGTCGGTGGCCATCAGCAGGGTCGAAGCCAGGTCATCGGCCAGCCCGTTTGCCATTTTGCCCATCAGATCTGCAGTGGCAGGGGCCACAACCAGCAGATCGGCGCTGCGCGACAGTTGGATATGGCCCATTTCAGCCTCGCTGGTGAGGTCGAAGAGGTCTTGGTGTACAGCTTCGCCAGCCAGGGCCGATACCGAGAGCGGTGTCACAAAGGCGCCGGCGGATCGGGTCATCACCGGTGTCACCTGTGCGCCGCGTTCGCGCAGGCGGCGGATCAGGTCCAGCGATTTATAGGCAGCAATGCCGCCGGCAATGATCAAAAGGATGCGCTTTGAGTTGAGCATGGGGACGTCCTGGCGTGACTGTTGCACCGAGAATAGGGCGGTGGGGGCCAATCCGCCAGTGCGGCGATTTTTGGTGATGCTGATTGGATACGGTTACTTGAAGGCCGCGCAGGGGTCTGGCCGCTCGGCGGCTGCGGTGTCGAGGATGCCGTCGAACCCGCCTGCGGGCGATTGGCCGGCTTCGGATTGCGCCAGGGCATAGACCGTGACCTGTGGCGCCACCCGCGCCACGGCAGCCGGAGCGCCCCAATCGAGTCGAGCGTGGCCATTCCCTGTGACGACGACGACCGGGCCGCCGGTCTGTTCCAGGGCCCGCAGCGCCTGACGGGCCAGCACTGCGTCGCGGACACGTTGCACATTGACCATGCCTGACAGCAGCTCGGCCGGGAGCGCGTCACAATGCGCGGCCATTTGCATCGCTTCGCGTTTGGCCTGCTGATCCTGGGGCAGTGCCTCGTTCAGGCCAAAGGCGGCGACATCCTGCGGTGTCATGGCCGCGCCTGATCCGGTTTTCATGACCGCGCGCGCGGTTTGACCCGGAACGGCAGCACCATAGATCTGAGCGTCGGACGCGGTGAAAATCGGATAATACATCGCGAAATCCGGCCATCCGCTTTGGTTCCAGCCGAGCGCGGCCTCCAACGCCTGTTCGTCACCCAGCAGATCCGGCGTCAGGGTGGAGGCAAGTTGCGGTGTGATCATTTCGAAGACAAGCGCCTTTGGCGCGAGTTCAGACACCCAGGCCGCCTGATTTGCATGATGGGCCGGATTGTCATGCACTTCGCCCAGAAACACGATGTCACTGGGGCGCGCATCCGCAGGCACAGGGGGGCCTGCGGATGCCCAAGCGGGGTACGCAGCACAAACAATACACAGCGCAATCGCGCGAAACACACTCATGCCAGCAGCAATTGCACCTCTTGCGACTGCCCTTCAAGGTTCTTGCGCATCTTTTTGAATGCGGCCGCTTCCAGTTGGCGGACGCGTTCCTTGGACAATTGCAGCTCTTTGCCCAAACTTTCGAGAGTGCGCGGCTGATCACGCAGCTTGCGTTCGCGGACGATGAATTTTTCGCGCTCGCTCAGGGCGTCCATGGCCGTTACCAGCCATTCGCGCAGCTGTTGCTGATCATGCGCCTCTTCGTAGAGTTCGGAGGCCTGGGTCGCGTCATCCTCTAGCGTGTCGATCCATTCGCGGCCTTCATCCTCGGCGGATTGGGTGGCGTTCAGTGACATATCCGACCCGCCCAGACGGCCCTCCATCATCTCCACGTCCCGCAACGGTACGCCGATTTCGGTCGAGATCAATTGGCGCAATTGGTAGCGGTCCAGATCAACGCCAGAGGATTGCGCTTCGCGTTCCAGCCGGGCCTGAACGCGTTTGAGGTTGAAGAACAGCGATTTTTGCGAGGACGTCGACCCGGTGCGCACCATTGACCAGTTGCGCATGACATAGTCCTGGATCGACGCCTTGATCCACCAGACCGCATAGGTCGAAAAGCGTACACCGCGATCGGGATCAAATTTATACGCGGCTTTCATCAGGCCCAAACCGGCCTCTTGGATCAGGTCGTTCATAGGAGCGCCGTACCGGCGGAACTTTGACGCCATGGAAATGGCTAAACGCATATAGGCCGAGATCAACCGATGCAGTGCCGCCTCGTCTGCGTCATCGCGCCATGCACGGGCGAGACGGAGTTCGGTTTCGGCATCGAGAAGCTCGGCCTTCATGGCTTGACGGGATAATGTCTTTGACTCGTTTACAGTATACATCGTGGTCCTCCCTCGTCTGTGCGCGGACAGCGGCCAGTTCAGCATTGTGCTTTGATACAAGTACGGCCCATTGTTACATGCGGATCACTTTGTGGGTGTGAAATATTTGGGGGGGTCCATTGGATCAGGAAAATCTGACTCTGGTTATGGGGGGCGCGGCATCTGGCAAGAGCGCTTTTGCTGAACGCCTGGTTGAGGCAGCGGGGCGTCCAAAGGTTTATTTGGCCACGGCACAGGCCTTGGATGCTGAAATGGTTGAAAAAATCCGGCTGCATCTGGAGCGGCGCGGAGACGATTGGAGCACGGTCGAGGCGCCGCAGGAGGCCGCAGAGCATCTGGGGGCTTTGGCGGCTGATCAGATTTGTTTATTCGATTGCGCAACCATGTGGCTGAGTAACAAATTGTTGATGGATGCCGATTTGCCGGCCGAAACGGACTGGCTGATGGCGGCCATTCGGGCCTGCCCGGCGCATTTGGTGGTCGTCACAAACGAGGTGGGGCACGGGATCGTGCCTGAAAACGCGCTGAGTCGGCGGTTTCGCGAGGCGCAGGGGCGGTTGAACATTGCGTTGGCGGCGCAGGCGGGGACGGTTGTGCAGGTGGTTGCCGGGCTGCCGCGATATTTGAAGGGGGCGCCATGACCCGTTTGCATCTGGTGCGTCACGGGCCGACGCATGCCCGGACCATGGTGGGCTGGTCGGATCTGCCGGCTGATCTGAGTGATGCGGCCCTGGTTGGGCGTGTGGCCGAGTTTTTGCCGGCGGATGGCCTGGTCATTTCGTCCGACCTGAGCCGTGCTGCGGACACGGCCACGGCGATAGCCGCCGGTCGGCCGCGGTTGGCGCATGACCCGGATCTGCGCGAGATCAACTTTGGTGCCTGGGAGCTGCGCAGGTTTGACGAGATCGAGGCAGAGGACCCCAACCACATCCGCGCATTTTGGGAGGAACCGGGGGATGTGCGCGCGCCGGGCGGGGAAACCTGGAACGAGGTCGCGGCCAGGGTCGACGCGGCGATTGATCGTCTGATTGCGGGCCATCCCGGGCGTGACATCATCATCGTGGCGCATTTCGGGGCCATCCTGACGCAGGTGCAGCGGGCGGAAAGATTGACGCCAGAGCAGGTTTTTGCCCATCGGATCGACAATCTGTCGATTACGGAATTGCATCATTTCGATGCAGGCTGGGAGGTTGCGCGGATCAATCATCTCCCGTGATGATCCGCCTCACAAATCATCTGTTTACCTCTGTCGGGCGAGGCGCCTAGTTTTGGCCTCATGACTTATGATCTTTTTATTGGTGACCGCCTGTTTTCCAGTTGGTCCTTGCGCGGTTGGTTGATGCTGGAGAAGTTCGACCTGCCTTATCAAATCCATATGATCGGCCTTTATGGTGGGACCATGGCCGAGGATATGGCCTCTCTGGCCCCCGCCCGGCTGGTGCCGACGCTGCGAACGCCCGAAGGGGTGGTTGTGGGCGAAAGCCTGGCCATGGCGGAAACGTTGGCCGAGCGTCATCCGCAGGCCGGATTGTGGCCTGTCGACCCGGCGGCGCGTGCTGCCGCGCGTTGGCTCTGTGCCGAGATGGTGGGCGGTTTCGGGGCGTTGCGTGGGGATTGTGCGATGCAATTATCCCATGTCTGGCAAGGGTATACACCGTCTGATGGCGTGCTGACGGATCTGGCGCGGATCGAAACCTTGTGGGCGCATGCGCGCGCGGTTTCCGGCGCGCAGGAGGGGCCGTTGTTCGGGGCCTATAGCCTGGCGGATGTGTTTTATACGCCGGTTGCGGCCCGGATTATCGGCTATGGGTTGCCGGTTTCTGACGCGAGCCGCGCGTATTGTCTGTATCTGTTGCAGGATACGGCCCTGCGTCAATGGCGGGCGATGGGCCTTACGGTGGCCTATGAACCTTTCCCATATCCGCAGGATCTGACGCGTGGCCCCTGGCCCTTTGGTGCGGCCAGCAATGCCCGTGCGGTGGAGGGGACGGCGGCCCTGAACACGGCCTGCCCCTATTCGGGCAACCCTGTGACCCATGTGCTGGAGTTGGACGGGCAGCGTTGGGGGTTCTGCAATGCGTTTTGCCGGGACAAGACGGTTGCCGATCCGGGCGCCTGGCCAAAATTCGCGGCGATGGTTAACGGAAGTTAACGTTTCATAAACCGGGAGGGGGTTAGCTGGTCCAGCCAATAACGGGTTGGGACAGCTGACATGGTGGCACGGGCCTATTCGGTGGCCTTTCAAGGTGTTGAGGCGCGGATTGTCGAAGTGCAATGCGCGGTGACGGCGGGTTTGCCGCATTTCGGGATTGTCGGGTTGCCTGACAAGGCGGTCAGCGAAGCGCGGGACCGGATTCGCAGCGCCTTGACCGCGATGTCGATTGCCTTGCCGTCCAAGCGGATCACGGTGAACCTGTCTCCGGCGAATTTGCCCAAGGAAGGCAGCCATTTTGATCTGCCGATCGCGATGGCGTTGCTCAGCGCGCTGGAGATCGTGCCGCGCGATGCGTCCGAGGGGACGGTGGCATTGGGGGAATTGTCCCTTGATGGAACGCTGGTGCCGGTCTTGGGGGCCTTGCCAGCGGCGCTGGCGGCTGCTGAAAACGATCAGGCATTGCTGTGCCCTGCGGCGTCAGGGGCCGAGGCGGCCTGGGTCGGGGCGACGCAGGTGATCGGCGCCACGTCGCTGACCGAGGCCGTGCGCCATTTCACCGGGCAAATGCCATTGACGCCCGCGGAACCGGGAGAGGTGTCCAGCACCCTCCCTCAGCGGGATTTGCGGGACGTCAAAGGGCAGGAACGGGCCAAGCGGGCGATGGAAATCGCTGCGGCTGGACGTCACCACATGATTTTCATCGGCTCTCCGGGGGCAGGCAAATCAATGCTGGCCGCCCGAATGCCGGGCATTTTACCTCCTTTGGACGCCAGCGAGGCGCTGGAGACGTCGATGATCCATTCGTTATGTGGATTGTTGGACGAAGGTGGCATCAATCGTGCGCGGCCTTTTCGCCAACCGCATCACACGGCGTCGATGGCTGCGATTGTGGGCGGGGGAAGAGGGGCCAAGCCGGGCGAAATCTCTTTGGCGCACAATGGGGTGTTGTTCATGGATGAGTTTCCCGAGTTCGCCCGAACCGTGTTGGAAACGCTGCGCCAGCCCGTTGAAACCGGTGAGGTCATGGTGGCGCGGGCCAATGCGCATGTCAGATATCCCTGCCGGTTCATGTTGTTGGCGGCGGCGAATCCCTGTCGGTGTGGGTATCTGGCGGATCCGGGGCGTGCCTGTTCCCGGGCGCCGACCTGTGGCGAAGATTACCTGGGGCGGATTTCAGGGCCTTTGATGGACCGGTTCGATTTGCGACTGGAGGTCCCGCCGGTGGCGTTTTCGGATCTGGACCTGCCAGCCTCGGGCGATACCTCGGCCACGGTTGCTGCGCGGGTCGCGCAGGCGCGGGCGGTGCAGGAGGCGCGTTTTGCCGATCAGCCCGATCTGTTTCAGAACGCGGATGCAGAAGGGGAGGTTCTGGAGGCGATCGCGGCCCCTGATTCGGAGGGGCGCGCCCTGGTCACCCGGGCGGCTGAACGGTTCGGACTGTCAGCGCGCGGGTATCATCGAGTTTTGCGTGTGGCGCGCACCATTGCGGACCTGGACCAGTCCGACAAAGTGCGCCGCCCGCATATCGCTGAGGCCTTGGGGTTCCGCCTGCCGGCAACGCTGGCGGGGTGAAAGACTTCTGGTGCCCCTTTTGTCTACCGTATGCCGCGCGGGTTTACGCCGTTTCGGCCTGGGCGACGCGGGCCTCGATCGCATCCCAGATTTTGGCCGCGACGTTGATTCCGTCAAAACGCTCCAACTCCTGGATGCCGGTCGGTGAGGTGACATTGATTTCTGTCAGGTAGTCGCCGATCACATCAATCCCGACAAAGACCTGGCCCTTTTCCTTGAGCAATGGGCCGATGGCGGCGCAAATCTCCAGATCCCGCTCCGTCAGGCCCACTTTCTCTGGGCGTCCTCCGACGTGCATATTGGATCGGGTCTCTCCAGCGGCGGGGACGCGGTTGATGGCGCCGACGGGTTCGCCGTCGACCAGAATCACGCGTTTGTCGCCCTTGGACACATCCGGCAGGAATTTCTGAACAATCAGCGGTTCGCGGGAAAATCCGGTGAAAAGCTCGTGCAGCGAGTTCAGGTTGCGATCGTTTGCATCCAGCTTGAACACGCCTGCACCGCCGTTTCCGTAGAGAGGTTTGAGGATGATGTCCCCGTGTTCCGCTTTGAACGCCTTGAGGGTTTCTATATCCCGCGCAATGGTGGTTGGTGGGGTCAGCTCGGGAAAGTCGAGCACAAGCAATTTTTCGGGGTAGTTGCGGACCCAGAACGGATCATTCACCACCAAAGTCCCGGGGGCCAGACGATCCAGCAGATGCGTCGATGTGATGTAGTGCATGTCGAACGGTGGGTCCTGGCGGAGCCAGACAACATCCCAATCGGCAAGATCCACTTGCCGCATCTCGCCAAGAACAGCCGGATCACCGGGAACGCGCTGAATCGTCATATCCTGCCCACGCGCGGTGATTCGCCCCTGCTGATACGCGAGGTTGTCGGGCAGATAGAAAAACAATTCATGGCCCCGCGCCTGCGCCTCTTCGGCGAGACGGAATGAACTGTCGGCGTTGATGTCCACGGATCCGATCGGATCCATTTGAAAGGCGATTTTCATCTGCGGTCCCCTTGCTGGCACTGAATACATGGCCCAGTGCACCGCCGGGTTCAATGCAGATCAGCAGGCACCAAAGGCGTTTTCCAGTATTTCGACCTTGCCTTGCGCATCGACCAAAGCAACGTCAAAGCGGATATCCGTATCCATTGAGGCACCAGTTTCTGCCAGATACCGCGCCCCAGCATCGTATAAACGGGCCATTTGACGGTGCGAAATCCGTTCGGCTGCAGCCGCGTGCGACTTGCTTTTCTTGACCTCGACAAAGATCAGGCCGTCACCGTCGCGCAAAATCAGATCAATTTCGCCGGAGGCATTGCGCCAACGATGCTGTGCCAAGGCAAATCCACGGCGCTGATAGGCCTGTGATATGCTCATCTCGGCCGCTGAGCCCGCAAGATGATTGCGGAGCGAGCGTTCGCTGCGACGTGACTGCCGGGTCATGAAAATGTCCTGTTCATGAAGGGTCCTTTCCAAGTTTCAGGGCCAATTGATAGGCTTTGCGCCGGGGGATGCCGTGCGCGGCCGAAACAATCTCGGCTGTATCTTTCACGGAATGGTTTAACAGCGCTTTAACAATGGCGGCCTGGATGTCTTCTTCGGACGATTCGGCCTGTCGGGTGCGGTCGATGACCAGAACAACTTCGCCTCTTGGGGGCGTTTCGTGGGCTTGGAGGGCCAGTTCTGCCAAAGATCCGCGTCGGATTTCTTCGAATTTCTTGGTTAACTCCCGACAGAGGGCGGCTTCGCGATCTGCGCCCAGCACGTCCACCATGTCGTCGAGCGTGGCGGCGGTGCGTTTGGGCGATTCGTACATGACCAATGTGGCGGGGATCGCGCGCAGTTCCTCCAACCGTGTACGGCGGGCCTTGGTCGTGTTGGGCAGAAACCCACAGAACAAAAACGTATCTGTTGGTAGCCCGGCCTGGGTCAGTGCCGCCAGAATTGCGCTGGGCCCCGGCGCGGCCGTAACCGCAAATCCGGCCTGGGCCGCGGCGCGGCTGAGGTCATAGCCCGGATCCGCAATCAGCGGTGTCCCCGCTTCGGAGGCATAGGCCACCGAAGACCCGTCGGCGAGCGCCTGGAGCAGCTTTTCACGCGCTTTCGTGCCGCTGTGATCATGATAGGCCAACACGATGCGCCCGCGCAGGGGCACGCCGTGGATCTCCATCAGCTTGCGCAGGCTGCGCGTATCCTCTGCGGCCAGCACATCGGCAGAGGCCAAAATATCCAAAGCGCGCAGAGTGATGTCGCGGGCGGTTCCGATTGGAGTCGATACAAAGTATAGACCGGGCGTAAGTTTAACGCTCTGGTGATTCAAAACTGGACCCAACTTTCATGACGTCTATGATCGCTGCGCGGAGATCAATGGGCTGACACGCCGCGCGGAACAGGGAGTACATTTTACATGTTTGCCGTTTTCACCTTTGTTCGCAAGGCGATCACACGCGCTGTCTTGCCAGCTGCGATGTTGGTTCTGGCCGCTTGCGAAACCACTGGGATCAGCAGTGGCGGTCCCAGCATCGACACGTCCAAGCCGGTTCCGGTCGCTTTGCTGGTGCCCAAAGGGTCCGGCAAGTCCGGCGATGCGATTCTGGCTCAGAGCCTGGAAAACGCCGCTCGGCTGGCCATTGGGGATTTGCAGGGCGTGAATATCGACCTGCGCGTCTATGACACGGCTGGACGCGCGGATACTGCCGCGGCCAAGGCGACCGAGGCGGTTGCGGCGGGGGCCAAGATCATTCTGGGCCCGGTTTATGCCGAAGCGGCCAATGCTGCGGGACTGGCGGTGCGCGGCAAGAATATCAATGTGCTGTCATTTTCCAACAACCCGGCGATTGCGGGCGGGAATGTTTTCATTCTGGGCCCGACGTTTGACAATACGGCGAACCGTCTGGCCCGCTATGCGGCAGCGCAGGGCAAGAGCAAGATCGTCGTTGTGCATGGCAATGATGCGGCTGGGACCTCGGGACGGGCGGCGATTGAACGTGGGATCAATGGCTCTTCAGCCCGTACAGCTGGGACTGTCGGGTATGATCTCAGCCAGCAGGGGGTTATCGACGCGATTCCCCGGGTGCGCGACGCGGTTGGCAGCTCGGGTGCAGATGCGCTGTTTCTGACTGCAACGACTGCCGGAGCGCTGCCTTTGTTCACGCAATTGCTGCCTGAGGCCGGAGTCACGCGTGAAACCGTGCAGTATATCGGGCTGACGCGTTGGGATATCCCGCCACAGACGCTGGAGCTGCCGGGGGTTCAGGGGGGCTGGTTTGCCTTGCCCGACCCAACGGCCACGCAACAGTTCAAGAGCCGGTATTCAGCGGCCTATGGCGGCGTTCCGCATCCGATTGGCGGTCTGGCCTATGATGGTGTCGCCGCGATTGGTGCCCTGGTCGGGGCGGGTCGGTCGGACGCGCTGAGTGGGGCGGCCTTGACGCAGAGCGCCGGGTTCCAGGGTGTTGGCGGTATCTTCCGCCTGCTGGGCAATGGCACAAACCAGCGCGGCCTGGCGGTCGCGACGATCCAGAACAATAAGGTGGTCGTGATTGACTCCGCTCCAAGAAGCTTCTCCGGCGCCGGCTCCTAAGGGCGGGCCGGCCTCATCATCGGATGACCGTCTGATCTGTGACCCTGAGCGGATTTTCGACACTGTCGGGATCCGGAAACAGATTGATCTGGCCATCGCGCAAACACAGGACACAGCCGCCCAACGGGCGGCTGTGGTTCAGGTGTTGCGCCGTGCCAACAAAGAGGGGCGCGCGACCATTGCCGAGGCTTTTGCCCAGGCGCCTTTTGCCTCTGGGCCATTGACCCGGTCTTATACTTATCTGACGGATGGGCTGGTCTCGGCGGCGTTTGATACGGCGCGTCTGCATTTGCACCCGCTGGCCAACCCGACTGCGGGCGAGCGTATTTCGCTGGTGGCGTTGGGGGGCTATGGGCGCGGTGACATGGCGCCGTTTTCGGATGTCGATCTGCTGTTCCTGACCCCTTACAAAATCACGCCCTGGGCTGAGAGCCTGATCGAAACGATCCTGTACATATTGTGGGATCTGAAGCTGAAGGTCGGCCATGCCAGTCGCACCATTCAGGATTGTGTGCGGCTGGGCACCTCAGATTATACGATTCGCACCTCTTTGTTGGAGATGCGCCAACTGGATGGCGACCGCGCCCTGTCGGTCGAGTTGGAAGCCGCCCTGGAGCGGGATGTGTTTTCCAAGAATGCCACGGATTTTATCGAGGCCAAGCTGGAAGAACGCGAAAAGCGTCATGGGCGGTACGGCCAGCGGTATATGGTTGAGCCCAACGTCAAAGAGGGCAAGGGCGGGCTGCGCGATCTGCAATCCATGTTCTGGATCGCAAAATATGTGCATCGGGTGCAGGATCCGGCCGAGCTGGTGGAGCTGGGTCTGTTTTTGCCGGATGAGTTTCAGTTGTTTGAGGCGGCGCAGTCCTTTTTGTGGGCGGTGCGCGCGCAGATGCATCTGGCGACGGGGCGCGCGACCGAGCAATTGACGTTTGACCTGCAAGTCGAGGTGGCTGATCGGCTGGGGTACAAGGACCGGGCGGGGCGCCGTGCTGTTGAAATCTTCATGCAGGACTATTTCCGCCATACCACGTCGGTCGGGGAACTGACGCGCATCTTGCTGACCAAGCTGGAGGCCATGCATGTCAAGAGCAAGCCGTTGTTCCAGCGCCTGCTGCGGCGGCGTCTGCGCGTGTCCGAAGGCTATCAGGTGGTGCACAACCGTATGGATGTTGCGGACCCCGAGGCGTTTTTGTCGGACAAGCTGAACCTGTTGCGGATCTTTGAGGAAGGGTTGCGCACGGGGATGTTGATCCATCCCGATGCGATGCGGCTGGTGACGGCCAATCTGCATCTGATTGATGACGAGATGCGCAAGGATCCGAAGGCGCGCAAGCTGTTCCTGGATCTGTTGCTGAAACATGGCAATCCAGAGCGCGCCCTGCGTCGGATGAACGAGCTTGGGGTGCTGTCGGCGTTTTTGCCAGAGTTTGAACCGATTGTCGCGATGATGCAGTTCAACATGTATCACGCCTATACGGTGGACGAACATACGATCCAGTGCATCGCGCAGCTGGCGATGATCGAAAAGGGGGACCTGATCGAAGACCTGCCGGTCGCGTCAGGTATCCTGACCGAGGGTGTGGACCGTCGGGTGCTGTATCTGGCGTTGCTGTTGCACGATATCGGCAAGGGGCGGGAAGAGGATCACTCGATTCTGGGCGCGCGGATTGCCCGCAAGGTTGCGCCGCGCCTGGGGCTGCGTGAGAGCGATTGCGAAACCGTGGAATGGTTGGTCCGCTATCATTTGCTGATGTCGGATACGGCGCAGAAACGGGATATCGCGGACCCGCGCACCGTGCGTGATTTTGCCAAGGCTGTGCAGACGGTCAAGCGGCTGGACCTGCTGACGGTTTTGACAGTGTGCGACATTCGCGGGGTTGGTCCTGCCACCTGGAACAATTGGAAGGCGGCGCTGATCCGCGCGCTCTACCGTCAGACCCGCCGCGCCCTGGAAGGCGGCATGGAGGCGTTGACGCGTGCCAATCGCGGCGACGAGGCCCGCCGTGCTTTGCGCAAGGCGTTGGCCGATTGGCCGAAAAAGGCAATCGAGACAGAACTGGCGCGGCACTACCCGCCTTATTGGCAGGGTTTGCATGTCACGGCGCATTCGGTGTTTGCCCGTTTGCTGCGCGGAATACCGGACAATGAAATCCGGATTGACCTCTATCCCGATACAGAGCGGGATGCGACGCGGGTCTGTTTTGCGATGGCGGATCATCCCGGGATCTTTGTGCGCCTGACCGGAGCCTTGGCTCTGGTCGGGGCAAATATCGTCGACGCGCGCAGTTACACGACGCGGGACGGGTATGTGACCGATGCGTTCTGGATTCAGGATTCCGAGGGCCACCCCTATGAGGCCAGCCGGCTGCCGCGTCTGCAAAAGATGATCGAGCGCACATTGTCGGGCGAGCTGGTGGCACGGGACGAATTGAAAACGCGTGACAAGGTCAAGAAACGCGAAAAAGCCTTTCGGGTGCCGACACATATCACCTTTGATAACGAAGGCTCTGACATCTACACGATCATCGAGGTCGACACCCGCGACCGGCCCGGCCTGTTGCATGATCTGGCGCGCACCTTCACGGATTCCAATGTCTATGTCGCCAATGCGGTGATCGCGACCTATGGCGAACAGGTGGTGGATACCTTCTATGTCAAGGACATGTTCGGGCTGAAATATCACACCGCCAGCAAACAGCGCGGACTGGAGAAAAAGCTGCGCAAAGCCATCGAAGAGGGCGTCGAACGGGCCAAGACCTAGGCCCGGGCGCATGGCTTAGGGCAGATTGTCCGGGCGGCTTTCCCATGGCTGCGAAACAGGCTATGTCTGGGCCGAGCAATTCGGCGCGGGCATTGCACCCGGCCATTCAGGCACTGACATGAAACCTATCCGCCTTCTCTCTGGCTTTATGACCGTCGGCATGTGGACGCTGGCAAGCCGCGTGCTGGGCTTTGTCCGCGACATTCTGATTGCGGGGTTCCTGGGGGCCGGGCCGGTGGCCGAGGCGTTTCTGGTGGCGTTTTCACTGCCCAATATGTTTCGCCGGTTTTTCGCCGAAGGGGCGTTCAACACGGCCTTTGTGCCGCTGTTCTCCAAAAAGCTGGAGGCGGGTGAAGATCCGCAGCGGTTTTCCAACGATGCCTTTTCCGGCTTGGCCAGCGTTCTGATCCTGTTCACGCTGGGTGCGCAGTTGATCATGCCCTGGCTGGTTCTGGCCATGGCCGGAGGTTTCGCGGCGGATGCGCGCTTTGCCCTCACGGTCGACTATGGGCGCATTGCCTTTCCCTATATCCTGTTCATTTCTCTGGCCGCTTTGTTTTCGGGGATTTTGAATACGACCGGGCGTTTTGCGGCGGCGGCGGCGGCGCCGGTGTTGTTGAATGTAATCCTGATCGGCGCGCTTGTTCTGGGGCATGTGTTGGCCGGGCAGGGCGGTGCGCCGGACCCGGCGTTGCAGGGGCGCGTGCTGAGCTGGGGTGTGCCGATTGCGGGGGTGGCGCAATTGGCGCTGGTCTGGATCTCGGCAGAGCGGGCGGGATTTCGGATTCGCCCGTCCTGGCCCAGGATGACGCCGGATCTGCGCCGTCTGGTGGCGATTGCGTTGCCGGCGATGATGGCGGGCGGGGTGGTTCAGATCAACCTGTTGGTCGGGCGTCAGGTGGCCAGTTTCTTTGACGGTGCGATTGCCTGGCTGAGCTATGCGGATCGCTTGTATCAATTGCCTCTGGGGGTGGTCGGGATCGCGATTGGGGTCGTGCTGTTGCCGGATTTGTCACGCCGGGTGGGCGCAGGTGACGATGCGGGCGCCAAAAACGCGTTGAGCCGCGCCGGAGAGGTGGCGCTGGCGCTGACCGTGCCTGCGGCTGTTGCGCTTGTGGTTGTGCCTGTGCCGCTGATTTCGGTCCTGTTCGAGCGTGGTGCCTTTGGCGCGGATGATACGGCGGCGACGGCCGTGGCGCTGTCGATTTACGGGCTGGGTTTGCCAGCCTTTGTTTTGCAAAAGGTGCTGCAACCGCTGTATTTCGCGCGCGAGGATACACGCTCGCCGTTTCGGTTTGCCCTGGTGGCGATGGTCGTCAATGCGGTCGTGGCGGTGGGTCTGGCCTATTTGATCGGGTTTGCCGGTGCGGCCATCGGCACGACAATCGCGGCCTGGGTCATGGTGTGGCTGTTGGCGCGGGGCACCCGGCCGATGGGCGACGTGGCGCGGTTTGATGCGCGCTTGCGCCGCCGGATTTGGCGGATCTGTCTGGCGTCGCTGGTGATGGGCGCGGCCTTGTGGGTGCTGGAGGTTATTCTGGGCCCTGCGTTTGGCACGGCGGGCCTGCGATACCTGGCGCTGGCCCTGCTGGTTGCCGGGGGAATGGCGGCCTATTTCGCAGCGGGCCAGGTTCTGGGCGCCTTTCGGTTGAGCGAATTCCGCAGCGCGATGCGCCGGGGATAATCCTGTCGCGGTGCGCGGCCTGTTATTGCCGGCGCACGCGTTTCATCAGGTCGGCCCAGCCACCGGGCGCCAGCACGATGCTCAGCAAGAAGCCCGTGCCAAATCCGGACAGGTCCGCCACCCATGTATTGTCGCGTCCGAACAGCAGACCAAACAACAGCTGGGCCCCCATCAGGAACGCGATCAGTGTGAACGCCCGCGCCTGGTTGGCCCCCACCGAAGACAGAGACCGCCACAGGATGTAGGTGAACCCGCCGATCAGGCCATAGACAGAAGGAAAGGCCCCTGCCAGCCAAATCGGGTCGTTCAACAACAGCCCATATGCCAATGCGCCCACGGCACCTGACAGAATGAAGATGATGACAAAGGCGATCTGACCAAAGACTTCGGCCACCATCTTGCCCATGGCCAGCAGCATGACCCCGGCAAAAAGCGCATGGGTAAAGCTGCCATGCACAAACGGATAGGAAAAGAACCGGATCACATGTTCGGTGGGCCAGCGGCCAGTTTCGCGCATCCAGTCAAAGATCCGGTCGGAAAAGGCGAACGTCTGGACCGCGGCATTGCGCCAGCCGATGCCCTCGGGGCCGCCGATGACGCCATGGGCGGCCAGGTAGAACACCACTTCGATGCCCAGGAGAACCAGAAACAGGGCCGCAACGGCAGGCGGCAAAGGGTTGATTGCAGGGGGATTGGGGTCACTGCTCATCTGATGGCACTCCGCGGCTTCTTGACGATGTTTCCCCCTGTGGGTAAGCGAGGCACGCGTAATTTGCCAGCCGGGAGTGCACACATGTCCGAGACTCATTTCACACCGCGTGTGTTTTCCGGCATCCAGCCTTCGGGCGGGTTGACGCTGGGCAACTATCTGGGGGCCATCAAACGCTTTGTCGATATGCAGGGCGAAGCGTTTGAGACCGTCTATTGTATGGTCGACCTGCATGCGATTACGGCCAAACTGTTGGACCCGGCGGTGCTGGCGCATAACACGCGCGAGCTGTGCGCCGGGTTCATCGCGGCCGGGATTGATCCGAACAAGTCGATTCTGATCAATCAAAGCCAGGTGCCCGAGCACGCGCAACTGGCCTGGATCTTCAATTGTGTGGCGCGCATGGGCTGGATGCAGCGCATGACCCAGTTCAAGGACAAGGCAGGCAAGAATGCGCAGAACCAATCGCTGGGTCTGTTTGCCTATCCTGCGCTGATGGCGGCGGATATTCTGATCTATCACGCCACGCATGTGCCTGTTGGCGAAGATCAAAAGCAGCATGTGGAACTGACCCGCGACATTGCGGCCAAGTTCAACCATGACTACGGGGTTGAGTTCTTTCCGCTGACCGAGCCGGTGATCGAAGGGGCCGCGACCCGGGTGATGTCGCTGCGGGACGGGTCCAAGAAGATGTCAAAATCTGACCCTTCGGATCTGAGCCGCATCAACATGACCGACGATGCGGATACGATTGCCGCCAAGATCCGCAAGGCGCGGACCGATCCAGAGCCTTTGCCCTCGGATATGGAGGGATTGGCGGATCGCCCCGAAGCGCGCAATCTGGTGAATGTTTTCGCGGCTCTGGCCGAAGTGTCGACTGACTCGGTCATGGCGGATTTCGGCGGTCAGCAGTTTTCGGTGTTCAAACCGGCGCTGGCGGAACTGGCGGTAGAGAAATTGGCGCCGATTTCGACCGAGATGTCCCGTTTGATGGCGGACCCGGCCGAGATTGACCGTATTCTGGCCCATGGGGCGGGGCAGGCGCGTGAGATCACCGCGCCGATCCTCAAGCGCACTTATGAAATTGTCGGGATGGTTGGCGCCTGATCACCAGCGGACGGGATCAGCCCTGAGCGAGCCTTGCGGCGCATCCCTGCAAGGCTGCGGCGTCATCTGTAATCAGGCGGATGGGCGGTGTCTCGATGATATCGCGCATCAGGTGTGGTGCGTCCAATGCCTCCAGAAACGGGGCGGAGGCGGTGGACAGGATGCCCCGGAACACGCCGCCGTTCAGATAAATGCCATCCAGGGGCAGATAGAACAGGATCAGCTCTCGCAAAGTCAGCCCAGCCAGCGTGGCAAAGAGGTTGACGGTTTGGCGCGCGGTTTTGTCCGGGCTGGCGATAATCTGATGACCGGGTTGGGCGGGTTGCCCTGACAGGCACGCGTGGAGTGCCGACAACCCGCGCCCTGCCAACAGCTCTTCGGTTGAAAAGAAGGCGGCGGCGGCTTGCGGGCCGATCGCGTCGTCCAGTCGCGCCTGCACCTCGGAGGGCAGGTTCACGTGCCCGGCCTCGGCTTCGAGCACGCGGTGGCCAGCGGCGCCGGCGGCGATTGATACGGCGACGTTTACGCCAGTGCCCAGGCCCAGGACAAAGGATTGCCCGTTGCGCCGCCCGCTTGCGGCGCCGGGGCGCAGTTCGGTGACCTGATTGTCGGCCAGATGGGGCAGGGCATAGCCCAGAGCGGCCAGATCGTTCATCAGGACGGCGCGTTCGGCGTTGGCCATCCGGGCCAGGGCATCAATGTGGAAATGCCAGTCCCGGTTGGTCAGCTTGCCGGTTTCGCCATGCGCCGGACCGGCAATGGCAACACAGATCCCGGATATGGCGGGGCGGTTGGCCTGATCCAGATAGGTATTGAGCGGGCCATCAAACCCGGAAAACCCGTCATTCAGGTAGGACTGAATGCTGCCCGCCACCAATTGCCCATCCTGGGCCATGGCCAGTCTGGTGTTCGTGCCCCCGATATCTGCAACCAGATCCATATGCGCGCGTCTCCTTCGGTGGCTGGTATCTCTGTCTGATCGGCCAGGATCAAGCCCCGTCAGGGGCATGAATGCGGATCTTTGTTGTCTGTGAATAGGGCTGCTCTGGTGTGGCAATCACAGAGGGGAAAGCCGGAGTGTTCACGGCGTTGGGCGCGCCTTGGGGTTCCAGGCAGAGACCGTGGAACGGGGCATGGATCTGGCCGGGCAGGGCGGGGGCGTCAGCCGTCAGATGTGTTGCGGTATAGACCTGCAACCCCGGTTGGTCCGTGGTCATCTCCAGCGTTAGCCCGTTTGGCGCGGTCAGCCGGGCGGCGGTCGGGGCGTCGCGCAGCATAAAGTTCAGGTCCAGGCCCTGGGCGGCAAATTCGGACACGGGCCGGGGACGTGTCAGATCCAGCGATGTCCCGGCCAAAGGCGTGATCTGCCCGGTCGGGATCAGGTCTGGCGTGGTTGGGGTGATGGCATCGGCCTGGACCTCCAGCCGCTGGTCCCAGATCGGGCCCTGGGTCAGGGCATAATAATTGTGCTGCGCCAGGGTGATCGGAGTCGGGCGGTCGGGGTGGGCGCGCATGTCATAGGTCAGAGTGTCGCCGTTGAGGGAGATCGTGACCTCAAAGTCCACCGCGCCGGGATATCCGCCGTCACCATCAGGAGAGTGCAGCGAGAATTGCACCGCCCGGTCCCCGTCCGGCTCTGCCTGCCAGATGCGCCGGCTCAAACCATCGGGGCCGCCGTGCAGGTGATGTGCGCCGTCATTGGCCGGCAGGCCATAACGTTGCCCGGCCAGCGAAAAGGCCGAGCCGCCAATCCGGTTGGCGACCCGCCCCACCACCGCGCCCAGATAGGCGGGGTTTGTTCGATAGGCCTCGGGCTGCTGATAGCCCAGGACGACAGGCACCTGCGCGCCGTTCAGGGGGACGCGCCAGTCCTGGGTGACACAGCCGAGGGACAACAGCGAAACCACAACATCGCCCTGGCGCAATTCGAACCGCTCAATGGCTGCGGATGTGCCCATTGTTGATCCCATCATGCGTGACGCACAATCGGGTCAATGGGCGTCGCAGCCAGCCCCAGCGCCTCTTCGATAAAGAGGGCGGCCTGCAACATCGCGGCTTCGCCCCGCGGCGGTCCGATCAGCTGTAGTCCCACGGGCAGGCCGGCTGGCGTAAACCCGGCCGGGATCGACATTGAGGGCAGCAGCGTCACCACAGAGAGGAAAGAGAACCGCAGCCAGGTTTCATATGTGCCAATCTCAACCCCATCGACCTGCGCCGGGAACTCCTGTTCGACGGGGGCAGGGGCAATGCCCACGACCGGGATCGCCAGAACGTCATATCCGTTCAGGAACTTGCGCATGATCTCGTATAGAACCGTGCGCTGGCGCATCGCGGTATAGACGGCCTCCAGGCTTTGAGTCTGGCCGTACTCCAGGTTGGATTTCAAACGCGGCCCGAATGTCGCCTGTACCTCGGCCGGAGCGCCGCCGGTAACCGCGCCGTAGTGCAGGCCGCGCAGGGCCAGATAGGTTTCGTTCAGGCCGGGCAGATCCGGGCAGGCATCCTCGACCTCGCCGCCTGCGCGGGCGGTGGCCTCCATCGCGGCACGCAGGGCGGTGCGAATATCTGCTTCGACCGGAGAGAACCCGTTCTGGTCTTCGCTAAAGGCGATCCGGGGTGGGCGGCCCATGCGTTTGATCTGTTCCTGGAAAGACTCGGCGGGTTCGTCCAGGGACAGTGGCATTCTGGGGTCGTAGCCGCCCATCGAGTCGAGGAACAAGGCGCAATCGCGCACGTCGCGGGCCATTGGCCCTTGCAGGGCTTCGGGCAGGAAGGCGGCGCTGCCGGGGCCGCCTCCGGCACGTCCGGGAGAGGGGCGCAGGCTGACCACGCTGCAATGGGCAGCCGGGGTGCGCAACGACCCCATCAGGTCACTGCCCTGTGCCAGCCAGACTTCGCCTGCGGCCAGGGCGGCGGCGGACCCGCCCGAGGATCCACCCGCATTCATGCGCGTGTCCCATGGGTTGCGGGTGGCGCCCAATACCGGGTTGGTGGAGTTTCCGCCGGCGCCGAATTCGGGCGTGTTGGTTTTGCCGACAACCAGCGCGCCGCGCTCTTCCAGACGTTCGATCAGCGGGTCGCTTTCTGTGGGGATAAAATTGGCCAGGGCCGGATTGCCAAAGGTGGTGCGAACGCCTTTGACCAGGTTCAGGTCTTTGATTCCCATAGGTAAACCGCCCAGCCAACCGGGGTGCGTCTCGGTCGTGGCGGCCAATGTGGGCAGATGTTCGGCCATGTCGCGGGCGCGGTCAAAGCAGGTGGTTGGCATGGCATTGATCTGCGCCCCAACAGCTGAGGAGCGCGCCTGTGCGGCGTCAATCAACTCGGCGGCAGATACTTTGCCTGCCTTGAGAAGGGCGACGGCCTCGCGCGCGCTGAGACCGCAAAGCTCCGGGCCAGAAAATGAGGCGTCGGGCCGCTGGGGGCCAGAACCGACAGGGGGCGTTGTATCGACTGGGGCGCCGTCTTGCATGGTAGATCCTCCGGGAAGCATGTGGGTGTATCATGCCTCCCGGGGGCGCCGGTGTCACGGGCATAGCGCACCAAACCGGCAGGTTCTGTTGTCCTGGGCGGTGGTCGCTTACAGCTCTTTGACCAGACGCAGGGCGTCATAGATTGCCGCATGGGTATTGCGCGCCGATACCGCGTCACCGATGCGGAACAGCTGAAACTGGCCATCCGGGTTGCGCACAAGGGTTTGGGGCGCTCCGCTGATCAGATTTTCGTAGTCGACCTCTCCCAGGTTCGAGCTGAGCGGTTTGAGGTCAAAATACAGATCGTCCAACGGCATGGTGCCATAGTTGACGACCACTTGATCATAGGCGGCCTGATGGCTGTGATCGCTGTAATCGGTGCCGATGGTCGCGGTCAACGTGTTGCCTGTGCGCGCGACCGACAGCAGGCGGCGGGTGACGGTAAAGGTCACGTCCTTGTCCTGCAGAGAGCGCATGTAGGGCACCAGGTTCATCGCCATGACGTCAGGGGCAAAGGTGCGGTCCGGCGTCATGATTTCGACCTTGGATCCGGCCTGGGCCGCGATCTCGGCCGCTTGCAGGGCGGGGTGATCGCCGCTTTCGTCGTAGATGAGGACATGGGCTGCCGGTTTGACATCGCCTGAAATAATGTCCCAGGCGCTCACGACATTTTCCGCCTCGGTGCCGGTTTCCGGAAGCTCTGTGTTGGGCAAACCGCCTGTGGCGACAATCACCACATCCGGGTTCAGGGCAGTCACATCGGCCATTTCGGCCCAGCTGTTGAAATGAAAGGTCACATCTCGGGCCGCGCATTGCGACATGCGCCAATCGATGATGGACAGCATTTCGCGCCGTCTTGGGTTTTGCGCGGCCAGACGCAATTGTCCGCCGGGATCGGGCTGCGCCTCGAAGACGGTGACGTCATGGCCCCGCTCCGCAGCGACGCGCGCGGCCTCCAGCCCGCCGGGACCGGCGCCGATGATCACGACCTTGCGCGGGGTTTCGGCGGGCGTCAGGATATGCGGCATCGTCAGCTCGCGCCCGGTGGCGGGGTTGTGGATGCACAGCGCCTCGCCAGCCTGATAGATACGGTCCAGGCAATAGGTGGCCCCGACACAGGGGCGGATGTCCTCTTCGCGCCCGGCGATGATCTTTTGCACGATGTAGGGGTCGGCCATATGCGCCCGGGTCATGCCCACCATATCGAGCAGGCCCGATTGCACGGCGTGCCGCGCGGTGGCCACGTCGGGGATTTTGGAGGCGTGGAACGTGGGCATGCCGGTGGCCTGTTTGATCCGCCCGGCAAAATCCAGATGCGGGGCGTTTTTCATCCCCTGCACCGGGATCATGTCCGTCATGGCCGGATCCGTATGGATGCGACCGCGATTGACGTTGAAGAAATCGACCTGCCCGGTTGCGGCCAGCATTTTGCCGATTTCGATGCCTTCGGGTTCGGTTATGCCGCCCTTTTGTTGTTCATCCGCGGCAAAACGCAGGCCGACGATAAATTCATCCCCCACCCGTTTGCGGATCGCGTCCAGCACATCCACCGTAAACCGCACCCGGTTTTCAAGCGTGGCCGCGCCATAGGGGCCTGTCAGGTCATTGGTCAGCAGAGACCAGAACTGATCGTGCAGATGCCCGTGCATGATCAGTTCGACCCCATCCATGCCCCCGGCCTGCATGCGTTCCACCGCGTCGGCATAATCTGTGATGATCCGCGCAATGTCCCAGTCTTCGGCCCGCTTGGGGAAGGCCCGATGCGCCGGTTCGCGGTGCTTGGAAGAGGACACCGAGGGCAGCCAATCGCCTTTGTTCCAGACCGTGCGTCGCCCCAAATGTGTCAGTTGGATCATGATGGCGCAGCCGTGCTCGTGGCAGGCGTCGGTCATGTTGCGAATCCAGGGCACGACCTCGTCCTTGTAGGCGAGGATATTGTTGAACACTGGCGGGCTGTCCTTGGACACAGAGGCCGACCCGGCGGTCATCGCCATGGCGACCCCCGCTTTGGCGCGCTCTTCGTGATAGGCGCGGTAACGATCCTTGGGCATGCCATCTTCGGGGTAGGCAGGTTCGTGACTGGTCGTCATGATCCGGTTGCGCAAAGTCAGGTGTTTCAGCTGATAGGGTTGCAGCAGCGGATCTTGGGTCATTGGGTGGTCCTATGGTCTGGGTTTGGAATGTGCCCCTCGGCAGAATTATACAAAATCGCGAATCCCCGGGCTCCGCCAGCCCGTCCGCGCCGCCTGAGCGAAAATTTTCGCATATCGGCCACCGGCACCGATATGGGCGGCTAGGTTTTCACCGCCGGTGCCCCGCCCAGAAAGACATTGCCGTTGGCATAGTCACAGGGCGCCTCTTGCATCTGCAAATGCAATCCGGTGTCGGTATAGGGATGGGCGCGGGCCAGATCCTCGTCCACGTCAATACCCAGCCCCGGACCTTGCGGCGCGGGGATATAGCCGTCCTCGACCGTGATGGAGGCTTTGATCAGATCCCGGTGAAACGCTGTGTCGATGGTTTCTGCGATCAGCAGGTTGGGGATTGAAACGCCCAGGTGGATGTTGGCGGCCCATTCGATGGGGCCAGCATATAGATGCGGGGCGATCTGGGCCGAGAAGACCTCGGCGATGGCCGCGACCTTTTTCATCTCCCAAATGCCACCGGCGCGGCCCAGAGCGGGTTGCAGGATCTCGGCGGCACCGGTGCGCAGGGCGCGGGCAAATTCGACTTTGGTGGTCAAACGCTCGCCTGTGGCCACGGGCACTTGCACGGCGTTGGCGACCTTGGCCATTTCTTCGAAGGCGTCGGGGGGCACGGGTTCTTCGTACCACAGCGGTGAAAATGGTTCGATCGCCTTGCCCAGGCGAATGGCGCCGGCTGTGTTGAACTGGCCATGGGTGCCGAACAACAGGTCGGCCTTGTCGCCGACGGCGTCGCGGATCGCCTTGCAAAAGGCGACCGAGCGGGAAATGTCGGACATGGCCGGCATATGGCCGCCGCGAATTGTGTAGGGGCCTGCCGGATCGAATTTGACGGCTGTGAAGCCCTCTTGCACCAGCGCCACGGCGGATTCGGCGGCCATGTCGGCGGAGGTCCAGAACGCATCCAGATCATGGTGGGGGCGCGGATACAGATAGGAATAGGCGCGGATGCGATCATTCATCTTGCCGCCCAGCAGGGCCCAGACAGGGCGGTCGCGATCCTTGCCCAGAATATCCCAACAGGCGATCTCCAACCCCGAAAACGCGCCGATGACCGTTGGATCGGGGCGCTGTGTAAAGCCGCTGGAATAGGCGCGGCGAAACATAAGCTCGATGTTTTCGGGGTTTTCCCCGGCCATGTGTCGCTCAAAGACGTCGCGGATCACGCCGGTCATGGCCTGCGGGCTGACGGACGAGGCATAACATTCCCCCCAGCCGGTGATCCCGGTATCGGTGGTCACCTTGACCAGGATCCAATATCGCCCGCCCCATCCCGGCGCTGGCGGAGCGGTGATGATGACGTCTAGATCGGCGAGTTTCATGGCGCTGTCCTCTGCATCCAAAGCTGGAGGTTGTGCCAGCCTATGGTTGGTCATTCCTGATTGAATTGCCACCGCGTTCTTGAGGGCGCGATGGCGTCACATGGGCGCGTGATCAGAGCATGATGACATTGCGTTTGGCGCCGCCGGATTTGGTGTCGGCGATCGCTTCGTTGATCTGATCCAGACGCCAGCGCCCCGAGATGAGCTCGTCCAGTTTGAGCCGGCCTTGCTCGTAGAGGTCGATCATCCATGGAATATCGCGCTGAATCACCACATCGCCCATTTTGGAGCCGACCAGGGATTGGCCCTGATAGGACATGGCCATTGGTTCATATTCTGCCATGGCGCCGGAATGGGGCATGCCGATCTGGATCACCTTGCCGCCCCAGCCCAGATATTTGGGCGCATCATTATAGGCCGGGATGGCGCCGACGGTCACCATCACGACATCCGCGCCACGGCCACCAAAGGCCTTGTAGGCGTGCCGCCATGGGCTTGGCTTGGTGGCGAGAACGCCGTGGGTCGCTCCGAACTCTTTTGCGATCTCCAGCTTTTCCTCGGTCATGTCCACGGCCACGATGCGGCGTGCGCCGGCAATGCGTGCGCCCTGAATGGCGTTGAGGCCAACGCCGCCTGCGCCGATCACGACGGCGTCCTGTCCGGGGCGCAGACCGGCGGCGTTTACGGCTGCTCCGACACCGGTGATGACTCCGCAGGACAAGAGGCTGGCCACGGCCGGGTCCATCGTTTCGGGGATCTTGACGATCTGGCTGGTATCCACGACGACCTTTTCGGCAAAGGCGCCACAGTTCATGGCCTGCAACAGCGGGCCGTCCTCGGTGGTGCGGATCGGCCCCTTGGTGCCATCGGCCGGGTTTTCGCAGATCGTGGGCCGGCCGCTGGCGCAGTTGGTGCAGGCGCCGCAGGTGCGGATCAGGGTGACGACGACGGGGTCGCCTTTGGCGAAAGCGGTCACATTGGGGCCGGTTTTGGTAATGCGGCCGGCGGCTTCGTGTCCGTATACCGCTGGCAGGTGCCCCCCCCAGGCGCCATCGGCAAAGGAGATGTCAGAATGGCAGATCGCGACGGCGCTCAGGGTCACTTCGACCTGGCCGGTGGCGGGGTCGGCCATCAGGATTTCTTCGATGACCAACGGTTCCTTGAACGCGTGGCACACGGCGGCTTTGATCTTTTGCATTGGGCTTCCCCTGTGATTTGCTGGCCAGCCTGCAACCGGGGCCGCCGCACTGCAAGTTTGAAACCGTCATCAAAGGGTCGGGAATGCGCGTCTTTACGTTACGATAGAGCGGCTGCGGATGAAAATGAGCAGGCTGATCCCCATGAGGACCATGGAGACGAGGAAGGGCGCTCCGGGCAGGTAGAGGCCGCCTTCGGTGCCGGTGAACAGGGCAAAGACCGAGGTCATGACCAGCGGTGACAGGATCATGGCGAAGGCGTGCAGGCTGGCCAGTACGCCCTGAAGTTCGCCTTGCTGATCGTCCTGGGCGCTGCGCGACATGATCCCTTGCAGGGCCGGGTTCATCACTGCGCCGATGGCGGTGATCGGGATCAGGAGCAGGGCGATCAGCCCGTTGGTGAGGAAGGCGAGGATGAGGAATGTCGCGATGTCGAAGATGTGGCTGTAGATGACCGTCTTGCGGTCCCCGAGCCAGCGCAGGATCGGGCGGGTGAGGATGCCTTGGACAAAGGCGGTGGAGACGCCGTAGAGGCCCAGGGACAGGCCGATCATGCCGGGGGTCCAGCCGAACCGCTCTTGGGCGAAATAGGCCCAGATGGCGGGGTAGACGTAAAAGGCGATGGAATAGGCCAGGTAGACCATCAGCAGCCCGGTCAGCCCGGGCAGGTTGGCGATCTGGCGGATCGCGCCGAAAGGGTTGGCGCGGCGCAGCCGGAAGGGGCGGCGGATCTTGTCGGTGACGGTTTCGCGCAGGACCAGAAAGCCGAAGAGGGCGTTGAGCGCGGCCAGGGCGGCGGCGGCGTAGAAGGGGGCGCGGGTGCCAAATTCGGCCAGCAGGCCGCCGGCCATGGGGCCGAGCACGAAGCCGATGCCGAACCCTGCGCCGATCAGGCCGAAATTGGCGGCCTTGTCTTCGGGGGCGGAAATGTCGGCGATATAGGCAGAGGCGGTGGCGTGGGTGGCGGCGGTGATGCCGCCCAGCAGCCGCCCGGCCAGCAGCAGCCAGATCGAACCGGCCATGGCCATCACCAGATAATCCAGCGCCATGGCGACCAGGGAAATCAACAGCACGGGGCGGCGTCCGAACCGGTCTGAGAGGGCACCGAGCATGGGGCCGAAGAGGAATTGCATCACCGCGAATGAGGTCGCCAGCACCCCGCCCCAGATCGCGGCCTGACCGAGGGAGCCGCCGTGCACCTCCTGGATCAGATCGGGCATCACGGGCAGGATCAGGCCGATCCCCATGGAATCGAGCACGACGGTTATCAGGATGAAGAGAATGGGCAATCGCATAATGAAAAACCAGGCTGAACAGGGGATCTGTGGCACGGCCCGGCGGGGTGGGCAAGGGGGTGTTTTGGGCTGGATTTTGAAAATGTCCCAGCTGGGACATGGGGTTAAGTAGTTGATATTGATAAATATACAGCTGGAACATGACCCGGGACAGCGCCGATGTCAGCCCGATCCGCAGAGGCGTTTGGACGTTAGGTTCTGATGGGGTCTGGGGGGCGCATGGCGTGGATCGCCTTCCCCCCCCCGGATCGCCCGCCCGGGCCAGTTGGCCCCGGGGGAAGGGCGGCGGCCCTCAGGCGCTCAGGAGGGTCTGGGCCTGTGTGGCAAAGCGCTGGGCGTCTTGCGGGGCGGTGCCGAGGCCTTGCTCTGTGTCCATGGCGGTGGCGAGGTCGGGCCAGGCATCAGCCAGCAGGGCGGTGAGCGGGGTGCCGGTGTCCAGGGCCTGACGGCAGAGGCGTTTGACCTCGGCCTGGGCCTCGGGTCTGGGCATCTGTCCGGCCAGGGCAAAGCTGAGTGCTTCGGCGTGGATCAGGCCCTGATTGCTGCTGAGGGCGGCTGCCATGGCGTCGGGGCTGGGGCTGATATGGGGCAGCATCTGGGCCCCGATCCGGGCGGCGCTAGCGGCCCCCAGCACGATCTGGGGCAGGCACATCCATTCGGTGAACCAGGCCGCTCCGTCGCGTTGGTGCCGGTGGACGGCGGCGTTTTGGAGTGTATGTGTCAGCCCGCTTTGCATGTGCCAGAGCGCGACCAATGTGGCCGGGGCCACCGGGTTTTGTTTTTGCGGCATGGTGGAGGAGGCGCCGGAGCCGCCCAGGCGCAGTTCTCCGATACCGGTCTGGACAAGCTCGGTAAGGTCTTCTCCGGGTTTGGCGAGGGCGGTGGTGACGCGTTGCAGCCAGTCGGCGATGCGCAGGACCGGGGTGCGGTCGGTGTGCCAGCTGTGTCCGGGATCGGCGAGGTCGAGCGCCTGGGCCATCCGGGCACGGGTTTCGCGGGCCTGTGGGCCCAGGGCGGAGGCGGTGCCTGCCGCGCCCGAGAGCGACACCAGCAGGCATTGTGCGCGCAGGTCTGGCAATGCGTTGAGCAGGGCGATCAGGGGCGTGCCCCATTGGGCCACCACCGCGCCGAAGCTGGTTGGGGTGGCGTGTTGTCCGTAGGTGCGGGCCGGCATGGGCAGGTCGCTATGGGTGCGGGCCAGATCGGCGCAGGCGGTCAGGCAGGTGCGCAGATCGGATTCGATATGGCTGAGCGCCTGACGCAGGCGCAGCATCAGCCCGGTGTCCATGATATCCTGCGAGGTTGCGCCCCAATGCACGTATTGGGCGTGCTCGGGGGCGTTGAGTTCCGCGCGGAAAGCAGCCACGAGGGCCGGGACCACGACGCCGTTGGTGGCGGTGGCCTGGGCCAGACCGGCCGGGTCGATCTGAACTTCGAGGGCGGCGCGGTGGATGTAGTCGGCGCTGTCCTTTGGGATCACGCCGAGCGCCCCCTGAGCGCGGGCCAGCGCGCCCTGGGTGAGCAGCATGGCGCGCACCTGGGCGCTGTCAGAAAAGAGGCGACCGGCCTCTCCGGTGGGAAACAGGCCGTTCAGCAGGGGGCTGTCATATACCGAGGCGGTCACTGGTCTTCCATTTCGGCGTAGGTGGCCTTGGCCAGTTTGATGGCGTGGTTTGCGCGCGGCACGCCGGCGTAGATGGCCACGTGCTGGAAACACTCCATAACATCGCGTTTGCTGGCGCCGGTGCGGGCGGTGGCGCGGATGTGCATGGGGATTTCATCGAAATTGCCGGTGGCGGCGAGCAGGGCGAGCGTCAGCATGGAGCGTTCGCGGCGGCTGATCGCGTCGGAGGCCCAGACATTGCCCCAGGCGCCTTCGGTGATGAGCCCCTGGAAGGGCAGGTCGAGGTCGGTTTTTGCGGCTTCGGCGCGATCGACATGGGCGTCGCCCAGGACCTCGCGGCGGACCTCCATGCCCCGGCTGTAGCGGTCGTTCGCGGGATTTGGTGTGTCAGGATCAGACATGGCCGGTGTCCTTGAGGAATTGGGTGAGGACCTGGGCGTATTCGACCGGGTTTTCGACGCAGGGCAGGTGGCCGGCGCCACGGATCAGGTGAAAGCTGGAGCCGGGGATGAGGTCGATGGTTTCGCGCAAGAGGTCGGGTGGGGTGGAGCCGTCTTCGGATCCGGCGATGCCGAGGGCGGGCAGGCGCAATGCGGCGGTTGGGGTGTAGAGATCGGTGCCGGCGATGGCGGCTGAGCAGCCCCAGTAGCCGTCGAGCGGTTGGCGGGTGAGCATGTTGCGCCAGGCCTGGAGGTCCGGGGTGGCGCGGAAGCTGTCGGAGAACCAGCGCTCCATCACCGGGTCGGCGAGGCTTTCGATGCCATTGGCGCGCACGGCGTCGATGCGGTCCTGCCACATGTCACGGGTGCCGATTTTGGCGCCGGTGTTGGAGAGCACCATGGCGCGCACCAGGTCGAGGCGTTTGGCGGCGAGGCCCTGGGCGATCATGCCGCCGATGGAGAGGCCGACGAAGACGCAGTCTTTAACGTCGAGCAGGTCCAGCAGTTTTTCCACGTCGCTGACCAGGGCGCCCATGGAGTAGGGCGCGGGCGGGCAGGAGGAGAGCCCGTGGCCGCGTTTGTCGTAGCGGATGTAGCGCAGCCCCTGAGGCAGCAGGGGCAGCACATCGTCCCAGAGCCGCAGGTCGGTGCCCAGCGAGTTGGAGAAGACGACGGGAGCCCCCTGGGGGTCGCCGTCGACGCGGTAGTTGAGTTGGACATCGCCCAGGTCGGCAATTTGCATGTGATCCCTCGTCAGTTTTGGTGGTTTTTGCGGTGGGCTGCGGTTTGGGTCAAGTTGGTTGGGTGTGAATGCCCGGACTCACCCCCTTGAAAGCCGGAAATGTGCCATGATCTGACCGTGGTCGGAGGCGAGTTTGTTGTAGGGGGCCTCGGGGTGGCTGCCGTCTGTGAGGTGGTCGTTGAGGACAGAGAAATAGTCCATCTGGGCCAGGGTATCGGGGGTGTCGGGCAGGAAGTGGCGGGACATGTAGATCTGGTCGATGCTTTCGTAGATGCCGCCGAAGGCTGCGGTGTAGACCATGTCGCGCAGGGATTTGCGCACGAAGAGTTTTTCGGCGGAGTGGAGGCGGACGGATTGGATGTCTTCGGTGATCTGGATGCTTTCGGCTTCGGAGTAGCGGTCGCTGCGGTGTTGGGCGTCGTGGCGCAGCATCCAGGCGTAGTTTTTGAACGGGGTTTCGCCGGAGATGATCTCGGAGGAGACGGCGTGTTCGCCATCGTTGAAGTCTCCGAGCACGAGGACGGGGTTGCCCTGTTCAAGCTCGGCGATGATTTCGCGGCGCAGGACCCAGGCCTCGGCCATGCGGCGCAGGGCGGCGCGCAGAGCCCCCAGGGCGCGGCCGGCGGGGTCGTAGTGGGTGAGGTCGATTTCGGCGGGCGGGGTGCCGGATTGGGTGCTGGGAAATTCGCCGAGTTTGGATTTGAGGTGGCAGTTGAAGACGGTGATGGGCTGGCCGTGCACGTCGAGCCGGGCCTTGAGGATCGGGCGGGAGGTGCGGGCGAGGGTGAAATGGCCCGCGTCGCCTCCGCCCAACCCGCCAAAGGGGATGGTGACGGGCTGTGGCAGATCCTGGAGGATGGTGGTTTCCAGGATTGGAAAGCGCGACAGGATGGCGACGCCGGGGCGGCGTTGGCCGGGTCCGCTGTCGGAGCTGTTGGGGGCGAAGGCCAGGCCGGTCTGGCCGTAAGGGGTGAAGGCCAGTTTGCGGAAGATCGCCTTGCGGTGGTAGCGTTTGGAGCTGTCGGGGATGACCGCCTGGTTCGCGGCGGCGCCTCTTGCATCGGTTTCGGAGAGAACGGCGCGCAGGGCGTCTTCTTCGAAGATTTCCTGAAAGCAGACGATGTCTGCGTTCAGGGAGAGCAGTTGATCGGCCATCCAATCCTGTTTCCAGGCGTATTCCTCGGGGGTGTAGGATTGGAAGCGGTAGTATTCCTGGTCCGGGCCGATCAGATTCTTGACGTTGAACGACGCGATGGTGAAATCCGGGGCGCTGTCCTGTGTCATGGTCAGTCGATTTTCTTGAGCGCGGTGCTGAAGGTTTCGGGGTCTGCGTTGCCGCCCGAGAGGACCACGGTGACCGGGCCGTCTTCGAGTTCGTCGCCGTGAAACAGGGCCGCCGCAAGCGCCACGGCGCCGCCGGGTTCGACCACCAGTTTGAGGCGCAGGAAGGCCAGGGCCATGGCTTCGAGGACTTCGTCATCGGTGACAACGATGCCCGGCCCGCAGAGGCGGTGCATGATGGGGAAGGTGAGCTCTCCGGGGCTGGGCGTAAGGATGGCGTCGCAGAGGCCGCCGGCCTCCTGGGCGTTGGTTTCGCGCTGACCGGAGGCGAGGGAGCGGGCGGTGTCGTCAAAGCCCTCGGGTTCGACCGGGCGGACGCGCAGGCCCGGGGCGGCCTGTTCGAGGGCAAGCGCGATGCCCGAGGTGAGCCCGCCGCCGCCGCAGCAGACCAGCACATCGCCGCTGGTGACGCCCAGCTGGGGGGCCTGTTGCGCGATTTCGAGGCCGCATGTGCCCTGACCGGCGATCACCAGTGGATCATCGTAGGGTTTGACCAGGGTGAGGCCATGCAGGCGGCGCATTTTCTCTCCGACTTTTTCACGGCTTTCGGCGCCGCGTTCATAGAGCACGACCTCGGCCCCGAGGGCGCGGGTGTTTTCGATTTTGATCAGCGGCGCGTCCGAGGGCATGATGACCATGGCCTTGGTGTTCAGCCGTTTGGCGGCCAGAGCGATGCCCTGAGCGTGATTGCCGCTGGAATAGGCCAGCACGCCGCGTGCTCTTTGGGCGTTGCCCATGGCCGAGAGGGCGGACCAGGCGCCGCGGAACTTGAAGCTGCCGGTGTGCTGCAAACATTCCGGTTTCACCAGAACGCCGCGTCCTGCGATATCGTCCAGAAAGGGCGATGTGAGCAAGGCGGGCCGCCGGGCCTGTCCGGCGAGGCGGGTGGCGGCGGCTTCGATCATTTGAAACGTGGTCATTGAGGGTCCTTTTACGTCAGGCAGCAGCAATTTCGGGAATGGTGGTGAGGTCGGACAGGATGATGTCCGGGGTCCATGGCAGCCGGTCTGTTGGTTCATTGGCGCGGTTGACCCAGGCGGTGCGGAACCCATAGCCGGCGGCGGCGGCGGCATCCCAGCCGTTGGAAGAGACGAACAGCACCTGATCCGGCGTACAGCCAAAGCGGGCGCCGACCAGGTCATAGACCCGGCGGTCTGGTTTGAAGATGCCGACGGATTGCACCGAGAGCACGTCATCCAGCACATCCGCCAGCCCGGCGGATTGGACGGCGCCGGTCAGCATATCGGGAGAGCCGTTGGAGAGGATGGCCGTGGTCTGGCCCGAATCCTTGAGGGTGCGCAGCATGGCGGGCACCTCGGGGTAGGCCTGAAGTTCCCAGTAGAGGTCCAGCAGGCGTTGGCGCAGGGCGGCGTCATCGCCCAGCCCCTGGGCGTCCAGGGCCCAGTCGAGGCCGTTCTGGGTGACCTCCCAGAAATCTGTATGGGCGTTGGTGATGGCCCGCAGCCAGGAATATTGCAGTTGTTTCTGGCGCCAGTCGGCGGCCAGCCTGGGCCAGGATTCGGCGATTGCGGCAGATCCGGGCTCGGCCGCGGCCTGTCGGGCGGCGGCGGCGACGTCAAAGAGCGTGCCATAGGCATCGAAAATGCAGGTTGTGATGGTCATGCCCCCTCCGTCAGATCGGATTGATCCTTTGGGTTCGGGGGCAGAGTTGCACAGGCTTGGCCGGGGCGGAAGGGCGTTCAGCCGTTGTAGTTCAGGATTCCGGCCCGGCGGACGGGCAGTTTGTCCTGGGGCATGAAGTCATTGATGCGGGGCAGGATGAGCTCTTCTTCTTCGGTGCCGCTGCTGAATTTCAGGAAGCGGACGAAGGGGGATTGTTTGGCGCTGGGCGCTTTTGGGCCAGAATGTGAGCCGGTCTGGAGGGTGGCGGTTTCGATGGTGTCGCCGGCCAGGTCGTCGGGGGTTTCGGGACCTGGGGTGAGGGAGGACAGGATCAGGACCGCCATGAGGGCACCGCAAAGCAGGACGATGGCCTTGGAGGCTGTGCGAAACCAGTCCCGCTGGATGCCGGCGGGCGGGTCGAGGCAGATGAGGTGCGCGTTATGTTGTTCCATAAAAAGAGTATCCGGGTTGAGGGCGGCAATGGGGTGGTGAAATCTTGATCATTTTGAGAAAAATTTTGTGATAAATGAGGCAGCCTGGGCGTAGGCCGCGCGGCGGGTTGCTGCGCGCGTGCGGCGTGTTTTTTCAGGGTGTTTTGGGGTGTGGGTCAGTTTGACGGAAGAGTGTTTGCGCGTCGGACGGGCACGCGGTTGCTGGGCATGGCCAGAACGCGGGCGGGTTTGGGGGCTGTTGCGGTTTGTGTGGTGGCGGGTTGATCCTGGCGCGCTGTGTGGGTCACGGCCGGGAGCTGGGTCAGGTCGCTGTCACGCCGGGTCACGGCAGGCTGTTGGCTGGGCGGCTGCGGCTGTGATGCCGGGGCTTTCGCAGTGGCGCTGAACCAGTTCGCGCCGATCTCGATCTTTTCGGAGACGCGGGGGTGGGACAGCAATATGAGCCCGATTGTCGCGCCGCACACCAGCATGCCACCGCGCAGGGCCCAGATGAACACGGGTGTGCGCTGTGAGGCGGAGAAATCTATGTCTGTGTCCTGATCCATGCTGCCGTTTTCGTAGAAAATTGGGGCAGAGACGTGGTCAGGTCGGGACGTTTTCCGGGCCGGGCCAGGAAAACGTCGTTTTGTTACATATATTCCCGCTGGGGCATGCCCAGGACGTGGTAGCCGCCGTCGACCCGGAGGATTTCTCCGGTGGTGAAGGCGCCCGCGTCGGAGGCGAGGTAGACCGCAGTGCCGCCGACCGCATCGAGGGAGGCGTTGCTGCGCATGGGGGCGTTTTGTTCGGTGAAGCGGTAGGTTTTGCGCGCGCCTCCGATGGCGGCGCCCGCCAGGGTTTTCATCGGGCCGGGCGAGATGGCGTTGACGCGGATGCCGTCTGGTCCGAGGTCATTGGCGAGGTAGCGGGTGGTGGCCTCGAGCGCGGCCTTGGCGACGCCCATGACGTTGTAGTTGGGGACCACGCGGTTGGAGCCCTGGTAAGTGAGGGTCAGCAGGGTGCCGCCGTTTTCCTGCATCAGCGGGTGGGCGCGTCGGGCGACCTCGATGAAGGAATAGGCGCTGATGTCGAGGGAGTTCTTGAAGTTGTCGCGGCTGGTGTTCAGGAAACGGCCGGTGAGTTCGGATTTGTCGGAATAGGCGATGGCGTGGACGACAAAGTCGATGGTGGGCCATTTGGCGCCCAGGGCGTCAAAGGCGGCATCCAGGGATGCGTCATCGGTGACGTCGACGTCGATCATGAAATCCGAATCGACAGAGGCGGCGAGCGGTTGGAGCCGTTTGCCGAAAGCCTCGCCCTGGTAGGTGAAGGCCAGCTCGGCGCCGGCCTCGGCCATGGCCTTGGCGATTCCCCAGGCGATGGAGCGTTCATTGGCGACGCCCATGATCAGGCCGCGTTTGCCGGTCAGTGTGTTGGACATCTGATTACTCCTGATATTTGGACAGAACCATCGACCCGTTGGTGCCGCCGAACCCGAAGCTGTTGGTCATCACGGTGTCGAGGCCGGCGTTTTCTACCAGGGTGGTGGCGATTTCGGTCGGGGTGATTGCGGGGTCGAGGGTTTCGACGTTGATTGAGGGGGCGATGAAGTCATTGTCCAGCATCAGCAGGCTGAAGATGGCTTCGAGTGCGCCTGCGGCCCCCTGGGCGTGGCCGGTCATGGATTTGGTCGAGCTGATCAGCGGTGTGGTGCCCTGGCCAAAGACGCGGCGGACGGCTTCGACTTCGCCGACATCGCCAACCGGCGTGGAGGTGCCGTGGGCGTTGATATAGCCCACTTTGCGTCCTTCGGGCAGGGTCTGGAGGGCGAGGCGCATGGCGCGTTCGCCGCCTTCGCCGGAGGGGGCGACCATGTCGTGGCCGTCCGAGGTGGCGGCGTAGCCGGTGACTTCGGCGTAGATCTTGGCGCCGCGGGCCTTGGCGTGTTCGAGGTCTTCGAGCACGACGATGCCGCCGCCGCCGGAGATGACAAACCCGTCGCGGTCGGCGTCAAAGGCGCGGCTGGCCTTGGATGGGGTGTCATTGTACTTGGAGCTCATCGCGCCCATGGCGTCAAAGAGGCAGGAGAGGGTCCAGTCCAGCTCTTCGCCGCCGCCGGCGAACATCACGTCCTGCTTGCCCAGCATGATCTGTTCGGCCGCGTTGCCGATACAATGCAGCGAGGTGGAGCAGGCGGAGGTGATGGAGTAGTTCACGCCCTTGATCTTGTAGGCTGTCGAGAGGTTGGCGCTGATGGTCGAGCTCATCGCCTTGGGCACGGCAAAGGGCCCGATGCGTTTGGTGGCGCCGGTTTTCAGCACGGTTTGATGTGCGGTCAGGATGGCGCTGGTCGACGGGCCGCCGGAACCGGCGACGAGGCCGGTGCGGGGGTTGACGATCTGGGCCTCGGTCAGCCCGGCGTCGGCGATGGCCTGACCCATGGCGATATAGGCATAGCTGGCCCCGGGGCCCATGAACCGCAGGGCGCGTTTGTCTATGTGATCGGCTGGATTGATATCCAATGCACCGGCGATCTGGCTGCGAAAGCCATGTTCGACCATCTGGTCATTGGTGGTGATGCCGGATTTTCCGGCGCGCAGGGAGGCTGTGACCTCGTCTGCGTTGTTTCCGATTGAGGAGACGATCCCCAGGCCTGTAACGACAACACGGCGCATGACGCCTCCCTAGATTGCTTGGGTCTTAGTAAGGCAGTGAGGCGGGCGGGTGCAAGGTGGGGCGTGTGCGGTACGCGCTGAGGTGTGTGCCCCGCGCCCCGCGCCCTGTGACCTGCCCCCCGCGACTTGTACCCTGTGACCTGCGCCCCTGTTGGGCGCGGGCTGCGCCGTCAGCTTTCGCTGAGGGCGACTTTCATGTCTTTGACTTCGTAGATGACCTCTCCGTCGGCCTCGACGATGCCGTCGGCCACGCCCATTGTCAGGCGGCGGGTCTGGATGGCCTTGGTGAAATCGACCTTGTAGGTCAGGAGTTTGCGATCAGGGCGCACCATGCCTTTGAGTTTGACCTCGCCCACGCCCAGGGCATAGCCGCGCCCCTGCCAGCCGCGCCAGCCCAGGTTGAAGCCGGTCAGCTGCCACAGGCCGTCCAGGCCGAGGCATCCGGGCATGATCGGATTGCCGGGGAAGTGGCAGTCAAAGAACCAGAGGTCTGGTGTGATGTCGAATTCGGCCAGGATGTGGCCTTTGCCATGGGCGCCGCCGGTGTCGGAGACCTCGGTGATGCGGTCCATCATCAGCATGGGCGGTTCTGGCAATTGGGCGTTCCCCGGTCCGAACAATTCGCCACGGGCACAGGCCAGGAGCGCCTCTTTGTCAAAGCTGGAGGGGAATTGCGCCATTTTTACTGCCTTTTGAGGGACCTGATGCGGTCGCGTTGTGATTGATCCGCATGTCTCTAGCATCCGGTTTGCCGCAGGGGCAAGAGTGTCGCAGGGGTGTCAGGGGGATTGACGCCCTGCGACGCGAGGTCTTTGCGACTGATTTGCAATTGAAATTGTTTGCAGGCGGGCTTTATACTCGGGGAGATGTAACACGGATAATGCCATGCCTATGCAAGCAACAGAACGTGCGACTGCCTGGTTAGCGGATGCGGGCCTGCGTCCGACCCGTCAGCGGATGGCGCTGGCGGAATTGCTGGTGGGCGATGGCAATCATCGCCATGTCACGGCTGAGAGCCTGTTTGAGGCGGCGATGGGGCGCGGGGCTTCGGTCTCATTGGCGACCGTTTACAATACGCTGCGGGCGTTTTGTGATGCGGGTCTGGTGCAGGAAGTGACGGTGGACGGGTCCAAGAGTTACTTTGACACCAACACCCATGATCACCCCCATTTCTATTGGGAAGACGAGGCGCGGTTGTCGGATGCGCCGGCGGATCAGCTGGTGATTTCGCGGGTTCCGGATGCGCCGGACGGGGCTGAGATTGCCTCGGTTGATGTGGTGATCCGGCTGCGCCGCAAGTAAGCAGTTTCAAAATCGGGAGGTTGTGCGTGATGCATTCTTTGCTGACGTCTGAACACGTGGACGCGTATCAGCGTGACGGGGTTGTATTGGTCAAGGGTTTGTTCGCGGATCATGTGGAGGTTTTGCGTGCCGGTGTGGCGCGCAACATGCAAGAGCCGGGCCCTTATGCGTCAGAGAACCAGCGGTTCGGCGAGACGGGGCGGTTTTTCGACGATTATTGCAACTGGACGCGGATTCCCGAGTTTGCCGAGGTGATTGCGCAATCGCCTGCTGCTGCGGTCGCGGCGGATCTGATGGGGTCGGACCGGGTGCAGATGTTTCACGACCATGTTCTGGTCAAGGAGCCTGGCACCTCGATGGCGACGCCCTGGCATCAGGACGGGCCTTATTACTTTGTCGAGGGGGTTCAGAACGTGAGTTTCTGGTCTCCGCTGGATCCGGTGACCGAGGCGACCCTGCGCTGTGTGCGCGGCTCTCATCGGTGGGAGAAAGAGGTTTTGCCGACGCGCTGGGCGTCGCAGGAAGGGTTCTTTGCGGATGAGGGGCAGTATATTCCTGTGCCGGATCCGGATGCCGAGGCGATGGATGTGGCGGAGTGGGAGATGGAGCCGGGCGATGCCGTGGCGTTCAACTATCGCACGTTGCATGGCGCGCGGGGCAATACGAGCGACAGCCGGCGGCGGGCGTTTTCGCTGCGGCTGGTGGGGGATGACGGGCGGTATGTGGCGCGCCCTGGGCCGACGTCTCCGCCATTTGAGGGGCATGATATGGTGCCGGGGCAGCGGTTGCGGGAAGATTGGTTTCCGGTGATCTACCAGCGGTGATGGCTGGGGTATGCGGCCTGTGCGGAAGGGCGCGCGGGTCTGTCATCTGCCCGTTACATTTTCGTGACACAGCAGCGCGGTGCCGGAGTCGCGGCGCGGGATTTGTTGTGCTCAGGTGGTTAGGCAAAAGATGACAAAGATTGCGATCAACGGCCTGGGCCGAATGGGTAAGCTGGTGCTGCGGGCCTTTGTGGATGAGGGCGTGGACGGCGAGATTGTGCTGTTGAATGACCCGGTCGGGACGCCCGAGCAGCATGCGATGCTGTTGGAGTTTGATACGGTCCACGGTCGGTGGCCGCGGCGGTTCGGCTGGTCTGCGGGCTCGGTCCGGGTCGATGAGGTCGAGATGCGGCTGACGGCGGAGCGGCGGCTGGAGGATTTGCCTCTGGCCGAGATGGGCGTGGATGTGGTGGTGGATTGCACCGGTGTGTTCAAGTCGCGCGAGGCGATTGCGCCTTACTTCGCGGCCGGGGTGCGCAAGGTGGTGGTCTCTGCGCCGGTGAAGGATGGCAGTGCGGTCAATATTGTCTATGGCGTGAACGATGCCGACTATGACCCGGCCCTGCACAACACGGTTACGGCGGCCAGTTGTACGACCAATTGTCTGGCACCGGTGGTCAAGGTGCTGCACGAGGCGATCGGGATCCGGCATGGCTCTATGACGACGATCCATGATGTGACGAACACGCAGACGATGGTGGATCGCCCGGCCAAGGACATGCGGCGGGCGCGTTCGGCTTTGAATTCCCTGATTCCGACGACAACGGGGTCGGCGACGGCGATTACGCATATTTTCCCGGAGTTGAAGGGCCGTCTGAATGGTCATGCGGTGCGGGTGCCATTGTTGAATGCGTCTCTGACGGATTGTGTGTTCGAGATGGCGCGTGAAACCACCGAGGCGGAGGTCAATGGGCTGTTCAAGGCGGCGGCCGAGGGGCCTTTGGCGGGTATTTTGGGGTACGAAGAGCGCCCCTTGGTGTCGGCGGATTACACCAATGACCCGCGTTCTGGCGTGATTGATGCCCTGTCGACGATGGTGGTCAACGGCACGCAGGTGAAGGTTTATGCCTGGTATGACAATGAGTTTGGGTATGCCTGGCGGCTGGCGGATGTGACGCGGCTGGTTCTGGCGACGCTGTGATGACCGCGAAGGTGCAGGGCCTGTCGGCCTATGTGGCGGTGACGGCGGCCTATTGGGCGTTCATGCTGACGGATGGCGCCTTGCGGATGCTGGTGCTGTTGCATTTTCATACGCTGGGCTTTTCGCCGATCCAGCTGGCCTATCTGTTTTTGTTGTACGAGTTTGCGGGCATGGTGACGAACCTGTCGGCGGGCTGGATTGCCAAGCGATTTGGGCTGGCGGTCACGCTATATGCCGGGCTGGCCATTCAGATTGTTGCGTTGCTGGCGCTGACGCGGCTGGAGCCGGGTTGGAGCGTTGCGGTGTCTGTGATGTTCGTGATGTGTGTGCAGGGGGCATCGGGAGTGGCCAAGGACCTGGCCAAGATGAGCTCCAAGAGCGCGGTCAAGCTGCTGGCGCCACAGGCGGATGGCGGGTTGTTTCGCTGGGTGGCGTTGCTGACCGGGTCCAAGAATGCGGTCAAGGGGCTGGGGTTTCTGATCGGGGCGGCGATGCTGGCGAGCTGGGGCTTTGAGGTGGCACTGTATGGAATGGCGGCGGCGCTGGCGGCGACTTTGGCCGCTGTTGCGCTGTTCATGCCGGCGGGATTGCCGCGTGCGGCCAAGGGCGCGCGGTTCAGGGATGTGTTTTCAACCTCGCGCCGGGTGAATGTGCTGTCGGCGGCGCGGGTGTTTCTGTTCGGGGCGCGGGATGTCTGGTTTGTGGTTGGCATCCCGATCTATTTCTACTCGGTCCTGTCGGATGGCACGCATGAGGGCAACCGCGCGGCGTTTTTCCAGATCGGTGTGTTCATGGCGTTTTGGATCATTGGATATGGCGCGGTGCAGGGGCTGGCGCCTCGGATTCTGGGCGCGCGGGGCAAGAGCGATGACGAGATCGCGCGGCTGGCCGCCTCCTGGGTGGCGGCCCTGGCGGTGATTCCGGCGGTTCTGGCCGGGCTGGTCTATGTGGCGGGCGCGCCAGAGCCCTGGCTGACCTGGGCGGTGGTGATCGGATTGCTGGTGTTCGGAGTGGTTTTTGCCGTGAACTCTGCGGTGCATTCCTATTTGATTCTGGCGTTTACGCAGTCCGAGCGGGTGACGATGGATGTGGGGTTTTACTATATGTCCAATGCCGCCGGGCGATTGCTGGGCACGTTGCTGTCCGGGCTGAGCTATCAGGTTGGCGGTTTGACCCTGTGTCTGGGCACGGCGGCGGTTATGGCTGCGCTGAGCTGGCTGGCGGCGCGGCGTCTGGTGCTGTGAGCGCCGCCCCTAGAACCATTGCCCCGGTTCCATCAGCCCCAGGTCCAGCAATTGGCGCGAGTGCCATTCGAACCCAATGGAATTGTGCCAGCTGAAACTGCCGACATCGTAGCGTGAGCCGGGGTTGCGTTTGAGCGCCTTGGCGGTGCGGAACGAGCAGATGGTAGCGGTCAGATTGTGGTGCCAGGGGCAGGCATAGGTGTTGTATTCTTCGTCGCTGAAGGTGTGATCATCGCGCAATTCAAGGTCTGGCTGCGCGCGGAACAGGGCGATTCGGTCGATCTTGCGTCTGTGGGACGGAATATGTTCTTCGTAGCGCCAGCGCAGGCCGCCGAAAAAGTCGAGCTGGCGTTCCTTTGGGTGGCCGGTGACGGGGTCTGGCCGGGCCTGGGCGTAATAGCCGGATCGGTCGAGGCGGGCGTCTTCGAGGCAGACGGCATTGGGGTATTTTTCGAGGTCGGCGGCGTAGAGGTCGATGACATAGGTCAGCATGGCGTCGCGGCGTTCTTCGGTGTGATAGGCCAGCATTTCGCCGACTGTGCGGTTTTCGCAGAAGGGGAAGAACAGGTATTCGGCGTTGAAGCAGTAATAGAGCCAGCGGCCCGGGAAGGCCTTGATAAAGGCGTTGACGGCCTCGGGCACGGTGGTGGCGCCGGAGAGGTCAAAGGAGATGCGGTGGACGCTGTCGGCGACGTCCCGGGGCAGGTCGAAGGCGTCGGGCATCAGGACGGCGATGGATTTGAACCCGCTGTCCAGGTGGTGGCGTATGGTGGTGCCGATTTCGACGTCATCTTCGACGAAGATGATGGCCATTGGACCGGAGCCTGTTTTTTGCCCGGCTTGATCCAGGAATCTGCTGATCGAAGAGAATATCATGTCGACTGCTTTACGATACGGTTAAGCCACTCTTTTTCCACGGGTTGGTGGCGTTGAAGCGGGGCCAGGCGGGGGCCTGTTGGAGAATCGGCCAATTGGGCCCGCATTGCAAGCCCGCGGGGTTCGGTTTATGTGAGCGCGATGTCCCAGCCGAAAGCCTGATCCATGAGCGCGCCCAAGAAGTTATATATCAAGACCTATGGCTGTCAGATGAACGTCTATGACAGTGAGCGTATGGCCGAGGCGATGGGCGGTCAGGGGTATGAGCAGACCGAGACTCCGGATGATGCGGATATGATCCTGCTGAACACCTGCCACATCCGTGAAAAGGCGGCCGAGAAGGTCTATTCGGAGCTGGGCCGGTTTCGGGTGCTGAAGGACAATAACCCGGATCTGAAGATCGGTGTGACGGGCTGTGTGGCGCAGGCCGAAGGGCAAGAGATCATGCGGCGTCAGCCGATGGTCGATCTGGTGGTTGGCCCGCAGAGCTATCATCGTCTGCCCGAGATGGAAGCCAAGGTGCGCAGCGGCGCCAAGGCGGTGGACACGGAATTTCCGCAAGAGGACAAGTTTGAGCATCTGGCCGGGCGGCCCAAGGCGCGCCGGGGGCCGACTGCGTTTTTGACGGTTCAGGAGGGGTGTGACAAATTCTGTGCGTTTTGCGTGGTGCCTTATACGCGCGGGGCAGAGGTCAGCCGTCCGGTGGAGCGTATCCTGACGGAGGCGCGGGATCTGGTGGAGCGTGGCGTGCGCGAGATCACGCTGCTGGGGCAGAATGTGAATGCCTATCATGGCGCGGGGCCGGATGGGGAGCCGTGGACTCTGGCGCAGCTGATCTGGGCGCTGGATGGCGTGGACGGGTTGGAGCGGATCCGGTTCACCACGTCGCATCCCAATGACATGAGTGATGCGTTGATCGCGGCGCATGGGGAATGTGCCAAGCTGATGCCGTATCTGCATTTGCCGGTGCAGTCCGGGTCTGACCGGATCCTGAAGCGGATGAACAGGTCGCATGATGCAGAGAGTTATCTGCGGCTGATCGAGCGCATTCGCGAGGCGCGGCCGGATATCCTGATGTCTGGTGATTTCATTGTCGGGTTTCCGGAAGAGACGGAGGCGGATTTTCAGGCGACGATGGATCTGATCGAGGCGGTGAATTATGGCTATGCCTATTCGTTCAAATACTCGGCCCGGCCCGGCACGCCTGCGGCAGAGCGTGAAACGGTGGCGGCGGATGTTGCGGATGACCGGTTGCGCCGGTTGCAGGCGTTGATCACGCGCCAGCAGAAGGCGGCTCAGGACGCGATGGTCGGGCGGGATGTGCAGGTTCTGTTTGAAAAGCCGGGACGGTTTGACGGTCAGATGGTGGGCAAATCCGAGTATCTGCATGCGGTGCATGTGCAGGCGGATACGGTTGCGCGCGGCGATATACTGACGGTGCGGGTCACGGAGTCTGGCACCAACTCTTTGGCCGGAGAACTGGTCAGCCGTTGAGGCTGTTGACGGTTTGTTGGAAAGGGCCGGCGATTTTGGCCGCCGGCCTTGTGATGTGACCAGGATCTGTTTGGTCTGTGGCCCTGCCCTTAGCGGGTGGGCGGTGTTGCTGACATGATTTGCAGCAGGGACGTGCGCAGATACTCTGGCTGAGACACCCCGTATTCGTCACGGCAGACGCGCTCGGCGATGGCGTGGGCCTGTGGGTAGGAATAGCCGAAATGGACCAGATCCTCGACGAAGACGGCGTTTGGCCGGTCCCAGATCACGTTGGATGATGGGCCGCGAAAACAGCTGATCGTGATGGCATTGCCGCTGGTGCCGGGCCGCGTTGGCAAATTCTGGGCCAGGCTGGCGGTTGCGGATGCAAAGGCCAGGATGCAGGCCGTGCCTGCGGTTGCAAAGTAATTCATAGTCAACACCCCCATGTTGGACGTCACTGTAAAAAGACAAGCCATATGGGCGCGTCTTGGGTGACGTCTTCGAACCTTGAATAAGGTTAATTTATAGCGGTGTCGGGGGCGTGCGGCAGTTAACTTTTTCACATTTGAGTCAAAGAATATCGTGTTACAGTTTCAATTCTGGCGACAGTTCTGGCCCGGATGGAGGACTGTTGCGATCCTGATGATAATCTTTTGCGGGCAATTCTTTTTGGGGAATTTTCGCTGAGCGGGATCGCGTTAAGGTTGCTTTAACATTTCCGTGCTATCCGAATCACCCGAGCAAGCCTCGATGTGGCCTTAATCACGTTGAGAATCGAGGTTTGGCCACTATATGTTGTAGTTTCCTCTTCACAAAACACCTGAACTTTCCTACGCTGTCAGCCAGTTAAGCATTATAAATGCGACTCGCCCGGGACAGGGTGCTGCTGATGACGGACAAGGTGGGGGTACCGATGGTGGAAGAGACCGGATTTCGCGGATTGCGAGCCGTTTCTCGGCTTATCGCGCTGATGACAGTCGGAGTGATGGTTTGGGCGATGCAGGCTGAATTGGCCACGGCGCAGCAAACAGTGCAAGGTGAACGCTATGTGCCGACGATCTGGGTGGACCCGGACGGGTGCGAGCATTGGGTTATGGATGACGGTGCCGAGGGCTATATGACCCCGCATGTCAGCCGTCAGGGTATTCCGGTCTGCCGCCGGGGGAACCTGTGTGGCGTCATGAACACCGATCAGTTCTTTGCCACGGACAGCTATCGCGTCACGTCGGCGGGCCAACAGCGGTTGCGGGAATTTTTCCAGAGCGCCTCGGCGACATCGTTTATCATTGTTGGTCACACGGACAGCCGGGCATCGGATGGATATAACATGCGTCTGTCGGTGAACCGGGCCAACTCGGTCGCGAAGGTGGCCAAAAGCGCGGGTGCGCGGATCGCGGATGTGCGCGGCTATGGTGAACGCCAGCCGGTGGTGCCGAACAATAGTGCCGCGAACATGGCGAAGAACCGCCGTGTCGAGATCATCTGCATTCGTTGAGGGGACAGAACGTGAAACTTATCAAAACCATTCTGATTCTGTCCTGCGCTGCCGGAATTGCCGCCTGTGACAAGGTCGACAAGACGGTGGACCGTGGGTTCGATTCAAAGGATCTGAGCCAGTTGGAAGCCGGGATCTGGGTTGATCCCAATGGCTGTGACCACTGGATCATTGATGACGGTGTCGAGGGCTATCTGAGCCAGCGTCTGGACAAATACGGCAAGCCGGTCTGTTCCGGTGTCGCGCCGCCAAGTACGGCGACCGGACCGTTCAAGAAAGGGTCTTTGTTCGAAGACTTCATTTGATCATCTTACCTCGTGATGATGCTTTGCGGCTGCCCATTTCGATGGGTGGCCGTTTTTGTTTCAGTTCAGTGAAATTGCGGTGGATTTACGGTGAATCCGCGGCGTCATGCCTTGCACGGGGCCAATGTTGTTGGCACGCTTGGTAAGCATAAAGCCAAAGGAGAAAAGCTTGGCCATTGGTTCTTTGACCCAGACTGAAAAGGCGCAGACGGATTTGTTGTTGGAATTTCCTGACAACCGTTTGTTGATTGATCTTTGCGGGGAGTTTGACCGCAATTTGGCGATCATTGAACAGAAGCTGAGCGTGCAGATTGTGCGCCGGGGCAATCAGCTGGCGGTGATTGGCGAAGAGAGCCCGTCGCGGCAGGCGGCGGAGGTCTTGCAGGCGTTATATACCCGTCTGGAGGCTGGCAAGTCGGTCGAGATGGGGGATATCGACCGGGAGCTGCGGATGGGTCGGTCCTCTGACGTGGAGGCCGATGCGGGCGGCGGTGCGAGCACTGGTCGCGGACCGGGGCGGCTGGGCCAGAATGGTGATCAACTGGAGATGTTTGCCGGTGGCAAGGTCGAGATCCACACCCGCAAGAAGCTGGTCGAGCCGCGCACGGATGCGCAGAAGGCCTATGTGCGCTCGGTCTTTGCCAATGAGCTGGCGTTTGGCATTGGTCCGGCCGGGACGGGCAAGACCTATCTGGCGGTTGCGGCTGGGGTTGCGATGTTTCTGGGTGGCCATGTGGATCGGATCATCCTGAGCCGTCCTGCGGTGGAGGCGGGCGAGCGGCTGGGATTTCTGCCCGGTGACATGAAGGACAAGGTCGATCCTTATATGCAGCCATTGTATGACGCGCTGAATGATTTTCTGCCGGGCAAGCAATTGGCGAAGCTGCTGGAAGAGAAGAAGATCGAGATTGCGCCGCTGGCCTTCATGCGGGGGCGGACGCTGGCCAATGCGTTTGTGGTGCTGGATGAGGCGCAGAATGCCACCACGATGCAGATGAAGATGTTCCTGACGCGATTGGGCGAGGGCAGCCGGATGGTGATCACCGGGGACCGGACGCAGATTGATTTGCCGCGTGGGGTGCCTTCGGGGTTGGCGGATGCCGAACGGTTGCTGGGGCATGTGAAGGGCATCAGCTTTAACTACTTCACGGCCAAGGATGTGGTGCGCCATCCGCTGGTGGCGGCGATCATCGAGGCCTATGAGCAAGACAGTGTCTGATCTGGAAGAGGTGGTTCTGTGTCAGATCGAGGATGCGCGGTGGGCCGAGTTGGGCCTGCCGGCTCTGGCGCAGCGGGCCTATGCCGGGGCCATGGTGCATTTGGGGCTGGCGCCGGAGGCCTATGAGATCAGCCTGTTGGGGGATGGGGACGCGCGGATTGCGCAGCTGAATGCGCAGTTTCGCGGCAAGCCAACGCCGACCAATGTGTTGAGCTGGCCTTCGCAGGAGCGGGGGGCAGCGCAGGATGGCGGGCCGCCGGATCCGCCTGAGGACGAAGAGCTGGGCGATATTGCGCTGGCCTGGGAAACCTGCGCGCGCGAGGCCGAGGCCGCGGGCAAGCCGATGGTGGATCATGTGACGCATCTGGTCGTTCACGGAGTGTTGCATTTGTTGGGTTACGATCATGAGCGTGACGCAGATGCCACTTTGATGGAACGCATTGAAACAGAGATACTTGAAACTCTTGGGGTTCCCGACCCATATTAGCGGGCAGTCGGCAGTTTGTCTGTCGTGGTTGGACATGATTATGGGCGATACAGACGACGGGTCTGGGGCAGCGCAACGCGCGCAGTTGATTCCCGAAACACAAGACAAGGCCGGATTTTTCGGTCGGATGTTTGGAACATTCTCTTCTTCGGGTGGGTCGGAAGACGCCGCCGCTCAGGCGCATGATGTGCCTGCACCCCGGTCGCATGGGTTGCTGAACCTGCGTCGGATGCAGGTGGAGGATGTTGCGATTCCCAAGGCCGAGATTGTTGCCGTTCCGGCGAATATCGAGCAGCAGGCCCTGGTGGAGGTTTTTCGCGAAAGCGGATTGACGCGGATTCCGGTGTATGAAGGCACGTTGGATCGCCCCATTGGCTTTGTGCATCTGAAGGATTTTGCGCTGTTGCATGGGTTCAACGGGGGGTCGACTCCGTTTGATCTGCCGGCGATGTTGCGGCGGTTGCTGTTTGTGCCGCCCTCCATGCAGGCGGGTGTGTTGCTGACCAAGATGCAGACAGAGCGGCGGCATATGGCGCTGGTGGTCGATGAATATGGCGGTGTGGATGGTCTGGTGACGATTGAGGATCTGATCGAGCAGGTTGTGGGCGAGATCGAGGACGAACATGACACCGATGACGATCAGAGCTGGGTGATGGATAAACCCGGCTGCTACAGCGCGCTGGCGCGCACGCCGCTGGAGGATTTCGAGGCTGAGATTGGCCGCTCTTTGACCGAGAATGACGAGATTGACGGCGAAGAGATTGATACGCTGGGTGGTTTGGTTTTCATGCTGTCGGGGCGGGTTCCGGTGCGTGGCGAGGTTGTTGTGCATCCCGATGGCCCGGAGTTTGAGGTGATCGAAGCGGATCCGCGCCGGATCAAGCGGTTGCGGGTGCGGTTCCCCGACATCGCGGCGGAATGAGCGTTGGGCCGGTTTGGTCCCGCTGGATGGCTTTGCCCCGTTTGATACGCTGGATGGTGCCCGTTGCGTTGGGCGCTGTTGCGGCTTTGGGGTTGGCGCCTTTTGGCCTGTGGTTTCTGACATTTCTGGGTTTGGCGGGCGTGGCCTGGTTGTTTTTGCGACTGGGCGGCGGGGCTGATTTCTGGTCCGGTTTTGGGTTGGGCTGGCGGTTTGGCCTGGGATATTTCGCGATCGGGCTGATGTGGATTGTCGAGCCGTTCCTGGTGGATGTCGCGCGTCATGGGTGGATGGCGCCCTTTGCGCTGGTTCTGATGGCCGGGGGGCTGGCGTTGTTCTGGGGGGCGGCCTTTGGCATTGCGGCGCTGATTGAGGGGCGCGCGGGCCGGCGCATTCTGGCGTTGGTTGTGACGATGGGCCTGGCGGAGTTTGCGCGGGCCTATGTGTTGAGCGGATTTCCCTGGGGCGGGTTTGCGCAGATTTGGATTGGGGCCGGGTTTGGTCCTGCGCAGAATCCGGCGCAAATTCTGGCCTGGGTGGGGCCGCATGGGCTGGCGGTGTGGACTGTGGCTGCGGCGATGCTGTTGGCTGTTTTGGTGGAGGCGCGCGGGGCTGGCCGGATCTGGGCGCTGGTGCCCGGGGTCGGGATGATCGCGGCGTCGGTGGTGCTGGGCCTGCAGCGGGAGCCGACGCAGATGAGCGGGACGGTTGTGCGCATCGTCCAGCCCAATGCCCCGCAGGATCAGAAATGGCATCCGGCGCATGTCTGGCGGTTTTTCGACCGCCAGTTGGCGTTGACCTCTGGGTCTGATGCGGCGGCGTCCGGGGCGCCGGATCTGATCGTCTGGCCTGAAAGCTCTATCCCGCCGTTTCTGGAGAATGCCGGCGCGCAATTGGAGCAGATTGCGATTGCGGCAGAGGGGGTGCCGGTGGTGGCGGGGGTGCGCCGTTCGGAGGGGCTGCGGTATTTCAATACGATGCTGGTGATTGGGGCCGGTGGCGACATTCTGGGCCAATATGACAAACATCATCTGGTGCCGTTTGGAGAGTATATGCCGCTGGGCCGGGTGGCGGCGTGGTTTGGGATTTATGGTCTGGCCTCGGAAGAGGGGGGCGGATTTTCGGCCGGGCCGGGGCCTGGATTTGTGGATCTGCCGGGGATTGGGCGTGCGCTGGCGCTGATCTGTTACGAGGCGGTTTTTGCGCAGGATGTGAATGGCGCGGCGCATGTGGAGGGCGCCGGGCGGGGGGATCTGATCTTGCAGATCACCAATGACGCCTGGTTTGGCAATTGGTCGGGGCCGTATCAGCATCTGGCGCAGGCGCGGATGCGGGCGATCGAGCAGGGATTGCCGCTGGTGCGGGCGGCCAATACCGGGGTGTCGGCAATGATCGGGCCGGACGGCGCGGTGCTGGCGGATTTGCCGCTGAATACCGCCGGTGCGCTGGATGCGGATTTGCCCCTGCCGGGGCCGGTCACGATGTATTCGCGAACCGGGGATTGGCCGGTTTTCCTGCTGTTGCTGGGGCTGTTTGGCGTGTTGATCCTGCATCATTTGCGTCGTGGGGGGGTAAATGTCGATTGACCCCGGGGGCCTGTGGGCCTAATTCGGCTTGGTACTGTCACAACGGCTTCCTGACGTGACGGTCGATTAACCCACTGGAGCGTTTCATGTCCCGACAGAATTATACTTTTACCTCGGAATCCGTTTCCGAGGGCCACCCGGATAAGGTTTGCGACCGCATTTCTGACGCCGTGTTGGATGCCTTTATCAGCGAAGAGCCAGAAGCACGGGTTGCGTGCGAGACTTTTGCAACCACCAATCGCGTGGTTATTGGTGGCGAGGTTGGTCTGAGCGATCAGGACAAGCTGGCCGATTACATGGGCCGGATTGATCAGATCGCGCGCGATTGCATCAAGGATATCGGCTACGAGCAGGAAAAGTTCCACTGGCAGACCTGCGAGATCACCAACCTGTTGCACGAGCAGTCGGCGCATATTGCACAGGGTGTGGATGCGGCGGGCGAAAAAGAAGAGGGCGCTGGCGATCAGGGCATCATGTTTGGCTATGCCACGACCGAGACCCCTGCGTTGATGCCGGCGCCGATCCAGTATTCGCATGCTATTTTGCGTCGTCTGGCCGAAGTGCGCAAATCTGGCCAGGAGCCTGCGTTGGGCCCTGATGCGAAGTCGCAATTGTCGGTTGTTTATGACAATGGCAAGCCGGTTGGGGTGAGCTCGATCGTGCTGTCGACACAGCATCTGGATGAGGCGCTGAGCTCGGACGATATTCGCGAGATGGTGGCGCCTTATATTCTGGAGGTTCTGCCGGAGGGCTGGGTCACGGCCGATACGGTTTGGCATGTGAACCCGACCGGTAAATTCGTGATTGGCGGGCCGGACGGCGATGCGGGTTTGACCGGTCGCAAGATCATCGTTGATACCTATGGTGGGGCTGCGCCGCATGGCGGGGGCGCGTTCTCGGGTAAGGATCCGACCAAGGTTGACCGCTCGGCCGCTTATGTGGCGCGCTATCTGGCCAAGAACGTGGTTGCGGCTGGCATGGCCGAGCGCTGCACGATTCAGCTGAGCTATGCCATTGGGGTGAGCCAGCCTTTGTCGATTTATGCGGATACGCATGGCACGGGCGAGGTTGCGCCGGCGGAGATCGAGACCGCGATTGGCAAGGTGATTGATCTGAGCCCACGGGGTATTCGTGAGAAGTTGCAGATGAACAAGCCGATCTATGAGCGCACGGCGGCCTATGGCCACTTTGGCCGCGAACCGGAAGCGGATGGCGGGTTCAGCTGGGAGCGGACCGATCTGGCCGAGGCGCTGAAGGGCGCTGTCTGATCTGCGCAGGCCGATCTGTTTTGACATTCTGAGTGCCCGGGGTTCGCGCCCCGGGCATTTTTGCATCATGCCCCCTTGGGGGCGGGGATAGGATATTGGCGTTGGGCCGGGTTGGTTTTAGGCTGAACGGGAACAGTATCAGGAGTGATCATGCGCCGGGTTATGGTATGTCTGAGTGTGGTGTTGGGTCTGGCCGCCGGGTCGATTTCGGCGGAGGCTGAGCAGGACGGGGCTGACACGGAGATCCCAACCAAGTTTGAAGTGCGCGATACGGTGCTGGTCTATGACACCGAGCAGGACGAGCTGGGCGATGCTGCCGAGATTGAACGCGACGATGTGGATATGTTGCGCGATCTTTTGCGGGAAAACCCGCAGGTGACCACTTTGGACATCAACAGCGGTGGTGGGAACGTGTTTGCGGCCTATGACATGGCGCGGATTGTGATTGAGTTCGGGCTGGACACGATTGTGATGGATTATTGCACCAGCGCCTGTGTGAGTATTTTCCTGGCGGGGAACACCCGGCGGATGCGTTTGGGCGCGGGCATCGGGTTTCACCAGACGTCTTGGGGGAGTGCCTCGATTGAGCGCTATTATGAGCGCAATCGAAAGGGGCGTGGCTGGTCTGATCCGTTTGCTTATGCGTCCTGGATCTATGGGGATACGCAGACTGAGGTCTACAAACTGCTGGCTTATATGGTTGAGCGCGGGGTTGATCCGGCGTTTGCGATTGAAACGATCCGGACCGAGAATTCGGATATGTGGTATCCGTCCCGTATTCGGCTGATGGGGGCCGGGGTCTTGCGCGAGGTAGAGGCGCAGGACTGAGGCGGCGCGCAGGCGCGGGTGGTTTTTGATTTTGGACGCTGTTGATCTTGGCCCTTTGGGGCGGTATGGCCGCGCGCATGACGCATCCTGATCGCCCCCGCCGCAATTTTTATGGTCGTTTGAAGGGCAAGACCCTGAAGGACAGCCAGAAACGTTATCTGTCCGAGGATTTGGCGGCTTTGTCGCCGGGGCCGGTGGATTGGGACGTGAACCCGGAGCGGGCGGAGCTGGATCTGGGGGCGTTGTTTGAGGGGCGGCCTGTCTGGCTGGAAGTCGGGTTTGGCGGGGGTGAGCATCTGGTGCATCAGGCCCAGGGCAACCCGGGTGTCGGCATTATCGGGGCGGAGCCTTATATCAACGGGGTGGCGATGTTGCTGGGCAAGATCCGGCGGGCCGGGGTGACGAACCTGGCCATTCATCCCGGCGATGCGCGGGATTTGATGGATGTGTTGCCGCCTGCTTCGATCGCGCGGGCGTTTTTGCTGTATCCGGATCCCTGGCCCAAGACGCGCCATCATCGGCGGCGGTTTGTGACGCAGGAGCATTTGCAGCCTTTGGCGGAGGTGATGCAGCCGGGGGCGGTGTTGCGGGTGGCGACGGATATCCCGGATTACGTGCGCCAGACCCTGGAGGAGGTGCCCAGGGCCGGGTTCGAGTGGCTGGCCGAGGGGCCTGAGGACTGGCGGCAGCCCTGGGATGACTGGATTTCGACGCGCTATGAGCAAAAGGCCCTGCGCGAAGGGCGCACGCCGCATTATTTGACGTTTCGGCGGCGCTGAGACGAACTGAGCGGCCGGGTTTTGTTGCGCCTTTGCGGGGGCTCGGCTATCAGGTTTGGCGAACCAAAAGGATCCTGTTCATGTCCTCTCACGGCACACCTATTGCGATGACGTCACGCCCTTGCGGCCCTTTGACCGGAACGGCGGATGTTCCGGGGGATAAATCGGTTTCGCACCGGTCTTTGATCCTGGGGGCGATGGCGGTGGGAGAGACGCAAATCACCGGGTTGCTGGAAGGCGATGATGTGCTGGACACGGCCAAGGCGATGCAGGCCTTTGGCGCTGAGGTGGTCAACCATGGTGGTGGCAGCTGGAGCGTGCATGGTGTGGGTACCGGCGGTTTTGGCGAGCCGGACACAGTGGTGGATTGCGGCAATTCGGGCACCGGGGTGCGTTTGATCATGGGGTCGATGGCGACCACGCCGATCACGGTGACCTTTACGGGGGATGCCAGTCTGAACAAGCGGCCGATGGCGCGGGTGACGGACCCTTTGTCGCTGTTCGGGACGCTGAGTGTCGGACGCTCGGGCGGGCGGTTGCCGATGACTTTGGTGGGCGCGGCGGACCCTGTGCCGGTGGAGTATACGGTGCCTGTGCCGTCGGCTCAGGTGAAATCGGCGGTCTTGCTGGCCGGGTTGAATGCGCCCGGAGAGACGGTGGTGATCGAGCAGGAGGCAACGCGGGATCACACAGAGCGGATGCTGGCGGGGTTCGGGGCCCAGATCGAGACGGAGGTCACGGCGCAGGGGCGTCGGATCACGCTGATCGGGCAGCCGGAGTTGAAGCCACAGCAGATTGCGGTGCCGCGTGATCCGTCGAGTGCGGCCTTTCCGGTTTGTGCGGCGCTGATTGTGCCGGGGTCGGATGTCTTGGTGCCCGGGATCGGGTTGAACCCGACGCGGGCCGGTTTGTTTACCACATTGCAGGAGATGGGCGCGGATCTGACGTTTGAGAACATGCGCGACGAGGGGGGCGAGCCTGTGGCTGATCTGCGGGCGCGGTTCTCGCCGGATATGGTGGGCATCGAGGTGCCGCCGGAGCGGGCTGCGAGTATGATTGACGAATATCCTGTGCTGTCGGTTGTGGCGGCGAATGCCCGGGGGCAGACCATGATGCGGGGTGTGAAGGAGCTGCGCGTCAAGGAGAGCGACCGGATTGATGCCATGGCCGTGGGTTTGCGGGCCAATGGTGTGGTTGTGGATGAGGGCGAGGATTGGTGGTCGGTTGAAGGGTGCGAGGCAGGTGGTGTTGCCGGTGGCCAGACCTGCGCGTCCCATCTGGATCATCGGATTGCGATGTCGTTCCTGATTTTGGGGATGGCGGCGAAGAAGGCTGTCTCGGTCGATGACGGGGGGCCGATTGCCACCTCTTTCCCGATTTTCGAGCCTTTGATGTCGCAGTTGGGTGCGCAGATTGTACGGGGCAACGGATGAGTCTGACGGTTGCGATTGACGGTCCGGCGGCGGCGGGAAAAGGCACGATTTCGCGGGCGGTGGCTGCGCATTTCGGGTTTGAGCATTTGGATACGGGTTTGTTGTATCGTGCGGTCGGCGCCAGAACGCTGGATGGTGTGTTGGCCATTGAGGCGGCGCAAAGTCTGACGCCAGAGGATCTGGCGCGTGATGATTTGCGCACGCCCACTGTCGCCGAGGCGGCGAGCAAATGCGCCGTGATCCCCGAGGTGCGGGCGGCTTTGCTGGACTTTCAGCGGGCCTTTGCCCTGCGGGCGGGCGGCGCGGTTTTGGATGGGCGTGACATTGGCACGGTGATTTGCCCGGACGCGGATGTGAAACTGTTTGTGACGGCCAGTGCCGAGGTGCGGGCCGAGCGGCGGTTTCTGGAGCTGACCCATACGGGTTTGAGTGTCACGCGCGCTCAGGTCTTGGAGGATGTGATCGCCCGGGACCGTCGGGACATGGAGCGCGCCGATGCGCCGATGAAACCGGCAGAGGATGCGGTGATTCTGGACACTTCTGATCTGAGTATCGAGGAAGCCATTCAGGCGGCCCGGGCAGAGGTGTCGCGGGTGAGCGCCGGTTGAGGCTGGCCCATGCCGCCCCTGTGATGGGCTGAGCGGAGGGCGTTCACCAAAGCGTGCTTTGGCCGTTTTGGGTGTTTGCGCCTAGGCTGCACGGTGAGCCTGGAGTTGGGGATGCCTGTGCGCCGTTTTATGACCTGTTTCGCCGCCTTGGTCTGTGCCGGGGTTTTATGGTCGCCGCTTGCCGCGCAAGAGGCTGAGCCGGGGATGACGCCGGAGCGGTTGGCGGCCATTGTCACGGCGATTGATCCGGATGTTCGGACGGATCGGGGTCGTGTCTTTGAGATGACGATTGATGATGTGCCGGTTTTGATTGTGACCGATGCCCGGGCCGATCGGATGCGGGCCATGGTGCCTATTCGCAGTGCGGATGGGGTGGAGCCGGAAGAGCTGCGCCGGTTGATGCAGGCGAATTTCGACACGGCGCTGGATGCCCGATATGCGGTTGCAAACGGGCGGCTTTGGGCGGTGTTTATCCACCCTTTGTCGCCGCTGGAGCGCGATCAGTTTTTGTCGGGGCTGGCGCAGACCGTGAATTTGGCAAAGACTTATGGGACGCTTTATTCTGGCGGGCTGGGGCATTTCGGGGGCGGAGACAGCAACCGGTTGTATCAGCAATTGCTGGATGAGCTGTTGCAGAAGGGTGAGGATCTGTAGGCGGCCGGTTGGGCTTAGCTGGTGTGATTCGAGGCGAGCACTTTGGCATCATAGGTCGAGCGGGCGGCGTCGATGGTTGTGCGATTGTCGTAGGCCCATTTGGCGATGGCCTGGATTGGTTCGCGAAACGAAATGCCCAGTTCGGTAAGGGAGTATTCGACCTTGGGTGGGATCGTTGGATAATAGGTGCGGTTGACCAGCCCGTCACGTTCCAGTTCGCGTAACGTCAGGCTGAGCATACGTTGCGAAATGCCCAGGCTGCGTTTTAAGACATTGAAGCGTTGCACGCCGTGCTGGCTGAGTTGAAACATCACCAGCACGCTCCAGCGATCACCGACCCGGGACAGGACCTCGTTTATGTGAGCGCATTTTTCGCAACGCTCTGACGGTTGGGATTGGGTGGTTCCCGATTTGTGACTGGCGCTCATTTTTGTGCCTTCTTGTGCCTGCTGCAGTTTCGAATATATCCCCGGTATCGAAAATATACCACATCAGGCTGTGGCCTGGAAAGGACTTAGAATGACTGCTTCGACGCTTATGGACAAACTGGGCTGGCGGTATGCCACCAAGAAGATGGATCCATCCAAGCCGGTCGCACAGGACAAGGTGGATCAGATTGTTGAGGCCATCCGTATGGCGCCGACGTCCAGCGGTACGCAGCCTTTTGAGCTGTTCTTGATCACCAATGACGAGGTGCGGGCCAAGATCCAGGCGGCGGCGAATGGTCAGGCGCAGATCACCGAGGGGTCGCATCTGTTGGTTTTTGCAGCCTGGGACAATTACACGGAAGAGCGGATTGACGCGGTGACCGCGCAATTGACCCAAGAGCGTGGCGATCTGCCGATGCTGGCGCAATATTACGACAACCTGAAGGCGGCGTATCTGCCGCGTGAGGCTGTGGTCAATCACGGGCATGCGGCGCGTCAGGCCTATATCGCGTTGGGTTTTGCCCTGGCGGCGGCGGCCGAGTTGGAGGTGGATTGCACCCCGATGGAAGGTTTTGATCCGGCTCAGGTGGATGAAATTCTGGGCTTGTCCGAGCGCGGGGTCAAATCGGTCGTGCTTTTGCCTTTGGGCCATCGTCAGGAAGATGCCGATTGGCTGCTGGGGATGAAGAAATCGCGCAAGTCGCGTGACACTTTGGTGACCGAGATCGCCTGATTGCGAATTGGGTCCGGCCGTCCTTTTGCGAGAGGGGGCGGCCGGGGCGTTTTTTTGGTGCATGGGGGCCGTTTCGGGTGGTGATCCGGGGGCCCTGTGGTGTGGTTTTCAGCCCTGTCTGACGCGGTGTTCCGGGGCTTTGTGGTAATTTTTGCGACAGATACCTGTATATCTGGCCTATACAACCGCGTTTCAAAAGAGTACGGGCGGTCCCTTGTCGGACAGGGTTACGGTTGAACACAGTTTGTGGCCCGTGAACCCTGGCTGAGAAATCTTGGCCCCGAATTCTAAAGAAAGCGACTTGCACGTGAAACAGGCTCTTGCCACCGCACTCGAAGCAAAGGGGTATGCGACGCTGACCCCTGTGCAGCAGGCTGTCACCGATCCGGACCTGGCGGGTCAGGATATGTTGGTGTCGGCGCAGACCGGATCGGGCAAGACGCTGGGTTTCGGGTTGGCGATCGCGCCGGGTCTGTTTGGTGAGGCAGAGCGGTTTGAGCCTGCGGGGGCGCCTTTGGCGCTGGTGATTGCGCCGACCCGCGAGCTGGCCTTGCAGGTCAAGCGCGAGCTGAGCTGGCTGTTTGAAAAGGCCGGTGCGGTTTTGGCCTCGACCGTGGGTGGGATGGATATGCGCGATGAACGTCGCGCCCTGGAGCGGGGTGCGCATATCGTGGTGTCGACACCTGGCCGTTTGCGCGATCACATCATGCGGGGCTCTATTGATTTGGGGGCGTTGCGCGCTGTGGTGCTGGACGAAGCCGATGAGATGCTGGATCTGGGGTTTCGGGAGGATCTGGAATTTATTCTGGAAGAGGCTCCGTCAGAGCGCCAGACCCTGTTGTTTTCGGCGACTGTGCCGGCGGCGATTGCCAAGCTGGCGGAGAATTACCAGAGAGACGCTGTGCGGATTGCCACGGCCAGTGGCGCGACGCAGCATGCGGATATTGACTATCGGGCGCTGAATGTTGCGCCGCGTGACAGTGAAAATGCGATCATCAATGTGTTGCGCTATTACGAGTCGCCCAATGCGATTGTGTTCTGCAATACGCGGGCGATGGTCAATCGGCTGACAACGCGGTTGTCCAACCGGGGGTTCTCGGTTGTTGCCCTGTCCGGAGAGCTGTCGCAGACCGAGCGCACCCATGCCTTGCAGGCGATGCGGGATGGGCGGGCGCGGGTCTGTGTGGCAACGGATGTGGCGGCGCGCGGGATTGATTTGCCGAATCTGGAGCTGGTTATTCACGCCGAGTTGCCCTCGAACCAGGATACGTTGTTGCATCGGTCGGGCCGGACCGGGCGGGCCGGGCGCAAGGGTGTGAGTGTGATGATCGTGCCGCCTGCGGTGCGCAAGAAGGCGCAGCGGTTGCTGGGTTGGGCCAAGTTGCAGGCCGAGTGGGGCAATGCGCCTTCGGCGGATGAGGTCATGGCCAAGGATGACGAGCGTATGTTGGCCGATGCGGATTGGTCGGCTGAGGTCGAAGAGGCGAACCTCTCGGCGGTGAGTCAATTGGCGCAGAGTTTTTCCGCCGAGCAATTGGCGGCGGCCTATGTGCGGCTGTATCGGGAACGGCGCTCGGCGCCAGAGGAGCTGTCGGACCCGGGCGCGGCGGCCAAGCCGCGGGCGCCCTTTGGGCCGAGCGTCTGGTTTTCGTTGACCGGTGGGGCCACGGCCGGGGCCGAGCCGCGCCGGTTGTTGCCGATGTTGTGCAAGATGGGGGATCTTTCGCGCGAGGATATCGGGGCCATTCGGGTGCAGCAGGATATGTCGTTGATCGAGCTGCGACAGGCGGCGGTCGAGGGGTTCCTGAAGGCGGTTGGTCCGGCCATGGTGATGGAGGGCGGCGCGGCGCTGTCGCAAATGGACGGCGCGCCTGCGGGGATGGACCGGGGGCCTCGGCCTGCGCCGGTGAAGCCCAGCAGCAAGCCGAGACCCCGGACCGGCCCGGCATCCGGGCCGCGACCCGACTCCAAGGGGGGCGCAAAATATGGACCCAAGGCCGGGGCAAAGCCGGGCTATAAATCGGCCCCTAAATCTGGTCCCAAATCGGGATCCAAATATGCGGAGTCGCGGCCTGAGCCTGTGATTTCCCCGGATGTGGCGCCCGGTCCGAGCCATAGCCCTGCGCCTGCGCAGGAGGCGACGCCAAACGCCGAAGTGAAAGCCTTGCCCGGTTCCCAGCCATCCAAGTCCAAGCCGGCAAAATCCAAACCGGCAAAGTCAAAGCCCGGCGCAAAGCCGAAGTCGAAAGCCAAGGCTGCGAAACATGACGGTGCGGCCAAGCCGAATTGGCTGGACAGTTCTGCGTCTGGCAATGATGTGCCGCGCAGGCCACGCAAGCCCCGGGCGAAGTTGGGGGCTGCGGTTCCTGGAGGGGCAGAGGGCGGCGAGCGGCCCAAGCCACCGGTGGGCAAGCCATCAAGCAAGAAGAACCGCGCGCGGCAATTGGCCAAGGCACAAGAAGCGGCAGCGGCGGCGAAAGCGCGCAAGAACCGGGGCCCGAAGCCATAGAGCGGTAAGCCCGCCAAACCCCGCAAACCCGTCCCGATTGGGGCGGGTTTACACCTGGGGGTGGCTGTCAGAGGCCGTTTGGGGTGAGAGGATTGGAACATGAAAAGCCGTGCCCTGGGGCACGGCTTTGGTTTTTTGTGGCAACCGGTTTTGGCTGTTGTGACCCGGATTGTCGTACAATGCGAAAAACCGAAGGCACTTAACGCGGCCTGAAATCAAAGGTTTCAACGCGCTAAGTGATATGCGGTATTTCAAGCTTTTTCGCAGTGTCCTTTAGTTGCCTGTCACGCTGTCTGTGACGGATTTGACCGCGTCTGTTGCGGCGTCGGTCGCTGCATCTTTTGCGGCATCTGTGACGCTGTCGACAACATCGGTAACCGCGTCAGTGGCCGCATCGGTGACGGCGTCGGTTGCGGCATCAGTGGCCGCATCGGTGACGGCGTCGGTTGCGGCGTCAGTGGCCGCATCGGTGACGGCATCGGTTGCAGCGTCAGTGGCCGCATCGGTGACGGCGTCGGTTGCAGCGTCAGTGGCCGCATCGGTGACGGCGTCGGTTGCAGCGTCAGTGGCCGCATCAGTGACGGCGTCAGTTGCCGCGTCTGTGGCTGCGGCGGTTGCGTCTTCGACGGTGTCGGTGACTGCTTTTACGGTGTCATCCACAACATCTGTCGCCGCCTCGGTTGCGGCTTCGACGGCGCCGGTGGCTGCATCCTGGGCGGCCTCGGTGGCGTCTGTTGCTGCTTCGGTTGCGGTTTCGACGGCGTCTGTTGCGGCTTCGGTGGCTGCTTCGGCTGCGTCTGTTGCCGCTTCGGTTGCGGTTTCGACGGCATCGGTTGCGGCTTCGGTGGCTTCTTCGGCCGCATCTGTTGCGGTTTCTGTTGCCTCTTCGGCGGTTTCGGTCACGGCTGCGGCGGCGTCTGTGGCCGCTTCGGTGACGTCCTCGGCGGCGTCAGAGACGGCCTCTTTGACGGCTGTTGCGCCTTCGCTCAGCGTCTCGGCCGTTGATTCAAGGGCTTCTTCGCCAGTTTGACTCTGTGTGAAAAAATATGCACCGGCGACAACAACGATGGCGATGGCACCCAGAATGAACTTGTTCAAAACTCTGATCCTTTTGTGTATGCGCACCGAAATGTGATTCGGCGCTGTATGGTGCCGCCTTAAAGGGATTCGGGGATCTGTGCATTTCGGAAATTGAGATGCGGTGCCAGGGGCGGATTCCGGCCATTTCCGGGCAAGGGCCAGCAGGGGCGCAGGGGGCGGCGGGCTGTGGGCATGTCCGTGTGTGGGGGTATGTTTACATGACGTTGCGTCGGGCGGCCTGGCGGGGTGTCTGAGGCCGGGGCGGTGTTTGCGGGTGTGGGCCGACACTTGCATCTTGGGTGTTGATCCATTAAGGGGCGTCTGTCGAGAAGGCGAAAAATGCCGCAGGACGCGAGATCGAGCAGGGTCGGGTTATCCGGCCCTCTTTGTTTTGCGGTTCGCCTTGACCAACCCGTTCGCCTCAGGCGGGCACCACCCAGACCGGCGGAGACAACCGCGCGGCCAGTTAAAACCGATTGTAAGGAACATAACGCCACATGGCATCCACATCGATGGAGGAATTCGAAGCCCTCCTGCACGAAAGCTTCGAAATGGACACGCCCGATGAGGGAACAGTTGTCAAAGGCAAAGTCATCGCGATTGAAGCGGGACAAGCCATCATCGACGTCGGCTACAAGATGGAAGGCCGAGTCGATCTGAAAGAATTCGCAGAACCAGGCGAAGCGCCCAAGGTTGAAGTCGGCGATGAGGTCGAAGTTTACCTGCGCGCGGCTGAGAACGCACGGGGCGAAGCGGTGATCAGCCGCGAGATGGCCCGTCGTGAAGAAGCCTGGGACCGTCTGGAAAAAGCATATGCCGACGATCAGCGCGTCGAAGGCGCGATCTTTGGCCGGGTCAAAGGCGGGTTTACCGTGGATCTGGGCGGCGCGGTTGCGTTCCTTCCTGGTTCGCAGGTCGACGTGCGCCCTGTGCGCGACGCTGGTCCTTTGATGCATCTCAAGCAGCCGTTCCAGATCCTGAAGATGGACCGTCGCCGGGGGAACATCGTTGTATCCCGTCGCGCCATTCTGGAAGAGAGCCGAGCCGAGCAGCGCGCCGAGGTTATCGGCAACCTGGAAGAAGGTCAGGCCGTGGACGGTGTGGTCAAGAACATCACCGAATACGGTGCGTTTGTTGATCTGGGCGGTGTAGACGGCCTGTTGCACGTGACCGACATGGCATGGCGCCGTGTGAACCACCCCTCTGAGATCCTGTCGATCGGCGAGACGGTGAAGGTTCAGGTGATCAAGATCAACAAAGAGACCCACCGGATCTCTTTGGGTATGAAGCAGCTGATGGAAGATCCATGGGATCTGGTTGGCGCGAAGTATCCGTTGAGCTCGGTCCACAAAGGCCGCGTGACCAACATCACCGATTACGGTGCATTTGTTGAGCTGGAGCCTGGCGTTGAAGGCCTGGTGCATGTCAGCGAAATGTCCTGGACCAAGAAGAACGTTCACCCAGGCAAGATCGTATCGACCTCGCAAGAGGTGGATGTGATGGTTCTGGAAATCGATGGCGTGAAGCGTCGCGTTTCCCTGGGCCTGAAGCAGACAATGCGCAACCCTTGGGAAGTCTTTGCCGAGACACACCCAAGTGGCACAGAGGTCGAGGGCGAGGTCAAGAACATCACCGAATTCGGTCTGTTCATTGGTCTGGACGGCGACATCGACGGCATGGTTCACCTGAGCGATATCTCTTGGGACGAACGTGGCGAGGATGCGATCCAGAGCTACCGCAAGGGCGACATGGTGCAAGCTGTTGTGTCCGAAGTGGACGTTGAGAAAGAGCGTATCTCGCTCTCGATCAAGGCGCTGGGCGGCGACAAGTTTGCCGAAGCAACTGGCGGCGTGAAGCGCGGCTCGATTGTGACTGTGGAAGTCACGGCGATCGAGGATGGCGGTGTTGAAGTGGTTTATGAAGGCATGAAGTCCTTTATCCGCCGCTCTGATCTGTCGCGTGATCGTGCAGAGCAGCGTCCTGAGCGGTTCTCGGTTGGCGATAAGGTCGACGTGCGCGTCACCAATATCGACAGCAAGACCCGCCGTTTGGGCATGTCGATCAAGGCCCGCGAGATTGCGGAAGAGAAGGAAGCCGTGGAACAGTATGGTTCGTCGGATTCCGGTGCGTCCCTGGGCGATATCCTGGGCGCCGCTCTGAAGGGCGACGACGAGTAATCAGGAAAGGGCCCCGCGCGAGCGGGGCCTTTTTTTCGGTCAGGTTTCGGGCTGGCCGTTGTTTTGTGAGGTCCGGGCACACCGCCGGACAGGTCGGGCAGCAATCCGGAGAATGCGAATGTCACAGCGCGGCATGACGCTGACCGGGGACTGGACCGGTGTTTACGACTACAGCCAGAACGCGGCGGAACCGGTTTCGTTTCAGGCGTCCTTGTTTGACGTGGCTGGGGTGCTGTGGGGCACAACGCAAGAACCCAATACATTTGCGCCAATTCTGGAGACGGAGCTATCGGCGGACGTGCAGGGCATGCGCATGGGTCGGGAAGTCAGTTTTCGCAAAACCTATCAGGGCAACCCCGTGGGCGGCGAAGAGCCGATAGACTATTTCGGATATGTGTCTGCGGATGGCACCCGGATCGAGGGGCGCTGGCAGATTGGCGTGGTTGGCGCAGTGTTTGGCCAGCCGGCCTTTGGCGGTCCTTTTGTGATGACCCGGGATGAGGTCATGGTCGCCAAGGACGAGCGTCTGGCCGCGGTTGGCGCGCGCGCTTTGATCTAGGGGATCAGGCCCTGGTTTGTGTCTGTTCTGTGCAGGATTAAGCGGCGGGTTGCGGCGGCTGGCAATCGGTGGTTTCGGCCCGATGCTGTGGCGCGGCGAGGATTGCCAAGCGAATCAACAGCTTCGCCTTTGGTCGAAAAAAAATGCAAATCCCATTAATGTGGTCATAAAAATTTTACATTCTCGGCCATCGACTGCGGATCTGCGCCAAGAATGAGGTTTTTTCCAGGGTTACGTATGTTCCCGTTTCCGAATTTGATGTTTTTACCTATAGTCGCGGGAACCAATAGGCAAAACGCCAAATCATTAATGTTCGAAGCCTTGGGGAGGGCCAGAATGATCCGCTCGGAGCTAATCCAGAAAATCGCCGATGAGAACCCGCATCTGTACCAGAGAGATGTAGAGCGGATTGTGAATACTGTGTTCGAAACGATCACGGACGCAATGGCGCGGGGTGATCGTGTTGAACTGCGCGGTTTCGGCGCGTTTTCCGTCAAAAAAAGAGATGCCAGAGTGGGGCGTAATCCGCGCACTGGCGAATCTGTGCATGTTGAGGAAAAGCATGTGCCATTCTTCAAGACAGGGAAGCTGCTGCGCGACAGACTCAACGGGAAAGAGTAGTTAATGCGCTATATCCGCTATGCCTTTTGGGGTTCGATTGGGGTTGTCCTGGTATGTATTTCGATCGCCAATCGTGGCGTGGTGGACGTGAGCCTGCTGCCTGGTGGTGTTGCTGAACTGTTTGGTTTCAATTTGACCATGTCAATGCCGCTGTTTGTGGTGGGGCTGGGCGGCGTTGCTGCTGGTCTGGTGATCGGGTTCCTTTGGGAATGGCTGCGCGAGTACAAGCACCGGCGCGAGGCGACGGATCGGTCACGCGAAGTGCGTCGGCTGTCGCGTGAGGTGAACAAGCTGAAGAAAGAGAAGCACCAAGACAAAGACGAGGTTCTGGCGATCCTTGAGGAAGCCAGCTGACCCGTTATGACCGGTGATGTTCAGGTCAAGATTTGCGGGCTGACGGATGTCGAGTCTGTTGCGGCCTCGGTTGCGGCGGGTGCGCGGTATCTGGGGTTCAACTTTTTCCCGAAATCCCCGCGTTATGCGACGCCGCCGCTGGCGCGTGCTTTGGCTGGCGAAGTGCCGGTGGGCGTTTGCAAGGTTGCGCTGGTTGTGACTCCGCAGGATGACCTGCTGGACGAGATCCTGGGGCAGGTGCCGATTGATATGATCCAGTTGCATGGGTCAGAGACGCCCGAGCGTGTGGCCGAGATAAAGGCGCGATATGGTTTGCCGGTGATGAAGGCCGTGGGCGTGAGCGGGGCCGAGGATTTGGCCAAGCTGGATCAGCATGCGCAGGTGGCGGATCAGATCCTGGTGGACACCAAGGCGCCGAAGGGGGCTGTTTTGCCTGGCGGCAATGGGGTGACGTTTGACTGGGATCTGATTGCCGGACGGCGTTGGGCGGTGCCATGGATGCTGGCGGGCGGGTTGACCGTTGAGAATGTGAGCGCCGCCATGGCGCAGACGGGCGCGCGGCAGGTTGACGTGTCTTCGGCGGTTGAATCGGCGCCCGGTCAGAAGGATCCGGCGCGGATCCGGGCGTTTTTGGCGGCTGCGATGGGCGACGCGCCGTAAGCCGTTGGCGGGCTGGCCTGACAGCGACGCGGGGCCCTGTAGCTTTCAATGGGGAATGTAGGGTGGATAATATGCCTGGGCTCAGGATTTGGCGATTGATGGTGGCGTGTTGCGCTGTGGCTTTGGTCAGTGCGGCGCTGAGCACTGCGTCCTGGGCGCAGTTGGGGGTCAACAAACCGGCAGTGCAGAAACGGATTTACAGCATGTCTGACATGGCGGCGGATCTGAAGACACTGGGGCGGATGGCCAAGGGGCAGGTTGCCTTTGACCCGGCCCTGGCACAGGGCGCGGTGGACGAGATTGCACAGGAAGCCGGGCGGATACCGCGATTGTTCAAATCTTATGAGGTTGAGGCCGGATCGGATGCCAAGCCGGAGATCTGGAGCAACTATGAGGATTTCACCGCCCGGGCCGGGGCTTTGCAGCGGGTTGCGGCCGGTTTGCGGGTCGGATCGCAGGGCGAACTGCCTGCGGCGCTGAACCAGATCGGACAAGCCTGCAAGGCCTGCCATCAGCGTTATCGCGACTAAGGCACGCGGTTGGGGCGGGGGCGCATTCAGATCGGTCAGACGGCCGCGGGGGCGCCTATTTTCGAAACGTCTTGCCCTTGGTGCCGGTGGTCACTAGGAACATCATTCAAACGCTCGGAGGACCTATTATGCCTGACGATCTGATCAATTCATATATGACCGGACCTGACGAACAGGGCCGGTTTGGCAAGTTCGGTGGACGGTTTGTCAGCGAAACGCTGATGCCGCTGATCCTGGACCTGGAGGCCGAGTACGAGAAGGCCAAGACGGACCAGTCGTTCTGGGACGAGATGCATGATCTGTGGACGCATTATGTCGGGCGTCCCAGCCCGCTGTATTTTGCCGAGCGGCTGACCGAACATCTGGGCGGCGCCAAGGTCTATATGAAGCGTGACGAGCTGAACCACACAGGCGCGCATAAGATCAACAATGTGCTGGGCCAGATCATTCTGGCGCGCCGGATGGGCAAGACCCGGATCATCGCAGAGACCGGTGCAGGCCAGCACGGGGTCGCGACGGCGACGGTCTGTGCCAAGTTTGGGCTGAAATGTGTGGTCTACATGGGCGCACATGATGTGGAACGCCAAAAGCCCAATGTGTTTCGGATGCGGTTGCTCGGCGCAGAGGTGATTCCGGTGACCTCGGGCCGGGGGACATTGAAGGACGCGATGAATGATGCGATGCGCGATTGGGTGACCAACGTGCGCGACACCTTTTACTGCATCGGGACGGTCGCAGGTCCGCATCCCTATCCGGCGATGGTGCGGGATTTCCAGGCGATTATCGGCAAGGAAGCCAAAGAGCAGATGCAGGCGGCCGAAGGGCGTTTGCCGGATACGATTATTGCTGCGATTGGCGGTGGGTCGAATGCAATGGGGTTGTTCTTTCCGTTTCTGGACGACACATCCGTGAACATCATTGGCGTCGAGGCTGGCGGCAAAGGCGTGGATGACCGGATGGAGCATTGTGCCTCCTTGACCGGTGGCCGACCCGGCGTGTTGCATGGCAACCGGACCTATCTGTTGCAGGATGATGATGGGCAGATCCTCGAAGGGTTCTCGATCTCAGCCGGCCTGGACTATCCCGGTATCGGGCCCGAGCACAGCTGGCTACACGAGATTGGCCGGGCGCAATATGTCTCGATTACGGATCGCGAAGCGCTGGAAGCGTTTGAGCTCTGCTGTTTGCAGGAGGGCATCATTCCTGCGTTGGAGCCGAGCCACGCATTGGCCCATGTGATGAAAATCGCGCCGGAACTGCCGAAAGATCACATCATCTGCATGAACATGTGCGGTCGTGGTGACAAGGATATCTTCACCGTTGCCAAAGCTCTGGGTTTTGACATGAGCGATACAGAAGGGCGGACCGTCGAGTAACACCGGTCCCCAGCCGGACCCGCAGACATGCCATTCGCGCGTGCGGGCCGGCTAGAAAATTCGCAGAATTTTCGTTGAATTGAGCGAGGGGCTGCTGGTGCGGCCCCTTTTTATTTGCTCCAGTTTTGCAAATCCCGCTCGATCCGGGCCGGATCCATGAAATGACCGATCATCGCCTGTGTGGCGTGGGCATAGGCCTGCGCCAGGGGCATTTCCAACTGCTCGTAAAGCGTGCGTTTGCCAGACACGATGGCCGGAGTGTGGCGTGTGGCAAGGGTTCGGGCAAAGTCATTCGTCTGGCTGACCAAGTCATCGGCCGGCACAATACGGTTGATAAGACCCGCAGCCAGAGCCCATTGCGCGTCATAACGCTCACCGGACAGGGCCATTTCCATCACCTGACGCGGCCCGATCACCCGTCCAACCGCGACCGAAGGCGTCGAGCAAAAACCGCCATTCGTAACGCCGGGCAGGCAGAATGTTGCCTCGGGCGTGGCAAAGGCCAGGTCGCAGGAGCACAGCAACTGCAACCCACCCGCCGTCGCGATCCCGGAGGTCATGGCGATCACCGGTTGCGGCAGTGTCGCCAGCGTTTGCATCATGGTCGCGCAACACTCAAACAACTGGGTCAGATAGGCCGCGCCGTGGTCATTGTCGAACCTGTGGCTGGCAATCTCTTTCATGTCGTGACCGGCGCAGAAAATCCGCCCGGCGCCATGCAGCACCACAACCCGCACCTGCGGATCGCTGGCGCATTGGTCCAGCGTGGTTTGCAGATCCTGGATCATTCGCAGGGACAACGGATGCGCCGGGGCTGCGCCCAGGGACAGGGTCATCACCCCTTCGGACAGATCCGTCTGGACCAAGCTTTTCTGGTCTGGCATGTCCGCGATCATTTCAATTCAGATCCTGGGCGTGGGTTTTCAGAACGGCGATGGGCACAACATCGAGCGCGCGTTTATGGGTGCTCATCAGGCGCACATTGGGGGCGCATCCTTCGTCGGCGGCCTGCAGGAAACGCGCGGCGCAAAGGCACCATTGGTCACCCGGTTGCAGACCAGGGAAGTCGAACTCGGGTCTGGGGGTGCTGAGATCATTGCCGACATATTTGGAGTAGGCCAGAAACTCGGCCGTCATGATCGCACAGACCGTATGGCTGCCGCGATCCGCTGTGCAGGTGTTGCAAGTGCCATCGCGAAAAAAGCCGGTGACCGGGTCCGCAGAGCAGGGCGCGAGCGCTTCACCCAGGACATTGATACTGTCTTCTGGTTCCATGTTTGATCCTTATAAATTGCGCGCGATTTGGCGCAGCATCTCGATATTGCGATCGCTGACGCCTGTTTCGCGAAAATTGCGGTCGGCGGCGGTGACGACGATGACCACACCGCGGCTTTGGTCCAGATAGAGGTACTGGCCATAGACGCCGCGCCCCATGAATTCGCCGGGTTGGGCGTCTTTGGGGATCCACCATTGATAGCCGTAGCCAATTTTGCCGGGTTTGGTGGGGGCTGAGGCCGCTGTCGAGAGTGCGACCCAATCTGCCGGGACAACCTGCGTGCCGCCATAGGTCCCGTTTTGCAGGATCATCTGACCAAACCGTGCGTAGTCGCGCGTGGTGAAGTTGAGCCCACCCAGGGCAAAGGCGGCGCCGGCCCCGTCTGTCAGGTAGTAGCCGTCCTTTTCCAGTCCCAGGGGCGTGATTATCTTCTCGGTCAGGAGATCGGCCAGAGACCGTCCGGTTGCGCCTCGCAGCACCATGCCGACCACATGGGTGTCGATCGAGACATATTTCCAGGTCTCGCCAGGGTTGGCGAATCTTTCGGTAAAGCTGGCGGTGAAGTCGTCCAGCGTGCCGCCCAGGGCGATGACGCGGCCCATGCGGTTGATATCGGAGTTCTTGTCGAAATAATCTTCGTCAAAGGTGACGCCCGAGGTCATTTGCAGCACCTGGCGGATGGTGGCGCCGTCATAGGCTCCGCCCTTTAGCGAGGGGGCGTATTGGATGACCGGATCGTCGAGCGAGGCGATTGCGCCCTCTTGCAGGAGCACGCCGGTCAGGGCCGAGAGGTAGCTTTTTGCAATGGACCAGGAGATCCGCAGATCCTCGGGTTTGGTGCCCTCATAGTAGCTTTCGTGGACGATCTGGCCGTCTTTGAGCACCAGCAGAGAGGTGGCGCGGCGGGCTTTTATCCATTGGTCGAGGTCCTCGGGCATTTGCGCCGCTTCGCCCTGTGGCAGCGGGCTGACGGGGCCGGGGCCTTTGGGGATGGGCGCGCTGAGGAAGGCCGCGTTCATGTTGGAGAAATTTGTAACGATCTTGTCGGCGTGAAACAGCGAGTTGACGGCAAGGAGGCGCGTGATCTCTTCTTTTTTCCACAAGCCGACGACGACGGCCGCCAGTACCAGCACTGCTACAATGCGCGCCAGCCATTTCAGTACGTTCCGCATGTCGGCCCCTTTTTGGTTTGATGCATCTGAACATTTTCGGGGCGCATGGGCAAACCCTGAGCGTGGGTCAGATCAACGGATTTTCGTCGGAGACCAGTTGACCCAGCGCCCGTGGTAGTCGGCGCGGCCCAATGCGATCTGCTGATCGCCTGGCCAGAGCCGCAGGGTGATTCCGGCACCGGGGCTTTCGCCGTCGGCCTCGAAGCGCAGCCAGGCGAGGGGCGCGTCCTCAGTGGCGGCGGCACCGGCTGCTTCGATCAGTGCGGTGCCACGTGATTGCGCGTCCTGGGGGAAGTATTGCCAGGCGATGGTGTGATAGATCAGATGCAGGTGGCCCGGGTGGGGCGTTTCGAGGCGCTGTTTCAGCCAGGCGACCGCGTCGTCGCGGTCGACGGTGCCGGCGCGGGCGGCGATGGCGGCGAGGGTCAGCTCGGCGCGGTAGGGCTGATCTGGCCAGAGGTAGGCCAGCAGCCGCTGGCGTTGTTCCTGGTCGTGCGGGTCAAGCGGGTTGAGGTCGACCCCGCTGCGTTGTGTCACGGTGATCGGGGCTGCGGGCGGCATGTCGCCCTGCCAGTCCGGGGTCAGGGTGAGCGCGGCGGTGTCCGGCCCGAGGCGTCCGGCCGGGGTGCTGAGCGCGAACTTGTCCCAGGCCATGTTCAGACCGGCACTGGCGCCCAGTTCGGAGGTGACAAAGGGCAAAGCGATATGGTTCGCCAGCCAGTGGGCCGAGGGGATGAGCACTGCGCTGCGCCGGACTTCGTTGGTTTGCGGCGCTGAGGTCATCCAGTCGAGAATGAAGGCCTCGTGACGTCGGATCGCGGGCCATATGGCTTCTTCGAGTTCGATATCGGTGGTCTCGTGCGGGGGGTAGACCGCGGCGAGATCGGGGTCACGACCGGTGAGGACCAGGGCATGCAGCGCGCCGGCGAGACGCAGGGGCAGGGAATAGCCGCTGGGGCCGATGTCGCCCTCGAAACTGGCGCAGAAATCGGCCAGATTGCCGGATTTGCGCCAGCTGTCGGCCAGTAGAAACAGCAATTGCCCCATAAAAGGCGATCCAAGTGCGGTGCAGGAGGCCGATTGCTGGTGCAGGACCCGGACCATTGTCATTTGAATTTGTCCAACAGTCTGGTCAGGGCCGTGCGGGTGTCTGGGCCTGTTTGCTCGGCCGATTTGGACGTCTGGTCGGGCGTCTGGGGTTTGGGCGGGTTGGATTTGCTTGGTTTGGGCGAGGTGCTGGACCGGGGCGGCGCCGTGCGCAGGGCCACGGCGTTCATGAATTTGCCGCCATCGCCCGCCGCCAGATGGGGGGCACCATCGGCGATGCCGCGCAGGACATCCTCGATCCAGTCGGCGTCTGCCTTGGGGAAATCGCGCAGGACGTAGCCGGGAACGGCCTCTTTGCGGCCGGGGTGGCCGATGCCGATCCGGACCCGTGCGTAGGAGTCGTCCAGATGGGCGTGGATGGAGCGCAGGCCGTTGTGGCCGGCATGGCCGCCGCCGGATTTGAAGCGAACCTTGCCCGGGGCGAGATCCAGTTCGTCATGGAGGACGATGACATCCTGCGGGCTGAGTTTGTAAAAGCGCACGGCCTCGCCCACGGATTGGCCGGAATTGTTCATGAAGGTTTCGGGTTTGAGCAGCAGGGCCTTGGTGGAGCCCAGGCGGCCCTCGGTCAGGACGCCCTGGAATTTGCTGCGCCAGGGGGCGAAATTGTGATCTTCAGCAATACGATCAACAGCCATGTAGCCAATGTTGTGTCGGTTGCCAGCGTATTTTGCCCCTGGGTTTCCGAGGCCGACGATCAATTTCACAGCGCACCCTCAGCCGTTGTTAAGATGTGGCTGTCATGCCCTGAATGGCAGGGGAAATCCAGATCGCCCGGCGTAAAACCGCCCATGTGAGCATGTCTGTGGCGCGGTATTGCAGGCTTTGAAACGAAAAACGGGGCCACGCAGGCCCCGTTTTGAATTTGGATCAGATGATGATCAGGCTTCTGCGGCTTCGGCGCTGTCATCTGCTTCTGCGGCTTCGGCGTTGTCGGCCGAGGCCAGACCGGAAGGTGCAGAGATGGTGGCGATCACAAAGTCGCGGTCGATGGTCGGTTTCGCGCCGTCGGGCAGGTTGACGTTGCTGATGGTCAGCGAGTCACCGATGGCGAGGCCGGTCAGGTCCAGCGTGATCTTTTCGGGGATGTCCCCGGCTGTCACGACAAGCTCTACTTCGGGGCGCACGATGGTCAGCATGCCGCCGCGCTTGAGGCCTGGCGACTCTTCTTCGTTCAGGAATTCGACCGGAATGAAGAGGTTCACCTTGGTGTGGCGGCGCAGGCGCATCAGGTCCAGGTGCGTTGGCAGGTCCTTGACCACATCACGCTGAACGTCGCGGCAGATGACGCGGACGTCTTCGTGGCCTTCAACCTTGAGGTTGAAGAGTGTGGATTTGAACCGTCCTGCTCTGAGCATTGTCAGCAGTTTGTTGAACGGGATGTTGATTGCCAGTGGCTCTTTGTCACCACCAAATACAACCCCTGGAACCATGCCGTCGCGGCGGGCCTGACGAGCGGCGCCCTTGCCTGTCCCCGTACGTTCCAGAGCTTCGAGATCAGGAATCTCTCCAGCCATGTTTTTATCTCCAAAAATAGGGCAGGGTGCCTCCAAGGCTGTCACCCCGCGTGAAGCCGCGTCCTTAGACTGTTCCGGGGTGATTTGCAAAGGGGATTCTGGGGGAGTGGCGGTGCTTTTGCGCGTCATATGGCGTGTGACGCAGAGTGCAGCCTGTGTGGACTAGTCGATTTCAGAGACCAGATGCCCGCCTGCGGCGATGACGCGGTCGTAGAGGGCGCATTCCTCGGCGCGGGCGGCGCGCATCAGGTCGCGGGTTTTGGCCGACAGGGGCGCGTCGACCTGGGGCGAGACGTTTTTGGCCTTGAGCTTGATTTCCTTCTGGAAACGGTCGTTCAGAAAGCCGCGCAGTTTTGGCTGGGCTTCGTAGGCAAACAGGTGGTGGACCAGGACCTGGCCGTTGGACGTCAGCATCCGGTGTTGATTGCCGATGCCGGCGTGCGGCGGGGCCGGGTCCTTGATCACGTCGAGCACGAAGTCGTCAAAGCTCATCCCGAAGGAGCTTTTGTCGCCTTCCAGCGCTTCGCGGGCGCGGTAGCGGTACCAGCTGCGGATTTGTTCTTCGGGTTCGCGGATGACGGCGAATCGTTCCGGGCGCAGGTCCAGGACGCGGTCCAGGAAGGGGGCGATGCGGCGGTGGAACCGCTGGGCGGTCATGTGTTTTCGGTGTTTGGCAAAGATGATGTCGGCCTGCGGCTTCAGCGCCATTTCAATCGCGGTGGTCCCGGTTTTGGGCACCGCGATGAAGGCCAGGTTTTGAGCGCTGAAGACGAGCATCCGGGAGGTGTCAGTTCTGTTGCCACTGGCCTTCGAAGTCTTCTGGGATCAGCAGGTTATGGCGACCCAGATTGGCCACATTGGTTTCGCCGCACAGGGCCATGGTGACATCCAGTTCGCGTTGGATGAGTTCGAGCGCCTTGGCGACACCGGGTTGGCCGGCTGCGCCCAGACCATAGATAAAGGCGCGTCCGATCATGGTGCCTTTGGCGCCCAGGGCGAGGGCCTTGAGCACGTCCTGACCCGAACGGATGCCGCTATCGAGGAAGACTTCGACCTGATCGCCGACGGCGTCCATGATGGCGGGCAGCATTCTGATGGAGCTGAGGGCACCGTCGAGCTGGCGGCCGCCGTGGTTGGACACGACAATCGCGTCGGCGCCCAGTTTTGCGGCCATTCTGGCGTCTTCGGCGTCGAGGATGCCTTTGAGGATGACCTTGCCATCCCATTGGTTCATGAGCTTTTCGACCTTGGACCAGTCAAGGGCCGGGTCGAATTGTTCTGCTGTCCACGCCCCCAGCGAGGAGGTGTCCGAGATGCCATCGACATGGCCCACAATATTGCCGAACTGGCGTCGTTTGGTGCCCAGCATGTCGATGCCCCAGCGCCATTTGGTGGCGAGGTTGGCCATGGTGGACAGGGTCATTTTCGGTGGGGCGGAGAGGCCGTTTTTGAGGTCTTTGTGGCGTTGGCCGAGCACCTGGAGGTCCAATGTGATGACCAGTGCCGAGCAGCCTGCGTCCTTGGCCCGTTGGATGAGGCGGCCGGTGTAGTCGGTGTCCTTCATCGTGTAGAGCTGAAACCAGAACGGTTTGGTGGTGTTTTCGGCCACATCCTCGATCGAGCAGATGGACATGGTGGAGAGGGTGAAGGGCACGCCGAAGGCTTCGGCGGCCTTGGCGGCGAGGATCTCTCCGTCGGCGTGTTGCATCCCGGTGAGGCCGACCGGCGCGAGGGCGACGGGCATGGAGACGTCCTGGCCGATCATCTGCCCTGCGGTGCTGCGCCCTGTCATGTCGACGGCGACTCGCTGGCGCAGGCGGATGTCCTGAAAGTCAGAGCAATTGTCGCGGAAGGTCTGTTCCGTCCAGCTGCCGGATTCGCAGTAATCGTAGAACATCCGAGGCGCCCGGCGGTGATAGGCGTCCTTGAGGTCCATAATATTGGTGAACACGGGCATGTCTGGCTCCGGGTGAGTGATGGGTTTGAGTAGCAATTTATGTTGCGGACCTCAATGCGGGAGATTTTCTCTCTTTAAAGATACGAAATCGTACTATATAGAGCAATGTTAAACATGATAGGAGAGATGAGATGTCGATTTCACGTCGGAAGACTTTGGCCGTTTTGGGGGGTGGGTTTATCTGTGCGGCAGGCGGTGGAGCCTATGCGGTGACGCGGATGCCAAGGACGGCGGTGGCGCCCTGGGCGCAGGTCAATGCCTATGAGGATGCGCGGATGCGGGCGTTGAGCTATGCGATCCTGGCGCCCAACCCGCACAACCGGCAGCCGTGGATCGTGGATCTGGGCACGCCGGGGCAGGTGACGCTGTTTGCGGACACCGGGCGGTTGTTGCCGCATACGGACCCGTTCAGTCGGCAGATTGTGATTGGACTGGGGTGTTTTCTGGAGATGATGGCCCTGGCCGCTGCGGCGGATGGGTACAAGGTGACCTTTGATTTGTTCCCCGAGGGCGAGGATGGGCAGGCGCTGGACGGGCGTCCGGTTGCGGTGGCCCGGTTCGAGCCGGGCGCTGGCCTTGGCGAGCCTGACCTGTTTGATCATGTGCTGGAGCGTCGGTCGCTGAAGGAGCCTTATGATGTGACGCGCCCGGTTGACGACGCGACATTGGCGGCGTTGCGGGCGGCGGTTGCGCGGGGCACACAGGTGGCGACCAGCAATTTGCCCGAGGATGTGGCCGATTTGCGGATGCTGACGGTGGAGGCGTTGGAGGTCGAACTGATCACGCCGGCGACCTATAAGGAGAGCGTCGATCTGTTTCGGATCGGGCGTCACGAGGTGGATGCCTCTCCGGATGGGATCGATTTTTCGGGGCCGATGTGGGAGGCGTTGCATTTGACCAGCCTGTTCACGCGCGAGTCGGCGATGGACCCTGAGGGGTTTGCGTTCAAATCCGGGTTGGACATGGTGAATGCGGCGGCGTCGAGCGGGATGGCCTATATCTGGCAGGTGACGTCGACCAATACGCGGGTGGATCAGATCCGGGCCGGGCGGGATTGGTTGCGGATCAATCTGGCGGCGACGGCGCAGGGTTTGGGGGTGCAGCCGATGAGCCAGGCCTTGCAGGAATACCCTGAGATGGCGGCTCTTTACGCGCAGGTGCATGAAAGGCTGGCCCCCGGTGGAGGAACCGTGCAAATGTTGGGGCGGCTGGGCTATGGGCCGCAGGTGCCCCAGAGCCCGCGCTGGCCGCTGGACGCGAAGATCCGGGGGCAGGAGACGACAACAAAGGCATAGGGCGCGATGGCGGAGCGGAATGCAGGGCTGCTGTTTGGGGTGTTTCAGGAGGTTGGCATTATCAGCCAGTTGAGCCGGGCCCTGTTGGAGGCGTATTTGCCCGATGGGCTGTTGCAGCCGCATTTCAGTGTTCTCAACCATTTGATCCGGGTTGCGGACGGGCGCACGCCTGTGGAACTGGCGCGCGCTTTTCAGGTGGCCAAGACCTCGATGACGCATACGGTGGGCGGGTTGCAAAAGCTGGGGCTGGTGGATGTGCGCCCGAACCCGAATGACCGGCGCTCCAAATGTGTCTGGATCACGGACCGGGGCCGGGCGCTGCGCGATGACACAGTGGCAGCGATGGCGCCGGAGTTTACAAAGCTGGCAGCGGGTTTTGATTTGGCCCGTTTGGAGGACGTCCTGCCGGCGCTGACGGAGTTGCGGGTTTTCCTGGACAATCATCGCAACGCGGAACCCCCGCGGGATCGCGTTTTGGAGTGAGAGACGATGTTTTTTGACGAGTTGCCGGTGGGCTATCGGTTTGAGAGTGGAACGCGCACTCTGACGCAGGACGAGATTATTGCCTTTGCCCGGGAGTATGATCCGCAGCCGTTTCATACGGATCCGGAGGCGGCCAAGGATACGATCTATGGCGGGTTGATCGCCTCTGGTGTGCAGACCATGGGTGTCGGGCTGCGGCTGGTGTTGGAGACCGGGGTGTGGTCGGACAGCTCGATGGGGTCACCGGGGTTGGATGAGGTGCGGTTCAAGCGGCCTGTGCGCCCGGGGGATACATTGCGGGTTGAGGGGGAGGTTCTGACCTCTGAGCCCTCCAAGAGCCGCGCGGATCGGGGGCGGACGCGGATGCAATACGAGGTGTTCAATCAGAACGGTGAGCTGGTGATGAGCTGGCAGGCGATTCAACTGCTCAAGCGCGATGTGGGGGCGGGGGGCTGAGGCGGCTTGCCCATTGCCGGATTGACACAATCTGGCCGGCTGTCCCAATCGGGCGGAACAGAATGTTGAATTCGACCGGGCCCGAGTTAACCTGACTTCATCACAATCATCTGGTTCGGCGGCGTGTTTTGCGGCCAGGGCCCCCCAGTCGAGTGGCCGAGACGAACATGACAGCCCATCCCGGACAAAAGAACATTCTGCTTGTCAGTTTTGATGATGCGGTTGCCTATTGGCCCTACAAGACCTGTTTCAACCTGCCTTTGCAGACACCGAACCTGGACCGGATCTGTGCCGAGTCGACGGCCTTTCACGCGGCCTATTGTCAGGCGCCGATCTGTGCGCCGTCGCGGGCGAGTTTCATGTCGGGCAAGACTCCGCATGAGTTGGGGCTGCATACGCATGACTCGAAGGTTTTCGAGCATCACCCGGCCGAGATCATGTGGCCGCACCGGTTGAAGCAGGAGGGGTACTTCTGTTCATCCGGCGGCAAGGTGCATCATGGGTTCAAGCCTTTGCCGCCGGAGGTGCATGAGGTTTTATATTCGGATGAGCGCAAGTTTTTCCGGGTGGATTGGCGGTTGCCGCTGGATCGGGCGCAGAAGAGTTTTGGCGGGCGGCAGGGGGGGGCTTCGACCACGGATCCGGCGGATGACAAGCGGTATCATGACAATCATGCGGCCAATTCGGTGCTCGATTTCTTTGAGACCTATGACGGTGATGCGCCGTTTTATCGGGAGGTCGGATTTTTCGGGCCGCATAGCCCGTGGATCACGCCGGCGCGTTACAAGGAGCAATATGTGCGGCGCAAGCTGCGCAAGCCTGCGGCCTGGGCGGAGGGGTATGATCGCAATCCGTTTGCGGATGAGATGATGCCCGAGAATATGGCCGATCGCAGCGAGATGTGGTGGAAGCGGACGGTTCAGAACTACTTTGGCGCGTTGTCGCACACGGATTACCATCTGGGGCGGATCTGGGACGGGTTGAAGGCGTCGCGTTTTGCGCAGGATACGGTGGTGATCATCGTGGCGGATCATGGCTATCATCTGGGCGAGAGAAACCGGACTGGCAAGACGACCTTATGGGAGCGGGTGGCCGGTGTGCCGTTGATCGTGCATGATCCCGCCGCGCCCCGGGCGCAGGTGGTGACTGATCCGGTGGCATTGCTGGATGTGGGCCAGACGGTGATGGATTATTGCGAACAACCGGCTTTGGAGGGGTGTTTGGGGCGTTCGTTGCGCCCGTATCTGGAGGGGTATTCGGACCCCGGCCGGACGGTGCCGACATTCCTGGCCGGCAACGCGGCGATCCGCAAGGATCAGTATCGGTTCATTCGTTATGAGGATGGCAGCACGCAGTTGTTTGATCTGGAGGCGGATCCCTGGGAGCTGCGCGATCTGGGGACGGGCCATGCGGCGCATGCGGGGTTATTGGCCGAGCTGGTGCGGTGCTCGGCCGAATATGGGTTGGACCTGACGCAGGCGGCTTAGGGCCTGGTTTGTGGGCGGCGCTTAGGCGTTTGGGTCGCGGTTGCGTTCAAATTGGGTGCAGCCGGGAAACGCGGGCAGCCATGGCGCGCGGCGGATGGTCCAGAGTTCGTAGGTTGGCGTGAGGTTGAAATGGGCGTCGAGCGCGCCGAGGTGAAGCTCGATTTCATCCTGCGAGCGGGAAAAGACCGAGGCGCAGCAGGTTGGGCAGATGTGGCGCTGTTGGTGGTGGTGGGTCTGGCCGGTGATTTGGACCGCGTGATCGGGAAAGATTGCGGAGGCGTGAAACAGGGCGCCGTGATGTTTGGCGCAGTCCCGGCAGTGGCAGATGCCGACGCGTTTTGGCTGGCCTTGTGCGGTGAAGCGGAGCTGGCCGCATAGGCATCCGCCGGTGATGAGATCGCTGGGCATCTGGTGCCTTGTTGGGTTGTTTGCCGGGATATTGCGCGGCGCCTTGACCGACGGCAACTGAAAACCGGAGAGTTTGGGCGGGAAGCAACCGGTTGGACACATTGATGCGACCTGGTCTTTCTTGGGTGGGCGGTCTGGGATATGACGGGCCAAATGCCGGATTGGGCCACCTTGTTGGAGGTGGGCGGGTCCGGATGGTCCTGAGCGAACTGGAGTCTATAGATGTCATTACTACGTGTTGCTCTTGCTGTTCTGGTGGCCGGTGCCTGGCCGGTGTTTGCCGTTGCGCAATCGGCGCAGGAGGAGACGGGCCAATTGTCTGTTGAACTGAATGCGGTTCAGGATGTGGGTGGGGCGTGTCGGTTGACCTTTGTGGTTGAAAACCAGACGAGTCTGGCCATTGAGCAGGCGGTGTTTGAGACGGTGATTTTTGACGGCACGGGCGGGGTTGTGAGCCTGTCGCTGTATGATTTCAGAGACCTGCCGACAGGGCGGCCCCGGGTGCGGCAGTTTGATGTGCCTGGCATGGGCTGTGACAACATCGGGCGGGCGCTGATCAATGGGGCGAATGCCTGTTTGGTGGACGGGGCGCAGAATGGCGTGTGTCAGGATGGATTGACCCTGAGCAGCCGGATTTCTGTTGAGCTGCTGGGATGAGCGGATTTGAGACTTTGCGCGGTATCCTGGCGCTGGGGGGGCCGGTCGTTGCGCTATTGATCGTGATGTCGGTGCTGACGGTTGCGGTGACATTGTACAAGCTGTGGCAGTTTGCGGCCTCGGGGGTTGGGCGGCACCGGATCTTGTCCGAGGCGCTGGCGTTCTGGGATGCGGGTGATGTGCAGGGTGCGCGGGCGCGGCTGGTGCAGAGCCGGAGTTACCTGGCGCCATTGGTGGCCGCGGCGATGGAGGCCCCTGGCGCCGATGGAATGAGCGCGCGCATGGATGCGGAAGCGGGCATGGCGCTGGCCGGGTTGGAGCGCGGATTTCGGCTGTTGGATACGATTGCGCAATTGGCGCCTTTGCTGGGTTTGTTTGGCACTGTGCTGGGGATGATTGAGGCGTTTCAGGGATTGCAATCGGCGGGGTCGTCGGTTGATCCGTCGTTGTTGGCGGGCGGTATTTGGGTGGCGTTGATCACCACGGCGGTTGGTTTGGCGGTGGCGATGCCGACGTCGATGATCCTGGCCTGGCTGGAGAGCCGCACCGCGCGCGAGCGGGTGTTTGCGGACAAGGCGTTGCGCACGGTGCTGATGCCCAGGGAGGCGGGGGCAGGCTCGGCCGGGTTGGCGGCGCTGGGGGGTGCAGGCGCGCATGCGTAACACGGCGCCATTTGTGCGGCGTCGGCTGGCGTTGACGCCGTTGATTGACGTCATTTTTCTGCTTTTGCTGTTTTTCATGCTGTCGTCGACCTTTTCGACGTTTGGAGAGATCGAGCTGAGCCAGGCGACGGGTGGGCCGGCAGAGGCCGGCGCGCCGGTCGAGCGGGCGTTTGTGCAATTGGGCGCGCAACGGTTGGTGTTGAACGGCAATCCTGTGAGCCTGGATGCCTTGGCGCAGCAGGTTGAGACCGGCCAGGTTTTGGTGAGCATGGATGCGGATGCCACGGCGCAATTGCTGGTGGATTTGCTGGTGCGGCTGCGCGGGCGGGACGGGCTGACCGTCACGGTGTTGGAGTGAGCGCATGATCCGACCTGCCGCCCCTCGACGGACCCGGGATTCAACCATTGCGTTGATCAACGTCATCTTTCTGATGCTGGTGTTTTTCCTGATCGCGGGCACGGTGGCGCCGCCGTTGGATCCGCGTCTGGAGCTGGTGGATACCTCTGGTCTGGAAGGGCGTGAGCCGCCGGATGCGTTGGTCTTGCGAGCGGACGGGAGTTTGTGGTTTCGCGGCGTGGCGACGGATCCGGCGCTGTATATGCGCGATCATGTGGGCGAGGATGTGCGGATTGTGCCGGATCGTGCGGCCTCTGGTCCGCGATTGATCGAGGTGACAGGGGCGTTGCGCCGTGCGGGAGCGACCGGAGTTATTCTGGTGACGCAGCGTGCTTTGGAGTGATCCGGCGCTCGGGCATCATTGCCGTTGTGGCGGCGGTTTTGTCGCTGTTGTTGCATGCACTGGGCGTGTTCATGACGCCACCTATCGGGACGCAGCCGCGCAATACGCGTGCGTCTGAGGATGTGATTGCGCTGGGCAATTCGTTTGAGGATGTGGCGGAGGACGTGGCCGCGCCGGTTGAGGCGGAACCGGTGGAGCCGGAGCCGGTGGAAGAGGCAGACGTGGAGCCGCCGGTGGAGGCCGAGTCCAGCGAGGCCTTGATCGCTTCGGCCAATCCGAGGGACACGGTTTCGCCCGGCGAAGGGGCTGTTGAGCCGGTCGAAGCGGAGACGGCGGGGCCTGTTCAGCCAGAGGCGATTACCGAAGCTGAGCCGGAGGCCGCAGTCGAGCCCGAGGCGGAAGCGGCGGTTGCGCCCGAGGCGGAAGCGGCGGTTGCGCCTGAGCCGGAAGCGGCGGTTGCGCCTGAGCCGGAGGCGGCGGTTGAAGCTGCGCCGGAGGTTGTACCGCCGGTGGGGCCGGTAGAGGCCGCGCCCGCGACAGAGGTTGCGCAGGATGCGCCGGTCGAAGCACAACCCGCAGAGCCAGCGACGGTTGCGCCGGCTGAGGGGGGCAGCAGTGCCACGGCGGACGTGGCACCGCCATCAGCGGTGCCGGTTTTGCCGATTGGGCCTTCTCCGGTGACGCCCTCGGCCGTTTTGCCGGTTGTTGTGGGGCCAAGTGATATTGTTGACCCGCAGACGCCGGATCTGGAAACCACGACTGTGGAGCCGGACGCGGAAACCGGAGGTACGGAACTGGCGGTGACGGAATCTCCGCGGCCCAGACCGGCGGAACGGCCGGTTGGGGCGGAGGGTGAGGTTGTGCCCGAGGTGGGCAATGATCTGATTGTGACCGGTCTGGGCCCTGTGGAGCGGATGGAGTCGCCCATATCGGCCTATCAGCGGGATCGAAACGATTTGAGTGTGCGCGAACCGGGTGGGCGGCAGTCGGGCGGGTTCAATTATTCCGGGTCAAGTGGGTCGGGCAACTCGAACAAGACCAATTATGCGGGTCGGGTTCTGGTGCATTTGAACCGGGCAAAGACGGTCCCTGTGTCCGGGCAAGGCACGGCGCGGGTGTTTTTCGAGCTGCGCGCCGATGGTTCTGTGGCGTGGGTGGATGTGGTGTCAAATACCGGTTCTGATCAGGTGGCATGGGCGGCCAAGGAGCAGGTGCGCCGGGCGGCGCCGTTTCCGCCGCCGCCGGAGGGTGCGCCGCGACGAATGAGTTTTGTCTATCGGGTGCGGTGACGCGGTCGCTGACCGGGTTGGCACCTGCGTATCGCGGTCAGTCGGTGACCTTTTTGACGAATTGCGATTTCAGGCCGATCTGGCCAACTCCGGGGATTTTGCAATCAATGTCGTGATCGCCTGGAACGAGGCGAATGTTGCGGACCTTGGTGCCGACTTTGACCACGGATGAGGTGCCTTTGAGTTTCAGGTCCTTGATGACGGTGACGGTGTCGCCATTTGTGAGGATCGTGCCGGCGCTGTCGCGGATCGGGGCGTCTGCGTCCGGGTCTATGGCGTCGGGGGACCATTCATGTCCGCATTCGGGGCAGTTGAGGAGGGCGTCCATCTGGTAGGCGAAGGCGGAGGCGCATTCGGGGCAGGGGGGCAATGTGTCTGACATGAGCTGCTTTGTTGTGAGGTTTGCGCGCGGCGAGAGGGTATCTGTGGGCCGCGTGCAAAACAGGGTGCTGAGGCTGTTGGCCCGATTGGCGGGCTGGCTTAGCTGGAGTGGGCGCCGTCTGCCAGGGATTTGACGAATGCGAGGATCTCTTCGACGGGGTCGCCCTGACCGATCTTGGATACGATGGCAGAGCCGACGACGACTCCATCTGCGACCGCGCCGATTTCGGCAGCGGTTTCGGGGGTTTTGATGCCAAAGCCGACGACAACGGGCAGATCGGTTTGGGATTTGATGCGCGCGACATCGGGGCCGACATCGGCGGCCTGGGCCTCGGCGGCGCCGGTGATGCCGGTGATGGAGACGTAATAGACAAAGCCCGAGGTGTTTTGCAGCACGGTGGGCAAGCGGCGGTCATCGGTTGTTGGGGTGGCAAGGCGGATGAAGTTCAGGCCTGCCGCCTGGGCGGGAATGCAGAGTTCGCTGTCTTCTTCGGGGGGGAGGTCAACAACGATGAGCCCGTCGATGCCGGCGTCCTTTGCCTCGGCGAGGAAGGTATCGACGCCGCGCGAATAGATCGGGTTGAAATAGCCCATGAGCACGATTGGGGTGGTGTCATCGGTTTCGCGGAAGGTCCGCGCGAGGTTGAGCGTCCGGGACAGGGTCATGCCGCCTTCGAGGGCGCGTTGACCGGCGAGCTGGATGGTGTTGCCGTCGGCCATCGGGTCGGTGAATGGCAAGCCCAGTTCGATGATGTCGACGCCGGCGGATGGCAGGCCGCGGACAACCTCTAGTGATGTGGTGTAATCCGGGTCTCCGGCCATGACATAGGCGACAAAGGCTTTCTTTCCTTCGGCGTGCAGCGCGGCGAATTTGGCGTCGATGCGGCTCATGGGGCCTCCCTTGGGTGTGTCACTGGGTTTGGCCGGGTCGAGGGCCCGGGTTTGGACAGGACTTGGACAGTAAATCAGACTGCGCACACATGCAGAATGCGGGCGGGAAAATCAATGGGGGGTGACGATGTGGGGATATTGGCCGCAATGCGGGTGTGGCGGGCTGCGTTGGCTTGAAAGCTGGGGGATCTGTGCCTAGAAGCGGTTCGGCAAAGCAAGGAGTGTGCTGCATGGGCTTTCGAATGGGCATCGTTGGGTTGCCGAATGTGGGCAAATCCACATTGTTCAATGCGTTGACGCGGACGGCGGCGGCGCAGGCGGCGAATTTTCCGTTTTGTACGATTGAGCCGAATGTGGGTGAGGTGGCTGTGCCGGATGCGCGGCTGGACACTTTGGCCGGATTGGCGGGGTCCAAACAGGTGATTCCGACGCGGATGACGTTTGTTGATATTGCCGGTTTGGTCAAAGGCGCGTCCAAGGGTGAGGGGCTGGGGAACCAGTTTCTGGCCAATATTCGCGAGGTGGATGCGATTGCGCATGTGCTGCGGTGTTTTGAAGATGGCGACGTGACCCATGTTGAGGGGCGCGTGGATCCGGTGGCGGATGCCGATACGATCGAGACCGAGCTGATGCTGGCCGATCTGGAGAGCATCGAGAAGCGGTTGCAGGGTTTGGTGCGCAAGGTGCGGGGCGGCGACAAGGAAGCCGTGCAGCAGGAGCGGTTGCTGAAACAGGCGATGGCGGCTTTGGAAGAGGGCAAGCCTGCGCGAGTGGTTGAGGTGGATGCGGAAGACGCCAAGGTATGGGCCAATTTGCAACTGCTGACGACCAAGCCGGTTTTGTTTGTGTGCAATGTGGCAGAGGATGAGGCGGCTGAGGGCAACGTGCATTCAGCAGCTGTGGCCGAGATGGCTGCGGCGCAGGGCAATTCGCATGTGATCATCTCGGCCCGGATCGAGGAAGAGATCAGCCAGCTGGAAACCGATGAGCAGGAGATGTTCCTGAGCGAGATGGGTCTGGAAGAGGCCGGTCTGGATCGGCTGATTCGGGCGGGTTATGAGCTGTTGCATTTGCAGACGTATTTTACGGTTGGCCCCAAGGAGGCGCGGGCCTGGACGATTCGGATGGGGACCGCTGCGCCGCAGGCGGCCGGTGTGATCCATGGGGATTTCGAAAAGGGCTTTATCCGGGCCGAAACGATTGCCTATGACGATTTTGTCACCTTGGGCGGCGAGCAGCCGGCGAAAGAGGCGGGCAAGATGCGGGCGGAAGGCAAGAGCTATGTGGTGCAGGACGGTGACGTGATGCACTTTTTGTTCAACACCTGATCGGCGGATCGCTGCGTCAAGCGGGCGCAACGGTGATGTCTCAATGAAAAACATCCGGTGCGTTGGATCGCGCCGGATGTTTTTGCAGTGTGGTCTATGTGTCGGGTGTCAGTTCTGTGCCAGTTCGGTGGCGTCTGTTTCGGGCAGTTGCAACAGGGTGCCGCCATCGAATGGCAGGATATGGGCCATGTGCAGATCTGCGTCCCAATGCGGGGCGTCTGCAAGCTCGGCGCAGGCTGGGTCTGTGTCGGCGCCAATCGAGCAGTCGTGAACCGGGCGACCTGTGAGGTATTCCAGCCGCTGGGACAGGCCCCGCGGGTTTTGGATGGCGGCGGAGTCGGCGTGGGGCACGGCCTGATATGAGCCGGTGATCCAGATGGGGCCTTCGCCCGTCTCCAGCGCCTGGGCCATGCTGCGGGTTTGGGCCTGCCATGGCTCGAAGGACATATAGAGGTTTGCGATATTCAGCCCATAGCTGCCGACCACGGTGAGGACGGCGAGGCGGATGACGCGGGCTCCGAGGGGGTTACGCTCGTGGGCGAGCAGCAACATGCGGGCGACGAGGCAGGCAAAGAGCACCCAGACGAAGATCAGCACGCGGGGGGACAGGAGGATGCCGGATTTCATGATCTGCATGGTGACCAGTCCCAGCCCCATGACGATCCCGCTGAGGATGTAGGCGGCGGGCCAGCCTTCGTGGCGTGCGATCAGGACCAGGCCGAAGAACAGCGCGGCGAGCAGGGCGAAGGCGACCGGTGCGAATTCGTGGCTGAAGGCGTCCAATGTGCGCAACATGAAGTTCGAGACCATGTCCAGGTTGTGCAGGAATGAGGCCATGTCCGTGACAGGGTGGGGTTGGCGCCATTCGGCCATCGGGATGCCAAACACGCCGTGATAGGTGAAGTTGAGCGTGTAGATTGCCAATAGTCCCAGGGCAAAGCTGACGATGAAGAGACCGATCAGACCGGCGAGGTCGCGCAGCGAGCCACGGGTGTCATGGGCTGTCAGGCACAGGGTCAGCAGCAGGAACGGGTAGGACGTATAGCTCATCAATGTGGCCGGGACAAAGAGCAGGAGCCAGGGGCGCATTGTGTTTGCGCCAAAGCGCAGGGTGCAGACTGCGAACAGGGCGACCAGAGCCAGACCGGGGACAAGTGTGTTGAACCAGAGCGATATCATTGCGGCGGGCGGGGCCACCAGGATCAGCAGGGCAATGGATATCACATAGATCGGGCGTGCCTTGGGTCCGCAGACATTCAGGGCGGCGGCGGCCGCGAAGACGGCCCAGAGCAATTGATAGATGCCAAAGGCCAGCGAGGACGGCAGGACAAAGCCGCGCAGGTGCCACAGGTAGCTGAGCCAGCGCCCTTCGTCCAAAGTCTTGATCCAATAGCCATCTGGATTGGCCAGCAGGGCTGCAAAATCGTCATGCCGGATGAACGGATCCGGGAACATCGCAAAGGAGATGGCCAGCAAAAATGCAAGGCAAACGCCAAAGGTGACGCCAAAGGGCGTGCGGTTCCAGAGGTGGTCCGGCGTGACGGTCATTGTGGTATCCTTATGCGTTTGCGCGGGCCTGGCGGGCCAGGATGGAGGCGCGGCGCTGGGCGATCCAGGTCACGGTTTCGCGCGGGAGGGCGCGGACGACGGTTTTGCGCAAACGCCAGAGCGGGTCGCCGCCATCGGCCAGAGGCTGGCCATTGGTGAGGGCGGTGCGCAGGACGTCTTCGGGGAGGGTGGCGCTGCCTTGGGGGTTTGCATAAAGCACGGTGTTGTAGCGATACCAGGGCGCGACCTCACGTTCTTTTGCAAGGTGGGGGCGGACGCAATCGAAAGCGCGGAAGCCGCGTTCAGCAAAGAGATCCTGCCAGAAGGACAGCGGTTTTTCGTTGATGTGGCATTCGCCGCCCTGGCCATTGACGGCGGCAGAGAACAGCACGCGGTCGGCGGAGGAGGTGAGGCTGTCCACGAGGGTTTCGGCGGCGGCCTCGGGCAGGTGTTCACCGACTTCGAGGCTTTGTGCGAGGTCGAATTTGCGCTTGAGGTGGATTGGGCGGGTGAGGTCGGCGGCCAGGAATTGTTCGGCGGGCACGGCCAATGTGCTGCGATCTACATAGTCGCCGTCGATGGCGAGCACGTCCTGCACGCCTGCATCGCGCCATTGGGCGAGCCAGACGCCGCGTCCGCTGCCCATGTCGACCACGCTTTTGGCTTCGAGCCAGGGCTGAACGGTGCGGATCAGGTGGCGCGCGGAATTCCGTGCGCTGCTGTCAATGTAGTCGAAAAATTCGTTGTTATAAATATGTCCCATCGTCCTACGCGGCGGCCTCCTTGATCGAGTAAACCCAGAATTTCATGAAGAGGTAGTTTTGCACTGGCAAAACCACGGTAACTGTTGTTGCGGCGGCCCAGTCGGGCCAGCCCAGCGTTGGACCGACCCAGCCTGTGATCACGGCCGAGACGATCAGGCCGCAGCCGACCATGGCGGTGAACCGTCCGATTTGGGTGGGCACGGCCAGCGGGCGGCGGAAGGTATAAACGGTTTGGGCGACGTATTGCAGGGCGACCGCGAGCAGGAAGGCCAGGGCGTTGGCGGCTGCCTGGCTGAGCACGGGTTTGAGCGCCGTGTAGAGCAACACGTAAAAGACCGCGACGGCGCCCCCCACCACTGCAAAGCGCAGGGTTTGGTGCAGGGCGGGGCGGGTCATGCGCGCCGCTCCAGTTTGACGGGTGCGCCTTCGCGCAGTTCTTCGGAGAGGTAATAGAGCGGACGGGCCTTGGTTTCGACGTAGAGGCGTCCGATGTATTCGCCCATGATGCCCAGGGTCAGCAATTGGATGCCCGAGAACAGGCTGATGGCGAGGACGATCGAGGCCCAGCCGGGCGCGGTGTTGTAAAACACCAGCGAGGTCAGCACGTAGACGGCCATCCAGACTGTGACAAACAGGCTGGCAAAGCTGAGGCGGGTGGCAAAGCGCAGCGGCTTGATCGAGAAGCCGGTGATGGCATCGGTGGCGAGGCCAAGCATTTTGCGCAAGGGGTATTTGGTTTCACCTGCGACGCGGGGGTCGCGGTCATATTCCAGGCCCATCTGGCGAAACCCGGCCCATGCGAACATGCCGCGGATGAAACGGGCGCGTTCGGGCATGTCCAGCACCGCGTCGAGGCAGCGGCGGCTGACGAGGCGGAAATCACCGGTGTCCTTGGGGATTTCAACGTCTGACATCATGTTGAGGAAGCGGTAGAATCCCCAGGCGGTCAGCTTTTTGAAGATGGTTTCGCCCTGGCGGGCGCGGCGGCGGCCATAGACCACGTCATAGCCGCGATCCATCATGGCCATCATGTCCGAGATCAGCTCTGGCGGGTCCTGAAGGTCGGCGTCGAGCATGAAGATGCGTTCGCCTTTGGCGGCCTCCAGTCCGGCGGTCAGGGCGACCTGATGGCCGCGATTGGCGGACAGGCGCAGGCCGACGAGTTGGGGATTATTGGCCTTGGCGGCGCAGATCACATCCCATGTGGCATCGGTAGAGCCATCGTCGATGAGGATGATTTCGGCGCGGTCTTTCCACGGGCCGATTGCGGCGGATAGTCGGTCCAGCAGGGCTGGGACGGAGGCCTCTTCGTTCATGCAAGGCACGACGACAGAGAGATGGACTCTGTTAAAACTCATGTTTCTGCCCGGGGCGCGTTGGCCCGCTTTTGTTGTGTGAGGGGTGCCGGATGTCTGCTCCATGCCCCGATCTTGATTGTCTTCTGGTGGGAAAAAATGGCGAGAGTTGGGCGAAATTGTAGAATTTACGGAGATTGTGGTGCCAGGGAGGGCTGGTTTCAGCCGTACCAGATGGCGCGGCGCAGCAGATTCAGGCCCAAAACGGCGAACATGCCGAGGACCAGTTTGCGGAACATCGACACAGAGATGCGCCTGCGCAGGGCCTCGCCCAGGGTGAACCCGGCGAAGGTGGGGATCAGCATGAGGGCGGAGATTGCAAAGAGTTTTGCATCCATTTGCCCGGTCCAGAGATAGGCGATGGTGAGGGGCACTGAGCCGGCAAAGATCAGCAGCCCGGTGCCGCGGATGAACCACTCGCGATCTGCGCGGGACATGGTCAGGTAGATTGCCAATGGCGCGGCCCAGCCAGAGGTGAGCCCGCCCAGGATGCCGGCGAGCAGGCCGAAAACGCCCTGCGCCAGCGTATCGTAGCGCGGTGGCACCTGCGGCACCCAGCCTTTGAGGCTGAAGCCGACAAAGAGCAGGATGACGATGCCCAAGACGGCCAGCAACACCCTGTCGGGTACATTCTGCGTGGCCAGAGCCGTGACCCCGACCGAGACAAAGATCACCGCCGCGAAGACCCGAAAGCGGCGGAGTGAGGCGCGGATTTCGCCCTCGCGGATGACCTGCCACAGGTTTGACAGCAGCATGGGCAGCAGCATCAGGGCAATGGCAAGGCGTGGGGCGAGGAACAACGTCAGGATCCCCATGGAGACGGTCGGCAGGCCGATGCCGGTCAGGCCTTTGATCGAGCCGGAGATCAGGAACGTGACCGTTCCCAGGAGCAAGATATCAAAGATTTCCATGGATCTGTTCTGGCGGCTCTGACGGGTTGCGCGGGGCCGGATCGTCACTGCGCGATCTGTTTTACCCCGGTTCAACCGGAACCAGGGTAAGGTGTTTGTTTCGGCTGTGAAAGCGCTTAATAGGTTGCGCGCCCGCCTGAGAGGTCAAAAACGCCTGCGGTGGTAAAGCTGTTCCCACTGGAGCAAAGCCAGGTGATCATGGCAGCGGCCTCGTTGAGTTCCAAAAAGCGCCCGCGCGGGATTTTGGAGAGCATGTAGTCGATGTGTTCCTGGCTCATCTGATCAAAGATACGGGTGCGCGCGGCGGCCGGGGTGACGCAGTTGACCGCGATATCCTGATCGGCGAGTTCTTTGCCCAGAGATTTGGTGAAGCCGATGACGCCGGCCTTGGACGCGGAATAGGCCGAAGCGTTGGGGTTGCCGTCCTTGCCCGCGACAGAGGCGATGTTGACGATCCGCCCGTAGCCCTGGGCGCGCATGGCCGGGACGACGGCCTTGTTGACGTGGAAGGTTCCCAGAAGGTTGATGGCGACGATTTCGGCAAAGTGGTCAACGGGGTAGTCTTCGACGGTGGCATTGGCCCCGGCGATACCGGCAGAGTTGACGGTGATGTCGATTCGGCCCGCTGTGTCGAGGGTCTGGGCCGCTGCGGCCTGAACATTGTCCCAGTCTGCCACGTCAGTTTGCACGGCGAAGGCGCCGCCGCCGAGGTCAGCGGCGGCTTTGGTGGCCAGTTCAAAGTCCATATCCCACAGGGCCAGCCGGGCGCCGCCCTTTTGCAGTTCCTGTGCGACGGCATAGCCGATTCCCTGTGCGCCGCCGGTGACGACGGCGACTTGTCCTTCGAACTCATTCATGCGTTGGCCAATCCGTTTTTGATGCATTGATAGCCCTCGCGGTAATAGACCTCTGAGCTCTCTGCAAGATCGCGCCAGATCCGGGTTGCGGCGGCAAGATCGGGGAGGGCGCGACCGAAGGCTTCGATCGTGAGCCAGCCGTCATAGCCGGAGGATTTGATGGCTGAGAAGGTTTCGGCCCAGGGCACATGGCCGCGTCCGGGGACGCCGCGATCGTTTTCGGAGATGTGAATATGGGTCACGTCCTGAACATTGCGCGTGAAGGCGGCGACGGGATCGCGTTCTTCGATATTGGCGTGGAATGTGTCGTACATGGTGCGGATGGCCGGGTGGTTGAGGCTGCGTGTATAGCCGCACAGGTCATCCATTGTATTGGCAAAATAGCTTTCGAAGCGGTTTACGGCCTCGAGCGCGATGGTGACGCCATTGGCCTGTGCGTGATCGCCCGCCTTGGCGTGGACTTCGCGGGCGCGGTCGAATTCGGCCTCAGAGGTCATGTCGCCGGAGAATTCACCCAGCGTCTGATGCAGCGGGCCGCCGACGCCCGAGGCGCCCATGGCGGCGGTGCAATCGCTGACCCAGTTGAGATAGGACACTGCGGCGTCGCGGTGGGCCGGATCGGCGGATAGTGGGTTTTGGTCGAGTGTCGGGATGACAGAGATACCGGTGCGGCCCAGGCCGATTTCGTCCAGCATCTTGCCGATTGCGGCGTAGTCATCCGGTGTGCCTTCGAAGATCGGGATTTCGACCCCGTCATAGCCGGTGGCCTTGATATCTTCGAGGATCGCGCGGTGGCTGTCGTTGACGGATGTCGTCCACAGCAGCATGCAGAATCCGATTTTCATGAGCTCCTCCCCAGGTGATGGGGGGATCTTATCCCGGGGTCTGGCGTTCTGAAAGTCAAATTTGATGGGCGTACATCAGAAATTGATTGCAATTCCGTCCATCGCTGGCAATCTGGGGGTTGGGAGCGTGGTTCTGGGAGGATGCTATGAGCGGGAATGTTTATCCGAAGCTGCACAATGCGATGTGGCCGGGATTGGTTGGTAAGGGCGACGAGGAGCCGCCGATCGACCTGGACAAGATGTTGGAGATGACGCAGGCGGCAGAGGTCGATGGTGTCAAATTTGATGGTGTGGATTTGTTCTTGGCGGATCCGCATACCTCGATTGATGCGGATGACGATGCGATCAAGGCGCTGGCTGACAATGTCGGCGGGCGCGGTTTGGAGATAGGCTCGGCTGTGGCGCCGGTCTGGCCGCCGGTTGGCGGTGGCTCGGCCATGGATCCGGGTGAGGGGCGCACGGCATTTTTGGCGGCGGTGCGCAAGTCTTGTGGGATCATGAGCCGGTTGCGGGAGTTGGGCGTGCGCCATGGCGGTGTGATCCGGGTGGACACGGCCACGGATGTGGCGAGCTGGGCCGAGGACCCGGCGGCGAATACGGCGCAAATGGCCGAGACCCTGCGTCAGGCCTGTGACATTGCGGCGGATCATGGTGAGCGGCTGGCGGCTGAGGGCGAGATTTGCTGGGGTGCGATGCATTCCTGGCGGCACATGGTTGATCTGCTGGAGGCGGTGGATCGCCCTGAGTTGGGGTTTCAGGCGGATCTGGCGCATACGATGCTGTATGCGCTGGGCTACAACGCGCCGGAGCATCAGTTGATCGGGGCGGATGAACTGGACAACGGGCCTGCGTTGGATGCTGCTTTGGGCAAGATCACGGATGCGCTGCGTCCCTGGACGATTGATTTTCATGTGGCGCAGAATGATGGCACGGTTCACGGGTCCGGGTCGCATGACAAGACCGGGCGTCATTGTCTGGCGACGGATCCCAATGGCAAGCTGGATATCGTGAAACATTCGGGGCTGTGGTTGAACGGACCGGATGGCATGCCGACCCGGGCGATGCGCCATATCTGTTGGGATGGCTGCATGTTCCCCAACAGTGTTCTGGAAACGCAAGAGACCTGGAACGGCATTTTGGCAACCATGATCGCGGTGCGCAATGCGCATGGCTGGACCGAGTGACGGAGGCGAAGATGAGCAAACCCAAGTTGAGAATTGGCATGGTGGGCTATGGCTTTATGGGCCGGACCCATTCGAATGCGTTTCTGGAGGCGCCGCGGTTTTTCGATCTGCCGCGTCAGCCCGAGCTGGTGGCGGTCTGTGCGCGAAACAAGGAGCGGGCAGAGGATTTTGCGGAAAACTGGGGGTATCAGTCTGTCGAGACGGACTGGCGGGCTCTGGTGGAGCGGGATGATATTGACCTGATCGACATCGCCGCACCCAACAACATGCATCATGACATTGCCATTGCGGCGGCTGAGGCTGGCAAGATGGTGATGTGTGAAAAGCCATTGGGGCGCAACGCGGATGAGAGTGCCGCGATGGTGGCTGCGGTGGAAAAAGCCGGTGTTCCCAATATGGTATGGTATAACTATCGGCGCATTCCTGCGGTGACCATGGCCAAGAACATGATTGATCAGGGGGTGCTGGGCCGGATTTATCACTATCGCGCAAAGTTCCTGCAGGATTGGACGATTGCGACGGATCTGCCGCAGGGTGGTGAAGGGCTGTGGCGGTTGGACGTGGATGTGGCTGGCTCCGGTGTGACGGGTGATTTGCTGGCGCATTGCATTGATACGGCGATGTGGCTGAACGGTGGCATTGACTGCGTGACGGCTATGACCGAGACCTTTGTCAAAGAGCGTGAACATGCGTTGACGGGCGAGATGCAGCCGGTTGGGATTGATGACGCCTGTGCCTTTCTGGCGCGGTTTGGGAATGGCTCGCTCGCGACGTTTGAGTCGACGCGTTATGCGCGTGGTCACAAGGCCTTGTATACATTAGAGATCAATGGCGAGCATGGATCGTTGTCGTGGGATCTGCATGACCTGCATCGGCTGGAGTTCTTTGATCATCGCCTGGAAGGGGATACACGCGGGTGGCGTTCGATCCATGTGACCGACGGCGAACATCCTTATATGGATCGCTGGTGGGTGCCTGGATTGTCGATCGGCTATGGCGAGAGTTTCACCCATCAGGCGGCGGATTTCATCCGGGGTCTGGACGGGGAAGCGGCGGCGCCGAGTTTTGCGGATGCGCGCCGGACCGATCTGGTGACGGATGCCGTGTTGCGCTCGGGCCGGACGCGGCAGTGGGAGGATGTGGGGTAAGACGGAGAGCGGGGCTGGCGGAGCTTATTGTTCTGGCTTGCGCTGATCGGTCTGAACCAAATCCAAGCGAAAATGTGCGGTTCGCGTTCCCTTTCTTGTGGGAAGGGCTTACTCTGGTTTGTGGGTGGTGGCGTATCGGCCGCCTGACAGAGGATTGACGTTTCGGATGCCCGAGCACACAGAGACAGAAAGCCGCAAATTACTGGGGCGCCTTCGCGATGCGATGGCGTCCGATGAGCCGGGTCAGACCCGGTTGGATCACATCACCGGACTGATCGCTGACAGCATGGCGTCCGAGGTGTGCTCGATCTATCTGTTTCGGGATGCCGAGACGTTGGAGCTATGTGCGACGACGGGTTTGCAGGCCGAGGCCGTGCATCAGACCCGGATGCGTTTGGGCGAAGGTCTGGTGGGGCGTGTCGCGCGGCAGGGCAAGATCATCAACACGCCGGATGCCCCCAACGAGCGCGGATTTCGCTATATGCCGGAAACCGGGGAGGAGCGTTACAGTTCCTTTCTGGGGATTCCTGTGCAGCGGTTGGGTGATGTGCTGGGTGTGCTGGTGGTGCAGTCACTGGATCCGCGCCAGTTTTCGGCGGATGAGATCTATGCGCTGGAAGTGGTCGCCATGGTGTTGGCCGAGATGGCCGAGCTGGGCAAATTTGTGGGCGAGGGGGCGGCTTTGGCCGCTTTGCATCAGCAATCTGTCAGCATTCAGGGCATGAGCGGGCAGGAGGGCGCGGCGGAGGGCCATGCCTGGCTGCATGAACCGCGCGTGGTTGTGACCAACCCGATTGCGGATGATCCCCACCGCGAGCTGGTGCGGCTGGCCGAGGGGGTCGAGCAGCTGCGCGTTGGCGTGGACAAGATGCTGGAGATGAATCAGACCGGCGACAAGGACCAGTTGGAGGTTTTGGAAGCCTATCGGATGTTTGCCAATTCCAAGGGTTGGATGCGGCGGATGGAAGAGGATATCGGCCGTGGGTTGAGCGCCGAGGCGGCGGTTGAAAAGGAACAGAGTCAGGCGCGCACCCGAATGGCGCAAGTGTCGGACCCCTATTTGCGGGAACGGCTGGCGGATCTGGACGATCTGTCGAATCGATTGCTGCGAATTCTGTCTGGCCAGGGGGCCGAGACGGGGGCAGAGATGCCGGCGGATCCGATTCTGGTGGCGCGCAATATCGGCCCGGGCGAGCTGTTGGATTATGGGCGTGCGCTGAAGGGGATCGTGTTGGAAGAGGGCTCGGTCGGGGGCCATGCCGCGATTGTGGCCCGGGCGCTGGCGATCCCTTTGGTGGTGCAGGCGCAGCGCATTACCGCTGAGGCGCTGACGGGTGATCATATTCTGGTCGATGGCGATCAGGGCTTTGCGCATTTGCGCCCGGAAGAGACGGTGGCGACCTCGTTCCGGGACAAGATTGCGATGCAGGCGCAGGCGCAGGAGCGGTATGCCTCGTTGCGCGACAAGCCAGCTTTGACCCTGGATGGCGAAACGGTTGCGTTGCATATGAATGCGGGTCTGATGGCGGATTTGCCATCGCTGGCCGGGTCTGGCGCCGAGGGAGTCGGGTTGTTTCGGACAGAGCTGCAATTTCTGGTCCGCAACAAGATGCCCAAGCGCAATGAGTTGGTTGCGACCTATTCGCGGGTATTGGACGCGGCGCAGGGCAAACCGGTGGTGTTTCGGACGCTGGATATCGGGTCGGACAAGGTGCTGCCCTATATGAAAACCGTGCAGGAGCCGAACCCGGCGCTGGGCTGGCGGGCGATCCGGGTCGGGCTGGACAAACCCGGCGTCTTGCGGATGCAGTTGCAGGCGTTGCTGCGGGCGGCCAAGGGGCGGCCTTTGGCGATCATGTACCCGTTCATTGCGCAGTTTGATGAATATCGTGCTGCCATGGCGGAGATGAACAAGGCGGTCGCGCGTGAAGAGCGGCTGGGCCATTTGATGCCGAGTGACCTGAAGGTCGGGGCGATGCTGGAGACGCCGTCTCTGGCGTTTGCGCCGCAGAAATTCTTTGACGAGGTGGATTTTCTGTCGATTGGCGGCAATGATCTGAAGCAGTATTTCTTTGCGGCGGATCGGGAAAATGAGCTGGTCCGGCGGCGCTATGATACGTTGAATGTCAGCTTTCTGGGCATCATTGAGCGGATTGTGGAGCGCTGCGAAATCTCGGGGACTCCGTTGAGTTTTTGCGGTGAGGATGCCGGGCGACCGGTTGAGGCGTTGTGCCTGACGGCGATGGGATTGCGGTCTTTGTCGATGCGCCCGGCCTCGATTGGCCCGGTCAAGAGCCTGTTGATGCGGTGCAATCTGCAGGATGTGCGCCGGATCATTGCGGATGCGCGTCACCGGGGTGAGCAATCAGTGCGTCCGGCGGTGATGGAGTATCTGCGCGGCCTGTGATCGGTATGCGAGGGTGATCAATGCGCCGCGTCAGGCGGTGTCAGCCGGTGTAGGTGCCGCGTGGCGGATACCCTTTGGCAATTGCGCCGGTGCGTGCCAGGAGCAGGTCCAGATCGGGGCGGGCGAACGGCATGTTGGCAACATCGGCCAGGTAGAGCCGTCCGTCGGGCAGCACCCAGAACAGGCCGGGCTCGGCGAAAATCTGCGCCTCGTTTTCATTGATGGATTGGGACAGCCAAAGCCCCCATTCGCTGGCCTGCGCTGGGGTCAGGTCTGAGGCCATGCGCAAGGCATCAAGGCCCCAGTCGGTTTTGGCCTGGGTCGCGCGGTCGGCTGTGTCGGTGGTAATGGCGATCACATTGACGCCGGCCTGTGTGAAGGCCTCTAGCCGATCCTGGAGTTTGTTCAGGTAGGTGTTGCAGATGGGGCAATGCAGGCCGCGATACACCACGATCATGGTGCAGGTTTGCGGTGTTTCTTCTGCGAGGGTCCAGGTGCCTCCGCCGACGAGAGGCAGGGACAGGGCGGGGGCCGGGTCACCGGGGGTGAGGGTCTGAGGCACGTTGAGATCCTTGGCTGGTGTTTTGTCCGGCTGTTGTGCCGGTGAGTGTGGGCAAAGGTCCAGAGAGGCCGGGTCACAAGCGCGCGATATGCCGAGGATGGCCGGATCCTTTGATCTGGACCAGAAAGAATTGCCGGATTGGGGTGTTTTGGTGCGGGCGGGGGGACTTGAACCCCCACGGGCTTGCGCCCCACGGATTTTCTTACCCTCTACGGCTTTCGCCGCCGCCGCATTTGCGGCGTTTGTGGTCTGGACTATCCCTTCACCCTGGTCCCTTGGGGCGATGGCCCTTTGGGTCTGTAGGTGCTGCCCGTCTAGTCTCTACACCTTCCCCGGTTGGGGCTTGGCTCGGGATTGCCATTTGACAGGTTTCCCCGAATTTGAGCAGTTCTACGTCCGGTGTTTCCGCCGGCGCACTCAATTATCTAAGTCCGATGCGTCTACCATTCCGCCACGCCCGCATCCCGAGTGTCTATAGCCCCCCGGGGTCAGGTGGCCAAGGTGATTTTGTGGCTGGTTGCGAGGGAATTTTTGCGCGCTAGGGTGCGGTGTGCTGTGAACTTGGGCAGAGTCGGTGTTTGACGAATAAGGGGGCGAGATGGGACATGTGAATACGGTACTGCGGTCGGTCAATTTGCCGGGAGAGGCGGTTTGCGTCGATCTGTTCCAGCGCCCTGATGCGACATTTGGATTTGATATGTTTCGCCGCGATCCGGAGGATGGGCGCGGCTGGTATGCGATTGGGCATTTCGGCCATTTGGAGTTTGACAGCTATGACCTGGCGCTGGAGGCCGCCTGTGTTCGGGTGCATTGGCTGCGCGATGAGCTGGATGCGGTTTGACTCCTGTCTGTCGGGCCATTCATTTGGCTTTTTGAGGGCGGCGATGGCGTTGGACCACTTCGTTGGCCGTATCGATGAAATGGCGCACGGCCGGTGAGACGAAACGCTGTTGCGGGTAGACGAAGTAGGCGTTGACTTGTTGGCTGAGCAGACCCGGCAATACTTTTCGAAGTGCGCCGTAGCCCATCAGGCCTGCGGGTTCGAATTCTGGCAGCAGGCCGATGCCAAGGCCTTTTTCAAGGAAGCTGCGGCAGGTTTGCAGATCGTCGACCTGGAGACGGGAACTGCGTTCAAGCTCGGTCACTGTATTGCCGCGCCAGGTCATCTTGAAGGTGTCGCGCTGCATCTTGAGGAAGATGAGGCGGTGGTTCTGGAGATCCTCGGGGGATTTGATGGGGCCATGCCGGTCCAGATAGTCGGGGGAGGCCCATAAAGTGAGCATCGCCGTCATGAATTTGCGCACGATCAGCCCCGCGCCATGGATTTCGCCCATGCGCAGCGCCAGGTCGATGCGTTCCCCGATCAGATCGCGCAAGGAGTTCGAAACGATCAGATCGACCGAGACATCCGGATAGGTGTGCAGGTAGGCTTCGATGATCGGAGGCATCAGCGAGCGGCTGATATCTGCGGGCGCTGTGATACGCAACGTGCCGCTGGGCGTTTCGGATTCACGGGCCAGGGCGCGCTCTGCCTGGGCCATGGCATCCAGAGCCAGGGTGCAATGGACGTAGTAACGCTCTCCGGCTTCTGTCAGGCTGAGCTTGCGGGTGGTGCGGCGCAGGAGCGAGACGCCGAGGCGTTCTTCGAGGCGGGCGATGCGGGCGCTGACGGTTGTGGAGGGCATGCCCAGGCGTTCGGCTGCGCGCGTGAAGCTTTTGGCGTCGACCACTTCGACGAAGACATCAATGCTGTCCAGATTCATGAGCTTCTGATTTGTCCTGTTTATGGGATAGTGTAACTATATTTTACCATCTAGTTGGTGAGCGGAGATCCGTCTAGGTTTTGTTTTATCAATCCTGAAAACTGATGATGGAGGTCGGGTATGTCGGTTCGAATGCCCAGTTATTTCATTTCTCATGGCGGTGGCCCTTGGCCTTGGGTGCCGAAGATGCGCGACATGTTTGCCGTGCTCGAGGCCTCTTTGGTCGATATGGTGGCGCAGTTGCCCGAGCGGCCAAAGGCAGTGTTGATGATTTCGGGACATTGGGAGGCCGAGGAGGTTACCGTCATGGCCGGGGCGCAACCGCCGATGGTTTATGACTATTCAAACTTCCCGCCGCATACATACGAGGTGGTTTACCCCGCTCCGGGTGCGCCGGATTTGGCGCAACAGACGGTGGAGTTGTTGTCGGGGGCTGGAATCGCGGCGCATTTGGATCGGGAGCAGGGATTTGATCATGGCACGTTTGCGCCAATGGAGATCATGTATCCGGACGCTGACATGCCATTGTTCCAGGTTTCATTGCTGAAGTCCTATGATCCGGAGGCGCATTTGCGTCTGGGGCGGGCGCTGGCGCCCTTGCGGGATCAGGGTGTGATGATCGTCGGGTCGGGATTGAGCTATCATAATTTGGCCGCGTTCGGGCCTGCGGCGGCAGAGCCGTCAGCGGCCTTTGACGCGTGGCTGGGAGACGTGATGGCGCAAGGCCCCGCAGAGCGGACGCAGGCAGTGACGGAGTGGGAGCACGCGCCCTATGCGCGGGTTTGCCACGCGCAAGAGGATCATCTGGTGCCATTATTCGTCGCCCTGGGCGCGGCGGAGCAGGAGAAGGCAACCCGAATTTACCATGAAACCGGGCTGATGGGCGGGGTGACAGCGTCTAGCTACAGGTTTGGCTGAAACGGGGCGGCTGCACGCAGCTGCGAAAATTACAATTCAGGGACTTGCAACCGCCCCATGCTTGGCTGTACACGGCCCCGACGGAGCGGTGGCCGAGTGGTCGAAGGCGCACGCCTGGAAAGTGTGTAGGCGGGAGACCGTCTCCAGGGTTCGAATCCCTGTCGCTCCGCCACTTGCCCCCGCCAACTTGTTCTCCACTTGCCGGATCGCTCCGATTTTCTTTTTGTTTCAAAGGGGTTTAGCATAACCAACCGACTTTCGGAGACTGGCCGTTGGCCCGAAATCGGTCTCTGAACGCCCCGCGTCTCCTTTCACCCGCCCTTCACCCAAATCGAGACGCATTCAAAAAAGTACGTCTTTACAGATGCTTGCCAAAAATGGATTGCGCCGCAGTTGAAGCAGGTTCGACCGCTATCGAAACGGTCAGAGACACCCGAAGGCGGCGTGGTTGTGCGGGGTGATGCGAAGGCTTGAGTGGATTGGGCCGCACCTTGGTTGGAAGACGATGTCCCCGCGATTTTGGCCCCTGGATCCTGAACCTGTCATTCGCTGCAGCCTGCAGCAACAACCGAGATGCGGACAAACCGGCCTAATGCTGATGCAGCGAATTTCATCGCGTCGACGCAAGCCCCGCATACAGATGCTTTGCGGCAGCGCAGCGCAAATCCCCCAAACCAATCTTTCGCCGCGCCAGCGCCCGTTGT
>JAXMOA010000007.1:0-250930 GCA_034670145.1 Marinibacterium sp.
ACACACCGTTCTTTGGCAACTATCGCCCTCAGTTCTACTTCCGCACCACCGACGTCACCGGGACAGTTTCGCTGCCCGAGGGCACAGAAATGGTGATGCCAGGTGACAACCTGAAGTTCAACGTAGAACTGATCGCCCCAATCGCGATGGAAAACGGCCTGCGTTTCGCCATCCGCGAAGGTGGCCGCACAGTTGGCGCGGGCGTTGTGTCCAAAATCATCGCCTGATTTTGACGCTGCCCAACCGGGACCAAAGGAGCGATCATCACCCGTTTGATCCTCCGCCCGCCCCGGCAGGCCAGGCTGAACAGATCTGAACCCCGCCTCACCCGGCGGGGTTTTTCTTTGCCCGGACACCGGCCGGGCCATCCGCACCACTCGGTCATTGTGTGGCTCAACCGGCTTTGCTACGCTCAGGCAAAAGCGCAAGGCGAGCAGTCCAAATGCCTCATCCTTACAATGACCTCCCGTCCTCGGGCTATTGGCGCACGGGCGTGGCCGACGTCGGACCACACCAATTGTCAGAGCTCTGGACCCCGAAATTCGCCATCCGCCCCAAGGACGTTGTCGTCACCGCCGGATCCTGTTTCGCCCAGCACATCGGCAAGGCCCTCAGCGACGAAGGCTACGCCTGGACCGATTTCGAACCGGCCCCGCCCTTCCTCTCGGACCAGGACGCCCGCGACCACGGCTATGGCGTGTTCAGCTTCCGCACCGGCAACATCTATACCGTGTCCATGCTGCTGCAATGGCTCCGCCTGGCCTTTGACCAGATGGACCCGCCCGAAGAGGTCTGGGTCAAGGATGGCCGCTATTATGACCCCATGCGCCCCGCGATCGAGCCCAACGGCTTTGCCGACCCGGGCGAACTCCAGGCCGCCCGTGACGCCACCTGCCAGTCCCTGCGCCGCGCCATCCGAAACGCCGATGTGTTCATCTTCACCCTCGGCCTGACCGAACATTGGACAAACAGCCAAAGCGGCCTGGAGTACGCCCTGTGCCCGGGCACCCTGGCCGGAACCTTCGACGCAGAGCAGCACCAGTTCGTCAACGCCAACGCCGGCACCGTCACCCGCGACCTGACACGCCTGATCCGCTTCCTGCGCACCGAGAACCGCAACCTGCGCCTCCTGCTCACCGTCTCTCCGGTGCCACTCACGGCCACCGCCTCCGGCCAACACGTGCTTACGGCCACCAGCTACTCCAAATCCGTCCTGCGTGCCGCCGCCGGCATGGCCGCGCAGGATTTCAAACGCGTCGACTATTTCCCCTCATACGAGATCATCACCCACCCGATCTTCCGCGGCATGTTCTACGCCCCCAACATGCGCAGCGTAGACCCCGCCGGCGTGCGCACCGTGATGCACCATTTCTTCAGCGATCAGCACCGCGTCTTTGGCCCGGTCTCGCGCCCGGCACCGCGCAATGCGGCCCTGCCCTCCGACCGAAAAGCCGCAGACATCCGATGCGAAGAGGTGATGCTCGATGCCTTCGCCCGCTGACCCCGCGCACCGCCTGTGCATCATCGGCGACAGCCACCTGGGCAGCCTGCGCCTCGCCATCGACGAAGGCCGCGTAGACCTGTCGGCCTACGACTATGAATACTGGGGCGCCACGGGGGCGGACTTCCGCGCCATGTGGCTCAAGAACGGCAAGATCATCGTCCGCAAACCCGAATCACGCGAAAAATTTGCCGCGATCAACGGCAATGGACGCACTGAAATCGACCCGGGCGAATTCCAGAACTACCTGTTCTGCGGATGCCGCGTCGACACGTCCGAGTTTTTCGGCCAGCACCTGCAACGCCAATTCGCAGACAAAGCCTGGTACAGCACCGCAACGCTGGACCTGTCGGCCCGCGCTTTCCTGGCCCATTCCCGCGCCTACCGAATCGCCGCTTACCTCGCGCGTGAACATGGCGCAAATGTCACCTTCATCCCCACCCCGCTGACCACAGCCGATATCGTGGATCAGACCCAACCGGGCTGGTTCCTAGACCTCTACCCAGCCGCGGTACAGGCCCAGGCCGCAGACCGCGCCGCGCTCTGGCGCCTTCTGGTCCGCGCTGCCGCCTTTGACGGCATCCGGCTGCTCAACCAACCAGAGTCCACCGTCACCCAGGGCGTGTTCACAGAGTCCGCCTACGCCCGCGCCGGATCGCATGAAACCGGCGACTCAGATCATAAATCTCCGGCCTTCGTGGCCATGACCCTCAACCAGACCCCGACCGGCGCCACCCCACAAACCGGGACAAACCCCGCCGCACCGCCACCGATCACCATCGGCTTTCAGACAGGTGCAGAAAACCCCTTGCTACCCGGCCCGGACTCGCCTATTTCATCGGCCACTTCAGGGGTATAGCTCAGTTGGTAGAGCGACGGTCTCCAAAACCGTAGGTCGCGGGTTCGAACCCTGCTGCCCCTGCCAAAATCCAACAAAATCAGTAGATTGTCCGCAATGTCATGGCCCGGCCTCTGGCCATCGCCCTGGCCGCTATCGCGCGTCGCACTGGGGCCAGTGACCCGGCCCACCGCCCGCAGGGAATCATACCGCTCCCCCGGCCGACAAACGGGGCGAATAATTCGCCCCGTTCACATGGTCTATGACCTCAGATTGTCCAACAGGCTTCAGGCCGGCGTCGCATCCACGATAGGATGGCGCAACATGCCAATCCCCTCGACACAGGCCACAATCGTGTCGCCAGGCCACATCCACTCCTGCGGATCCAGCCCCGCGCCAACCCCGGCGGGTGTCCCCGTGGCAATCACATCCCCCGGCTCCACCGTCATCCCGGTCGAGATATCGGCAATCAGCGACGGAATATCGAACAACATGAACTTGGTGTTCGACCGCTGCTTCTCTTCGCCATTCTTGGTCAGCCACAGCTCCAGGTTATGCGGATCCGCAATCTCGTCAGCCGTCACGATACAGGGGCCAAACGGGCCAAAACTGTCCTGCCCCTTGGAAAAGATCCACTGCCCCGCCCGCCGGTTGTCCCGCGCCGAAACGTCAATCATCACCGAATAGCCAAACACATGCGACATCGCATCATCCTTGGCGATGTTCTTGCCTCCGGACAACATGATCACCGCCAGCTCCACTTCCCAATCCAGCTGCTGGGTCATGGCCGAATTATGCAGAATCGGCTCTCCATCCGCGATCACACAGGTCGGCGGCTTGGTGAACAGCACAGGCTTTTGCGGCAACTCGGCCGAAGTATCCAACGCCCGCGCGCTCTCTGCCACATGCTCGGTATAGTTCAGACCAACGCCCCAGATGTTCTTGCGAGGGCGCGGGATCGGCGCGCAGATCCTGGCATTCGCCATCGGAACCGAGGTGTTCAGCGGCGGCATATCCCCCATCGCGTCAATCAGCATCTTCAACGCGGCAACCCCGGGGCGGCCCGCATCAATCAAACCCAACATCGTGTCAGGCATCTCCAGACCGCTCTCTGCGCCCAGGGCTTCGGCATCCACAATCAGATCGCCAACAACCACACCCAAACGGGCCTCGTCCTCGACGGTAGAGCGATAAGTGACAAGCTTCATTTTCTATTCCTCAAACCAGCGGCTGATTGCCGTCGTTCTCTCCAAAAGCCTCTTCGCGATACAGGCCCAACGCCCGCATCACCGGCAAATCATTCAGGCAGAACAGACAGGCATCCTCGGACGCAGAGCCGTTCACATGCTCATGCCAGGCCCAGGACGGCACACAGAAAATATCCCGCTCGCTCCAGTCATAGCGCTTGCCATTGATCACCGAATGCCCGGACCCTTTGGCCACGTGATACAAATAGCTGCCGGTGTGACGATGCGCCTTGGTATGCTCGCCCGGGCGCAGCATCTGCATCGAGGCCCCCATGGTGCGCATCACCGGGCCGTTGTTGGCCGGGTTCACATATTCCATCATGATGCCGTCAAACGGTGACCCGTCGCTGGCCGTGGCATATTTGCTCAACGCGTCATAGGTCGGGTTCCACTCATATTTGAACAACGGCGAATAGCCCTTGCTCCAGTCCCCGCCGCTGGGCGTCAAACCCGGATTGCCCCAGGTCTTGGTCATATCATCCACCGGAAAGGCCACCGGCTCGCTCAGATCCGGATGCACCTCATAGAAATTCGCCTCCAGCGCATTGACCAGAGGGATGTCCAACCCATCCTGCCAGATACAGGGCGTGCCGGTCGCCTCGACCGCATGTTCATGCCAGGTGCCATTCGGCGTCAGCACAAAATCATTATGGCCCAGCGTCATCTTGTGCCCGTCTACCACCGTATAGGCGCCTTCGCCCTCCATGATGAACCGAATGGCCGAGGCCGAATGCCGATGCGCCGTCGCCGTCTCGCCCGGGTTCATCACCTGCAACCCGGCATACAGCCAGCCCACCGCCGCATGCACATCCTGCCGCCCGGGATTGTTCAGATAGATCACCCGCCGCCCCGCCTTCTCCGGCGTCACCAGCTCGACCGAGCGCAGGACCTTCTCGCGCAATTCATTGAACCGCCACACCACCGGCACGCTTTGCGACTGCGGCTCCCAGGGCTCAATCTTGTTGGCAACCGTCCACAACGCCCCGGCTTCATTCGCCTTCAGCTCATCGTAATACGCCAACAGTTCGGGGGTATCCTCCACGTTGGCCCGCCCAATGACGTCCTCGCGGTGATTCTCATGAGTTCGCGACATGCAAAACGCTCCTGATCTATGTCCGCGAACCCTCTCATGATTTTGCGACATAGTCCAATATTTTCGAAAATTTCACAAACCTGCGAATTTCCCTACTCCCGCCGGCCCAAACGTGCAAAATAGCCCCATGACACTCGCGAACAAAGCTTACGACGCCATCCGCATGGACATCATCCGCGGCGACCTCGCCGCCGAAACCCCCCTGCGCCTGGCCGAGCTCAAGACGAAATACGGCATGGGCTTCTCACCCCTGCGCGAGGCCCTGAACCGCCTGCAATCGGAACATTTTGTCCAAAGCGTCGACCTCAAGGGCTTCCGCGTCGCGCCCAGTTCAATCGAACAGATGCAGGACGCAATGGAGACCCGCCGCGAGATTGAAACCCTCGCCCTCGCCGCAGCCATCAAACACGGTGATGACCTGTGGGAGGGCGCCATCGTCGCCGCTCTGCACGGGCTCAACCTCCAGGCCGCCCGCCCCGCACAAGGAGAAGACCTGTGGGAGCTTGAAAGACGCCATTTCCAATTCCACCGCGCCCTGATCTCCGCCTGCCAATCGCCCTGGAAACTCCGCGTCTTCGAACAACTCTACGGCGCGACCGAGCGGTACCGCATCCCGGCCCTGCTCAACCGCACCCAGGGCCCGGAACGCGACATCAGCACCGAACACGGCGCCCTGGCCGAGGCCGCCCTGGCCCGCGACACCCAACTGGCCTGCGACAGGCTTTCGACCCATTACCAGACAACGGCCCATTGGATCGCGGTCCAGATGCGCAACGCCGCCGCCGCATAGCGCGCGGGGCAGGGCAACGATAGAGCAGGGGGCAGGGGTAGGGCCTCAGATCCCCAAATGCAGCTTTGGTTTCCAAAACGGGCGGAACAGCTCGATCTTGGGGCAGCGGTCCATCACCACCTGCATCCCGGCATCCTCTGCAATCCGCGCGGCCTCGTCGCTGTAAACCCCGATCTGACCCCATAAAACCTTGGCCCCAATCGCAACCGCCTGGCGGGCGATATCCGGCAACTCTTCGGGGCGGCGAAACACCTCGACCATATCCACCGGCCGATCAATCTCTTCCAGCGCGTTATAGACCTTGATGCCGCGAATTTCGGTCACATCGGGGCGCGGATTCACCGGGATCATCTCGTACCCTGTCTCGTGTAAAACCCGCAGCACCCCATAGCTGAACTTGGTCTTATCCGCGCTCGCCCCGACCATCGCAATGGTTTTGACCGAACTCAGAATGTCCTGCAAATAACTGTCCGTATAGGGCTGCGTATGATCCATATAGGCCATCTCAAGCTTCCTTAGATGAGGCATTATCAGGGGCGACATCGCCGGTGACGGCAATGTCAGCTTTCAACTCATGCGGTGCCAGCGGGTCCAGAAACGGGTTGCGATACAGCACATCATGGCTGTCCACCCCCACATCCAGCGTGCAATCCCCCACTGGCCGCGCGACACATAAAATCACATAGCCCTGCGCGATCTGGCGGTTGTTCAGGGCCACCTGACGCCGCTGATCCACCTCGCCCGCCCGCAACCGGGCGGCACAGGTGATGCAGCCGCCGTATTTGCAGCCATAAGGCAGATCCACACCCTGTTCGCGCAGCGTGTCCAGCAGAGGCCGGCGCGAATCCACCTCATAGGTCGCCCCGCCGCGATTGGCCAATGTGATCCTGCTCAAACCCATATGTCGCTCGTGCAATCGCCACCGGGATAGCGCGTCTCATGGCACCGGCTCGGCCCGTTCGGCTCGGCTCCGAAATCCACCACAAACTCCGGATCAATCTCCATGCCACCGTTCTCTGTGTCGCAATTCACCATCAACATGCAGCCGCCATTGGTGCGGATCTCGGGGTAGAACTGATTGTCCCAGGTCGAAAACAGGCTCGTCGTCACATACAGCCGCGACCCATCCAGGCTCAGCTGAATCATCTGCGGCCCACCGGTGACCCGCACGCCATTCACCTCTGGCGCCCGTCCCAGCAAACCGCCCATCCAGACCTGACCGGTCAAAACCGGGTTGTGCGGATCTTCGATATTGTATTGACGAATGTCCCCATGCAGCCAGTTGCACAGATACAAAAACCGGTCATCCATACTCAGCAGAATGACCGAAATGACCCCCGGCACCGGAATAGGCCACTCGGGATGCGGCTCATTTTCCACATCCACGATCTTCTCCCATTGCCAGGCCCCGTCCGCATCCTTCCACCAATGAATGATGTTCGCACTCAGCGCCGCACCGCAAAACCCATGCGTGCTGTCCGGATCATGATGAAACCTCACCTCCAGCGGGATCAAACCATCCTCGCCCAGATACATGGTCTGCATCGGTTCCTTCTTTTCAAAGTCCCACAGATGCAGCCGCCGCCCGTATTTCAGATGCCCGACCTCCTCCAGGTCAAACCCGGGCATGAACGTATTGGGCGCAGCCCACTCGCTCGAGACCATCACATTGTGGCGCGGCTGATACCAGAAATCATACCCGAACGGGATATCTCCCATCGAGTTCTCCCACCGCCCGACAATCTCGAAATCCTTGTTCAGATGCAGATACCCACCCGGCGCCTCTCCCTTGGCGTCGCCCAGCATCGAAATGATAATCTCCGACCCCAGACAATGCACCGTATGCGGCGCGCTCAGATCCGTCCTGGCCTTGATCTCGGTCCCCTCGATCACCTTGTGCAGCCGGGGCGCGCGCGGGTCGGTGGCGGTATCCACAATATGAATGTTCGAACTGCGCACGCCGGGCACCAGCAGGTATTTGCGCGCCATCGAACTGTCATCATGGCAGGACGAACAGGCGTTCCACCCCATATGATGCAGCTCGTCACCAATGCCGGGCATTTCCAGCCGATGGATCACCTGCGAATAGGTCTCGCTCTCCGGGTCCGCATCAATGGTGCACAGATAGTCAGGCTTCTGAATGCCGGTGCCGGTGTAAATCGCAATTGTGTACAGCAACAATTCGCGCGGCGCCTGCATCGCCTCCGCTGGGCTGGCATATCCCGGTCCGCAACACTCCATGCTTGTCCTCCCCGACTCACTGCATGTTGACACTCTTGGGCATATCTTATTTTATGAGATAAATGTCTGTAAAGTGAGAAAGATGCACCTCGACCGCCTGATCACAACCCTCGAAACCGTCGCCAGCGCCGGGCGGCCGGTCTCTGCCACACAGGTGCAACAGGCCTCGGGCCTGCCGCGCCCAACCTGCTATCGCCTCCTGGCCAGCCTCGCAGAACACCGCCTCCTCGACGAACCAGAGCCGGGCCGCTACCGCGTCGGGCAACGCATCATGCGCCTGGCCCTGCTGGGCCAGACCGACGAACAGGCCAGCCGCGCCGCAGCCCCGATCCTGAGCGAGGCCGCCGACCACTTTGGAGAGGCCGTGTTCCTCTCGCGCTACCGCAATCAGGGGGTCGAGATCATCCACGTCGAAACCCCGCGCGAACCGGGCCGCTCCTTCATGCATCCGGGGCTGGGCGTGCGCCCGATGCATGCCTGCTCCTGCGCCAAGGTGATCGCCGCCTTCGCCGATGACACCGCCCGCGCCGAGATGCTGTCCACCCTGCGCGCCGCCCCGCCCACAGATCCCCCGTCCACAAATCCCCTGCGCCGCTACACGCCGCACACAAAACAAACCTATCAGGCCCTGGCAGCAGAGTTTGACGGCATCCGCAGCAATGGCTTTGCAGAATGTGTTCAGGAAATAGAGCTGGGCGTCTGCTCGGTCGCCGCCCCCGTGCGCATCGGCGCTCTGGGGCCCACGTTCAGCCTCGGCGCCACCGGCCCCCTGCGCCGCTTCACCCAAAAACGCCGCGCGCAAATCGGGTCAGAGCTTTGCAGCCTCGCTGACAAACTCTCTGTGTCCCTGATGCCCGACGCGGGCGCGTCCTAGGTGTATATGTAATAATATCAACGGCTTGACCACATGTCCCAGCTGGGACATCCCCCCGTGATCCGCCAGCGGGCCCCGTTTACCGGGCGCCCGCAATCGCCTCTTCGATCAAAACCCGGATCTCCGCCACATCCGCAGACCTCGGATTCGTCCCCGCAGCCTGATCCAGAATCGCCTTCTCCGCGATCCGCTGCGCACATTCCGCCGGCACCCCGATTTCGGCCAGAGACCGCGGAATCCCGATCTCGTCCAGCACCTGCTCCACCCGCGCAATAAACCCCTCGACCGAGCGGTCCTCCAGCCCCATCGCCTCGGCCATCCGCAGGACCTTGCCCTCCATCCCGGGCAGGTTGAACCGCAGCACAACCGGCAGCACAATCGCATTCGTCAGCCCATGCTGGGTGTTATACTCGGCCCCCACCATGTGAGAGATCGCATGCACCATCCCAAGCCCCTGATAGAACGCAATCCCCGCCAGACAGGACCCCACCAGCATCCCGCCCCGCGCGGCCATATTATCGGGTTCGCGCACCGCCACCGGCAGCCAGCGCGCCACCAGATTCAATCCCTCCAACGCCAGCCCGTCACACAGAGGGTGAAACCCCGGCACCAGATAGGCCTCAATCGCGTGGGTCATCGCATCCGCCCCGGTCCAGGCGGTCAGATTGGCCGGCAAACCAACCGTCAGCGCCGGGTCCAGCAAGGCCAGAGAGGGCCGCAGATCCGGGTGCCAGACACAGAACTTCATGCCCTTGCCCACATGCGTGACCATCGCCGTGCTTTCCGTCTCGGCCCCGGTGCCGGCGGTGGTCGGAATCGTGATCAGCTTGGGAAACCCGGCCTCGATGCGGGGCGAGTCCTGTTCGAACTCAAAGGCCCACAGATCCACGTCATGAGTCGCCGTCAGACAGATCGACTTGGCCCCATCCATCGCGCTGCCACCGCCAATCCCGATCACCGCGTCATGGCCCCCGGCCCGAAACGCCGCCCGCCCGGCCCCAATCTCGTCATCCCTCGGATTGGGCGAAATCTCGGAAAACACGGCACAGCCCAACCCGGCGGCGGTCAGATACCCCTGCAAATCCTCGACAAACGGCAAACCGACGCTGCCCCGGTCGGTCACGATCAGCGGGTTCGACAGTCCCATCGCATCACAGCGCGCCCCGATCTCGGCCAAACGGCCCGGCCCATAGGCAATCGGCACCGGAAAATGCCAATCCTGCGGCGTCAGGATCTCGGCCTCTGAATTCGTTTCCAACATCAACCGTCCTCTCGATCCAAAATCACCGGCGGCTCATGCGCCGTTACAGGCGGAGGTGTCCCCTCAAACCGCGCGACATCCACCAGACAGGTATGCGCCGTCGGTCCCTGTCCCAGCCGAGAGGTCCCCTGATCCCGCGTCAACACGTTCGGATTGCCGTGTTTGCACAGGCCCTCCTGCGCCGCATCCGGGTCATACCAGGCCCCGGTGCTCATCTGCACCACACCCGGCCGCACATTCGCATCCAAAACCGCCCCGCCCAAACAGGCCCCGCGCCCGTTGAACACCCGCACGATATCGCCCGCCGCAATCCCCCGCGCAGCCGCATCCTCAGGGTGCATCTGCACCGGCTCGCGCCCCCCGATCTTGGCCGACTTGCAATAGGTCCCGTGATCCAGCTGCGAATGCAGCTTTTCCTTCGGCTGGTTCGAGATCAGATGCAAAGGCCATTGCCGCCCGGCCTGACCCAACCACTCATAAGGCTCCATCCAAACCGGATGCCCGGGGCAATCGTCATAGCCAAACCCGGCCACCGTCTGCGAAAAGATCTCGATCCGCCCGCTTGGCGTGGCCAGCGGATGCGCTTGCGGATCGCGCCGAAAATCCTGCAACATCACGATCGGCTCCACCGGATCGTCAACCTTGAACCAGCCCAGTTCCAGAAACCGGTCATAATCCGGCATCTCGATCCCCTGCGCGGCGGCACGGCTCTGGGTCTCGTCATAGATCCAACGCTGCCAGTCCGCCTGCGACCGTCCTTGGGTAAACGCCGCATCCAGCTCCATCGCGGCGGCGATGCCCCGGAAAATCTCGAAATCATCGCGCGCCTCGCCAAAAGGCTCGGTCAGTTTGGACATCGAAACCACATGCGAATCCTTGGGGGTCAGCGCGATATCCTGACGCTCCAGCGTGGTGGTGCAGGGCAGCACGATATCGGCATGTTTCGCCATCGCGTTCCAGCACCACTCGTTCACGATCACCGTGTCCGGCTTTTGCCAGGCCTCGCGCATCCGGTTCAAATCCTGATGGTGATGAAACGGATTGCCCCCGGCCCAATAGACCAGCCGAATATCCGGATAGGTATACTCCGTCCCGTCAAACTCAAAGGTTTCGCCGGGCCGCAACAACAGATCGCTGATCCGCGCCACCGGAATGAAACTCTCAATCGGGTTTTGCAACTGTGGCACCGCCGCGCCGGGCAAAATCGTATGCCGATGGCCGATGTAGTTCATCGCACTATAGCCAAAGCCAAACCCGCCCCCCGGCAGGCCGATCTGCCCCAGCATCGAGGCCAACAGGATCGCCGCCCAAAACGGCTGTTCCCCGTGATCCTGCCGCGTCAACGACCAGCTGACCGAGATCATGGTCCGCTCTGCCGCCATCCGCCGCGCCAGAACGCGCAGGGTCTCGGCCGGAATCTCGGTGATGTCAGCGGCCCATTCCACCGTTTTGGGCACCCCGTCTGTCTCTCCCAGCAGATAGGGCAGGAACTGCTCGAATCCGACGGTATAGCGATCCAGGAAATCCTGATCATGCAGCCCTTCGGTAAACAGCGTATGCGCCAGACCCAGCAGAATCGCCACATCCGTATTGGGCCGCGCCGCCAGCCAGGTGCCGCCGACCTGGTCCAGCAGATCCGATTTCAGCGGGCCGACATTGACAAAATCAATGCCCGCCTCTGCCGCCTCGCGCAGCCCGTCGCGCTGCACATGCCGCCCGGTGCCCCCTTGCGAGATCTGCCCGTTCTTCAACGGCACCCCCCCGAAACACACCATCAGCTGGGTATTGCCTCGGATCGAATCCCAACTGGTGCAACTGTCCAGATAGGCCCGGTAACTGCCCAGAATATGCGGCACCATCGCCTCGGCGGCGGCAAAGCTATAGGTGAACTTCGACCGGGTATAGCCACCGGCCACATTCAGGAACCGATGCAGCTGGCTTTGCGCATGGTGAAACCGCCCGGCGCTGGCCCAGCCATAAGAGCCGCCATAGATCGCCTGGTTGCCATGCGCCTGACGTACCCGGTTCAGCTCATCCGCAACCAGCCGGTTGGCCTCTTCCCAGCTGACCTGCACAAACGGCTCCTTGCCGCGCAGATCCGGGCGGCTGCCGGGCCCATGCTCCAGCCAGCTCTTGCGCACCATGGGCGCGCTGATCCGCGTCGGCCCGTCCTGCACGTCGATGATGCCCGCAGCGATGGGCGAAGGGTCCGAATCCTGCTCGAACGGCAGCAATTCCTGCACCCGACCATTCGAGACCCGCGCCCTGTATGTTCCATAATGAGAACTCGTCAGCGGCAGGTCCTGATGTTTGGTCATTACGTGGTCATCCCCAATTCTTCCTGGCGGCGACGTGTCCACGCCTTGGTCATCCGGTCGGTGATAATCGCAATGATTGCCATGCCGATACCAGCCACCATTCCGACACCGAAATCACCGTCGCCCAGGCCAATATAGACAATCTGCTCCAAACCACTGGTGCCCACAAGGGCCGCAATGACCAACATCGCAATCCCGTACATGATTGTCTGATTCAGCCCCAGCATCATCACCGGCAAAGCCAGCGGAATCTTGACCTGCCACAGCATCTGACGCCGGGTTGCCCCCATCATCTGCGCCGCCTCGATCACCGTATCAGGCAGGTTGCGCAGCCCGTGCTCGCCATAGCGAATGGCCGGAACAATGGCATAGGCAATGATCGCCAGCAGCGCCGTGAACTCTCCGATCCGGAACACCATGACAAACGGGATCAGGATCACAAACAGCGGCATCGTCTGCAATGTATCGTTGAACGGGCGGATGATCGCGCTCACCGTTTCGTTCTCGGCCGCCCAGATCCCCAGCGCCGTGCCCAGCACAAAGGAAATCAACACCGCAATCCCGCACAGATAAACCGACAGCATCGCCTCGGGCCAGATCCCCGTCACCACAATGAACAACAGCCCCAGCGCCGTCCCAATCGCCAGCCCGCGACCCCCCAGGGTCCAGCCGGTCAACGTCGCAATCACGATCAGCGCAGGCCAGGGCAGGCCCGTCAGCCCAAAGAACAGCAAAATACCCAGCAACGCCACACCAACCCCGGCCTGCATACTCCACCGCCAGGCCGCGCCCGCCGACAAGGCCACCACCGCAATCGCGTAAATCACCTTATGCGTCGTGGTCAGCGCAAACCCCCAGGTAAACGGGCTCACCGCATTTTCAAACCCGATCTTGGTGGGCAGCATGACAAAGAAAAAGGCAAAGTTCTTGATCGACTCGATCTGAGCGCGGAAATTCGCAACCACATAGGTCAGCGCATCGTTCATCGCCTCGGCAGGGCTCCACTGCCAGGCTTTCGGCCACTCCGACAAAGCCGGCACAACCAGCGAAACGATGGTGAACAGCACCGCCCCCACCACGGCAATCACCCAATAGCGATAGCGCTGAAACAGGGTCCGATCCTGCGGGTCATAGTCCCCCGACCGCTCGGCCAGACCCACGGTCACCCGGTCAATCACCATCGCCATCAGCGCAATCACCAGACCCGCCAACAGGCTTTGCCCAAACTGCGCCTTGCGGATCGTCGACAAAACCTCCCAGCCGATATCAGCCGTGCCGCCAATGATCGACGCAATGATCACCATGCTCAAAGAGGCCATGGTCGCCTGATTGACCCCCAACAGCAACTGACGCCGCGCCGACGGCACGCGCACCTGCCAAAACAGCTGCTGCCGTGTGGCACCTGACATCAACCCGCTTTCGATGATTTCGGGCGAAACCGCCCGCAACCCGATGATCGTATTGCGCACCATCGGCGGGAAAGAATACAGCACACTGGCAATCAGCCCCACAACAGTGCCAAACCCGAACAGCATCAAAATCGGCAGCAAATAGGCAAAAACCGGAATCGTTTGCAGCACATCCAGCAACGGCATGATCGCCCGCTCGGCCCGGTCCGACAAAAACCCCCAGACCCCGAACACAAACCCCGTAACAATCGCCATCGGGACCGAGATCGCAACCAGCGCCAGCGTGTTCATACTCTCGACCCAATAGCCGATGATCACCACATAAAGGATCGCCAACAGCGAAAAGATCATCAACCGCAGACCCGAGGCCGCATAAGACACCACACAGATCAAAAACGCCGTCGCCGACCAGGGCAGACTGGTCAAAACCCAGCGGATTCCCGTCACCGGCCAGTCCAGCAACCAAGAGATCGCGCGAAAAATCCAACCCAGATTGGTGACAAACCAATCCATCATCACGCTCATCCAATTGCCAATCGGCAGGATCAGATCCTTGGGATATTTGGCCAGCCAGGTCAGATCGCTCTGCGCCCAGATCAGCACCAGCGTAAAGGCAATAACACCCAGCCACAGCCACACGGTGGTCCGATTGGCCTGATCCGCTTTGACATCCATCGCTCAGACCTCTTCTGCGGGCGCGGGCAGCTCCATGCCCGTGGTCAGCGCCGCCGTGAAACTGCGTGCCGTGGCCACACCCAGAACCGCGCCGCTGTCATCCACCACCGCCAGACCATTCGGCTCTGCCGCCAGATCGGGCAGCATGAACTCCACCAGCTTGTCACTGGATACACGGGGCAGGCCATCCACCGGGCCCGTGGCGGGCTGGGCAATATCCGCCGCCCGCAGGATCCGCTCCCAGGGGACATCCTGCGTGAATTCTTTGACGTAGTCGTCAACCGGGTTCAAAATCAGATCCACAGGCCGCCCGATCTGCACCACGGCCCCATCCCGCATGATCGCCATCCGGTCGGCAATCCGCAGCGCCTCCTGAAAATCATGGGTGATGAACACGATGGATTTATGCAGCTGATCCTGAATGCGCAGAAACTCGTCCTGCATCTGCTTGCGGATCAAAGGGTCCAGCGCCGAAAACGGTTCGTCCAGAAACCAGACATCCGGCTCAACCGCCAGAGAGCGCGCGATTCCAACCCGCTGCTGCTGCCCGCCCGACAATTGCGGGGGGAAGTTGTTTTCGCGCCCCTGCAAACCGACCAGCTCGATCACCCGCTCGGCCTGGGCATAACGTTCTTTCTCGGGCACGCCCTGCAACTTCAGCGGAAAGGCGATATTGTCGATCACATTCAAATGCGGCATCAGGCCAAAGCTTTGAAACACCATGCCCATCTTGTGGCGCCGGATCTCGATCAGCTCTGCGTCGGTCTTTTTCAACAGGTCTTCACCATCCAGCAGAACCTCTCCCGCCGTCGGTTCGACCAACCGCGACAGGCATCGCACGATGGTCGATTTGCCCGATCCAGACAAACCCATGATCACAAAAATCTCGCCCGCATGAACGTCAAAACTGACATCCGCATTGGCAACGATATGGTCCTTGTCCCGAATGGTCTCGGCCAGACCGGTCGGATCGCTGACCTTGCCCTCTTGCCCGGTGAAAAACTGCCCGGGGTCGGCGCCGTAAATCTTCCAGATATTGCGACAGGATAATTTGACTTCAGCAGTCTCGGCGGTTTGCGATTTCATTTTGCTCTCCAAGAGACGCACCTGTCAGGGCGCCGGCTGGGCCCGGATGCACGCAATGGCCCGGCATGGGGGCACAAAACAGAGCGGGCCAGGGACTGGAATCAGGGCCAGAAAACCGGGGCACGGCCAAACGGCAGGCCCCGAAACATTCAAAAACACCAAAAACCGGGGCGGCACCCGTGTTGTGGGCCGCCCCGATCCTTGTTCAGTGCAACTCTGCGATCACTTGGACGCAGCGTCGATCCAGGGCTGCCAGCGGGCTTCGTTGTTGTCGACCCATTCGGCCACAACTTCGTCCAGATCGCGACCCTTGTTGTCGACCTCCAGAATACCGGCATTCGCATCGTCATTGGTCAGCGAAATCTGGTTCATCAAGGCAAACGCGCCTGGCCATTTTTCCTCAAAACCGCCCCAGACGATCTTGTCGATGCTGGCTTGCTGGAACCCGCAGGCCGATGCCCGCTCTTGCGATTCCTCAACACATTCGCCCTCTGCCGGGTTCCACTCGACCCAGTTCATGTCCAGATCCGCGAACACCCAATGCGGCTGCCAGAACATCATCAGAATCGGATCCTGCGCCGCAATGGCTGAATTCAGCTCGGCAATCATCGCGCCTTCACTGCCACCCGGAACCGGCTTGAACGGCATCTCGATGCCTTCCACCAGATCCTTGGAGCGTGTGCCCCAGTCCGCAGGATAGGTGATCAGACGCCCGTTGGGAAAGGTATCCGCAGCGGCAAAGGCCTGCGCACAGTCATACAGCGCCTCATAGCTGGGCAGGCCCGGGCATTTCTCTTCCATGTAAGGCGGATAGATCCAGCCCTCTTTGGGTTCCAGACCCAGCTGGCCCAAAACCACAATGTCGCCGGTCTCTACCGCTTTGGGATAGATATCGCCGATGTTGTTGGTCCAGACTTCGGGCTGTACATGCAGGTTGCCCTGGGCGATCCCGGCAAACTGCGGCACGGCTCCGGCGCTGACATATTCAACCGTATACCCCATCTTCGACAGCAAAGCGCCGGTGATCTTGGCCGAAACATGCTGCCCGGTCCAATCGTTCATAACGACCTTGATCGGATCGCTGCTTTCCGGAATGTCAGCGGCGCTCACCGCCCCTGCAAATGTCGTCATCGCCAACGCGAAAAGGCCGGCTGTGGTGAAGGATCTGGTCATATGGCTCCCCTTGAGCAGTTTTTTGATTTATTGTCTCAGATCTTGTACCCGCTCGCAGATCAAAGACCAACGGTTACGACACATTTTATCCTGTTCGCGACCAATCCCAAAGTTGCCACAACCCGGCAAAGGGCAAGCCGCGCCTCCCGCACCCGGCAAAGACCCGGCACAGCCCGACCGGTGCCGCGACTCCCATGGCCCGCAACACGCGGTCGCCCGCAACAAATGCATCCAAATCAGGCGCTTTGCGCTGCCCCGAACTGAGCGCCCCGCCCAGGCGCCGCATCCAGCAACAGGCGCGTATAGGGATGTTTGGGGTCACTATAGACGTCAAAGGTCGGGCCCTGTTCGACCACCACACCCTTTTGCATGACAATCAACCGGTCACAGATCTGCGCCGCCACCCTCAGATCATGAGTGATAAACAACATCGCCAGATTATACCGGTCACGAATGTCGTCCAGCAACTCCAGCACCTGCGCCTGCACCGAAACATCCAAAGCTGAAACCGCCTCATCCGCAATCAACAGCTCCGGGTTCACCATCAAGGCCCGCGCAATACAGATCCGCTGGCGTTGTCCGCCGGAAAACTGATGCGGATAGCGATCCAAAGCATCCGCCGCCAGACCAACCGTCTCCATCAGCTCGCGCGCATTCGCCAGCGCCTCGTCATAGGACTGGCCAAAATTCATCGGCGCCTCGACCATGGATTGCCCGACCGTCCGGCGCGGGTTCAAAGACCGGTAAGGGTCCTGAAACACAATCTGAATCTTGCTGCGATGAGGCCGCAACCGGCGCTCTGGCATGGTGGCGATATTGGTGCCATGCAGGTCAATCTCTCCGCTGGTCGGATTAATCAGCCGCGCAATACACCGCGCCACCGTGGATTTACCCGACCCGCTTTCGCCCACAATGCCCAGGGTCTCGCCCCGCGCCACATGCAGGTCCACATCCGACGCCGCCAGCACCTCGCGCCCACCGCCAAACAAGCCTTTGGAGCCATACCGCTTGACCAGACTGCGCGTCTCAACCGCCGTCTCGCCCTGCACAGGCGTGCGCTGCGGCGGGTTCATCGACGGAACCGAGGCCATCAGCATCTTGCTGTATTCCTGCTGCGGATTGCGCAGCACCTGATCCCGGCTGCCCTGCTCCACGATCTGCCCGCGCTGCATGACCACCACGCGATCCGCGATTTCGGCCACAACGCCAAAATCATGGGTGATGAACAAAACCCCGGTGCCGCGCCGCTCTTGCATTTCCTTGATCAGAGTCAGGATCTGCGCCTGCGTCGTCACATCCAGCGCGGTCGTCGGCTCATCCGCAATCAACAGCGCCGGGTCCAGCACCAGCGCACAGGCAATCATGATCCGCTGGCGCTGCCCGCCCGACAATTGATGCGGATAGCTGTCCACCATCCGCTCCGGCTCTGGCAGATGAACCAGATCCATGATCTCAATGGCCCGCGCCCGCCGCTCGGCCGCCGTATGGCTGGTGTGAATCTCCAGCATCTCGGCAATCTGATCGCCCACCCGCGCCACCGGGTTCAGCGCCGTCATCGGCTCCTGGAAAATCATCGCCATCCGCGTCCCGCGCAGATCGCGCAACCGGTTCGGCGTGGCACTCAGCGTGTCCTCCCCCTCCAGCAAGGTTTCCCCCGCCACCGGCTTCAGCTCGCGCGGCAACAGCCCCATGACCGCCTGCGCCGTCACCGATTTGCCCGATCCGCTTTCACCAACCACACAGACAATCTCGCCCGGGCCAACGTTGAAACTGATGTCTTCAACGGCCCGCTTGCGATCCGACCCACCGGGCAGTTCAACCGCCAGGTTGCGCACCTCTAGAATGTTTTCGCCCATTGCCTAAACTCGTTTTGCAAAGCGTGGATCAAGCGTGTCGCGCAGACCATCGCCCAACATATTCACCGACAGAACCGTCAGCGCCAAAACCACACCGGGATACAGGATGTTGTGTGGGAACAACTGAAACACCTGACGCCCCTCGGCCATGATGTTGCCCCAGGTCGGAATCTCTGGCGGAATCCCGATGCCCAGGAAACTCAAGATCGCCTCGACGATGATCGCGCTGGCCACAATGAACGTGCCCTGCACGATCAAAGGCGCAATCGTATTGGGCAAGACATGGCGCACCAACAACAACGGCGCCGGCGTGCCAGCGGTGATCGCGGCCTCCACATAAGGCTCTTCGCGAATGGACAGCACAACAGAGCGCACCAATCGGACCACCCGTGGCACCTCGGCCACCACAATCGCCACAATGACCGAGCCGAGCCCGGCCGAAAAAAGCGACACGATCGCAATCGCCAGCAGGATCGCCGGAATCGCCATCATCCCATCCATGATCCGCATCACAATGCCATCCGCCCAGCGGAAATATCCCGCCACCAGACCCAGCCCCAGACCAATCGCAATCGCCAGCACCGCAACCGATGCCCCCACGATCAACGACGTGCGCGCGCCATAGACCACCCGCGAATAGACATCCCGCCCCAGCGTGTCCGACCCCATGCGATACACCACCGGAATCTTGTTGCCGTCATAATCGCGCACCATGGCCTCATAGCCCGGTGCCTTGTTGCGGTTGCGCGGGCTGATATCAGACGGATCGCGCGTGCCCAGAAATGGCGCGAAAATCCCCATCAGAATGATCAGCAGGGCAATCGTCCCGCCAACCCGAACCGAGGTATTGCCCAAAATGCGCCGCAGCGTCTGACGCGCCGGTGACTGGGCTTTGGCCGGAACCGCAGAGTTCGCCTCTGGTTGCGTGGCGGCATCCGCCTGCGAAGGAGCTGCATCAGTCATTAATAGCGGATCCTCGGGTCTAGAAAGGTATAGCTGACATCAATCAGCAGGTTGATCAGAACATAGACGACCGAGAAAAACAGGATCACCGCCTGAATGGTCGGGAAATCGCGGTTCAGCACTGCCTCAACCGTCAACAATCCCAGCCCCGGAATGGTGAACACCGATTCCGTCACCACCACGCCGCTGATCAGCACCGCAATCGCCAGACCAATCACCGTCACAATCGGCACCGCCGCATTGCGCACCGCATGGCGCATCAACACTTTGGCCTCGGTCTGCCCCTTGGAACGGGCGGTGCGGATGTAATCCTCGCCCAGAACCTCCAGCACCGAGGTCCGCGTCATCCGCGCAATGAAGGCCACGAAAATGACCGACAAGGCCACAGAGGGCAAAATCAGCCGATAGGCCCAGCCTCCGATGCCATCCTCAATGCGTTGATACCCCTGCACCGGCAGCCAGCCCAGCTGCACGGAAAACACATAGATCAGCCCATATCCGATCACGAACACTGGCACTGAAAATCCCAGCACGCTAAAGCCCATGATGATCCGGTCAAACCAGCTGCCCTGTTTATAGGCGGCCAGCGTGCCCATCGGCACAGCGATCAACACGGTCAGCACAATGGTCATAAACGACAACGAAAACGTCGGCTCGATCCGCGACGAGATCAGCTCGCTCACCTGTTTCTTATAGTAAAAACTCTGCCCCATCTCGAACCGCAACATATCGCCCAGCCACATGCCAAACTGTTTCCACAGCGGTTGGTCCAGGCCCAGGTTTTCGCGGATCTCGGCAATCTGCTGGTCATTGGCAAAGTCGCCCGCAATCATCGCCGCCGGATCTCCGGGGGTCAGTCGCAGCAGCAAGAAAATGAAAATCGCGACGAACAACATCACTGGGATTGTCGCCAGAACGCGTTTGATCAGATAAGCGCCCATGCCCTGCCTTTCTTATGTCAGGAACGGCCCGGAAATGGGCCGCCCCTTTGGTCTTGAAATGCGATCTTGCGATCAGTTCTTGGCGACGTTCCAGAACACCGGCACGCCTGGCTGCAAATATCCGTCGATATTGTTGCGCAGCGCCGAGTTTGTGTTCCACTGACCCAGGTGAATATGGGTCGGATACTCGGTCCAGCGCTTCTGGATATCCTCAACAATCGCCATCTGATCTTCAAAGGATGTGGCCCGCGCAAAGGCGTCCCGCAGCTTTTCGATCTCTTCGTCACAGGGCCAGCCAAACAGCGCCTTGTCACAGCTGGAGTTCAGGAAGGCCATCGCAACCGGGTTGAACAGGTCACCCGCCGTCCAGGCCGTGATAAAGGCGTTCCAGCCGCCATCCTCAGGCTTGTCCTGCTTGGAGCGACGCGCCACCAGAGTGGACCAGTCCATCGACTGCATGTCGACATTCATGCCCACAGCTTCCATCAGATCCTTGGCAACCGGCGCCAGGTTTGTCAGCGACGGCACGTTGGTCGAATGCATCAACAGGATCGGCTGATCGGTGTATCCGCCCTCGGCCAGCAATTCGCGCGCCTTGGCAAAGTTCGACTCCAACAGCCCATCCATATGCGCGTCGGTTTCAAACGGCTGTCCACACCCGAACAGAGCCTTGCAGACCCGGTAGAGATCGGGGTTGCCAACCGTCGCATCCAGGAAATCTTCCTGGTTGAACGCATACAGCAACGCCTGACGCACCTTCGGATTGTCGAACGGAGGATGCAGCACGTTATAGCGGAACGTATACTGCAAACCGGCCGGGTTCGGGTCCTTCAGATAGGCCGCGCCCGAATCCGTGATCAGCGGCAAAAGATCCGCCGGCACGCTCTCGATGATGTCAATCTCGCCCGCAATCAGCGCATTCACCGCCTGCTGCATGTCGCGGATCGGCGTCCACTCCACGCGATCAACCTTGGCAATCTTGGCACCGGCAAACCCGTCTGTCGGTTCGTCGCGCGGCACATAGTCGTCAAACTTCTCATAGACAACCTTGGTGCCCGGCTCCCATTCCTCATTGTTGAACATGAACGGACCAGAGCCGATATACTCGCTGATCTGCTCCGACCCCGGCGTCGCGGCAATGCGCGCAGGCATCATGAACGGCACGTTCGAACTGGGCTTGGCCAGCGCCAGCTCCACCAGACCCGTTGGCGCGTTCAGCTTGAACACCATGGTCTTTGCGTCGGTCGCCTCCAGGCTGTCGACAAAGTCCATCATCTTCTGGCCCATCGCATCCTTAGAGCCCCAACGCCGGATCGACGCGACCGTATCTTCCGCCGTCACATCCGCGCCATCGTGCCATTTCAGCCCGTCCCGCAGCGTCATGGTGATCGTCAGCCCATCCGCCGAACGTTCCACACTATCCACCATCTGCGGCTGGATCTTGCCTTCGCTATCCATCGCGAACAGCGTGTCGTAAATCATATAGCCGTGGTTGCGGCTGATATAGGCGGTGGTCCAGATCGGATCCAGGATCTTGAGCCCGGAATGCGGAACAACCTTCAGAACGGTCTCCGCTTGTGCCTGAGGCGCTTGCGCAGTCAGGCCCGCGGCCATCGCCGCGGCCGCCACGGCCCCAAACAGCATTCTGCGACTTATCGAAAGCAGCATTCGTATCTCCCTGTTTTTTGCGCGATTATATGAGTTCGCATGGACCACTATTCAGGCAGTCATCCAATCTGTCAAAGTTTTGGATGAAAAAATGGGCCAGATTCTCGCAATGCTCAGGTTTTCCGCATACCGCCCACAGAGGTGCAGATCAGGCGAATTCGGCCCGCGCCGTCATCGCCAGACCGCCCGCCGGGGTACAGGCCCAGACATCCACATGCCCGGGCTGATCCGCATCGCCACCCCGCGCAACCGGTGCCGTCACCGGCCCCGCGCAGATCTCGAACGGGTCCGTGTCAAACAGGGGGCTGACAGCACGATAAGTGAAACTGCGCAGCGGCCCGGGGCAGACCCGCCGCGCAAGATCAGCCAGCAAAGTCGCGGTCAAAGGACCATGAAACACCAGATCTGGGTATCCTTCGACATCTCTCGCATAGGAACGATCATAATGAATCCGATGGCCGTTAAAGGTGAGCGCCGAATACCGGAACAGCATCACAATCGACGGGGTGACCTCCTCGCGCTGCTCCGCCTGCAATGGCGCAGCGACCAAAGCAGGCGCAGCCGCCCCCGGGGCCGGGTCTTCGCGATAGACAATGTCATGCTCCTCGCGCCAAACCGTCTGGCCCGCACGCTGATAACAATGTTCCACCGTCACAAAACACAGCCGCCCGCTCTTGCCGGTCTTGGGCGCCACATTCAGGATTTTGGACTGCCGCGTCACGGAATCACCAATCCGCAACGCCCCTGAAAACGCGAATCGCCCACCGGCCCACATCCGCCGGGGCAGATCCACAGGCGGCAAAAACCCACCCTTGGCCGGATGCCCGTCCCGTCCCAGCTGATCCAGCGGGGCAGGTGAATGAAAATACATCCAATTCCACAACGGCGGCAGAGGGCTGCCCAACGCGACCGGAACCTCCAGCGGCAAGATGCTCTCCATCAAGGCCGCCGGGCGCAGGTCCAGCGTATCGGACACCTGCTCAACCCGCCCGACCCAATCGGTGATATCCTGCGCCGTCATGCTCTGCCCCCGAAACTTGCCCTAAACATCTCTGTCCCGCACCGCCTGATCCCCCAACGGCCCCACAAAATCCGAAATCCGCTGCGTCAGCACTTCGGTCGAGGTGCGGGCGAAATCCACCGGCAGATCCTGCAATGCCCCCTCGGGCGCCACAACCGTCAATGTCCGCGACAGGCCCGCAACCGGCAATGGCTCGATCCGCAACGGCATGTTCTCGACCATCCCGTCGATCAACAGGGTCGGCGTCAGCAGGCTAAATCCCATGCCCTGCGCCACACAAGAGGTGATCATGCTCGACCGATCCGCCTGAATCACCCGCCGGGGTTCGTGCCGCAACCGGCGCAAATGCTGCATGATCTGCCGCCCGGCATAGGTGCTGTCCGCAAACCGCACCAAAGGCAGCCGCGCCTGAACCGCCTCCAGCGACTCCACCGGACCATCATACTGCGACGGCAACACCAGCAAATAGGCCTCCGTCAGGATCAGATGCCGCTCCAACCCGTCCAGATCCAGAAACGGGTTCGATGTGATCGCCAGATCCGCCCGTTTCGTGCGCAACAGCTGCTCATGATCGCCGCTTTGACCCGCATGCAGCGTGATATCCTCCACCCCATAGCGATCCCGCGCCAGCGTCACCAGCGCCGGGGTCAGCGTCGTCGCCGCCGAGGCCTGCATCCCAACCCGCAACATCCCGATCGGTCGTGGCCCGGCCCGCCGCATCTCGGTCTCCAGATCCCCCATCGCCTCCAGAATGCGCTGCGCCTGCTGGTGCAACCGCAACCCCGCATGGGTCAATTGCGCGGGCCGCGTGCTGCGGTCCAGCAAGGGCGTGCCAAAGGCCTTCTCCAGCGCCGCAATATGCTGAGACGCCGCCGGTTGCGACAACCCCAGCATCCGCGCCCCGGACCGCATCTGCCCGGTCTCGGCCACCGCCACCAAAACCTCCAGCGACCGCAACAGACCCGGCGTGAACCGGCGCGGGGCAAAGGGCAGGGCGGTATGCGAACGCGAGGGGGAAACCATGCTGACGATCCTGAGTATAAGAATTACTGATACTAAGCCCTAATCGTTGCCCCAGGCAAACCCCCGGGCATAGCCTGCCCCCATGCAGACCCAGCCCCCCAGCTCGCGCAGGTCCCTGCGCAAGGCCCGCGCCCGCGCCAAGGCCGGCGGCACAGCCACCGTGCCCACCGCACCCCGCGCCCCCTACATCCAGCGCCAGCTGGGCACATTCAACGTGCTCGCCGAAGAGGGGCTCTGCCTGATCGAGGCCAATGCCGACCAGATCCTGGCCGAAACCGGGATGGAGTTTCACGACGACCCCGAAATCCTGCGGATCTTTGCCACAGCCGGCTGCGAGGTCGACGGCACGCGCGTCCGCTTTGCGCCGGGGTTCTGCCGCCGCACCATTCAGGCCACGGCCCCGGCCACGTTTACCCAACACGCCCGAAACCCGGCAAACTCCGTGCAGTTTGGCGGCAATGCCACCATCCTGTGCCCGTCCTGGGGGCCCCCCTTTGTCCATGACCTGGACCGAGGCCGCCGATACGCCACGCACGAGGATTTTGTCTCGCTGGTGAAACTGCATCAGACCCTGCCCTGGCTGCATCACTCCGGCGGCGTGGTCTGCGAACCGGTCGACCTGCCAGCCAACAAACGCCACCTGGACATGCTCTATGCCCATATCCGCCACTCCGACCGCGCCTATATGGGCGCCTTCATCGGCGCCGAACGGGCCGGCCACGCGCTGGACATGGCCCGCATCGTCTTTGGCGCCGACTTCGTGGCCCAAAACCCCGTGCTCTATTGCGTCTCCAACACCAACGCGCCGCTGGTCATGGATGCCAATATGTCCGGCGCGCTGAAAACCTATGCCCGCGCCGGTCAGCCGGTGGCCTGCACGCCCTGGGTCCTGACCGGAGCCATGTCCCCAACCACCGTCGCAGGCACCCTGGCCCAGGTCCTGGCCGAGGCCCTGGCCACCCTCGCCCTGGTCCAGCTCATCGCACCCGGCGCGCCCTGCCTGATGGGCAGCTTTGCCTCCACCATGTCCATGAAATCCGGCGCCCCCACCTTTGGCACCCCCGAGGCCGGCCTGATGGTGCTCGCCGCCGGCCAACTGTCCCGCCGCCTCGGCGTGCCGCTGCACACCGTGGGCACGCTCAGCGCCTCCAAAATCCCCGATGCCCAAAGCCAGCAAGAAGCCACCTGGGGCCTGATGATGTCCATGTTCGCAGGCGCCAACCTGATCAACCACGCCACCGGCTGGCTCGAAGGCGGGCTGGTCACCTCTTTCGAGAAAACCATCATCGACCACGACCTCTGCGGCAAGGTCGGGCGCTTTTTCGACGGGATCGACCTCAGCGAAAACGCCCAGGCCATGGCAGCCATCGCAACCACCGGGCCCGGCGCCCACTTCCTGGGCTCCGAACACACACAGGCCAATTTCATGTCCGCCCTGTTCCGCCCGCTGACCCCGGATGACAACGCCTTCGAACATTGGCAAGAGGCCGGCAGCCAGGACACCGCCACCCGCGCCAATACCATCTGGAAAGAGCAGCTGGCCAGCTACACAGACCCAGGCCTGAACCCGGACACCGACGCCGAACTGCGCGACTATATCGCCCGCCGCAAGGCCGAGACCCCGGACCGGAACTACTACTGATGCGCGTGTGCGGCCATGAACTTGTCAAAATAGGGCTGGTGATGGGCCACATAGCCCACATAGGGCGCACCCAGAGCCGCCAGCTCGGCCGCCACATCCCGATCCGTGTCAGGCGGGGCGATGCCCGTGCTCTGAATCACCTCCTGATGCCAGGCCTCCACCGCGCGCCAGTCCTGCGGCGCCGAAGCCTCCCAGCGCAGCGCATGGGGCGCGTCCGCCAGACCCGCATCCCGCCAATACCGCGCCATCTCGGCCGCCGGATTGGCCCGGATCGCCACAGACGGCAAAATCGTCGGCTTTATCCCCATCTCGACCAGCGCCAGATACAGCCGCCACTGCGCCTCCAACCCGACCTCCTCCAAAGAGAAATCCGCCTGCTTCTTGGCATAGGAAATCACACTCTCCGCCGGATCGCGGATCAAAAACGCATGACTCATCTGGCAGGCAAAATCCGGATCCGCACTCAGCGTGTCACAGACGTAATAACCCATGTCCTTGAAGAACACCGGCCCCTCCTGCGCCGTTTGACGAATCAACGTCCGGATGCCCTCATAGGTCACAGGATGATCAACCTCAGGGGCAAAACCGGCAAATTTTCCACGACCCCCGGACATGTAATAGTCATACATAAAGGGTTCATGCAGAACAGACAGATCGCCGCGCTCACGCATGATGCGCTCAACGGCGGTCGACATAGAACGGGGATGGCACCAAAGCGCATGAATTTTCATACCTCCGGTCATAAAACCCCGCGAACATCCCGTCAAATCAGAGTCCTGCCATGAGCCGCATCGTCATCATCGGCGGCGGCGCGGTCGGGCTCAGCGTGGCCTATCACCTGGCCCAGCGGGGCGCGCAGGACGTGCTGCTGCTGGAACGCAACCAGCTGACCTCGGGCACATCCTGGCACGCGGCTGGCATCGTCGGCCCCCTGCGCGCAACCCCCGGCCTGACGCGGCTGGCGTCCCGGGCTCTCACGCTCTTTCCCCAGCTCGAGGCTGAGACCGGCCAATCCACCGGCTACCGGCGCACCGGGGGCTATTGGCTGGCCCGCGCGCCCGAACGCCTGTCCGAACTGCACCGCATCGCGGATCTGGGCGTGACCCAGGGGCTGGACCCGCAAATGATCGACCCGTCTCAAATTCGACTGGGCCAAATCCAACCGAACACCCCCGACACTCTGGCGCTGAACCTCTCGGGGCTGGTCGGCGCCCTGCAGGTGCCCCAGGATGGCAACGTCAACCCGGTGGATCTGTGCATGGCCTATGCCAAGGCCGCCCGCGCCAAAGGCGTCCAGATCCGCGAGGGCACCGGCGTCGCCCGCATCCTGACCCAGGGCCAGCGCACCACAGGCGTGAAGCTGCACGACGGCACCCAGATCGCCGCCGATACCGTGATCCTGTGCACCGGCGCATGGTCGCGCGAACTGGCCGCGACAGCGGGCGTCGCGCTGCCCTTGCAGGCGGTCGAACACATGTATGTGGTCACCCGGCCCATCCCGGATCTGCCCGATCCCTTCCCCGTGATCCGCGACCTGGACCGCGGCATCTATATCAAGGGCGACGCCGGCAAACTGGTCATCGGCGGCTTCGAGCCCGACGCCAAATGCTGGGACCCATACGGCCCCGAAGGCGACCGCGCCTTCCTCGAGCTGCCCGAAGACTGGGATCAATTCGCCCCCTTCATGGACGCCGCCCTGGCCCTGATCCCGGCCCTCAACCACACCGGCATCCAACACTTCATGAACGGCCCCGAAAGCTTCACCGCCGACACCCGCCCCCTCGTCGGAGAGACCCCGCAAATCGACGGCCTCTTCGTTGCGGCGGGCATGAACTCGGTCGGCGTCATGTCCTCTGCCGGCATCGGCCAGGCGCTGGCCGATTGGGTCGCCGACGGCCACCCGCCCCCGGACATCTGGGAGGTCGACGTCGCCCGCGCCGACCCCGCCACCGCCACTGCGGCGCATATGCAATCGCGCATGTCCGAGGCCGTGGCGGACCTCTTCACCCTGCACTGGCCCTACAAACAGCCCACCGCCGGGCGCGACCTGCGCCGCTCTGCCCTGCATGACCGCTGGGCGGGGCAGGGCGCGCATTTCGGCCTCACTGCCGGGTGGGAACGCGGCCTCTGGTACGCGCAGAGCCCCTCCGAACACGTGCTCCCCTACAGCATCGGCGCCCAGCCCTGGCACCCGATCGCCACCCGCGAGGCCGCCATTCTGGACACGGGCACCGCCTTGCTCGACCTCAGCCCCTTCACCAAGCTGGAGCTTTCCGGCCCCACCGCGCTGGACGAGCTGAACCAGATGACCACCGCACAAATGGATATGCCCCCCGGCACCGCCCGCTATACCCAGATCCTCAATCCGCGCGGCGGGATCGAAATGGACATCACCGTCACCCGCACCGCGCCAGACCGGTTCCTGCTGGTCTCGGGGGCCGCAACCCGGCTGCGCGACCTGGCGCTGCTGCGTCGCGCGCTCTCGGGCGAAACCCGGCTGCGCGACCTCACCGAAGATCACTGCACCATCGGCGTCATGGGCGCAGGCAGCCGGGACGTGCTGCAGGCGCTGGGCGCCGATCTGCCGGTTGAGCAGCCCTTTGGCCACTCGGCCCCGGTCCGGATCGCCAACACTCCCTGCCGCATGACCCGCGTCAGCTATGTCGGAGAGCTGGGCTGGGAGCTTATGATCCCCTCCCAAACCGCCGGTCACCTGTTCGACGCGCTCCTCCGCCACGGCGCCCGCCCGATGGGGCATTTCGCACTCGACGGCTGCCGGATCGAAAAACGCTTCTGCCACTGGGGCCATGACATCGGCCCCTTCCTGACCCCGCTGGAGGCAGGCCTGGGCTTTACCATCGACTGGTCCCGCGACTTTATCGGCAAGGCCGCGCTGCTGGACCAGCGCGCGCAGGGGCTGCGCCAACGGCTCATCCTGCTGCAAATCCACAGCGAGGCGCTGATGCTGCATGACGAACCGGTCTACGAACAGGGCCGCCACGTGGGCTATACCACCTCCGGCGCGCGCGGGCCGCGCACGGGGCTGAACCTGGCCTTTGCGCTGATCCGGACCAACCCGGCCGACACGCTCGACGACACCTGCAACCGCCAGTTTACCGTCCGGGTCGCAGGCCAGGACAGCCGGGCCACGCCCCTGCGCCACGCCCCGTTTGACCCTAAATCAGAAAGGATGCGCGCATGAAGGACGCTCAGGTTGTCATCATCGGTGGCGGTGTAATGGGGGTCTCCCTGCTCTATCACCTGACCAAAATGGGCTGGCAAGACGTGATCCTGGTCGAGAAAAACGACCTCACCCATGGCTCCACCTGGCATGCGGCGGGCCTGTGCACCCATTTCGCCCACAACCCGACCATTCAGGAACTGCGCGCCACCTCGGTGCGCCTCTACCGTGACATCCTGCCCGCCGAAACCGGAGAGGACTGCGGCTTTCACCGCTCCGGCGCCATGCGCATCACCCGCAACCCCGACCGTATGGACGAGTTTCGCCACGTCGCCGGCCTGTCGGATTTCACCGGCTACCCGCTCCAGATCCTCAGCCCGCAGGACATCGCACAGCTGCACCCGCTCGCCCGCCTCGACGGGCTGCTGGGCGGCATCTATGAACCCGACGACGGCCACGTGGACCCCAGCCTCGCCACCAACGCAATGGCCCGCATGGCCCAACGCGGCGGGGCCACAATTCTGCGCCACTGCCCGGTGCAGGCAATCCGCCGCGAACAGGACGCCTGGCTGGTCGACACCGCCAAAGGCGCAATCCGCACCCGCCACCTGGTCAATGCCGCCGGCACCTGGGGCTGGGAGATCGGGGCCATGATGGGGCTCAACATCCCCTCGGTTCCCGTGCTGCACCAATATCTGGTCACCGATTCCATCCCCGCCGTGGCCAAGCGGCTCTCCGACGGGCTGGCCGAACTGCCCATCATCCGCGACCCGGAAGAAAGCTGGTACGTCCGCCAGGAACGCGACGGGCTGATCCTGGGCCCCTATGAAACCCAGGCACAGGTCTGGTCCGTCGACGGCGTGCCCCCCGAATTCGGCGCCGACCTGATGCCGCCGGACCTGGACCGGGTCGAACATATCATCCAGGCCGCCATGGCCCGCATCCCGGCGCTGGAAACCGCAGGCGTGAAAACCGTCATCAACGGGCCCATCACCTTTACGCCTGACGCCAACCCCCTGATCGGCCCGGCGCATGGGCAACCGGATGCCTGGCTGCTGACCGGCTCGTCCATGGGCGTGATGGAGGGCGGCGGCGCCGGCTGGTTCCTGGCCCATTGGATGACCCATAACGCCCCGCCCATGGATGCCCTGGCAGTGGACAGCCGCCGCTTTGGCGCCTGGGCAGACCGAGACTATCGCGTCGCCAAAGCCATCGAATGCTTCGGCCTGCAATTCGGCGTGCACTACCCCTACGAAGAACGCCCCGCAGGCCGCAACCTGCGCCTGTCCCCGCTGCATGATCACATGATCCAGCGCGGCGCAGTGATGGGCGCGGCCCACGGATGGGAACGGCCCAACTGGTTCCACAACCGCTCCGACCCGGCAGACCCGCAAACCGCCCCCGCCGACAGCTTTCGCCGCGCCGCCTGGTTTGCCCCGGTCGCCCGCGAAACCGAAACCGCCGCCACCCGCGTCGCCCTGGCCGACCTGTCGGTCTTCTCCAAATTCGCCATCACCGGCCCCGACACCGCCCGCTTCCTCGACACGCTGGGCGCCAACCGCGCCCCCGCCCCGGGCCGGATCGGCCTGATCCACGCGCTGACCCCCGCAGGCGGCGTCCTGTCCGAGTTCACGGCAACCCGGCTCGCCCCCGACAGCGCCTACCTGACCTCCGCCGCCGCCGCCGAAGAGATTGACCACGACCTCCTGCAAAGCCACGCCCAGGACCTGACCGCTCAGGGCCTGACTGTTCAGGTCCAGAACGTCACCCAGGCCTTTGGCGTGATCGGCCTGATGGGGCCAAAGGCAGCCCAGGTGCTGGCCACCCTGACAGACCTCGACCCGGCCAGCTTTCCCTGGCTCACGGCCCAAACCCTGCAGATCGCCGACGCCCCGGTCCGGGCCCTGCGTCTCTCCTACATCGGCGAATCCGGGTGGGAGCTGCACGTGCCCGCCGCCCAGACCGCCGCCGTCTTCGAGGCGGTCGAAACCGCCGCCCAACCCTACAACCCCGGCTACTACGGCGCCTATGCCGCCAATGCCATGCGCCTGGAAAAAGGCTACCGGGCCTGGGGCGCAGACCTGACAACCGAACGCAGCCCGCTCGAATCCGGCCTGTCTGCCTTCGTCCACCCACAAGGACGGCAGTTCACCGGCCAGACGGCCCTGACCACGCGCTCCGACCCCTGGGCCATGGTCCTGCTGCAAATCGACTCCGAATCCGGCGACATCGACCCTTTTTACGCCCATACCGTCTGGCAGGATGGCCGCGCCGTTGGCAGCGTCACCTCCGGCGCCTATGGTCACAGGGTCGCCAAAACGCTGGCACTCGCCTACCTGCGCGACCCATCCGCCCGCACCGGCCTCAGCGTCAACATCCTCGGCGTGTCCCGTCCCGCCCGCATCCTCGACACCGCCCCCTACGATCCCCAAAACCTCAAGCTCAAAGCCCAAGGAACCGCCCCCCAATGACCCAGCCCCTGCCAACTGACTGGAGCCTTCAGGGCACCGCCGCCCGCCGCGACCAGTATTACGCCGCCTCGCTGCGCAAATTCGTCCCGTTCCGCGATCCGCTGGTGTTTCGTCAGGGGCGCGGCCAGTACCTCTGGGACACCGAAGACCAAAAATACATCGACCTGCTGGGTATGAATGTCTGCGTCTCGGTCGGCCATTCGCACCCGCGCGTGGTCGCCGCCGCCATGGAACAGGCCCAGACCCTGACCCATTGCACCACAATGTTCTACCACCCGACCCCGGCCCACCTGGCCGAGGAACTGGCCCAGACAATGCCCAAAGGCCACGAATGGGTCGTCCACCTGACCAATTCCGGCTCCGAGGCCATCGACCTCGCCATGACCATGGCCCGCACCTATACCGGCAACCTCGACATGCTGTCGCTGCGCACGGCCTATCACGGGCCCACCGCCGCCGCTCAATCGGTGACCGGTATTTCGACCTGGCGTCACCCGGGCATGCCCGGCAATGTCGCCTTTGTCCCCGAACCCAACCAATATCGCGGCATCTTCGGCCCCGGCACCCAGCCGTATCTGGATGAAATCGACCGCACCATCGCCACCAGCACCTCGGGCCATCTGGCGGGTATTTTGGTCGAAAGCATCCAGGGCTATGGCGGCGTGATCGAAATGCCGCCCGGCTATATGTCCGGTGCCGCCGAACGGGTGCGCGCCGCCGGTGGCCTCTATATCGCGGACGAGGTCCAGTCCGGTTTTGGCCGCACAGGCGATCATTTCTGGGGCTTTGAGGCTGACGGCGTCATTCCCGACATCGTGGTCATGGCCAAGGGCCTCGGCAACGGCTTCCCCATCGGTGCCGTTGTGGCCCGCAAACCCGTCGCCGCCCCAATGGCCGAGAAATTCCTGTTTCACACCTATGGCGCCAACCCGACATCCGCCGCCGCCGCCCGCGCGGTGCTGGCCGTCATGCGGGATGAAAAGCTACAGGAAAACGCCAAATCCGTCGGTTCTGCCCTGCTGGCGCGCCTGCAAGACCTCCAGCAAAAACACGCGATTGTTGGCGACGTGCGCGGCCGGGGGCTCATGCTGGCCATCGAAATCGTCAGCGATCGCGCCGCAAAGACCCCCGACCGTGACCGCACCGCCGCCGTGTTCGAGGCCTGCCGCGATCAACGCCTGATCCTGTCCAAATCCGGCCCGACTCAATCGGTCCTGCGCATGGTCCCGCCCCTCTGCCTGTCGCACGAGGATGTCGACGCCGTGGCCGATGGTCTCGACCAGGCGCTCAGCGCCGCCGGCTAAGGGCGGGTGGTCTTGAACCGGGCCGCAAACTCGACCCCGGCGGCCCGGATCGCCTCTGACAGTGGCCCGTACAAAGTGCCATGCAAATGGCCGGGGATCACCACCAGCTCGGATTGCGGCATCGCCTGATGCAGCCTCCAGGCCGTCGACAACGGACAGGACAGATCCATCCGGCTGTTGATCAGTACCGCCGGCACATCAGGCAATTCCGCCGCCCGCTCCAACAACGGCGGCGTCAGCCAGGCCAGCGCGCGAAAGTAATGCGTCACCACCCGCGCGAACCCCAGCGCAAACCGTGGCTCCAGAAACCGCCCCGAAGGCTCCGCCCGCGCATCCACCTCCAGTACCGCCGCCTCCCAGGCGCACCAGGCCGCCGCCGCATTCTGCGCCGGATCCGGCGCGATCAGCCGCTGGAAATAGGCCTCGGCCATGCCAACACCGGGCGATCCCTCGGGGGCAAATCTGCGAAACCGGTCAAACGCCTCGGGCAGAAAAGCCCCGGCGCCGCCATACAGATTGTCGATTTCAAACCGGCTGGTCGAGGTGACCGACGCCAGGATCAGCCCCGCAACCCGCTCCGGATGCGCATGGGCATAGGCCTGCGCCAATGTCGCCCCCCAGCTGGCGCCAAACACAGACCACCGCTCCACCCCCAGCGAGATCCGCAGCCGTTCGATATCGGCAATCAGATCCCCGGTGGTATTGGCCTCCAACGCGTCAACCGTATCCCCGGCATGCGGGCGCGACCGCCCCGACCCGCGCTGATCCATGGTCACAATATGCCAGCTGGCCGGATCAAACAGACGCGGCGACCGCTCTGACATGCCACCCCCCGGCCCGCCATGCAGCATCAAGACCGCCGGCCCGCCGCGCGTGCCAAACTCTTCCCAAAACACCGAATGCCCGTCCAGCTCCGGCAGAAAAGCCGAGCGCAAAGCCGGGGTTGCATCAAACAAGGCCATCAGAACGCACCAAACACTGAAAAAGCAGGAACAAAGGCACCGCCCGGCAAACGCCAGCGCACCCTCGCACCCTCAGCCTGACGCATCCGCCACCGAAACACCAGATCCCGGCCGCAAGCGCGCCGCGCTACATCATGGCCGTTTCCACCTCGTGCGCGCGGCCACAGAGCCCCGATCCCGCGCGCCTGGCCGCGTATCTGTCCCACATATCCTGGATCTGCTCGGGCAGCTCTGTCGCGCCAAAGGGTTTGTGAATCGTCCCGATAATACCCTGATCAACCGCCTCATCGTCAGCGGGCAAATCCACGGTCTTGGCCGTGCACAACAGCGCCGGCGTCTCTGCGAACTGCGGAAACTTGCGCAGATTGGCCAGCGTTTCCAACCCGTTCAACCCGGGCATCATCATATCCAGCAACAACAAATCCGCCTTCAGCTCCGAGGCATGCTCCACCGCAGCACTGCCCGACGAATATTGCTCCATCTCATAGCCGCCCAAAACCGTCAGTGACAATTTCACCACATCCGAAATATCCGGATCATCCTCAACATGTAAAATACGCACAAGCTCGGTCATTTTGCCCCCGGCTGGTTCAATGGAATTTCAATTTCAAATGTCGTGCCCTCGCCAGGCACACTGTCATAGGTCAGCGACCCGTGATGGTGCCAGACAATCATCCGCGCAATGCTCAGGCCCAGCCCGCTGCCCCCCGCCGACCGTGTGTCAGAGCTGTCCGCCTGCACAAAGGCGTCAAAGATACTGTCACCAACATGCTCGGCCACACCAACACCATGATCCGCCACCGTCAGCACAGCGCTATCGCCCCGCGCCTCCAACCGGATCTCGACGCTCTGGCCCTCATCCGAAAACTTGGCCGCATTGGACAGCAGATTGGCCAGAACCTGTTCAATCCGGCTCGCATCCACCTCGGCCAGGATCGGCGCCTCGGGCGGGGTATAGTCAAACCGCACACCAGCCAACGCGCCATACCCCTGGTTGGTCTCAATCGCATCACGCGTCAGCTGATCCAGATCCACCTGTTCATAGCTGAACCGCAATTTGCCCGCGTCCAGCTTTTCCAGATCCAACAGGTCATCAATCATCGTCGACAACCGGTCCCCGTTGCGGATCGCCACATCCAACAGCTTGCGCGCCGGTTCCGGCATATCGCCACTGATCCGCGTGCCCAACAAATCCAGCGACCCCTTGATCGAGGTCAAAGGCGTGCGCAATTCATGGCTCACCATCGACACAAACTGCGATTTCGCCGCATTTGCCGCCTGCGCCGCTTCCAGCAACTTGGCCCGCTCACTCGAAATCTTCTCTGCCTCGGCCAGGGCAAACTGTAGCCGTCCGGTCATCTGCTCAATCGCATCCACCATCCCGTCAAACGCTTCTGCCGTCTGCACCAGCTCGGCCGGCGCATAGCGCGGCAACGCCCCGATCCGCGTGCGGAATCCGCCCCGCGACAACATCCCGGCCGCCATCGCAATCGACCGGATCGGCCGCGACAACCACGACGCCATCTTCCAGCTCAAAACCGCGCCCATCATCAGCTGCACCAGCGCAACGACCAGCGCCGCACGCTGCACCTGCGACGCCCGCGCTGCCAGCTCGCTGATGGGTTGAGGCACCATCACCCCCCATCCGGTCTCTGGCACCTGCGTAAACCCGGCAATCATATCCGCCTGCATAGGGGGCGAGTAAAACTGCATCACCCCCGTGCCGCCACGGATCATCGCATCCACCACCGACAGCTTGGAGGCATCCTTGGAGATTTCCTGCCAATGCGCATTCGGATGCGCGACCACATGGCCAAACTGATCCACCACCATCGAATGCCCCCGCTCTCCGAAGGCAATAGATTTTTGCAGATCAATCACATACTTGGGGCTCAACGGCGCCAGCGCCATCCGATCACCGCTCAGGGATTGCACGATAAAGAAATGCGGCGTCCCACCATGATTGCGGATCCCCGAGATCACAACCTCCCCCTTGGCCGCGACCGCCGTCTCGCGCAGCTCCTGCATCAGGCCGGCTTCGGGCAGATCCGCATGATGCGACGTCTGCCCCTCCAACATGTCGATCTGGTTGTTTTGCCCATCCAGAATGAAGATGTGGCAGATATGGAAATTCGCCAAAGCCTGCTGATACGTCCCGGTGTCCCGCAACAGATCGGCATTCATCACGGCCATGCGGAACACGGTCTTGGCGTCCGTCGCATAGCGGCTCAACGCGCTCGACAGGTTCTTGGCAATGATCAGATGCGCATCATGCACCGACGCCAGCTCGCGGCGAAAGGAATCCCGCCCGACCCAGGTGTAGAACGCTGCAATCGGAACCAAAGAGATCAACATCATCATGCAAAACAACACGATATGCAGCTGCGGCATAAATCGCGCGACCTGATCCCGGCCCATCAAGGGCGGCAGGAGGCGGCTCAAAAATCCGGCTTGGCGCGGGCTTTGAATATGCATGTCAGCCATAAGGCGATCCTTGAAAAAATTCAAACAAACCAAAAAAACCGAATAATTACCTCCGACCAGACTCGTCCTGAATGTTGGGAATTTTAAGGCAATACATGGGAAATTCGATGAAACGCGGGCACCGGTGGCTCAGCTGAATGGCCAATTTTGTCGTACAGATGTCGCTTTCAAGCTTGCCAAATTCTGCCCGAACAGGACACTGCCGGGATGAACCTGCCACCCATCCCGCCAGCCGCCGCCACCCTGTGGCGGGCTGATCCGGCGCGTATCCGCGCGGGTGGCAATCCCTGTTTGCGCTGTTGTGCGGGGCACCTGAAACTCATGCGGTTCGAACCTCCGCCGTGGTGATGGCACCGCCCATCCCTGTTACGCACAAAGGTTCAAACCAACATGACACAACGTCCAAACATCGTTCTCATCATGGCCGATCAACTCGCGCCACAATTCACCGGCACCTATGGCCACCCGCTGGTCCAGACCCCGCATATCGACGCGCTGGCCGGGCGCGGCACCCGGTTTGATGCGGCCTATTGCAACTCGCCGCTCTGCTCGCCCTCCCGCGCCAGCTTCATGGCGGGTCAGCAGGTCAGCAAAATCGGTGCCTATGACAACGCGGCCGAGTTTCCGGCCACCGTGCCGACCTTTGCCCACTACCTGCGCAGCGCAGGATATCGCACCTGCCTGTCTGGCAAGATGCATTTTGTCGGCCCCGACCAGCTGCACGGTTTCGAAGAGCGCCTGACCACAGATATCTACCCCGCCGACACCGCCTGGACCCCGGATTGGACGCAACCGGATCAGCGCAAGGCGCATTGGTATCACAATATGGATGCGGTGCGTCAGGCCGGGCAGGCCATGACCACCTTTCAGTATGACTATGATGACGAGGCCGTCTTCCTCGCCCGCCGCCGCCTGTTTGACTACAAGATGACCGGGACACAGCCCTTCGCCATGGTTGTCAGCCTGATCCACCCCCATGATCCCTATGTGGCCCGGCCCGAGTTCATGTCGCTCTATGATCCCGACCAGATCGACATGCCCGATGACACCCCCGCCACAGATGCCCACTCGCGCCGCATCGCTGCGGGCATCGAGAATACCGAAGGCGCCGTCAGCCCGGACCAGATCCGCCGCGCGCGCCACGGCTATTACGCCAACGTCAGCTATTTCGACAGCAATGTGGGCAAGATCATCCAAGCATTGGACGAGTCCGATCAGCTCGACAACACCATCGTCATCGTCACGGCCGATCACGGCGACATGCTCGGCAATCGCGGGCTCTGGTACAAGATGAGCTGGCTTGAACACTCCGCCCGCGTGCCATTGGTCGTGGCCGGGCCGGGGGTGCAGACCCAGACCTGGGACGCGCCCTGTTCGCTGGTCGACATCCTGCCCACCCTGCGCGAGATTGCCGGCGATGACACCCCGCTGGGCGCGCCGGTCGCCGGGGCCTCGCTCTGGCCGACCCTCTCCCAGGGGCAACCCGCGCAAACCACGGCCATCGGTGAATATTGCGCCGAATGCGCCCCCGGCTGGCCCGTGTTCATGATCCGCCGGGATCGGTGGAAATACATCTCCTGCGCTGTGGACACCCCACAGCTCTTCGACCTGGACAACGACCCGCAAGAGCGCGTGAACCTCGCCCAGGACCCGGCCCACAGCGCCATCGTCCAAAACTTCGAAGCCGAGGCCCAGGACCGCTGGGACACGGACACCATCCGCGCCCAGGTGCTCGCCAGCCAGGCCTGCCGCCGCGTGGTCCAGCCCGCGCTCGAAACCGGCCACATGACCCCCTGGGACTACAACCCGCCCCGCGACGCCGCGCAAGAGTTCGTGCGCAACACCGTCTCCTGGGACGATGTCCTGCACCGCATGCAATATCCCAGCCCCGAGGCCCACGAATGACCGCGCAACCAGCCCCCCACCGCGCCATCGTCACCGGTGGCAGCCGTGGCATCGGCCGCGCCATCGTCACCCGCCTGCTTGCCGACAACGCCCAGGTCGTCACCTGCGGACGTGGCACGCGCCCACAGGACCTCCCGCCCGAGGTCACCTGGGTCCAGGCCGACATCGCCAACCCGCAGCAGGCCACCAACCTGCTGCACACGGCCACCCAGACCTTCGGCGCCCCCACGCTGCTGATCAACAACGCCGGCGTCCAGATCGAAAAAACCCTCCCCGACAGCACCGACGCCGACTGGGACACGCTCATCGGCGTCAACTGCCGCGGAGTCTTCAATATGTGCCGCGCCACCATCCCGCTGATGCCCACCGGCGCGATCATCAACATCGGCTCCATTTCCGGCACCACCGCCGACCCGTCCATGGCGCTCTACAACGCGTCCAAGGCCTTCGTGCACGGGCTGACCCGCTCCATCGCCGTCGACCACGGCCCCAACATCCGCTGCAACGCCATCTGCCCGGGCTGGATCATGACCGACATGGCCCAATCCGCCTTTGCCCGCGCCGCCGACCCGGCCGCCGCCCAGGCCGACGCGCTCAAACGGCACCCGGCCGGGCGCTTTGGACGGCCCGAGGATATTGCCGGCATGGTCGCCTACCTCGCCTCGCCCGAGGCCGCCTTTGTGACAGGCGCCTGCCTCACCCTGGATGGCGGCATGACCGCAGCCTCGCCCCTGCAACCGGGCCTGTTCTAACCGTCCTCGGCAAAAGGATCGCCCCCTTGCGCCAGAAACGCCTCATACCACTCCAGTACAGGCGGCATTGCCACTCCGTCATCCAGATAGGCCCGGATGATCTCGTGCAACCGCCCCCGCCCGAATGACCCGAAATGCCCGCCATGCACCTGTTCACACTCCAACCGCAACAACCGCTCCAGCGTCTGGCGATAAACCTGCTTGTCACTATGCGGATGGCTGTCCAGCGGCGCATCGTCGTAAACCGCATCCCCCGAAAACAACGTGCCCGTCTGCGCCTGCCATAACCCCACCGACCCCGGAGAATGCCCGGGCAAATGCAGCACCTGATAGGCCACATCGCCCAGGTCAACCACATCGCCCTCATCCACAAACCCGGTCAATGGCGCCGGTGTGATCGCATACCGCTCTGCCTCGAAATCAGGATGCGCGCGAGGGTTCACAAATTCGACCTGCAACCAATCCCCCTGATACATCACCGCCTCACGCCCGCCCGTGGCAAAGGCCTCAGCCTCGGCGCGATGCCCCAGCCGACAGTCAAACTCGTGCAACCCGGCCACATGATCAAAATGCGAATGCGTGCACAGCGCGATCACCGGCTTGTCCGCCTCTGTCACAATCGCTGACCGCAAAGGCGACACCCCAGACCCGGTATCAATCACCAGATCCCGGTCCCGCCCGCGCACATGCCAGATATTGCACCGCATAAAGGGCGCCACGCCGGTCTCTTCGATCAGCGATATCCGCTCATCAACCCGGGTGACCCGAAATCCCACGCCGCCCTAACCCAGGCTCTTCTGCACCATCCGGTGAAAGAAATGCAGCGCATGTTCCCCCCGGCCGGTGCGCGTCTCATCCGCAATGATCGGCCCCTGCGAATAGCCAAAACTCGCCAACCCGCGCTGCACGCTCTCGCACAGGGCCTGATCCTCGGGCATCAGCACATTGGCGGCATAATCGGCCAGACCTGTATCAAACGCCCCGCTTGCGCTCACCGAATGGCCGACAAAATCCGCCACCCCCGGCGCAACCGGACGAATAGCCGAGAAATTCACCTGCCGGTTGCCGGGCAGGAAATTGATCGTCGTATTGGGCCATAGAAACCAAAAGGCCGAAAACATCTCGCCCGCCTCGGCATCCACGGCATAGGCGCTGTTGTCGGCCTTGATGTCCTGCCCCAGCTGGCGCGCCCAGATGTCAAACGTGTCGTGTTGATAGCTGTCCATGCAGATCATATCGGCAAAATCATGATGCGCATGTTCGCAATGGTAACACTCCACATAATTGTCCACGACCACCTTCCAGCCTGCCGCAATCCGGGTGTTGCCCACATCGGTATCCATCCGGCCCAGGGTCAGATCCTTGTAGAACGGCAGACGCGTGTTGATATCGGCCTCCAGATCCGCCGCCTGCACCGACAGGCTTTCGGCCATGCCGTCGATATTGACAAAGGCACAGTCCAGAAACACCTCCAGCCGCACAGGGCGCAGCGAAAACGCCGCCTTGTCAAAACCCGGGCGCTTTTCCGCATGTGGCGCGCCGCGCAGCTGCCCGTCCTTCTGAAAGGCCCAGGCGTGATATGGACAGATGATCGCACGCGCGACATTGCCCGCCCCCTCGGGCAGCAATTCATGCGCGCGATGCTGGCAGACATTGAAAAACGCCCGCAACGCCCCGTCATCGCCCCGGATGACAAACACGTTCTGATCACAGATCCGCGCCGTCACATAGTCGCCCGGATTTTGTAACAGGCTGGTATGGCTCACATATTGCCAGCTGTTGTAAAAGATCCGGGTCTTTTCCAACTCTGCCACGGCCGGATCGGTATACAGATAAGACGGCAGCGTAAAAGACGCCTCAGCCGTGTCGTTCAATGGCTTTTCATATTCGGTCAGCGATTGTTTTGAGTCGAGCATCGGGCGGCCTCCTGCCTGCATGACATCAATTCACGGCATCACCGGGCGCCGTGTCAATGCCATAGCCTTGAAATCGCCACGCAGCCCGGCTATGTCGGCGGGTATCCGAGCGAAAAAGAGCATGACATGGCCACCGTAAACCCGATCCAGTTCATTCAACAAACCCGCGCCGAGGTTGCCAAGGTCGTTTGGCCCACGCGCCGCGAGGTGGTTTTGACGACGGTCATGGTCTTCATCATGGCAACCTTGACCGCCATCGTCTTTGCGCTGGTCGATCTGGCCATCCGCTCTGGCCTCACCGCCGTTCTCAACATCTTCGGCTGATCCATCCCCGCAACTATGCGGGGGGGGGATGGCGCTGAACCGGCAGGATTTGCCGGGCGTGCTGAAACGCGCCAAACCCTGTCTGTCCCGGGGTGTCCCGGATGTGATTTTCTAATTAAATCATGGGGTTAATCCCTTGTCCCAGCTGGGACATTTTCGCTTTTTGCCGCCAAAATGGCAATTCCGGCGGGTTTACGACCCCTGGGTGCACCCCAATCAGATGCACCCATGGGCCGCGTTTTCAGAGCCGCTCAATCGCCAGGGCAATCCCCTGACCACCCCCGATACACATGGTCACCAAGGCCTTGGATCCGCCGGTCCGTTCCAGCTCATAAAGCGCCTTCAACGTCAGGATCGCCCCCGTCGCGCCCACCGGATGACCCAGGGCAATCGCGCCGCCATTCGGATTCACCTTGGACGAATCCAGCCCCAGCTCCCGATTCACTGCGATCGCCTGCGAGGCAAAGGCCTCGTTTGACTCGATCACATCAAAATCGCCCGCGCTCAGACCCGTCTTTTCCAACAGATTGCGCACAGCCGGGATCGGGCCGATTCCCATCACCTCGGGCCGCACCCCGGCATGGGCATACCCCAGAACCCGCGCCTTCGGCTTCAGCCCCGCAGCCTCCGCCGCCTCCGCCCGGGCAAACACCAGGGCCGCCGCCCCATCATTGATGCCGCTCGCATTGCCCGCCGTAACGGTGCCGTCTTTCTGGAAAACCGGACGCAACCCGGCCAGCGCCTCGGCCGTGGTCTGCTTGGGGTGTTCATCCACGACAAAATCGACCATCTCGCGTCTGACCTTGACCTGAACCGGCGCGATCTGGCTTTCAAACCGCCCCGCCTCAATCGCCGCCGCCGCCCGGTTCTGGCTGGTGAGGGCAAACTCATCCTGATCCGCGCGGGTGATCTGATGTTCCGCCGCCACGTTTTCCGCCGTCACTCCCATATGGCCCGTCCCAAACGGGCAATTCAGCGCGCCCAGCATCATATCAAGCGTCTTCACGTCGCCCATCTTCTGACCCCAACGCTGAGCAGGCGTAATAAACGGGCTGCGCGACATGCTCTCCGCGCCGCCGGCCAGGGCGAAATCAGCATCCCCCAGCATCAGCGATTGCACCGCCGACACAACAGCCTGCGCCCCCGACCCGCACAGCCGGTTCACATTCATCGCAGGCGTCCCCTCCGGGATACCCGCCTGCATGGCCGCGACCCGCGACAAATACATATCGCGCGGCTCGGTGTTGATCACATGGCCGAACACCACATGCCCAATCTGCGCCGGCTCAACCCCCGCGCGTTCCATCGCCGCCTCTGCGGCGACCGTGGCCAGGTCGATAGGCGCGGTGCTGGCCAAGGCGCCACCAAAGGTACCGATTGCGGTACGCGCACCATCAAGAAGGACAATATCGGACATGAGAGTCTCCTGTTCTTTGTCCGCAGGAGTATGCAAGCACGCAGATCCGACGCAAGCACGACGTCCCGGCATTGACATTGCTCGGACTTCGGACGAGCAATCCGGTATGACGGATACAGATGACACGATACTGAACCAGCTGCCCGGTCGGCTCAGGTTGGCCAGACGCGAACAGGGGCTATCGCTGGACGCGGTGGCGAAACTTTCGGGCGTGTCGCGATCGATGGTCAGCCAGATCGAACGCGGCGAAAGCAGCCCGACCATCGCGACTCTCTGGAACCTGACGCGGGCGCTGCAGGTGGATTTTGCCGGGCTTCTGGATGGTGGACCATCGGGGGACCGGGTCGACGTGGTGCGCAAGGTCGAGATCCCCACAATTGACAACAAGGATGCGGGTTGCCAGATCCGAATTCTTTCAGCCCCCGAAGACGCCGGGCACCAAGAGCTATACGAACTGCTTTTTGACGCAGAGGGCAAACTGGATAGCCTGCCCCACAAGGCCGGGGCCCGAGAACAGGTGAGCGTCATATCCGGCACGCTGGACATTCGATCCGGCACCGCCACGACCCGCGTCGGACCGGGGGATACAGCGCGCTACGCCGCAGATGTCGCGCATTCGATCACCGCCGTCGGTGGGGAAGCGCGGGTGTTCTTGTCTGTCCGCGATGCCTGAATACCAGAATCCGACTTGGCAGAAAAATTTCCGGTAAAGTGGAAATCCAGTATTTCGGAATATGATCCTGTATGATAGAAAGCGGGCGATCCAAGGAGTCGCCCATGTCCCAGCCATTTCTGAACCACCTGACTGACACTTTGCACGAGATTGAGGCCGAAGGGCTGTTCAAGACCGAGCGGATGATCACCTCGCCGCAAGGTGGAGGCATTGATGTCGAAGACCGGCGGGTCATCAACCTGTGCGCCAACAACTATTTGGGCCTGGCCGATCACCCTGATCTGATCGCCTCGGCCTGTTCCGCGATGGAGCTCAAGGGATTTGGCATGGCCAGTGTCCGGTTTATCTGTGGGACACAGGATCTGCATCGCGAGTTGGAACAGCGGTTGGCCTCGTTCCTGGGCAAGGACGACTCCATTTTGTTTGCGGCTTGTTTTGATGCCAATGGCGGGTTGTTCGAGCCGCTTCTTGGGCCTGAGGATGCGATTGTCTCGGACAGCCTGAATCATGCGTCGATTATTGATGGCATTCGTTTGTGCAAGGCACAGCGGTTTCGGTACGCCAATAACGATATGGCCGACCTGGAAGCCAAGCTGCAAGAGGCCCGCAAGGCCGGGGCGCGACATGTGATGATCGCGACCGATGGCGTGTTTTCGATGGATGGCTATCTGGCCAATTTGCCCGAAATTACCCGGCTGGCCGCCAAATATGATGCCGTAACCATGGTGGACGATTGCCATGCGACGGGATTTATGGGGTCGCGCGGGGCTGGGACGCCTGATCACTTTGGGGTCGATGTGGATATCCTGACGGGTACGCTGGGCAAGGCGCTGGGCGGTGCGATTGGGGGTTACATCGCCGGGCCTCAGCCGGTGATAGACCTGCTGCGTCAGCGGGCTCGGCCCTATTTGTTCTCCAATTCCTTGCCACCCGCAATTGCCGCTGCCGGGATTGAGGCGGTGCGACTGGTCGAGGAAGGGGCAGATCTACGGGTCAGATTGTTTGAGAATACGAAATACTGGCGCGCGGGGTTGGATCGGCTGGGGTTCGACCTGTTGCCGGGGGAACATCCGATTGTGCCTGTGATGCTGGGCGAAGCCCGACTGGCCCAGGACATGGCCGCGCGCCTGTTCGAAGAGGGGGTCTATGTCAGCGGTTTCTTTTTCCCGGTTGTCCCCAAGGGTCAGGCCCGGATTCGGACCCAGATGAACGCCGCGCTGACCAAAGATGAGCTGGATCGCGCTCTTGTGGCATTCGAAGTGGCAGGCAAGGCGGTTGGGGTAATCTGATGCGGAACACGATGAAAGCGTTGGAGAAGTCGCACGCCAGCGAGGGCCTGTGGCTGGTGAATGCGCCCTTGCCCGAAATTGGCCCGGATGACGTTTTGATCCGGGTCAACAAGACCGGCATTTGCGGCACGGATGTCCATATCTGGAACTGGGATGACTGGGCGCAAAAGACAGTGCCTGTGCCATTGATCACCGGCCATGAATTTGCAGGTGAGATCGTCGAGATCGGCCGCAATGTCCGTGATCTGGAGGTTGGTCAGCGGTGTTCTGGCGAGGGCCATCTGATCGGGCATCATTCGCGCCAGTCAAGGGCGGGCAAATTTCACCTGGACCCGGAGACTCGTGGCATTGGCGTGAACGAGCAGGGGGCGTTTGCCGAATATCTGCGGTTGCCTGCCTTCAATGTGGTGCCTTTGCCGGATGAGGTCAGTGATGATATCGGCGCGATACTGGATCCGCTGGGCAATGCTGTTCACACGGCGCTGAGCTTTGATCTGGTGGGGGAGGATGTCTTGATCACCGGGGCCGGGCCGATTGGGATCATGGCCGCCGCTGTGGCGCGACATGTGGGGGCGCGGCACGTGGTGATCACGGATGTGAACCCGGCGCGGTTGGAACTGGCCGGGAACGTCGCTGATGTTACTCCGGTGAATGTGGCCGAGCAGGATCTGCGGGCGGTTCAGGACAGGCTGAAGATGAGCGAAGGCTTTGACGTGGGTCTGGAAATGTCGGGATCGCAGGCCGCATTGGATCAGATGGTCGAGGGGCTGGTCATGGGTGGGCGGATTGCATTGTTGGGCATCCCACCGGGCAAATCACCAGTCGATTGGAGCAGGATCGTCTTCAAGGCGATCACGATCAAGGGCGTCTATGGGCGGGAAATTTTTGAGACCTGGTACAAGATGATTGCCATGTTGCAGAATGGTCTGGACGTTTCCGGTGTGATCACCCACCGGTTCGCGGCAGAGGATTTTGTTGCGGGCTTTGACGCCATGCGGTCGGGGCAGAGCGGTAAGGTCGTGCTGGACTGGAGTACGCTTGGGCAAGCGGAGGCTGGCAGCCTGTAACATCTGAGGGGTTGGTCGTCAGAAACCGGAACTCTTTACCTGCGTTCAACGACACTGGGTACCCGACCGGTTTCTGACTGAGAACAGCAATAGACGACACAGGTTAGAGAAGGTTTAAGGGCGCAGCGGTTGGCGCCCTTTTTCGGTCAACAGCCAGCAGTCGCGTCCTTGGAATACGGCTGTGGTGAGCGGTTGGTCATAGCCTGCGCCGGTGTCCAGATTGATCCGGTTGCCATAGTGTGTTGCGTGCTCCACCGGGGTATGGCCATGCACGATCAGATGGCCGTGATCTGATGAATCCGAGTGAAACTCTTGCCGAATCCACAGCAGATCGTTTTCGGCCTGCTGGTCCAGGGCAATTCCGGGCCGGATGCCGGCATGGGCGAGAAACAGGGGGCCGGCCGTGTGCGACAGCTCTAGTCCGCGCAGAAAGTCCACGTGGCTTTGCGGTGCGTTCTGCCGGAATTCTTCTGCCACGTTGAACTGACGTCTGTCGAAATCGGTGACGCCGTAAGAGGCCAGTGTTTCGCGTCCGCCCAGCCGGTCATGCAGCCAGTGATAGCCGACCAACAGATAGGAATCGTGGCGGGGGGGAGTCTCCAGGAACCATTCCATCATGCGGTCGTGGTTGCCTTTGAGGAAGGTCCAGTTGCGCCCTGCTGACTGGCCGTCAATCAACCGTTGCAGGACGCCCTTGCTGTCGGGCCCGCGGTCCACATAGTCGCCGAGGAATACAATTTTTGCATCCGGGCCGCCGTCGGCTTCGATCTTGTCCAGGGCTGCGTCCAGCATGCCTGTCTGTCCGTGAATGTCGCCAATGGCATAAATGGGATCGGTCATGACTGGGCTCCGCTTTGGGTGTTGTTTGCCCCAGTCCCGGTGCAGACGGAAGGGGCCAACACGTCGCGGAGGGCTGTCAGGCAGAATCGCGCATCAGGTCGACGATCAGATTTCGGAGCCATCGGTGGGCCGGAGACCGGGTAGATCGGCGATGCCAGATCATTACGATCTGGATCAAGGGGGTCTCGATTGGCGGTGACAATATGGTCAGCTTTGTGCGTCCGGCCATATGTGTGGCGATCTGTTCCGGAACAAGGGCGATCAGGTCGCTGTTTGCCACGGCGGTGCAGACACCGGAAAAGACCGGCAAGGTCATCATGACATTGCGCCTGCGCCCGATCCTGGCCAGGGCTTCGTCGCCAATGCCGGTTTCATCCCCCTTGGAGGAAAACATGACGTGATCCGCCTGGCAAAACGGATCCAGCGGTGCGACGGAGAGGGCGGGTAATACATGCGTTCCAAACTGCGGATGATCCTGTCGTGCGATGACAACAAAGCGCGAACTGTGCAGGGGGCAGGACTCGACCCATTCCGGCACGGACAGCATGGGCACAATGGCCAGATCAATTCCGAACTGATCCAACCTTTCAACGCTTTGATCGACGACCATGTCAATCATTTGCAGCCGCATGTTGGGCGCATGTTGGGTCAGGTGGTTTGCCAGTTGCGGCATCAGGAGTTCGGCATAAAAATCACTGCCGGACAGACGAAAGCTGTCCTTTGACAGGTTCGGATCAAAGGCGTCCGGCCCGGCAAGCAGGGTTTCGGTCTGGTCCAACAGATCCCGTAGAGGGTCGCGCAAGGTTGCCGCGTAGTCGGTCAGGGTCAGCCCCCGCCCCTGACGAATCAGCAATGGATCGTTCAATGCGTGACGCAGTCGGGACAGGGCGGCCGACACGGCCGGCTGAGACAGCCCGATCCGGCGGCCGGCCTCGGTTGTGGAGCGGGTGGACAGCAGGGCGTCCAATACCCGCAAAAGGTTCAGATCCAGATTTGAGAAATTCACCAGACAAATCCCAAAAATATATTCAATCGATTTCCTGAATTTATACCTACCGCCTAGGCTGGACTGGCTCAAGACGTTGATCACTGAGGAGGAGCCGTGAAATGATCGGATTGGCCAGACTTTTTATGATGTTTGCGGTGTTTTGCGCGCTGTGCGGTATGATCTGGGGTATCCAGATGTCAGCAACCCATGATCACAGCCTGTCGCCAGCGCATGGGCATTTGAATTTGCTGGGCTGGGTCAGTTGCTCGATCTTTGCCTTTTATTATCACCTGCACCCGGAAACCGCCAACAGCCGGTTGGCTTGGCTGCATTTCGGAACTGTGGTCGCGTCAGTGGTCTGTCTGGCACCCGGAATTGCACTGGCGGTTTCGGGCAAGACCGAGGTCCCCGCACAGATCGGCTCGGTCCTTATGCTTGTCGGGACTGGCATTTTTGGCTGGACGGTCTGGCGTGCAGGCCAAGGCCCGGCGGTGACCTGAATTCTCCCTGCTTCATTCAAAACAAAGGAAAGACCATGACATTGCGTATTATTGGATCTGGATTTGGGCGGACCGGCACCCGTTCGCTCAAGGAAGCGTTGGAACATCTGGGCTTTGGTCCCTGTCATCATATGGAAGAAATCCTGCAAAACCCGGAACAGGTGGTGCTCTGGCAGCAGATTGCAGCAGGTCAGCCCTGCGATTGGTCCGAGGTTTTTGCCGGCTACTCGGCTCAAATCGACTGGCCCGGCGCGCATATGTGGCGCGACTTGGCGCAGGCCTATCCCGAGGCCAAGGTGATCCACTCGATCCGTCCGGAAGAAAGCTGGTGGCGGAGCTTTTCGGCAACCATTGGGCTGTTTTTGAAGGTGCGGGGTCGGATGGATCTGCCGCCCCATATCAACCAGATGATGGATGTGACGGAACAGTTCATCGCAGAGGATACATTTGGCAGCGACGTCGAGGACAAGGCCGCAGCCTTGGCAGCCTATCGCAGACGCACGCAAGAGGTGCAGGCCAGTATACCTGCCGAGCGGTTGTTGGTCTTCGATGTGGCCGAGGGGTGGGAGCCGCTTTGCGCCTTTTTGGGCGTGCCGGTCCCCGATGTACCGTTTCCGCATCGCAACGTCACAGATGCGTTCTGGGACCTGTTGGGCGGCGCGCCAGAAGCGGCCTGAGCCGAACCAGAAAATGGAGGGGGCCACCGGTATGACGATGGCCCCTTGCTGATTGTGATCAGGCGGTTTCGAAAACCAGCGGTTTGATCTGCGTAAACAGCCCGGTTTCCGCCAGTTTGGCACGAACTTCGGCTGGAACGGGTTCATCGACATAGAGCAGAGCGATCGCCTCGTGCCCGGCTGCCGCGCGCCCCAAGGTAAAGTTCGCGATGTTCACGCCATGGTCGCCCAGGGTTTGGCCCAATGTCCCGATGATGCCCGGAACGTCCTCGTTTGTGGTGTAGAGCATGTGTTCACCGATCTCGGCGTCGATGTTGATGCCTTTGATCTGGATGAAGCGTGGTTTGCCGTCAGAGAAGACCGTGCCACCGATGGAGCGTTCGCGTTTCGCCGTGACAACCGTAAGTTTGACATAGCCTTCGAACGCACCGGATTTGGCCTGGTTCGTTGTGCTGATCTTGATCCCGCGCTCGGCGGCGACCACCGGGGCGGACACCATGTTCACATCCGGGTTTACCTTTTTCATGATACCGGCGATGGCGGCGCAATTCAAAGCTGGCAGGTTCATTTCTGCCACGACACCATCATAGAGGATGTTGATTGCCTGAATTGGCTCGTCCGTCATCTGGCCAATGAAACCACCCAGATGGCCCGCCAGTTTGACCCATGGCCCCATGATCTTGGCCTCTTCGGCGGTCATGGATGGCATGTTGAGCGCGTTTTCCACGGCCCCATCCAGCAGATAGTTCGACATCTGCTCGGCCACTTGCAGGGCGACGTTTTCCTGCGCCTCGGTTGTGGCCGCGCCCAGATGCGGGGTGCAGACCACATTTGGCAGGTTGAACAGCGGGTTTTCCTTGGCGGGCTCTTGGGTGAACACGTCAAAACCGGCCCCGGCCACATGGCCCGATTGCAGCATTTCGGCCAGCGCCTCTTCGTCGACCAGACCGCCACGGGCGCAATTGATGATGCGAACGCCTTTCTTGGTTTTGGCCAGATTCTCGCGGCTCAGAATATTGCGGGTCTGGTCCGTCAGCGGCACATGCAGCGTGATGAAATCTGCCCGTGTCAGCAGCTCTTCCAGTTCCACCTTTTCGACCTGCATGGTCTTGGCTTTTTCTTCGCCCAGGTAGGGGTCATAGGCCACGACCTTCATTTTCAGACCACGGGCGCGGTCACAGACGATGCCGCCGATATTGCCCGCGCCAATCACGCCCAATGTCTTTCCGGTCAGCTCAACGCCCATGAATTTGGACTTTTCCCACTTGCCGGCATGGGTGGAGGCCGATGCCTCTGGCAGCTGGCGGGCCACTGCGAACATCATGGCAATCGCATGTTCGGCTGTGGTGATCATGTTGCCAAAGGGTGTGTTCATGACGATCACACCCTTTTTGGAGGCCGCATCCTTGTCGATATTATCCGTGCCGATCCCGGCGCGGCCGATCACCTTGAGCTTTGCGGCCTTGTCCAGAATCGTCGGGGTGACCTTGGTCGCCGAGCGGATGGCAAGCCCGTCATACTGACCGATGAGTTCGGCCAGCTTGTCTTTGTCTTTGCCCAGGTCGGGCATGAAATCCACATCAATGCCTCGGTCGCGGAAGATCTGGACGGCGGTTTCGCTGAGTTTGTCAGAAACGAGTACTTTGGGGGCCATTGTGTTGGTCCTTGTCAGAATGAGGAAAGGCGCGCCTGTCGGGCAGGCGCGCAAGGCCAGAGCGTCGGGCGATCAGGCGGCTTGGCTCTGCGCGGCGATTTCAGCCTCGAAGGCCCATTCGAGCCAGGGCAGCATCGCCGTGATGTCAGAGGTTTCCACTGTTCCGCCGCACCAGATGCGCAGGCCGGCAGGGGCATCGCGATAGGCGCCGATGTCATAGGCGACACCGGCTGTTTCCAACCGCTTGGCGACGGCCTTGGCAAAGGTGGCGCCATCCTGAATCCGTGGATCGGAGAATTTCAGACAGACCGATGTGTTCGACCGGGTGGCCGGGTCAACGGCGAGGTTTTCGATCCAAGCGTGTTGATCGCAGAAGTCGAACAGGGCCTGCGCGTTGGCGTTGGCGCGGGCTTGAAGTCCGGCAAGACCACCGACCGACCGGGCCCATTCCAGGGCTTGCAGGTAGTCTTCGACCGCCAGCATCGAGGGCGTGTTGATTGTCTCGCCGCGAAAGATGCCTTCGTTGATCTTGCCCGCTTTGGTCATGCGGAAGATCTTGGGCAGGGGCCAGGCGGGTGTGTAGGTTTCCAACCGCTCCACCGCCCGTGGGCTGAGGATCAGCATGCCATGCGCGGCTTCGCCACCCAGCACTTTTTGCCAGGAGAAAGTCACGACATCCAATTTGTCCCAGGGCAGATCCTGTGCGAAGGCAGCCGAGGTCGCGTCGCAAATGGTCAGACCCTGACGATCGGCAGCGATCCAGTCGGCATTGGCGACCCGCACGCCCGAGGTTGTGCCGTTCCAGGTAAAGACAACGTCGTTATTGGGATCAACGCCCGACAGATCGACGATCTCGCCGTATTCGGCGGTTTTGACATCGGCATCCAGCTTCAATTGTTTGACAACATCGGTGACCCATCCGGCCCCAAAGCTTTCCCAGGCCAGCATCTCGACCTTGCGTTCGCCCAGCATGGACCACATGGCCATCTCGACCGCGCCAGTGTCCGAAGCGGGAACGATGCCGATGCGATAGTCGTCTGGTATGCCCAGCAGATCGCGGGTGCCTTCAATGGCGGCTTTCAGCTTGTCCTTGCCGATTGCAGCGCGATGAGACCGGCCCAATGCAGCATCGGACAGCCCGTCAAAGGTGAATGTGGGGGGTTTGGCACATGGGCCCGAAGAAAAACGCGGATTAGCCGGCCGCGTTGCCGGTTCATTGATAGTCATATCTGCTATCCTTCCAGATAAGCGCCCTTCGTTGGGGAAGGGTGTCCCACCGCCGGACATACGGAACCTCTGAAAAAACATCAACAGGCAAAGGCACTTGCCATGCGGGTAGATGCAGGATTTTGCAGAACGATTCTGGAACGCATGTTTCCTATTGGCAAAAAATCAATCTTCATCAGCCTTCCCCCGCGCATTTTGGATCACGTCGGATGTGAGCCGTTCGATGACGTATCAACCGCGATGCCTGTGGATTTGAAAATCTGCACGGGATGTCGAATTTGCGCGTGGTGTGCCCGTTCAGGGGCGCTTATTCTGCGCACAGGGTCCAGGACGGGAAAAGAGACATGCTTCAGGCAAACCGAAACACATTGGCGACGGTCACCTATTCTGTTGCTCTGGTGATCATGGTGGGGTGGTTGCTGCGCGTCGGGCAGTCGATCCTGCTGCCGGTTCTGGTTGGCGTGATTGCCGTTTATGTTCTGGTTACTGCTGCCGAGGCGCTGGAGCGCGCACCGGTGATCGGCCAGCTGGGTCGGGGGTGGCGGCGCGGGCTGGTGTTGGTCCTGTTTGGGGGCGCGGTGTTGCTGCTGGGGGCGATGGTGGCGGCCAATGCAGCGGCCATCTCGTCCGAGATCCCTCAGTACGTGGCCAATCTGGATCAACTGCAACAACGGATCGTGGACCGGTTGGGCCTGGATGACGTACCCAGCGTTGCAGATTACAGCGAACGGGTGATGGATCGAGTCGACCTGACCAGTATGCTGCCTTCGGTTCTGGCGACCGTGTCGGGCAGCGGTACGGTGATCATTACGGCGGCTCTTTATGCGGTCTTTCTGTTAGCAGAACTTGACGCGCTGCCGGACAAGACTCGTCTGGCGATGGGCGGCGCGGCGCAGGCCGAGAGCATGCTGGACGTGGCGCGCCGGATCAACAAACGGATCGGTGACTATCTGGCGGCGAAAACGCTGGTAAATGCGCTGCTGGGGGCGGTTTCCTTTGTGATCATGTGGGTGCTGGGGATCGAACATGCCGCATTCTGGGCCCTGTTGATCGCGCTGCTCAACTACATCCCTTATGTGGGTTCGATCATTGCAGTGGCTTTCCCGGTGACGATGAGCCTGGTGCAGTTCACTTCATTGGCGCATTCGTTGATCACGCTGGTGGCGTTGTTCATCCCGCAAACTGTTGTCGGCTATTATCTGGAGCCCCGGGTGCTGGGAAAATCGGTCAATCTGAGCCCGTTTGCCGTGCTGCTGTCTTTGGCCATCTGGACCGCTCTGTGGGGGCTGACCGGCGCTGTTCTGGCCATTCCGTTGACAGCGATGGTTGCCATTATTCTGGCCGAGTTCGAGGGCACGCGTTTTCTATCTGTCATGCTGTCGGATGACGGCACGGTTTAGGGAACGTCCATATCAGGCTGAAGGGTGGTGATTGTGCAGAACATCCCCTATGAGCCTGTCAAAAATACCGAGGACTGTTGGTAATGTATGCTGTGACATTGATCGCCGCGCCCGGCGCACTGGACCCCGAACTTGTACATGCGTTGCGAAATGCATGGGGGGGCGGAGACGCACAATGGCTCAGCCCGGACGAAGCCGCCGAATTCACGGTGACAGAGAAACCGCAGAACCAATGGGACATCTGGCAGGATTTGCAGGCGCGCGGCACCGATCTGGTCGTGCAGCCCTCTGAGGGCCGGCAAAAGCGGGTGTTGCTGGCCGATATGGACAGCACCATGATCCATCAGGAGTGTATCGACGAACTGGCAGAAACAGCCGGTGTCGGGGAACGGGTGCGTGAAATCACCGTGCGGGCCATGAACGGCGAGCTGGACTTCGAAGGCGCTGTATTGGAGCGCGTCGCCCTGCTGCGTGGCCAGGACGAATCGATCATTCAATCTGTGCTGGATCAGCAGATCACCCTCGTGACTGGCGGGACGGTTCTATTGGCGACGATGAAGGCCAACGGTGCCTATGCGGCTCTTGTTTCCGGGGGGTTCACCGCCTTTACGCGCCATGTGGCGGCGACGCTGGGCTTTGATGAATCGCGGGCCAATGAATTGCTGGTGGATCAGGGCAAACTGACCGGGGACATTGCCCGGCCGATCCTGGGGCGCGATGCCAAGGTTTCGGCGATGGAAGAGATCACCGGGCGGCTTGGCCTTGCGGCGGCGGATGTCTTGGCCGTGGGCGATGGGGCGAACGATCTGGGGATGTTAGGGGCGGCTGGCATGGGCGTTGCCTTGCACGCGAAACCCGCAGTGGCGGCGCAATGCGACCTGCGTATCAATCACGGCGACCTGACGGCGTTACTGTTCTTGCAAGGGTATGCGCGGGACCAGTTCGTGACGCCTTAAACGGCTGTTCTTTTCTTAACTTAACGCTTGTGTTAAATAATGGGTCATGATCGACCTGACCAAGACATTCTCTGCTTTGTCTGATCCGACCCGGCTGCGGATCTTCGAAGATCTGATTGCTCGTGGGGAACAGCCCGCCAGTCAATTCATTGCTGGGTCTGGCATGTCCGCCCCGGCGATTTCGCGCCACCTGAAAGTGCTGCGCGAGGCGGGCCTGGTGCAACAGCGGGTCGACGGCACGCATCGGCTTTATTCTGCCCAGCCCGCCGCCATGCACGCCATTGCCAGCTGGACTCAGGACAGGCGAGCCTTTTGGGAGGCCAGCCTGGATCGGTTGGAACAGGCGCTTTTGCTGGAGGAAAACACGGATGGCTGACGTCAGGCTGGAACGCGATTTCGATGTCTCGGTCGAGACGCTTTACCGCTTTGTCACCGGGTCGCAGGAACTGGTGCAATGGTTCGGGCCAGAAGGGGTCACCGTGCCCGAGAACGATCTGGATTTTACCCGCACGGGGCCCTGGTATGCCGTAATGGTCAACGTGGATGGGCATGTTGCCAAGGTTTCGGGGCAAGTAACCCATGTGGATCCGCCGCATTCGGTTGGCTTCACCTGGGCCTGGCATGACGAAGACGACCAGCGCGACGCAGAAAGCCATGTCACGCTCACGGTTGCTCCGACAGAAAGCGGCGCGCGCCTGATGGTGGATCACCGCGACCTGACACAGGCAGAAGTGGCGGAAAGTCACAGAGAGGGCTGGAACAGCTCGTTGGCCTGTTTGGCCAAGGTGGTTCGGTAAGGATCGCGCCACATCAGATCAAAGGCGCGGCCCCATTATGGCCGGGCCGCAGCGTTTACCGAAAAGGACGGGCGAATCGTTGCGGCATGCAGGCCGCGACGGTTGCGCATCGGCGCATTCATATACATCCCAACCGTCGGATCATTTTCGTCCAGAACGCCCAGACCAACCAGAATCGTGGTGATCGCGCATTCCGCCGCCCGTGTCGCCCCATCTGAAATCTTGAGCGCCACACCCATTTTGAGCCCCGGAATAATGGCGACATAGACAGCCTCTGCGCCGGTCTTGACCGCCACCTGTCCCTTGGCTGCCCGCATCAAGGCGGTGCAGCATTTGTCTTCTCCGGCAACCAGCTCGGGGTGTGCCATCATTGACTGGGTCAGGCTCTGGGCGGCCTCGCTCATACGGTCTGCGCGTTCATGAGCCGAGGCAAACCACCCCATGGCCCGTGCCAGCCCGTGCACTGTGGTCTGAAAATTCGGGGCAGAGCATCCGTCAATCCCATAGCCAGGACTCGTCAGACCGTTGGTCTCTTCGAAGGCCTCGCGTGCGGCCAATTGCACGGGATGGTCGATAGCAATGTAATCCGCGCCCGCGTTCAGATGCTGTTTGACGGTCAGAAAACCGCTATGTTTGCCCGAGCAATTGTTGTGCATTTGACAGGGTTGATTCCCGGCCCGGATCAACGCGTTGCGTGCGGCTTCGTCACTGGGTTCTTGTGGGCCGCAGATAAAGTCATCGTCGCCGAGCCCGAGCGTGCCCAGCCAGCTTTGCACCCGATCCGTATGAATGGCCGCCCCGGTATGAGAGGCGCAAGACAGCGCCAGTTGCTCTGTGCCCAGACCGAAACGCGCGGCAGCGCCCGTCGTCACCAACGGCAGCGCTTGAATCATCTTGCACGACGAACGCGGATAAATCAGCGTGTCGGGATCACCCCAGCTTTGCACAATGGCACCTGTGTCATCGCAAATCACGGCATGGCCCAAATGCAGGCTTTCCAGCAATGATCCGCGCCAGATCTCGGCCATTGGGGTTGGATTAGCCATAAAACACCTCAAATCTGGGCGGAATCCCGCCAATCGCTCTTTCGCATGTGGCGCGATGTACGGTAGTGTGCAGATGTCGGCAAGCGATAGCAATACGAACGAAGCGGACGGTGATCTGCGTGTATTGAATCGAATTTGAGGTAACGGACAGTCTGGAGGCTGGACATATGAAAACGATTTTGGCCCGCGCCGCTGCGGGCTTGTTCATTGCAGGAATGATTTCGCATTCTGCGATGGCACAGGAACAAAGCACCAACCGCGTTGCCGCGAAAACGGATTGGAGCGTTTTCGTCGAAGATGATCCGACCGAATGCTGGGGTGTTTCTGCGCCGAAAAAGACCGTCAATACGCGGGATGGTCGGGTCGTTGCCGTGCGTCGCAGTGATATATTGCTGTTTGTTTTCTATCGGCCCGGTGCCGATGTAAAAGGGCAGGTGACATTCACGGGCGGCTATCCCTTTGCGCCTGATTCCACTGTGGATCTGAATATTTCGGGCAAGTCATTCTCGTTGATTACTGATGGCGAATGGGCCTGGCCGGCCAGCCCGGCAGAGGATGCCCAGATCATCGCAGCCATGAAGCGCGGCTCCGAAGCGGTGCTGAGCGCGCGGTCCCGCCGGGGCACCAAGACTGAAGACACGTTTTCACTGCTGGGATTCACAGCAGCCGTTGAAGACGCGGAAAAACGCTGCGGCGGCTAGGGCCGGTGGCTCGGTTCCAATCCTGAGGCTTGCCCAGAGGGCGGGCTTTGACCATGCAAGTCTGTGCAGGCTCAGTTTTCCTTTGGAAATCTGGGCCACTGCCTATATAGAACGCCCTTCACCCAAGTTTTGAGGCTGCTATGTCTGCTCCGATCACGCAGGATGTTGTGACGATCCCCCGCAAATTGCCCGAAGGCCCTACGAACCTTGTCGGGCTGACCCGCGCTGAACTGCGCGATGTGCTGATTGCGGCGGGGACACCTGAAAAACAATCCAAAATGCGGGTCAATCAGATTTGGCAATGGATCTATCAATGGGGCGTGCGTGATTTCGCAGAGATGACAAATCTGGCCAAGGCTTATCGCGCCATGCTGGCCGAGCATTTTGTGATCGAGATCCCCGAAATGGTTTCGCGCCAGATCAGCTCTGATGGCACCCGCAAATACCTGGTGCGGATCGCTGGCGGGCATGAGGTCGAGGTGGTCTACATCCCGGAAACAGATCGCGGCACGCTGTGTGTGTCCAGCCAGGTGGGCTGTACGCTGACCTGTTCGTTCTGTCACACCGGGACACAGAAACTGGTGCGCAACCTGACAGCCGGCGAAGTGGTCGGCCAGATCATGATGGCCCGCGACGATCTGGACGAATGGCCCGTTCCCGGTACGCGCAAGGATGAAACGCGTCTGTTGTCCAATGTCGTTTTGATGGGAATGGGCGAGCCGCTGTACAATTTCGAAAACGTCCGCAATGCAATGAAAATCGCGATGGACCCGGAGGGCATCTCGCTCTCGCGTCGGCGGATCACATTGTCCACTTCGGGAGTTGTGCCCGAAATCGCCCGCACCGCGGACGAAATCGGCTGCCAGTTGGCGATCTCTTTCCATGCCACAACGGATGAGGTGCGCGACAAGCTGGTGCCGATCAACAAGCGTTGGAACATCGAGACGTTGCTGGAAGCCCTGGCAAGTTATCCCAAAGTGTCCAACTCGGAGCGGATCACATTTGAATATGTGATGCTGGACGGAATCAATGATAGCGACGCAGACGCGCGGCGGCTCATCGACCATATCAAACGGCACCAGATCCCGGCCAAGATCAACCTGATCCCGTTCAACGAATGGCCTGGGGCACCTTACCGGCGCAGTTCCAACAATCGCATTCGTGCATTTGCCGACATCATTTACAATGCCGGCTATGCCTCGCCCATCCGTACGCCAAGAGGCGAGGATATCATGGCGGCCTGCGGTCAGCTGAAATCAGCAACCGAACGCGAACGGAAATCCAAACGTCAGATCGAGGCGGAATTGCGGTAAGTGCGGGCCGCGTTTATTTAAACGCTTTTAGAATAGCCTGAAATCGCGCATCCTTCTCTGGGCTGCCCTTGCCGGGCGGGCCGGTGCCTTTCGCTGGAAAGCACCAACAGAGGAGAGACTTTATGACAGAGAACACGTTCTTGAAACGTGCTTCGCTAGGACTGGCGGCTGCGTGTTTGGCAACCGTGGGATTGGTGGGGCAAAGTGTTGCACAAGATAAGCCAATGAATTTCCTGGTTATTTGGGGGGATGATGTCGGCTATTGGAATGTCAGCGCCTACAACCAGGGCATGATGGGCTATGAAACACCCAACATTGACCGGATCGCCAATGAGGGCATGTTGTTCACCCACGGTTATGGTGAACAGTCCTGTACCGCTGGCCGCGCGTCCTTTGTAACCGGTCAGTCGGGCTTTCGCACTGGCCTGCTCAAGGTTGGATTGCCTGGCGCCAAAGAGGGCATGTCGGAAAAGGACCCAACCATTGCCGAATACATGAAGTCCAAGGGCTACATGACGGGGCAATACGGCAAGAACCACCTGGGTGACCGGGACGAACACCTGCCCACAAATCATGGGTTTGATGAGTTCTTTGGCAATCTGTATCACCTGAACGCCGAGGAAGAGCCAGAAAGCATTGATTACCCCAAAGACCCTGAATTCCGCGAAAAATTCGGCCCGCGTGGCGTGATCAAGGCCTCGGCAGATGGCAGCATCGAAGACACCGGCCCGCTGACACGCAAGCGTATGGAAACCATCGACGAAGAAGTCACAGCCGGTGCGCTCGACTTTATCGACAGAGCGGTGGATCAGGATAAGCCGTTCTTCCTGTGGTACAATACCACGCGGATGCACATCAACACTCGGCTCAAGGCCGAAAGCCAGGGTGTTACCGGTCTGGGCGTTTATCCCGACGGGATGGTCGAACATGACAAGATGGTCGGCCAGATGCTCGACAAGCTGGACGAACTGGGCATCGCTGACAACACGGTCGTGATGTACTCCACCGACAACGGCGCCGAAGTGTTTAGTTGGCCAGATGGCGGCACCACACCGTTCAAAGGCGAAAAGAACGACAACTGGGAAGGCGGCTATCGTGTGCCGATGATGATCAAATGGCCTGGCGTCATTGAACCGGGGCGCAAATCCCATCAGATCATCAGTCACCTGGACTGGTTCCCAACCTTCATGTCCGCATTGGGCGATACTGACATGAAAGAGCGGATGCTGACCGAAGCACCATTTGGCGAAGCCAATGAACCCGTGCATCTGGATGGCTATGACTTCATGCCGTTCTTTCGGGGTGAAACCGAAGAAGGACCACGCAAGGAGTTCTTCTATTTCTCGGACGGTGGCGATCTGGTGAACCTGCGGTATGGCCGCTGGAAACTGGTCTTTGCCGAACAGCGCGCCGAGGGCTTCGACGTTTGGGAAGAACCCTTTGTCGCCCTGCGGGTTCCAAAGCTGATCGATTTGTACAGTGATCCGTTTGAACGCGCGCAGGAAGAATCCTGCTGCTATGTCTCCTGGCGGTTTGAACGGCTTTACCTGTTGGTGCCAGCGCAGGTGTTCGTGGCCGAATTCCTGTCCACATTCAAGGACTACCCGCCGCGCCAAAAGCCGGCCAGCTTCTCTATTGATCAGGTTCTTGTGAACCTGCAACGCAACCAGGGCGGCTAATGCTCTGCGCCCCGCCGGTTCAGTCCGGCGGGGCCTCTTGGCCAAATATGTCCAAACAAAGGCGGAATGCCGCCAAATTTCCTAAAATCAGATACAATTGCGCCGTGTTCAACAGTCAGTTTCCAATCTGAGAACAAACAGATCCTAACAGGAGACAGGACATGACACAGGCAGATATCGGCGGCACTCTCATCGAAGAACCCATTTTGGATTTACTCAAGCGGGAACGGGCCCTGGCCCTGTCCAGCCGGGAGTTCAAGTTTCGTCTGGTCGGCTACGGCTATGCCATCAAGGATGTGCAAGGCGCGCAGGTCGTGACCAAGCTGCCTCAGGGCACAGAGTTGGGCGTGCTTCCGGCATCCATTGTCTGATCACCAGACTATCGGCCCGGGATTGCATCCCGCGCCGGTGCCGGTTCCCAGTTGTTGATGAGTTGCACAGCCTCCGCGGCACTATCCACAAACCGAAACAGATCCAGATCCTGTTCCGAGATTGTGCCCGCATCGGCCAGTGCTTGCCAGTTAATCACCTGTTCCCAAAATGCCCGTCCAAAGAGCAAAAAGGGGACTCTCTGCATGCGTCCGGTTTGAATCAGGGTGAGCGCCTCGAAGAGCTCGTCCATGGTGCCGAAACCGCCGGGAAAAACAGTAATCGCCCGGGCTCGCATCAGAAAATGCATCTTACGGATGGCAAAGTAATGAAAATTAAAGCTGAGCTCAGGAGTGACGTATCCGTTCGGCGCCTGTTCATGTGGCAGAACGATGCTCAAACCAACCGACCGCCCGCCGGCCTCGGCGGCGCCACGGTTACCAGCCTCCATAACGCCCGGGCCACCGCCGGTCACCACGACAAAATCCCGGCCGCCTGTTTGCAGAGACTTTTCGGTCATGAGACGGGCAAAGGTTCGCGCTTCGTCATAGAACTCGGACAGACCGGCCAACGTCTCAGTGCGTGCTTGATCCCGGTGCGCGGGATCGGGAATACGCGCGCCGCCAAATAATACGATCGTGCTGTCGATGCCCTCGGCATTCAGCGCCATTTCCGGTTTGAGCAGTTCCAGTTGCAAACGAACCGGGCGTAGCTCGTCCTCGCACAGGAAATCCTGATCCGCGAACGCCAGTTGATAGGTTGGCGATCTCGTTTGTGGCGTGCTGGGCACCTCATGTGCTGTGGTGCGGTCCTGCCCGGCGGCGCGGAGGCGGCTGAGGCGCGATTGGCTCATTGTGAACGTCCCTGCTTGCGTGTTTCCACCAGACCTATAGGCTCGGGCGTCAGGATGCCAGAGACGGGGCCAGCAGATGAATTGGAAAGCCGAAATCAAAGCGGCAGCGGCGCGAATTACGCCGCATGTGGTGCAAACACCGACCATGAAAACACATGGGTTTGGATTGGACCACAGTATAGAGCTCAAGCTTGAGCAGCTTCAGCATACCGGAACATTCAAAGCGCGCGGCGCGTTCAATACTTTGCTCAGCAAATCAGTGCCAGATGCGGGGCTTGTGGCGGCCAGTGGCGGCAATCATGGTGCCGCCGTCGCCTATGCGGCCCGGGCTTTGGGATATCCTGCACATATCTTTGTCCCTGAAATCGCCGGACCGTCAAAAATCAACCTGATCCGCGCAACCGGCGCAGAGCTGACGGTTGTTCCTGGTGAATACGCCAATGCGCTTGAACAGGCCCGCGCCTACGAAGAGCGTTCTGGGGCGATGCAGATCCACGCCTATGATGCTTTGGAAACCGTGATCGGCCAGGGGACCTGCACCGCCGAATGGGAAGATCAGGGCCTGGAGGCCGACACCATATTGATCGCAGTTGGCGGCGGGGGGCTGATCGCCGGGGCTTTGGCGTGGTTGCAGGGTGCGCGCAAGGTTGTTGCCGTGGAACCGGATCTGTCCTGTGCTCTGAATGCGGCCCTGGCTGCGGGCGCTCCGGTTGATGTCGAGGTTGGCGGCATTGCGGCCAATGCGTTGGGCGCGCGCCGGATCGGTGACATCTGCTTTGAGTTGTCGCAAGCTCACCTGGGTGAGAGTGTGCGTGTCTCGGACAGCGCGATCGCGGCGGCGCAGGCTGCCCTGTGGCAAGAGCGTCGCCTGTTGGTGGAACCGGCGGGGGCGACGGCCCTGGCGGCCTTGATGTCCGGGGCATATGTGCCGGCCCAGAATGAACGGGTCGCCGTGCTGCTTTGTGGTGCGAATGTTGCACCGGACCCGCTGGCTGGCGCGTAACGCACGCTCAAATCGATCTCGCCGTTGTCTGAGGCGGCTGCGCTCGCTATAGGGCGCTGAACCGACATTCATGGAGCCCGAACATGTCAAATGCCCAATTAGAAGCCGCCATCGAAGCCGCCTGGGACGCGCGCGACACAATTTCACCTGCCACCACGGGTGAGCAACGCGAAGCGATCGAGGATACGCTGAACGCGCTGGACGGCGGCGGGTTGCGCGTGGCCGAGAAACAGGAAGACGGCAGCTGGCACGTCAACCAATGGGCCAAAAAGGCGGTCCTGCTGGGGTTCCGGATTAAGGATATGGAACAACAATCCGGCGGTCCGCAGGGCGGCGGCTGGTGGGACAAGGTTGATAGCAAGTTCGCAGGCTGGGGCGACAATCAGTGGAAAGCGGCCGGGTTCCGGGCCGTTCCCAACTGCGTTGTTCGCAAATCTGCCTTTATCGCGCCGGGTGTGGTGTTGATGCCGTCCTTTGTGAATCTTGGGGCCTATGTCGACGAAGGCACCATGGTTGATACATGGGCGACGGTCGGTTCGTGTGCGCAGATCGGCAAGAATGTGCATCTGTCCGGCGGTGTGGGCATTGGTGGCGTGTTGGAGCCGATGCAGGCCGGTCCGACGATCATCGAAGACAACTGCTTTATCGGGGCCCGTTCCGAAGTGGTCGAGGGCGTGATCGTGCGCGAAGGTTCCGTTTTGGGCATGGGCGTCTTTTTGGGTCAGTCCACCAAGATCTTTGATCGTGCCACGGGCGAGATCACCTATGGCGAAGTTCCGCCCTATTCGGTGGTCGTGTCCGGCTCCTTGCCATCGACCGGCGGGGTCAACCTGTACTGCGCCGTGATCGTGAAGCGTGTGGACGAGCAGACCCGCTCGAAAACCGGCATCAATGATCTGCTGCGCGACTGAGAATACGAAACCTTGATATGGGATGGTTCGAAACATTCCATAACGTGCAAGTGAAGTTTGGGCCACGGGAGTTTATTTCCCGTGGCCCTCTTTCGTCCGTATACGACGGATATGGATTTGATCTTTGCATATCTCGCGGGCCTTTTGACGCTCATCAACCCTTGTGTCTTGCCGGTGCTGCCGATCGTATTGGTCGGCGCGCTTCAGGCGGATAGCCGGGGGCCGCTGGCCCTGGCGGCGGGGATGAGCGTGGCCTTTGTCGGCTTTGGCATGTTGATTGCCACGGTTGGCTATTCGATTGGTCTGGATTCCGAGACCTTGGGTCTGATCGGGGCCGGGGCGATGGTGGTTTTTGGGGTGGTGCTGCTGGTTCCGGCCCTGGGCCATCGGTTTGAGGCGGTCACCGCCGGGTTCGCTTCGGCGGCTGACGCGCAGATCGAAGCAGGCCCGAGCGCGGGTTTGCGGGGCCAGTTTATGGGCGGTGCCTTGCTGGGCGCGGTCTGGAGCCCGTGTATCGGTCCGACCTTGGGGGGCGCGATTGCGCTCGCCTCGGCGGGCGAGAGTTTGGGCTGGGCCTTTTTGATCATGGTTTTCTTTTCCCTCGGGGTATCGACCCTGATTGTCGGGATCGGCATGGGGGCGCAATCTGCGATCCGGTCGCGCGCCACGGCCTTGCGGGGGTTGGCCCAAAAATCCAAACCATTCATGGGTGTTGTTTTCATCGCCGTCGGTCTGATGTTGTTGACCGGTGTGCATCATATGATCGAGGCCTGGGCCGTTCAGGCGCTGCCTTATTGGTTCCAGGATCTGTCCGTAACCTTTTAGTCAAACAAGGAGTCTTTTGATGACTGTTTCTCGTCGTGCCTTTCTGGCCAGTAGCGCCGCCATTGTTCTGGCCCGTCCTGCATTTGCTGCGACCGGGTTTCGGGATTACACGCCCGGTATGATCCAGACCATGTTGTCTGAGGGAAAAACTGTTTTTGTGGACTATGCGGCCGATTGGTGCGGCACCTGTGCGCGTCAGAAACGGGTTATTCTGGAGCTGCTGGAACAGAACCCGGCCTATGGGAAGAGCGTGGAGTTTGTGCGCGTGGACTGGGATGATTTCCGCAAGGCCGAGGTGACCACCTCGCGGCGGATTCCGCGGCGTTCGACGTTGATCGTGCTGAAGGGTGATCAGGAGTTGGGCCGGATTGTTGCGGGCACTGCCCAGGCCGAGATCAAGGCGTTGATGGATACGGCCCTGTCGGCGGCGACGTCCTCCTGACCCTGGGATTTATGGCGCGCGCGGGACGGCGCGCGTCGATTGGCTTTGCGGTTCGCGTGAATTTCTGACAGGTAAACTCCACCAGACCGGAGGGATCATGGCAGAGAAAAAGATAAGCCGGCAGCAGGTCTTTACCCTGGTCGTCGAGGTTGGCCGCAAGGATGGTGACGGGCTGCCCAAGGGGGCGACCGGGGCTGGATTGATGTGCTTTGCCAGTGGCGTGGACGAAGCGGAGGCGGTGCGCGAAACGGTGGCCGTGCTCAAACAGGCCGATCTGGCGCCGCTGGATGTGACCGGCTATGGCACCCTGGCGGAACGCGAGGAGGCGGGGCATGAGATTGGCGAGGAAGAGCGCGGGCTGATGGAGCGGGCGCTGGCCGAAAATGCGGTGATCGTGGCGCAGATGACCCCTTATTTCGGGGACAAGGACCAGATGTCCTAGCTGGGACATTGGGTTAAGTTACTGAAACTATTTAATAATCAGAAAATTAGGCCCCGGGACAAACACCGGTCCGAGGGGTTCTGTGCGGCTGACGGGCGGTTCTGACTGAGGGTTATGTTTTAGTTGGTGGAGCCGAACCAGCGCCGGTAGATGGTGTCGTAGGTGCCGTCCTCTCGCAGGCCCAGCAGGGCGCGGTTGACGTCTTCGACGAGGGGGCTGCTGTCGGGGAAGATGATGCCGTAGTTTTCGCGCAGGAAGATGGACCCCACCATCACCCCGAAATCACGGCCCTGGTGGCTGGCGTAATAGCTGAGGATCGGGGAATCAAAGACGACGGCGTCGATTTCACCCGATTCAAAATCCCGTAGCAGAGGTTGCAGGTCTTCGTAGCCGCGAAAGCTGATTTCGCGGCGGTTCAGGAAACCGGCGGCGGTGGACCCCGAGATGGAGGCGACACGCTGGCCGTAGAGGTCGCTGACGCTGCTGACATTGGTGGTTATCGCATTCACCGTCATCACGGAGGTGATTTTCGCCACAAAGATCGACACGATGAACAGCGACGAGACCACCAGCAGCACGGCAAAGATGCGCCCGAAGATGGTGCGCGGGACGCGCTCTTCGAAGCCGCCGTTCACGACCAGATTGAGCGCCCACCAAAAGGAGGGAAACATAGCCTCGGTCGCGGTGCGGTCGAAATAGGGCTGCGCCCGGCGTTCGAAAAACCACATCAGCATGCCGCCGCCGAACAGCACGAAGAAGGCCAGTCCGATGAAAAGCAGCAGGTCGGTGGACATCACGGCGCGGAAGATCGAAGGGGCGCGGGTGGATTTCAGAGGGACCATGATTTGCAGGCCGGATTCAAAGATCGGCTGGCTGTAGTCCATGATTTCTTCACGGGCGGCGGTGATGGAGATATTGGCGATGGCGAGGTCGGCGTTTTGAGTGGCAACGCTGCGCAGCATATCGCCGAAGATCTCGTATCGGTTGATTTGCAGCTGCCAGTCGAGTTCGACGGCCAGGGCGCGCAACAGCTCCATCGAGAAACCTGTGTTCAGGTCGCCGTCGGGCATGGAGAAGGGCGGCCGGGTGACGGTGGAAACGATGAGGGTTTGGGGGCTGTTGCCGTCCCGGGTGGCTGCGGTCTGATCGGTTTCGGTTTCGGTTTGCGCGGTTGCGGGCTGGGGCGCCAGCAGGATCAGTGGGACGCATAGGAACAAGAGCAACAGGCCAAGGCACAGCCAGGGCCGCCCAGCGGATCTGTGGTCACATGTTTGGCCGGATATCTTGCCGAAGCGGTGCATGGCGCGACGCATGGAGGTGTTCCTGAAACGGTTCTTGAAACGCGTGTTGTTGGCGTATTCCCTATGCGGTCTTATGCAAGCGGGCAAGATCTGGGTGTGTTTCAGGCAGAGCGTTGTTCTGCAAGCACCAGTGCGTCGAACTGGCGGATGATGGGAAAGGCCGGGGCGGCGTGTTCGGGCAGGTGGGCGCGGTCCAGATTGGCAAAGATGGTGGCGGCCAATTGCTGCTTTTTGCGCCGGATTCGCCCGATATACAGGCTCTCTAATGAGATGCCGGAGGATTGGATGGTTTGGTGCTGGGGCAGGAGGATGTGGTAGTAGGTAATGACCGGGCCGGCGTCGACCATCTTGGCTGTGATGCCGCCTGCGAGGTGGTTGGCGGAGGCGAGCACGGCCTCGGTTCCGAACATGTAGTCGACCACGCTGCCAGAGAGTTTGATGCGTTGGGTCGGGGCGACGACGGTGTCGCGCAGAAGGCCGAAGTAGGGGGACCGCAGGCGGACAGGGGCAAAGGTGCCACGGGCCGGGACCGTGCGTGCGAGGCTGTGGAGGACTGGCACGATCTCTCCGGTGTCGGAATAGACGGTGTCGCCGCGGCGCAGGCGCGAAACGGGGATTGGCCCGTTGGGGGTTTCGATGGGGGTTCGCGCGGCAAGGCTGGGCGAGGGGCCGGTGGGTTCGATATCGGTAGAGACGGCGAGGAAAGAGACATCGGGTGAGAGGAAGCAGGCGTTTTGGGCCTGCGTGAGGGCCTGGATGTCGGCCAGGCGGATCGGAGTTGGAGCGCTGACCTGGGCGACGGCGAAAGTGCCGCTGTCGACATGGGAGAGGATCAGGCGGCCCCATTTCTGCGGGGCGTCCCAGCTATAGGTGATTTGCAGGGTTTCCAGACGCTCGGTCAGTGGCAGGCTGACGGTGCCGTGGGTCAGGATGCCGGCCTGGTCGAGGACGAAAGAGACGCCGCAATTGGGTGTGGAGGAGAGGGACATCTGCACGGGCCAGCTGTTGTTGGAGGCAAAGCGCAGCAGGGTTTGGGGGCGTCGTCCGGGCGTGAGGCGGGTTTCCATCAGGAGCGAGCCGCGGGTGATCAGCCGGTCATCGCTGAGCGGCTGGGTTGTCATCGCCGGTTGCGTCGGGGTGTCGTCCAGGCCCTGGGGGTTGAAGTAGCCCGCGTCTTTGTCCCTGAGGCCGATCCACGTCATGCTCAGGCCACCTTTGACGTTTTGAGCAGCTGGGCTTCGTAGTGGCGCAGGGTGCGCCGGGCGGCCGGGCTGTAGCCGGCGCCCGAGGTCGGGTCGAGCTCGGGGAAGATGCGGCAGATTTCGTCGAGGGTTTGCTGGTCGAGGATATTGGTGCTTTGGGGGCCTGGCAGGAAGCTTTCGGTTTCGAGGCCCTGGGAATAGATCACCTGGTGGCGGTCGAACATGATGTGGACGTAGGTGACGTTTGGGGCCTGGAGCCGGGTGATGGAGCGGTCGTTGATCAGGTCTTTGGCGGCGACGAGGACTTCGCCTTCGCCAAAGAGGAGTTCGGCCAGGCTGTCCTGTATCAGGATGCGGTGTTGGGGCGAGACATACAGGTCGTCGTGGCGGCCGAAGGTGTCGGCGCGGATATGGACGGGGGCGAGGTCTCCGGTTGCGGGGACGGTGCGGGCACCGGCCCAGCGGATGGGTTGGTTGCCGTCGTCCTTGGTGGTGACGAGGTCGCCGGGGCGCAGGGATTCGACCGGTTTCTGGCCTTCGGGTGTGCGGATGAGGGTGCCTGCGACAAAGCAGGGGACGGATTCGATCTGGACAAAGGCGGTGTCGGTGTTGGTGCCATCGGTGACGGAGTAGGTGAAGTTGAAGTCTTCGATGTCGCCATCGCCAATGACGGTCAGGGTGCCATTGGCGTTGAGGGTGACGGATTGGCCTGTGTTCAGGTTGACGGTGTCGCCTGCGACGACTGCGACGCCGTTGATTTCGGTGATGGTGAGCGTGCCGCTGGCCTGGTCGTTGGCGGTGACGTCGAGGGTGACGGTGCCGTTGGGGTAGACTGTGGCGCTGTCTTCGAGGGCGACGAGGCTGCTTTGAACGCTGTCGGCGGCGATGAGCAGCCAGCTGTCATAGCTGCTGTCGCCCACGTCTGCGATGCCGATCCGGATCGAGTTCACGGTGTCTGCGTTGACCGGGATGGTGAGGGTCATTGTGACGGTGAAGCCGTCGGCCTCGGTGTTGTAGTCGTCGTTGGCGTTGGAGATGAAGAGGTTTTCGTTGGTGCTGGAGTTCACGTTGCCCGGGTCGGCGTCGCCGTCGCCGACTTCGAGTTCGACGAGGCTGCCGTTGATCCAGACGGCGACGATATCCTGATAGATCGAATTGACGTATTCCGGGTATTCTTCGGAGGCGAAGACGAATTGCATGGTGACATAATCGCCATCCGGGATGAAGTCGACGTCGAGGTAGGAGGCGTCGTAGGTGCGTGTGCCGGCTGCGCTGTTGAAATCCGAATTATTGTTCTGGCCGCTGCTGCTGGTGGTGGTCTGGCTCGATCTGTTCGGGTCGCCGCTGGAGTTGGTGAAAGACGATGTGCGGCCGGTCGTCAGGATCACGCCGCTGTCGCTGGGTGTCACGCCCGGAGAGGTGGTGTCGCCGCCGGAGAAGATGCCGGAGGAGCGGTTGTCGCCGGTATAGTCGGCGGTGCCCGCCACGATCTGCACGCCGTCGCCAAATATGGTATTGGCCATAGCATCGGCAGAGGCGTTTGTGTTGATGGAGAGTTCTGACGCGGTGACGGGCATAGTACAACAAACCTACTGGTTAAAGGCAGGTATGGCCCGACGAGACCAAACACTCCGTACGCTACAGGTGCGCACAGATATTCTGTGGGTCTCAAAATTGAACTGCTCGGTCCCTGCCTCAGGGAATTCTTTTGTTTGACAGGACTCTAGCACAGGGTGCGACGGGCTGTTAACCCATTTCGGGCAAGCGCGCCCCAATTTGGCGACAGTTACGTCGCAACTATGTCACAATGTTGGGTGTGGCCTGTGGAGAAAAAGGACAAGGGGACGAAGAACCATGCACACAGATGCTGCGAAACTGACTGCGGAGCTGATCAGATGCCCGTCGGTGACACCGCAAGAAGGTGGGGCTTTGGCCCTGTTGGAGCCTCTGCTGAGCGCTGCCGGGTTTGAGTGCACGCGGGTGGACCGGGGCAATGTGGCCAATCTTTATGCTCGCTGGGGACAAAAGGGCCATGCGCGGACCTTTGGGTTCAATGGGCATACGGATGTGGTGCCTCCGGGGGATCCGGCGGATTGGACGCATGATCCGTTTTCGGCAGCTGAGATTGACGGGGTGATGTATGGCCGGGGGGCGACCGATATGAAATCGGGGGTTGCGGCCTTTGCGGCGGCGGCGATTGATTTTGTGCGCGACACCCCGCCCGATGGAGCCGTTGTGCTGGCCATTACCGGCGATGAAGAGGGCGAGGCGCTGGACGGGACAACCGCGCTGCTGGATTACATGGCGGCCGAGGGCGAAGCCATGAGCGCCTGTCTGGTGGGCGAGCCGACCTGCCCCGAGGTGATGGGCGAGATGATCAAGATCGGGCGGCGCGGGTCGATGTCGGCCTGGTTTACGGTGACAGGGGTGCAGGGGCATTCGGCCTATCCTCACCGCGCCCGGAACCCGTTGCCTGCAATGGCCCGGTTGATGGATCGGCTGGCCTCGCGCGAGTTGGATCAGGGGACGGCGCATTTTGATGCCTCGACCCTGGCGGTGGTGACGATTGATACCGGCAACCCGGCGACAAATGTGATCCCGGCGGCCTGTAGCGGGGCGGTGAATCTGCGGTTCAATGATACGCACAGCGGCGCGTCCCTGACCGAGTGGCTGCGTGCCGAGGGTGATGCGGTTGCGGCAGAATTTGATGTGACGGTCGAGATGCGCACCAAGGTTTCGGGCGAGGCGTTTCTGACCCCGCCTGGCGCCTTGTCGGATCTGGTGTCCAAAGCGGTGCAGACACAGACCGGCGTGACGCCGGTTTTGTCGACCACCGGGGGCACGTCGGATGCGCGATTCATAAAGTCACATTGTCCGGTGGTCGAATTTGGCCTGGTTGGGCGTACAATGCATAAGGTGGATGAATGTGTTCCGGTTGAGCAGATCCATCAACTCAAGGCGGTCTATACCCAGATCCTGGCGGATTATTTTGCGTGACACGCACGCTGGTCGTGATGGTCAAGGCGCCGGTTCCGGGGCGGGTCAAGACCCGGCTGAGCCGCGACATCGGGACCGTGCCGGCGGTGTGGTGGTATCGCCATCAGGTTGCGGCGCTGCTGCGCCGGTTGCGCGATCCGCGGTGGCGGATCGTGCTGGCGGTGGCGCCGGACCGGGCGGTGGGGGCGCGGCATTGGCCGGGTGATCTGGCGCGTCGTGCGCAGGGGCGCGGCGATCTGGGCGCGCGGATGCGGGCGCAGCTGGCCGCCGGGCCGGGGCCGGTGGTGTTGATCGGATCGGATATTCCGGGGGTGACGCGGGCGCATGTCTGGCGGGCCTTTCGGGCGCTGGGCCGGGCGGATGCGGTGTTTGGCCCGGCGCGGGATGGCGGTTTCTGGTTGGTTGGTCTGCGTGGTGTTCGGGGGATGCCGCATAGTTTCATGCGCTCTGTGCGCTGGTCGGCACCCGATACATTGGCGCAGACGCGGGCAAGTGTGGCGCCTTTGGCGGATGTCTTGATCGACCCGCTGCGTGATGTGGACACAGGGGCGGATCTGGCTCTGGTTTGACCGCTTTTCGGCATGACGGGGCTGGGTCGGCGTGATAGGGCGATGCCATGACGCGCATCCCCTCAAAGGCAGAGATACTGGACTGGATCTCGGCGAACCCGACGCAAACCTCCAAGCGTGACCTGGCGAAGGCTTTTGGCCTGAAGGGCAGTGACCGGATTGACCTGAAACGGATCCTGAAGGAGCTGGAAGCCGAGGGGCATCTGGAGAAACGACGCAAGACCTATCGGGACCCGGAGCGGTTGCCGCCGGTTTCGGTGTTGCAGGTGACCGGGGCGGATGGGGATGGCGATTTGTTCGCGCGCCCGCTGGAGTGGGACGGCGAAGGCGTGGAGCCGGTGGTGTTGATGATGCCTCGGGCGTCGGATCCGGCCCTGGGAGAGGGTGATCGGATTTTGGCGCGGCTGGCTCTGGTTCAGGGCGAGGCGCATCATTACGAGGGGCGGTTGATCCGGCGGATCGGGACCAACCCCAAGCGGATTCTGGGCGTGTTCCGGGCCGGGGCCGAGGGCGGACGGATTGTGCCGATCGACAAGGCGGCGCAGAGCGAGTGGCGTGTGGCGCCCGGGGCAATGCATGGCGCCAAGGATGGCGAATTGGTCGAGGCCGAGCAGGCCGGCCCCAAGGGGCGCATGGGCCTGCCGGCGGCGCGGATTGTGGCGCGGTTGGGGGATCCTTCGGCGCCACGGGCGGTGTCTTTGATTGCGATCCATCAGCATGGCATTCCGGATGTGTTTTCGGATGCGGCGGTGGCCGAGGCGGATGCGGCGCAGCCTGTGGGGCTGGAGGGCCGCGAGGATTTGCGGGATTTGCCTCTGGTAACGATTGATCCGTCGGATGCGCGCGATCATGACGATGCGGTTTATGCCCATGCGGACGAGGATCCGGGCAATCCGGGGGGCCATGTGGTCTGGGTCGCGATTGCGGATGTGGCGGCCTATGTCACGCCGGGCAGCGCGCTGGACCGAGAGGCGCGCAAGCGCGGCAATTCGAGCTATTTCCCGGATCGCGTGGTGCCGATGCTGCCGGATCGTTTGTCGGGGGATCTGTGTTCGCTGCACGAGGGTGTGGCGCGGGCCTGTATCGCGGTGCGGATGGTGTTTGACGAGGGCGGTCACAAGCTGAGCCATGGGTTTCATCGCGGGTTGATGCGCTCGGTCGCGTCGTTGACCTATGAAGAGGCGCAGGCGGCTGTGGAGGATGCCCCCAGCGACCGTGCGGCGCCTTTGGTGGACACGGTGCTGCGGCCCTTGTTTGCGGCCCATGCGGCGTTGATGCGCGCGCGGGCCGAGCGGCAGCCTTTGGATCTGGATCTGCCGGAGCGGCGGATCGAGGTGTCGGACGAGGGCAAGGTGACGTCGGTCAATTTCAAGGATCGGTTGGAGGCGCATCGGCTGATCGAGGAGCTGATGATCGCGGCCAATGTCTGCGCGGCCGAGACCTTGGTGGCCAAACGGTCGCCTTTGTTGTTCCGGGTGCATGAGGAACCGGCGCCCGAAAAGCTGGAGGCGCTGCGCGAAACGGCGATGGCGGCGGGCTTTCCTCTGGCCAAGGGGCAGGTTTTGCAGACGCGGCATTTGAACCAGCTGCTGAATGCGGCGGCCGGGACTGACGATGCGGAGTTGATCAATATGACAACGCTGCGGTCGATGACGCAGGCCTATTACGCGCCCGAGAATTTCGGGCATTTCGGGTTGGCGCTGCGGAAATACGCGCATTTTACCTCTCCGATCCGGCGCTATGCGGATTTGGTTGTGCATCGGTCTTTGATCTCGGTGCATCGCTGGGGTGAGGATGGTTTGCCGAGTGAAGAGGCGGATCGGCTGGAAGAGACCGGGACGCATATTTCGATGACCGAGCGTCGGTCGATGTTGGCCGAGCGGGATACCACGGACCGGTATCTGGCGGCCTATCTGAGCGAGCGGGTCGGGGATGAGATCGAAGGGCGGATCAGCGGGATCGCGCGTTTTGGTGTCTTTGTGCGTCTGGATGGGTCCGGTGCGGATGGGATGATTCCGATTCGGACATTGGGGCGGGAGTATTTCCACTATGACCGCGAGGCGGCCACGCTGATGGGGTCGGACACGGGGATGACGCTTTCGGTTGGGCAGCGGGTTACGGTGCGGTTGCTGGAGGCGGCGGCGGTGACGGGCGGCATCCAGCTGGAGCTGTTGGCGCTGGAGGATAAGGCCCTGCCACGGGGGCCGATGCCCGGGCGTGCGGGGGCGCGGCGCAAGGCGGCGCGCGGGCGCAAGAAATCGGCCAAGACCAAGCGGAACGTCGTGCGGCGGCGGTAGCCCCCGGGTGCGATGTGGCCCTGTGGCGCGAGATCTGAGCGGAGGCTTGCGCGCGCGCGCAGCTTTGCTTTGCCGAAGGGACGGTTCGGGCTAGGGTTAGCCCTGAGCAGGTCATCAGGGAAACGTTATGCGTATCGTGTTTTTGGCAGGTCTTGGCCTGATTGCGGGAACGTCGGGTATGGCGGGCACGTTGGAGCAATCCTTGCGTCCGGTGGAACGCCCGGAGTCCATCGCTGTGGCGATGAAGACGGTGCCGGCCGAGCCGGATTTTGACAGTTGGCTGTATGGGTTTCGCGCCCGCGCGCAGGAGGCGGGCATTCAGCCCGCGACGTTGGATGCGGCCCTGCGCGGTGTGCGCTATGACAGCGAAGTGGTTCGCCGGGATCGCAATCAGAACGAGTTTACCAAGACGGTTTGGGAGTATCTGAGCACTGCGGTGTCGCAAGCGCGGGTGGCCAATGGAAAGGCGGCGTTGAAGAAGAACGCAGCGACGCTGGACCAGATCGAGGCAACCTATGGGGTCGAAAAACAGGTGCTGGTGGCGATCTGGGGTCTGGAGAGCGCCTATGGCGGGTTTCGGGGGTCTCATTCTGTGATCCAGTCGCTGGCGTCGCTGGCCTATGATCCGCGTCGCAGTGCGTTTTTCGAAGGTCAGTTGCTGGATGCGCTGAAGATCCTGCAAGCCGGAGACACGACGCCCGGACAGATGACCGGCAGCTGGGCCGGGGCGATGGGGCATACGCAGTTCATGCCTTCGTCCTTTCTGGAACATGCGGTTGATTTCACCAAGGATGGCAAGCGTGACATTTGGGGGGATGACCCGCGTGATGCGCTGGCCTCGGCAGCGGCCTATCTGAAGCATCACGGCTGGACCCATGGGCAGCCCTGGGGCGTGGAAGTGCAATTGCCCGAAGGGTTTGAGTACACTCTGGCCAACCGCGAGATCATGCGGATGCCGTCGGATTGGGCCGGGATCGGCATTACCGATATGAAGGGGGCGGCGGTGCCGGATTATGGCCGGGCGTCGATCCTGTTGCCGGCGGGGTATCAGGGGGCTGCCTTTATGATCTTTGACAATTTCGAGGTGCTGGAGGCCTATAACACGGCAGACGCCTATGTGATTGGCGTGGGTCATCTGGCGGATCGGATTATGGGCGCGGGACCGATCAAAGGGTCCTGGCCGGTGACGGACCGGGCGTTGACCTTTGACGAGCGGATCGAGTTGCAGACGCGATTGACGCGGGCCGGGTTTGATACGGTCAAGATTGATGGGCGGATTGGTCCGTTGACGATCGCGGCGGTGCGTGCCTGGCAGGTGTCGCTGGGGCGGGTGCCGGATGGCTATGCCTCGCCCGCTGCTTTGACAGAGTTGCGCAAGGGCGGTTGAACCGGGTGCGTTTGCGCCAAAGGAAAGGCCCGGCCATTGAGTTGGCCGGGCCCTTTTTTGAGCTCTTAAAGATCCGGGGGTTTGTTTAGCCCGGGCTCATCCCGCGCAGGCGCTCGGAGCGGCGGCGCAGAATCTCGACCACTGTGAGCAGCGCGATAGAGACGATCACGAGGATGGTCGCCACGGCGAGGATGGTCGGAGAGATTTGTTCTCGTAAGCCGGTGAACATTTGCCAGGGCAGGGTTTTCTGCCCGGCTGAGCCGACAAAGAGGACCACGACGACTTCGTCAAATGAGGTGATGAAGGCAAAGAGGCCGCCCGAGATGACGCCGGGCAGGATCAGTGGCATTTGCACCCGGAAGAAGGTGGTGACCGGGTCGGCCCCCATGTTGGCCGCCGCGCGGGTGAGCGATTGGTCAAAGCCGACCAGGGTGGCCGTTACGGTGATGATCACAAAGGGAATGCCCAGGGCGGCATGGGCCAGTACGACGCCCAGATAGGTGCCTTGCAGGCCGATGCGGGAGTAGAAGAAATACATGCCGGCGGCCGAGATGATCAGCGGTACGATCATCGGAGAGATCAGCAGCGCCATGATGATATGGCGGCCCGGCACGTGGTTCTGGCTGAGGCCGATGGCGGCGAGGGTTCCGAAGCTGACCGAGAGGATGGTGGCGAATGGTGCGATGATCAGGGAATTGCGCAGTGCGTTTTGCCAGTCATCGTTGTTGAAGAAGTCGCGGTAGTGTTTGAGCGAGTATCCTGCGGGGTCGAAGGCCAGCATCTCGGGGGTGAAGGTAAAGAAATCCTGCGCGTTGAAGCTGAGGGGGAGCACCACGAGGATCGGGGTGATCAGGAACACGAAGATAGCGCCACAGATGACCCGGAAGGTGTAGTGCCACAGCACCTGGCGTGAGGTGAGATAGGGGGCGAGTGTGCCGCGGTAGCGGCCCTCGAACAGCCAGAATATGAACCAGCCAAAGAACCAGCCAAACAGCAGGCCGACCACCATGGCCGGAAGCCCGCTGAGCAGGAAGCCTGCCAGCCCGAACAGGGCCAGCACGCCCCAGCGCGCGATACGCTCGGGTACGAATTTGGTGGCGACGAAGGCCAGCAGGGCCAGGATGGCGGCCCCCAGGATGATGCCCAGGAATGTGTTGTTCTGGGCGGTGCCGACAAACAGTCCGGCCAGGGCGCCTGCGGCGGCGGTGACGGGAACGTAGAAGCTGACGGGTGTGCGCTGGATTGCGGCGAAAGTGCTCATGGCATTAGCCTCCCAGCTTGACGTTATCGATGCCGACGATCCTGTCGTAACACCAGTAGAAGATCAGGACGATCCCCAGCAGAATTGTGCCCAGCGCGGCGGCCAGTCCCCAGTTCAGCGAGGAAGAGATGTGATAGGCGATCCGGTTGGAGATGAAGACGCCTTTGGTGCCGCCGACGATCTCGGGGGTGATGTAGTAGCCGATGGACAGGATGAAGACGAGGATGGAGCCGGCGCCGATGCCCGGCACGGATTGTGGGAAATACACGCGCCAGAAGGCAGTCCAATTGTCGGCGCCCAGGGATTTTGCCGCGCGCAGATAGGTGGGCGAGATGGTCTGCATCACCGAGTAGAGCGGCAGGATCATGAATGGCAGCAGAATATGGGTCATCGCGGTGATGGTGCCGAACTGATTGTTGATCATGATCAGCCGGGAGTCATCCGCGACGAGGCCCAGCCAGACGAGGGTATCGTTGATGACCCCTTGTTGCTGGAGCATCACTTTCCAGGCTGATGTGCGCACCAGCAGCGAGGTCCAGAAGGGCAGGAGCACCAGGATCATCAGCAGGTTGGCCTGTCGCGCGGGCAGGTTGGCCAGCAACCAGGCGACCGGATAGCCGAGCACGATACAAGAGACGGTGATGACCGTGGACATGATCATCGTGCGGATGAAGAGGGTGATGTAGATGCGTTGGTTTTCGGGTCTGGCCTCGGCTCCGCCTTCGGCCCCTTTTTGCATGTCGATGGAATTGAGGAAGTAGCCATTGGTGATGCGCGGGGAATAGGCCTTGATCGTTTTCCAGATCTCGGGTTCGACCCATTTCTTGTCGATCTTGGCGAAAGCTTCCTTGAAGGGGGCGTCGGCCTCCAGATCCATGCGCTTTACCTTGCGCCCGGATTTGCGGAACAGAGAGGCGGCGCCGGTTTGTTCGTAGTTGAGGCGGGAGCCAAGGCGTGTGTGCGTCTTGGATTCGACCGCGACCTTGAGGTCCTGGGCCAGGGCGGCAAAGACCGCTTCGTCGGGCGCTGTGTTGGAGGATGGGTCCCAATCCTGAAGCGCGACGACGGTTTTTGGCAGGGTGTCGGGCACGATGTCATTCTTGATCGAGCGCAGCAGCATGTCGCCGATCGGAAGAATGAAGGTGATCATGATGAATAAAAGCAGCGGGGCAATCAGCAGCAGCGCGCGGATTTTCTGCATGCGCAAGGCGCGGGCGAGGCTGCGTTTGAGTGGCGTGCCGTCGGCGGCGAGCATCGGTCCGGATTGGCTGGCGTCGGTCATTTTGGCCCCTGTCGGTCTGTCGTACGGCGGTGAGGTTTATCCCCACTCGTCTGGGAGGGTTGCAGGGCGGGTTTGACCCGCCCTGCTGGTCAGCAGATTACTTGCTGAGCCACGCCTGGAATTTGGCGTCGATGTCGTCGCGATAGTCTGCCCAGAACTCGTAGTTATAGAGGAACGTGTTCTTTGCGTTCTCTGGGTCTGTTGGCATATGCTGTGCCATTTCGATGCCCAGGTCAGCGTGCTTGCCAACCAGTGGCGCCGAGGAGGCACGTGCCGGACCGTAAGAGATGTACTTGGCCTGATCCGCCAGACGCTGGGTGTCTGTGGCGAACATGATGTAGTCAAGTGCACGCGCCTGACGCTCGGGCGAGAGACCGGCAGGGATGATCCAGCCGTCCAGGTCGAACATCTGGGCGTCCCAGAGCATTGCAACAGGCTGGTTCTGCTCTTCGATGACCGAGAACAGGCGACCGTTGTAGGTGGAACCCATAACGATTTCGCCGTCAGCCAGCAGCTGAGGCGTGTCAGCGCCTGCGGACCACCAGATCACGTCGTCCTTGATCGTGGCCAGTTTGGCCAGAGCCTGTTCCTGACCCGCTTCGGTGGCGAGGACGTCATAGATTTCGTCCTTTGGAACACCGTCACAGAGCAGAGCCCATTCAACATTGGCGATCGGGCGCTTTTCGAGGGCGCGCTTGCCTGGGTAGCCTTCGGTGTCGAAGATGGCGCAGACCGATGTTGGGGGTGTGTCACCCACCAGGTCGGTGCGATAGCCGAAGGTTGTGGAATAGACGATCTGAGGGATGAAGCATTCGGAAACCAGCAGTTCACCAAAATCTTCGGTCGCAGATGTCCCGTCGGGGGCTGCGGCGAGCATTGTGTCCGCGTCGATTTCCATTGCCAGGCCTTCGTCGCACAGGCGGATGGCGTCAGCGGCCACAACGTCGACCACGTCCCATGTGACGTTGCCGGCTTCGTTCATGGCGCGCAGTTTTGCCACGGCTTCGGCCGAGCTGTCATCATTGATGATCTTGGTGCCGGTCATTTCCGAATAGGGGTCATGATAGGCGCGCTGCTGTGACTTGCTGTAAGCGCCGCCCCAGCTGACGATTGTCATTTCCTTGGCCATATGACCGTCGGCAAATGCCATCGGTGCGCAAAGCGCCGTTGTCGCGACAAGCGCGGTCAGGGATTTAAAGTTCATTTATGTTCTCCTAGTTGAACCTCTTCGAGATACTTTTGCCCGGTTCTTTCGCCGGGTCATTGCGGCGGCCTGGACGCTAGGCGTCCAGTGCACGGCAATCTTCGGGCAGCCAGCCGATTTCGATTTGCTGGCCTGGCTGCAAACGCACCTGGTCGGGCGCGTTACGTGTCTTGATGATGAATTCATCATTTCCGGCCACCCGGAGCCGGGTGCGGAAGATGTCGCCCATATAGATGAATTCAAGCACTTCGGCTTTGATCGTATGGGTGCCTTCCTGAAGGCGTTCCTTGTTGAACTCGACCCGTTCGGGGCGGATGGACACGCGGGTGCGGTCGCCGACGCCAACATTGATCGGGTTGCAATTGATCAGCTCGCCATCGTCCAGCTGCACCAGGGCCTGTTGGCCTTGGATTTCTTTGACGATGCCTTCGAGCGTGTTGTTTTCACCGATGAACTGAGCGCAGAAGCTGTTGTCGGGCGCTTCGTAGAGTTGATCGGGGGGCGCGAGTTGCTGAATGCGGCCATCGTTGAAAACGGCGACCCGGTCGGACATTGTCATGGCTTCGGTCTGGTCATGGGTGACGTAGACCACGGTGATGCCCAATTCGTCTGCGATGCGTTTGATTTCAAACTGCATGTGTTCGCGCAATTGTTTGTCGAGCGCGCCCAGCGGTTCGTCCATCAGCACCAGCTCGGCCTCGAAGACCAGAGCGCGGGCCAGCGCGATACGCTGTTGCTGACCACCCGAAAGCTGGGACGGGCGGCGCCCGCCGAATTCACCCATCTGAACCATGTCGAGCACATGTTTGACCTTGGCTTCACGCTCGGATTTGCCCATTTTGCGGACTTCGAGCGGGAAGGCCAGATTTTCGGCCACGGTCATGTGCGGGAAAAGGGCGTAGTTCTGAAACACCATGCCGATGCCGCGTTTATGCGGCGGGATGTTGTTGATCGAAACCCCGTCCAGGCGGATGTCGCCATAGGTCGCTGTTTCGAACCCGGCCAACATCATCAGGCAGGTCGTTTTGCCAGACCCGGAGGGCCCGAGCATTGTCAGAAATTCGCCCTTTGGGAGCGACAAGTTCAGGTCTTTGACGACGAGAGTTTCGCCGTCATAGCTCTTTTGTACGCGTTCGAATGCAACAAACGCGTCCGTTGTTTCGCTGTCCGCCAAGAGGGACTCCCCGGTTTATATGCGCAGGCTTGGTGCCTGCTTTGTAAGCAAAGCTAAACATATAGGCCGGGGAGGATGCAACCGAATCGCGGTTTTTGGGTCAAAAAACGACCATCGCGCCGTTTTATGACCGCGGTTTGAGCATGTCGGCGTCCTTGAGCTGGGCAAAAGTAGCGTCCAGGGCATGGGTCGCGCGCTGGATCAGCGAGTCGATGTCATCGGTGGTCATGATCAGCGGAGGCGAGATGACCATGCGGTCTCCGACGTGGCGCATCACCAGGTTGTTGGCGAAACAATGTTCGCGGCACATCTGCCCGACGGTGCCGGGATCGGCGGCAAAGGCGGCGCGGCTTTCCTTGTGTGGTGTCAGGGCGATGGAGCCCATCATGCCCACGACAACGGCCTCGCCCACCAGCGGGTGATCGGCCAGCGCGGTCCATTTGTCGTGCAGATAGGGGGCCGTTGTTTCGCGGACACGGTCGACGATCTTTTCCTCTTCGAGGATGCGCAGGTTTTCCAGGGCCACGGCCGCGGCGACCGGATGGCCCGAGTAGGTATAGCCGTGGGCGAATTCCTGTTCGCCGATGGTGGCGGCGACCTCGTCCGTGACAACGGAACCGCCGATGGGCTGGTAGCCCGAGCTGAGGCCCTTGGCGATGGTCATGATGTCGGGGTGGATGTCGAGGGTCTGGCTGCCGAACCAGTTGCCGGTGCGTCCAAAGCCGCAGATGACCTCGTCCGCGATGAGCAGGATGTCATGGGCGTCGCAGATGCGCTGGATCTCTGGCCAGTAGGTGGAGGGCGGGATGATCACGCCGCCTGCGCCCTGGATCGGTTCGGCGATGAAGGCGGCGACGTTGTCTTCGCCCAGGTCGTGAATCGCCTGCTCCAGTTCCTGGGCGCGGGCCAGGCCGAAGTCTTCGGCGGTGCTATCGCCGCCCTCGGCCCACCAGTTTGGTTGGTTGATGTGGTGGATGTCGGGGATCGGCATGCCGCCCTGGCCATGCATCGCCGCCATTCCGCCCAGCGATGCGCTGCCCATGGAGGAGCCGTGATAGGCGTTCTTGCGCGAGATGATGATTTTCTTTTGCGGCTGGCCCTTGTTTTGCCAGTAGGTGCGCACGAGGCGGATGTTTGTGTCATTCGCCTCGGACCCGCCCGCGGCAAAGAAGACATGGTTCAGGTCGCCCGGCGTCAGCTCTGCGATCTTGGCGGCCAGAGCGATGGCGGGCACATGGGTGGTTTGGAAGAAGGTGTTGTAATAGGGCAGCTCGCGCATTTGGCGGGCGGCGGCCTCGGCCAGTTCGGGGCGGCCATAGCCGATGTTCACGCACCACAAGCCGGCCATTCCGTCGAGGATTTCATTGCCTTCGCTATCGGTCAGGGTGACCCCGTTGGCCCGGGTGATGACCCGCACGCCCTTGGCCGCCAGGTCGTGGTTGGCGGTGAACGGATGCATGTGATGGGCGGCGTCCAGCTGTTGCAGCTCGGCGGTGGGCATGTGGTTGGTGATCGCGGACATTGGGGGGCTCCTGTAGACGGTTGCGGCGATAATATGATCAAATTATTGTCTGTCAATCAGCACAGCGTCAGCTGCTGGCGGCGGATGGTGCGTTTCGGGAGGGCAGATCGAGCGCGGCGAGCACCTGGACCATGCCCTGTTCCAGGTCGCGGTCTGTGGCCTTGGCGACAGAGGCGGCATCGCCGGAGCGCAGGCCGGAGAGGATGTCTTTGTGCCAGTCGGGCAGGTTTTGGGTGCCCAGACGTCCGCAGACAACCCGCAGCGATGGGCCAAACCGCAGCCAAAGACGGTCGGTGACCTCGGTCAGCAGGGGGGCGTCTGCGATGGCGTAAAGGCTGGTGTGAAATTGGTAGTTATGGCGCAGATAGGCGCGGATATCGCCGGCGGAGATAGCGGAATCCAGGGCGGCGTCGATGGCTTGCAAGGTGTCAATCTGGGCGGGAGTGATGACGAGCGTGGCGCGGCGGGCGAGCTCTGTTTCCACGGATTTTCGAATGAAAATAATGTCTTTGATGTCGTGCTCTGACAGGATCGGCACGCTGATACGGCGGTTGCCACGCAGCATTAGCGCGCCTTCGGAGGTGAGGCGGCGGATCGCCTCGCGGACCGGGGTCATGCCTGTGTTCAGCAGGTCGGTGAGGCCCTGAATGGTAACCGGCTGACCCGGCAGGAGGTCACCGAACAGGATCATGTCGCGCAGGGCGAAATAGGTGCGCTCATGCGCCGGGCGGTCGGCACGCTCGGGTGGTGGTGTGTCCGCGACCGGGGGCTCTGGGGCAGGGGGCGGCGGGAGCCCGGCACCGGCCAGGGCCATTGGTGCTTTGGCGGTGTTGCCGGGAGGGGCGGGGCGCGGTCTTGGCATTTGGATGCTGAAGCCTTGGGCAATTGTCAGGTGCGATGAGTTTAATCACATGTCGAAACTTGATCAAATTGTAAAATGAGGGAATGATGCGCCGATACCAGACTGGAGAGTTATTATGACGTTCGGATGTGGCGCCGCTGTGTTTGTGTTGCGGGTGGCTGTGCGATGAAACGGATCTTTTCGGAACATGCCTATGGCGCGGGCCCCAGAACCGGGTGCTGGTGGGACGAAACGATTGCCGCGCCGGACTGGCCGGAGCAGTCGGGCGAGCTGAGCGTCGATGTGGGCATTGTCGGCGGTGGATTTACCGGGATTTCGGCGGCGCTGACCCTGGCAGAGGCGGGTTTGCGCGTCGCCGTGCTGGAGGCGATGACGCCGGCCTGGGGGGCCAGTGGGCGCAACGGTGGGTTCTGTTGTCTGGGGGGGTCGCGGTTGAGCGATGCCGAGTTGCGGGCGAAGTTCGGAGAAGACGGGTGCAAGCAGCATCATGCGACCGAGCGCAAGGCGATCGAGTTGGTGTCAGCGCGGTTGGCCGAACATGGTATTGACGCGGATCGCCATTCGCAGGGCGAGACAATGCTGGCCCACAGCCCGCGCGCGATGGAAGAGATGCGCGGTTATGCTGATTCCTTTGAGGCACACCATGGGATGGAAGCGCAGGTGTCCGAGCAGGACGATCTGGCGGCCCAGGGGATGAACGCGGGATTCTTTGGCGCGGTGACGATACCGCTGGGGTTTGGCCTGAACCCGCGCAAATATCTGGTGGGGATTGCCGGTGCCGCGCAGGCGGCCGGTGCGATGTTGTTTCAGCGTTCGCCCGTGTTGGAGATTGATTCGCAGGGGCAGGGTGTGACCCTGACAACCGCGGGCGGCAGGGTGCGATGCGACCGGGCCATTGTGGCGACAAACGGCTATTCGAGCGAGGATTTGCCGGATTGGTTGGGGGGGCGGTATTTGCCGTCGCAGTCGAATGTTTCGGTGACCCGGCCAATGACGGATGAAGAGCTGGAAGCGCAGGGCTGGACCACCTTGCAGGCCAGTTATGACAGCCGCAATCTGCTGCATTACTTTCGGTTGATGCCGGACAAACGGTTTTTGTTTGGCAACAGGGGTGGCATCCTGTCCACGCCAGGGGTGGAGGCCGCCGCACGCAAGGCGAACCGGCGGGATTTTGAGCGGATGTTCCCGGCGTGGAAACATGTCGAGACGCCCCATCAATGGTCTGGCATGGTATGTGTTTCACGCACCAAGGCCCCATTTATTGGTGCGGTTCCGGGGCATCCGGGGCTGTATGCCTCGATGTGTTATCACGGCAATGGCGTGGCCATGGCCAGCTGGTCAGGCACCCAAATGGCGCGGGTGTTGCTGGACCCGCAGGCTGATGCGGAAACCCCGCCTTCGATGCGGGTGCCGCTGACCAAATTTCCTTTGGGCCCGTTGCGGCGGGCGTTTGTCCCGCCGATGTATGCACTCCTGAAGTTGGGTGACCTGCGCTGAGGCGGATCAATAGGCCAGATCCGGGTCGCGGATACCGGTGATGTCGGCGGTTGTAATACTGGAGCCGCCATCGAGGACGAGCAGGATCTCTCCGCCCTGCAACTGGGCCTCGGTCACGCGGCCGTAGGCCTGGGCGGTGGCGAGGCCGGTGGATTCCCCTTGGGAGAAGCCCTCTACCTGGAAGTGGTAGGTGCCATGGGCAAAGTCTGTGCCGGTGGCGGAATCGTAGCCGTCCCAAACGTAGCTTTCGTCTTCGCCGCCGACGTCCAATTCGATTCGTTCGACCTCGGTTCCGTCGGAATCGGTGATGACCAGCTGGGCCTGATCCACCCCATCCGGGATGTTGGGATAGACGGTCACCGGCGCGCCATCAAACATCACGGGCGCGGCGGCGCGCGCCTCCATCCCGACCCAGCCCGAGAGCGAGGCCACTGCGGTTGCCACGGAATATTCGATTTGCAGGGACATGAGTTCATTGGTGAGAACCTGTTGTTCGACCGAGGAAAACTGCGCCAGCTGAGCGACGTAATCCGTTGAACTGATGGGTTCCAGCGGATCCTGATACTTGGCCTGGGCGCTGAGCAGCGCGACGAAATCCTTGAAATCGGAGGTCAGGGCAGATGTGCGGGTGCTAGTGGCGCTGGTGGCCGCAGTTGCAGCGGATTGTACCTGCTGAAGTTCCATTTGTAGGCTCCTAAAGGCGAATGTCGAGGCCGCCAGTGGTCAGGCGGGTGGATGCGGTTTTTGAGGTGGAGTTGGGTGCGGCTGTTTCGACGGGCGATTCGTCTGGCGCGGGTAGGTCTGTGGTGTCCGGTGCGGCGCTGGCGTGGGGTTCTGCCTGCGGTTGGCTTTGATCATTGCTTTGGAAATCGAAAGCCACCGTGCCATGCCCCAGAGCGCGCAGGGTATCGCCAAGCTCGTCCGCGTAGCGGCGCATCAGGTCCAGTGTATCGGAACGGTCGGCGGCAATGATCACGGTTGAGCCTTTGTCCGAAAGTGTCAGCCGCATCCGCACCTTGCCAAGCTCGGCCGGATGCAGCGAAATCTCTATCTGGCGACCGGATTGCGCCACAAGGATATCGGACAGGCGTGCGGTTGCCCCCGGAGAATCCATGCGGATGGCCGTGGTATATGCGGTCTGAGCGGCAGTTTGGCGCGCGGATTCGGGCATCAGGTTGGACAGGCCCAAATCCGAGGAACGGACCTCCTCCAGCTTCAAAGTTTCACGCTCCAGTGCCATTTGCAGGGGGAGCGGAGTGGATTGGAGCGGGGTCAGCTGTATTGCGCTGAATGTTTGGGGTGTTGTCCGGTTGGCTGCGGTCTTGGGCGCGGTGAATGCAGGCGCCGTATCGGTGGTGGGGGGCTCTGCCCGTGTGGACCGGCGGCCCTGTGCCTTGTCCGGTTGTGGCCGCGACGGGAGCGGTACCAGAGTTTTGTCTGTATCTCGGGGCTGGGCGGTGGCGCCGACGGGTGCCTGATGTTCAGGCGGCGAGTCAGGTTTGGGAGCCTCTGTCCCGGTCTGCACAGGTTTTGCAGGATCGGTGGAGGCGCGCATGGTGGCCGGCTGTTTTGAGATCTTGACCGGGCCGGTTGGGTTGTTGGGCGTCTGTTTTTCTGCTGTTGAGTGGCCAGAATGTGGTGCCGTGTTTGGCACGTGAATCTGGCTGTTGGCCCCTCGCAGTTCCGTTTGTGTCGCTGGAGCGCTCTGACGGATCGACGTTGCATCCGCCTTTGGTGGAACGATGTCAGCTTCTGATTTGGCATGGCCTTGCGGGCTATTGTCATGGGTCGGTGTTGGAACTGTGCCAGCGAGGGGTTGTATCGGCTGGTGGCCGGTGGCCGGCATAGACTTCGCCAGAGCCTGCGCCGGTCGCGTTGCGTCCTGCGCAGGGGGAACCACGGGGGTTGCGGTGGCAATGGTCGAAAGCGGCCGATTTCCGGGCAGGTCCTGCGCCACTTGCGAGGCTGGATTCAAAACGACCTTGGGTATGGGCGATTCGGAATGTGCCTGACCTTTGTTCTCGGGCCTGGCCATCGCTGGCAGCCCGGGATCGGGAGGAGGTGTGTCCATGTATCTGGAGAGTTGTCGCGGATTTGAAGTATCGACGACCCCGGATTGATCGGTTTTTTCCGGCGCTTTGGTCATATCATTTGCCGCTGAAGAGTGGGGGATTGGACCCGGTGATGGCGCCGTTGCGCCAGGAAGCGGGGCAGGAACCGCGCCGGAATGGCGGACCGGGGTTTCCAGCAGCCTCAACGTGTCATCCAGCGTTGGCCCCTCCTCCACAGTGGGTTTACCGGCCTCTGCATCGGGTTCTGCACCGGCTGCATCTGTTTCTGCGGCGGTTGGATCGGCGCTCTTTCCCTCACCCTCGGGTGGTGGGGCCGGGTGCTGTTCCCCCATGGCGGCGAAAATTGCATCAAACCCGCCAGGACCGTTCTGGGCACCGGATGTGGAATCGGAACGGGAAGACAGCGTGGGGAAAAGGGACTGATTTTCGATCTGCATGATGCCTCCGAACCTGAACTGACCTCACATTATCCAAACCCGGTTACTGGGATTTTAACCGGAATCACTTAGCCATTGGGAAATTCAGAAAATTGGAGCGATCGCATGGAGATTTTGTCAGCCCCGTTCAACGGGACCCCCCGCAAGGCGGATGTGCAGGAGGCGCAGATGCGGCAAGCCGCGCAAAAGTTGGAAGCGACCTTTCTGGCGGAAATGCTGAAATCGGCCGGTTTGGACAAGGCGAGCGGTGGATTCGGCGGCGGGGCCGGCGAGGCGCAGTTTTCGTCGATTATGGTCCGCGCACAGGCGGAACAGATTGCGCAGGCCGGCGGCGTCGGCCTGTCGGAAGTGTTTTTCCATGCTCTGAAAGAGGTGCAAAATGGCGCAGATTGATACAACTCTGCTTTTGGAACGTCTGACCGAGGTGGTCGCGCAGGAACGTCGCGCGATCCTGGCCGGACAATTGCAGGACATGGAAGACCTGGTTGAGCGCAAGTCGGATCTGGTGGCCAGGATCGCGGACCGCAACGATGTGGACCGCGATGCGTTTGAGATTTTGCATGCGCAATTTAGCCGGAATCAACAGCTGTTGGAGAGTGCAATGTCCGGCGTGCGGGGCGTTGCGGACCGGATGAAGGCCCTGCGTTCTGCCCAGGAAACGCTGACGGTTTATGACGGCAAAGGGCGTGCGCAGCGTTTTCCAACAGGCGAGACACCCAAGTTGATGCGCCGGGCCTGATCCGAGGTGTGGCGGAGTTTAAACAAATGCTTGGAACAGGAATTGGGAGGTTTAGGACTCCATTAGCATGTTGGAGGGCATGTTTGCTGGGCACTCGATAAGGGTGGCGCGGGAACGGGCAACCGGACGCCGCATCGGTCAGAAAGACATGCAATCCGCCTCAGGGGCGGCGGTTAACGGGGCGAAATGCCCGATGTCTGAAAGGAAAAAGCTGTGTCCAGCATTATTACGAACAACGGCGCCATGGTGGCGCTTCAAACTCTGAAGTCGATCAATGGGGACCTGTCCAAGACGCAGGACATGATCTCGACCGGTAAAGAGATCAATACAGCCAAAGATGGCGCTGCGGTTTGGGCGATTTCCAAAGTGATGGAAACCGATGTGACCGGATTTGACGCGATTTCGGATTCTCTGAGCCTGGCGGAAAGCACGGTGGCCGTTGCCTCCACCGCGGCAGAGCAGATTGTGGAAGTCTTGGGTGAAATCAAGGAACTGGCGATTTCGGCAAACAGCGAGAACGTCGACTTTACCAAGATCCAGGCCCAGATCAGTGAACGCGTTGCGCAGGTGACATCGATCACCAGTGCGGCGCAGTTCAACGGGACCAACCTGCTGATGTCGGACGTGGACGGGAATGGCGCAACCAGCCTGTCTGTTGTGTCCTCTCTGAACCGGGTTGGCGGGGGGAACCCCACTGTCTCTACGATCTCGGTGGCGACGGTCGATTTCGAGGCCAATATCGACCTGGCGGCCGATTTGACGGCCATCACAGACACGTCGACGGCAGCAACAGCACTGGGCGAGATCGAGGTTTTCTTGCAGACTGCGATCAATGGTGCGGCAACGCTGGGGGCATCGGCGGCCCGGATCAGTGATCAGGGCGAGTTCATCTCGAAAATGTCGGATGCAATGAAGAGCGGTATTGGCGCCTTGGTTGACACCAACATGGAAGAGGCCTCGGCCAAGTTGCAGGCGCTGCAGACGCAACAGCAATTGGGGGTTCAGGCCCTGTCCATTGCGAACCAGGCGCCGCAGACGATCATGCAGCTGTTCCGGTAAGATGATGGGCCGGGGCGTGGTGCGCCCCGGCCTTTTTCTCCATTGAATTCATAAAGGATGTGCCATGTTGGATGCACAAGGCCAGGCGCAGCATGCCTATTCTGCGGCTCGTGGAACGATCAGAACGCCACGGCGGCTGGAATATGAGGCGCTGGCCGGGATAACGGCACGAATGCGTGCGGCGTCAGAGCAAGGGGTGGCAGGTTTTACCGCCTTGGCTGCGGCCTTGCATGACAATCGCAAGATTTGGCGTGTGTTCGCGGTGGAGGCCGCGTCAGATGCGAACCCTCTGCCCGAGAGTTTGCGGGCACGTCTGGTGTCATTGGCCGGATTTACCCAGCAGCACAGCAGCAAGGTTTTGGCGCGGGCCGGGACAGTTGAGCCTTTGCTGGAAATCAACACCGCGATCATGCGTGGGTTGCGGGATGGAGCGGGTTGAGATGAGTGGATTGGTTTTGAAATTGAGCCCCAAAGAGCGGTTGTTGATCAACGGGGCAGTTATCGAAAATGGCGATCGGCGGTGTCGGTTGGCCATTGTGTCTCCTGAGGCCAATATCTTGCGTTTGCGGGATGCGTTGCATCCGGAGGAGGCCGTCACACCAGTGCGGCGGATCTGTTACAGTGCGCAACTGGTCCTGTCCGGAGATGCAGATCCGGCGGGTGCGCGTTTGCCCCTGTTGCGCCGGATCGAAGAGTTGAGTCAGGTGTTCACCGATTCAGACAGCCGGACGGCCTTGGCAGTGGCGACGGCTGCGGTGATCGAGGGAAATTACTATCGTTGCCTGAAGTCGTTGCGGTCCTTGATGCCCCGCGAAGACCGGTTGATGGCCGCGTGTAGCGCATGACGTTTCAGCCTGTTTTGCCGTTTGGTGGGTTGCAAGGGTGGATGTACCTGGAGCGGACCTATGAAACACAGCTGGAGACCTTTGGGGCTCAGGCGCAGATGCAACGTGATGTGGCGTATTTCAAGGAAAACATCGGGTCGATCACCAGCGCGGAAGAGCTGGTCTCGGACCGGCGATTGCGCGAAGTTGTTTTGGGCGCGTTTGGATTGCAGGATGATTTGCCGAACGTGTATTTCGTGCAGCGGATTTTGGGAGACGGGACGTCGACGGACGATGCCCTCGCCAATAAACTTGCGGATACACGCTATCGCGAATTCAGCGCCGCATTTGGATTGGGCCCTGGTGAGCTGCGTCGGACGGGGCTGCCGCAATCGATGTCAGATATAGCGGATCAATATCTGGCCCGATCCTTTGAAGCGGCGGTTGGCGAGCAGGACGGCACAATGCGGATCGCGCTTTATGGAACGCGGGAGCTGGCGGAATTGGCAAGCGATGCGACATCCGACAACACCAAATGGTTCACGATTTTGGGGCAGCCGCCGCTGCGCGAATTGTTCCAGACGGCCTTGGGTTTGCCGGAGAGCTTCGGGCAAGCGGATCTGGACCTGCAGCTTGGGGTTTTTCAGGATCGGCTGCAGTCCATGACCGGGTCGAGTTCGATTTCTCAGTTCAGTGATCCGGAAGTTCTGGACCGGCTGGTCAATGTCTATCATGCCCGGTCTCAGATCGCGGCGTCCTCTGCTTCGACCTCTCCGGCGGCGACGGCATTGGCCTTGCTAAGCGGTGCCGTTTGAGGGTGCTGCCGGTGGCGGCTCACCTTTTCTGATTTGGATCTGACCCGGCACGGCGCAGAATCAGAGACAGGCGGCTGAAACTTTCCGTGATGTTGGGGGAACCGGCGCGCGCGAAAAACGCGTCCAGATCCGGCCATGCACGGACGGCACGGTCGAGCTGCGGGTCTGTCCCCTCGCTATAAAGGCCGGCCCGGATCATGACTTCGGATCGTTCGTAAGCCCCGAGCAGCGCGCGTGCGTCCCGGATCAGGCCATTTTCGGTGTCATTTGCCGCGCCGGGCAAAGACCGAGACACAGACCTGAGAACGTCGATGGCCGGGAAGCGGCCGCGTTCGGCGATGTCACGACTGAGGATAATATGCCCGTCCAGCACGCCCCGAACGACATCGGCGACGGGTTCTTCCATGTTTGAACCGGCAACAAGCACGGTGAAAACGGCTGTGATATCTCCTTGCTCTCCTGTTCCGGGGCCGGCGCGTTCGCATAGGGCCGTGATGGATGGAGTGAGTGAGGGAGGGTAGCCGCGCAGCGACAGATCCTCGCCCGCGATGGCGGCAATTTCGCGTTGCGCCTCGGCAAAGCGGGTGACGGAATCGGCAAGGAAAAGGACCTGCTGACCCTGATCGCGGAAATGTTCCGCAACGGTCATGGCAGCCCAGGCACAGCGACGGCGCACAAGCGCGGATTGGTCAGATGTCGCGGCGATGACAACGGCCCTGCTCAACCCTTCTGCACCGAGTGTGTCGCGCACGAATTCGTTGACCTCGCGCCCTCGCTCTCCGATCAGTGCGATGACGGTGACGTCTGTATCAATCCCGCGGGCGAGCCCCGCCAGAAGGCGGGATTTGCCGACACCGGACCCGGAGAACAGACCGACGCGTTGACCACGGGCGAGTGGTAGCAAAGTGTCAAAAATTGCCAAACCTGTTGCAAGACGTTGGCCCATTGGTCGACGGTCGGCCGCTGCAGGCGGACGGGTGGCGACAGGTTTTTCCTCTGTCCCCGGCAGCAGGGGGAGGCCATCGAGTGGTCGGCCAAACGGGTCGATGATTCGCCCGATCCACCGGTTTGAAGGCGCAAAACCTGGCATGTCCAACAAGGTGACCCGATCCCCGACGGCAATTCCATCGGCAGTTTCGGCAATGAGCACATGGGTGTGCGGACCTTCCAGGCGGACCACCTCTCCGCTGAGGCGGCGGCCATTGGATTGCAACCAGGTCTGAGCCCCAATGCGGGCATGATCCTGCAGGCCATCCACGATGAGCATGCCGTGACGTACTGCGGCGACGGTACCACAGGGGCGCGTCACCCGAGCCGCCCGAATGCCGCGGGTGGCGGCCTGACAAATCTGGTTCATTTTTGTTCCTCAAACGTTCTGTGCAAACCCTTTCTAAAGACTTCGCAGTTAAGGCTTGGTTGAAACCAATCGAGGGAGAAGCCCCGATGTACGAAAATCTGACTATTTTTCAATTATCCGGCAATGTTGCAGAACATGCCGGACGGCGTCAGGCGCTGTTGGCGCAGAATGTCGCGAATGCTGATACGCCAGGGTATCGCGCCGTCGATCTGCCCAATTTCAAAGAGACATTGCAGAATGCGCCCAATGCGGCGCGGATGCGGGCGAGCAGGCCAACCCATTTGCAGGGCCTGCCTGGCATATCAAGTGCGGCACAGTCCTTTGAACGACCGGGCGAGCCGGACCCGAATGGCAATACGGTCGCCCTGGACAATGAAATGATGCTGGCGGTGGAGGCAAAGCGTCAACATGATCGCGCTTTGGCGATCTATCGGTCTGCGCTCAATATTCTGCGCACCAGTATTCAGGTGCGCTGAAGGAGCGAAGCATGAACGAGTTTTCCCGATCTTTGTCTGTTTCCGCAGCCGCGATGCAGGCGCAGTCGACCCGGTTGCGTCATGTCTCAGAGAATATCTCGAACGCAGACACGCCGGGGTTCCGTCGCAAGACCGTCAGTTTCAAGGCGACGACCGACACGGCATCAGATGTGACAATGGTGACGGTTGGGCGGGTCCAAAAGGACCAATCGGACCTGACCACGGTGTTTGATCCGCAACATCCGCTGGCGGATGAAAACGGACAGTATCAGGGCAGCAACGTCAAATTGCTGGTTGAAATGGTCGACGCGCGCGAAGCGCAGCGCAGCTATGAGGCCAATTTGAAAATGTTCGACCAGACCCGGCAAATGTCTGCCAGCCTTATGAATTTGCTCAGAAAGTAAAGGAGATCCAGAATGGATGTTTCAGCAATTTACGCCGCCAAGAACTATACTTCGGCCCGGGCCGGGACCCAGCCGGATCCTGCGGCAGAAGCTGCAGGGTTTAGCGCCGGCGCCATCGGAACTTTTGAACAGACGCTGCAAACGGCCGAGACCCTGGCACAACAGGCCATGACGGGTGATGCGGATCCGCATGCCTTGGTGCAGGCGCTGGCGCAATCGGAACTGGCTGTCGAAACTGCGGTGACGGTGCGCAACAAAGTCGTGGAAGCCTATCAAGAAATCCTGCGGATGCCGGTTTGATATGCTGACGGAAGGTCAGCTGTTTGATGCAGTGCGTCATGCGTTGTGGGTGTCGGTTATTGTGTCCTTGCCAATCCTGGCCGTGGCCCTGTTGACGGGATTGGTGATCGGCTTGTTTCAGGCGTTGACGTCGATTCAGGAAATGACGCTGACCTTCGTGCCGAAACTGGCGGCGATCGCTGTGGTGTTCTGGATGTCCATGGGCTTCATGACGCAAACGCTGGTCTCCTTTTTCGACACTCGAATTTTACCAATGATTGTTGGAGGTTAGATATGGAAACTGCTGCATATGCATCCTTGTCGCGTCAGGTCGGTTTGATGCGTGAATTGCAGGTTGTTGCGAATAATATCGCCAACTCTGTTACAACCGGATACCGCCAGGAAGGATTGGTGTTCTCCGAATTTGTCAAGGATGGCGGGCGCGCGGCCTCGGATCTGTCGATGACCCGCGCGGCGGCGCGCAATACGTCCATGAATCAGGGCACATTGACGGAAACCGGCGGGGCGCTGGACCTTGCGATTGAGGGCGAAGGGTTCTTTCAGGTTGAAACAGAACGTGGCCCTCGGTTGACCCGCGCGGGTGCTTTTTCGAGTGACACGAATGGCGCCTTGCTGACAGCCGGTGGCGGGCGGGTTCTGGATGACGCGGGCAGCCCGGTTTTCGTGCCTGCGGGGGTGGATGTGAGCATTGCCTCGGACGGCACAATCAGTGCGGATGGGCAACCTTTGGGGCGGGTCGGATTGTATCGACCTGTGGATCCCAATGATCTGCAACGCGAGGACGGGGTTCTGTTTCGGACAGAGTCCGGGGTTGAGCCGGTGGAGAACCCACGCATTTTGCAGGGGTTTCTGGAAGGCAGCAATGTGAATGCCGTGTCGCAGATCGCCCGTCTGGTCGAAGTCCAGCGTGCTTATGAAATGGGCCAATCCTTCTTGGAAGCGGAAGACAAACGCATCCGGGATTCGGTGAAAACTCTAATTCGGACAAGTTGATCGAGGAGACTAACAATGCGTGCGCTGAAAATTGCTGCGACTGGGATGTTGGCCCAGCAGATGCGGGTGGAAACGATTTCCAACAACCTCGCAAACATGAATACGACCGGGTACAACGCCCGGCGCGCCGAGTTTTCCGATCTGCATTATCAGCAAGTGTCGCGGGCCGGGACGGTGAATGCGGCGGATGGGACGGTTTTGCCCACTGGGGTGCAGCTGGGGCTGGGGGTCAGACCCGCGGCGGTGAGCATCCATTTGGCACAAGGCGCCCTGGCGGAAACCGGGAACGACCTGGATATCGCCATTGACGGGCGCGGTTTTCTGGAAGTGACACTGCCTTCTGGGGATACGGCCTATACGCGCGATGGCAGTTTGAAACGGTCTGCGGATGGTTTGATCGTGACGTCGGATGGCTATGCGGTGGCACCGGAAATCACCATTCCGACGGATGCCAGCAGTATCTCTATCAATGCCGATGGCGAGGTTTACGCCTATTTCGCGGATTCGAGCGAGGGTCAGGTTTTGGGTCAGTTTACCTTGGCCTCTTTCACGAACGCGAAGGGGTTGGAGGCTCTGGGCAGCAACCTGTTTGGCGAAACCGAGGCCTCTGGAACGCCTTTGGTGTCGTCCCCGGGTGAGGATGGTCTGGGAACGGTGCGCCAGGGCTATCTGGAGAGCAGTTCAGTGGATGCGGTGCGGGAAGTCACAGAGTTGATCGAAGCGCAACGCGGATACGAAATGAATGCCAAGGTGATCTCAGCCGCGGATCAGATGATGGCCGCGACGGCGCAGGTGCGTTGATGCGTATCTTTGCATCAGTGTTTTTGATCTTGGCGGCCAGCAGTGCGGTGGCTGAGGTCTTTGTTCCGACGCGGGTGATCCGCGCGAAAGAGATCATCGGGCCGGCGGATGTCATGCAAAAGCGGTCCGACATATTGGGGGCGCTGGACGTGGTCGGATTGGAGGCGCGTGTGACGCTCTATCCCAACCGGCCGATCCGCAAAGGGGATGTCGGCGCCCCTGCGGTTGTCGAGCGCAATCAGGAGGTGACACTGATCTATCGCACCGGCGGATTGCAGATTGTGACGGAGGGGCGTGTCCTGGCGCGCGGCGCCGTCGGAGAGCGTGTCCGGGTGATGAACCTTGGGTCGCGAATTTCAATAACGGGCCTGGTTCGTGAAGATGGCTCGATAGAGGTGAATTGATGAAGGTCCAACCGAAGATATTCCTGATGGGTTTGGTGATGGGCCTGATGTCCTGTGGCAAGGTCGACCACCTGGGGCGGGCGCCGAGCTTTTCTTCGACGACCGACAGCGCCGAGCATGCGGCGATGCTATACCCCGGCCTGCCACTGGTTTCAGATAGCGCGCATCCGGTGGATCGCTCGTCTCTCTGGAGTGGCGGGCAACAGTCACTGTTGGGAGATCATCGCGCCCGTGGCAAAGGTGACATTCTGACGGTTGTCATTGAGATTGATGAAAAGGCAGAGATTTCCAATGACACCGAGCGGTCGCGGAGCGGATCGGAATCACTGGAGGTTTCGCAGCTGCTGGGTTTGCCGCAACGGGCGCAATCTGCTTTGCCGGATGGGGCGTCGCTGTCCAATGGGGTGGATTTGAATTCGTCCGGAAAATCTGCCGGAGAAGGCTCGGTCAAGCGCAAGGAAAAGTTGACGCTGCGCATTGCTGCGACGGTGGTCGACGTTCTGCCCAATGGGGTCTTGAGTATCTCGGGCTCTCAGGAACTGCGGGTCAATTTCGAACTGCGCGAGCTTTTGGTGCGCGGCTATGTCCGGCCGGAGGATATCTCGCGCCTGAATGAGATTACATACGACAAGATCGCCTCGGCGCGCATGTCTTATGGCGGACGTGGGCAGATTACAGATGTTCAGCAGCCTCGATATGGGCAGCAGATTTTGGATATGGTTTTGCCGTTCTAGGGGGGCGTTATGTTGAAGCTGATCGTACCGCTTGTCATGGGACTGGCTGGCGCCGGAATTGGGGTCGGGGCGGGATTGTTTCTGGCACCGGCTGAGCACAGCGAGAGTGGTGACCATGATGGTGGCCACGATACGCATGCGGCGAAACCAGAGAAGGCGGCGCACAATGATGGCCACAGTGATGACCACAAGGATGACCACAAGGATGGGTCGGGCGATGGGCATGGCAGTTTGGCGAGTGAAGCCTATGTCAAACTGCACAGCCAGTTTGTTGTTCCAATTGTAAAACATGAACGCGTTGTTTCGATGGTGGTTTTGTCGTTGAGCCTGGAGGTGCAACCGGGCACGGAAGACAAGGTGTACGCGCTGGAGCCGAAACTGAGGGACGCATTTTTGCAGGTTTTGTTTGATCACGCCAATATGGGCGGGTTCCAGGGGCGATTTACGGATTCCGAAATGTTGACGGTTTTACGTGGGTCGCTTCGTGATGTCGCACGCAGGGAACTGGGCGGAACGGTTCAGGAGGTTCTGATCCAGGACATCGTCCGGCAAGATGTTTGATCCACTCTGGTGGTTCCTGCTTCTATTCCTGATCTGGTCCCCATGGCGGCGTTTCGCGGTGCAGAGCGACGGCCGTCGGGGGGGGCAGGATATCGGGATTTTGAAATGGCACCGTCACCTGAAGGTCATGGGCATCAGGGTCCGGGGCAGCCATAGGGCGATTTCGGGGAACAGGATGATCAGCATCAGAATCAACAACATTGGCGCGAGGATGATGCAGACATCCTTCATGACCGCGATAACGTTCATGCCTCCGATCGCCGCAGATATGAGCAAACACAATCCATAGGGCGGGGTGACAAGGCCAAATGCCAGCGAGATGATTCCAATGATCGCGAATGCAATTGGGTGGATCTCGGCCGCAGTGGCAACCGGCAGCAGGACCGTGCCCAGGATTATGATGGTCGGTATGGCGTCGATGAACAGACCGAAGAACAGGAAAAGAGCGGCGATGATCAAGGAGGTACCGATCATGCCGAATTCATTCGCGGTGAGGGTCTCTACGATCAGCCGGGGGACATTGTAGAATGCCAGCATCCATCCAAAGGCAGAGGCGGTGCCAATTGCGAAGAGAGAGATGGAGGCGAACCGGCCCGTGTCGTAGAAAATATGACCGAGATCCTTGATGGATACCGTGCGGTAGACGAACACGCCCAGGATCAGCGCATATCCCGCGGCGATGATTGCGCTTTCGGTTGGTGTGACGATGCCGCCTACGATGCCGCCGATTACCAGGATCGGGGTCAGCAGGGCCAGGGCCGCGCCTTTGAAGGCGCTCCAGAACTCGGCGAATGTGGGTTTGAGGGCGATGGGGTAGTCATAGGCGCGGGCATAGCCATAAACCGTTGCCATCAAAGCAAAGCCGATCAAAAGCCCCGGAATGGCCCCCGCCAGAAACAGCGCTCCGACCGAGATTTGCATGACACCGCCCCAAACCACCATCAGAATGCTTGGCGGGATGATCACACCCATCACGGATGAGCAGGCCGTGATCGCAATTGCAAAGCGTGTGTCGTAGCCTTCCTTGACCATCGCCGGGATCAGGATTTTGCCACAGCCCGCGGCATCTGCTGTTGAAGATCCCGAGATACCGGCAAACAGCATGGACACGGCCACATTCACATGGCCCAGCCCGCCCGGCATCCAACCGGTCAGCACGCGGGCGAAGTCAATCAATTTGGTCGTGATCTTGCCCGAGTTCATCAAATTTGCCGCCAGCAGGAAGAACGGGACGGCCAGGAGAATGAAGGAGTTATAGGACTGGAACATCCGGTCCAGAATGATGAAGGGACTCAACCGGATATCCAGAATAACGATTGGAATTGTCGCGATCCCGAGGGCAAAAGCGACGGGCACCCGGATAAGGATAAGAAACAAGAACCCGCCGACCAGAATGGCGCAGGCGGCGCCGGTTGTGACGATCATGAGATTGCCCCTTTTTGCGTGCGGTAGGCGACGAATGCCTGATAAAGACGGTAGCCGCTGAACAGTGCCCAAAGCGCGCCCGCAAGCGGGACGGAGATATAGATCCAAAGCAGATTTGCGCGCATCATCATCGAACTTTGGATGGAACCGACCTTGGCATATTCGATGCCATACCAGGCGAACAAAGCCGCAAAGATCATCACGAACACATGCACGACCGCTTTTTGAATGAACGCGCCCAGAGGGGTGTTGATGTCCGATGTGATGACAACGTCAAAATGGGTTCCGTCCCAGACTGCAACCACAGAGCCGATCATGACGACCCAGACGAATATGAATGTGGCCAGCTCTTCGGTCCAAAGGTATGTCGGAATGATGCCCGTATAACGGGAAATCACCTGCATCCCGACCGGAATCGCCAGAGACGCCATGAGGCATCCAAGCAAGATGCGTAAACCTGTACAAAAGGTTTCGAGAAATCGCCCTACCATGATGAAATCGCTCTGGGTGTTGAAATGCATTGCCCCGAAGGGAAAAAGGGCGCCCCGCAGTTGGCGCAGCGCCCCTGAAGCGATCACATGCCGCGTACGTTCGCGAGCAGATCGGTGGCTTCGATATCTGTGGCGAAGGCGTCTTGCACAGGGATCACCATCTGCAGCAGTTTTTCACGCCCTTCGAATTCCTGCACCTGGATCTGACCCGCGTCGATCATCTCTTGCAGCTTCAACCCGTCTTCGCGCGATTCCAGTTCGCGGCCAAAGGCACCAGCCTCTTTGCCGGCCTTGAGAACCGCAGCCTGCAAATCTTCGGGCAGTTTGCGGAAGGATTTGCCGCTCATCACAATGGGACGCACGGTGATCGTGTGCTTGGTCAACGTAATGTAAGGCGCGACCTCGTAGAATTTGAGGTTCTGGATGCTGGCGGCTTCATTCTCGAATCCGGCAATCACGCCGGACTGAATGGCGTTGTACACTTCGTTGTAGGCAATGGCCGAAGGGGCCGCCGTCAGTGCCGAGAATGTCTGCGCCTGAATAGGGGCGCCCATCACGCGCATCTTGTGGCCGGCCAGATCCTCCAGATTTGCGATGGGTGCGCTGGACACAAGGTTGCGCACACCGCCGCCTGTGTAGCCGATGATCTTGATATCGGCGTTCTTTTCCAGTTCTTCTTCGAGCGGGCCAAATGCGTCGCTGGCCAGAACCTTGTTCCAGTGATCCAGATCACGGAAGAGAAAAGGCATATCCATCAGCGGAATCGCCGGAGCGAACTTGGCCATGTTTGAGGGGGCCATGATCGTATAGTCGATCGCAATCCCCTGCTGCAAAAAGTTAACATAGTCCTTTTCAACACCAAGTTCACCATTCAGGCGCAGGTCGAACTCTACACTCCCGTCATAGTTTTCCTGCACAAGGTCCGCGAATTTGCGCATGGTTTTGGTAAAGGCGTGGTTGTCGTCAAACATGCTCGCGCCGCGCAGAGTGACGTCCTGGGCAACGGCGGCGGTCATTGAAACGGCGCTCACCCCGGTTGCCAGCGCGACGCCGAGTGTCAGGCGCGCGGCCTTCTTCGTTACGGTGCTTAGAAAAGTCATCGTTGTCCTCCCAGACAGTGTTTTTGCGCCCGGCTTACGGCACCGGGCGACCAGATTCTGCTAAATCTGTTGCGAGATAACCGGCTCTGATTGCATCCGTCAAGAAAAATGCTGACTAGTATGGTACTTTGCTGTAGGCGTGTTTCCCAAGGCCGTTGAGAGGCGCCAGCGCGGGTCTGTGCGGCTTGCCAATTGGCGGGAAATTTGATGTGGATGTGTTTTGCGGTACATTCGTCAGCGCTGAGGATTGACAAGACATGGCGACAAAACCTTCACGTATCCGGTCGGATTTGAATGTGCTCGACGGTTTGCAAGAGGCCAAACGGCTGACGACAAGCGAAGAGGTCTTTCGGCAGCTAAAAGCGGACATCATTTCGATGCGTCTGGAGCCGGGCACCAAGATTTCCGAGGTCGAGGTGGCCAAGGCCTGCAATGTGTCCCGCCAACCTGTCCGGGAAGCATTCATGCGCCTGGGAGAACTGGACCTGCTGGAAATCAGGCCGCAACGCGCCACCCGGGTCCGCAAAATTTCGCATCGCAAACTGAGGGATACGCGGTTTATCCGGGCAGCGGTTGAAGTGGAGGTTGTGCGTGTCGCCTGTCAGATCGCGTCGCCCGACAGTCTGGACGACATCGCCGCCAATCTGGCGCAACAGCATGACGCCGTCGAGGCGGGTGACCCCATTCTGCTCAAGGCGCTGGATTATGAATTTCACCGGTTGATTTGCGCCGCGGCTGACCGTTTGCCCGCCTTCAAGGTCATTTCAGAAAACAAAACCCACACCGAGCGCGCCTGTACCCTGGAGTTGAATGACGCGGCTGGAATGCTTGAGGTTTTTGAAGGCCATAGCGGAATTTACGAAGCGATTCGTGCCGGTGACGAAGTCGCCGCTGTTTCCCGGACCCGCTTGCATCTGGCGCATCTCGACGGGACCCTGGTGAGCGCGTCACAAAACAACCCGGACTTTTTCGAAGACTGAAATCTCCGAGTTGACAGGAAATGAATACTACCATACCAGTTTGCCTTGAGCCAAGGCAAAGGTTTGCTCTTGGTGCCAGCCGTGAGGGGCAAGCAAATGACTTTGAACAATAAAACAGCAATCGTAACGGGTGGTGGACGCGATATTGGCCGTGCCTGTGCGCTGCGTCTTGCTGCGGATGGTGCCAATGTTGCGATCAATTATCACGCCAGCAGTGCCGGGGCGGACTCGGCCGTGGCAGAGATCACGGCGGCCGGTGGCCGGGCGTTTGCAATGCAAGGCGACATGACAAAGCCCGGGGATGTGGCCGCGCTGGTTGCGCAAACCCTTTCGACCTTTGGTAATGCGATTGATGTGCTGGTTCACGTCACGGGCGGTCTGGTCGCACGCAAAACCATCGCCGAGATGGAGGTTGATCACTGGCAGACGGTTATGGACCTCAACGTGACATCGTTTTTCCATCTGGCCAAGGCCGCGACGCCGCATATGCCCGAGGGCAGCAGCATCGTCTCTTTTGCCTCGCAGGCGGGGCGCGATGGCGGCGGGCCCGGTGCCGTGGCCTATGCGACGTCAAAGGGCGCGGTCATGACGATGACCCGGGGCATGGCCAAGGAATTGGGGCCGAAAATTCGGGTCAATGCGATTTGTCCGGGGATGATCGATACAGATTTTCACAATATCTTTACCAAGGATGAGGTGCGGGCGAAGGTGTCAGCTATGGCGGCGGTCAAGCGTGAGGGCCGCTCGCAAGAGGTCGCGAATCTGGCGGCTTTTCTGGCGTCGGATCAATCGTCATTCATGACGGGGACTTGTGTCGACATAAACGGCGGCATCCTGTTTTCCTGAGTGCGATGCTGGCGACCAAGGCGACGTTTGACTTGGCCTTGCCGGTTTCTGCGTACCAATCGGAACGCCCGCGCTTGCCGATCGTGCTGTGAATGACGACGCAGCCGGGGGCAGGGTGCGGGTGAGTCCGGGCCAACGGCTCTTACAGGAGACGCGTGGCCCGGTTTAGTCGGCTTTCCCGGGACCTGAGAATTTGTCTTCTACCATTTTCAGAGCCTCCTGACGGCCAAGGGCAGTGCGAACCTGGGCTATTCTTTCGGCTTTTTGAACAAGCGTTTGGGCCAGGTGAATGTTGAGCTGTGTTCTCTTTTGCTCCATCCAAACCTTCCAGGCTGCGGCGGCGCCTGAGGTGCTATGCGCAAGATCGACAGAGGGCGCCGAGGTCTGGTTTGCCGCGTCGATCCGCGCAAGTGCGCGCCTGATCCTGGACTCTTCAGCGACGATATCGGCGATCGCGCGCTGTTCCTTCTGAAAAATCGCCTCGGCTATGGTGCGCAGCGTCGAGATATCATCCGGTTTCAAAAATTCCGTTCCTTTGATTTCAAACGCATCTGGTCGGCAAAACGGATGGCGGCGGCAACGGCTGGGTAATAAGCCTCGTCCACCTCGGCCCCGATCCGGGTGCTGGCATAAAGTGCGCGGGCGGTTGGGGCATCCTGATGCAGTGGGACGCCCGCTGCGGTTGCGCTTTCCCGGATTCGAAAGGCGACTTCGTCGGTTCCCTTGGCGACACAGACCGGGGCTGATCCGGGAAGGCGGCTCCACTTGAGGGCGACGGCAAAATGGGTCGGGTTGACAACAACGACGTCCGCGTCTGGAACATCGGCCATCATCTGGTTGAGTGCAATTTCCTGGCCTTTCTGGCGACGTTTTTGTTTCATATGCGGGTCGCCCTCGGATGATTTGGCCTCATCCAGGACCTCTTGTCGGGTCATCATGTTGCGACGGCGCAGTTCGAAATATTGCCAAAAGGCATCGATCACGGCAATCGCGGTGGCGATCAGCGTTGCAAGGCCCAGAAAGCGGATGCCCAGTCGGGCCAGATCCTGGACGGAAATCGCTGCATCTGTCCCCGCCAGAGCCAGAATATCGGAAAGGTTGTTGCGGAAAAACCAGGCCATGCCGGCGCTGAAAAGGGCCAGTTTTGCAAAGCTCTTGAAGAATTCAAACAGGCCATTTCGACCGAATTTCTGACGCGCGTTCGACAGGAGCGATATTCGGGAGAGCTTGGGCGTCAGTTTGGACGGGGTAAAGAGAAACGCCTGTTGGGCGAGCACAATCAGGATGACCGCCAGCGCGGGAACCAAAAACCAGGGTGCCACGGCCCAGATGCTGTGCCAGAGGATGCCGCGGAGCTGGGTTTCGGCCGTGCCCTGGAACATCTGAGCAGAGAGCAGGCCAGGCTGACGGATCAAGGCCATCAATGCCGTGCCCAGGCTGAGTATGGATGTGCTGCCCATGGCGATAAGGACGATGAGCAGGCCTGCATAGCTTGCCGCGACGGATAGGTCGGCGGATCGCGCAACCTCCCCTTTTTCCCGTGCTTTTCGCAACTTCTCGGGGGTTGGTTCGAACGACTTTTCGGACTGATCGCTGTTTGATTCACTCACGGCAATGCGCCTATGTCGGCTGCGAGCACGCCCTCGAATGCCTGGTGCCATTGCGACAGGATGAGCGGTGTCGCCAGGAATAACACCACAAGCCCGCCCATCGTCGTGAACGGCGCACCGACAAATGCGACCATCAATTGCGGCATCGCGCGGTTGATGACGCCGAGGGTCAAATTATAGATGAAGGATGCAATGACAAACGGGGCAGCCAGCGAAAAGGCCAGCCGGAATGCGGCAGCGATTTGCGCCACGCCCCATTGGGAAAGGATGCCGGGGTCTGGCAGGTGGCCGGTTGGCAGCAATTGGTAGCTGGACAGGATGAAATAGGCCGCCTTGACGTGGAGCCCCAGCGTAACCGCCAGGGCCAGGCCAGCCATGACCAGAACATTGCCCATCGCCGGGATCGGTTCGACTGTTCCACCGGCGAGCTGTGCCAGGGATGTGCTTTGCGCGGCGATAGAGCCCGCTGTTTGGAGCGCTATCACGAACAGGCGCAGGGCAATGCCCATAGCAGAGCCGATCAGAGCCTCAATCCAGATGCTGGCTGCGGCACTGGTGAGGGACAATGGCGCGATCTGGGTTGGAGCGCCCGGAGCGATCAAGAGTGTGAAAGCCAGCGCAACCATGAGTTTGACACGCATCGGAACCGAACGTTCGCCGAAGCCTGGCAAAAGTGCGACCACCGCACCGGTCCGCACAAAGACGATGAACATTGTCCACGCCGTATCGGACAATAGTTCCGTCAGGTTTGCGGCGGCGATGATCATGCCGCAACAGTGCCGACCAAGGCTGGACGCGCGTCGAGTCCGATCTCTTCATAGGAAAAGACAGGGGTGTCAATTTGTTTGGCCTGCAAGACGGTTCGGAGGAATCGGCGCCGGTGAGTCGAGGTCACAAGAGCCGCGGCATGCCCGGCATCGGCGACCCCGGTGATCGTTTCGGACAGGTTGTTGGCCAGCGCGTTGAACATGTCAGGCGGCAGCGCCACGTCAAGATTGCTGCCCTTTGCGTCGATCTGATGCGCGGCAAAGGTCTCTTCCCACTCTGGCGCAAGCTGAATTAGCGGGAGCGTGCCGTCTTCTCGTTTCATGCCGGATACCAGCTGAAAGCCGAGCCGCTGGCGGACATGTTCGCAAATCGCCTCTGGCTGGGTGGACGTGAGCCGTGCTTCGGCTGTCGCCTCGAGGATCAAGGGCAGATTTCGGATCGAGACCTTTTCCTGCAGCAACAATCGCAGGACCGCGTGAAGGGTGTCGAGCGGGACTTTGTCAGGCACGAGTTCGTCCAGGAGTTTGCGGTTCGCCTCGGATCGGGCGGGGTCGGACAATTGGGTCAGTTCGCGCAGCAGGCGACGCAACGATTTCAGGGTCAGAAGCCGCCCGAAATTGTCCTGGATCACTTCGAGCAGGTGGGTTGCCAGGATCTCGGGCGGGGTGACGACGGTTGCACCGGCAAGCGCTGCGGTGTCCTGACTTTCGGCCGAGATCCATCTGGCTGGCGCGCCGTAAACAGGCTCTCGGACATCCCGGCCCGGAGGGAGCGCATGAGCCTGGTCGGGCAGCAGGGCCAAAACCATCTCGGGGTGCAAGGCACCGCGCGCATGTTCGACTCCCTGGACGTGGATGACATAGGTGCCTGGTTGCAGAGCAGGTTGGTCCGTCAGTCGAATGTCAGGCAAAATCAGGCCAAAACGCGTGGCGACGTGGTTGCGCATGTTGGAAATTCTGGCATCCAGGCCGGTCCCGGGATCAAGCGCCATTGAAACCAGATCTGCTGCAAATTCCACATGAACGTCATCGAGATCCAGTACGTCACCCAGTGTCGGGGCGTGCAGGTTGTCTGTGGTCTGGTCCGCTTCGATCTGTTCTTGGTCCGCTTTGCCGCGCTGGTACATCAGGAAGGCGACGGTGCCCAAGGCCAAAGACCCCGCCATAAATGGTATGAAGGGAAGCCCTGGTACCAGCGCAAAAAGCGCCATCAAGCCAGATACCGTGGCCAAGGCGCCTGGATGGCGGGCCAGTTGGCTGAACAGGGTGAGATCTGTGGCGCCGCGTGCGCCGCCCCGTGCCAGCAGAAGCGCCGCAGCGATGGATACGATCACAGCCGGAATCTGCGAAACCAGCCCGTCACCCACCGTCAGGATGGCATAGGTTTCCAGGGCGCTGGTCAAGGGCATGCCGTGCACGAAAATACCCATGCACAGACCCATCACCAGATTGAGGATGGTAATGAGCAGGCCAGCGACAGCATCGCCTTTCACGAATTTTGAAGCACCATCCAGAGATCCGAAAAACGTGGTTTCCGCCTGCTCCAGTTCACGGCGTTTCTTGGCCTCTTCATGTGTGATGGCGCCTGCCGACATATCGCTGTCGATGGCAAGCTGCTTTCCTGGCATCCCGTCCAGTGCAAAGCGTGCCCCGACCTCGGCCATGCGAGTCGCACCTTTGGTGATGACCATGAAATTGACGATCAACAGGACTGAAAACACCACGAGGCCGAGGAATACACTGCCTCCCATGACGAATTGGGCGAATCCTTCGATCACGCGGCCGGCCGCGCCTGGCCCGGTGTGACCCTGCCCGATGATCAGCTTTGTTGAGGACACATTCAAGGATAGGCGCAGCATCAGGCTGGCCAGCAATATGGTGGGGAAGGCGGAAAAATCCAGTGGTCGTTCGATGAACAGGGTGATGGTAAAGACCAATATCGCCAGCGCGAATGATGTGGCCAGACCGATGTCCAGCACCCAGGCCGGAACGGGCAGAATCATCATGACGATGATGGCCATCAATGCCAGGGCCAGTATGACGGTGGGGCCGAATAGTGATTTAAGGGTCAGGTTGGTCAAAGCGGGGTCATTCCGTGATGAAGAAGGCGGTGCCGGCTTCTTGTGTGGGCATCAATGATCCGAGTCTGGATTGCGGTATGGTTTGCGGCGGGGCAGAATCATCCCGGGAAAACAGTGGTAACCGGGCTGATAGGAACGGCGTGACCTGATTGGTATCTGGCAGGTTTGCCTGAATACGGCGGAAGCGTTTCAGATATCGGGTCGCCAGCTCTGACGTTCTGGAATGGTAAGCGCCAACCGCTTCGTCCCAGTCGCCGAGCTCTGTATATAGCGTTTGCAGGAACTTGGCGGCGTAGAGCGCATTCTTGAGCGGATCGAACATTTCGTCGAGGGAGCGGAACTCCTGATGGTGCCACTTGTAGTTTATTTGGAAACAACCGACATCAAAGCTGCGCGCGCCATTTTTGAAGTGTCGAAACACATAGGCGCGTGCGGAATCCTGGTCTTGAAACCAGCGGCCAGTGCCTTCCATGTTGACTGTCCAAGGCCAGGGTTCGACCAAACCATCAACGGAACGTCCCGTTTCTGTGCGCGATACGGCCATGAGAACGGCGACTGGCACGGAATGGGTGCGCGCGGCGACTTCAGCGGCTGAATCACACAATTGCGCCCCGCTGCTTGTCGCAGCATGAGCCTGCTGCAAATGGCCAAGAGTTTGCCCAAAGATGACCAGGAGACCACAAATCCATCCGGCGTATTGGCCCATTGGAAGCGGTTTTTTGGAGCGGTCGGACCAGAATTTGGCCCAATGTCCCGGAGGTATTGGCATTCTGCCATTTCTCTTGTTCAAACACTGTCAATTGACCTTACGCCCCAGGGTTTTACGGAGTGTTACCGAGGATCATGGTTTCTTGTTCTCGCCGGGAGAGTGCCTAGTTTTCCTGGGCCGGATCTGCGATGACTGACAGCAACGCATCAATTTCCTGGCGGGTTTTCGCGCTGGCCTCCAATAGCTGTTTCGCTTTGGAGAGTTGCCCTTCGCTGGCAAGATCTTCGGATAGAAGGCTTTCAAGCAAGGTTGCCGTCGTTTCAAAGCGTTCGGAGCCGCCTTCGGGTATGAGATTCCAGGTGCCGCCCAGCCAATGCGCGCGCGAGACATTTTCCATGTCATCCGCCCTTTGAAAACTGTCAGCTGCGAGCCCGAAGCTGCCAGTCATAGAAAGAGCCTCGGCACGGAGTTTTTCCGCCGCGACGGTTTCCAGCCCCGCCAGTTCAACCAGCGCCCGGTTTGGCAGCTGTTTGGCGAGGGCAATACGCGCACGCAACAGACGGCGGGCTTCAGACATGCGTTCCGAAGCTGGATAGGACAGGATGCGCTCCGCCGGTTCGGGGAAACCAAGTGACACCAAACGATCGGCAATCTGATTGCCTGACATCGTATCAAAACGTGGATTGGCCTGTGCGAGTTCCTGGAGCACAAGACTCAGGAAGAGGACATCATCCGCCCGGTCGGTCACTGCAGACATCAGCTGAGACTTTGTTGTGATTTGCAGTGCGGGATCACGCGACCAGTCCGCTTGGTTTGCCAATGCAAGCGCCGCCCCGAATTGGTTTTCCATCGTCAGGGCGAGAATATGAGCACGCTGAAGACGCCTGCCCAAGTCTGTGTCTCTGAATTCTGTTGCATAGGAGGCGACCAGTTCTGAATGCTGTTGGGCTGGAGGCGTGGCGTCCTTGAAGTTGGTTTCGATCAGGCGGATCAGCGCTTCGGGGCCCAGTTGGGTTTCACTGTTCACAACCGTCTCTAGGTGCTTTTTGGCGGTTTCAGTCTTGCCGCGCTTCAAGTCAATTTCGGCCTTTGCAAAATGTTCGGCCGGCAATGAGGTCTCTGTGCTCTTGTCAATCCCGCGCAAGACGTCGGCGGCGCGTGCGGTTTTGCCGGCGGCCAGAAATCGCTGGCTCAGTCGTGGACCAAGGTGTCTGCGCAAGTGGACGGGAAGCTTGGAGAATGCCCTGAGGATCGCTTCGGAAACGTCCGGGTCGGGTGTGTTTGGTTGGGCAAGCAACGACCAAAGGGCGGCATCAGTGGCGCACGCCGCCTGGTTGGAAAACGGTGAGACCGGATCCGGAGCATCGGAATCCAACAGCCTGGCAATGCCAGATAAAATGGCGACGTCTGGTTTGCTTTGATTCAGAGGTTTGAGTGTATTGACGGCCTCTTGACCAAATCCGTAGTAGATTTGGAATTTGGCCATGTCTAAGGCTGCATCTTCTTGGAAGGCGTCAACTTCGGAATAAAGCGCGGATCGCAAACGGCCCTGTTCGTGGCGAAAATCCTGGCCATCCGACCATTCCGAAACAGCAACCATTTCGGAAGGAAGGCAATTGTTCGATTCGGCGATTGGCGTGTTGTGCATGTGGATTTGAGACGGGGCGCTGTTGACGGGGTTGGCGACCAGCTGCATCTGCGCGTTTGCAGTCTCCTTCTCAGAAGGGGTTGTTCGGGGAAGGGGCGCGTGCGTTGTGCGACGCGTTAGCAGGCCTTGGTCCGTGGCCCGGGCGATCTGTTCGAGCAGCCGCTGCTCGGAGTTGTTCAACGCATTGGCCGTTGATGGATCCGGCAGTGTATTCAGGATCTCGGCTGTGGAGGTTGCATGTTGGCTGGCCATATTTTGCTGGCTTCGCCGGTCGTGGTTGTCCCGCGCGTTCGAATGATCACGGTCAATCTGGCCTATGGCTGTTGGCAAGGTATTGGTGGTGGTCGAGGGCAAGTTGGCAAAGCGGTAAACGGTCGCCTCTTTTGTGTTCAAAGCAGGTTGAGAGGCGTTGTCTGCCACATCGATGACCAGATGGCGGTTGTCTTGAACAAAGGCATCCACGGTGCAGTCGCAAGCGAGCGAGAGAACGAGAGGCGCGCCAATCCCGTTCTGAGACAGATTGGCGATCCGGTCCCTGGGAATTCGGTCGAAAGTGGTCTTGAGATCAAAGACGACTGTCTCAATCCCGAGATCAATTTCGGCATGACCCTGGTGTTTGGTCAAGTTCCAGTCTGACTGTTTGGGCAATGAAATGACCAGCCTGGAAAAACTTTCATGTTCGCCGGACTGCACCGTGACGTCCTGGGTCAGACCTTGTGACGCAACACAGGCAAGAATTATGGTCGTGCACAGTGTGGTCGTCTTCATGCCGCGTCCTGTTTGATTGCCTTTAGGGACTCTTCCAGTTCGGCGTAATCCGGTCGAATGTGCGACGGCGTGTTTTGGCGGCCAACTTCGATACAGATGGGTGCCGCATGGTTGTGCAGGTTTGCAACCAGCACTTCGCGGATAAGCTGATAGAAATGACTGTCTTCTTCCACCACTGTTTTGAGCTTCGCCGCAAAGGGCCCGACCAATCCGTAGGCCAGGAAAACACCCAAAAACGTCCCGACGAGCGCGCCGCCAATGAGTTTTCCCAAGACCTCCGGTGGTTGGTCAATCGAGCCCATCGTCTTGATAACGCCGAGAACAGCGGCAACGATTCCCAAGGCGGGCAATCCATCCGCCACGGTCTGCAAGGCGTGGCTGGAATGCAGCGCATGGTTCAGGTTTGCCTCCATCCGTTTTTCAAGGACCTCTTCGACCTGATGGGGATCGTCATAGTTCATGGAGGCGGATCGCAACGTATCGCAGATGAGGGTGACGGCCTCTCTGTCAGACTGAATCTTGGGGTATTTTTGAAAGAGCGTTGAGCTTTCAGGGGCCTCGATATGCTGCTCCAGCTCCACAGGATTTTGCTTTGCCACCCGGATCAAGGCAAAGAGGAGGCACAAGAGATCACGATAGTCCGCCGGTTTCCATTTGGCCCCCTTAAAGACTTTCCCCACATCCTTGAGCGTATGTTTGACCTCTGACATGTTGTTGCTGATCAGAAAGGCGCCAACCGCCGCGCCGCCGATCATCATCATCTCGTAAGGCAGCGTTTTCAAAATGATGGCCATTTTGCCTCCGGCGGCGAGATATCCACCGAAAACCATGCCAAAAATAACAATTATACCAATGAGTCCAATCATCTGACTCTCCATCCTGTATCAGGTTGCGGCAACTGCCATTGCCCGAAATGTGCTATTCTGTCGGCACGTAAAAGTTGCGACCGGCCAAGACGACGCTGATTGTGTAGGCCGTTTTGGGGTCCATGCCCTCAAGGATCGAAGCGGCGGTCTCTGGGCGCATGCGGGCCAGAAAACCGGCTGCAAATTCGGGTGCCATTTCCTCGAATACGGCAGCAGAGTCCTTGGCCTTCATCTGCGCATAGACTTCGGTCAGTCGCGCGATATCCTTTTCGGATGCGCCATCTGCCATCGATAGGGTGTTGCGCAGACGATTTTCGACGTCCTCTAACGCGGCGATCTTGGCCTCAACGGCTTGCTCTGCGACTTTCAATGCCTGCATACGGTCCTGAAAATCCCTTTCCCGCTGCAACAACAGAGTTTCGCGGGATTGAAGCGCGTCCAGCAAGGCGGCGGGTGCGGTATGCGCGCTGGGCGTGTGTTGGGTTTCACCAGGTTCTTCATCTGCCAAAGCATGGGCCCGGCCCGCGCTGCCGACGATCACTGGCCCGGCTTCGGCCGCCAGACGAACCACGGCAGAGATGATCATGAAGGAGGCGATAAGCAGCAGGGCGCCGCCTCGAAAACTGGTCTGCAATGCTGTCATCCGTGTCATGCCTGTTTTTGAATCCGTGAATGCCTTACAAACATGGGTTCTGTCGGCTCCGCGTCTGTCGGCAATTCAGTTACGTTCTGTTCCGTTTGTGTTTCGACCTCTGGTTCTGTGTTGGGCAAGTCATGCAGCGCTGCCATCATGAGTTCCAACCGTCCGGCAACGGCTTCGGCCCTGCCGGTGAGTGTCTCCAGAGTTTCGGTGGAACCGGCGGACATGTTCTGGGCTTCGCCCAATGCCTTATTCAGATGGTCCACCTGCGAAGACAGCACAGCAACCGCACCGCCCACCCCTTTTTCGAGATCTCCGAACCGGTTAAGTCTGCGCGACAGAACGAGGCAGTAAATCGCCGCACCCAATGCCCCGGCCCCCAAAAATATGTCTGCTATGATTTCCACCCTGGCCTCCTAAGTAAGAACAAATTCCATGATCAGGACGTCGTTTACGCGCCCTTCGCCTGCTAAGATTTGAACGCGTCGCAAAAGTTGTGATCGAAGGCGGGAGAGAATCAGCGGATCCTCGAAGTCTGAGGGGTGCAATGCCCTCAGGTAGCCATTCATCAGATCCACGATTCGCGGCTTCAAATGCGCCACATCAGCCTGATATTGGGCAGTCACCTCCAGCTGTGCACTGAACCTGATATGCGACGCGCTCTGGAGATCATGTAGCGAAATGATGATCGGATCCAATTCTACAAAGGCCAGGTCCGGCAAGCCTGCGTTGCCATGCTTTTCAGCGGTGTTGGCATGCGATTCGCCATGTCCTGAGCCGTGATCGCCCGTCTTGTGAGACTTCGTTTCATGTGATGTGTCTGCGCGGCCCAACAGGCCGGAATTTACGGCGTAAAAGCCGCCCCCGGCCCCGGAAATGGCCAGTATGATGCCCAGAATCATTCCAGTGCGTTTGGAAGATTTTGCCGGGGCATTTTCGTTGGTTTCTGCGTTTGCCGTTGCGTCCGTCATCGTGGAATCTCGTTCTTCGGTTCGAAATCACCATACTCCGGCAGGAACTAACTGATTGTTAAGCTGGATCGTTGATTGAAGAGGGGCAGGTCAGAATGATCAGCGCCTTGGAGGTCGCAGTGCAGAATTTGATAACTACCTGGACAGGTTTGGATCGCAGAAAGCAGATCGCTGTTCTTTTGGCCGGAATGGCCGTCTTTGTTGGTGTCTTGTTGATGTCGAGGCTGGCCACACAGCCGAGCTGGCGTTTGCTTTACTCTGGATTGGAGAGTGGCACCGCAGGTGAAGTGGTCCGCGCGCTGGAGCAAAATGGGGCCGCGTACCAGGTGCGCGGTGGCTCAATTTTTGTTGAGGCTGCGAAGCGGGATGAATTGCGGATGACATTGGCGGCAGAAGGTCTGCCCGCAAATGGCGGGCGGGGCTATGAGTTGCTGGATTCGTTGTCCGGGTTCGGGACGACATCGCAAATGTTTGATGCCGCCTATTGGCGCGCGAAAGAGGGGGAATTGGCCCGTACGATCGTGTCCGCGCCCTATATTCGTCTGGCCCGCGTGCATATCGCGAATACGGTGGGCAACCCGTTTCAGCGGTCTGCGGACCCTTCTGCGTCGGTCTCTGTAACGCCATCGGGTGCGCCGATTTCCTCTGTCCAGGCCGAAGCGCTCCGGCATTTGGTGGCCTCGGCCGTTGCGGGGTTGAGTGCCGACAATGTCACGGTGATTGATGCAACCGGGCAGATGATCGGAGCAGAAGAAAAGGGCGGTGGGGCGACGACAGCCATGAGCCGGGCGGATCAACTGCGCGAACGGGTCATGCGAATCGTTGAAGCGCGGGTGGGGCGCGGCAATGCCTTTGTCGAGGTGAGCGTGGATACCGTGACCGAGAGCGAAACGATTCGCGAACGCTTGCTGGATCCTGGAACGCGGGTTGCGATCAGCACGGATACCGAGGAACGCGCCAACAACAGCACCAGCACCGGCGGAGAAGTGTCGGTGAACTCAAACCTGCCGGATGGCGATGCGGGCAATGGCGACGATTCCCAAGCCCAAAACAGTGAGACCCGGGAGCGGGTCAACTACGAGGTGTCCGAGACAGAGCGCGAGATACAGCGTGTGCCTGGGCAGGTGAAGCGTCTGACCGTGGCTGTATTGGTCAACGGAATGTCACCCGAAGAGGAGGCGGATGGCTTTCAGCCCCGCTCGGAAGAAGAGCTTTCGGCATTGCGGGAACTTGTCGAATCATCGGTGGGTTTTGATGCGGAACGGGGTGATGTCATCACCATCAAATCAATGGATTTGCCCGCAGTCTCGCCAGTTGGGACAGAGGCCAGCCGATCCGTTCTGGACATGTCCGGACTGGACGTGATGGCCTTGGTGCAAATGGCGTTCCTGGCCGTTGTGGTGCTGCTGCTGGGGCTATTTGTCTTGCGACCCTTGATGAGCAAAGCCTCGGCGTCGAAGGCCGAATTGGCGATGCTGCCGGCTGGTGCCTCTGTTCTGTCCGTTGACGGGGCGCTGGACGGCCCCGGCGCAGAGCTCGATCCCGGGTCTGTCATCGGGAGACCAGAGCCGGCGGCGTTGCCGGCAGCCGAATCATCGCATGCACCGGTTGAGCGGTTGCGGGCGATGATCGGGGACCGTCAGGACGAAACGGTCGAAATTCTCAAGAATTGGTTGGAAGAGCAGAGGGAAAGAGCCTGATGTCGATAACGCATTTGTTGCAGGATTTTGGGTCGACCATCGCTGGCGCCGAACCCTTGGCCTTGATCAGTCACACGGAACGTGAAGCGCAGAATGTTGCGCAATATGAGCGCGGATATTCTGCCGGTTGGGAAGATTCGCTTCAGTTGCAGGTGCGTGAAAAGAGCCATTTGAGCAAGGCTCTGAAGCAAAACCTGGAGGATCTGGAGTTTACCTTTGCCGAGGCACATCAGCAAATGGTCGCTTTGGTCGCGCCGGTTGTTCAGAGCGCCTTTGACCAGCTTTTACCGGATATCATGATGCATTCCCTCGGACCGACGCTTGTTTCGGAGGTGGAAAAACTGCTGGGAAACACAACTGATTTTCCGGCAGTGATCTGCGTCTCTCCGGGGCAGGCCGAGGCTGTACGCAGCCCGATTGAGCAGGCGTTGGGTGGTTCCGTGCGGATTGTAGAGGAGGTGGGCCTGGAAGACGGGCAGGTCGTTTTGAAGGTGGGGCACGCCGAGCGCATCGTCGATCTGCAATCTGCGATCGAAGAGGTCAGGTCTGTCTTGGCCGGGTTTGTTTTTGAAGCATCAGCGGAGGCTCAGCATGGATGATACAGTACGGGATCGGGAATATGGAGATGCACCATTTGCGGCCATTCCGGTCGAGATTTTGGTGTCGGTCGGGCGTGCCAGACCTTTGATCCGCGAGCTTGCCACTCTGGATGAAAACGCAGTCCTGCCATTGGATCGAAGGGTCGAAGATCCGGTGGAGCTCTACGTTGGAGAGCAACTGGTGGCCCGAGGGCGTTTGGAAGAGATGGAGGGGGAACCGGCAGGCCGTCTGGCGGTTCGTCTGTCGGAGATCCTGGATATCAAGCAGAGAGCGGAATGAATAAAACGGCGGCATTGACCGGTGGGCTGTTGCTGGCGCTGACGGTTGTTGTCCCGGTGGGGGCCATGGCGCAGGAATTGTCTCTGTCCCTGGGGGATGGCGACACGATGTCTGGTCGTGCTGTTCAGCTTATCCTGATGATCACGGTGTTGAGCCTGGCGCCGGGGCTCTTGATGATGCTCACCTGCTTTCCATTCATCGTGACGGTGCTGGCCATTTTGCGTCAGGCCATCGGATTGCAGCAGTCACCGCCCAACATGCTTTTGATCAGCCTGGCGCTTTTCCTGACGTATTTCGTGATGGAGCCCACGTTCTCCGAAGCCTGGCGGACCGGGATCGAGCCGTTGATCAACGAAGAGATTGGGGTGGAAGCGGCGGTCGAAAGGGCACTTGTGCCGATGCGGGCATTCATGGTGACACGCGTGGATCCGGATACGTTTCAGGCGATGGCCCAATTGCGGCCAGAGCTGAGCACGGTCGAGGTTCCGGCTGATGACAGCGATCTTTCGGTGCTTTTATCGGCTTTCCTGTTGTCAGAGGTGGCGCGGGCCTTTCAGATCGGGTTTTTGATTTTCTTGCCGTTTCTGATCATCGATCTGGTTGTTGCGGCAATCCTGATGTCGATGGGGATGATGATGGTCCCGCCGGCGGTGGTGTCATTGCCGTTCAAGCTGGCATTCTTTGTGATCGCGGATGGTTGGTCACTGATCGCGGCTGCCTTGGTCAGGGGGTATATGTCATAGGCGTCGGGGTGAACTTTGGTGGCTCACAGCGGCCCGGGCGGTTGGCAGACCTGTGTCGGAATGGGCCGGGGGCGACGGGCCCCCTATTGCTTGTTGCGTAAAAGCGGCCCAATCCGCATTCCGGCTGGCAATCCGGCGCGGGTTCTGGTGCGCAAGACCGGGGTGTTGCGCGACACGTCAGGATCAGATTCGCGGCGCAGAATATAGAGACCGCTGGCGATGATGATGCCAGTGCCAAGAAAGGTCATCAAATCGGGCTGCTCTCCAAAAAATACGGCGCCCAGAATGACGGCCCATATGATCTGACTGTACTGCATGGGGGCCACAAGAATGGCGGGGCCACTGCGATATGCGGCCAGAATGCACATCATTGCGGCCAGGACCAGGGCCGCGATTATGGCCAGGAAACCCAGATCGGCCGCAGGCATCGGTTTGTACACAAAGGCCAGCCCGCATCCCATGAAGATGAAGCCCATGAACAAAGGATAGACGATCATCACCACCGTGCGTTCTTCGCTGCCGATCTTGCGCATGATGATGGCGTTGACGGCCGAGAGGAACGCAGCAACCAGCGCGGCCAGATGCCCGGTCTCCAGATGGGCGCTGCCGGGGCGCAGGACAACAATCACCCCGACCAGCCCCGCCAGGACGGCGATGCCCCGGCGCAGGCGGACAGTTTCGCCCAAAAACGGAATCGCCAGCAGTGTGATCATCAATGGCGTGGCAAAGAGGATCGCATAGACCTGCGCCATGGGCAGAACGGTAAAGGCATAAAACGCGGTGAAGGCCGCGATTGAGCCGCTGACGCTGCGCAATCCCACCAGCCAGGGGTGACGCGGCCGCAGGGTGCCGGGCTGGGTATCGCGCACCAGCAACAGGGTGATCAGAGGAAAAGCAAAGAGCGAGCTGAAAAAGACGATCTGAATAACGGAATAGGTGTCACCCAGGTATTTGATGATCGCGTCATGGCTGGAAAAGATCGCATAGCCGACCAAGGCAAAAACTGCGGCGCGAGTCGTGGATTGAGGCGCAGTGGTCACGGCCTGATCTTTCTGTTGTCGAGTGTTGCTGTTTGGATATCACAGCAGTGGCTTTGGGTCAGGCCTGAAATTTGCCGGGGGCCAAGCGGCGGCCCCCTGTCAGCGGCAGGCGCGTGGCGCCGCGTTTGCCCCGGACCGTCCTGCGCATGAAGGAGGACGGTCCAGTGCTATGGGTTACAGGCTGGCGTCCAGCGCGGCCAGAATGGCGTCGCCCATTTCAACGGTCGAGACGGGCGTGACGCCTTCTTCGCCCAGCAGGTCAGCGGTGCGCAGACCGTCGGCCAGAACGGACTCGATCGCGGCCTCAAGACGCGCGGCTTCTTCGCCCTGGTCAAAGCTATAGCGCAGCGCCATGGCAAAGCTGAGGACACAGGCGATCGGATTGGCCTTGCCCTGGCCGGCAATGTCTGGCGCAGAGCCGTGGACCGGTTCGTACAACGCCTTGGGGCGCCCATTGGCCATCGGCGCGCCCAGCGATGCAGAGGGCAGCATGCCCAGGCTGCCGGTCAGCATGGCGGCCAGATCCGACAACATGTCGCCAAACAGGTTATCCGTGACGATCACGTCAAACTGCTTGGGCCAGCGGGTCAGCTGCATGGCGCCGGCATCGGCGTACATATGGCTCAGCTCGACTTCGGGGTAATCCTTGCCCACTTCGGTCACCACTTCGCGCCACAGCACGCCGGATTCCATCACATTGGCCTTTTCCATCGAGCACAGTTTCTTGTCGCGCCGCATGGCCAGTTCAAACGCCGAGCGCGCCACCCGGTCGATTTCGCTCTCGGTATAGCGCTGTGTATTGATGCCGACCCGTTCGTTGCCCTCTTCGATGATCCCGCGTGGTTCACCAAAGTAGATGCCGGACGTCAGTTCGCGCACGATCATGATGTCGAGCCCCGAGACCACCTCGGTCTTGAGCGAGGAAAAATCTGCCAAAGCGTCAAAACACTGCGCCGGGCGCAAATTGGCGTAGAGGTCCATTTCCTTGCGCAGGCGCAGCAGGCCGCGCTCGGGTTTGATGCTGAAATCCAGCGCATCGTATTTGGGGCCGCCCACGGCGCCCAGCAGAACGGCGTCGACCTCTTGGGCCTTCGCCATCGTGTCATCATGCAGGGGCGTGCCATGCGCGTCATAGGCTGCACCGCCCACCAGATCCTCACTGATGTCAAAGCTCAGGTCGCGTTTGGCGCCATACCATTCAATGACGCGGCGCACCTGCGTCATGACTTCGGGGCCAATGCCATCACCGGGCAGGATGAGAAGCGAAGGATTGGACATGCGGATCTCCTGTTTTCGTGTCGCCACAGGCCCTAGCGCGCTGCCCCTGTCGGGTCAACCGGGGCGCCCGAAACGGCTGTGCAGGGCGGTGGTCAGCAACGTCCATATGCGGCGCACGCGCGGGGTGCGATACAGCGTTTCATGCACGGCCAGCCACATGGGGAGCGGCGCAATCTCCAGCCCCAGGTCCAGCTGTTCAACGGCCGGGTCGGCCTGACCGACGGCCACCTGCGAAAACCCGACGCCGCAGCCAGCGCGCACCAATTGCCAGTAGGCGGCCTGGTCATCACATCGCAAGGCGAAATCGTCCCGGCTGGCAGGCCAACCCAGGGCCCGCATGGCGCGCAGGATGATGTCGCTGTTGTCATATCCGATCAGATCGTGATGGCGCAGGTCGTCGGGCGTGCCGGGCCGGCCTTTGCGCCTGATGTAATCGGTGGCGGCGAAACAGCCCAGCGGCAGGTCGGTCACATGGGCGGTGACAATGTCCAGCTGGGTGGGCCGGTACATGCGCAGGGCGATGTCTGCTTCTCGGAACAACAGGTTTTGCGAGCCGTCATTGGGCACCAGCTCGATCTGGATCTGAGGCTCGATCTGGCGCAGCTCGGCCAGAATTTCGGGCAGCACGAAGTTAGAGACAAAAACGCTGGCCGTCACCCGCACGCTGCCGGTCAGATCCGCCGCCTGACCGGCGCTGACCAGGGTCAGGGCGCTGAACGCCTCGCGCATACGCATGGCATGCGGCAACAGCTCTTCTCCGTCCGTGCTGAGCGTCAGCCCCCTTGCATGGCGGTCAAACAGCGCGACGCCCAGACGCCGCTCCAGCGTCTTGATCTGGCGGCCAAGGGTGGGCTGGCTCTGATCCAGCTGACGCGCGGCTGCCGAGAGAGAGCCGGTCTCTGCGACCGCCAGAAACGCGGGGATCAGGGACCAATCGAGCGAGGTGGGAGTATGTGCCATGCATTTTTGCATATCATATATGGTTACTCGTGCAATTTATATGTCGGGAATGCATGTCTAATCTGAAGGTCATTGATCAACCACAGGAGTTTGACATGACTGGAACAGCTCTCATCCTTGGCGCGACGGGCCGGTTTGGATACCATGCGGCGATGGCCTTTGAGGCCGCAGGCTGGCAGGTCAACCGGTTTGTACGGGGGCGCGACTCTCTGCGGGCCATGGCGCAGACGGCGGATGTTGTCGTGAATGGCTGGAACCCGGTTTACACCGATTGGGCCGAACAGGTGCCGGCCCTGACAAGCGAGGTGATCGCGGCGGTCAAAGGCACGGCCGCCACAGTAATCCTGCCGGGGAACGTCTATGTCTTCGGGGCGCAAACCCCGGCGCCCTGGGGGCCGGACAGCCCCTGTCAGGCCGAAAACCCATTGGGCCGCATCCGTCGCCGGATGGAGGCCCGATACCGCGCCGAAGGGGTGCGAACGATTGTCCTGCGCGGTGGCGATTTTCTGGAAACGCGGGCGTCAGGGAACTGGTTTGATCGTATCATGATCGCGAAACTGGCCAAGGGGGTGTTTACCTATCCCGGAAACCCGAAAGCGGTGCATAGCTGGGCCTATCTGCCTGACATGGCACGGGCGGCGGTTTTGCTGGCTCAGATGCGGGCGGATCTGCCGGTGTTCAGCGACATTCCATTTGCGGGGTACTCCTTGACCGGGCAGCAGATGGCGGATGCGCTGGAGGAGGTCATGGGCGCTCGGGTCCGGCTGCGGCGGATGTCATGGCTGCCGATCCACCTGGCGGCGCCGGTCTGGCCTTTGGGGCGTTGCCTCAGAGAGATGCGTTATCTTTGGAGCGTGCCCCATACCCTGACAGCAGAGCCTTTGGCCCAGCTCTTGCCGGATCTGCCGCAGACCGGGTTGAAAGAGGCGCTGACGCAGGCTGTTCAGGGGGCAGGCCTGAGCACCATATCGACCCAGACCAACCGGTGGCGGCTGGCCGAGACCGCGTCTTCGTGACCGGGCTGGCCGGGGGCTGGCCAGTATACGCCGCTGGCGGCCACCGGCCAATTGGCCGAAGGCAACACGTAGTCCACCCTCAAACGGCCGGGCCCGGGCCAGTCGACCGTATCCTGTGCATTCGGGTTCTGGTGGCCCTGGTCCGGGGCGCGGGCGGCGCCGGGGCTGGTCGGGGCCGGATCCTGCAGGCGGGGGTCGGCCAGCAGCGTACGCAGCGTCTGGGGGCGGCCGTCGCTGTCATGTGGGTCCATATTGGGCTGACCCGCCAGAACAAACCGGCCCTGCGGCGGCGCCGCGAACCGCCCATCCAGATACAGGGACCAGAACCGGGTCTCGTCTGCATTGCGCAGCCCGTTCATATCCTCGGGCCCGTCAAAGACGGGTGGCGAGGCGCGATAGGTCAGCAGGTTGACGGAACTGTCATCGGGCAGGCGGATGGGCAGGGACCAAAGCGCGCTGACCGAGAGCGGAATCTGTGCCTGAACCGCGGCGCTGGGAAAGGGCGTGCCATCAGGATGGTTGGGCATTTGCGCATCTGGCAGGTCGGCCCAAGGCAGCGCAGTGAAGGATTGCACAGCGTCCACGTCAATTGGGTAGCGTGACAGGACGGCCAGCCCGGCCTGACCTGTGAATGCCCCAAACCCCCAGGAATCCTCTGCCTCGCCCAATCGGCCATTGCCGTTCAGGTCCAGACCGGATGCGACGCCGCTGTTGGGTTTCTCTGCAAAACGGAACGGATAGTCCACGCCTTGCGCCCGGAGGGCCTCGACCAAAGCGTCCAACGCCTTGCCGTCATAATCCCAATCAACGCCTTGCAGTGCCAGAATATCGGGGCGCGTGGCGGCGATTACGGCAATCACGGCCCGGATCTGAGGGTCTTTGCCCTTGCGAATATCGCGCAGCAGCAGGCCGGGGCCGTCGCGCTGCAACTCGACATTATACGTGGCGATGCGGAGCGTCTCGCTGGCGGAAAGCTGGCCAGCACTCAACAACAGCGCCAGCCCAAGGCCAGCCAGGCGAATCATGCGGTCTGCAAAGGCTCGGCGCTGGCGTAGGTCCGGCGACGCTTTTCCTGGATCAGATCCGAGACCCGGAACAAGGCGATGCCCCGGATGACCATGCTGGCGGGCAGAAAGGCCCAGGCCGAGATCAGCCAGACCACCACATGGGGATTGGCCAGATCAATGGGAGGAATGACACTGGAGGCAAGGCGGATGACGGCTGGAATCACAAAGGGCAGCAAAACACCGGCAATAATGTTGATCCGCCCGTCTCGCTGCATCCGATGGACCACGTCCCGGCCCACTGTTGGATCGAACAACGGCATGTTGACCCAGACGTTGAAGGCGCCGTTGGCAATCGGCCAACCGCCGATGCGAACCGCAAGGTAAAAGACCGCGACCGTTCCGACAGCAATCAGATAGGCCAGCCCGGCACTGGCGCGGACCGTGTGGACCATGACGCTGGACACGTCGTCGGGCAGCATCAGCAGAACCATCCGGATCGGCGAATAGGGGAAATCAGCGCCGGATCCGATCAGGCTGCCGATACCGGACACCATCGCCGTCAGGTTGGAAGGGGCATACAAGTGTTTGCACACGATCGAGGTGAAAAACACGGTAAGCATGAGCGACACGAACCGAATTCGGTTGATTGGCGGCGCATCCCGGAACTCCACAAAGCTGGGATAATTCGTCCGATACTCCATAAATGTGGCGGCGGCCGCTATCAGGGCCAGCAGCACAGCAATTTCACCGGGGCCTGAAACCAGGGAACCCAATAGCAGTGACGGGGTCATCACCAAAAGCCCCACCAACAAAGCCCGCATTGCAGCGCCAGGTATCTGCGCAATCACTGTTCATTCCCTTCAACTTGGATTGATCCGATACTTTGCCGAACCATTTTTCCAACTTGACCCCGCATTTGCGCGGTATGCCTCATTATTGCCTTAGTTGTGCCGGTTTTGCACAAATCGCTCAAGAGACCCCGGAACAACACGCCGTTTTCGTGTCAAATTGATGTAAAGACTGGTGCGCCTTTGCATCAATTTGAGGACACTTCGAAGGCCTTGTTGTTGTGGGCCACAACATCTTGTGTGAGGGAAAAACCGGGCCTCTAGAGCCGAGCGTCCTGGCCAAATATGTTGCAAACCGCCTCGGCGGTCGCACCGAAAATTCGGCGAATTTTCGTGGTTGCGGCTTGCGATGGCGTTGCAGACAGAATCGAGGCCGCAGGGCCAGGCGTACAAAATAGGGTGCTGGAAATAGACGGTGGTGAGAGGATCATTGGCCCTCTCACCACCTGTTTCAGGGCGACCTTTGGGGTCGCAATGGGCTCAAACCCAGGGGCGCTCGGCCGAGGCCTTTTCTTCGAAGCTGCTGATGGATGACGCTTTTTCGAGCGTCAGGCCGATATCGTCCAAGCCTTCGATCAGGCATTTCTTGCGAAATGCGTCCAGTTCGAAGGCAATGACTTCGCCGTCTGACGTGGTGATTGTCTGCTCTTCCAGATTCACGGTCACGCGGGCGTTCTCGCCCTTTTCCGCATCAGACATCAGCACGTCGACCACCTCTTGTGGCAGGGCGATGGGCAGGATGCCGTTTTTGAAGCAGTTGTTGTAAAAGATATCCGCAAAGCTGGGCGCGATGATGCAGCGGATTCCAAAATCCTTGATCGCCCATGGCGCATGTTCGCGCGATGATCCGCAGCCAAAGTTATCCCCTGCAACCAGGATTTCTGCACCGCGATAAGCGGGCTGGTTCAGAATGAAATCTGCGATCTCTTCGCCATCGTCATCATAGCGCATTTCATCAAACAGATTTACACCCAGACCCGACCGCTTGATGGTTTTCAGGAACTGTTTGGGAATGATCATATCCGTGTCGATATTGATCAGTGGCATCGGCGCGGCAACGCCTGTGATGGTCTCAAACTTGTCCATTGGGTCTCTCCTTGCAAGCGGCTCTTCTAAACCATGCAACGGCGTCAGAGGCAAGATGTCCAAAGCGCTGGATCCGCTCTGTTGCACATCCCCGGACCCAAGACGCGGGCCGACGCAGGGCCGGCCCGATCTTTTCTTTTGGTGCGGACCTGGGGCCAGATCAGCCTTTCAACTTCTCCTTGACCGTGCGCAGGAAGAACGCGAGCACGATCAGGCCGGCGCCGTTGAACAACAGTTCGATCCCCAGCAAGATCCCAAGCAAGCCCGGCGCGACCTCCAGAAAGTTGGCGACAATATAGCCGGCCAGAAGGATGGTCAGAGCCCCAGACAGCAACATGGGCCAAAAGAACGCTGTGTCGCGCATCCGGAATGCTGTGATCAAACGCGCCACACCCGAGGCGCCAAAAAAGATCGTCATCAGCAAGGTGAGCGACAACACACCCTGTATCGGTTCGAACATCAAGGACGCGCCCAGCAGAACCATGAACAGGCCGATTACGATACCCAACAGCTTGGCGAACATGCCGTCTTCGCCAAAACCGGCGACAATCTGGAACACGCCTGACGAGGCAAACAAGATGCCAGCCAGTATCGTGACCGAGATCGAGGCCGCGACCGGATTGGCCAAAACAAATAGGCCGAATGCTATCGACAATATGCCGAGGATCAGCCACTTGACCCATACTTTCATAAGACATCTCCTGCGTTTATGTGCAGGCAACTCATACATCAGTTTTGTCTGATGCGATAGTTGAAGCGCGCAAGTGCGGCTGCAATCTGGTTCGGGTCAGCGCAGATGGGCCGGATCAGCGATCCGGCCCTGTCCGATTACAACAAATCGCGCACATCCGTCAGCTTGCCCGTAACGGCCGCCGCCGCCGCCATGGCAGGCGAGACCAGATGCGTGCGTCCGCCACGGCCCTGACGGCCCTCGAAGTTCCGGTTCGAGGTCGATGCACACCGCTCACCCGGCTGCAACTGATCCGGGTTCATCGCCAGGCACATGGAACAGCCCGCCAGACGCCATTCGAACCCGGCATCGGTAAAGATCTGCGCCAGGCCCTCTTCTTCGGCCTGCGCCCGCACCAGACCCGAGCCGGGCACGATCATCGCGCGCATGCCATCCTTGACCTTTTTGCCCTTCAGGATCTCAGCAGCCGCCCGCAGATCCTCGATCCGGCCATTGGTGCAGGATCCGATAAACACGGTATCAATCTCGACCTCATTCAGCGGCATGCCTGCGGTCAGGCCCATGTATTCCAAAGAGCGTTTGGCCGCGTCGACCTTGCCGCCTTCGAAATCCTCGGGCGAGGGCACGGTTGCGGTGATCGGCAGCACATCCTCGGGCGAGGTGCCCCAGGTGACCAGTGGCGCAATGTCTTCGCCGCGGATGGTGATGATCTCGTCCCAATGCGCGTCATCATCGGAATAGAGCGTTTTCCACCAGGCCAGAGCGGCCTCCCACTGCGCGCCCTTGGGTGCGTGAGGGCGACCCATGACATAGTCGAAGGTCTTTTGGTCCGGCGCGATCAGGCCAGCGCGGGCGCCGCCCTCGATGGCCATGTTGCAGACGGTCATTCGACCTTCCATGGACAGGGACTGGATCGCTTCACCGCAATATTCGATGACATATCCGGTGCCGCCCGCAGTGCCGGTTTTGCCGATGACGCACATTGTGATGTCTTTGGCTGTCACACCCGGCGCAAGTTGCCCGGTGATCTCGACCTTCATGTTCTTGGATTTCTTCTGGATCAGCGTCTGGGTCGCCAGCACGTGCTCGACCTCAGAGGTGCCGATACCATGGGCCAGCGCACCAAAGGCACCATGCGTGGCCGTGTGGCTGTCACCGCAAACCACGGTCATGCCGGGCAGGGTCCAGCCCTGCTCGGGCCCGACGATGTGCACGATACCCTGACGGATATCCGAGACCGGGTAATAGTGAATCCCGAAATCCTTGGCGTTCTTGTCCAGTGCGGCAACCTGGATGCGGCTGTCCTCGGTCATGTTCGAGGCATCTTCGCGTCCCTCGGTCGTGGGAACGTTGTGATCCGGCACGGCGATCGTCTTGTCCGGGGCATGCACGGTGCGCCCGGCCATGCGCAGACCTTCGAAGGCCTGGGGGCTGGTCACTTCGTGCACAAGGTGGCGGTCGATATAAAGCAGACAGGTGCCATCTTCGGCCTCGTGGGCCATATGGGCATCCCAGATTTTATCGTAGAGTGTTTTAGGGGACATGCGGGATACTTCCGGTTTTTGCGTCTTGAAAAGGGAAAAAGGGGCGAAGTGTCAGAGACGTGCGGTCGGCCGCGCCAGAACGGTACGGGTCGCACCGTGAAACCGTTCGCGCAGACGGGTGTGGTCGGCAATGTCTCGCAGGCAAGTCATGCCGCCCGGCATACAGGTACAGGGCTGCCGCCGCAAGGTGCCGCGCAAGGCAACAATATGGCCTGCAGAGTCGTCAAATGGCGACACATTGCCCATAAACCAGCACAAATTGCGCCCTTCATTGAATTGTCGCATTCAAGTTGCTAAGTTTCTGTCAGTCCCGAAGCGCCGCGGGCTCAAGACGGCGCGCCGAAAGGAGGACGACGTTCTGTCAACCCAACCCGACGCGACAATGATCGCTGACACCGGGCCCGCCATGATGGCGCCCCTGAATGTTCCCAGTAGCGAAGCGCTCTTGGAACGCATTGTGACCTCTCTCAACGACGACAAGGCCGAAGATGTCGTGCAAATTGATTTGCGCGGCAAAACGTCTATTGGCGATTACATGGTGATCGCAACCGGACGTTCCTCGCGGCAGGTCGCGGCGATGTCCGAAAAGCTTGTTGAGCGACTGAAACATGACTTTGGCCGCGTTGCCCGAGTCGAAGGCAAGGAAACCGGCGATTGGGTGCTGATCGACACGGGCGATGTGATCGTCCATGTGTTCCGCCCCGAAGTGCGCGAGTTCTATCAGCTGGAAAAGATGTGGATTCCGGTATCAACGGCCGCGAATTGACCACGACGTAGCGGACACATCTGAACGGCGGAAGTAAATCGAATGCGCATTCACATTTGCGCCGTCGGACGGCTGCGTGCGGGGCCAGAGCAGACTCTGATTGACGACTACCTGACGCGCTTTGCGCGGACAGGTCGGTCTGTCGGGCTGGGGCCGGCGCAGGTGTCAGAGGTTGATGAGCGCAAGGCCCAGACAATGTCTGCACAGGCAGAGGGTCTGCGCAGGGTGTTGCCCGCGGGCAGCCTGATCTGTTGTCTGGACGAGCGCGGCAAAACGATGACCTCGCCCGCTTTTGCCCAGGTTTTACAAAGTCGCGCGGATCAGGGCTGTAATGACCTGAGTTTTGTCATCGGCGGGGCGGACGGATTGGATAAATCTCTGCGCGCTCAGGCCGATATGACGCTGTCCTTTGGGGCGATGGTCTGGCCGCATATGATGGTTCGGGTGATGCTGGCCGAACAATTGTATCGCGCCGCCACCATCCTGACCGGCGGCCCCTATCACCGGGCATAAACCTGGCGGACATCCGGCAGCGGGCGCCCGGGGTTCGCCTCCTGAAAATTTTATCGTAAATCGACGGTCACTGTCTGCGGGCCCCAGCCATCGGTATTTGTGCGGGCCTGTATCTGAACCTGGCGGGCCTCTCGCGGGATCGCGACACCGCCCAGCGACCGGGTAAAGGGCTGCTCGGTCTCATGGGGGTGATGCAGCACCCGCATGCCCAGCTCTGCTCCATCCATATCCAGAACCCGCCAGCCATCGGCATAATCATCCCAGCCGGTGTCGCCATGGCGCAGGGTGACATCAAAATGCCAGGTGTCGCCGCCTGTATGGCGGGCGGCCACATGTTCGATCTGGGCCGGATCGGCGTGCAGCAGATCAGGAGCGGTCAGGGCACAAAGCGCCAGCAGGGTCAGCGTGATATCTCTCATGACGCAATGATACCCCAGCAGCGGCCACCGGTCCGCTCACATCTGCGTGGGGAACAGGACTTGATTGTTGGGGCGTAAATTGGTAATATAATTTTACCAATGCAGGAGAGCAGCCATGGATATGCCCACCCCGGATCCGCTGGTTCTGGCGAAAAAGGACCAGCTTGTCGCGGCTTTGCAGGGCGTTTTGCCTGTTGAGGCCGTTATCCATGACACCCATGAAACCCGCGCCTACGAATGTGATGCGCTCACCGCGTATAAATGCCCGCCAATGCTGGCGGTGCTGCCCTCGACAACCGAGGAAGTGTCCGCGGTGCTGAAGATCTGCCATGATATGGGGGTTCCTGTTGTGCCGCGCGGGTCTGGTACGTCTCTGGCGGGCGGCGCTCTGCCGACGGCGGATTGCGTGATTCTGGGCGTGGCGCGGATGAATGCCGTGCTGGACACCGACTATGACAATCGCACGATCCGGGTTCAGACCGGCCGCACCAACCTGTCGGTCAGTGGCGCGGTCGAAGAGGAATCCTTCTTTTACGCCCCGGACCCATCCAGCCAGCTGGCCTGCGCCATCGCGGGCAATATTGCGATGAACTCTGGCGGGGCGCATTGCCTGAAGTACGGTGTGACCACCAACAACCTGATGGGCGTGACCATGGTGCTGATGGATGGCACCATCGTCGAGATCGGCGGCGCGCATCTGGATGCGCCGGGTCTGGATCTGTTGGGGGTGATTTGTGGCTCTGAGGGGCAGCTGGGCGTTGTGACCGAGGCAACCCTGCGCATTCTGCATAAACCCGAAGGCGCGCGCCCGATCCTGATGGGCTTTGACAGCTCCGAAGTGGCAGGGGCCTGTGTCAGCGACATTATCCGCTCTGGTATCCTGCCGGTTGCGATCGAATTCATGGACCGCCCCTGCATTCGCGCCTGCGAGGCCTTTGCGGGTGCCGGCTATCCCGATTGCGAGGCCTTGCTGATTGTCGAGGTCGAAGGCAGCCCGGATGAAATCACCTGGCAGCTGGCCAGGATCACCGAGATCGCAGAGCGCCACAATCCGGTCGAACTGCGCGAGGCCAAGGACGCGGATGAGGCCGGGCGCATCTGGCTGGGCCGCAAATCTGCCTTTGGCGCAATGGGTCAGATCAACGATTACATGTGCCTGGATGGCACGATCCCTGTTTCCTCGCTGCCTTATGTGCTGCGCCGTATTTCCGAGATGTCCGAGGAATTCGGGCTGGGCGTGGCAAATGTGTTCCATGCGGGCGACGGCAACATGCACCCTCTGATCTTGTTTGACGCGAACAAACCCGGCGATCTGGAGATCTGCGAGGCCTTTGGCGCCGAGATCCTCAAGCTATGCGTCGAAGCAGGCGGATGCCTGACCGGCGAACATGGGGTCGGTGTCGAAAAACGGGATCTGATGCTGCATCAATACACCGCCGATGATCTGGAGGCGCAGCTGATGGTCAAGGACGTGTTTGACCCCAACTGGCTGCTGAACCCGGCCAAGGTCTTTCCGTTGTCGGTCACCGAGGGCCGGCGGCTCCACCCCGCAACAGCAGCTTAACGGACAAGGTCAGCGCGCATCGCTGCGCCCCTTCCCCAGAAAACACCAAGGTTGAGCATGGATTGTCCCAAGACCGAGGCCGAATTGGCCCAACTGATCACAGACGCTCAGGCGCCGCTGGCCATTCAGGGCGGTGGCAGCCAGGGGGTCGCCGTACAGGGCCACCCGGTTTCGGTGCGCGACATGTCCGGTGTCGAACTCTATGAACCCGGGGCGCTGACACTGGTCGCCAAGGCCGGAACCCCGGTAGAAGAGGTTCAGGCGCTGCTGGCGCAAGAGGGGCAGCAACTGGCCTTTGAGCCGCGCGATCTGCGCGGGCTGATGGGGACCGATGGCGCCCCGACCCTGGGCGGCGCCTTTGCGGCCAATCAAAGCGGCCCGCGCCGGATACAGGGGGGCGCGGCGCGCGATTATCTGTTGGGCGTGCGCTTTGTCGATGGGACAGGCCAGGTGGTCAAGAACGGCGGCCGGGTGATGAAAAACGTGACCGGCTATGATCTGGTCAAGCTGATGGCGGGCGCCCATGGCACATTGGGGGTGCTGAGCGAGGTATCCCTGAAGGTTCTGCCGCGCGCAGTGGCCACCGGCACCGTGCAGATTGCGGGCCTTGATGCCCAGCAGGCGGTACAGGCCATGGCGCGGGCCCTTGGCTCTCCGTTCGACGTGACCGGCGCGGCCCATGGGGCCTGGGGCGCGGATGACACGCCGCTCACGCTGATCCGGGTCGAGGGGTTCGCAGACTCCGTGACCTATCGCACCGCCGAATTGCAGAAATTGCTGGCCGGCTTTGGCCCCGCCGAGGTCGAGGCAGACCCCGATATCTGGCAGCGCGTGCGGGATGTGAGCCCGTTTCATGACACGTCAGGCGCGGTCTGGCGGATTTCGGTCAAACCGTCGGATGCGCCTGCGGTTCTCGACAGACTCGCCCCGGAACAGGCCCTGCTGGATTGGGGCGGTGGCCTGATCTGGGCGCGGATGGGCGCAGGGCGTGATGTCCGCGCGGCGCTGGGCGATATCGCCGGTCACGCAACCCTGATCCGTGGCACGGGCGCGCCCCGCTTTCACCCTGAACCTGCGCCCGTTGCGGCATTGTCCGCCGGGCTGCGCGCCCGCTTTGATCCGCGCGCGATCCTGAACACTGGCCTGATGGGATAAACGATGCAAACACAGTTTAGCGAAGCGCAACTGCGCGACCCGGGCACCCAGCGCGCCAACGAGATCCTGCGATCCTGCGTCCATTGCGGATTCTGCACCGCCACATGCCCCACCTATCAGGTGCTGGGCGACGAATTGGACAGCCCGCGCGGGCGCATCTACCTGATCAAGGACATGCTGGAAAAACAGCGCGAGCCGGATGAAAAGACCGTGCAACACGTGGACCGCTGCCTCAGCTGTCTGGCGTGCATGACCACCTGCCCATCCGGTGTGCACTATATGCATCTGGTCGATCATGCCCGCGCCTATATTGAAGAAAATTACAAACGCCCCGCCTCGGATCGGGCGCTGCGCTGGGTGTTGGCGCGCATTTTGCCCTATCCCACGCGGTTTCGCCTGGCCCTGCTGGGCGCCAAAATCCTGCGTCCCATGCGCGGGCTGATCCCGGACGCCCGCCTGCGCGCCATGCTCGACATGGCACCGGCCCGCGTGCCCCCGGTCAGCCGCAACGACGATCCGCAAAGCTTCGCGGCCCAGACCAAACCGAAAATGCGCGTGGCGCTGATGACCGGCTGCGCGCAAAAGGCGCTCAATACCGATATCAACGACGCCACGATCCGCCTGCTGACCCGGCTGGGCTGCGAGGTGGTGGTGGCCAAAGGCGCCGGATGTTGCGGCGCGCTGACCCATCACATGGGCAAGGTCAGCGAAAGCCACGCCGCCGCTGCGGCCAATATCAAGGCCTGGATGGCCGAGCGCAACGGCGATGGGCTGGACGCGATTGTCATCAACACCTCTGGCTGCGGGACCACGGTCAAGGACTACGGCCATATGTTCCGCAACACGCCCGAGGCCGAGGATGCCGCCCAGATCGCCGGGCTGGCCAAGGACATCAGCGAGGTCTTGGCCCAGCTTGACCTGCCCGAAGGCCCCGACCAGCAGATGACTGTTGCCTATCACGCGGCGTGTTCCCTGCAGCACGGGCAAAAGATCACCACGCACCCCAAGGCTCTGTTGAAAAAGGCAGGGTTCAAGGTGGTAGAGCCCGCAGACAGCCATCTGTGCTGTGGGTCAGCCGGCACATATAACCTGATGCAACCCGAGATTTCGGGCCAGCTCAAAACCCGCAAGGTCCGCACGCTGGAGGCCAGATCCCCCGATGTGATCGCCGCAGGCAATATTGGCTGCATGATGCAGATCGGCTCGGGGACAGAGGTGCCGATCGTGCATACGGTCGAGCTGTTGGATTGGGCCACGGGCGGGCCCAAACCGGCGGCGCTGGGGTAGCGGTCAGAACCTGCAAAACCCCTAACACACCCAGATCGCGCCGCATTTTCGCCCGAAGCGCCCCCTACCACGGTTCAAAACAACCGCGGAGGTAGAGCGTGCGGAACCTGTTCATTCTGATGGCCCTGCTGGTCTGTCCTCTCACTGTGTCGGCGCAGGACTCGGCGCTGAAACGGCTCGATACAAGTGATGCGGGTCAGGGCTGGGATGCAGTCGGGCGGCTGGACATCGGCGGGGCGGGGTTCTGCACCGGGTCTCTGATCGCGCCGGATATCGTGCTGACAGCGGCGCATTGCCTCTACGACAAATCCACCGGCGCTCCGATCCGCATTGAAACCATCGAGTTTCGGGCCGGGTGGCGCAACGGGCGCGCCTCGGCCTATCGCTATGTCCGGCAGGCCGTTGTGCACCCGGATTACGACTACGACAGCCAGGTCACGGCAGACCGTGTGCGCAATGATGTGGCTCTGCTGCGCCTGCAACGCCCTATTCGCAACACCACCGTCGTGCCCTTTGAAACCGCGCAGCGCCCGCGTCGCGGTGACAGCGTTGGCGTTGTCTCATACGCCAAGGACCGCTCCGAGGCGCCGTCCTTGCAAGAGGTCTGTGACGTCATGGGCCGCCAGGAAGGGGTGCTGGTCATGTCGTGCGATGTTGATTTCGGCGCGTCCGGCGCGCCCATTTTCACCTTCGAAGGGACAACCCCCCGCATCGTTTCGGTGGTCTCGGCCAAGGCCGAGGTCGACGGCACCCGTGTCGCGCTGGGCACGCAGCTGGACCAGCCGCTCAGCACTCTGCGGGCCGAACTGGCAGCAGGGCACAATCTGGCCAGCGAAAACCGCTCCAGCCCCAGCACCATCCGGCGGATCGCTGTCGGGTCGGACCGGGGCACAACCGGTGCCAAATTCATCAAGCCCTGAGCCCGCCGGCCCACAAGGGCCCGGGCCTGTGTCCAGCTATCTGCCCAGCTATCACAGATCTGTGAGACGGTCAGGCCAACACCCCCTCATCTGATTGCGCGGCCCTTGAAAGCCCCGTTTCCCTTTCCCATCTAGAGTGCATCGGGGTGCCAAACGGGCCCCGTAACAACGTCAACTGCACCTGTCCAAAGGGAGGGTGCGTCTACATGATCGCTCTAGAAAGAGGATAACACTGATGCGTAGTTTTGATTTTGCACCGCTGCACCGCGCCACTGTCGGGTTTGACCAAATCGCCGATATGATGGACCGGGTCCTGACCAATGACAGCCAGCCCAGCTATCCGCCTTACAACATCGAAAAGCTGGACGGGGAAAGCTACCGAATCTCGATCGCCGTTGCGGGTTTTTCGGACAGTGACCTGAACGTCGAAGTGAGAGAGCAGGGGCTGCATATCTCTGGTCGCAAGAACAGCGAAGGCAAAGAGCCCACCTATCTGCACCGTGGCATCGCGACCCGCGCGTTCGAGCGCCGGTTCCAACTGGCCGATCACATTCGGGTGACCGGGGCCACACATGAGAACGGAATGCTCCATATTGATCTACAACGGGAAGTGCCAGAGGCGCTCAAACCCCGCCGGATCGAGATTGCACCGGCCCAGCCCGTGCAGACTGACCTGGTCGAAGCCAAGGCCGTGAATTAACCGTCCACCGATTTCCCTCGGTTCGACGACCGCCCTGCATCTGTCCCAAGCCAGATGCAGGGCTTTTTTGTGCCCTGATCGCTGGTGCCTGGACCGGAGGGGGATGGATTTGGGAGGGAGCGCGGCAGTGATACGAGTTGTGATGCCAACAGAATTTCAGATCTCAACAGATTTCCTCAAACGGGAAGCGCGCCAAAAAGCCTAAAAATATAGAGAATACCGTAAGATTTGTTCCCAGCTTTGCAAACAGACTCAGAAGAAATTTGTTGCAATCACAACCCATATCGCTCAGCCTGATAGTGGCGACGACGGGACCGTTGCCACAAATGGATAAAAGGGGGAGCCAGAAGATGGAACACGCGCTTATAGAAGGTCACAAGGCCATCGAGCCGCCCAAAGGTGTCCCCGTTTGGGACATTGACCCCTATGACCCGGCGGTTTTGTCTGACGCCTGGGGGTTCTTTCGCGCATTGCACGCGAAAGGCCCGTTTGCCTATCTGCCCAGATACAGCATGCTGGTCTGCGGCGGCTATGACGTCACCCGGGAGGTGTTCTCGGATCACGACCGCTTTGTTTCCTCGCGCGGAGTCGGCCTGTCGGATTTCAAACTGGAAGAACCCTGGCGCCCGCCCTCCATCGTGCTCGAAGTCGACCCACCCGCACATACCCGCACCCGTCGTGTCATCATGCGGGCGCTGTCGCCCAAAGTGGTCCGCGACCTGCGCGATGCCTTTCAGGCCGATGCCGACAAATTGGTAGACGAGGTCCTGGCCACAAAGGAGATCGAGGCCGTGGTCGACCTGGCCGAAGCCTTCCCAACCCGGGTGTTCCCGCGTGCGGTCGGGATCAAGGACCCTGATTCACGGATGCTGATCGACTATGGAGCCATGGTGTTCAACGCCCTGGGCCCCGACAACCCGCTCCGTCAATCGGCCTTGGCCATGGGCCCCGAAATCGGCCCATGGATTGCCAATGCCTGCAAACGCCAGAACCTGACCGAGGACGGGATCGGCGCCACGATTCATGCCGCCGCCGATGACGGCGAAATCACCGAGGCAGAGGCGGAAATGCTGGTCCGGTCGCTTTTGTCTGCCGGGGTGGATACCACCGTGACCGGCATTGGGAATGCGATCTTCTGTCTGGCACAGAACCCCGCCGAATGGGACAAACTCAAGGCCGACCCAGACAGGCTCGCCCTGCCTGCTTTCGAGGAAACCTTGCGCTATACTTCGCCTGTGCAGGCCTTCTGCCGCACGGCCAATGGCGATACCGAAGTCGCGGGCATCCAGATCGAAGAGGGCTCAAAAATCCTCTGCGTTCTTGGCGCGGCCAATATCGACCCGGCCCATTGGGACAACGCAGAGAGCTTTGACATATCGCGGCGCGCGGCCGGTCACCTGGCCCTGGGGGTCGGCGTGCATGTCTGTGTCGGCCAGAACATCGCCCGCGCCGAAGGTCAGGCGATGCTCAGCGCATTGGCCAAACGGGTCGACAGGATCGAGCTGACGGGCGACGCAGTCTGGCGCCCCAACAACGCGATTCACGCGTTGGACCGGCTGCCCGTTCGGTTGCATGTGAAATAGCCCATGACACAAACCGCCCGGAAAAATGCGCAGGCCAACCCGGATCTGCCCCCGGCTTGCGCGCGGTTTTCGCAGCCCACGCAATGGGTTGACGGCCGCCAGGTGATCAATGTGGACAATTACGTCCCCTATTTCCTGGCTGCCATAAACAATGCGCTGTCACGCGGCGCCTCGCAGGAATACATCGAGTGCTTTGACATCGGCATCGTCGAATGGCGGATCGTTTCCATGCTGGCAATCGAACCAAAAATCCCCGCGTCTCGCATCTGCGAGGTCATCGCGCTCGACAAATCGTCGGTCAGCCGTGGATTGAAAAGCCTGCTGGCCAAAGGCCACCTGCACCATGCCGAGCCTGGCCGGGACGTGCGCCGCCGGATCTGGTGGCTGAATGACAGCGGCTACGCGTTGCATGACCGGATTTTGACCCAGGCGCTGGAGCGCGAACAAAAACTGCTGAGCGGCATAGACGGAGCAGATCTGGAAATCGCCCTGCGGGTCATGCGCCAGATGCGCCAGAACGTCAGGCTGCTGGAAAGCTGATCGCGCCGCATGGGGGCGCACTCTGCCCCAAGGCTACATGCGCACGCAGCAGCCCGTGACTTCGCGCACGGCGCCATAGCCTCTCAACCGGGCGGGAGGGCCGACAAGCTCCAGATCGGGCGCATGCCGGGCCAGGGCCTTCAACGCCTCTTCCAGTTCAATCCGCGCCAGCGCCTCTCCCAGACAGCGATGCGGGCCGCCGCCAAAAATCGGATGCAACCGGGGATGATCGGTGCGCGTGATGTCAAAGCGATCCGGGTCGGCATAGACTTCGGGATCGCGCAGGGCCATCAACATGGACGAAGATACCAATGTCCCCTCTGGAATGGAAAAGCCCTCGACCTCTCGTCGTTCCAGCGTGATCCGCCCCATCGAGCCAATCACCGGATCATAGCGCAGCCCCTCGTCCACCGCGCCGCCGACCCACTTCTCTGGATCTTCGACCAGCAGGGCCCATTGATCAGGATCTTGCAGCAGCCAGGACACTGTTGCCGTCAAAGCGCCGCGCGTGGTGTCCGAGCCGGCCAGAACCAAGCCGACCATCTGCGCCAGAATTTCGGCCTCATCCAGATCGCCACCACTGGTGCGCTCCAGATAAGCCGAGATTAACTCTCCGTCCGCCAGTGCGCGCCGCTGTTCGATCAGCCCGGCGACCAATCCGTTCAGATGCGCCAGATCCGTGTCCGACTCGGCCCTGACGTCTTGCGACACAATCGACAGGCCCCGGATGGCGGAATACACATGTTGGGCGAATTGCGGCATGTCCGTCTCGGGCACGCCCAACATCGCGCCAATCACTTCGGCGGGCAGCGGTCCCGCGATCTCATCCAGAAACGAGACCTCCCCCCGGCCCTTGAGCCCGCCAATCAAACGGTCACAACGCTTGGCCACATCCACGCGTTTTTCCGCGATCAGCTTGTGGGCAAACGTCCGCGCCAAAGGCCCACGCCGGCGCCGGTGCACATCGCCATTGGAAAACAGCATCACCTTGCCGACGAAATCAAACATTGGCCCGCTGGTCACGCCAGAGGCATACATGCCTTCCATTTCAATCTGGCGGGTCCAGCGGTCATCCATGAAGGTCTGCATCAGGCGCTGAGGAAAGGCGCTGATGATTCCGTTCGGGTTCACAGCCAGATTGCCCAAGGCCCAGGCCGTTTGCAGGAACTGGTGATCCGACTGTCCTTCGACGTAGTCGGGATAGTGCGGCATATCGCGAAGCTTTAGTGTCATGCTGCAGAGCTTAGCGCAGGGCGCGCGCAGGTCACTGTGAAATCCGCCTGTTTGACGCTTCGTCATGTTCCGGGCCTGCGGCCATGTTTGCTTTGTCGGCGCGCTTACCGATGGGTAAGGGATTGGGTGCAGCGAGCACTTACCGACTGGTAAGTAAGCGCTGTTTCTGCTAGAAAACCCCATGACCGAAAGCAAGGACACCAAAACCCAAATGCGCGCCGTGGCCGCGCGGCTGTTTGCAGAGCGGGGGTACTACGGCGTCAGCCTGGCCAATATCGCCGCAGAATTGGGTCTGACAAAGCAGGCCCTGATCCATCACTTCGCAACCAAAGACCGGCTCTACGCCGAGGTCCTGACCGGGGTTTCAAACCGCATCAGCCAGCTTTCCGATGCCACAGGCGCAACACCAGAGGCCCAGCTGGAGTCCTTCTTTGACGGGTTTTGCGCCTATGCCATCTCTCATCCCACGGACACGCGCCTGTTGCTACGCGAACTGCTGGACAACAAACACAGCACCGGGCAGCAGGGGGCGGACTGGTATCTGGAGCCATTCCTGCGGGGGCTGATCCGGCGGCTGCAGGCCACGTCCCGCTGGCGGGACGCGCCAGACCCGCAGGCGCTGGCCATCTGCTATCAGCTCTTGGGTGCGCTGTCCTATTTCGTGGCTTCGCAAGCCGCGCTCAAACAGATCATCGGCGCGGCGCATTATTCCGAGTTGCAGGATATTTTCCCGGGCGAGTTTCGCCGGACCCTGCGCGCGCTTTTGTAACCCCAACCGCAGGCGGGCAAGCGCCAAAAGGCCCAGGCGCATGTGCCCGGGCCTTTTGTATCCTCTGGCGGGTCAGTCGATGGGATAATGCGAAAAACCTGGCTCACCTGACGCGGTCTGAAACTCCAGATTTCCACGCGCCAACTGAGACGCGGTGTGTCAAGTCTTTCGCATCCTGCCTTACTGCGACAGGGATTGCGCCAGGCGCATCAACTGCACCGCCTCGGCGCGATAACCAAAGGGGTCTTCGCCCCGGTTGGCATTGGCCAGGGCGATGGCCTCGTCCCAGCCCCAATCGCCAAGATAGCTATCGTCGCGCAGCAATTGCCCGAACCCGGCGATGGCACTGGCAAAACCGGCCTCCGCCTGTGATTGACCGCCCGCGTCGGCGCCAATCGGCTGCTCGATCAGCGCGCTGCTGTCCGATCCGGGCGCTTTGTAACGCAGCCGCAGAAACCCGATTTCATCCGCGCCTGTCCCCGTCTGATCCGAGGCGACATTGCTGCCATACCGCAACGGCTCGGTCAGACGGGCGTCCGATCCGACCGGCGTCACCTCGTAAAGGGCTGTCACCGCATGACCGGCCCCGATCTCGCCCGCGTCCACAGCATCATTGTTGAAATCCTCGCGCCGCAGCGCCCGGGTTTCATATCCGATCAGCCGGTATTCCGCGACCGTGGCGGGGTTGAACTCCACCTGTATTTTCACGTCATCGGCAATCGGGAACAGGGCCCCCGACAGCTGATCCACCAGCAACTTCTGCGCCTCGTTCAGCGTGTCGATATAGGCCGCCGTGCCATTGCCGTTCTGCGCCAGTGCCTGCATCGTGGCATCATCCAGATTGCCCCGGCCAAAGCCCAGGACCGACAGATAGGTTCCGCCATCGCTCTGCCTGGCAATATAGTCTTTCAAGGCCTCCGGATCAGACAAACCCACGTTGAAATCCCCGTCGGTCGCCAAAATCACCCGGTTCACATCGCCCTCCTGACCCATCGTATCGGCCAGACGATAGGCCTGCTGCAAACCGGCCTGCCCGGCGGTCGAGCCGCCCGCCTCCAACCGGTTCAGCGCCGCCAGGATCGTCGCGCGATCCGCCGCCGCCGTAGGCGCCAGCACCTGACCGGCGCTGCCCGCATAGGTCACGATTGCCACCTGATCCTCGGGGCGCAACTGGTTCAGCATCAGCGCAAAACTCTGCTTGAGCAGCGGCAGCTTGTCGGCATTCTGCATCGACCCGGAGGTATCAATCAGGAACACCAGGTTCAGGGGCGGGCGGTCTTCTACGGCGGGCAGGGCCCCCTGAATGCCGATCCGCACCAATTGCGTTCCCGGGTTCCAGGGCGTCTGCGTCACCGAAACATGGGTTGTAAAGGGCGCGTCCCCCTGCGCATCGGGGCCCGGATAGCCGTAGTTGAAATAATTCACCATCTCTTCGATCCGCACCGACTCGGGCGTTGGCAACCGGCCATGCATCAGGGCATTGCGCACAACGGAATAAGAGGCGGTATCCACATCAATCGAAAACGTCGAAACCGGATCTTCGGCGGTGACATGGATCGGGTTCGGATCCGCATTGGCAAATGCCTCTGTATTGGATTGGGCCGGGCGGGGGGCGGCCTCATCCGACATGACCTGCAAGGTCCCAACACCCGGCGACAGGGCGCGCCGGCTGGTCGGAGCGGCCTGCATCTGACTCTGCTCGGCCAGACCGGAAAACGCTGATGAGGGCGCCACGAGGTCCGCCAACCCGTTGGAGCCGCCCGTCACGGCCTTTGCCCGTTCCGGCGCGGCGGGCACTGCGGGCACTGCGGGCACGGCTGCCGCCTCTTCTGTGACAAACAGCGGCTGGGGCGACGGGGCAGGCGGCATCGCCAGCTCCGAGATCGGCCCAAAGGCCACAAAGGTGACAGCGATCAAGGCGGTTGTCCCAATCAGACCGCCACGGGATGACACGACATTCAACATAGAACGAATTCCTCTCCAAAGGCCCGAAACCGGGCGTTCAGAGTTAGGACGCGCCCCAACCCGGGATCCTTGGAGCTCTGCATAATTTTTTTCAGCCAGCGCCAGATTTCGGGCCTTGCGCGCGGCATCCGGCGCAGGGCTGGCAGCGCGCATGGCGGCCTTGAGATCCTGAAGATCGTCCAGATCGTCGGTCATCCCTGCTCCTCCTCTTCGCGCATCCGGCGCAGTTGTTTTTTCACCTCGGCCATACGCCAGCTGATGGTGCCCTCGGACACGCCCAGAATCCTGGCGGCCTCACCATGGGTCACATCATCCAGCACCAGCGCCAGCGTATCGCGCAGGGCATCGGGCAAGGCGCGCATCGCACCGGTCAACCAATCGACCTGAGTGGCGGTTTCGGCCAGTTCAGCCTGACGGGCCAATTCCCAATCGCCCCAGCCTTCGGCGGCGCGGCTTTGGCTGGCTTGCCGACGCCGCCGGTCATGGGCGGCATTCACCGCAACCCGGTACAGCCAGGTCATGAACCGCGCCTCGCCGCGAAACCGCATGATCTTGGCCGGTAGGGCCGCACAGATGTCGTGCGTCAGATCCTCGGCCTCGGCGCGGCTGCCCGTCAGCCGAAAACACAGGCCGAACAGCTGATCGTACCGCCGTTCTACCAAGGTAGAAAAAGCGGCCAGATCACCCCCCGCCGCAGCGGTGGCCAGGCTTTCGTCACTGACATTCATGCGCATCACATGACCTTGGACGCGCCCCGATGGTCAATCCTTGGAATGGGTCGCACATTTTTTTACCTGACAGGGCCATTTTCAGCCCCCTTGCCGCACTGGGCCGAGGGCAGGCCAGTCTGGCCGACGCAAAAAGGGCGCAGGTTTCCCCGCGCCCCATGGCTTTCGTCTGTGTTCAGCCGGTCGGGCCGATCACATCTGTCCGATGGAAAAGAACATCTTCTCGCCCGAGCTGTCATCCACACCGTCATTGTCAGTGACAATGAACGCCTCGCCCGATGGCAGGATCGCCATGCCTTCGATCTTGTCCAGCACATAGCCGCCGGTCGCGGTCAGATCAGGCAACAGATCGCGCACCAGTTCCTTGGACACAACCGGCAGGTCGCTGCCCAATGGGGCGGGGACCATTTCGGCCAGGGGGATACGATAGACCTTTTTGGTCACGGCGCGGGCATCATGCTGATTGTCGCGCTCGATCACATAGACATAGTCGCCAAAGGCCACGATCTCGCTCAACCCGACCCAACCGGTGTCCGGCACGTTCAGAGGGTAGCGCACAGCGCCCCATTCCTTGGTTTGGGTGTTATAGGCGACCAGTTTGACATGGTGTTTTGGGTCATCCTTCCATTCGCGCTGCACAGCCATCCACAGGGTGTCGCCCACTTTGGTAATGCCTTCAAAACCAAACCGCTTTTCGACCGCCATCAGCTCGGCTGGCAGGCCAATCTCGCCCTTTTTGGCCGCGATCGAACCATCGGCCGCCACGTGACAGATCGAATGGGGCGTAACCCGGTCGGTGCGCCCCTCGGAGGCGACGTAAAACCCACCCTGACCGTCCAGGGTGATGCCCTCCATATCCAGCTTTTGCGCGGGCATACCGTTGCGCGTCACCCGGATCACATCGACAATGCGGGCCGGGGTCTGGCTGGGATCAATTTTGAAGATCGACGGCTGGAACGCGTAAAAGCTGTCGTTTACCGCATAAATCATGCCATCCGCATCCGCGACCATGCCCGAAAGCGCCCCCCAGCCGATCAGCTGATCCGCCCCTTGCGAGGTCAAATGCGGATAGACCGCCGGTGCGTCCTGATACTCGAACAGCATCACATGGGCGCGCGGGCCCTTGTCCTCGATCAGATCCTTTTCGTTGGCCGAGGCGATCAGATGACGCTCTGGCACTATCGCAAAGCTTTCTGGACCAACACCCGAGGACAGCAGTTGGGTCAAAACCGGGGCGGTCGGGTCGGTCACATCATACACCCCGATGACCGAGCCCCTCTCGGACCCGACAAAGACCAAGGGCGTACCGTCAAAGACGGCAAAGTTGAGCGCCTCAGGCTCGACACCTTTGGCGTCAGAGCGCTTGTCGGGGTAATGCCCGATCTGCACAATCGCATGCTCAAAGCTGAGGCCGCTGTCCCAGACAACAGAGCCATCCTTGTCAAAGATCGTCCAACCGCGCGATCCGCCTTGATAGTCACCCTCATTGGCGGTGGCGAACATGTCGTCGCTGATCCATTTGATCGAATCCGGTTCGCGCAGGCGACCCTTCTGGCTTTCGTCAAAGATCAGCGCGCCGCGCTCGTCCGTGGCGTCAATCCCGTCCAGATCAACCGATCCGGCCGAGAAATGGGTCATCACAGTCCCATCCGCGCCGATGATCACGATATGGTTGTTTTCCTGCAAAGAGACGACGATTTCGCCCTTGCTGTTGATGTCCACATACTCCGGTTCCGGATCGTCGCCTGCGATCTCGGCCAGACCGGTCACGTCGATCCTGTTCAGGCTGTCGCAGTCCAGCGTGCCGTCCCCGTTCACATCCACCGTCACAACATAGCCGGCAGGCATCTGCGGCAGCGCGCCGTCATTCAGATCTTCGTCGCGCTCATTCTCGATCGCGATGGCGACAAAGGATCCGTCCTTGGCCCTGGCCACCGAATCCGGCTGCCCGCCCAGATCGCAACGCCCGGTCTCGGCGCCATTCACCGTGTCAAATGCCGCCACAAAACCAGAAGGCGCGACGTAGCTCTCCGAGGTATTCACCCCCACAATCGCGCTGGCTCCGATCACTGCAACCGAGGTCGGCTCTCCGCCCAGGTCCAGGCTGCCCCGGGGCCGAGGGTGGGCCGGATCGGTGATATCCACCATGCCCAACGCGCCCAGCGGGCTGTCCGTATACACCAGCGTCATGCCATCTGCGGTGACGTCGATGATCTCGGGCGAGGTTTCGCGGGTTTGATCCGCGCCCTCCGCCATATTGCGAACCACAGGGAAAGAGGCGATCCGGTTGAAGTTCATATCCGCCGCGGCGGCTGAGGCCGCCAGCGCCATAACCGACGTCATGCACAGGGTGCGAAGGGTCATAACCCACTCCAATGTTTTCGTGAACGGTCGGGAAGTGGCGCGGTTGGGTGAAAACCGGACTACAATTATGTAACAAGTGCATGAAATCTCTGCGCCCCCGCTACCCTATCCGCTTGCCATTCCGGCGCGGCTGGGCTCTGCATTGGCGTGGCCCTTTCGGATCACGCCCAATGCTCAAACCTGCCACCTCTGCGCCGCATCTGGTGACGCTCGTCCTGCTGACGGCGACCTCGGTGATGTCGCTCAACATGTTTCTGCCTTCGCTGGCCAATATCGCTCAGGAATTCGAGGTCAGCTATGCCCTGGCCAGCGTCTCGGTCTCTGGCTTTCTGGCGGTCACTGCGGTGCTGCAACTGGTGCTGGGGCCATTGGCCGACCGGTTCGGGCGGCGTCCGGTCTTGCTGATCTGCTTTACGCTGTTCGCACTGTCATCTGTATGCGCGGCAACGGCGGGGTCAATTTGGGTGTTCCTGGCCGCGCGGGTGGTGCAGGCGGGCGTTATCGCGGGCTCGGCGCTGGCTTCGGCGGTGATCACCGATACGACCGAGCGGTCCAAAGCGGCCAGCCTGATGGGCTATGTCAGCATGGCCATGGCCATCGCGCCCATGCTGGCGCCCATGGTGGGCGGCGCGCTGGATGAGTTTCTGGGCTGGCGGTCAGTGTTCTGGTTCTTTTCGCTGATGGGCTTTGGCGTGCTCTGGCTCATCTGGTCGGACCTGGGCGAAACCAACCCGGCCCCGGCGGATACCTTCATGCAGCAATTGGGCGCCTATTCGCAATTGTTCCGCTCGCGCCGGTTCTGGGGCTATTCCAGCTGCGCCGCTTTCGGCGTCGGCGTGTTTTATCTGTTCATTTCCGCCACGCCCCTGGTGGCCGCCGAAGTGTTCGACCTCTCGCCGGCCATTGTGGGCGTCGGCATCGGTTCAATCACCATCGGCTTCTTTTGCGGCAGCTTTCTCAGCGGGCGATACTCCCAAAGGCTGGGCCTGATATGGATGGTGATCGCCGGGCGCGTCGTTGCAGTCAGCGGGGTGTTCCTGTCCTTGATGATCATGCTGATCTGGGGCCCGGACCCGGCGGTCTATTTCGCCGGTGGCATCAGCGCAGGTCTGGGCAACGGGCTGACCGTGCCCAACGCGCGGGCCGGAGCCCTGGCGATCCGCCCGCATCTGGCTGGCAGCGCCTCGGGCCTGTCCGGCGCTCTGGTTGTGGCGGGCGGCGCGGCGCTGACCCCATTGCCGGGGCTGTTCATAACCCCTGAAAATGGTGCCTGGGTGGCCATGCTGCTGATGTTGGGGGCCGCTGTTGGCGGGCTGTTGGCCGCGCTTTATGTCTGGGACGTAGACAGGCGCGAGCGCAACGATCAGAGCAAACCGGCCTGACCACGCCAAAGCACAATGCGTAAACCCAGACTCCCCTGACGCATCCTGCAATCAACAGTTTCAACGCGCCAGAAGACACCCGGTGCTTCAAGCTGTGCGCATTTTGCCTTAAATCGTTTCAAGTCTGACCTGGATCACTTGCTCGCTGCCTCTCCCCAAGGTCGAGCGCGAAAAGTGATCCTCATTGTCTCAAGCTCAACTCGAAACGCCATCGTCCTGCGGCATCACGATCTGCACTTTGCCATCCGGCCGCCTCAGCGCTTCGGGCAACAGTTGCAAGGCGCGGTCCAATGGCACCTCTGCCGATACATCCGTCGTCCAGCGGCCATCGCGAAACCGGTTCTGAACCTGCCCAAACACCCGCAGCTTTCGCAGGAACGAGGTCTGGTTCGCCCATCCCGTGGTCCAATAACCCTCGACCTTCTTGCCCATAAAGATCAGCTCGCTGGGATCCAGCACTTCCATCGGTTCGGGGGCCAGCTTGCCATAAACCACCCAACGGGCGTTCTGGCCCATGGCCTTGAACAGGGCCGCACTGGAGGGCCCGGCCACAGCGTCCAGAAAGATCACCGGCCGGGTGCGTTCAAGCACCTCGGCCAGCTGCGTTTGGTACTCTGGCGCGGTCTCGTTCAGAACATGCGCCGCGCCTATCGCCTTCAGCGGCTCTATCGCCTCGGGGCGGCGTACCGTGGCAATCATCGTCTTGCCCTGATCCCGGGACAGACCCGCCACCAGCTTGCCCAGTTGACTGGCCGCCGCCGAAAACACAAAGGCCGCGCCGGGGCGCACCTGTTCCAGCATGGCCATCGCCGTCACCGGGTTCACGATCAGCCCGGCGGCATCGCGATCTGCCACACCCTTTTTCAACGGCAACGCCACGGTGGCCTGGGTCACCGCATATTCGCCCCAACTGCCGGATCCGTCGGGCGTGACGTAAAACCCGACGTCCCGCCCTTTCAGAAACCGGCCCATCAGGCCCGGGCCCGCATCCACCACCCGGCCAACGCCTTCGAACCCGGCGGGCCGGCCTTCGTTGCGCGCCTGACCATAAAACCCCTGCACAAAGGCGATGTCCGACGGGTTGACCGCCGCACGCCGCACCTTGATCAGGATCTGCCCCGGGCCGGGGACCGGCCGGGGCACGTTCTGTACGGCAAGGACATCCGCCGGATGATCCAGGGTATTGCCGACAAAACCAGTGGTGTCGGCAAACCCGCCTTGTCGCAGGGTCAGAGCGCGCATTTCAGGCATCAGACGCTCATGCAGATGTATTTCATCTCCAGATAGTCTTCGATCCCGTGATGGCTGCCCTCGCGGCCCAGACCGGATTGCTTGACGCCGCCAAACGGGGCCACCTCGGTCGAGATGATGCCCGTGTTCACGCCAACAATGCCGTATTCCAGGGCCTCTGCGACCTTGTAAACCCGGCTCAGATCCTTGGCGTAGAAATAGGACGCCAGACCAAAGATGGTGTCATTGGCCATTTCGATCACTTCGTCGACCGTGTCGAATTTGAACAAGGGCGCCAACGGACCAAAGGTTTCATCCTGCGCCACCATCATGTCCTGGGTCACACCGGTGACAATGGTCGGCTCAAAAAACGTCCCGCCCAGACCATGCGGATTGCCCCCGGTCAGGACGGCGCCGCCCTTGGCAACCACATCTTCCATATGCTCGACCACTTTGGTGATCGCATCGGCATTGATCAGCGGCCCGGTGGTCACCCCGTCGCTCAGGCCGTCGCCGACCTTCAACGCTTCGACCGCGACTTTCAGCTTGGCGGCAAAGGCATCATAGACCCCGGCCTGCACGTAAATCCGGTTCGCGCACACACAGGTCTGACCGTTGTTGCGGAATTTGCACATCATCGCGCCTTCGACTGCGGCATCCAGATCCGCATCGTCGAACACGATGAACGGAGCGTTGCCGCCCAACTCCATCGAGCATTTCAGCACCTGATCCGCCGCCTGTTTCAACAGGATCCGGCCCACTTCGGTCGATCCGGTAAAGGTCAGCTTGCGCACGCCGGGGTTTTCGCAGAATTCCTTGCCAATCTCCGAAGACCGCGACGAAGGGATCACATTGAACACCCCAGCCGGAACACCGGCCCGCTCGGCCAGCTCGGCCAGAACCAGAGCGGACAAAGGCGTCTCCTTGGCCGGGCGCGCCACAAAGGAACAGCCCGCCGCCAGCGCAGGACCCGCCTTGCGCGTGATCATCGCATTGGGGAAGTTCCACGGCGTGATAGAGGCCGCGACGCCGATCGGCTGCTTGAGAACCGTGATCCGCTTGTCCCGCTGATGGCCGGGGATCGTCTCGCCGTAGATGCGCTTGGCCTCTTCGGCAAAGAACTCCACAAAGGACGCGCCATAGGCAATCTCGCCCACGGCCTCGGCCAGCGGCTTGCCCTGTTCCGCCGTCAGGATGATGCCCAGATCATGGGCATTCTCCATCATCAGGTCATACCAGCGGCGCATGATCGCTGCGCGTTCCTTGCCGGTATAGGCGGCCCATTCCTTCTGCGCCTTTTGCGCTGCGGCAATCGCCTCTGCCGCCTGTGCGCGGCTCAGATCAGCGACCTCGGCCACCACATCGCCGCGGGCGGGGTTGGTCACATCAAATGTTCCGCCATCCCCCTCAACCCATTGTCCGTTGACATAGCCTTTCGTCACCAAAAGGCTGGGGTCCTTCAATAGCGATTTCAGATCGGTTGTTGCGTCGAGCATGGCCTGGGCCTCCGTCAGAAGATTTCTCTCGCAGAGGAAAAGCAGTTAGTGCAGGATTTGTCTAGGGCATGTCGCGCGCCCCATGACGCCAGATCGCGGCCCAAATTGCGGGTTTTGCCCCTATTCACCGCCCCTGTTCACGATGCGAGGACCACATGACGACCGATATGACCGATCTGGATGACGCCTATGCCAACGGCGCCCATATTGACGGCGCTGACGCCTATCCACCGCGCTGGGCACAGGCCGCCGCTCAGCTGCGCGCGGATCTGGGCGCGCGTGCCCAGACCGGGCTGGCCTATGGAACCGGGCCGCGTCAGGTATTCGACCTGTTTTCTCCGCCAGAGCCGGCACAAGGCACGCTGATCTTTGTCCATGGCGGCTATTGGCGCGCCTTTGACCGCACGTCCTGGTCCCATCTGGCCGCCGGAGCGCTGGCGCGGGGCTGGTCGGTGGCCATGCCGTCCTACGACCTCTGCCCACAGGTGCACATCAGCGATATCACCCGCCAGATCGCCACAGCCGTGACCAGAATCGCGGATCAGACGCAGGGCCCCATATCGCTCTCCGGTCACAGCGCCGGCGGACATCTGGTCAGCCGAATGCTCGACCCGGCAATCCTCCCCGCTACAGTCGCCGCGCGGTTCCATGCCGTTGTGCCAATCTCCCCATTGTCCGATCTGCGCCCCCTGATGCAGACCGCCATGAATGACGATTTCAGAATGGACATGGCCGAGGCAACCGCCGAAAGCCCCCTGCTTATGGACAAACGCCACCCGGCGCGCGTCGCCGTATGGGTCGGCGCAAAAGAGCGCCCGGCCTTAGTCGACCAGGCCCGCTGGCTCAGCGAGGCCTGGCACGCGGATCTCGTCCTGGCGCCCGACCACCACCATTTTGACGTGATCGACCCGCTGGCCGATGCTGACAGCAATCTGACCCGCCTTCTGACCGGCTGAACCGCCCGATTCCCGGCACCATGCGGCGAACTCTGTGAAATTCACCGTGTAAGAACAGATTCTGTATGATCTGAGATGGCTTGGGCTTCCCTAAAGCCGTCTCATTTGCCACACTCTGCCCCATAACAGTTTGTCGGTCGATGTAATGACAATTAACATTGCCTATATGGAATGTAACATTTAACAACAACAGGAGTTTTCATGGCCAATTTTGACCAGCTCGTGCGCGAAAGCCAGGCCCAGGTGGCCAAAGCCCAGTCAGAGATATCCTCGGTCACTGGCCGTATCGAAGCGGCGCGGGCCAAGATCGAGGCCGGCGAAAGCGCGGATATTGATATCGAAAACGCCACGCTCGAAGATGTGCACGCCCATACCGATGTGATGAACAGCAATATCGCTGAACTGATCATGGGGCTGGATGATGTCACAGCCGCCTTCTCCAAGGATTTCGACGAGATGCGCAGCAAGACGGGCTGGGAAAGCTTTGTTGGCGTCTTTGCCAAGGCCAAATCCGAATCCATGCGTCAGGAACGGATGCGCACGGCCAATATCGACGACAAATTGCAGGATCTGATCTCAAAATCCGACATCATCGTGCAATTGCTCGAAGGTCAGCTGGCCATGCTCGAAGAACAAAAGGTCAAGGTTGAAACCAATCTGACCGGCACGCTGGACGAACGCGAGTCCGTTGTGGCCGAGCTGGAAGCCGCGCGCGAGGAAATCCTGGGCATGGACCCCAAGATGATCGAGCTGGAAAACAAGATCAGCGTTGAACAGGATGCAGCGGCCCGGACCAAACTGGAAACCGAACTGGCGCAGCTGAATACCAAATACAATGATCTGGTGCAGCAAGAGCAGATCAAACTGGCCCGCTCGCAAACGCTGGAGCGTTACATTGAAAAGGGCAAGACCTGGGTCGATTCACTACAGAACCAGGCAGCGACACAGATGGTGCTGATCAACAAATTGCAGACAGACACCAAGCAACGGGTCGTGCTGTATGATGCCTTGTCCAAATCGCTGAAAACGGCGCAACAACAGGATGTGGCGCATCGCATCAACGAAATCGGCGTCAAGACAGACCAGGAGGCCCAGACCGCGATGGCGGCCATCGGCACAGCGACCAACCAGAAAATGGCCGATATGCTGGAAGCACACGAAGATCACATGGTCTTTGCCCGCGACGTGCTGGAGGCCAAGGCCAAGGCGGACGAACGCTTTGCCCGACGCTTCTCGCAGATTGTCGAAAAGCACGACAAAAACCTGTACGGGGGGTGATCCGGTGACATCGACCCATCCTCAATCAGATCGTCTTGGGCCTGTCGGGACAGGCTGCGCGCTGTCTCGTCGCGCAAACCGGGCTGCATCGCAGATCAAGGACCAGGCATGAAACTGTTTATCGGTGTTCTGGGCCTGGGGCTGGTGGTGCTGTTTGGCCTGCATGGTCTGGCCCAGCTGTTTGGGTATTCAGAAGGGTTGGTGCAAAACTGGATGGTTGCGCTGCTGGTTCTGGTGTCTCTGCCCTTGGGGGTGCGGATGGTGATCCAGCGGCAAAAAACCAAGGTCGAGACCCGAAAGAAGGCGGCGCAACGGCCGTAACGGCTCTACATTGCGCAGCCAATTGCAACATCAGTGACGTGCTGAAAAGACGGGCATAGGATGACAGAGGTTTTCAACGACAACAGCGGGTCACGCGACAATGGGGGCGTCAAAGACCATGTCGCCCTGTCGGATCTTTTTGTATCGCGACGATATTTCCGCAAATTCGAAGGCATAACCCAGCATTTGCTGCGGGTCGCAGCCGTGATGGAGGCCGAAGGTCAGGTTCAGAAACACGAGATCAAGGCGCTGACGCACTATCTGATGGCGCTGACCTACACGTTTCGCGCGCTGAGCATGAAATACCTGCTGGTCGGGCGCGATACGGGTCGTTTCTTTGGCTCTTTGCAAATGGACAAACGCGACAGTGGGTTTCCGGTGTCTGCCGAAATCCTGACCATGGCCAATGATGCGCAACAGGCCGCGGGTCATTTGAAGAACATGCCGTCCGTCGAGGCGCTCAAGAATGACATGGTCCGCACGATCATCGGTGATCGCCAGGTGCCGACCAAGCTGCAATTCGCCCTGTCCCAACGCCTGTATTACGAAGAACTGCTGAAAGATGGTCTGTTCTGGTCGCAAAATGATCCCGTTGCGGTTTGGCTGCGGGATGTCGGGACGGACAGGCGGCTCTTTCAAATTCACTGGGCGGTGTACGACAGCCAGATCAATCTGCCTGTGATCTACCTGATGGAGGTGGAGGATTCGGGCCGAACGGCCCTGCCGCGTGACCAACGCCGCTGGCCGCTGGTTCAATCGCACTTGATGGCGCAATCCCTGGGCGCGCTTAAACTGATCACGATTGCCACCGGCTTTGACGAAGATTTCCCGGATCTGCATCCGAAAAAGCTGCGCCGTATCCATGTGGGGCCGATGTACTCCAGTGCTTATACGGAACAAACCGGGCCCCTGCGCCAGGTGCTGAGCGAGGCGATGTCGCCCGAAGGTCAGGATTGGGCACTGGCCTGGACCACGGAAGAACTGGAAAGCGAACGCGTGGTTCAGGAATCGGCTGGCTGGTTCTCGACCGTTGATCGGGAAATCTATGCCCTGGATCCGTTTTCCGGCCGCGGCGCCGAAACCGGTGCGACCTACACCCATCGCGCCATCATCTTGCCCCAGCGCCCCTTTCAGGTTCTGGCCGAACGCAACCCTCCAGGCTTTGCAGATGTGCGCAAATTCGTCGTCAGCGACGGAGGCTCTGTTCTGCGTTATTAGAACGCGTCAAACGATTTTTCGGCGAAAAATCGAGGTTGCGACCGTCGACCCAGCGGACAAGGATTAAGAACCCAGTGGCACAAACCGTCATCCCCGGATCCAAACCGACCAGCCCGCCAAAATGGTGGCTTTGGGGGCGGGACAGAGGTCATCATGCCGCCCATATTCATTTAACCGCCATACGCATCTCAATCCGGCCAACGCGATTGTCCCGGTTATTTCAAACTGCGATGCATTTTCATGGAGATCATTTAATATGTCGCTGAATTCAGATCAGATGGAGCTGCGCGAAGAAGACATTCGCAAGCATTACGCCGCCGCCGCCGCCCTGCTCGAAGGCTTCGATCACACGCCGCGCATCGCCAAAGGCAAGGAAACCGCGCAGCCCGAGCGTTCGTCCGGTATCTCCACCCGGCGACGGTTTCGCAGCACAACGCCGGGCCTTGTGACCCGCTCCACTGCCCGACCCGAAGGCGTTCATCTGCTGGAGCGGATCGAAGCCGCAGATGCCGGCGATACGCTGATTTCCCCGGCGCAGGCGGTTGCCATGAACGCCCTGCGCCGCGCCCTGGCCATCGCGATGGCCGTGGCCGAAGCCTACAGCGAACAAACCGCCCTGGTGCGGCTCAAGCGCGACAACCTGGCCGGCGGCCTCTCTGCCGCCAACAAGGCAGAGTTCAACGAACTGCTCACCGCCGAGGCGCTCATCTCGCTCTACGTCTTTGCCAACGCCACCGCCTATCTGCTGGCCTCCCACGCCAGCGAAACCACCGTCGAGGTTGGCGAAGTCGAAGAGGTCCTGACCGACAACGCCCCCCTGGCCTTGAACGGCGCTCTGTGGGAGCTTGACCAGGACATTGCGGCCTTCGCAACCGATGACACCCGCCTTGTCGCCACGCTCAACGCCTATGCCGAACAGCTGATGGAAAAGGTCGCCCTGCGCGCCCAGACCGCCCCCCGTCTGGCCCCCTTCCAATCGGCCAGCTGGCGGGTCGAGGCCGACGACCTCACGGTCAACGGTTTCACCCCCGCCTCCAAGGCGAAAACCCAAACCCTGACGATGACCTTCAAGAAACCGCATGAGGTCGTCGGCAACCATATCGCCAAGTATCAGGCGCTCAAACTGTCCAAGATGTTGATGGCCTATGACTTTGACCGCCGCCTCAACCCCTTTGCAGAGCTGGGCGGCTTCATCTTCACCTTCATGGGCGACGGCAAACCGGGCACGGGCAAGACAACCCTCATCCAGATGATGGCCGGGCTGATCAACGACTATTGCCAAAACGCAGGCTACCCGTTCCGCTACCAGAACCTGTCAACCGACAGCATCGACAGCTATCAGGGCAAGTCCGCCCAAAACGCCAAGGCCTTCATCAACACCGTCATCGACCCCGGCGCCATCGGTTTCGGCACCATCGACGACATCGACCAGCTCGCCGGCAAACGCGGTGACCGTCAATCCTCGGCCGGGCAGCTCGAAATCACCGCCGTGCTGATGGAGAGCTTTGCCGGCGCAAACACCGTTGTGCGGGGCAATTGCACCTTCGGGATGTTCTCCAACTATCCCGAAAACGTCGACGACGCCCTGCGCCAACGCGCCGGAGCCCGCTTTCTGGTCGACGGCCCCCAAACCCGCGAAGACTACATCGACATCCTCCACCTGCTTATGGGGCGCAACCACGACATCCCGCTCGGAGATCACGAGGTCTATGCCGCCCAAGAGATCAAGCAAGCGGTCGCCGCCTCATTCCAAAGCCACGCCCGCCCACACGAAGAGGGGTTGATCCGCGTCTTCGATCGTGTCCAGGGCCAGATCGGCGACCTCGACACAATCGCCAAAATGGGCACCTACCTGAAAGGCATCCAGGAGGCCGACGAACGCTTCACTGGCCGCGCGATCAAAAACATCACCGACGCGGTCAAGGTCCGCGCGATGGATTTTGAACTGCCGGATGAATGGATGGAGCAGCCCGACCTCTTCCTCTTCAAATCCTACGAAGAGAAAATGGAGATGATCAAGGAACTGCGCGTCCCCATCACGACCGAAATGGTCCTGCAGGAAATCAACCGCTATGCGGATAGCGAGTTCCGCTATGCCGATAAATCCGACGAAATCGCCATTCAAAACATGGTCCGCGACTATGGGCGCAGCGAAGAGGCCAAGCGCCGCTATCTGGAGGCCAAGAATGACTGAGCAAGAGGCCTGGCGGGTCGCGCCCGACCTGGAGGGCGCGCCGCCCCCGGTCTGGGTCTGCGCTGTCGCCGCCGGGCCTGATGTCTTGCATCCGTACGCAGCGTTGCAATCGCGCCCTCCTGGGGGAGGTCGGGCGCGGCCCGCCAGGCCGGGCGGTTTGACCGATACACCGCCGCAGAGTCAGGAGGTTCAGCTTGGTTAAGGCAGGCACCGGATTCTTGCGGGCAAATAATCCGCTGATGGCGGCGGCTGGTGCAACAGTCTTGTTCATTGCAAAATGCGACCAGCCGCTTTGGAGCTATTTCCTTGGTAACAATGATGGACGGAAATCAAAAGATACCGGCTTTGCCGGCGTCTTTAGGATTGACGAGGGGACAACGGGCAAACACATCCGCTCCATAGCGGAGCAAAGCCCGGAAAACCTAAAAATGATCTCCAAACCTTTTGACGAAAAGCATATAAAGCGGTTCTCAAAACGCTCAGATTTCCCTGAGCGTGTCGTCGATCAGCTAACGAAATTCTGGATCTCCGGGGAACGTTATCTGCGGCTCAGCTACAGCGACTGGTTTCGTTGCGTCTCGAAGAAATGGTTGCTGTCTTCAAGAAGCTTCGGGACGATCGCTATTGGGAAACGATGCCGGAAGAGGAAGCCTGAATGAAACGACTCATCCAAAAAGGTCTCATGTTTGGCGATCTCTTCCATGTCGCCTCGCCCGTGTTGATCGACCGCTATAACCGTGCGCTCAAACATCTGACGGGCCTGCAAACCGGCCTGTCGGATTTTCACGTCGACATCTCGGGCTATTCGCCCGAAATCGGGGATGAACTGGGCGACCATCTCTATCTCAATCAGAACGGCGTGAACCGGCAGTTCATTCTGCTGTCCACCGAACAAAAATCCTGCCCGCTGCTCAATGCCAAATTCTCGACCAATCACGGCATTCTGGAACGGTTCATCACCGCCAATGAAAATCAGCTGTTTGCCCTGACCGCCCGCGACGCTGTGGCGGGTGAGCTGGAGAATTCGGTCTTTGTGCTGTCCTCGCCCGCCAAACTGCTCGACATCCGCAAGGTGCATGTGGAATGCGACACCACTGACGGGGCGCTGAAACATGCGGATGAACTGGCCGGGATGGTGGACCGGTTCAAATCGGCCGAGGATGCCTGGTTTGACGATGTGCTGATCGCTCAGATGATCGAAACGGCGCGCAAATCCGGTGATCTGACGCGCAATCCGATCCGGCTGCGCGAAACCGATTTCACCAAACAGAACTTCTGGACCGCCCATTTTGGCGGGCTCTACCTGTTTCCCAAGGCTGAAAATGCGACCGTTATCTCTGTAGCAGACAAGGAAACGCTGGGTCCGATGCCGATTGACTATGTCATTGATGTGCAGGACCGGAACGCCGTCGCGCAGTTTCTGGAGCTGGAGGGGCTGACCGAAACCATCGTCGAGGCGCGCGGTATCGACAGCGCCGCGGTGCTGCGTCAGAAAATGGATTTTGTGCTGATCGACGCGGCGGCGGATGCCGGGGTGGACCTCAGCGGGATCACCCGGTCTGACATGCGCCGTCTGGCGCGCACCCATGCGGACACGCTGCCTGACGTTTACCATGGCCTGCACGATCTGGTCCGCTGGGCCGAAGGCGGCGGGCGCTGGCCGCGCATCACCTCGCAGCATCCGGCCTATTTCTATACGCTCAGGGCGGCGTCCGGTGCGGATACGGAGCTGGTCAACATGCTGCTGGCCGAACTGACCCCGCTGGATTTCCGCCAAACCTTTATCTGCCACAAGGAATTGTTCTATCGCCGCTATGCCGGTTGGAGCGAGACCAAGAAATCTTACGTGGCCGATTTCCTGGAACGAGAGTATCAGGTGGACAAGGCCGGCGCGCGCGATGCGCTTTTCGGACAGGAACCGGATATGGAGAACAACGTGCAGCCCCAACCCCAGAAACCCCGACCCAGAGCCGACCTGATTGACCGCGTCGGCCCCTGGGGCGCAGTCCGGAGAAGCTAGGATGATTGCTCCAATCCGTCTCATCTTTATGCTGCTGATCGTCCTGACGGTGGTTTACATCATCCTCAGCCTCTGGTCGCGACGCACCCGGCGGCGCAAACTGGAAACCTATTGGGACGAAAAGGGCCACAAGGGCGACCGCGACGCCTTTATCACCCGCGGTCTGCGCCAATACGACCGTTCCATCCGACGCAAGCTGCTGCTTGCCGTGTATATCGTGCCGCTTTTGCTGATCGCGGTGCTGATCTACGTCATGAATTTCATGTGAGGCCAACATGCTGACCTATTTCAAATGGACATTCTGGATCACGTTCTGGCTCCTGATTGGCGCCACCCTGCACTATACGCTGCCCCAGCATGACATCGTGCGCATCGTCAGCGCCGACGTGCGGCGGGTGGACTTTGGCGAAAACTCCATCTTCTGGGCGCAACAGGACACCGGTCAGGAAGGCACCAGTGCCACCAACCGCGACGTGCGTTTCATCGACACGGTTCAGGCCAAAAATGGCAAGGTCATGGTCTATCGCAACGAAGACACCGGCTGGGGCTGGCCGCCGTATTTCAAACTCGATAGCTCCAATCTTCAGGCCGAGGCGAATGACTACGTGTCATCCAAGGACGCACCGCAATGGGTGTCGCTGCGCCACTATGGCTGGCGCAATGAATTCCTGTCGATTTTCCCAAATGCCGTCCACATCAAACCCGTCGAGGGGCCGGACGTGCGGATCATCAACTGGTTCAACATCATCTTCCTCACTGTGTTCTTTGCCATTGTCTGGGCCATCTGGGCCCGTCTGCGCCGCTTCCGGCAACGCCGGATTGATCCGATCATGGAGGATATCACCGACCGCGTCGAAGCCGCCGGTGACGCCGTGGCCGAAAAACAGGGGCGGTTTCGCCGTTGGCTGAATACCTGGAAATCCAAATAGGTCCGACCTCATGAACGAACAAAACGAACCGGCAATCTGGTCTCTCGTCGATGCCGCTCAGGACCGCTTTCGCGCCCTCTCGGACCGGGTCTGGGCCACGCCCGAAACCTGTTACGCCGAGGCTCAATCCGCCCAAGCGCACCGTCAGGAACTGCTGCACCAGGGGTTTCGCGTCACCGAGAACCTGGCCGGTATCCCCACCGCCATCATGGGCGAAGTGGGCGAGGGCGGGCCGGTCATCGCGTTTCTGGGAGAGTACGACGCGCTGGCCGGGCTCAGCCAGGTTGCCGATCTGGCCGAGCAGCAGCCCCTGCAGGACGGGGCCAACGGGCATGGTTGTGGCCACAATATGCTGGGATCCGCCGCGATGCTGGCCGCCGTTGCCGTGCGCGATTGGCTGGCCGCCACGGGCACGCCGGGGCGCGTGCGGTATTATGGCTGCCCCGCCGAAGAAGGCGGCGCGGCCAAGGCGTTTATGGTGCGCGACGGCGCGTTCAGCGATGTGGACATTGCCATCACCTGGCATCCGGGGGCGATCCCGGCGGTGATCCGGGGCAGCTCTCTGGCGAATGCGCGCATCGACTTTACCTTTACCGGACGGGCCAGCCACGCAGCGGGCGCGCCGCATCTGGGCCGCTCTGCGCTTGACGCGGTCGAGCTGATGAACGTCGGGGTCAATTATCTGCGGGAACATATGCCCGAGTCTGCCCGCATTCATTACGCCTATATCGACGCGGGCGGGATTTCTCCGAATGTGGTGCAAGGGCGGGCGCAGGTGCGCTATGTGGTGCGTGCGCAGACCGCTCCCGAAATGCTGACCCTGCTGGAGCGGGTGCGCAAGGTCGCGCAGGGTGCGGCGTTGATGACGGAAACCGGGATGCAGGATCAGGTGCTGGCGGCTGTGTCGAACCTGATCGAAAACGCGCCGCTGTGCGGGGTCATGCAAACGCATCTGGAAACCCTGGGCCCCCCGGCATTTGGCGACACAGATCGGGCCTATGCCACCCGGTTTCAGGCCACGTTCAGCCCCGAGGATATTTCGGATTCCTATCTCCGGCTCGGCATGGCGGCCCGCACGGATCAGGTTTTGCCCGATTTTGTCGCGCCGGACGGTTTGGTGTCACGGGGTCTGGGTGGATCCACGGATGTGGCGGATGTCAGTTGGGTCGTGCCAACCGTGCAGCTGTGGGGCGGCAATTATGCGATCGGCACGCCGTTCCATTCCTGGCAGATGGTGGCGCAGGGCAAGGGGGCGCCGGCACTCAAGGGGATGGTGCATGCGGCCAAGGTCATGGCGGCCACCGGGCTGGAGGTTTTGCAGGATGCGGATTTGCGCGACCGGGCCTGGGCCGATCTGCGTGCCCGGATCGGGGCGGAGGGCTATGTCAGCCCGCTGCCGGATGAGGCAGAGCCGCCGATCCGCGCAATGGCGGGGTCGTGACCGGATCAGTCCGAATACAAATACCCATGATTGGCGATGTCCAACGCCCGGTCCTGTGAAATCGACAAAAAATCTGCGATTTTTTCCGCGTTCACTTCGGGCAGTTCGCTTTCCAGAACACGCATATGCCGGGTAAATCCGGCGTCGCGGATGCGATCTGATTCAAAGTGCATATCGTTTCGGATCGTTGGCAACAGCCGGTCCAATGCTTCTTTGCTGGTGCGCTCGCCTGCCAGGCCGACCCGCATGGCATGGCCGGCCAGGTAGTCATCGGTAAAGGTGCACACAATTTCCAGCATCCTGGTCATGGACCGGTCGGAAAAGAAGTCATGCATCAGATCCAGGTTGGCCGGATCCATACAGACCAGCAGCCTGTCCGTGTCGTAATAGTCAAACAGCATCCGCATCAATGCGCGGCGATGGCGGGTTCGTTTTTCCAGCGTGCGCTGGATGCCGCCCAGATCGGGCAGGGGGGTGTCCTCTTCGTTGAAGAGATATTCGATTGCCGGCACATTTGTGGCCTTGCGGGCCTCTTCGAGGAACCGTTTGGCCACATGCCACTTTTTGCACACGACGATCATCAGCTCGCGCTCGCGGCCCAGCGAGCTTTCGGTTTCCCAGAAGCGGGTGGCAAACCGGCGGCCGATGCGTCCGCGTCCGGCCAGGAATTTGTACAGGCTGCTGCCTTCGTTCGAGACCTCGAAGCTGATGTTGGTCGAGGCATATAGTTTACCCAGCCTTGCCCGCAGTTCGGTTGCTTCGGGGCTGATCTTGCGGGCAAAGAGGAAATTCTGGCTCAGCAACAGATTGTAGTGATCATTGTAAAAGGTGACGGGCATCCCGTAGTCAGAGAACATCAGGAAGGTCAGTGTTCGGGTCTGGATTTCCCTTTCGGGCACCAGGTGGCGCACCAGGGTCTGAAAGAACGTTTCATCCGGAATCCATGTGGTGCGGAAAAAACGCATGACGTCGGGCCGCTTGCGGGTAAAGTCGAGGATCCATTCGATCGTGCGTCTGCGCAGGCACCACCATTGGCTGCCGATCATCACCTGGATATCGGCCGGGATGCTGCGCGACATATGCAGTTTTTGCTGCCAGGCCATGGATTGATAGAACAGCCATTTCTGGTTGCGTTCGTTGAACCAGTGCCGATAGATCAGCCGCTCTTCCTTGATGCCGGTCTTGATCCAGTCGCTTTCGAAGAAATCAAAGCTCTCGATGTAGTCGCAATCGGTATTGTCCAGAAAATCATGGGTGTATTCGGCTGTTTTGATCGCCATGCAGTCGCCGGACAGCATGTAAAAGTGTGTCGCCCGGGGAAAGGCCGCCACGGCCGCCTCTACGGCATAGAGCGAGGCCTGCACCAATGACCATTCGCCCCAGCCGCATTTGATGCGTTTGCGCGAAAACGTGACGTTCGGATTGCTGCCCAGGGCGTCCTTGATGAACTTGAAGTGTTCCGGTTTGGCGCGGGCATCAAAGTGGATCGCCATGTAGTCGCCTGCGGCAGTCAGTCGCTGCGCCTGCTTCACAATGGCTTCGGGTTCTTTATGACACAGAAGAATATAAGCGATTTTCGACATTGTTGATGTAGTCTGCTCGAATTATTTAGTGACTAGTTCACACCAAACGTGAAGAACCGTTGAATAGTCGGAGCTGATTTGTTCTTTTCGCTCCGAACTGCCTGCAAGATGATTTTGAGGCAAGCGGGCATCGGAGGCAAGAGATATGGGCTTTCCCGGAACTTGGATGACAGAATCTGAGAGCGTGGTTTACCGCGTGGTTCCCAAATGTGCATGTTCGACCATTGGTCAGATCATGTTTTATTCGGACCACGGATCGTTTTTTGACGGCGACATTCATGACGCCAAGGACGGGCTGCACAAATGGGCCAGCGAGGACAGCCAGCAGCTGATTCAGCAGAATGTCACCTCGCATCAATCCTACGCCTTTACCTGCGTGCGCAATCCTTACACGCGCATCCTCAGTTCGTTCTTTGACAAGATCTGCGGGATTCAGCGCAACGGCAAACGCTATCGTGGCAACCTTGTCCCGCTGTTGATCCAGAAGTACGGCATCGAGGTAGGCGGTGACGATGGCAAGGAAGAGTTCGACCAGATCCGCAGCTTTCGACGTTTCCTGTTGTTCACACGCGACACCATTCGCTGGCGTCGCCCGATGGAGCCGGACATTCACTGGTCCGCCATGTCAGGCCATGTGTCGACCTTCATCGTGAACGGCGGGCGCTATGACAACATTTTCTGGACCGAATCGTTCAACGACGGGATGCAATCCGTGCTCGACAACATCCCGACAGGGCATCCGGTCGACCTGGCCAGTATTCCACGTTTCAATGAATCCGAAGGGCATGGCCCCAAACGCGCCCATCCGGTCGAGGACTATTTCGACGATCTGTCCATGCATCTGGTCTATGAGATCTACAAACGCGATTTCGACCTGTTCAAATATGATTTCGAAAACCCGGGCAACAAGATGCCGATCGGTGAAATTGACCTGGACGAGGTGCACGCGAAACTCGGCGAATAACCCGACCCTTGCAGTGTGGGCGGCGCGCGCCTACATCTGCGCCCCATGGCAAAACAAAAGTCAGACCCAAACTACAAAGTCATCGCCGAAAACCGGCGGGCCCGCTTCGATTACGCCATCGAAGAGGATCTGGAGTGCGGCATCATCCTCGAAGGATCCGAGGTGAAATCGCTGCGCGTGAATTCAGCCAATATCGCCGAAAGCTATGCCGCCGTCGAAGATGGTGAACTCTGGCTGGTGAATTCCTATATCGCGCCCTATCTGCAGGCCAAAACCTTTGGCCACGAAGAGCGCCGCCGCCGCAAGCTGCTGGTCAGCCGCAAAGAGCTGGCCAAGCTCTGGAGCGCGACCCAGCGCAAGGGGATGACGCTGGTGCCGCTGGTGCTCTATTTCAACCACAAGGGCCTGGCCAAGATGAAAATCGGGATCGCCAAAGGCAAAAAGAATCACGACAAGCGCGATTCGCAGGCCAAACGGGACTGGTCGCGGCAAAAACAACGGCTTTTAAAGGATCACAACTAACCGGAGCGCTTGCACCGTTCCCCTGTCAGTTGTAACCCAAAGGCCAGTTTTTCTACAGAGGGCGACCCGATGGACGATCCCAAGACACTGGTGTCCACAGATTGGTTGGCACAACACCTCAAAGACCCCGATCTGCGAATCCTGGACGGGTCCTGGTACCTGCCGGCGCTGAACCGGGACCCCAAGGCCGAATATGATGCTGCCCATATTCCCGGCGCGCGGTTCTTTGACATTGACGATATCTCTGACAGCCGGTCCGAGCTGCCGCATATGGCGCCACCGGTCGAAAAATTCATGTCCCGGATGCGGGCCATGGGTGTGGGAGACGGGCATCAGGTTGTGGTTTACGATGGTTCGGGCCTCAGCTCGGCGGCCCGTGTCTGGTGGCTGTTCCGGCTGATGGGGCATTCGGACGTGGCGGTTCTGGATGGCGGCCTGCCAAAATGGGTCGCAGAGGGACGCGATACCGAAGATATGCCGCCGATCCCCCGCGATCGCCATATGACCGCGCGCTATCAGAATCATCTGGTGCGGGACGTGACACAGGTCTCGGCGGCGGCAAAACTGGGGGATACCCAGATCATCGACGCCCGCGCAGCGGCCCGGTTCCGGGGCCAGGCGCCCGAGCCTCGCGAAGGTCTGCGTTCGGGGCATATCCCGGGGTCTTACAATGTGTGTTTTCAGGATCTGCTGAATTCGGATGGTACGTTGAAGTCTCCGGCGCAGACCCGCGAGATATTCGAGGCTGCGGGCGTTGACCTGAGCAAGCCTGCAATCACCACATGTGGCTCGGGCGTGACGGCGGCCGTTCTGTCTCTGGCGCTGGAGCGTATGGGCAAGAACGATTGGTCGCTTTACGATGGGTCCTGGTCAGAATGGGGGCAGTTCAGCACCCTGCCCATTGCCACCGGAGACAGTTGATGTTCGAAAAACTCACACCCCAAGATCCCGACAAAATCATCGCGCTGATGCAGCAGTTCCGCCAGGACACGCGGACCAACAAAGTTGATCTGGGGGTTGGCGTTTACCGCAATGCCCAGGGAATCACGCCGGTCATGCGCGCGGTCAAGGCGGCAGAGCAGCGGATTCTGGATGAGCAGGTGACCAAGGCCTATACGGGGCTGCCTGGCGATCCGGCCTTCCTGGACGCGATGATTGATCTGGTGCTGGGCGATGCGGTTGCGCGCGCGCATGTGGCTGCGGCGGCGACGCCGGGCGGCACAGGGGCGATCCACAACGGGTTTGAACTGATCAAAATGGCCAATCCGGATGTGCGGGTGTTCCTGTCGGATCCAACCTGGCCGAACCATCCTGCGATTCTGGATTATCTGGGGATCGAGCGGGTCGACTATCGTTATTTTGATGGGGAAACCCGTGCGGTTGATTTTGAGGGGATGATGCAGGATCTGGCCGCTTTGCGGGCTGGAGATGTTATCCTGCTGCATGGGTGTTGCCACAATCCGACGGGCGCCAACCTGAACCCGGTCGAGTGGCAGGCGGTGATTGACCATGTTGTGGCCGTCGGTGCGACGCCGATGATTGATATTGCCTATCAGGGCTTTGGCGATGGTTTGGAAGAAGACGCAGCGGCCACACGGATGATGGCTGCGGCGGTTCCGGAATGTTTGATCGCTGCGAGCAGCTCCAAGAATTTTGGGGTATACCGGGAGCGGACCGGGATCTTGATGATGGTGTCGAACGAGGCTGGCCGTGTGACGCGGTCTCAGGAGTCGATGACGGCGCTGAACCGGTTGAACTATTCCTTTCCGCCGGATCACGGGGCGCGGGTTGTCACGACCATCCTGACGGATCCGGTTTTGCGCGCGGATTGGGCGGCAGAGCTGGAGGAGGTGCGGCTGTCCATGCTTGGGCTGCGCAAGCAGCTGGCAGGTGAGTTGCAGCGTATTACCGGGTCAGATCGGTTTGCATTTCTGGCACAGCATCGCGGCATGTTTTCGCGGCTGGGTGCATCACCCGAGATGATCGAGGTTTTGCGCGCGCAGCATGGGATTTACATTGTCGGTGACAGCCGGATGAATATTGCCGGTCTGACGCAAGAGAGTGTTCCGATTGTGGCGCAGGCGATTGCCGACGTCGGGATCTGACTGGTTCGGTGCCGACCGGTGAGGTCGGCACACGAAAATTCTGCGAATTTTCTAAATTGCGATATCCGCGGGCGTCTCAGCCACCCAGGACGGGCGGGCAGCTTTTCTTGGCGGGTGGCTGTCCGATGTGGTGTGGATTGAGGATCAGGTGCCAGCTGGGTGGATAGCCCGGGGCCTGGGCCCGGCTGTAGGAACATCCGTTTGGGGCTGTGTACCATTGGCTTTTGTAGCTGTCTGACGGGGCGGGGTGTTTGAGGGCTGCGCCGGCGGCGTAGACGGGTGCGGCCAGGGTGATTGCGCAGGCGGCGAGGCTGGCGCCGAGGATCAATGTGCTCATGTCGTGCTCCTGTGTGTCCATGTGTCTGCACCTTGCGCAGGGGGCAGGTGCAAAACGGGTCAGGAGTCTGGCGAGAGCGTGAACTACGTCTAAGATTTTCGTCAGATTGGCGGGTTTTGGGGCGATGTCCCGGGGTGGTTTTTTGGGTATATGTATTGAAATCAAGTGGTTAGGTGGGTGTCCCAGCTGGGACAAAAAAGCCCGGGCCTTTTGAGCCCGGGCTTTGTCATTTTTGATCAGGACCGATTTAGGTCTTGGAGAATTCCGGATAGGCTTCCATGCCCAGCTCGGTCACGTCCAGGCCGGCGATCTCATCATCAGGTGCCACGCGGATACCGGTGGTGAACTTGAGGATGTACCACAGGACCAGGCTGACGACGAAGGTGAAGGCACCGACCACAACGATCCCGTAGAGTTGCGTGCCAAGGCTGGCATCGCCGTTGGAGAAGACCACCGCGATGGTGCCCCAGATCCCTGCAGCCAGGTGAACCGGGATGGCGCCGACGACGTCGTCGATTTTCATCTTGTCCAGCATTGGGACGACGAAGACGACGATTGCGCCACCGATGCCACCAATGATGGTCGACCCGATGAGCGATGGAGCCAGAGGCTCGGCTGTGATGGAGACCAGACCGGCCAGAGCGCCGTTCAGGATCATTGTCAGGTCAGGCTTGCGGTAGAGGACCTGTGTCAGGATCATCGCAACCACAGCACCGGCCGCAGCGGCGGTGTTGGTGTTGGCAAAGATCCGGCTGATGTCGGCTACGTTGCCGGCCGTGTCCATATACAGCTGCGAGCCACCGTTAAAGCCGAACCAGCCCAGCCACAGGATGAACATACCCAGAGTAGCCAGCGCCAGGTTGGAACCGGGCATCGGGTTGATCTGACCGTCTTTGTACTTGCCCAGGCGAGGACCCAGGACAATTGCGCCTGCCAGAGCGGCCCAGCCACCGACGGAGTGCACAACGGTCGAACCCGCGAAATCCTGGAAGCCAGCTGCGTCGAGGAAACCGCCGCCCCATTTCCAGGAGGCCTGGATTGGGTAGATGACTGCGGTCAGCAGAACGACAAAGATCAGGAACGGCCACAGTTTGATCCGCTCGGCCAGAGCGCCGGAAACGATCGAGGCGGTCGCCGCACAGAACATCAGCTGAAAGAAGAAGTCGGAACCAACAGACGCGTATGTCAGATCGGGTTCGGCGCCTTCGAGGCCAACAGGCTCGAGCGATGTGATGCTGAAGGCACCAAGAATGCCGTCAATGCTCCAACCGTCGCCAGGGTACATCAGGTTGTAGCCCAGCAAATAGTAGAAGATGGACGCCAGACCAAACAGGGCGACGTTTTTGGTCAGCTGCATGGTGACGTTCTTGCTGCGCACCAGGCCGGCTTCGAGCATTGCAAACCCGGCCGCCATGAAGAAGACCAGGAAGCCTGCCACAAGGAACATGAAAGTGGTGAAGATAAAGCCGATTTCCGCATTGGTCGGCGTCGTATCAGCCTCCTGCGCCAGACCGAGTGCTGGCAGAGCCAGCAGCACGGCGACGGCGGGAAGTGATCTTTTGAGCGTGTTCATTCTGTTTCCCCTTTTGCGCGCGTCACAGCGCATCTTGATTTGTTTCGCCGGTCCGCACGCGAACGGCCTGGACGACGTCGAGCACGAAGATCTTGCCGTCTCCGATTTTCCCGGTCTTTGCGGAGGCGGAAATCGTCTCGATGACCTGGTCGACCATCGTGGAGGCGACGACGATCTCCAGTTTGATTTTCGGAACGAAATTCACGGCGTATTCTGCACCACGGTAGATTTCGGTGTGACCCGATTGTGCGCCGAACCCTTTGATTTCGGTGACCATCATGCCGCCGACGCCGATAGCGGTGAGCGCTTCGCGCACCTCTTCCAGCTTGAACGGCTTGATCGTTGCAATGATGAGTTTCACTTAGACCCCTTTCCACAGTTTTGCGGTATTTTGTTTGCACTCGCAGAAAAGACTGGGACATTGGGAAGTGGAATGGTTTGGCCGAAAATTGTGCACAAATTTTCTCGAAACAGCACAAAAAATAGCCAATAGTGAATAAATGCACAAAAAACATGCAAGTGATGCGTGGCGCTGAGGGAATACTTCCCCTCAACATTCCCGGCTGGTCGGGGTATCCTAAAGAAAAGAGAGAGGCCGGGCAGGGCTGAGATGGCGAAATCTTCGGGACGCAAGCCGCCATTGGTGGCAGACAAGAGATATGGTGGACGCTCGGGCAAGGCTCAGGCGTCCAAACCCGCGCGCAGTCGGAAAACCGGGGCTGCGCCATCCAAGAAGACATCGGGTCGAGGCAAATCCAAGACACGAGCCAAGCGCAAGTCGACCAGCAGAAGCGGGCGGATTCGCTCGATTCTCTTTGCGCCATTTCGGTTTCTGCTGCGGATAATCTGGGCGTTCACCTGGCGCGTCAGTTTGATGATGGGATTGATTATCGGCGCAGCGGTTCTGTATCGCTATAGCACTTTGCCTGAATTGCCAGAGCTGTTGGACGGGCGTGCACGGGGATCGGTGACGATGCTGGACAATACCGGCGATGTCTTTGCCTGGCGCGGGGATCAGTTTGGGGGCGTTGTCACAACCGACACGATTTCCAAAGACCTGCAGAACGCGGTGGTCGCGACCGAGGACAAACGATTCTATCGCCATTTCGGAATCAGCCCGCGCGGGGTCGCCAGTGCCGTTCGCATCAATATGAGCGAGGGGCGGAGCCCGTTGCAGGGGCATGGCGGGTCGACCATCACGCAGCAAACGGCCAAGCTGTTGTGCCTTGGGGTGGTTTTTGATCCTTCGGTTTGGGAAAATGAGAGCGCCTATATCAAGGATTGCCGGCGCTCCACGATGTGGCGGAAAGTGACCGAGGCCATCTATGCCATGGCGATGGAGGTCAAATATACCAAGGATGAGATCCTATCGATCTATTTGAACCGGGCCTATATGGGCGCCGGAGCCTATGGTGCCGAGGCTGCGGCGCAGCGGTATTTCGGCGTGTCTTCGTCCGGTCTGAACCCTGCTCAGGCAGCAATGTTGGCGGGGCTTTTGACGGCGCCCTCGGCATTGGCCCCGACGAACAACCTGAAGCGGTCGCAGGATCGGGCCGCTACGATTTTGCGGTTGATGCAGGATCAGGGATATCTGTCCGAGAAAGAAACGGCGCATTGGCAGGCCAACCCGGCCACCTTGTCAGAGGCCGCCAGGGCCAAGGCGGGGGGTTATTTTGCCGATTGGATCATGGATGTCGCGCCGGATTATTTCTCGAGCAATACAACAGAAGATGTCGTGATTCGCACAACGCTGGATCAGCGTATTCAGACCGCGGCCGAAGAGGCGATGGCCTTTATCTTTCAGGAGAAGGTGCGGGACGGGTCCAAAGCGCAGGCGGCGATCGTGGTGATGGATGCCGAAGGCGCTGTGCGGGCGATGGTCGGCGGGCGCGATACAAGGGTGTCTGGCGTGTTCAACCGGGCCACACATGCCAAGCGGCAAACAGGGTCAGCGTTCAAGCCATTTGTATATGCGGCTGCCCTTGATCTGGGATATTCGCCATTGGATACGATCATGGACGAACCGTTCTGCATGACCGTGCCTGGGTCCGGGCAGTGGTGCCCTAAGAATTATACAAACAAATATTACGGCCAGGTGACATTGGCCCGTGCATTGCGTGACAGTCTGAATGTGCCGGCGGTCAAGCTTTCGGAGCGCGTTGGCCGTGAAAATGTGCGCAAGGTGGCGTCGGTTTTTGGCATCGACAGTGACCTGGCTCTGGGCCCTGCTTTGGCCTTGGGGGCGTCTGAGAGCACCTTGATCGAGATGACCGGTGCCTATGCGGGTATCCTGAACGGGGGCTCTTCTGTGACGCCCTACGGATTGGTTGAGCTGAGGTTGCAGGGCGATGACGCGCCGTTGATTGGCGCGACGGGCGGGCTGGGCGAGCGTGTCATACGGACAGAGGCGGCCGAACAGTTGACCTGGATGATGGAAAAGGTGGTCAGCGAAGGAACCGGCAAACGCGCGATCATCCCGGGATGGCAAGTGGCTGGAAAAACCGGGACAACTCAAGAGGCGCGGGATGCGTGGTTTATTGGCTTTACGGCTGACTATGTTGCCGGAGTCTGGATGGGGTACGACGACAATTCGCCCCTGACAGGCGTAACAGGCGGCGGCCTGCCGGCGGAGATCTGGAAGGAAACGATTTTGCGCATCACCGAGGGCATGCAGCCCCGGTCATTGCCCATGCGAGAACCGATTGCGCCAACACGGACTGCCCCACCGCAAAAGACACCCAGGTCAGGCATTGGCAGGGCCGTAGACAATGTTTTGCGGGACTTGTTTGGCGGAGAGCGATAGGCGCTGGCCGAGTGTCAAAGCACAATGCGAAAGACCGGAAATTCAGCCGTATCACTTAGCGCGTTGAAATCTTTGATTTCAGGCAGCGCTAAGTGATTCAGGTTCTAAAGGTCGCCGGCGATGGGTTGTCATGCAGATTTTGACAGAGGCCACCGCCCGGCACCTTTGTTTTAGGTCGATTCCGGGTGGCAAAGCCTGGGCGCTTTATCTGGCGCCGATACCGGGCAGATCTTTGATCAGCCGGTTCAAATCGCCCCCGCGCTGATCCAGGAGGGCGCCAATTTCGGTCCGCTCTGTCAGCAACATATTCACCCCTTCGACGAACATATTGTAAAACAGGCCGCGTCCGGATTTGTCCGACACAAGGAAGGTCACCTCGAAAGGCGATGATCCTTTGAGGTATGCAATGTTGCGCACTTCGTACCCGTTCTTGATCTTGCGCGAAGATTTGAATTCGAGCCGGCCACCGATGAATTCACGGAAGCGGCGGCCGTATTTGCGCGAGATGTAGCCCTGGAACGCTTTGGTGTAAGAGCGCATCTGTGACTTGCTGGCGCTGCGGGCGTCTGCGCCCAGCGTGTACCGGGCCATGATCGACACATCCGCATATTTGACGAAAATCTTCTCGAAATCCTTGATCATTCCGTTTTCAGATTTCCCGGATGCAATCACCCTGTTGATGTCTGCGACAAGGGCTTCGACCAGCCCCTGAGCCTGGCCTTCGGATAGGGCAAAGGCCGGGAGTGGAGCTATTGCGGTTGCGATGGCTCCGGCGGAGACAGTGGCCAGAAAAGACCGTCGCGTTGGTAATTTATTCAGCATATGGATCCTCATAAATATCCTGGTACGGATCGTCATAGGGGTCAACATAGGCACTGGTGTCGGTTCCCTCCAGATCGAAGCGCCGATTTTGCAAATAAATCAGGCGCGCCTGCGCATAACTGTCGGCGCTCTCATACAAAATTGAATCGACGGTGTCACTGTAACGGCCCCGGTCGCTCAGGCGTTCGACGATTTCGGCGTAAAGGCCAGGGTTTTCGAGCGCACGGGTAAAGGAAAAGGAGAGGGGATTTGTGAACAGATCCGCGATGACGCCAACGGCGTCCCGGGTGGTTGACGGGCCATAAAACGGCAATTCAATGTAGGCCCCTTCGCCGAAACCCCAAACATGCAGGGTTTCCCCAAAATCGGTATCGGTTTCGGGGATCCCGAAATCAGTTGCCGGGTCAGCCAGGCCCGCAAAACCGATGGTGCTGTTCATCAGGAAGCGGACCAGTGAAATCCCGGCCACCTCGAAACGGCCCTGGGCAAGCGAATTCACGAAATCGCCAGGTTCGGACAGGTTGCGCGCGAACGAGTTGAAGCTGTCTTCGATCGGGTCTGGCACGAATTTTGTGTAGCCGGTAGCGGCGGGTCGAAAGAGCAGGCGGTCGACGCCTACATTAAAGGCGTGTGTGCCTCGGTTTGTCGCTTCGTAAGGATCAAACACTTCACCAGGGCTTAAGTCAGCGCCCTCTTTGGTGGCACAGCCAGCAGCAAATGAAATCGCTAAAACGCCTAAGATCAGCGACACGCGACCAAGCAAACGTTTACTTGTGTCTGTTACGATATGCAAATCAGTCACTTGAAGATGCCTCTAACTGCCGACTCTCGTCTTACACAAAGTTTTTTGCCACATAGTCTCAATGCGGTTGATATGAAACTGCGGGTTTGTTGTCTAACCATGACAGTGGCCAAAACGACTCAGATTTGAAAGGGCTTATCGCATTACCATGGGCATGACACCAGTTTCCCTTGTTCCCGGAGTCGACGAGCTACGATCCGCCAGAAAACAAAGTCGCGGGCTGTATTGGGCTGTGGGTTTGTTCAGCCTGTTTGCCAACCTATTGATGCTGACCGGTCCGCTCTACATGTTGCAGGTCTATGATCGCGTGCTTGGCAGCCGGTCTGTGGAAACCTTGATTGCGCTATCGCTTTTGGTGGCCTTTTTGTACGGGACGATGGGCGTTCTGGACTATGCGCGTGGACGGATCATGGGGCGGGCTGGGGCGCGGTTTCAGTCGGCGTTGGATCAGCGGGTTTTTGACGCGATGGTGCGCCGGTCTGCCGTTTCACAGGACCCAAAGGCGCAGACCGGTCTGAGTGATCTGGAAGCGATACAGCGGTTGATTGGTTCACCCGTGTCCATGGCAGGGTTTGACGTGCCGTGGACGCCTGTTTTTCTGGCAGGTATCGCACTGTTTCATCCCTGGTTGGGCCTGCTGGCAATCGGCGGTGGGGGGCTTTTGATCTTGATAACGCTCCTCAATCAGCTTTTTTCCAAACAGCCGGGTTTGCGGGCAACTGCGGCCGCGCAGAAGGCTGGTTTGATGGCCGAAGAGATCCGCAGCGAAGCGGAGATGATCCAGAGCATGGGGATGCGCGGGGCTGCCTTTGATCGCTGGCGCAAATCCCGGCAACACGCATTGCAGGAGGCGGTCTCTGTCGGGGACGTGTCCGGGTCGTTCGTGACGCTGAGCAAGACGATGCGGCTGTTTTTGCAATCTGCCATGTTGGGTTTGGGGGCCTATCTGGTGTTGAAAAACGAGGTGTCGCCTGGTGTCATGATCGCGTCGTCGATCCTGTTGGGGCGGGCCTTGGCGCCTGTCGAGCTGGCCATCGGGCAATGGGGCTTGATCCAGCGGGCCAGACTGGGGTGGTCGAACCTGTCGGAACTTCTGGCTTCGGCACCTCCTGAACCTGCCCGCACGGCGTTGCCCAAGCCGCGTGCAAAATTGTCTGTGCAGGCGTTGACGGTTGTGCCGCCCGGGGAAACGCGGGCTTCGCTCAGGAACCTGAGTTTTGAAGTTGAGCCGGGGCAGGCCGTTGGGGTGATCGGCCCTTCGGCTGCAGGGAAGTCCACATTGGCGCGGGCGCTTACCGGGGTCTGGCGGTCGGCAGGGGGGACGGTTCGGCTGGATGGTGCGGCGTTGCAGCAATATGATCCGGACATTTTGGGCCAACATATCGGGTATCTGCCCCAGCGGGTTCAGCTGTTTGACGGCACAATTGCGCAAAACATCGCGCGGCTGGCGGACGAACCGGATGCGGCGAAGGTTGTTGCCGCTGCCAAGACTGCGGATGCCCACAACATGATCGTAGAGTTGCCCGAGGGGTATGATACGCGGATTTCCGCTGTGGGCGGTCGATTGTCGGGCGGGCAAATGCAGCGGATCGGGCTGGCAAGAGCAGTATATGGGGACCCTGTCCTGATCATTCTGGACGAGCCGAACTCAAATCTGGATAACACAGGGTCTGTAGCCCTGAACAATGCCATTCGCGAGTTCAAGGCGGCTGGTAAATCGGTGCTTATCATGGCGCATCGACCGGCGGCGATTCAGGAGTGCGACCAGCTATTGGTGCTCGACAAAGGCATGCGAGCGGCCTTTGGTGCGAAGGAGGATGTGTTGAAGGAAACGGTGCGCAACCATCAAAACATCACAAAATCCAAAACGATGGGTGGCGTGCAATGACCGCAGACCGTTACCCGGCCCGTACGCCGTTGATCATTGGATTTCTGGCGCTGGCCTGCTTGGTCGGTGGCTTTGGGACCTGGGCCGTTCGCTCTTCGATTGCGGGGGCGGTCGTCTCTTCAGGACGGATTGAGGTGGATCGAAACCGGCAGGTGGTTCAGCACCCGGATGGCGGTGTGGTCGATCAGATTCTGGTCGAAGAGGGCGATATGGTGCCTTTGGGCGCGACGCTCATCCGTATGGATTCCAAGTTGCTGAAGTCTGAGTTGTCGATCATCGAAGGTCAGCTATATGAGCTGATGTCGCGACGCGGGCGGCTGGAGGCAGAGCGGGATGATCTGCCTGACGTGGTTTTTGACACCGAACTGTTGCAGGCTGCGGCGGATAATCCGGATGTTGCAGAGCTGGTCGATGGGCATCGCAGGTTGCTGGAGGCGCGTCGTGAGTCCACCGGGCGCGAGATCGAGCAGCTGAACAAGCAGCGCGAGCAGATAGGAAACCAGATTGAGGGTATCCAGGCGCAGCAGGCGTCCTTTCGGCGGCAATTGGAACTGATCGAAAGTGAGCTGGCCAGTCAGCAGTCCTTGCTGGACAAGGGGCTGGCTCAGGCTTCGCGTGTGCTGAATTTGCAGCGTGAGCAGGCCAATCTGAATGGCGCGATCGGAGAATTGCTGGCGTCCGAGGCAGAGGCCGAAACCCGTGTGACCGAGATTGATATCCAGGTGCTCAAATTGGCGACGGTCCGACGGGAAGAGGCGATCACCCGGTTGCGCGACCTGCGTTATCGCGAATTGGAGCTGGCCGAGGAGCGCCGGTCTCTGCAGGAACGCCTGGCCCGTCTGGACATCAAGGCGCCAGTATCGGGTATTGTGTATGGCTTGCAGGTTCACACGCCGCGTTCGGTCATTCGCCCGGCCGAACCGGTTCTGTTTCTGGTTCCACAAGATCGCCCATTGGTGATTGCGGCACGGGTTGACCCAATTCATGTTGATCAGATTTTCATGGGGCAGGAGGTGATGCTGCGCTTTTCGGCGTTCGATCAGCGGCAGACACCGGAATTGGCCGGTCGCGTGGTGCAGGTTTCGGCCGATGCCTTCGAAGATGAAGGCAACAGCGTCTCTTACTATCGGGCAGAGATCATGTTGGAACCGGGAGAGATCGAAAATCTGCCGGAGGGCACTGTTTTGATTCCGGGGATGCCGGTTGAGGCGTTTATCCGGACCGATGATCGGTCTCCAATGGCGTATTTGCTCAAGCCGTTGGCAGACTACTTTGTCAGAGCATTCAGGGAAAGTTGACTTGGCTCTTTCGCATCGCGACCGCGCGGGTTAGCGTCCTTTCCGACGGTAACCAGGAGAACCTGAAATGAGCATTGAAGATCGGCTGGCCGAGTTGGGCATTGAACTGTCGGCACCTCCGGCACCTGCCGCAAATTATGTGCCTTTTGTGCAGGTTGGGGACATTCTGTTTGTATCGGGCCAGATCTCGATGAACGCAGACGGATTGATCACAGGCAAGGTCGGGGCAGATTTGGATGTTGAGGCAGGGGCTGCTGCGGCGCGGACTTGCGCGATCAGCCTGCTGAGCCAGGTGAAGGCGGCCTGTGACGGGGATATCTCGCGCTTGGTGCGTGTGGTGAAATTGACGGGATTTGTGAATTCGACGCCAGAATTTACAGAGCAGCCCAAAGTGATCAACGGTTGTTCGGATTTCCTGGTTGAACTGTTGGGAAATGCTGGCCGCCATTCGCGCTCGGCGGTTTCGGCGGGCGCGCTGCCTTTGGGTGTTGCGGTCGAAATCGAAGGCATTTTCCAGATTCGATGAGGCCGCCTTTACCGGATGGCTTTCTGCGCGCACCCATTGCGCATCGTGCCCTGCATGATGTGCGGTCAGGGCGCGCGGAAAACAGCCTGTCGTCCATCGAAGCAGCAATTGCTGCGGGCTATGGAATTGAAATTGACCTGCAGCTGACCTCTGATGGTCAGGCTGCGGTGTTTCACGACTATGATCTTGGCCGTCTGACGGAGGCGAGCGGGGCTGTTCGGCTGCGCACGATGGCCGAGCTGCAGCAGATTCCGCTGCGTGGTGGGGCTGGCGATCATATTCCGTCCCTGAGCGAGGTTTTGGCCTGCGTTGATGGCCGTGTACCTGTGCTTGTTGAAATCAAGGATATGGACGGCGCGATGGGCAAAAATGTCGGGCCGCTCGAACAGGCCGCGGCTGTGGCTTTGACGGCCTATAACGGGCCGGTTGCTGTGATGTCCTTCAACCCCAACAGCACGGGCGAGATGGCGCGGCTGGCCCCCAATCTGCCCCGCGGATTGGTGACTGACCCCTTCGAACCGGACGATTGGCCTATTCCTGCCACGGTATGCGCGGACCTGCGTGAGATCCCGGATTTTGAACGGACCGGGTCAAGTTTTGTCAGCCACATGGTGCAGGATTTGCATCGCCCGCGTTTGCGGGACTTGAAGGATCAGGGTGTCCCGATTCTGTGTTGGACCGTTCGGACGCCTGAAATCGAGGCAGCCGCGCGTCAAATTGCCGACAACGTGACTTTCGAAGGATACATGGCGGCTATCCCGGCTTGATCCGGGGCTGGCATGGCCCAAATATTAAGGAAGAGGTCAGCATGGATCAGGCGCAGATCGAAATTCAGGTTCTCGGCTCGCTTGATCAGATCAGCGCGAGCGACTGGGACATGTGTGCCTGCCCCGAAGCGGCGGATGGTCGGCCGTTTGACCCTTTTACCACGCATCGGTTTCTGAAGGCCTTGGAAGATAGCGGTTCCGTCGGGAGAGGCACAGGGTGGCAGCCGCAATATCTGGCTGCTTACCTTGATGGGCTTCTGATCGGGTGCGCGCCACTTTATGCGAAGTCGCATTCGCAGGGTGAGTATATTTTTGACCACAATTGGGCCCATGCATTGGAAAGCGCGGGCGGGCGCTATTATCCCAAGCTGCAAATTGCCGTGCCCTTTACGCCAGCAACGGGGCGGCGTTTTTTGGTGCGCCCGCAATACGAAGAGCTGGGCATGTCTGCTTTGGTGCAGGGGGCGGTGCAGCTGGCCTCGGACAATGAGGTGTCATCGCTGCATGCGACTTTCTGCACGCAGGCAGAGGCCGATGCCGGGGAGCAAATGGGTCTGATGTTGCGCACCAGCCAGCAGTTTCATTGGCTGAATGACAGCTATGGCGATTTTGATGCCTTCCTGGCCAGCCTGAGCTCGCGCAAGCGCAAGAACATCCGCAAGGAACGCCAGCAAGCCAATGCATTCGGCGGCGAGATTCACGTTTTGACCGGGAATGATTTGCGGCCCGAACATTGGGATGCGTTCTGGACGTTCTATCAGGATACCGGATCGCGAAAATGGGGGTCCCCCTATCTGAGCCGCGCGTTTTTCGAAATTGCACAAGAGCAGTTGCGAGACGACATTGCCCTGGTTCTGGCAGAACGGGATGGGCAATACGTTGCGGGCGCGCTGAACTTCATCGGGCGCGAGACGCTGTTTGGGCGCTACTGGGGCTGTACCGAGCATCATAGCTGTTTGCATTTCGAGCTGTGTTATTATCGGGCGATCGACTTTGCGATCGAGCACGGGCTGAAACGGGTCGAAGCCGGGGCGCAAGGGGAACACAAGCTGGCGCGTGGATATCTGCCGACTCCGATCTATAGTTTGCATTGGATCGGAGACCCGGGGTTTTCAGATGCGGTCGAGCGGTATCTGAAGGCGGAGCGTGCTGCTGTGGAGCAGGATATCGAGGTTTTGACCGCTTATGGTCCGTTCAAGCGCGCTCAGGTGGAGGAGCAGGAATGAGTACTGCATTAACCGAACAGGAACGAGAGACCGAGTTGGCGCCATTGCTGGACAGCGGTTGGTCTATGGTAGAGGGGCGGGATGCCATCACCAAAACCTATGTGTTTGGCAATTTCGTCGGGGCATTCCAGTGGATGACGGGTGTCGCCATCTGGGCCGAAAAGTGGAACCATCATCCGGAATGGTCGAATGTGTACAAGACGGTTGATGTGGTCCTGTCGACCCATGATGCCGGAGGGCTGACCGCGCTTGATGTCAAGCTCGCCAGAAAAATGGATGATCTGGCATAGACGTGTTGCACCTGGGGTCTGTCGGGACAGTGGGGTGCACCATCCCGACATCTGATTGAATTTGGGCGGCCTTTTACAGGGCTTCCAAAATCGCCTCGCCCGAGGAGGTTTCGCAAACGCCTGGGTTTTCTTCGGCGTGCATGACGGTGACTGTGCCGTCTTCGACGACCATCGAATAGCGCTTGGAGCGGCCTTTGAAGCCGACGGGTGGCGCGTCGAAATCCATACCGAGCGCGGCCGTCAATGCGCCGTCTGAGTCACCCAGCATGGTTACGCCGCCTTCGGCAGCGCCGGTGGCTTTGCTCCATGCGGACATCACGAATGGGTCATTGACCGAAACGCAGATGATTTCGTCGACACCCTTAGCGGCCAGTGCGTCCTTGGTCCGGATAAAGGATGGTACGTGCTGTTCGCTGCAGGTGCCGGTAAAGGCGCCTGGCAGGCCAAAAATGACGACCTTGCGGCCGGCGGTCTTGTCAGCCAGCGATACTTGTTCCGGGCCTTCGGCACCGATGAGCAACAGTGTCGCGTCGGGTAGTTTATCCCCAGTCGAAATTGCCATGGTCAATGTCCTCTCAATTGCGTTTACCTGCCTTCGGCATATAGGGTCACCGGCGCGTGCTGACCATTGATTTTTCTGGAAAGGATTTCATGCCATGGAACAAATTGTCGTTGTGGGTGCCGGGCAGGCGGGATCATCCTTGGTCGCGCGGTTGCGCAAACAGGGTTTTGAGGGGAAGATTGCGTTGATAGGGGCCGAGCCCGTGCCGCCCTATCAACGCCCGCCTTTGTCAAAGGCATACTTGCTGGGGGACATGGCGTTGGAGCGGCTGTATCTGCGCCCGGAACGCTATTATTCCGAGAATGGGATCGACCTGCACTTGAGCGAATCCGTGGTGTCGATTGATCGCGCGAACAAGACCGTGCAGCTGACCGATTCTGAAGTGAGCTATGATCATCTGGCCCTGACGACGGGGTCTATCCCACGTCAGTTGCCCGCGTCTATTGGCGGTGACTTGCCCGGTGTGCATGTTGTTCGCACCCTGGCAGATGTCGACGCGATGGAACCGGGGTTTCGCGAGGGCGCGCATGCTTTGATCGTCGGTGGCGGCTATATCGGGTTGGAGGCGGCTGCGGTGGCCTGCAAACGGGGCATGAAAGTCACATTGATTGAAATGGGCGAGCGGATTTTGCAGCGTGTGGCCGCGCCCGAGACGTCAGGTTTCTTTCGTGACCTGCATACCAAGCACGGTGTCGACATTCGTGAATCCACCGGCCTGCAACGACTGATCGGGGAGGAGCGGGTAACCGGGGCCGTTTTGGGTGACGGAACAGAAGTACCCGTTGATCTGGTCATTGTCGGCATCGGAATTGCCCCGGCCACCGAGCTCGCCGAAGCGGCGGGACTGGAGCTGGAGAATGGCATCAAGGTCGATGCGTTCGGACGCAGCTCGGACCCGTCGATCTGGGCTGCGGGCGATTGTGCGTCTTTTCCCTACAAGGACGGGCGTATCCGGTTGGAGAGCGTCCCCAACGCAATTGAGCAGGCCGAACAGGTTGCCGACAACATTTTGGGCGCCGAGACGCCTTATGTGGCCAAGCCGTGGTTCTGGTCAGATCAATATGACGTCAAGTTGCAGATCGCTGGTTTGAATACGGGTTATGATTCTGTCGTGTCGCGCATTGGTGAGGGTAGCGCGAGCTTTTGGTACTTCCGGGGTGATGAACTGTTGGCGGTGGATGCGATGAATGATCCCCGAGGTTATATGATCGGAAAACGCCTGATCGAAGCGGGCAAGAGCGCTTCGAAGGAGATTTTGGCTGATCCGGCGACGGATCTTAAACCGCTGCTCAAGGCGTGAGAATCGTTGCCGGGCAGCTGCGCGGGCGTCGACTGGCAGCGTTGGGCAAAGGGGATCCGGCGGCGCATTTGCGGCCGACCTCTGACCGGGTGCGCGAAAGCCTGTTCAGCCTGTTAACCCATCTGGATGTGATTCAGGATGCGAAAGTGCTGGATCTGTTTGCGGGCACCGGCGCGCTGGGGTTAGAGGCCGTTTCACGAGGGGCAGCCCATGCAACCCTTGTTGAAAACGGGCGCAAGTCGTTGTCGGTGTTGTCCGAAAACATCCAGCTGACGAGAACGCAGGAACAGACCAGTGTGCTGCGCCGTGACGCAACCCGGCTTGGGACCAATCCGGGCGTGACCTTTGATCTGGTGTTCCTTGATCCACCCTATGGCAAAGCCATGGGAGAGCGGGCCATGAAATCGGCGGTGGCTGGTGGTTGGCTTGCCCCCGGGGCGCGGATCATTTGGGAAGAGGGCGGTGCAATCGCTCCGCCGGTGGGGTTTACGCAGTTGGATTCCCGCAAGTATGGCGACACGGTTATCACGATATTAGGATGGGACGGCCATGATCAAACTGGTGATTTTTGATTGCGACGGCGTGCTGGTTGATTCTGAGGGACCGGTAAGTGAGGTGCTGGCCCGAAATCTGACCAGGCATGGGTATCCTGTCACCGCGCAAGACTGTGAAACGTTGTTTGTCGGCGGTACGATGGCGGGCGTTGGGGATCAGGTGCGGGCGCAGGGTGTGCCCCTGGCTGCGGATTGGATTGATGAGGTCTATGGTGAAATCTATGCGCGTCTGGAGCAGGGTGTTGCGCTGATCCCGGGAATAGATTCAGTTCTGGACCAATTGGATCAGGCCGGGCTGCCCTATTGTGTCGGCTCAAACGGCAGCGAACACAAAATGCAGATCACGCTGGGGCAGACCGGGCTGTGGGATCGGCTGAAGGATCGGCTTTTCTCTGCGCATACTCTGGGGGTGGCCAAGCCGGATCCAGAGCTGTTTCTGACGGCTGCGCGGTCCTTTGGGATACAGCCGCAAGAGTGCCTTGTGGTTGAAGACAGCAAAACCGGAGTGACTGCGGCGCTTCGAGCGGGAATGCGTTGTGTCGCCTATGTGGCGCAAGGGGATGGCGCAGGCATGCGGAGCATGGGCGCCGAAGTGATCCACGACATGGCCCACCTTCCTGCTTGTATTGGGTTGGAACCGGTCGGATAGCCGACCGTGTTCCGTGTTCCGTGTCACGCGGATTGAGGCTCAGCCGTAGGTCGGGTGGAATTTGCCAGCAGGAGACAAGGTGAAAATCTCGCATCCCTGCGCTGTAACCCCGACAGAATGTTCAAATTGCGCCGACAAGGATTTGTCCCGGGTCACGGCCGTCCAATCATCGGACAGTGTTTTCGTCTCTGGCCGGCCCAAGTTTACCATTGGTTCAATGGTAAAGAACATGCCTTCTTCCAGAATGGCCCCTGTGCCGGGACGCCCGTAGTGCAGAACATTTGGTGGTGCATGAAATACATGACCCAGACCGTGACCGCAGAAATCGCGAACAACGCTCATTCGATGGCCTTCTACAAAGGTTTGGATGGCGTGGCCGATGTCTCCAAACGTGTTGCCAGGGCGTACTTGTTCGATGCCAAGCATAAGCGCGTCATGTGTGACTTCGATGAGCCTCTCGGCCTTGCGGGGCAGTTTGCCGGCCACATACATGCGGCTTGTATCCCCATACCATCCGTCGACCACGACAGTGACATCAATGTTCAGAATGTCGCCATCCTTGAGCGTTTTGGCGCCGGGGATCCCGTGGCAGACCACGTGGTTGACCGAAATGCAACTGGCGTGTTGATAGCCTTTGTATCCGATCGTGGCCGACGTCGCGCCGGCTTCGTTCACCTGGCGTTCAATTTCGGCGTCAATGGCGCCGGTGCTTTGACCAACAAAAACCAGCTCGGCAATGTTGTCCAAAATCTGAGCCGCAAGCGCGCCAGCTTTGAACATGCCGGCGAAATCGCCGGGCTCGTATAGGCGAATACCATCTTTGGTCAGACGACCGCGCATTTCGTTCTTCAACATGGCGCTCCAGATCCATCTAGTGAATGTCGTTTTTAACCGTCTCCTGCATGAACTGCCAGAGGCAGGTCAAACTGGTTCGGGCTATCGCGCACTGCGCTGTTATTGGACCCCTTGTAGGACAATTGGCAAAGGGTGCGAAACCGTGATTTCCGTGACACTAATCTGCGTGCCCAAACAGATTGTTTCAACCCCCGCCTGTGTCGCCGCCAAAAATCGGCTGGCATAGGTCGGGTCAATGTCGCTTGCCAGGGTGAACTGCGTGCAATCTGTGCGTTGCACCAGGTAGAGCATGATCGCCCGGTGCCCGTGCTGAACCATGGCGGCCAGTTCGTCCAGATGTTTGGCCCCGCGCGCTGTCACGCTATCGGGAAATTCGGCCAGGCCGGACTGTCGGCACAGCGTCACGCTTTTCACTTCGAGATAGACGTCGGGCAGTCCTGGTTCTGACAGCAGAAAATCTATGCGGCTGGATTTGCCGTATTTGACCTCGGGCCGGACGGTTCCGTATTCTGCCAGTGCTGTGATTTGGCGTTGTTCCAGGGCATAGCGCAAGGCGCGGTTCGGGACCGAAGTATCGACACCGGTGAAACAGCCGTTTTCGTGGTCCACCAGTCGCCAGCCAAATTTCAGTTTTTTCTTGGGATCGTCGTTTGGTTCCAGCCAGACCTTGCTACCTGGTTCTGCCAGGCCCATCATGGAGCCAGGGTTGGCACAATGAGCGGTGATCTCGCGGCCATCTTCTAACCTGCAATCTGCCAGAAAACGTTTATAGCGCCGGATCAGTCGGGCCGGGACGAGGGGGGTTGGAAACTTCATGATGAGCGGCCTATACCGGCGCGGATGACCAGACAAGAGAGGGCGATGATGACTAATCCAACCGCAGCCATGTTGGTGATCGGGGACGAGATTCTGTCCGGTCGTACGCGCGACGCAAATATGTATCATTTGGCGGGGCAGTTGACAGCCCATGGCATTGATCTGAAAGAGGTTCGGGTCGTTTCGGATGATTTCGACGCGATTGTCGCGGCCACCCGTGCGCTTTCGGCGGGGTTTGATCAGGTGTTTACCAGTGGCGGAATCGGGCCGACTCATGATGATATCACAGCGGATTGTATTGCTGCCGCGTTCAACGTTTCCATTGATGTGCGCGAAGATGCACGCGCGATACTGGAGGCCGCCTATAAGCGCAACGGCGTGGAGTTGAACGAAGCGCGCCTGCGGATGGCCCGTATTCCGGATGGAGCCACTTTGATTGACAACCCGGTTTCTTCTGCGCCGGGGTTCACGTTGGAGAATGTCCATGTGATGGCAGGCGTCCCAGCCATTTTCGAGGCGATGGTTGCCAGCACCTTGCCAAAGCTGACAGGAGGCACGCCGTTGACCTCTCGGACTTTGCGGGTGTTCCGACCCGAGGGCGAAATTGCGGCCCCTTTGGGGGCTTTGGCGGGCGCTTTTCCTGATCTGTCAATCGGATGTTATCCGTTTCAGAAGGATGGTGTTTTTGGAGCGCAAATTGTTATCCGCGGCGCCGACCCGGACGAGGTTGATCGCGCGGCGGAGAAACTCGAATCGGATCTGGACCAGTTATGATTTCGGCAGACAAGGTATTTGATGTCATAGACGGCACCTGGCCCGCAGCGCGTTTTGTGCAACAGGGGCCATGGGTGCTGCGTGATGGTCAGGGTGGGGGCAAGCGGGTGTCGGCGGCCTCGACGGGCGCGATGGTTCTGCCGGACGACATTGCCGCGGCGGTTCGGGGTCTCGCCGATCTGGGGCAATCGCCATTGTTCATGGTGCGACCCGGGCAGGGGGCGTTGGATGCGCAACTGACCATGCTGGGATATGAGGCCATCGATGCGTGCAACGCATATGCTGTTGCGGTTCAGGACTTGACCGATGTTGAAATTCCACCTGTGACGGTGCTGCGCCATTGGGAGCCGCTGGCCATTGCCCGCGAGATTTGGGCCGGTGGGGGCATCGGCCCCGCGCGTCTGGAGGTCATGAACCGGGCGGCCGGGCCCAAGGTTGCTCTGTTGGGGCGGCACCGTGAAAAACCTGCCGGCGTGGCTTTTGTCGCGGTCCATGACGGGGTTGCAATGCTGCACGCCCTGGAAATCCTGCCGCATCAGCGTCAGCAGGGCATGGGCAAGTGGTTCATGCGCAGCGCCGCGCACTGGGCGGCCCAGAACGGGGCGACAACCTTGAGTGTTGTTTGCACCAAGGCCAATGCGGGCGCGAATGCGCTCTACACTTCCCTAGGGATGCAGCTTGTGGGAGGATATCACTATCGCCACCTGCCCGAAGAAAGAGGCTCACCTTGACCAACACAACTCCATTTATTGCCGTTGACCTGCCTGCATTGGACCCTTTGCCGGAGGCGACGCAAAAGTACTTCGACATCTGCGAAGAAAAACTGGGCATGGTGCCAAACGTTTTGAAAGCGCATGCGTTTGATATTGAAAAATTGAACGCGTTTACAGCGCTCTACAATGACCTGATGCTGGGGCAAAGTGTGTTGAGCAAGCTGGAGCGTGAAATGATCGCTGTGGTCGTCTCTTCGCACAACAGCTGCTATTATTGTCTGACGGCGCATGGCGCGGCTGTGCGGCAATTGTCGGGTGATCCGAAGCTGGGCGAAATGCTGGTGATGAATTACCGCGTGGCCCCGCTGGATGCACGTCAGCGCGCTATGCTCGATTTTGCTCTCAAGGTCACGGTTGCATCGGCTACGATCGAAGAGGCGGATCGGCAGGCCCTGCGCGACGTCGGATTTTCGGATCGCGATATCTGGGACATTGCGAATGTTACGGCGTTTTTCAACATGACGAACCGCGTGGCCTCCGCCCTGAGTATGCGTCCGAATGATGAGTATCACGCTCAGGCGCGATGATACGATTGCGCGCCGCTTGTTTGGTCTTTTGTTTGGTTGTTTGCCCGGTACTTGCACAGGCCCTCGCCCTGCAAATGCCGGCACAAGCGCGTCAGACAGCCGAACATATATCCGAGTTTGACAGCTACGAATTGCCGGCTGGCCCATTCGCGCAAGGGGCAGTTCCGGCTGAACCACTCAAAGGCCGCATCACCCGCAGGGCGTGGCGCGTTGACAGCGCCGCAGCCAATTCGCTGCAAATCTTTGACATGTTGCGCCAGCAGTTGGCGCAGGCCGGATTTGACGTGTCCTTTGAATGCCAGGCGGATGCCTGTGGCGGGTTTGACTTTCGGTTTGGAATTGATGTGCTGCCGGCGCCTGATATGCATGTGGACATCCGCGACTATCGCTATCTTTCGGCCCGGCGCGGCGACACTCAGGCGGTCAGTTTGATCGTCAGCAAACTGCGTGATGCGGCCTTCATTCAGCTGACACTCGTCGAAATGTCTGATCTCAAATCAGATCTGGAACCTGTCCAAGTGACTCCGGCGCCGATGCTCAAGGAAGCGGTTCCAACGCAAGAAATGGAAAAATCACTCTCGCAAAAGCTTTTGTCCGTCGGCCATGTGACGCTGGACGATTTGGCATTTGCCTCAGGAGGGAGTAACCTGGAAGAGCGCGAGTATGCGTCCCTGCAGGCGCTTGCCGCCTTTCTGGCAGAGGTCGAAGAGGGTGTGATCGTCCTGGTCGGCCATACGGATACCACAGGCGCAATTGAGGCGAACATCCGTCTGTCCAAACGCCGGGCCCAGTCTGTTCGAAATCGCTTGATTGGCAGCTACAATGTTGATCCAGCTCGTCTCGAAGCCGAAGGGAACGGGTATCTTTCGCCGATTGCGTCGAATTTGACCGAGGCGGGGCGCAAGGCCAACCGGCGGGTCGAAGCGGTATTGAAACCCTGACAGGGCAGATTGAATCAACCCTGATATTGTCTGCTCACCGCTTGCTTGACAGCGCAGATTCGTCGGCTTAGATGCCGCCGCATGTGCACCGTTGTTCTTCACAAAGCGAATTATTACTGCCGCCTCTACTGAGCGCGGTGCCTGTATTGATATCATGGAGCCGCCGTATGGCGGATCACTGACGGACCCTCCTGCGGCTAAAGGAGAGTCATATGTCCCCCGATTTCATACCGAACAGGGAAAACTGCTGCGTCGTGCGCGATGCAGAGGTGTCGGATGTGCCCCAGATCCTGAGCCTGATTCAAGAGCTGGCGCGCTATCACGGCGACACGCCTGCGGTGTCCGAAGACATCGTGCGGCGCGAAGGATTTGGGTCATTGCGTTGGATTTGGTTCCTGGTCGCAGAGGCGGAGGGTCGGCTGCTGGGGTATGCGGCGTTGCTTCCGGTTTCACAGTTGGAGATGGGTGTGCGGGGGATGGATATGCACCATCTGTGCGTCACCGCCGATGCGCGCGGAAGTGGCACGGGTACGGTTTTGGTCGAAGCGGCCTGCCAAAAGGCCCGTGCATTGGACTGTTCCTACCTGATGGTGGGAACCCATCCAGACAACCAGAAGGCGCAGGCTTTCTACCTTGCGCGAGGGTTCGAGCGGCGCCCAAGTTCGCCGTTTCGCTTTATCCGCAAATCATTGTGACAAAAAAAGCCCCGCGATCAAAGCGCGGGGCAGTTTGGTTGCCAAGGGAAGCAACATGAAAACTTACCAGGTGTTCGGGCCTTTGTCCGCAAAGGAGTGGACCAGAAAATCGATGAACGCGCGGACCTTGGGCTGCGTGAAACGGCCCGGGGGGTAAACGGCGTAGATCCCTTGGGTCTCGTCTGGCAGGGTCGGCATTGCGTCTTCGATCAGACCGCCGGCCATTGCGTCGGCATAAAGGTAGCTGGGCAGATAGGCGATCCCGAGACCTGAAATTGCGGCGTTCAACAGCGACTGACCGTCATTCACGCTGAGCCAACCGGCGGTGCGAACCTGGCGTTTTTCACCGGAAGGGGCAGTCAGTTTCCAGACGTTGCCGCTGGATTGGTTGGAGTAGTGCAACAGCTTGTGTTCGTTCAGATCGTCGATCTTTTGTGGGCGACCGTATTCTTCGAAATAGGCCGGGCTGGCGATCATCCGCTTGGATGTTTCGGTCAGCTTGCGTGCCCTGAGGGTGCTGTCTTCCAGTTCACCGATCCGAATGGCCATGTCAAAACCTTCGGAAATCAACTCCACATAGCGATTGTTCAGCACCATGTTTACGGTGATGTCGGGAAAATCAGAGAGGAACTCGGACAGTACCGGCGACAGGTGGTTCACCCCGAAATCGGTCGCGACGCTGATGCGCAGCAGTCCCGAAGGGGCAGATTGCATCGAGGTGACCAAAGCGTCGGCCTCTCCGGCGTCATTGAGGACGCGGCGGGCCCGGTCGTAATAGGCCAACCCGATTTCTGTCGGTGAAACCCGGCGTGTTGTTCGATTTAACAGTCGTGCGCCCAAACGGGCCTCGAGGGACGAGACATGTTTGGATACGGCGGATTTCGAGATGCCCATCTTGCGGGCGGCATCTGTAAACCCACCTTGATCCACGACCGTGGCGAAGGCTTCCATTTCGGTTAGTCTGTCCATGCCCGATCCCTTTTGTTTCTTTTGCTTGGACGGTTATCGGCTTCAAAAAGGGCGAGATCGCGGCGTGGGTAAGATAATATCAGGGATTTGCGGTGGATCGTTTATGGCTGGGAAACATGGAAACGATGCCGGATCATTCGGAAACTGTGAGTTCACGGCATAAATGTGGCATCAAAGGTTCGCGCACCGGCCGAATTGAACACGATTGCCCGACTGTCCGGGGCGCGGCTGGCCCAACCGTTTTGCAATATCCGAGTCAGCATGGCGCGACCCAGCTTGCCTGCCAGGTGCGATTCCCGCGCGCTCCAGTCCAGGCATTCGCGGCAGAGCGGTGCTCGGCTGTGGGCCAGGTCCTTCAGAGAGACGCCGAAATCCAGAACAAACTGCTCTCCGCGGGTGGTGAGCGATAGCCCGGCTTCGTCTAGGGCGAAAAAGCCATGCGCGCGCATGGCGCGGAACATGCGAACGCCGCGTTCCCCTGCCAGGTGATTGTAGCACACCCGTGCCTCGCGCAGCGCAGCATCCCTGGGGCCGCTCCGCGTGCGCAAGTGGCCCTGAGTTGCTGCCAGCCCCATTAGCCCCTCCAGGGTTTGAGCGACATCCTCGCCAGCGAGCGTATAATAACGGTGCCGGCCAGATGGGCGCAAAGACACCAGCCCGCCGTCTCGTAGTTTTTTGAGATGAGAACTGGCGGTTTGCGCGGTTACACCCGCTTCGCCAGCCAGTTCCGTCGCCGTCAGCGCCTTGCCTGCCATCAGCGCTGTCAGGATATTGGCGCGGGCCGGGTCACCGATCAGCGCGGCAATACGAACGATATCGGGGCCGTCTTTCATAGTTCGACCATAGTCGAAACGTTCGCGTTGGGCAACGTGGTAGGTTGGTGCAGCCAACAAAGAAAGAGCTATGTCATGCTGACCTGCATCATCAAGTATCAGATCGACCCGAACAAGAGAGAGCAATTCCGCCAATACGCCCGAAACTGGGGTCAGGCCATCCCACGTTGCGGCGCGGATCTGGTCGGGTATTTCGCCCCGCACGAAGGGTCTTCGACGTTGGCGTATGGGATCTATCATGTCCAGAACCTGGCCGAGTATGAAGCGTATCGCGCCCGATTGGCACAGGATCCATTGGGCCGCGCAAACTACGAATTTGCTCAATCAGAAAGGTTCATCTTGCGCGAAGACCGCACCTGGCTCAGGCTGGCCTCTGCCCCACACGGAGATCCGGAATGATTGCGATTATCTTTGAAGTGACGCCAGCGGATGGTCGCAAGGGCGACTATTTGGACATCGCCGCCGCCATGCGCCCGTTGGTGGAACAGGTAGAGGGTTTCATCTCTGTCGAGCGCTTCCAAAGCCTGACCAACCCGGACAAGCTGCTTTCGATTTCGTTTTTCGAGGATGAAGCCGCCGTCGAGCGATGGCGACAGTTGTCTGCGCATCGGGTGGCGCAAAGCAAAGGGCGCGAGGGCGTTTTTGCCGACTATCGTTTGCGGGTTGCACATGTATTGCGGGACTATGGAATGGAAGACCGCGATCAGGCGCCAGAGGACAGCCGGTTGGTGCATAAATAGCGGGCTGATGCCCGAAGCGAACCGGCGGCCCGGCGATTTTCAATCGAAATGGGTTGCCGGTGGGGTTGGTTTGCGGTGAATTGCTTGCGTGCACAAAACTGGCCGAAGCGAGACCGCAGTTGTCGATAAATTCAATCGAACCCCCACCGGGCATCGGCCACAACAGCCAGGCTCCTGACCCTTTGCAGGTCATCGCGTGGCGCCGCGTGATCGCCAAGCGGCCTCGTGTTTCTCCGATGATTGCGCGGATACGCAAGGAGCGCGCGACGGAATTGGGTATGAGCTATGCCGACTATGCAGCGGTGCGCGCTGTGTCCGGCAGGGATCTGTCGGCGATGGTGTTCAGTCCACGGTCTCTGGGGCTGCGGCTGGGGCGGCGATTGTCGTTGCCGGATCAAACGGCTGACCAATTGGCCAATGTGCGCAACTGCCACCTTTTGTGCCTCTGCCCTCCCGAGGAAGAACCACCCGCTTTTGCAGAAGAACTGACAGAGGTTTCGGGTGCGCAGTTCCGCGTTGCCGCACCGCTGCCAGAGCCGGGGGCCTCTTGGTCGGCTTTGCGTGATGTGATCCGCAGCCTGCTGGACCCGGTTCACCTGAGCGGCAGCGCGGCGTTGATGATCGGCGATGGCCGGACGGAACGTGCGCTTTGTGCAGCGGGCCGATTGGCAGATTGCCTTTCAGCGGCCCGCTATTTCCCGGATCGGCCAGCCTATAGTGTGGCGGCCAGCCGCACGCCCTGATTGATGGCACGTTTGGCGTCCAGCTCTGCTGCGACGTCTGCGCCGCCGATGACATGGACCTTTACGCCCTTCGCCTCCAGGGCGTCGGCCAAACTACGCTCTGGCACCTGGCCCGCACACATGACGATCGTGTCCGCTGCGATCAGGGTTGGATTTTCGCGGGCGTCACCAAAGCTGACATGCAGGCCTTGATTGTCGATGCGTTCATAATTCACGCCACCGACAAAATTGACGTCTTTCATCTTTAGTGCAGCTCGATGGATCCACCCTGTCGTTTTGCCCAGCCGTTTGCCATGCTTTTCGACCTTACGCTGCAACAGGGTGACCGCGCGGGCAGGGGCATGAGGTTGCGGGCCTTCGGGGGCCAGTCCGCCTCGGTCTGTTTCAGGGTCCGAGACGCCCCATTCTTCCATCCAGACGGGCAGGTTTTCGGTTGGGCTTTCGCCCTCGTGCACCAGATACTCGGAGACATCAAAGCCAATGCCACCTGCACCGACCACAGCGACCGATTTGCCAGCCTGAGCCTTGTCCCGCAACAGATCAATATAGCTGATCACCGATTCATTGTCCTGACCGGGAATTCCCGGATCACGGGGGATAACACCGGTTGCAATAATCACTTCGTCAAACCCTTGCAGGTCATCGGCGGTGGCGACGGTATTCAGCCGCAGGTCGATCTGGTGCGTTTCCATCATGGTGCGGTACCAGTCGACAAAACCGTGGAATTCCTCTTTCCCGGGAACTTGTTTTGCCATGTTGAGCTGCCCACCAACCTCGCCGGCGCGTTCGAACACGGTAACGGCGTGACCCCGTTCGGCGCAGGTTATGGCGCTGGACAGCCCGGCGGGACCGGCGCCGACAATCGCCACGGTCTTGGCGGTGGCGGCAGGCTCTACCGTCAACTCGGTTTCATGACAGGCCCGTGGGTTCACGAGGCAGGAGGTCAATTTTCCACCAAATGTGTGATCCAGGCAGGCCTGGTTACAGGCTATGCATGGGGCGATCTGTGCGCTTTTGCCAGAGATCGCCTTGGCCACGAAGTCCGGGTCTGCCAGCATTGGGCGCGCCAGCGACACCATATCTGCGCAGCCATCGGCCAGCACATCTTCGGCCACTTGCGGGGTGTTGATGCGGTTCGAGGTGATGACCGGAATCGAAACATGACCCATCAACTTTTTTGTCACCCAGGCAAAGGCACGGCGCGGGACGCTGGTGGCAATGGTTGGAATGCGCGCTTCGTGCCAGCCGATGCCGGTGTTGATGATGGTGGCCCCGGCCTTTTCGACCTCTTTTGCCAATTGAACCACTTCGGAGAATGTAGACCCGTTTGGCACAAGGTCGATCATGCTCAGACGATAGATGATAATGAAATCTGTGCCAACGGCTTCGCGTGTGCGGCGGACAACTTCGATCGGAAGCCGCATGCGGTTTTCATAGCTGCCGCCCCAGCGGTCTTCGCGTTTGTTCGTGTGGGTCACCAGAAACTGGTTCAGGAAGTACCCTTCCGACCCCATCAGTTCGACCCCGTCATACCCGGCCTGTTGCGCCAGTTTTGCGGCGTTCACGATATCACTGATCTGTTTTTCGATACCGTCTTCGTCCAGCTCGTTCGGTGGAAACGGGGATATCGGAGATTTGACCGGCGAAGGCGCGACACATTTAGGGCCGTAAGAATAGCGGCCTGCATGCAGGATTTGCATCGCAATCTTGCCCCCCGCTTCGTGCACACGATCGGTTACAATGCGATGGCTGTCTACATCGTCCTGGGTCACCATCATGGAGGCGCCGGGCATGACCGATCCTTCCAGGTTCGGTCCGATCCCGCCAGTGACCATCAACGCGACATCCCCTCTTGCGCGTTCGGCATAAAACTCGGCGACGCGATTCCAATCCTTGGTTTCTTCCAGGCCGGTATGCATGGACCCCATGAGCACGCGGTTTTTGAGGGTGGTGAATCCCAGATCAAGCGGGGCAAGTAGATGCGGATAATCAGACATGGCGGCCTCCCAAAGCTAGCTGACCACAGGTTTGACCGCGCTATGGCGCTGTGTCACCCCGAAACGCGGCGTCAAGATCTTGCGCGACCTTCGTTTGGTGTGAGAGGAACCCTGAGACCAAGGAGAGTAAAATGACGCCCGAAAAGATTGCGAAACTGCCGTATCGGCCCTGCGTTGGTGTGATGCTTCGAAATGCGGATGGTCAGATTTTTGTCGGCCAGCGGATGGATCAGAATACAGATGCCTGGCAGATGCCACAGGGCGGCGTGGACAAGGGCGAGGCGCCCCGCGATGCGGCGTTGCGCGAGCTATGGGAAGAAACCGGGGTCACGTCCGATCTGGTGACTGTTGTGGCGCAGACAGAAAACTGGTTGCCCTATGATCTGCCGCATGACCTGGTGCCGCGTATCTGGAAGGGGCGGTATCGGGGACAGGAACAGAAGTGGTTCTTGATGCAATTTCACGGCGAGGATGATCAGGTGAACATCCAGACCGAACATCCAGAGTTCGCCGCCTGGCGCTGGCAGCCCGTGGATCAGTTGGTGGAGTGCATCGTGCCTTTCAAACGGGACGTCTATGTCAGGGTTTTGGACGCATTTGCGGCTCACCTCGATACTGCGAACTGACCGGTCCTGTCGGGGGCCAACGCTGTGGCGTGTTTAGCGGGCCAGCAGAGCCTCGACCTCTTTGAGCGAGGGCATTGACGGGGCAGCACCCGCCCGGGTGACGGAAATCCCCGCGACGGCACAACCAAACCGCACGGCGTCCAGAGGCGCGTCACCCCGTGCCAAAGCGGCGGCAAAGCCGCCGTTGAAAGCATCACCCGCCCCCGTTGTTTCAACGACAGGTCCGGCATTGAATGCCGGGATGTGGGCGGTTTGCTCTCCATCGTCCAGAAAAACGCCTTTTTCCCCCAATGTGATGATTGCGGTTCCGACGCCATCGCGACGCAAAGCCTGAGCTGCCTTGGCGGCATCCTCCAGCGTTCGCACCGGAACGCCGGTCAGCGCCTCTGCTTCGCTTTCGTTTGGCGTGGCATAGTCACACAGGGCCAGCATCCCGCTTGGCAACTCAGCGGCAGGGGCCGGATTGAGAATGGTGATCGCTCCACTGAGCCGGGCCAGCTCCAGTCCCCGCATCGCGGCGGCCATGGGTTGTTCCAGCTGGGTCATGAATACGCGGGCCTGCGCAATCAGGTCGGCCCGATCTTCCAGGTCCGAGGGAGTGATTTCGCCGCCTGCGCCCGGGCAGATGATGATGGCATTGTCACCTGAAGCCTCTTCGACAAAAATATAGGCTGCGCCGGTGTAGCTGTTCGGATCCTGGGTGACGGCGGGCGTGACGCCGGCACGGGTCCAGGTGGCCAGAGCCATGTCAGCAAACGGATCCTGGCCCAATCGGGTTATGAAATGGGCCTCGCCACCGGCCAGAGCGGCGGCAACAGCCTGATTTGACCCCTTGCCGCCCGGTCCCAGAGCAAATTTGTTGCCCATGAGCGTTTCACCCATCCGCGGCGCACGATCCGCGCGATAACTGGTGTCGGCGACAAAGACGCCAAGGATCACGATTGGGTTGCGGATATCAGACCTGTTGGTTTCACTCATGACGCGTCAAACATCCCGGCCACTTTGGCGGCCATGGCCTGGCCCAGAGTCGCATGGGCCTCGACGGTCAGATGGATGCCGTCAACCGGGTCAACGCCGACCACGTCACCCGCATTCAAGAACTCTGCGCCAAGCCGGGCGGCGACGCTTTCGTAATAGGCGGCCAGCGCGTGAGACTTTTCCGCGCCGCCTGCGAATATCTCTGCGAGAAAGCCGGTCTCGGTGATAGGAACGGGTGCAACCAGCAATGCCTTTGGCGCAGTCATGTCAGGGCCGGAAATGGATCCGGCGATGACTTGCAAGGATTGCTCGACCGAAGTGGCAATATCCATGGCCGGCACGCTATAGCGCATCTTCAGATCGTTGGTTCCAAGCATGACAATCACCAGGTCCAATGGCCGGTGCGAATCCAACAGAGCTGGCAGAACGCGCACGCCGTTTTTGTGGGCTCCTTCGACAGGATCGTCATGTACGGTTGTCCGGCTGGGCAACCCTTCTTCGATCACATGCCAATCCGGACCCAGCGCGTTCGCCATTTGACCGGGCCAGCGCTGAGTGCGGTCGAACCGGCGGATATCCTTTGGAAAACGCAGGGCCATTGTCCCATGCGTGTTGGAATCGCCAAAACACATCACGTTGCGTTGGGTCATGATTATCCTCCTGCATCGTTCGGAAACCTCTGCGCATAGCGCGATCAGGTCAAGGCGTGCGTTCAGTTCGTTTATCAGTTCGAAGGAAATCGACCAATGTGAATTGAGCGGCAGGAAGGCTCATTTCTGACATCTCAAGTGTTCAGGCGTGCCGTGGGGTTCTTTGCTGTTTTCCTTTTAGTGTTAGGTGCCAGAGAGGGAATCGTTCTACCCTCTTGGTTGTACGTCTTTGAGGGTAACTTCAAAGCCGTACAAATTTGGGAGGAGAAAATATGTTTTATCGTATGTTCGCAGGCATGACCTGTGCGCTTGGAATTTGTGCGGGTGCCGCTATGGCACAGGATTGTGCGCCATCGAAATGGGGTGCAGAGGATGAGATCGGCTCGGCGAACCTGATTTCACCAGAACGGACGCTGGCCGCTGCGTCCTTGATCAAGCAAGGCAAATCCATGCCGCTAGGGATTGTCATTGACAGCAATACTCCGGCATTTCCGCCCCGTTCGTTGAGCTTGCAAGTTGTTCAACCCGGACAGGCGGGGGGCACCAAGCTGGATGGGTTCGGGTATCCCGGCAACTACAATGACGATCTGCTACAAACCTGGGTTGGGATCGGAAGCCAGATTGATGGTCTGGGGCACCTTGGGGAGAAGGGGCTTTACTATAACTGTCTGGACGAGGCTGAAATCTCTCAGATCACAGGTTTGACCAAGCTCGGCGTGCATAATGTTCCGCCACTGGTGGCGCGGGCCGTGATCATCGACATGGCCAAGCATATGGGCAAGGACTTCCTGGCTGCGGGCGACCACTTTGGTGAAGATGAAATCAAGGCAGCAGCCGAGGCCCAGGGCGTGACCTTTGGCGAGGGCGACATTGTTCTGTTTCACACCGGTTGGACCGAGAACATGTTGGAATCCGATCCAACCGCCTGGGTTTCGGGTGAGCCTGGGATCAACGTGTCCGGTTCACGCTATTTGGCATCGCAGAATGTGATGGCTGTGGGGGCTGACACCTGGGGAATCGAACCTGTGCCAGCTGCGGAAGGCGACGGTGTCTTTTATGGTCACGTCGTTTTGCTGCAACAAAACGGGATCTATATTCTGGAGACCATGAACACCGGACCTATCCTGCGGGATGGGGTCAATGAGTTCATGTTCGTTCTGGGACAGGCGCGGATTCGCGGAACTGTTCAGATGATTATCAACCCTGTCGCCTTGTATTGATCAGGTTTCGGATCGTACACGATCCGACCAACGCAAGGGGGCGCTAAAAGCGCCCCCTTGCTTGTTCCGATAGATCTTTGAGCCGATCAATTTGCTGTGGCGGGATGAGTGTTCAGATCAACCCTGCATGTGCCATGGCTGCATCAATCTGTGCTTTGGTGCTGTCCAGAAGGCCGGTCAGCGGCAGCCGCACTTCGGGGCTGCAAAGGCCCAGTTTGGACAGGCCGTATTTCGCACCTGCCAGTCCGGGTTCAACAAAGATCGCGTCGTGCAATGGCATGAGCTTGTCCTGATACTCCAGCCCTGTTGCGAAATCGCCCGCCAGTGTCGCGGCCTGGAATTCAGCGCAGAGTTTCGGAGCAACATTGGCCGTCACTGAAATACAGCCAACTCCGCCATGAGCGTTGAAGCCCAGAGCCGATGCGTCTTCGCCCGAGAGTTGGATGAAGTCCGCGCCGCAAGTGGCGCGTTGCAGGCTGACGCGGCTGACATCTGCCGTTGCATCCTTGACGCCAGCGATTTGTGGCAATTTCGCCAGTTCGCCCATGGTCTCAGGGCTCATGTCAATCACCGAGCGGGGCGGAATATTGTAGATGATGATTGGCAGCTTGGTGCAATCGTTGACGGCGGTGAAATGCCCGATCAGGCCACGCTGTGTCGGCTTGTTGTAATAGGGTGTGACAACCAGCACGCCATCGGCCCCGACCTTTTCGGCGAATTGGACAAAGCGGATAGCCTCGACGGTGTTATTCGAACCCGCGCCAGCCAATACAGGGACACGCCCGGCTGCGGCCTGAACAACGGTTTCAACCACTGTTTCATGCTCTTCATGGGTGAGCGTGGGGCTTTCACCGGTTGTACCAACCGGCACCAGACCGGTCGAGCCTTGTTCGATATGCCATTCGACCAGGTGTTTGAGCGCATCGAGATCCAGCTGGCCGTTTTTAAACGGTGTCACGAGGGCTGGCATAGAACCTCTGAACATTGTCACGCTCCTTTTTTGGTGCCTCGCGGGTTTGTGCCGGTTCTGGTCAACCGCGAGATTGTGAATTGATTGCGGCGCATTGGCCATTATCGTCCTTGCCTCTAGCCTCGGTTGCCCCAACATTGCAAGTCATGACGCGCATTCTCGTTCTGTTGCTCTTGTTTGTTTTCTCTACGACCCAGCCCGCTTTGGCGGATAAAGCGGGGCGTATGGCCGAGGCTGTCTTGAAAATGCGCGGCAGTGCCTGGGACGATGCAGCCGCATTGGTGCGTGACGATGGCCCTGTGGCGCAGGACATTGTTGAATGGCATTGGCTGCGGGCTGGGCTGGGCGATTATGAACGGGTCTCTTCTTTTCTGGAGCGGCGCCCGGACTGGCCCGGGCTCAAATGGTTGCGGCGCAAAAACGAACATACCCTGGACAAAGCGACGCCACAGCAGGTGCTCGCGTTTTTCGCAGAAGAGCAGCCGCAAACCGCTGAGGGTGTGCTGAGCTATGCAAGGGCGTTGATCGCAACCGGTGAAGTTGGCGATGCAGAGGCGAGCCTGGTGATTGCCTGGCGCAGCATGCCGATGGGCAGCAAGGTTCAGGCTGAGTTTTTGAAACGCCATGCCAAACTGGTAACGCCCCACAATAACGCCCGCCTGGATCGGTTGTTGTGGGACCGTCACCACAGTAGCGCGGGGCGCATGTTGCCATTGGTCGATGAGGGGCATCGCGCATTGGCCGAAGCACGTTTGGCTTTGCAGAAGCTGGATGGCGGAGTGGACGCCAAAATTGCCAAAGTGCCCGAAGAGTTATTGGACTCTGCTGGCCTCGCGCACGACCGATTCGAATGGCGTATGCGCAAGGACCGCCGAGAAGATGCCAAGACTCTGCTGCTGGAGCGCAGTCAAAGCGCAGAGTTCTTGGGCGAAGCAGACAAATGGGCCCGTCGCCGGCGGGATCTGGCCCGTCACGAAATGCGTTCGGGTGATCCGGCGCGGGCGTATCTTATTGCCTCTCGCCATTATCTGGTGGACGGTTCCAGCTTTGCTGATCTGGAATGGCTGTCGGGCTATCTGGCTCTGCGATATCTGGGTAATCCAGCTGCCGCTTTGCAGCATTTCCAGCGTTTCGATGGTGCAGTGTTCACGCCGATCTCCAAAGGGCGTGCGGGGTATTGGCTGGGTCAGGCGCATGCTGCCCTTGGGCAAAAGGCCGAGGCAAAGGCCGCCTATGCCATGGGGGCGAAATACCAGACGTCATTCTATGGGTTGCTTGCCGCCGAAGAGGGTGGACTGCCGTTTGATCCGGCATTGACCAACCCACCGGCCTTGCCGCCCTGGCGCGACGCCCCATTTCTGCAATCTTCGGTTTTTGAGGCGGGTTTGCTTTTGCTGGCCGCTGGGGATCTGACTTTGGCCGAGCGGTTTCTGACCCATCTGGCCGAATCGCTGCCTCCTGAACAGATTTCACAACTGGGCGTGATGGCAATGGAAATGAACCATGCCCATCTGGCTGTCATGATCGGGAAACGCGCCGCTCAACAGGGATTGATTGTGGTCGAGCCCTACTATGCCCTGCACCCGGTTGGCCAAATGCAATTGCCAATGGCGCCCGAAATGAACCTGGCCATTGCCCGTCGCGAAAGCGAGTTTGATCCGGTTGTGGTCAGCGGTGCCGGTGCGCGTGGTTTGATGCAGGTTATGCCTGCCACGGCCAAGACGGTCGCGAGCGATTTGGGCATCTTGTCTCAACACACGACAGACCGATTGCTGACCGAATGGCGCTACAACGCCAAGCTGGGCGCAAATTATCTGGCTGGGTTGGCGGGCCGCTTTGATGGAAACGTGGTGATGATGGCCGCAGGCTACAACGCCGGGCCACGCCGTCCGATCCGCTGGATGGAAACCTACGGGGACCCACGTACAGGCGCGGTCAGTATCGTTGATTGGGTCGAGCACATCCCCTTCAACGAGACCCGGAACTACGTCATGCGCGTCACCGAAAGCCTGCCGGTCTATCGCGCGCGCCTGGGTAAACCGGCGCTGCCAATCCCATTTTCGCAGGAACTGACCGGGTCAACTCTGCGCGCGTTCGCGCCATAGGGTAAACAGCCCCGCGCTGACGATCAGGGCCGCGCCGATGACGACATTCTGTCTCAGCACCTCGTCAAAGACGAACAGACCGACAAGCGACGCGAAAACCAGTTGGAAATAGGCAAAGGGCTGTACCGCGCTGGCCTCGGCGACTTCATAACATTTGATCAGCAGAAAATGTCCGCCTGCGCCTGTCAAACACAGCATGGCCATCCAGATGTAATCGGTCGATGTCATTGGTTCCCAGAACCACATACCGACCAGGGTCATCATCACAGCACCTGTAGTGCCCGTATAGAAAAAGCTCGTATTCGCGTCGTCCTGACGGGCCACATAGCGTGTCGTCAAACCATATAGCGCGAACATCAGAGCAGAGATCAGCGGGATAATCGCAGCCGGGTCAAACACGCCGGCGCTGGGCTGCAAAATGATAATCACACCCACAAAGCCCGCGCCAATTGCGACCCACCGTCGCCAGCCAACCCGCTCGCCCAGGACGGGACCGGAAAGTGCGGCGATCAGCAGCGGGTAGCAGGCAAAAACCGCATGGCTTTCCACCAGTCCCAACAGGGTAAAACCATAGACTGCGATGCAGATTTCGGCTGCCAGCAGCAAACCACGAAAGATTTGCAGGCCGGGTTGCCGGGTTCGCGCAGCCTTGCGCAGACCACCGGCGCGCCGACCTGCCAGCAAAATGACAAACCCGGCAAAAAACCAATAGCGGATCATGACAACGACCCAGGTGTTGTAGTGTTCCGCCAGATGCCGCGAGATTCCGTCCTGGGCCGAAAACACAAGGGTCGTCACCATCATGAGGGCGACCCCAAGGGGTACATTGTTGCGTTGTGTCACGTCAGTCTCGCTTGAACCATATGTCTCTTGCGGCCGAATCCGGGTACGCGCTCGACCGTGAAACCGGCCTCTTGCAGTGCGCGCCGGACGGCACCGGCTGCTGAATAGGTCGCCGCAGTGCCGCCCTTCTGTGTGTGACGGGCAACGGCATTCAGCAACTCTGGTTCCCATAGCTCGGGGTTCTTGGCCGGGGCAAACCCGTCCAGGAACCAGGCGTCGGCTGAACCGGGCCAATCCTTTACTGTCTGCCGGGCGTCGCCAATGATGACTTCCAAATCCAGTCTGCCGATCTGGATTTGCTCCTGCCCCCATTGTTCGATCAAGGCCTCTGCCAAGGTTCTGACCTGCGGAAAAACAGAGAGGGCCCGCGCCATATCCAAACGTTCCATCGGAAAGGCCTCAAAACTTGTGAAACGCACGCGGCCCGGATCACCGCATTGCTCCAATGCCTGCGCGACGGCCAAGGCATTCAGACCTGTCCCAAATCCCAGCTCTGCAATATGAAACCCGTCCTTGAACCGGTCAGGCAATCCGTTCCCGGCCAGGAACACGTGATGTGTTTCGGCCAGCCCGTCATCCAGGCTGAAGTAAGGATCATCAAACCGGGTCGAAACCGGCACATCCCCGGTCCGCCAGATCAAGTCTGCCCGCTGGCCCTCCATGCAATCGTCCCGTATTGATCTGATGATTGGCGTGACATTGGGCAAAGAGGGCGCATTTGGCAATGGTCGATGTAACAGTGCGTGGGGCGGGGATTTTCGGCCTGTCGATTGCCTGGTCCTGTTTGCGCAGGGGGGCACGAGTTCGCATCATTGATCCCCATGGTGCAGGTGCCGGGGCCAGCGGAGGTTTGTTGGGCGCTCTGGCTCCGCATGTGCCCGAAAACTGGAACGAAAAGAAGGCGTTCCAGTTCGAAAGCCTGTTGATGGCCGAGTCGTTCTGGGCCGAGGTCGATCATGTGTCCGGGTGGTCATCTGGATATGGGCGCACGGGGCGATTGCAACCCATATTGGACCAACGACAGTTGGAACAGGCCCGGGCCCGGGCGCAGACCGCTGCTACCCTTTGGCAGGGGCGCGCGGATTGGTCCGTTGTGGCCTCTCAGCCATTTGCATGTGCGCCGAATTCGCCCAGTGGCTGGTTGATTCACGATACGCTGACCGCCCGGCTTCACCCGGCACAGGCCTGCCGATCACTTGCTGGAGCGCTGGCGGCACGGGGGGTTCCGGTGCTGGCCGAGGCCGCGGACCAAGGCGCCGTCATACATGCCACTGGCACGGCGGATCTGGCACAGATGAACGCTGCATTTGGCAAAACCGTCGGGCAGCCGATCAAAGGGCAGGCCGCTGTATTGGATTTTGACGCCAGAACGCAGCCACAGATTTTTGCCGACACGATTCATATCATTCCGCATGCGGACGGGACCACTGCGATCGGTTCCACAACGGAACGGGATTTTTCCGATGCGACGTCCACCGACGACCAGTTGGATCGCCTGATCGAGGCCGCGCGTCGTGCCATGCCGCCTCTTGCGCAAGCACCGGTTCTGCACCGTTGGGCCGGGCTGCGGCCCCGTTCACGCAGCCGTGCGCCGATGCTGGGCCAACACCCTTTGCATCCCGGACAATATATCGCCAACGGTGGGTTCAAGATCGGATTTGGGATGGCGCCCAAAATCGCTGAATGCATGGCGGATCTGGTTCTGGATGGCGTCGATACGATTCCGGTTCCGTTTCGGCCCGAAGCGTCACTTTGACCTTGTGTTCCAGAGGCTTTAGAGACCGGAGACCGGCCTCTTTTCGGGCAACATCAAACTATAGTAGCGTCTGTCGACAAAACATTGGACCGATTGCGCACACCAAAGGTCCCAACTGCAAGAAAGGTCCATCCAATGGCAAACCCTCTTTATGATACACTGTTTGGACGCCATGCAGGAAAAGACACACCCTTCCTGCATTTGCCCAACGGCACGACGCTGACCCATCAGGGCTTTCTGGAAATCGCGGCTGGCATTGCCAATGTCCTGACTGCAAACGGCCTTGTCCCGGGGGACCGCGTGGCTGTTCAGATTGAAAAGTCGCCCGAGGCGCTGGCCGTTTATGCCGCTTGCGCTCAGGCGGGGCTCGTCTTTCTGCCGCTGAACACCGCCTACACAGTCGAGGAACTGACCTACTTCATCGAAAACAGCGGCGCGTCCCTGGTCATTTGTGACGACCGCAAGGCCCCGGGCCTGTCCGCAATTGCCGAGTCGCTCGAAGCCAAACTTTTGACGCTGAACGGCGATGGGTCCGGTACGCTGATGGACAATGCCGCGCTCCAGCCGCGGGTGTTTGATACGGTTCATCGCGAGGAAGAGGATATTGCAGCCTTCCTTTACACTTCGGGTACGACCGGGCGTTCAAAGGGGGCCATTCTCACTCAGAAAAACCTCCTGTCCAATGCGCAGGTCCTGCTCGAAGAATGGCGGTTCTCGGCAGAGGACGTGCTGCTGCATGCCTTGCCCATCTTTCATACCCACGGCCTGTTTGTTGCCACCAACATCATGTTGCTGGCCGGCGGCAGCATGATCTTTTTGCCGAAATTCGACACAGACACTGTGATAGACAGCCTTGCGAAGGCCACATCCATGATGGGTGTGCCGACGTTCTACACGCGTCTGTTGGATGACGCCCGGTTTGATCGCGCTTTGACGGCTCATATGCGGCTCTTCATTTCAGGCTCGGCTCCGCTTTTGGCCGAGACTCACACCTCGTTCGAAGCGCGCACCGGTCACCGTATTCTGGAACGCTATGGAATGACCGAAACCAATATGAATACCTCCAACCCCTTTGATGGCGAACGCCGTGCCGGGACTGTTGGGTTTCCCCTGCCTGGGGTCGAACTCAAGATCACCGATGCGCAAACCGGTCAGACCCTGCCTCAGGGCGAAACTGGCCAGATCGAGGTGCGTGGTGACAACGTATTCAAAGGTTATTGGCAGATGCCCGAGAAAACGGCCGCAGAGCTGCGCGAGGATGGGTTTTTCATCACTGGCGATCTGGGGCGTATCGACAGTGATGGCTATGTGCACATTGTGGGACGAAACAAGGATCTGATCATTTCCGGCGGGTACAATATCTATCCCAAAGAAATCGAGCTGGTTCTGGATGAACAGGCGGGCGTCAAGGAAAGCGCCGTGATCGGCGTTCCGCATCCGGATTTTGGCGAAACTGTTCTGGGTATTTTGGTGGCAGAAGCAGGCCAGAAACCCGATAGCGCGGCGATTATGTCAGCCGTTCAGGTCGCGCTGGCGCGTTTCAAACACCCCCGGAAGCTGATTTTCGTAGAAGAGCTGCCGCGCAATACCATGGGCAAAGTCCAGAAAAACGTATTGCGCGACACCTATAACGATATGTTTTCGGCCTAACCCATCCAGCGACGCACAGGCGCGGCCGCCTCTTCCAACGGTTGGCAGATGACGTCAATCAGACTGGGACCATCATGCGCAAAGGCCTCCTGGATTGCCAAATCCAGGTCGCCGGGCCGCTCGACCCGCCAGGTTTTGACGCCAAATCCGGCGGCAACGGCGGCGTGGTCTGTGCGCCGGAAATCGACGTTGTAGTATCGTTTGTCGCAATCGTCGCGCTGGCTGGCTTTGATCCAGCCAAAGCTGGAATTGGACAGAACGATATAGGTGATCGGCGCACCCGAGCGTACGACGGTCTCCAATTCGCCACAGGCAAAGGCAAAAGAGCCATCCCCCATCATGGCCACAACCTTGCTTTCGGGGCGGCCATACCAAGCCCCCAATGAAGCAGGCAGAGAGTACCCCAATGCACCATGCGCCCGATTGGTAATATAGTAGCGCCCAGGCCGCTTTTGGTTTGAATAGGCATTGTAATAGGGACAACTGGTGCCAGGATCCGAAACGACGACGGCATTCTCGGGCAAATGCGCATTGACGGTCGCGATGATATGCTCGGGCAAAACTGTCTCACCCTGATCTGCCACCAGCGCATTGAATTTGGCAAACTTGCGTTCCTTGATATCGGCCACCCGCGCCGCGCCGCCAAAACCGGGCACCGCGCCTTCGCGCTGATCCAGGTAGGCATTCGCCGCAGTCAGTGACAGAAGCAGGTCGGCCACCACTCCAACCTCTGTCGGATAATTGGCACCGATGACCATCGGATCATTGTCAAAATGCACGATCCGCTGCCCGGGCTTTGGGGCCTCCCATCGAGAGGTTGTCGTTGACCCCGCTCTGCACCCCATGAAGACCACCAGATCCGCATCGGCCATCATTTCCCAGGTTTCATCCGTGCCGCCATTGGAACCGACAACGCCCAAGGACAATGGATGGGTGTCTGCCAAAGATCCCTTGCCGGAAATGGAGGTTGCAACCGCCAGATCCAAACGGGTTGCCAACCGCTCCAATTCTGCCATCGACCCGGAAATGACCACGCCACCACCGCACACAATCAGCGGGGATTTGGCAGACAGGATCGCCTCAACCGCCTCGTCGACCACGCCCGGTTCAGGGGCCGCGCGATATGAGGGAAAGCTGTGATGTTTTGGATCGGCCCAGATGTCATCCGCCGAGACCGGATCATATTGAATATCATAAGGCAGACCCAGATGTGCCGCGCCCGAGCGTCCGGTGGTCATTGCCCGAAATGACTGGCGCACCATGCGCGGGATATGATCGGCCCGCCGCATTACGGTATTGAATTTGGTGAGCGGCCGCATCAGAGCTTCCTGGTCGACCTCGGTCAGCGGATATTTGCCATAAGAGCCGACCGAAATGTCGGTGGTGATCGACAGCACGGCATAAGAGCTTTCGTTTGCCTCGATCAAACCGGGCAAAATATAGGTCGCGCCACCGCCCGAGGGTCCCTCGCAAACGCCCACCCTGCCGGTCACGCGCGCATACCCATCCGCCATATAGGCCGCGCTGCGTTCGTCCCGGGTCAACACATGGGTGATGCCATGATCCAGCCGCAACATCGCGTCGTAGAACGGCAGAGTGGTATCGCCACAGAGCCCAAAAATATGCTGCACCCCATGGGCCTCCAACATGCGGACCATCGCTTCGGCGCCGTTCATTTCATTTTGCATGGGATCCTCGCATGGGTCAGGTCAGGGGGAGTGTTTCGTGTTTTGAAAATTGTATACAGGCCTGTCGATAGAAGTGAAGGCAGTTTTGTGTTTTTCTCGGGGGTCATTTTTGCTAAACACGCCACCAGCAGTCTAAAAAGCAGACATCCCCTATGGCAGAACATCCCAACAGCGCAGAGCGGGCTTATGAAAAGCTCCGCACAATGGCGATTCACTTCGATTTCAAGCCCGGAGAACGTGTCAACGAATCGGCTCTTACGAAACGGTTGTCTGTCAGCCGCACGCCATTGCGCGAGGCGCTCAACCGTCTGGTCGCAGAAGGGTTCCTGACTGCGGCCCCCGGCCAGGGATTCTTTTGCCGCCCGCTCAGTCCCGAGCGTATCATGGAACTCTACCAGGTTCGTGCTGCGCTGGAGTCAGAGGCCATCATCCGCGGCATCGCGCGGGCGGATGACGCCCAGATTACATCGCTGTGTGGCTACCTTGACGAAACCGAGGACGCTTATTCAACCTGCCAGAACGCGGCGGAGCTGTTGGAAATGGATGAACGGTTCCACATGAAATTGGCAGAGCTTTCGGGCAATGCGGAACTGGTTCGCCTGCTGGCCAACATAAATGAACGCATCCGCTATGTGCGGTTGGTCAATTTGCATCAACTGATCGAGCAGGGGGGACTGGCAGGGGATGACCAGGCCAGCCTGTCCATGCACCGGGTCATTGCCCTGGCTGTTCAGGCGCGCCAGACAGAGCCAGCGGTGCAGGCTCTGCGCGACCACATAGAACGGCGCAGCGAAGAGACGGTTGATCTGGTCCGGCTTGCCTTTTCGCGACTGTATGTGCCGGACAGTTAGGTGTTGCCGGCCAGGCCAAGCAGCGGATCATCCAGTGAAACAGGGAACCGGTCGGGCACCAGGCCCTGGTGGAACCAGCGAGCAAAACTGTAGATCGAAAAAACAGGCAGGCCAGTAACCTTGCGAACATCCGCCGCATAGGGCGTCATATTGGTACATTCCAGCACAATTGCACCGATATCCGCGTGCTGTGTGACCAGCTCTCGGGCGGCGTCGACCATGTCCTGCCGACAGGCGGCAAAGTCGATCCTGGGCGCGTCGCCCAGGATATCGCGGGTGAATACTGTGCCACCCTCTGTGCCCATGATAGGGGTGTCCAAAGGCACGTTGGCGGCTTGCAAATGCGCGGGCGTCAGGGTTTCGCTGGAAATGGTCAATACCCCGACCCTGCGCCCCGGTGGCAGCATCGCCTGTACCATCGGCACCTGCATCAAGGACGAGGTCGCAACCGGCACCGGCACCGCCTGTGCCAACTGGTCCTGAACAATCGCCAGAAACCCGCAGTTGGTTGTGATGCCATCACAGCCGGACGCCACCAAATCCAAGGCGGCGTCGATGAAGGATTGGACCAGCAGGCGAGCATCGTTGCGCACCACCCGTTCCGGTGTTGCATCGCGAACAACACGGTACTGCACAGGAAACGGCCAGGTTGTGGCATTGCCTATATCACCAGGAATGCGTGGAAACTGCGTTTCCAGCATCAGGATTCCCAGAGTCGCCCCATAAACCGTCTTGCCGCCGTATTCCGTACCAAACATGGTCACCGTCCTGTTTCTGGTGTTTTGCTTCTGGTGTATTGTAACATCCACCAGACCCCACCCGTCAGGAGTAACGGCCCATGCCCCAGACTGTCCATGCTCTTGATCATCTGGTTTTGACGGTCGCGGATATCGACGCAACAGCGCAATTCTATCAGACCATCCTGTCCATGACGGTCGAACGTTTTACAGCAGCAGATGGAACCATTCGCACCGCTTTGAAATTTGGGGATCAAAAGATCAATCTGCATCAAGCCGGGCAAGAGTTTGAACCCAAAGCTTTGCGGCCGACCCCCGGCTCTGCGGATCTATGCTTTCTTACCAGCAGCAGCCCGAGTGCCTGGAAAGCGCATCTCGATCAAAACAATATCGTGATCGAGGATGGCCCGGTTCCCCGTACCGGTGCAACCGGGCCTCTCACATCGCTCTATATTCGTGACCCCGACGCAAACCTGATCGAAATCAGCAGTCCCGCATAGGGCGCGTTGACCTGAAATGCGTCTTATCCCGCTGTTTGGGCTCGCAAAGACTGCATCAACTCGCTGAGGGTTTTGATATACAACTCGCCCTGCAAGCGACCTTCGCTGTCAAAGGCCTCTCCGACCCCGGCCAGATGCACCTCTGGACCTTGTAGAATACGGGGGCGGAATGCCACCATGAAGCCGCGCAGCACCATCTGTGCCCGCTCGCCACCAGCGCGGCCAGCAGCCGCTGACATCACGGCAACTGGTTTGTCCGCCCAGGGGTTGGAGCTGGTCCGGCTCACCCAATCCAGAGCATTCTTCAATACTCCGGACGGGCCTTTGTTGTATTCGGGGGTCGAGATGATCACCGCGTCCGCCGCGCCGATCTGATTGGCCAGAGTTTGTACAGCGTCCGGGATGCCTTGGGCCGCTTCGACATCACCATCATAGAGAGGCAGATTCAGGTTGCCCTCCTGATAGTCGCTGTCACCAAACAGCCGCGCCGCTTCGCGCAGCAATTTCCGGTTGCCTGAGTCCGCACGCAAAGAGCCGCTCAGGCCGAGTAGTACAGGGTTGCCCATGTCAGTTCATCCTCGTTACTGAAGTGTTGATCTATACATAAATGCACAAAGATGCGGAGGCTACCCAAGTACCCTCCGCATCAGCGCACACTGAGCTTCTGTTTTTGTCACAGTTTAAACGGCGTTCGGGACGACCACCAATTCAACACGCCGGTTCTGTGCCATGCCCTCGGGTGTCAGGTTTGACGCTTTGGGTTCACTCTCGCCCCGACCATAGCTGGCAATTCGGGTCGTGCTGACCCCATCGGCCTGCAGGATGGTCGAAACAGCCTGGGCGCGGCGCTCGGACAGTTCCTGATTGTAGGAGGCTTCGCCTTCGCTGTCAGTATGGCCGATCACCTGAATTGTCGTGTCCGGGTATTCGGCCAGGCTGGCCGCAACCTTGCCCAGCTCCGTCTGCAGGTTGGCGCGCACAATGTCGCTGTCCGTGTCGAATGTAATGTCTTCGGGTAAAGTGACCACCAGTTTGCCATCGACGGTCTCGACGCCAATGCTTTCATCCAGTGCCGCGCGCATTTCGGCGGCCTGTTTGTCCAGCGCATTGCCAGCAATGCCACCCGCGGCTGCACCGATAATCGCACCAGCCACAGCGCCGCCGGTCTTGTTGCCGCTGCCCGCCAAGGCAGAGCCCGCCACAGCACCCACCACAGCACCAATACCCAGACCGGTATTGGTACGCGATTTTTCGCCATCCAAGGAAAGAGACGCTGGATCGGTGCATGCACTCAGCGTCAAAGATATGCCAACGGCCGCCGCCAGCGGAATTTTGTGAAAGGTCATTTTGCCTGCCTTTTTTTGCTCATTTCCCGTTTTGTTCGGGAACCTCATCGGCATCATATCGCAATTTGCCGCGTTTGTCTCAAGCATCAGAAATCGGCGACAGGGGTGTTAGGCACTTTCTTCGTCCAGGCGAACCGCTTCATAGGCCAACATTGCGCGTTTGACCGGCAGACCCCAGTGATATCCGCCCAAACCTCCGGACTTGCGAACGGCCCTGTGGCAGGGGATCAGCCAACTGATTGGGTTGCGCCCGACAGCGGTACCCACTGCGCGAACCGCTTTGCGGTTGCCAATGGCGCCGGCAATCTCGGAATAGGTCGTGACATGACCAGACGGGACGGACAACAATGCCTCCCAAACCTTGATCTGGAACGGTGCACCAATCAGGTACAGTGGCGTTTCCGTCAAGGCGCCATCCGACCCAAACGCGGACAGAGCCCAAGGTCGTAGCCGCATCGGATCCTCTGTAAACACAGCCTTGGGCCATCGGCCGGTCAGATCAGCCATCGTATGTTCAGCCGAGCTTTCAGCGGCAAAACCGATTCCGCAAATGCCCTTGTCCGTGCCCATCACTAGGGCCGGACCAAAGGGGCATTCGAACCAGCCCCAATAGATCTCCAACCCCTCGCCGCCGCGGGCATATTCGCCTGGGCTCATCGCCTCCCAGCGTACAAACAGATCATGCAACCGCCCGCTGCCGCTCAGCCCGGCGGCATGGGAGGCCTCCAATGTGGTAAAGCGGTTCATCAAAAGGGTCTTGGCGTGACCAAGTGTCAGATACTGCTGATAGCGTTTCGGGCTGACACCGACCCAGGCGCTGAAGAGCCGTTGAAAATGCGCGGGGCTCATGTCCATCTGACTGGCCAGCGTCTCCAGACTCAATGTCTCATCGGCATCGTCGATTAGCTGGATCGCCCGCCGCATGACATTGTAGTGGTATCCGCTTTCGGCGTTCTGGACATTCATCGGTCTGCTCCTGGTGTCTGGAGTTTAATCTACGCCGTAGGTCCGGGGGCATCGACCCGGAAGATGCGAAAATCTCGTCCCTTGCCGATGCAGATGGCCTGTTTCGATGCTTGCGGCCTAATCTGAGGACGATCCAATGTCGGTTCCGATCGAAATCACCTTGCCCCGCGCCATCACTGCGGGCATTAACCGCGATGATGGCCAGACAGCTCGATTATCATACGATCCGCGCGATCTTTGACCGCTTTCAACAGCAAGACCCCGAACCAAAGGGCGAGCTGGAGCATGTCAACGTCTATACGTTGGTGGTTGCCGTCGCTCTGTCGGCACAAGCAACAGACGTGGGCGTGAACAAGGCAACCCGCGCCTTGTTTCAGATTGCCGATACGCCCCAAAAGATGCTGGACCTGGGCGAAGAACGCCTGATCGAACATATCAAGACCATCGGTCTCTACCGCAACAAGGCCAAGAACGTGATCAAACTTTCGCGCATCCTGGTCGAAGAGTACGATGGCATCGTCCCCAATTCGCGGGCCGCTTTGCAATCCTTGCCCGGGGTTGGTCGCAAGACGGCCAATGTTGTGCTCAACATGTGGTGGCGCCAGCCAGCACAGGCGGTGGACACCCATATCTTTCGCGTCGGCAATCGCACGGGCATTGCGCCCGGCAAGGATGTGGATGCGGTCGAACGCGCCATAGAAGACAACATTCCGGCTGATTTTCAGTTACACGCTCACCACTGGCTCATCCTGCATGGTCGATATCACTGCAAGGCCCGCAAACCGATGTGCCCCACCTGCCTAATCCGCGATCTCTGCCCCTACGAGGACAAAACAGTATGAAAACCTATGACTTGGTTGGTATCGGCAATGCCGTTGTTGATGTGATTTGTCAGGCTGATGACAGCTTTCTTGATCACATGGGGATCGAGAAAAGCATCATGCAGCTGATTGATCGCGAACGCGGCGAGGTTTTGTATGCCTCCATGTCCAATCGCATCCAGACTCCCGGTGGATCGGTTGCGAATACGATCGCCGGGGCCGGGGCATTGGGGCTGCAAACCGCCTTTATCGGTCGGGTGTGTGACGATGCTCTGGGCAAGTTTTACGCCGATGCGATGAACGATAATGGAATCGACTTTGTGAATGCGCCGGTCGCAGGTGGCGAAACCCCAACTTCGCGCTCGATGATCTTCGTGTCTCCGGATGGCGAGCGCTCGATGAACACATATCTGGGCATTTCAACCGGACTGTCTTCGCAGGACGTCCCGGCGGACGTGACCGGCAACGCGCAGATCATGTTCCTCGAGGGGTATCTGTTCGATCACGATGCCGGTAAATCCGCATTCCGGGAGGCTGCCCGCTCTACCCGCGAGGCCGGGGGCAAAGCCGGGATCGCCATTTCTGACCCATTCTGCGTGGATCGCCACCGCGCCGATTTTCTGTCCTTGATCGAAAACGATCTGGACTACGTGATCGGGAACGAGGCGGAAATCAAATCGCTCTTTGAAACGGATGACCTCGAAGATGCGCTGCGCCAGACGGCTGAAATCTGTCCATTGGTGGTGTGCACCCGGTCGGGCGATGGCGTCACTGTCCTGCAAGGCACCCAACGCATTGATGTCCCGGTTCAAAAGGTTGTGCCTGTGGATGCAACCGGCGCGGGCGATCAGTTCGCCGCCGGCTTCCTTTCCGGTATGGCGCTGGGCCGGGATCTGGAGACATGCGCGCGCATGGGCCATGTCTGTGCCGGCGAGGTGATCAGCCATATCGGTCCACGGCCTGAAACAGACATGCTGGCCCTGATGAAATCGGCCGGCATTTCCTGAGTCAGCCGATGTTGAAGGACGGATATCACGATATCCCACCGGGCAAGGTGGCGATGATTGTTACGCATCTGGAAATGAACAGCCGGATGCCTGAACGGATCGTGTCCCGGCCTGAGGGAGTCACATTCCGCCGGATCGAGACACCGGACGTGGCCCTCTACCGCGATCTCTTGCTGCGGGTCGGGGGCATACCGTGGTTGTGGTTCTACCGTCTGACCATGACGGACGAAGCGTTGCGCGACATCCTCTCGAACCCGGCGTGCGAGATCTATACGCTTGAACGCGAGGGGCGCCCCGAGGCCATTCTTGAGCTGGATTTCCGCGTCGATGGAGAATGCGAGGTGGCCTATTTCGGGGTGGCACCGGTGCTGATCGGGAAAGGGGCAGGGCGGTATCTGATGAATCAGGCCATCCGCCTGGCCTGGGCGCAACCGATCCGGCGGCTGCATCTGCACACCTGTACTCTGGACAGCCCTGCGGCCCTCAGTTTCTATATCCGCAGCGGTTTCAAACCGACCCGCCAGCAGGTCGAAATTGCCGATGACCCTCGGCTGACTGGATTTTTGCCGCGCGAAGCCGGACCACACGTTCCAATCTTTGAGCCACCGGCAGACTAAGTCGGTGGCGCAAACAGCGCCAGGAACGCCTGCAAGACCTGAACGCCGCCCTGCGCGGTCATTTGGCCGCCCAGTACCGCTTTGGCGGGTGACAGCCGTTCCACTGCAATTGCGCGGAATGTGTCGGTGGTCGTGATCAGGGTCCCCTGACGATCCTCGGCCAAACCATCCTCTACATAGGCGACACCACGCCGAATACGGATCGAAATCGGCGCGTCATCCACAAAATCAAACCCATATGACAGCTCTTGGTCCAGAACCTGATCAGCTTTCAGGTTGGAGGTCAAAATGTGCATGAAGTTACGGATCGGAATTGCGTTGATCACGCCATTGGGGGTAGGGCCGAAATTCTTGACCGGAATGACAAAGCCTTCGGCCTCTGCCGCCATGGCCAAATAGTAGTTGCGCGCCGAAGACGCTGTTTCGTCCTCGGCCAGCGCCCGCAGGGCGCGCACACGAATTTCCTGCGCCTGGGCATGTCCCAACCGTGCCAAATGCGTGCCCAAAACCAGGGCCCATGCCGGATCAGCACCTTGCGCGGCGGCCACCAAACCTTCGGGACCGCCCGCCAGATCGGCCATCAGCTGGGCCTCTTGCTCATCCGAAACCGGGCTCAGATCCGCTGGATCCCCTGAAAACCAGCCCAATGTGCCGGAAAACACGGATCGCGCCGCAAATTCGACCCGGCCATAGAACTCCTGCAAGTGCGGCGCGTCGGCCAGATGTGGCGGCAGCGCGATCCGTTGCGCGATCTGGTTTGGTGTGAGGCCTGCGTTGATCATGCGAATGGTTTCGTCATAGACGAACTGGATCGCGTCGCGATAATCACGCAACCGCGTTTCGATCAGCTCTGCGCCCATCACAGGTTGCGAATGCTGAGGGATCATCACATCGGCCTTGAACCTGCGCATCATATCCAGGCTTTGGACCCAGTGCCGCGGATCACGATAAGGCGTGCCCCGAATCGTGTAGAGGTTGGGAAAGGCGTGGTAATAATTGTCCGCAGGCATCAACACACCGCGACCGGGCAGGTACACGGCCAACTGATCGGCGGTTTCGCCAGGGGCATGACGCAAGATCACGGTTTCGCCGGCCATGTTCACTTCGGCCTGGGATTCGACCAGATCAGTGGGCGACAGGAAGAAGATTCCATCCTGATCATCATTCAACAACCGAGGACCAATCCCGTTGTTTTCAAAGCTTGATTGGGGCAAGTAAACGCCAAACATCCGCATTGCCCTGCGAAACGTAACCGGGGCCAATACGTTGATAATTTCATGCACGCGCGGCTCGGTCCCGGATTGGGCCCAGATACGCGGCACGGTCTGCTGATTGCGCAAAAAGACACCAGCCCCGAAGACGTGATCAGCATGATTATGTGTATAGATAATATCAGTGATGTCCTTGCCGGTCTGGGCGCGCAAACCGGAAATCCACGGCTCCAGACCCTCTGCCGCGCGGATCGATTCCAATGTATCGACCAGGATCAGGCCATCCGGCGCGTCCACCACGATCACATTGGCCAGCCCAAATCCAATCGCGACGTGAACCCCCGGGACAACCTCTTGGGTGCGCTGTCGAAAGATTTCGCTATGGGCGGAAACCTCAGCTCGCGCCTGAGCGGGCGCTACATCGGCCAAAACCGTGTCGCTGCGTTGCTGTATCGGGGTGGGCGATCTGGTCCAGACGTAGCCCCCAATGCCACCCGCCAGGACAACCCCGCCAACACCCGCCAACACGCCGAATAAAAATTGTTTCATTCCGAAGTCTCCCCCCTTCGCTCACAGGTAATTTACCCAGCTACGTTGCGATCCGTCCATGTTGTCCCGACGTGACCCCGTTGCATCCCGGCGATTGCCCGCGCACACTCTGCCTGAAACGTGACTTCGCACAGAAAGAACCAGGTAACTCTCATGATTTTCTACGACTGCGCGACTGCCCCCAGTCCAAAACGGGCCCGGATGTTCATTGCCGAAAAAGGAATCCAGCTCGAAACCCGAGAGGTTGCCATTGCCAAGGGCGAACAGCTGACGCCTGCGTTTTTGGAGATTAACCCCTTTGCGACGGTGCCGGTGTTGGTGACAGACGATGGCACTACTTTGACCGAGAACAACGGCATTGCCGCCTATCTGGACGCCGCCTTTCCCGAGCCGCCCCTGCTGGGGACAACCCCTGAAGAGCGCGGGCTTGTTGCAGGCTGGAACGCCATTTGCGAACTTCACGGGGGCATGCCCATCGCCGAGGCGTTGCGCAATGGCAATCCGCATATGGCAGGCCGGGCGCTCACCGGGCAACGCAATGTCGAACAGATCCCGGCGCTTGCGGAACGCGGTCTTGCCCGGATCGACGATTTTTATACCCTGTTGGAAAACCGGCTTCAGGGGCGTGACTGGCTCGCGATCGACAGTTTTTCGATGGCGGATATCACCGCGTTCGTCTTTGTCACCTTCACGCGTGTGGTGCGCAAATCTATCCCCGAAGAAAACACCGCAACGCGCGCCTGGTTCGACCGAATGAAATCGCGGCCCAGCGCATCGCTCTGAGCGGGACGCAGCTCAACAGTTAATGACACGCCCAATTGGCGCAACAAAGGATAAATCGATGAGTGATACATATGTGCCCCCCAAAGTCTGGACCTGGGATCAGGAAAGCGGCGGCCAGTTCGCCAAAATAAACCGTCCCATCGCAGGCCCCACCAGCCAAAAAGAACTGCCGGTCGGCAAGCACCCTTTTCAGCTATACTCTCTGGCCACGCCCAACGGTGTAAAAGTCACCGTCATGTTCGAAGAGTTGTTGGCCGCGGGTCACTCGGGTGCGGAATATGACGCTTGGCTGATCCGAATCGGAGATGGAGATCAGTTTGGCAGTGGCTTTGTCGAGGCCAACCCGAACTCAAAGATCCCGGCCCTGATGGACCACACCGGCGACACACCCGTGCGCGTGTTTGAAAGCGCGGCGATCCTGTTGCATCTGGCGGAAAAATTTGACGCCTTCCGGGGTGATCCGGCCAAACGGGCGGAAATGTACTCCTGGCTTTTCTGGCAAATGGGCAGCGCGCCTTACCTGGGCGGCGGTTTTGGCCATTTCTATGCCTATGCGCCTGAAAAGTTCGAGTATCCGATCAATCGTTTCGCGATGGAAGTGAAGCGTCAGATGGATGTGTTGGACCGCCATCTGGCCGAGCATGAGTATATGATCGGTGACGAATACACGATTGCGGATATGGCGATCTGGCCATGGTATGGGCGCCTGGCCCAGGGCGGCGCGTATAATGCGGGCGAGTTTCTGGACGTGCAGTCCTACAAGAACCTGCAACGCTGGACCGCCCTGATTGATGAGCGCCCAGCCGTGCAGCGCGGCAAGATGGTGAACAAGGTCTTTGGCGATCCTGAAACGCAGTTGCATGAACGTCATGACGCGTCTGACTTTGAAACCAGTACTCAGGACAAGCTGAACCCGGAAAGCTGACCGGCCCTGGATACGCTCAGACCCGTGCGCCCGTCAGGGCCACGGGTTGTAATCTATGTTTCAGGTGGAATCACCGTCTGAATCCGAGCGCGCAGGCTTCTTTTGCGCCTGCAATCGGGCCAGACGCGCACGCCGCTTGGCGGGGTTTTTGTGGGGGAAAGGTCGCGCGGGCACCTCGCGTCCCAGAAAGTCACACAAAGGGGCCCACCCATCGCCTTGGGTGATGTCCATTTCCAATAATTTGCCGGGCCTATCCTGAAAATAGCTGCGCACGGCCTGGTTATGCGCCTCCAGTCGCGCAATGTAGTGCGCCTCTTTCCCGCGTGGGTCGCCCATGCCTGGCCCATATAGAAGCTCGCGCATTGGTGTCGTCGCACCCTGAAAATGCGCCAGCTGTGACCGATACCAATCAGAACTGTCCCGGAGCGTGAGGATGAACCGCGCTTGCGGCCATTGCGCATCCATTTCTTGGTAGACCAGCGGCCAGGGATTGTCCTGAAACGCATCAAAGCGTTCGGACAATCGCCGGGTCAGAGACAGATAGGTCTGCGCAATGTCCGGGTCGCGAAAATTGTTTGGCCCGGTGACGGTAAACCCCATCCGGACCAAAGCGGTCGCCAGGGATTTTGTCCCGGTCTTGTGAAACCCGATCCCAAAGATCTTGAGCATATGGCCGCCGCTACAGCACCTGTTCGTAAAGTGCGCGCGTATTCTCTGGGGTCATTTCCACCGGGTTGCCGCCGGTGCTTGGATCCTTCAGCGCGCCACTGACCAGCAGGTCGATATCCGGATCGCGCACACCCAGATCGGACAATCGTTTTGGAATGCCCAGCTGTGCATTCAGATCATCGACAAAGGCACAGAACCCGTCAAATCCACCCTCGATCCCCAGATACGCTGCGGCCTGAGTCAGAACACCTTCGGCGGCGGGGCGGTTGAACTGCAAAACCGCGGGCATACAGACGGCGTTGGTTGTGCCGTGGTGGGTGTGATGGATCGCACCAATCGGGTGACTCAATGCATGAATCGCACCCAATCCCTTTTGGAATGCCGTGGCCCCCATGGCGGCGGCGCTCATCATATGGGCCCGCGCCTCCAGATCGGTTCCTTCCGCATAGGCGCGCGGCAGATACTCCTTGACCAACCGCATGCCTTCCAAGGCCATACCCTGGCCCATCGGATGGTAATGCGGCGAGCAAAACGCCTCTACGCAATGGGCAAAAGCATCCAGCCCCGTACCAGCGGTGATCGCCGGAGGCATCCCCATGGTCAGCTCGGGGTCACAAATCACCACGGCAGGCAGCACCTTTGGATGAAACACGATCTTTTTTTCTTGCGAGATCGAATTGGTGATCACACTGGCACGCCCAACCTCTGATCCGGTCCCCGCCGTGGTGGGAACGGCAACAATCGGATCAATCCCATCCGGATCGGCCCGCGTCCACCAATCGCCAATATCTTCGAAATCCCATATGGGGCGGGTTTGACGCGCCATGAAGGCCACCATCTTGGCCAGATCCAGTCCCGATCCACCGCCAAAGGCGACCACGCCATTGAACCCGCCCTCGCGATACACCCGCAAGCCTTCTTCCAGGTTCAGTTCGTTGGGATTTGGGTCAACTTCGGCGAACATCGCGCGGCCCAGCCCGGCCGCCTCCAGCAGATCCAGCGTTCGTGCGGTAATGTCCAACCCGGACAGCCCGCGGTCTGTCACCAGCAAGGGGCGGGTGATTCCGGCTGCGGCACAGGCATCGCCAATTTCTGCGATCCGCCCGGCACCAAATCGGATGGTTGTGGGATAAGACCAGTTGCCAAACAGTTTCATGTAGTTCTCCTGCAATTTGTCCTCAGTTGGAACGTGACACTGCCAAGAGGTCAATCGCTTTCCGATGTTTCAGGTTAGCTGACCTGGCTTAGGCGATAAAACGCGACCGCTGTGCCGCCAAACAGGCGCGCCCGTTGCGATACACTCAGCCCGCTGGCCAGCGTCTCGGCCGCATCGCGCCACTCGCCATAGCTGGCCTGCAACAGGCACACCGGCCAATCCGATCCCCACATCATCCGCTCGGGGCCGAAGACGTCCAACAAATGGTCAACATAGGGGTGCAAATCTTCGACACGCCAACCTCCGTCAGTTTCAGTGACAATGCCTGACAGCTTGCAAAAGGCGTTCGTGTCCTTCGCCAGTCGCGTCATGCCCAGCTTCCACTCTTCGAACCCGTCCGGATGGGCGCGGATCTGAGGCTTCATGCAATGGTCGATGACGCAACGCAGGTCCGGATACCTGGTCAGGATGGTGTGGAAGTTTTCCAGATGCCTTGGAAACCCCAATGCGTCAATGCTGAGATCCAGGTCGATCAGGGCCTGATAGGCCCATTGCACGTCTTCCCGCAGCATCCATTCATCGTCCGGGATATCCTGGATCATCGGGCGAACACCCTTGAATTTTGGGTGCCGAGCCAGCCGTTGCAGATGCGCAAGGTCGTCAGGGCGTTCAAAATCCACCCAGCCGACAACACCAGCAACGCTGTCGGTCACATCGGCAATTCCCAGCAAATACTCTGTCTCATGTATCGAAGGAGCGGCCTGCACGACCACGGATTTGTCAATTCCATGGACCTGCCGCAATGGCGCCAGATCCTCGGGGCCATAGGGCCGTGTCAGCACCGGGTGATCTGGCGGCATCCAAAAATAGTCACCGCGCGCGGGATGCCAAAAGTGCTGATGGGCATCGATCAGCAGGCTCATACCGGCGCCTCCGCCCGCATGAGTCCTTCATGTTTCAATTCGGCCCATAACGCGTCTGGGATGTTCGCCTGCACGGCTGCGATATTGCTTTCCATTTCGCCCAGCCCTTGTCCGCCGGGAATGACCGATAGGGTGCAGGGATGGCGTAGCGGAAACTGAAAGGCTGCATCGACCAACCGCACGTCATGGGCTTTGCAAATTGCCTCGATGCGACCGACCCTTTCCATGATATCCTGTGGCGCAGGATCGTAGTTGTAGTAGGCACCGGGGCGCGGTCCGGTTGCCAATATGCCCGAGTTGTAGGGGCCGCCGATCACAATGCCGATGCCGCGCGCCTCTGCCAGAGGCAGAAAGCTGTTCAGAGCGTCCTGCTCCAGCAAGGTATAGCGACCGGCCAGCAGGAAAATGTCGTAGTCGCCGCGCTCGGTCAGCTGCTGGCAGACCTCCCATTCGTTCACACCGGCGCCAAAGGCGGCAATCGTGCCCTCGTTGCGCAACCGTTCCAGCGCATGATATCCGCCTGCCATCAACTGATCTACCTTGGCATTCACATTCGCCCGATTGCCCTGGTTCGGCACGTCGATGTCATGTGCAAACAACATGTCTATCCGATTTACCCCCAACCGCTCCAGCGAGGCTTCGACGGATCGCATCACGCCATCGTAGGAATAGTCATAAATTTCCTGACGGGCTGGCACATCGAACCATTTGCCTATCCCCGTGCGGGCCTCGGGTGTACAGGCGCGCAGCAATCGCCCGACCTTGGAAGACAACACATATTCATCGCGTGGTTTGTCTCGCAAGAACCGGTTCAGCCGGGTTTCGCTCAGCCCCAGGCCATATAGCGGCGCTGTATCATAGTACCGCACCCCAGCCTCCCAGGCCCGTTCGAGCACCGCCTGCGCGTCATCATCAGAAATCGCCCGATACAGATTGGCCAGCGGCGCAGTGCCCATGCCCAATTCGGTCAATGTCACGCCGCCATTGCCCAGCCTGTCCCAATGTCTGGTCCCAAGTTTCATGCAAAACCTCCCTTGCTCCCGCTCAAATCCTAGCGGCCAACCCCCGGCTTTGCCAAAGCAAAACCAGACCTAATGTTCAGGCGCTGACATTTGCCGGCGTATCAGGGCAAACAATCCGACGGCCAGCAGAACGACAGCCATTGATCCCGAATATCCAACAGACCCGAACGCCTTCATCGCCAGGCCGACGAATGGGCCGCCGATTATTCCACCAACCCCATAAGCCAGCGCAAAGGCGGCATTGCCCGCAACCAGTTCCGCCCCGGAAAACCGGTCGCCCAGCTCTGTCATCGCCATAGTATAAATGCCGCCCGCAGCAGCCCCCCACACAAACAGCATAGGTAGAAGAAGCACCTTGTTTCCGACCAAGACCGGCAACAACAAAGCGCCCAATGCCGCCACACCGCAACATAAGATCAACACATCCCGCCGCTGGGTCTTGTCAGCCAGCCAGCCGATGGGAATCTGCAAAAACGTGTTGCCAAAAATACAAACCGACAGCGCAATCGCGACAAAACTGGCATCCAGGCCATAATCCAACCCATAAACCGGAAACAAAGCCAAGAGCGCCGCGTCCCAAAACGCAAAGGCGACGATGGACAACAGCAGGGCAGGGGCCAGTCGCAGGAACTTCAGGCTCGATACAGCGCGTTCTTGCCGCGTATCGGGCACTGCGTGGCGGATCAGCACAACGACAGCCACCGCCAACAGGCAGACGCTCGATCCGATGACAAAGGGCAAAACCCCCTCGGACCCGGTCAGCGCCAATATCAACGGGCCTGACCCGAACCCGGCAGACAATGCTGTGGCATACAGACCGACGACGCGGCCTCTTGTGCGGTCGCTGGCCAGCTGATTGATCCAGGTCTCTGAGACGATGTAGACGCCAACATCAAACACACCCAGCAAAAAGCGCAGCACCAGAAATGCCGCAAACAATTGGGTCATCCCCAGCAGCAGGATCATCGAGGCCGCCCCGACCAGGCAAAAGGCCGCGACCCTCCAGGCCCCAAAACGCGCAATCAGCCGGGGGTAAAACGGCGACGCAACCAGGACACCCAGCGGTGTCATGGCGGCGTTAAAGCCAATCGCCGCATCGTCGTAGCCATTGGATTTCAAAACAAAGGACAGCAGCGGATAGCTCAGCCCGATGGTCAGCGCAAAAATCGCTGTACAGGCGATCGCTCCGATAATTCCAGCAGAGGTAGATGACAGGATCGGACGCGTCGGCGACATATGCCAAACACTCCTAAACTCAGGGATTCTCGTCCGACCTTATGATCCGCGCCGACGCGCGTCCAGTGACGCCGTGCCATAGCAGGTCCGGGGTCATTGCGGTCACAATGACGCTCCTGACTTTCACGCAACTGTCGCAATCGTGCCGCTAGAACCGCCAAGCAGCAGCACGCAGAGGCAATCATGACCACAGACTATGACCTTGACCACGCATACGAAATTTCGGGCCCCGAGAGCGCGCGAGAACTCTATGGCACATGGGCCGAAACCTATGACACGGCCTTTGGTGCGGGTTGGGGTTACATTGCGCCACGCGAAATCGCACGCCTCTTGCTGGCCGAAACCGGCGACAATATACCCATCCTCGACATCGGCGCGGGCACGGGTCAAGTGGCCGAGCATCTTGACGGCCAGCTCTGCGATGCGATCGACATTACGCCGGAAATGCTGGCCATAGCAGAGCCCAAGAACCTGTATCGCAACCTCATTGTTGGTGATTTGTTGCAGCCTCTGGATCTGCCTGATGCGGAATACGGCGCCATCATCTCTTGCGGCACCTTTACACACGGCCATGTCGGACCAGAGTGCTTGCCAGAGCTCCTGCGTATCACCCGTCCGGGTGCCGTGTTCTGCTGTGGCACAATTGCGCCCGTTCTGGATGGGGCCGGATTCGGCTCAGCGTTGGCCACTCTGGTGGCGCAGGGCCATATCTCTCCGGTGCGGTTCAAACAGATCGACATCTACCAGGAAGGCGCCGATCACCCGCATAAGGACGACAAGGGTCTGGTGATGGTCTTCAACCGGCTCTGAAACGCGCGTCAGACAGGGCGGGTTTTTGCCCCAAGGGGCGCGCATGTTGTTTGCGTAGCCCGTCTGTTTGCTGTTCCAACATGCCTTAAATCCAGTCAGAATGACCTCCCTGTCCCAATCCACGCCTTCCGACAAAAAAGTCATTCGGCCCAGGCCGGACAGGCGTGCTAATAGGGGGCAGGGAGGCAACAATGCTCAGACTGTCCAAACTTACGCAAATCGCATGGCGACTGACGAGTCTTGTCGGGTTGATCGTGCTCGTGCCAGGCTGGGCACAGGCACAGGCGCCTTTTGCCACCTTTGAACGGGCCAGCGCCCCTATTCTTAATGACCCGCATGACCTGACGCTGGGCCCCGACGGGCATCTCTATATCGCTGACAAATTCGGCCACCGCATCGTCATCATGGACGCGGATACGCTTGATCTGATTGACGTTATCGACGCGGGCAAACTGCCGGGCATCCATGACATCTCTTTTGGCCCGGATGGAAAGGCATACGTTGCCGTCACCGGCGGCAGCGTCGTTGCCATCTATGCCCAGACCAGTGACGGGCTGGTCTTTGAAAACTTCCTGGGTCCGTTTACCAATACCGAAGGTGTCCTGGCTCACTCAAACGGCCAGATTTATGTCATGGCCTCTGGCTCGGGCGATCTGGTTGCTTTGCGCGGAACGAATGTCACCGCGCTGGCACAGGGGCATTGGGGAGCACATGACGTGGCCGAGGCCCTGGATGGCAGCATTTGGGTCGCGGACAATGCACAACGACGTTTGGTTCGCTACTCTGAAACGCTACAGCAATTGCAGGTGCTGGATGACCCCAAATTCGGTTTCGTCGGCCCGCGCTATCTGGACATAGATGACTTTGGCCGCCTTATCGTCGCGGATCAGGACGCGCATAGAATTCTGTTGATTGACCCTGAAAGCCAAAGCTTGCTGGGGGTGCTTGGTGATGGCAACCCCGGTCTTGGGCCATACAAATTCGACGATCCCGAAGGTGCCCTGGTCGTTGGCAACACCTATTACTTTTCCGACAGCGACAACAATCGCATCGTAAAATATGTGGTGATCCTGAACTGACATGCCTTGCCTCTGCGCTCATGTCCGGCCCTAATGCGCAACACAGAGGGAGCATGACATGATTGAAGAACCCAAAGCCCTGACGATCAAACGACCGGCGCGCCGTCCGTCGGCAGAGCAAATCGTAGCATTTCAGAACACACCGACCAGTTTCGTGGCAGATGCCATGGACGGAAAATCCGCATTGGACATCGCGATCAACCCGCTGGCTCCTGACGACCTTCCGGGCCATGTTGCCGGACCGGCGCTGACTGCGGGCAATAGCCCGGGTGACCTGATGGCGACCTTGGCGGCGCTCAATTTCGTGCAGGATGGCGATGTGGTCGTGTCCGCATTTGGCGGCTATCAGGGATGCGCGGCGGCGGGTGACCGTTTGTCCATGATGTTGAAAAATCGCGGGGCTGTGGGTTTCGTCACCGACGGCCCGATGCGGGACTGGGCCGGGATTGTGGCCACCGGGCTGGCGTGCTGGTGCACTGGCCTGTCGCCGAACTCGCCGTTTTCGACAGGCCCCGGCACGGTGGGCTTGCCGATAAGACTGGGGGGGCACGTGGTTGAAACCGGGGATATGATCGTCGCCGATCGCGACGGAGTGGTTGTGGTGCCCTTTGATCAAATACAGGCCGTCGCCGAACGTCTGGTCTTGGTCCGCGAATTGGAGAACACCCTGGACGCCCAGCTGGTCGCCAGCACAGATTTGCCAGATGGGGTCAAAGCCTTGATCGAGGGTGACGCGGTGGATTTCGTCTAGGGCGATCCGATCAGGCGGCCCGCTCTGTTCCGGCCGCCTGTTCCAACAGGTCGTACCCCTCCAACGAAATGTTCAGCTCGGCCGCCCGCCAGGATCCGTCACGCAATAGCCACATCGGCTCTGCGATCAGCTTCAGGTCCGCGATGTTCATGGATGGAAAATTCAACCCCATGGAATGCGCCATTGGCAACCGCACGCCGGGCTTGGGGTTCAGGCCTGGTTCAATCTCGCGCGTGCCCAGCTTCAGATGATGGGCAATGTCCCATTCCTGAATCAGACCATTGTCGCGGGTTATCACCCAACAGTGCATGTCCTCGCACCAGTTGCGCTTTTCGGCGGGTATGAAATACCCGGTGACATATCCCGCCTGATATCCAGCAGCCCGCGCAGCGGCGATGAAATAGGCGTTGATATCGACACAGGATCCTTCGGTCATGCTGCACAACTGCGGAATGTCATCCATTCCTTCGTAAAACTTTGTATCTGGGTGGCCATAATGAAACAAACCGGCCACATGTCGGGCCAGCCCGACCAAACCGCCTTTTCGCGCAACCTCCGATGCCTCTGTGACCAACGCGGTCGCGGCCCGGGTAAATCGACTTGCGCGGTGCTGAAACAGAGTCTCGGGATAGTCGGAACCGCCCAGTTGATAGGTCCAGCGCAACACGACCCTGGACGCATCAGGCGTTACACATAAAACATGCTGTGCGGAATGAGGATCGGCGACCAAGCTCTGGCGCCCTCCGGTGACTTGCAGGTCCAATGGCGCGGCATGCGGCGTTGACAGCCCGACAGGTGCAATCAGCCTGGCGTTCTCAAGGCATGGCACTGTGACTTCAATTGCAATCATGCCTTCGCTTCCATCGTCACCGGCGCGTCATCCTTGACCAACAGAAGCAATGCCACAATCGTGCAGGCCACGCCAATCAACACCAGGGTTGAGGGCAATGGCCGACCCAACGCCACTTCCCAACAGATAACCCAGCTTGGTGTCAGATATGTGTAGGCCATGACCTTGGCCGAAGGCAGGCGCAGGGCCGAAAACTGCACCAGAAAAAACGTCACCGCCGTTGAGAAAACAGAGATATATGCCAAACAGACCCAGACAATCGGGGGCAAGGCCATCCAATCTGTCGCGCGGATATCCGACCAGCCAAACCCGACCAGCACCAAGGATCCCGCGATCAGCATCCCAAGCGTGCAAACCAGCGCAGGTTCGCCTCGATTGAGCATTTTTACAACGGTCGGATAGATCGCATGGCTGATGCATCCGATAAAAAAGATCGCTTCGCCCCTGCCGATATCAAAGGCCAGAAAAGCAGACCATTGCGCCCGGAAAATCACCCAGACCGCCCCAAAACCCCCAACCATGAGCGCAAACGCCATCCGCGGGGTCGTCGGCTGACGGATCAGCAGCCACCCGAATCCCGCCGCTGCAATGGGGGTCAATGTGAACACAGCCGCCGCACTGACGGGCGGCGCGGTTTTCAGCCCCTCGAACATCAACACGAAATAGACGGCCATAAACATGCCCATGATGCCATACCGCCAGGGCGCACGCAGTGCCGCCCGGCTGATCCCACCAGTTGCCAGAACCGCCGCGCCAATCAGGATCGAGCCAAAAACAAACCGGGCCGCCGTTATTGCCATCGGCGCAATCTCGTTCGCGGCCAGGCTGCCCAGCGAGAACGAACCGGCCACCAACGCCGAAAAGGCCAGCATCGCGATGTGGCCCTGGGTCTGGGGCCTCATACAACCCACTCCCTGGCGCGCTCCTTCAGAAACTTGAGAAAAGTCTGCACCTTGTTTGTGCGATGCAGATCAACATGCGTGACCAGCCAGATCGCGCCGGCCCATTCGTCCCGAGGCGGCAAAATCTGAACCAGGTCTTCGCGTTGCGCTGCATCCCAGCAGCCCATGAAACCGATCCCGGCGCCAGCGATCACCGCCTCTTCTATCGCGCGCACGTCGCTGCTGCGAAAGGTGATTTGATCAGCAGGTATATTGCTGCGCAGCCAGACAGATGACGGCGCACGCGACAGAGAGTTGTCATGCCCCACGAACGTATGGCCCGCAAACCCGTCATTGCCGTCTGGCTGGCCCATGCGTGCGACGTAGTCCTTGCTGGCAAACAACGCGATCCTTTGATGTGAAAACTTCTGAACGACATTGTCAGGTTGTTCAGGCGCAGACCCCGCCCGGATCGCCACATGCGCCTCGCCATATTCCAGGCGAAACAGACGGTCCCCAGTCAAATATCGTATCACCAGGCCCGGATACATGCGTTGGAAGTCACTCAGAACCGGCACCAGTTGCGGGGCCATCGAGATCAGCGAGGTCACCACCAATTCGCCGGAAACATCGTCGCCCTGTCCCTTCAGGCGCCCGACAAGCTGATTGAACTGGTCATCCGTTGCCTGGGCAACCCGCAACAGATCCTGACCCGCTTCGGTCGGCGTATACCCCCGCGCATGTCGTTGAAACAGCTTCACCTTCAGGCGATCTTCCAGCGCATCAATATGGCGGATCACGGTGGCATGATGCACGCCCAAAACCTCGGCAGCGCCCGATACTGTGCCCACACGAGCCACTTGAAATGCCGTCCTGACCTCGTCCCAATTTTCCATAATCATACCGTGCAAAAAGTAACAATACGCCCGATTTTTTGCCGTTTGGTTCGAAATTGCAAGGGGCCACAAATGCCACCTCATCGTTTTCCCAAGGTTTTCTGATGCAGGAACAGCGATTGACCCATTCCGCCAACACGTGAACAAGGCCGATCACCCGGTTGATAAGGATCTGCCTGCCAGAAGGGTTCAAACCACACGGCAGGATGACCAGTCCGTACGCCACGGCTTGACTCGACAGCGCCGTCTGACTAAACGGCCCTTGGTACCCCGGAAGTGAGACATCTTCCGGTCCCGCATTTGCAGGGATCGACCTCCACCAGCGTGTTACGCCCGTGGGGGCAATTCTGTTTGGATTGCCCTTCTTCGTTTCACCCGCGCCGAGGCGTTTGTGCATTGATCACTTGCTTCCTATCTAGGAGGCACCGCGAAACTGGCCCAAAGGAGCCCGAGGAAATGTTTGAAAATCTGTCCGAACGTCTCTCTGGCGTCTTTGATCGGCTGACCAAGCAGGGCGCGCTCTCTGAAGAGGACGTCAAAACCGCCCTGCGCGAAGTGCGCGTGGCCTTGCTGGAGGCGGACGTTTCGCTGGCCGTCGCTCGCGATTTTGTCAAAGCGGTGCAGGAAAAAGCAACTGGTCAGGCGGTGACCAAATCGGTCACGCCTGGTCAACAGGTGGTCAAGATCGTTCATGACGAGCTGGTCGAGGTTCTGCGCGGCGCAGAAGATCCCGGCGCGCTCAAGATCGACAGCCCCCCGGCGCCGATCCTGATGGTCGGTTTGCAAGGCTCGGGCAAGACCACCACAGCTGGCAAACTGGCCAAACGCTTGTCCGAAAAAGAGGGCAAGAAGGTCCTCATGGCCTCGCTCGATGTATATCGCCCGGCGGCGATGGATCAGTTGGCCATGTTGGGGACGCAAATTGGTGTCGACACATTGCCGATCGTTCCCGGTCAAAAACCGGTCGATATCGCAAAGCGGGCCAAACAACAGGCCAGCCTCGGCGGCTATGATGTCTACATGCTCGATACCGCAGGCCGTTTGCAGATCGACGAAACGCTTATGCAAGAGGTCGAAGACGTCCGCGACGTCGTTTCGCCTCGTGAAACATTGCTGGTCGTTGACGGTCTGACCGGCCAGGTCGCCGTCGAGGTGGCCGAAGAGTTTGACAACAAGGTCGGCATTTCCGGCGTTGTCCTGACCCGAATGGATGGCGACGGACGCGGCGGGGCTGCCCTGTCCATGCGCGCGGTGACGGGCAAACCGATCCGCTTTGTTGGTCTGGGCGAAAAGATGGACGCGCTCGAAACATTCGAGCCGGATCGCGTTGCGGGCCGTATTCTGGGCATGGGTGACATTGTTGCCCTGGTCGAAAAGGCCCAGGAAACCATCGAAATGGAACAGGCCGAGCGCATGATGAAGCGCATGGCCAAAGGTCAGTTCAACATGAACGACCTCAAACTCCAGCTGGATCAAATGCTCAAGATGGGTGGCATGGAGGGCATGATGTCAATGATGCCCGGCATGGGCAAAATGGCCAAACAGGTCGAAGATGCCGGTTTTGATGACAAGATCCTGCGCCGCCAGATCGCGCTGATCCAATCCATGACAAAGAAAGAGCGCGCCAACCCAAAACTGCTGCAGGCCTCTCGCAAAAAACGGATCGCGGCCGGTTCGGGTATGGAGGTCAGCGACCTCAACAAATTGCTCAAGATGCATCGCCAGATGGGCGACATGATGAAAAAGATGGGCAAGGGCGGTATGCTCAAACAAGCGATGAAAGGCATGTTGGGCAAGGGCGGAATGCCTGAAATGGGCGCGGGCCTGGATGCCAAGGCACTGGATGCGGCGGCCAAGCAAATGGGCGGTAAAATGCCCGGCGGTCTGCCTGGATTGGGCGGCGGTGGCCTGTCCCTGCCACCTGGTCTCAGCGGTTTTGGGAAAAAGAAATAGCGCCATGCCTGGTCTTTGGTCCCTTCACTATGTCAGCGGCTTGTCTGGTCTGATCGCTACCGTTCGCGATGGCGGCGCTGACTGATGCAGATCCCGACCCTCACCACAGAACGCCTGATCCTGCGGTCCCCCCGGATTGAGGATTTTGAAACCTTCGCCGCATTCTACGCATCGGACCGCTCGCGCTTTGTCGGGGGGCCGATGACCCGTGAGGAATCCTGGCGGATGCTGGCCACCGAAATCGGCCATTGGTCCCTAAGGGGTTTTGGCCGTTGGGCTGTCGAAGAGCGTGAAACAGGCCGCTTCTGTGGCGTTATAGGCCTGTGGGACCCAGCCGGCTGGCCAGAACCCGAAGTGGGCTGGGACCTGATGGATGGGTTCGAAGGTCGCGGTTACGCGACCGAGGCCGGCCAAGCCGCCCGCCGCTACGCCTATGAAGTGCTGAAGTTGCCAACACTGGTCAGCATGGTCAAAGAGGGTAACACCGGCTCGGCTCAGGTCGCGGCCCGCCTGGGCGCCACGCTCGAAGGCGTCGTGGACCATGAACGCCACGGCCGTATGCAAGTCTGGCGTCATCCTGGACCAGAGGTGGCCGCATGAGCTTTGTCGGCGCCAATATCCCTGTCTTGCACACAGAACGCCTGACCCTGCGCGCTCCGACGATGCAGGATTTCGAGACATATGCAGAATTCGGTGCCTCCGATGGCACGCATTTCATCGGCGGGCCGTTCACGCGTGATCAGGTCTTTGCCAATCTCTGTGCCCTGACGGGACATTGGGAATTGCGCGGTTTTGGCCGTTGGATGATCGCCGACAAAGAAACAAATGCAGCGCTGGGCATTACGGGGCCGTATTACCCCGTAGGTTGGCCCGAACCAGAAATAGCGTGGACTGTTTTCACCCAGGCTCAAGGCAAAAGCGTGGCCTTCGAAGCGGCAACCGCCGCCCGGCGCTATGCCTATCAGGTGCTGGGCTGGGAAACCGCGATCAGTTGCGTGGACCCTGCCAATCACCGCTCGGCGGCGTTGGCGCAGCGCATGGGCGCTCGGCTGGAGGGTGCATTCAAACACCCGGATCATGGGCACCTTGACATCTGGCGCCACCCGTCCCCCGAGGCGGCGACATGACCGTCGCTCCGACCCTTTTTACCGAACGCCTGATCTTGCGACCTCACCGGGTCGAGGATTTTGAGGTCATGACCCCGCTCTTTGGCAGCGATTGGGCCCGTTACATGGATGGTCCGGTCTCAGCAGCAGAGCTGTGGCGCTGGGTCGGCGCAGAGGTCGGCAGTTGGTCGCTTTTGGGCTATGGCAGTTGGGCCGTGGATTTGCGCGACAGCAATACATTCATCGGCCAGGTCGGCATCAACAAACCCGCCAACTTCCCCGAGGTCGAGCTCGGCTGGTGCGTTTGGCCCGATTTCGAAGGTCAGGGATTCGCACAAGAGGCCGCTTTGGCCGCCCGCCACTGGGGCTTTGCCCAACTCAAGCTCGACACGCTGGTCAGCTATATCGACCCTGAAAATGCCCGCTCGATCGCCCTGGCGACACGTTTGGGCGCGACCCTGGACGACCAGGCCGCCGGGCCTGATGCGACCGATCTAGTCTATCGTCACCCAGCCCCGGAGGAGAGGCCATGACCGACGACACCGCACGCGCCGCCGACCTGCTCAAAGAGCACCGCGAAAGCATCGACAGACTCGATGCGATCCTGGTTTACACATTGGGCGAACGCTTCAAACACACTCAGGCCGTGGGTAAACTCAAGGCTGAATTCGACCTTCCCCCGTCCGATCCGTCCCGCGAAGAGGCACAGATCGCACGGCTAGAAGATCTGGCAAAACGGGCAAATCTGGACCCGGAATTTGCCAGGAAGTTCCTGAACTTCATCATCGCCGAAGTGATCCGGCACCACAAACAACACCAAAAATAGAACGGGTGTCGCACCCGTTTCTGACACGACTCAAAGGAGAAATACAAAATGGCAATGAAGATTCGACTGGCCCGCGGCGGCTCCAAAAAGCGCCCCTTCTACCGCATCGTGGCTGCTGACAGCCGCATGCCACGCGATGGCCGCTTCATCGAAAAGCTGGGCACATACAACCCATTGCTGCCCAAAGACAGCGAAGAGCGCGTCAAGATGAACGTTGAGCGTGTCCAGTACTGGCTGGGTGAAGGCGCACAGCCAACAGACCGTATTTCGCGCATGCTCGAAGCCGCCGGCGTGATCGAAAAGAAAGAGCGCTCCAACCCGAAAAAGGCTGAGCCAGGTGCAAAAGCCAAAGAGCGTGCTGAAGAAAAGGCCGCCAAGGCCGCAGAAGCTGCCGAAGCTGCTGCTGCGCCCGCCGAAGAAGCCGCTGCAGCTGAGTAAGCTGCTGACTTCGATGGCTCACGGCACGCATTCATGCACAGCCACGCCTGGATGGTCCCGATGACAGATCGTGTCTGCGTCGGGGCCATTGCAGGCGCCTTTGGGGTGCGCGGAGAAGTGCGGCTCAAAAGCTTCTGCGCGCAACCCGAAGACATCGCAAACTATGCGCCGCTCAGTACTGAGGATGGGGGGCAGACCTTCAAACTCACGATCAGCCGGTCCGTCAAAAATGGTTTTGCGGCCCGTCTGACAGGCGTCGGAACCAAGGAACAGGCCGACGCCCTGCGCGGCACCCGTCTCTACGTTGACAGGTCGCAACTGCCTGCATTGCCGGATGACGAATACTACTATGCAGATCTGATAGGTCTGGAGGTTTACGACACCGGCGGCACGCTGCTGGGCAAGGTGAAGTCGGTCCAGAACCACGGGGCCTCGGATTTGCTTGAAATCCATGGCACAGGCCTGAAATCCACAGTGTTGCTGCCCTTTACGATGGACAGTGTTCCAACAGTGGATCTCAAATCCGGCCGGATCGTCGCAGACCCACCAGAAGGCGTTTTCTGATGCCTTCTGGGCTGATCACACTCCTGCTGGCAATGATCCCGCTCTATGCGGGGCCGCTGCTGGCAGGATGGATCGGCGCGACGGTTTTGACCTTGGGCGCATTGGCCGCCATCTTCTTTCTGGCGCAACTGGCTGGGGGCAAGGTCCGCGCCCGCGCCGCCATGCCGCTTCCGGCGTTTCTGATCATGCTGGCAGGCGCGCAGCTTTTGGCGGTGTCGGTCGTATTTGCCCTGGGCATTGGCTTGCGGATGGCCACAGGCCCGCTTGGCCTGCAGCTCTGGGTGGCCATCGTCAGCAGCTGTGTGGGAGGCACGCTGTTTGCATGGCGGTTGCAACGCCAACCGATCAGCGCTCTGGCTGTGCCCGATATCACCCAATCCGAGGGATCTTGACGCTGATGCCCAAACGGGTCGTCATTCACGCAGGCTTTCACAAAACGGGCACCAGCACCGTACAACGCGCTCTGCGTGTGAACCGTGCTTTGCTCAAGCCGCACTTGCGGTCCATCCTCAAACCTCCGCTCAAATCCGCCTGTCACGCCTCGCGCGGCTACAGCACCTGGCGCGACCCGATCTCACTGCTGAACTTCCGCCACCGGTTCCGCGCGGTGCTTCAGGACATTGCGCCCATGCCACGGCGCACGCTGGTGCTGTCCGCCGAGGAACTGGCAGGCCATCTGCCGGGCCGCGAAGGGTTGGACGACTATTCAGCGGCCGTTGCCCTCGCCCAGGTGATGGACAAGGCCGTCAGAGCGGTGTTTCCCAATGTAGAGACGGTGCTCTACTATTCCACCCGCGAACCGGTTTCCTGGTTGCGCAGCGCGTATTGGCAGCATGTGCGCGCCTCCTCCATGGTGCTTGACTTCGAGGACTATGAGCGCGCCTATGCCGGTTCAACCAACCTTGAGCAAATCGTTGCGCAGATCGACGAGGCGGTGAGCGCCCGTGTCGAACACGCGAGCCTTGAGCGCACGCGGGACATGCCCGCCGGACCTGCGACGCCACTGCTGGATCTATGCGATGTGCCGCACGCGCTTCAGTCTCGACTGGACATGCAGCCGGTAAACGCCCATCTGGGCCAGGACGTGCTACAGGCCCTGCTGCAGGCAAACCGGACCATTTCAGATCGCGACCGCAGAAACGAGACCAAGCTGGGCATTATCCAAGAGGCGTTAGGCCAGAATCATGACTGAGAACCCCCAGACCCCAAATCGCGCGCTCGGACGCAAACGCATCCAGGTCTCGGTCCGCCCGCGTGAATTGATGACGCCGACGCCAGATCTGGTCGGGGTCTGGACCGCTCGGGTCATCACGCTGTTTCCCACGGCTTTTCCCGGTGTCCTTGGAGAAAGCCTCACCGGCAAAGCCCTGCAAGAGGGGCTCTGGCAGCTTGATCCCATAGATCTGCGCCAGTTTGGTGTGGGACGTCACCGCAATGTCGACGATACACCAGCAGGCGGCGGGGCCGGAATGGTGATGCGCGCGGATGTGTTGGGCGACGCTATAGATCACGCGATGCAGGGCGCAACCGGTCACTGGCCATTGATCTATTTCACCCCCCGAGGCGCCCCGATGTCTCAGGATCTGGCCGCTGAACTGGCCCGCGCTCAGGGGACAACCATGCTATGCGGCCGTTTCGAAGGGATCGATGAACGGGTACTGGATCACTATCCAATCCGCGAAGTCTCCTTAGGTGACTTTGTCATGACCGGCGGAGAGATTGCGGCGCAGGCGCTGATAGATGCCACCGTTCGCCTGCTACCCGGTGTTCTGGGCAATGCCGAGTCCGCCGCACAAGAAAGCTTTTCCGAAGGCCTGCTTGAACATCCTCAATACACCCGCCCGGCCGAATGGCGCGGCCATCCTATCCCGCCTGTGCTGATGTCCGGCCATCACGGCGAAATCGCCAAATGGCGACAGGCTCAATCCGAAGAGGTCACAAAATCCCGCCGCCCCGATCTTTGGCAGGCCTACGATGCACGTAAACCGACCAAGGATTAGGAGCCGCGGACCAGATAGGCGCTTGGGCTGGGATCAGTCGCCAAACCAGGCCTTGAACTGATCAATACACAGACGGAATCCCTCTTCGAAATCGCCAGAGCTGGGGTGATAGACGCTCTCAAAGCTGACCACCCCGTCATAGGCATCCCTGCGCAGAGCGTCGGCCATCGGTTGCCACTGGTCTGCCAGCTGACCGTATCCCAACTGCCGGACCTCTAGCGTGGCGCGTGGTGTGTCGACCTGTACATCCTTGATGTGGATATGCCCCAGATACCCGTCACGCAGCGCATCATACCCATCAGGCCAGGCTGTTTCGTGACACCAGCAATTGTTGGCCGGGTCCCATAGCACCTGCAAAACATCCTTTGCATCCAGATCGTCGATCAGCTTGCGCCCCGTGTAGTTGGAGTTGACCATCGTGCCGTTGCCTGTCTCGACCACCAATGTCACCCCGGCATCGCGCGCAACATCACAGGCCGGGGCGATCAAGTGCAGCATCGCGTCCCATGCCCCATGCGCAACATTCCAACGTTCCGCCCCGTTTCGCCCCCACAGAATCTGCTCTTTGCGCGGGGTCATGATCCGGACCAGAGGCGCGCCCACCACATGGGACATCTCGATCACGCGTTTCAGCGCATCCATATGCTGGCAATGCAGATCATCGCCCGCCACATTGTCCTTGCCCATCCCGGCAAAGATGTGGCGGCTCAGACAGGAAACAGGCTTGCCCCGATCCCGCAGGAGCGCGTCAATTTCACGGATCTCGGCGCTGGAGTGGTCGCCAACCTCTGTGTCACCGACAAACTGCAACTCGGCATATTCCAAACCGAACTCATCCATCACATCAACGGCGTGGCGCAGGTCGCGGCTGATGCCGTCACAAATGACACCCAGCTTCATTTGGAACCGTCCCGGTGCAGCTCTGCCCCGACAATCTCCTCCAGGACACGGGTGCAGATCCAGTTGTCACCATTCGGGTATTTGGACTTGCCCGCATGAAACAGCTGCATCGCCGCCCCGGCGGTCCACAGTGGCACTCCCAATTCTTCGCCCAGGCTCATCGAGATGGTCAGATCCTTGTGCATTGTATTGATGTGACTGCCAGTGCCTTCAAACTGACGGTCAATGATCTTTTGCAACGCGTTGGAGGTGATCCCGCATCCGCCCGAAGAGCTGGATACGACATCGTAAATCACCTGACCCGGCACGCCCGCCTTTGCCGCCAGGACAGCCGCCTCGAATGTCGCAGAAAACATGGCACCCAACAGAGACTGCAAAACCGCCTTGACGGTCTGTCCGTCGCCAGCACTCTCGCCAACGCGGTGAATGCTGGAACTTACGGCCTCCATCACCGGCTGAAATTCATCCAAAACCGGTCCTGGAGCCGCCGCCATCATCGTCAAACTGCCGCCCTGCGCGCCGGGAAACCCGCCCGATACAGGCGAGTCGATCAGATGCACGCCCGATCCAGCCATCAACTGCTGAACCTCGCGCGCTTCGGACGGTTTGATCGTGGCTGTCAGCAAGACGCCGGCCCCGGGCTTGAGCGTTGACATCAACCCATCATCGCCAAACAGAACGCTTTTGACCTGGGCGCCATTCATCACCATGATGAAAACGGCATCCGCCCCATCCCCGACGTCGGCCGGGCTGTTTGCCGCCCTGCCGCCCATTTCAGTCAGGGCCGCCATGCGCTCTGGCGACAGATCCAGCCCGCTGGTTTCAAACCCATGCGCGATCAGGTTCTTGGCCAGCCCGCTGCCCATATCACCCAAACCAATAACACCCGCCTTCATTTCGCGATCCCTCCATCAGTCAAAATGTCAGGGATTTCACGCGCTACTTGGCGCAGCGTCGGGCGAGTCCAAAAGACACCCTGTGCCCACTTACGTGGACACAGCTAAGCTTGGAATTCTCAATCTGGCAAGGGCGCAGAGGCGGCTCAGTCGCCAAAAACGCGGGCAAAAATCGTATCGACATGTTTGGTGTGATAGCCCAGATCGAACTTCTCTTCGATCTCCTCGGGCGCCAAGGCCGCGGTCACTTCGGCATCGCCCAAAAGCTCGGTTTTGAAATCCTTGCCTTCTTCCCAAACCTTCATGGCATTGCGTTGCACCAGACGATAGGCATCTTCGCGGCTGACCCCGGCCTGTGTCAGCGCCAGCAACACGCGCTGCGACATCACCAGACCACGGAACTTGTTCATATTGGCCAGCATATTGTCGGGATACACCACCAATTTGTCGATCACACTGGTCATCCGCGCCAGGGCAAAATCCAGGGTGACCGTGGCGTCAGGCCCGATATTGCGTTCCACCGATGAATGCGAAATGTCCCGTTCATGCCACAGCGCCACATTCTCCAGCGCCGGCACAACCATCCCACGCACCAAACGGGCCAATCCGGTCAGGTTCTCGGTCAGCACGGGGTTGCGTTTGTGCGGCATCGCACTTGACCCTTTTTGCCCGGCCGAGAAGAATTCTTCTGCTTCCAGCACCTCGGTGCGTTGCATGTGCCGCACTTCAGTCGCGATATTCTCGATCGAAGAGGCCACAACGCCCAGTGTCGCAAAAAACGCGGCATGACGGTCCCGCGGGATCACCTGTGTGCTGATCGGCTCAGGCTCCAGACCCAATTGCGCACAGACATGAGCCTCAACCGCCGGGTCGATATTGGCAAATGTTCCAACCGCACCCGAGATTGCGCCCGTTGCAATCTCTTCACGCGCAACCCGCATCCGTTTCAGGTTCCGGTCCATCTCGGCATAGAACCGGGCAAAGGTCAGACCCATGGTTGTCGGCTCTGCGTGAATACCGTGCGACCGGCCGATGCGCACAGTGTCCTTATGTTCCAGCGCGCGCCGCTTGAGTGCTGCCAACAACCCCTCCAGATCCGCGATCAACAGATCGGCGGCGCGGGTCAGCTGGATGTTGAACGTGGTGTCCAATACATCTGACGAGGTCATGCCCTGATGCACAAAACGCGCCTCGTCGCTGCCAACGATTTCCGACAGATGGGTCAGAAAGGCGATCACGTCATGTTTTGTGACGGCTTCAATTTCGTCAATCCGGGCCACGTCGAACTCGACATCCTTGGCCTTCCAGACGGCTTGGGCATTTTCCCGTGGGATCACGCCCAGATCTGCCATCGCGTCACAGGCATGGGCCTCGATCTCGTACCAGATGCGGAACTTGGCTTCGGGTGACCATATGGCAGACATCTCGGGACGGGAATAACGTGGGATCATGCGGAAGCGGCCTTTTCGGAATATGTCGGGAAACGCCGGCTTGATAGACCGCGTCACATGCCACAGCAAGGCAGGACACCGGAAATGAGACGTATTGCCCCCATTCAACCGGTCCTGATGCGCCTCTGGCTCTGATGGCCGCCCGATCCAATCGGCCAAGCTGGGCCGCTATGTCACCGCAGTCGGCTATCGCGCCGGGTCATCCCGGCACATCAAAGAGCGTCTTGTTGCGGCAATAGTCCGGCGCCGCGTCCAGATGTGACGAACACGCCTGCAGTTTTTCACAACCGTCTTGATCCGAACACCCGGCACACCGCATGATCATCCGGCTCAACTCGACCCCTGCGGTGTCCGGGTTTCGCAGGATCCGTTCTGCCAAATCCAAATCCCTGCGATCCGCCATGCCATTGGCCAAATCCGCGCTGCGGGCCATTTTCTTGAGAAAACCCATGTTGGTATCCTTGTTTTGCTGCTGACACAGCATTCCACACCTCCGCCGGCCTCACATTGACCTAAATCAACTTTGCACGAAACGGGTCGGCGCTTTTCAGGTTGCAGCCATTGCTGCGCTGCGGCAAATCCAGAGGGCAAAACAATACAACTGGAGACAGGATATGAGCATCGCTCTACGCAACGACGTCCTTGCAGATCGATTGATCCCCACCACGGGGGCCGCCAAACTGGCCAAACAGGCCGCCTTGATTTTGCTCGGAGTCGCCGCGCTCGCCATATCGGCCAAGATCAAGGTTCCAATGTGGCCCGTGCCAATCAGCATGGGCACCTTCGCCGTTCTCAGCATCGGCGCTGCATATGGCGTCCGTCTGGGCTTGTCCACGATCATGGCCTACATGCTGATCGGCGCTTTGGGTTTTGACGTCTTTGCAGGCTCGTCCGCTGAAACCGTTGGGATCGCCTATATGACAGGTACAACAGGCGGCTATCTGCTTGGTTTTGTCCTGGCCACTGGCACGCTCGGGCTATTGGCGCAACGTGGATGGGATCGCTCTGTCGGTTGGATGGCGCTTGCAATGCTGATCGGCAACGCAGTGATATATCTGCCCGGATTGTTCTGGCTGGGCACGCTGCTGGGCTGGGACAAGCCCATCCTGCAATGGGGGCTGACCCCATTCCTGGTCGGTGACATCATCAAACTGGCGCTGGCCGCACTGCTCTTGCCCGGTGTGTGGAAACTGGTCGGCAAATCGCGCGACTAAATCCGTGAGGGTCTGCGTCCCGGCGCGGACCCTAGCCGCCTCAAACCAATTCTGTCAGCACCTGAGCGCCTTGCTCCAGCGTCCTGTGCACCGGGCATTTATCCGCAATCTCCAACAACCGCGCACGCTGTTCCGTGCTTAGATTGCCCTCCAGCGTAATGCGCCGGCGGAATGCGTCAATTTTCGAGGTCGCCCCCGTGCCGGCATCCTGCGCATGCACCTTGTCGTGGCTCACTTCCACGCTCACATGGACCAATGGCCAGCCTTTGCGCCGCGCATACATCCGAATGGTCATAGAGGTGCAGGCTCCCAAACCGGCTGACACAAACCCATAAGGCGACATGCCCAGGTCACTGCCGCCATAAGCCTCCGGTTCATCCGCCAACATCCGGTGCGCCGGCCCACTGACAACGTCTTGCAGAAAACCGGCCGGATCCGCCTCTGAAACCCGCACGATCCCCTCGGGCGCTCCGGGTGGCGGGGCAGGCGGAGACAGATCCACATAGCGCCCAACCCAGGCCGCAATCACATTGGCTGCATATTCGCCATCCCTGGCGCGCGAAATCAGATGATCCGCATCATCCAGCGTGACAAAACTCTTGGGATGTTTGGCCGTCGAAAAGATACGCCGTGCGTTCTCAATACTCACAGTGGCGTCCAGCGGCGCATGCATCACCAACAAGGCAGCATCCAGACCGGCAATCGCAGGCTCCAGTTTGGCCTGACTGATATCGTCGATGAACCCCTCACCAATACAGAATGGCCGACCGGCCAGAGTGACCTCGGCCTTGCCCGCACTGCGGATCTGCTCAATCTGGCCCGAAAAATTATGCGCAACATGCCCCGGATCAAACGGAGCGCCGAGTGTTGCCACCGCCTCCACCGAAGGGATCCCGGCCCGCGCCCGCAAAACCGCCGCACCACCCAACGAATGCCCAATCAACAAAGAAGGTGCCATTCCGCGCGAGGTCAAATATTGCCCTGCGGCCACCAGATCTCCGACGTTGGAGGTAAAGGAGGTGTTGGAAAACTCTCCATCACTATGACCCAGGCCGGTAAAATCGAACCGAAACACCGCAATCCCCATCGAGGCCAACCGGCTCGAAATGCGCCGCGCCGCGGCAATATCCTTGCCACAGGTGAAACAATGCGCAAAAAGCGCGGTGGCCAAATGCGGTCCGTTTGGCAAATCCAGACGAGCGGCAAGGTCACCTCCGGAATGACCGGGGAAAGAAATACGTTCTGTGGGCATGGGTCAGGTCCTCTCTGGCCATAAATGGGGCAGGCCGCATCTGTGCGAAAGGGCCTTGAAACGCTCTTCACGCGACAGTGTTATCGTTCACGCCAGAGTTTTCTGGCCAAAGTCAAAAAGACATATCAATGCGGGCAATCGGCAAAGCATGTTCCAGGGTGATGGTGTTGGCAGGGTTGTTTGCCATGGCCTGCGCACTGGCAGGCTTTGCTGGGGCGTTGCATCCCATCGCTGACAGTCTGGCGATTTTCCAGCTGCCTTTCGCCCTTTTGGGTTTGGTGTTGCTGTGGCGCGCGCGTCGGGTCGTGTTCTGGCCGGCGGCAGTTCTCACCGTGCTGGTCGCAACGAATGTGCTCTGGGGCAAATTCGCCCCGACCCAACCCGGGCCCTACACAGTTTATCAAAAGAACCTCCTGTTTCTCCTGATCGATAGCCAACCCATCGCGGCCGATATTCTGGCCCATAGCCCGGATGTGATCACCTTGCAGGAGGTCAACACACAGAATGTCGGTGTTCTCGAGGCGCTGGAGGGCGAATACCCCAATCAGGGTTGGTGTCCCTCCAGCTCTTATCGCGGCACAGCGGTTGCCACGCGCTGGCCCGTGTTGGGGGATGTGCTGTGCAGCAGGACAGGTGGCGTGACGGCTATCAAGGCCATGAGCCCATCTTCCGGGCCTGTTTGGCTGGTTTCGCTGCATCTGCATTGGCCGTTCCCGTACCAACAGTCCCAGCAACTGGAGGCGCTGTTGCCCCTGCTAGAAAACCTGGACGCGCCTGTCATCCTCGGAGGTGATTTTAACATGGTGCCCTGGGCCAACGCAGTCAGGGCCGTCGCCCGCGCCACAGGCACAACCTATTCCGGTGCCCGCGCGCCAACATTCTATATTGAGGACTGGGTGCCTGTTCCAATCGACCACGTCCTCGCAGGTGGCGGCTCTGGCGTTGTGCGCCCCGCGTTTGGATCGGATCATATGGGCGTCTTTGCCCATGTGTCGGCGCCTGCAAGGCGCTAACGTGCAATGCGAAATACTTGAAACACCGCGTATCACTTAACGCGTTGAAATCTTTGGTATCAGGCAGCGTTTAAGGATGCAGGTTTTTCGCTTTGTGCTATCGGGCAGAATGAATGGGTCCTGCCCTGTGGTCAGGGCGCTCAGACCTCGCCCATCAACCTGGGATCAAACGGGTATTTTGTCAGGTTCTCATACCCGTTCTCGGTAACCAGCACCTGATCTTCCAGCTTGATCGAAAAATCCCCGCCTTCCGGGCTGGCCAAGACTTCGACACAGAGCACCATTCCCGCCTCCAGAGGATAGTCAAACGCCCCGGGCACCGCCCGATCCGGATAGGCCACCAATGGCCATTCATCACACAGGCCGACCCCATGCATAAGGCAGCCGTATTTGCCCTTTTGCAGATTGTCGTCCAACCGATGACAATTGGCGGACAGCTCAGGGATCATGACGCCGGGCTTGAGCATCTCCATATTGGTCATGATGTGCTCATGGGCATGGCGCATCATATATATCATGTCTTCGCGCGGCTTTTGATCGCCAATCCACCACGTACGAGAGATGTCTACACAGATGCCGTAAGATCCAACCAGATCCGTGTCAAAGGCCACAATCTCGTTGTTTTGCACGATCCGGCCCCCGCATTCCTGAAACCAGGGGTTCGTGCGCGGACCCGAGGTCAGCAACCGGGTTTCAATCCACTCGCCGCCCCGCCTCACATTCTCGGCGTGCAAGACGGCCCAAACATCGTCTTCGCTCATGTTGCCTTGCGGGACGCCTTCACGTGCGACGCGCTCCATTTCTGCGATGGACACCTCGCAGGCATGAGAGGCACAGCGCATCGCCAGGATCTCATCAGGACCTTTCACAGACCTGGCCTTCTCGGTGACTTCTTCGCCCTCCATAACCTCAAAGCCCTGAGCCTCAAGGGCGCGCAGCCCGTGCAGCATGACCTTGTCTGCCGCCAACCGGCTGTGCCCGGGGGCGTGTTGTTCCAAAATCACCCGGACTTCATTGGCAAAGACATCCGCGGCCACATCCACCTTGTCGCCGCGATCAAAGTAAAACAAATCCGCGCCGGATCTGCGCTCGCGCACCAGTGGATTGAACTCTGACAGGAACGGCGAATTCTTGTAGTCCCACATCACCATGTACCCGTCTGCACACAGCAAGACGGCGCGAAACGGATTATGTGTGTTCCACAGCTGCATATTCGTGGAATCCGTCGCATACCGAATGTTCAGCGGGTCAAACATCAACAGACCAGCATATCCACGATCAACGATATGTCGGGTCAGACGCCGCCACCGATATTCCCGCATGTTTGGCAGGTTCGGCAATTCCAGCCCGGCCGCGGCCCACTCTCCATATGCCAGTTGAGTCGGCCCGATCTCGACCCGGTCCTGATCATTCGGCGTCCCATCTCCCAGGGTCTCGGCCCGGGTCGGGTCAATCTTGCGGGTATCGCGAAAATGCTGGTTCATGGCTTTTTCCTGAAGGCTCTGACTATGTCCAGCCTGCCGTGCCACCCGCGCGTGTTCCGTCCAAAAAACGAAGCGATGGCGTCGTTTTTCTCCCCAAACCACAGCAAAAAGCGGTGACGAACGGCGCGATTGAGAAATTGAGCTTGCCTCGAACCCACGATAAAGACGCGGCATGAGCGATGTTTTCCAGTCCAGCCTCCCTTACGATCCGATTGACCGCAACCTGCCGGGCATCCAGCCTATGCCGGTTGGCAGCTGGCTGCATTGCGATGACGCTTTCGCAGGTCAGATGGCGTTGCGCGATCAATTGCTGGCCGAAAAACGGGCCGATGTACTCGTCCTGGATGAAACGGCCAGACCGGCGGCGGAGGAATTGCTCCAATCTGTTCTGGAGGATGCCTACCCCGGTGCCGTGTCAGAGGTACAGCGCCCGGATGGCGCCATCATCCCAATCGACCGTTCCGATCCGCTGGGCACCTTGTGCCGCATCGTTCAAGAAGATTTTGCGATCCTGCAAAAACAGGGGGACGAACACGTCCTCACTGGGGCAATCCTCTGTTTTCCCGCCAGCTGGACCCTGTCTGAAAAATTCATGCGTCCCCTGACCGACATCCATATCCCGGTCAAATCCTATGACGCCAATATCGCCCGTCGGGTCCAGCGCCTGTTTGACGGGGTCCGTGTCGGGCATCCCATGTGGCGCTACAATGTGTTGTGGTATGATTCCGCCCAGCTGCATCGCCCCAGACCTCAGGGCGTCCCGCGCATACGCCCGGCTCAGGATCAGGCCAAATACCTGCGCAGCGAACGCCAATGCATTCTGCGCCTGCCGCAATCGCAGGCGGTGGTCTTCAGCATCCACACTTATCTGTTGCAGGCTCAGGATGTGCCCAAATCATTTGGTGCAGCGTCAGATCACAAGGGCTGACATCACCACCGGCAAGGCGTCGGTCGAGGTCACCACACATAGAAAGCCGGTCAGCGACAAAACCTGAGTGTTGAGCCGAAAATCTTCGCCCCGCAACAGGTTGACCGTCGCCATCGAAATGCCGACAGGTCCAGACAGGCACAGGACCACGCCAGTCATGCCCCAGGTTGCCAGTCGGCGGATATCGCTGTCGGGCAGGTCGTCAACCAGGCCCTCTGGTTGGTCTGCATCGGGCGCAGAGGCTGGTGTGGCACGCTCCGGTTCCGCAGGCGCCTGATCCTGACAGTCCTGGCGCGCTGCGGCTGCCATTGCCGCCTCTTGAACCGATGGCGCACGCCGATGCCGGGCGGCAGGGCTCGCAATCTTGTCTGACAGCACAACACTAGACGGAAGATCGCCAAACACTGCTTCAAACTGCGCGCTGGGCAGAACCGTGTTTGGGGACATCCATTCAACCGCTATCGTTTCATGTTTCTGGAGAATCCGAAACAAGATGACCAGCAACACCCGCCTGACCTGATCCACATGCGCGCGATCAGATCCAGGAGCGGTCACGCCGATCACCAAACGGGTCTCGACCTCGTCCGGAAACATACTCAGCTCGACGACCAACTGCTCAGACAGAACCAGCGCCAGATCCCCGGACTGTATGTTCTGGCATTTGACCGCGAAGCCACTTTCTTCGAATGTCTGAGACACCAGCCCGCAAATGCAGGCCAGCTCTGCCCTGCATTCCGGCGAAAATCGAACCGCGCCATGCAGTCGTACGTTCCCCGACATTGCTTCGCCTCCAGTGTGTGTCACAGGTTGTATCATGAGCAACAGATACAAGCGAAGTTGGGTCACAATCGGGCGGGGCAATGCAATCATAGGGGCAGGACGTGATAATTGCACAGCCGCTAGGGCCTTGTACCCCTGTAAAAATCGCTGTTTCAGGCCAGTTTGTGTCCGGGTTTGGGCATTCCTGCCCTATTCCTGGACAACTATGGATTGTCGATGCGATAGGCCATGATCGCAATCGCCTGCTGATAGACAGAGGCGCTGTTCCATGCCTGGATAACCTTGAAATTCGGCTCTCCGGGTTGATAACCCCGGCCTCGCTTCCATCCCTTTTTCTTCAGGAAATTCGCGGTCGAGGCCATGGCATCCGTCAGATTGTAAAAATCCACCCGCTTGTCGCCGGTCGCATCAACCCCATAGGTCAAAGCATTGCCCGGCAAAAATTGCGTATGCCCCAATTCGCCATGTTTGGCGCCCTTTGTGTTCATCGTTATCGCACCCTGATCAATCAGCTTCAGCGCGCCGATCGCATGGGGGACAAAAAAGTCTGACCGCCGACAGTCATAGGCCAGCGTTACAATGGCTGACACAACCTGACTGTCGCCCATGAAATTCCCAAACCCGGTCTCCATTCCATGCAGCGAAATCAGGATGCCGGCAGGCACCCCATATTGCTTCTCCAGGGCTGCGTAGAACTCGGGGTTCTTGGCCTTGCGACGCCGACCCTGCGAGACAATGGCATCCGCGCCACGCACCTTCATGAACTTATCAAGCGTGTATTTGAAACTCTTCTGATTGCGGTCCGCTGCAATGGTGCGCGTGGCATAGGTCGCCTGAGACAGAGCCTGCAGGCCGCGTTTCTTGACGCCGGATCGTTTGGCAATCGGTGCAAACTCGGCTTTCCAGGTCTCAAACCCTGCGCTTGTGTTGCCGCAGGTTGCCGCCAGGCCCGGCGCGGCAAGGGCCGACAAAATCAGCGATAATGCTGGAACAAGGGAAAAACGCATATCAATCTCCAAATCCAATACAGATAGGCTACCGTCTTGCGCACCAAATTCCAGACAATTTCACGATGCGTATTCAGATAGGTGGCAAAGGCTTGCCAACATCTCCCAACAATTTGCGCGCTTCCTGCCCCAATGCCTCTGACAATTGCCCTCCGCCAGCCCGGGTGCCGGGCAGGTCTGGCTCGACCAGTGCCAGTGCCCGCTGGGCCATCGGGTGGGCAATGCGGCGCAGCACGATGTCATCGCGTCGCTGCGCCTCGGTCGCGGCATAAAGACGGGGCAAGATCGCCACGCCAGCCCCGGCCGCGGCCATCAGCCGGATCGCGTCCAGACTTGTGCCTTCATATTCATCCGAAACCGTACCCCCGGCTTGCTCGGCCAGGGCCGCCACGATCCGCGACAGGCGATGCCGCACTCCGATCGTCAGCAACATCCGCCCGGCCAACGCCTTCAATGGCAAGGGCGCGGTGCTTTGGGCCAAGGGATCATCCAAAGGCACCGCCGCCCAGAAATCTTCCTCAAACAAGGGGCGCGGTCGTCCTTCCGGGTGATCTTCCGGGGTGGAGATTATCATATCCAACCGCCCCGATCTCAGACCCTGATCCAGATCCTGCGTGGCTTCTTCGCGCACCACCAGACGGAAATCCGGGTGATCATCATGAAGCCGCTGCACCACATTGGGCAACAGATAGGGGCCGATCGACGGCAGCACGCCCAATCGCAACCGACCATCAAAGATGCCAGTGCCCTTGACGGCCGCCCGCAGATCCTCGACCGAGTTCAAAATGCGGCGCGCGCGCAGGACAACCTCGGTCCCCTGGGCCGTCAATACGGCACCTCCACGGCCCCGATCAAACAGCCGAACACCCAGATCGGCCTCAACTTCTGCAATTTGTGCCGAAAGGCTGGGCTGGCTCACGTTCAACCGGCCAGCCGCCAGGCCAAAGCGGCCCGTATCGGCAACCGCCACCAGATATTGCAATTGTCGCAAGGTCGGACGCATTCATAGCCTGAAACTAATTAAACAGCAGCTTTTATATATTTGTTTTTATATTAAGCAAGCGACCATACCGCGCCTTACCGCAACACCGCCCGAACACGGTGCGCTGACAAAGTATAGGTGTAGAAATGGAAACCGCGCTTTCAATGCTGTCCGGCAACCTCTTGGTGCCCACAATTCTCTTCTTCCTGCTGGGCCTGGCAGCGGCCTTTATCCGAAGCGATCTCTCAATCCCGGATGGCGCGGCCAAGGTCATGTCAATCTACCTCCTCTTCGCCATCGGCTTCAAAGGCGGGGCCAGCCTTTCGGAAACCGGACCGTCCTGGCAAATGGCCGCTGCCCTGCTGATGGGGGCGGTCCTCTCGCTGGTCATGCCATTGCTCGCCTTCGGGCTTTTGCGGGTGCTCACCCGGTTGGACCCGGTCAACGCAGCGGCGGTGGCAGGGCACTACGGGTCCATCTCTATCGTGACCTTCGTCACCGCCTCCAACTTGCTGGAAACTTCCGGCATCGCAGCCGAAGGCTACATCGTCGCGGTCGCCGCCGTGATGGAGGTCCCGGCCATCGTGTCCGCCCTCTGGCTGGCCGCGCGGGGTTCTGGCAAAGTCGAACAAAGCCCGACGCTCATCCGGGACATCCTTGCCAATGGTTCCATCGTTCTGTTGGCGGGTTCCTTCGTGATTGGCGCCATCACTGGGGCCGAAGGTCTGGCCCAGATTGATACTTTCATCGTGATCCCCTTTACCGGCGTGCTGTGTCTGTTCCTGCTGGACATGGGCCTGAATGCCGGGCGCTCTCTGATGCAAAGCCGGTCCGAGATGACCACGGGCCTGCTGATATTTGGCTGCGTCATGCCGGTGCTGGGCAGCCTTTTGGGGCTGGGCGGCGCTCTGGTCATCGGCCTGTCGCAGGGTGGTACGTTCCTCTTCATGACCCTTGCGGCGTCGGCCTCTTACATCGCGGTGCCCGCCGCGATGCGAATCGCCCTGCCAGAGGCACGCCCGGGAATTTACCTGTCTCTGTCCCTCGGCATCACCTTCCCCTTCAATCTTGCCATCGGACTGCCCCTTTATCAGGCCCTATCCGCGCTGACGCACTGAGAATCAGGGTTGTACTGCGGACCAGCGCCCCATATACGGCGCTGGTCCGTCCGCGTTTGCGGCATCGGACGGTTTGCGGTGTGGTACTTTCTTCGGTGCGAAGTGCGGCGCAGGCCAAAAGACAAGAAAATTCGCCCTGACCTCTGGCGGGCTGCCCTCGGGCGGGACCCGGTGAAGACCAAGAGCTCTCAGGCCGCTGTAAACCTTCGCGGACCAACCGCGAGCAAATCGGAGTATATGCGATGAACCTGATCGCAGAGCTAGAGGCGGAACAGATTGCCGCCTTGGGGACAAAGATCCCCGACTTCAAAGCAGGCGACACTTTGCGTGTCGGCTTCAAAGTAACCGAAGGCACCCGGTCCCGGGTCCAGAACTACGAAGGCGTCTGCATCAGCCGCCGCAATGGGGATAGCATCTCCGGGTCGTTCACCGTTCGCAAGATTTCGTTTGGCGAAGGCGTGGAGCGTGTGTTCCCGCTGCATTCCACCAACATCGAAAGCATCACTGTCGTGCGTCGCGGTCGTGTTCGTCGGGCCAAACTTTATTATCTGCGGTCGCGTCGCGGCAAATCTGCCCGTATCGCAGAAGACACAACTTACAAGCCGAAGTCGGCTGGCGCCGAGTCGTAAGGAGCGGATCGATGAAAAAAGACACGCACCCAGATTACCATGTGATCGACGTCAAAATGACCGACGGCACGATCTACCAGATGAAATCCACCTGGGGCGCCGAAGGCGATACCCTGGCGCTGGATGTTGACCCAACCGTACATCCGGCCTGGACCGGTGGTGGCGCGCGCCTCATGGACGCCGGCGGCCGGGTTTCCAAGTTCAAAAAGAAATACGAAGGCCTGGGCTTTTAAGCCAGCCTCTCGACCAGAAGTGGGCCGCCCGATGGGGCGGCCCTTTTTCGTTCTACAGGTCTTTTACGTCAGATGTCTTTGGGGGGTAGGATGACAAACCGGCATGTCCTGATCAATCAGAACTTCTGGAACGATGCCGCGCCGGATTGGGTCGCTTCGGGCCAAAGGCTCTGGGCGGCCGAGACGCCGGTGTGGGGCATCTGGGGCCTGCCAGAGGCCGAGGTGACTCTCCTGCCCGACGACATGTCAGGACTGGATGCAATCGAATTGGGCTGCGGCACAGGTTATGTCTCGTCCTGGATGCTGCGTCGCGGCGCGCGGGTCACCGGCATCGACATTTCACAGCGCCAATTGGAAACAGCCCGGCAACTCGCCTCTCAGCGCGGGGTCAAGATTGCATTTGTCCACGGCAATGCCGAGGCCGTCGATCGCCCCGACGCCAGCTTTGACTTTGCAATCTCTGAATACGGCGCGGCCATCTGGTGCGATCCTGATCTGTGGCTGCCCGAGGCATGGCGTCTCTTGCGCCCCGGTGGCCGACTGGTGTTTCTGGGCAGTCACCCCATGACGATCCTGTGCACCGACGCACGCGGTGCCCCTTGTGATACAGGTTTGCACCGCCCTTACCGGGATCTCAGATCCGCGGATTGGACCCAGGTCGAAATCGACCCGGGAGGGATCGAATTCAATCGCAGTTTCTCGGGCTGGCTCGATCTGTTCCGACGTACCGGGTTCGAGGTCCAGAATTACCTCGAACTCTATGCGCCCGCCGGAACGACCCAGGACCAATTCTCGATTCCCGCAGCTTGGGCCCAGAAATATCCGGCAGAACAGGTCTGGTTTCTGCGCAAACCAGCGTAACACAAAACTGTGACCTGGCTGTTATTGCTGCGTTGCAACATGGCGCTAGTTGGCCGTGTAATTGGACGGTAAGTATTTGAACTTTCGCCCGCGCCCGGTTTTAGCCAAAGGCGCGGGCAATCCACTTTTTGTGCTACGAATTCTCGCCCGGCACTTTGCCGCCGGGCCCTGATCCAAAGTATAGCGCCACACTCCTTTCGGCTGCCACAATGTACCTTTCCCCCGCTGCGCGGCAGCGCGGGTTCGTTTAGACCAGCCGAACACAGTGTTCGCGTAACGAGGAAGGTACAGGCTGCGCCAATCCGGCATAGTTCGAGGCGAAAAGTTTCGTATCGTAGTCGGCAGGAAACCAAAATCGACCCGATGGCGGGAAATCCAAACGGATTGACCTCAATTCGAAAAGGTCTGGGCGCGTCTTCCATTACGTCAACAGTGTTCCAAATGCAGGCGCCGGGTTCACTTCCCGGGCTTGCGGGCAGGCGCCCATTTCGCGCGCCTGCTGACTTTGAATGGATCACGAAACTTGAAATGGGGGAATTATGGCCAGCCTTATTGAAATGGAAGCTTTTACAACTGTTGTGGAACAAGGCGGAATCACGGTTGCTGCCCGTCGTCTTGGCATGTCCAAGTCCGCGGTTTCCAAACATATCACCAACCTCGAAGGACGTCTGGGCGCGCGCCTGCTCAGCCGCTCGACCCGCCGCGTCAGCCCGACAGAGATCGGTCTGGCCTACTTTGACAAGGTCAGCCGCGTGTTGAATGACGCAGGCGAGGCCGACGCCATGGTGACGGCTCTGGGGGATCAGCCCAGCGGCATCCTGCGTGTATCCGTGGCAACGGATTTCGGCGTCACCCATCTGTCACCGATCATCGGCAAGTTCATGGAAAGCTACCCGGAACTCTCCGTCAGCCTGGTCCTGCAAAACCGCTTTGCCGAGTTGATAAGCGAAGGTTACGACGTTGGCGTGCGCGTGGGCGAACTCGAAGACAGCACATTGAAGGCCCGTAAATTTGCCTGCGCCGAAAAACGGCTGGTCGCCAGCCCGGCCTATCTGGACCGTCATGGTGTGCCCGCGTCGATTTCGAATCTTGCGCAGCACAGCCTGCTGCACGGAACCACCCGACCCAGCAGCCATGTCTGGACGCTGCGTGGACCCGGCAACGTCAAGCAACAGGTTCGCGCCACCGGGCCGCTCAGCATCAATGACGGCCAATCTCTGCTTCAGGCGGCCGTCTCCGGTCTGGGCATCGCCTATCTGCCCAGCTTCCTCTACAGCGAGGCAATGCGGGCCGGGCAGCTTGTCGACGTCATGCCATCCCTGCAATCCGAACCGGTCAGCCTGCACGCGGTGTACCCCAGCGGGCGCTTCACACAGCCCAAGGTGCGCGCCTTTGTCGATTTCCTTGTGCAGGAATTCATGGATCGCGACCTGCGCAATTGGTAGCGTTCCCTGCCTTCGGGGCAGTCGTGCAAAACACGATCAGGATCGGGCTCTATCCCTCTTCCCATGTTGGCGGCCACAACATATAGTGGCCGCCAAAACGCACGCACGCAGGTGCGGCAAGGATCGGGTATGGCACATATTATCGTCGTCGGGAACGAAAAGGGCGGGGCCGGCAAATCCACGGTGTCGATGCACGTGGTCACAGCGCTCGCGCGTCTGGGGCATCGGGTCAATGCGCTGGATCTGGATTTGCGCCAACGCTCCCTTTGTCGCCACGCGGAAAACCGGCGCGCCTACCTTCAAAGCGTAGGCCTCGACCTGCCCAGTGCCCAGTGTCATGACCTGCCCGAGGCAGACCGTGACCAGCTAAAACCAGGCGAGAATATTTACGACCACCGCCTGTCCACGGTTGTGACCGCCCTGGAAAAAGACAGCGATTTCATTCTGATCGACTGCCCCGGTTCCCACACCCGTCTCAGCCAGGTGGCCCATTCTCTGGCCGACACCCTGATCACACCGCTCAATGACAGCTATGTCGACTTTGACCTGCTGGCCCGCACGGACCCCACCGGCGAAAAGATCCTCGGCCCGTCGCTTTATGCGGAAATGGTCTGGAACGCCCGGCAATTGCGGGCGCAGGCGGGGCTCAAGGCGATGGATTGGATCGTCCTGCGCAACCGCGTCGGCACCCAACGCATGGTCAACAAGGAAAAGCTCGAGCGCGTGGTGCGCACCCTGTCCGAGCGTATCGGTTTCCGTGTCGCGCCGGGTTTCTCGGAGCGTGTGGTTTTCCGAGAGCTGTTTCCGCGTGGTTTGACCCTGCTTGACCTCAAAGACACCGGTGTCAAACAGCTGAACATCTCGAATGTGGCCGCCCGACAAGAGCTGCGCGATCTGATGAAAGCGCTGAATTTGCCGGGTGTCGATGTCACCTTCTAAAGCTAACCGGTTACAGGCCCTGATATAGATAAGCGTCGCGGTTGGCCTTGTGATACGCCTGTTGATCCGCATCGACGGAACCTGTCGGATCACAGGCGGCAACCAGCGTGCCGGCCAGGATCATGGCAATACCTTTGGTCCATGTCATCATTTCGGCTCCTTTACTGCGGCGCCTGTCTGCCTGGACGCTTTGTCCGGTATCAGGCCGTTGTTGTGCCACTTGGTTGGGTGGTGGGGTGAATGGTAAACAATTCCTGTGGTTCCGGAATGCCGCGCAACATGTAGCGACCCAACGATATCAGATCTGAACGATCCGCCCCCGCCGCTGCCCGCAACCTTTCGGAAACGATGATGTTCTGACCTAGTGCACGATGCATGTCCGACAACCGCGCCGTCTGATTGACGGCTGGCCCGATCACCGTGAAATCCAGCCGCGAATCCGCGCCGATATTGCCGTACAGGATCTCTCCGTTGTGCAGAGCCAGCGTAAACCCGGCCGTCGGCAAACCCGCCGCCCCACGCGTTGCGTTCAGCTCTTCGATCTCTTTCGTCATCCGGGCCGCCGCGGCGAGCGCCGCCTCAGCATCCTCCGGCGCATCGCCCAGATCGAACATCGCCATCAGGCCGTCCCCCATGAATTTCAGGACATGACCGCCGATGTCTTCGATGATCCGCACCGTCACGCCGAAATAGGCGTTCAGCATCTCGATCATCTTGTCCCCCTCCAGCTGCTCGGCCAGACTTGTGAAACCGATCAGGTCAAAATAGCAAATCGCGGCATCAATTTTCTCCAGCGATCCGCGCTCAATCTCGCCAGATAAAACCCGGTTTCCGGCATCCGCACCCAGATAGACACCCAACAGCTCGCGCGCCATCTTCCGGTTGGAGGCTGATTTCAGCGCCAGTCCCAGATACGGCAGAACCGCCCGGATCTGATGGATCTGTTGATCCGAAAACCCGGCAGGCCCATCGCTGGTCCAGGACAACAATGCGCCTTCGGGGGTGTTGTCCGGGTCAATCACCTGATCCTGCGCCAACTGATTCAGGATCAGGGCCGACGCGAAATAGTCGGTTGCCCCACGCTGGCGCAGGTCGTTCAGCAAGGGAAAGCGGCTTTCCTCGTTTGTATCCCGCAAAGGCACCCGCAGTTCCATTTTCCGCGACCGCAGCAGGTAGTACAGCGGGCTGTTCAGCCACATCTCGGCCGGGGTATCGGTGAACTGATAGTGCTCCGAGGTCAGCCCATCAGACCGCGTCCAATCAAATCCGACCCCACCATAGCGAGGATGAAAAGCACTCTGCGCCACATGCATCCGCATCAAGGGTATGCCGATGTCCAGCAACCCATGACAGTATTGCTCCAGCACTTCTTCCTGCGTCGCCCCTTCCAATCCCATCTTGAGCATCATTTGCGCGACGCTCGATGCGGGCCCGCTCAGCGCGTCCTGCACAATGTCCATCCGGATCCTCGATTCTCTGATTGACACCCAAACCCTATTTGGTGCGCAAACCCCCGAATTGATAGACCTCCACACATAGAATTTGACAGTGCCCTATCCACCCGGCGGCTTATGCCTGACGTGTGCAATCTATCTTCGCTTTGGTTTCCAGCAAGTGCTATGCAATAGCGCGACCTGTAGGGTAAAGGTCACGCAACGCGATCCCTCCGGAGAAGAACCGATGAAGCTTTACTCGTACTGGCGGTCCACAACATCCTTGCGCGTCCGGGCTGCTTTGAACCTGAAGGGGGTCGACTATACCATCGTGCCCGTAAATCTGGTCCAGGGTGAACAGAACCAAAGCGCATATGCGGCCGTGAACCCGGGGCAGGGGGTGCCTTCGCTCGAACTCGATGATGGACGCATTATCACCCAATCCGTGGCCTTGCTGGATTACATCGAGGAAACCTGGCCAGAACCGGCGCTTTTGCCCGCTGATCCGGTCACACGGGCTCAGGTGCGGGCTGCGGCGGCACAAATCGCGCTTGATATCCACCCGGTGAACAACCTCAAGGTACTTGGCTATCTCAAGGCGACGCTCGGCCACGATCAGGCCGAGGCGGTAACCTGGATGAACCATTGGATGGCCGAGGGCTTCACCGCCTTCCAGAAACTGCTGCCAGGTGACACGCCTTACTGTTTTGGCGAGACGATCGGGCTGGCGGATCTCTGCCTTGTCGGCCAGATGGTCAATGCCCGCCGCTGGGGGTGTGACCTGACCCAGTTCGCGCGACTGGTGGACATTGACGCGCTTTGCCGCAAAAACACTGCCATCGCGCAAGCGATGCCGGACATGCAACCAGACGCACAACCGGCCTGAACGGTCAATAGAACGGACATAGACATGCCTCTCCTGACAAGCTGGGTCGCCTCGGCCAATGCTGAAAACCACCCATTCCCTCTGAATAACCTCCCCTATGGGGTTTTTTCGACCGAAGGGTCGGACCCATGCTGCGGTGTGGCCATCGGCGACATGATCCTCGATATACAAGCCGCAGAAGAGGCAGGCTTGATCGATCTGTGCGACGCGCCGGTTTTTGATGTCCCATACTGGAATGACCTGATGGAAGAGGGGCCCGCTGTCTGGGCCGCGCTGCGCGAACGCCTTACCGCGCTTCTGGCGGAAGGATCCGAAGAGCAGGCCAAGGTTGAACCGATGCTGGTGCCCATGGACACGGTCGAGATGCACCTGCCACTGGTCGTCTGCGAATACACCGATTTCTACGCGGGTCGGCACCATGCGACAAACGTGGGAACCATGTTCCGGGGCGCTGAAAACGCTCTGCCACCCAACTGGCTGCATATCCCGATCGGATACAACGGCCGCGCCTCCTCTGTCGTCGTCGATGGCACGCCTGTGCGCCGCCCCTGGGGCCAGTTGAAATCGCCCGACCATGCCGTCCCGGCCTTCATGCCTTGCCGTCGCTTTGACCTGGAACTTGAAATGGGCGCCATCGTGGGGGTCTCGTCCGAGGGTCCGATCACGGTGCAAGAGGCAAACAACAACATTTTCGGCTATGTCCTGCTGAACGACTGGTCCGCCCGCGACATTCAAGCCTGGGAATACCAGCCGCTTGGTCCGTTCCAGGCCAAGGCAACGGCGACGTCGATCTCTCCCTGGATCGTGACAAAGGCCGCGCTCGATCCGTTCAAATGCGACACACCCGAACGCGAGTTCGAACTGCTGGATCACCTCAAGGATTGCGGCCCGATGCTGTATGACATCCAGCTCGAAGTCGGCCTCAGCCCGGCGGACAAGCCCGAAACCACCATCGCGCAGACCAATTACAATGAAATGTACTACTCTGCCGCCCAGCAACTGGCCCATCACAGCACATCCGGCTGTCCGATGAATGTCGGTGACCTGCTGGGTTCGGGCACCATCTCTGGCGCTACCCCCTCCGAACGCGGCTCGCTGCTGGAACTCAGCTGGGGCGGCAAAGAGCCGATCACACTGGACAGCGGAGAGGTCCGCTCCTTCCTTGAGGATGGCGATACCCTGACCCTGCGCGGCCACGCCCAGGGCGATGGCTATCGTATCGGATTTGGTGAATGCGCGGGCCAGATCCTGCCGGCCCTGCCAGACCCATTTGCCCGCTAATAGGGCAACACGATCCGGGTGGAAGAGTCAGGCATAGACCAGGCTCTTCCACCCTCAACTGGTCAACTGGCGCTTGTTCAACCGCGCAACACACAGATTTGACCAGCGTTTTGGGCTGTTATTTCCAGCTTGAACATGCTAGCAAGAAAAGCATATTTTATTGAAACGTATTGCATTTTCATGTTTTTCATGAATGCCTCTGACAAGTGGTGCGATTTTGCGCCGTGAGCAGATTTTGAAGGAGAACGATTGTGGCTGCAGACGCATCCGGAGGTTCATCTGCCTTTGGGTCTGAAATCGGGTCTCCCGGCTTCGTCAAAGTTTTGGGCGCCAAAGGCTCCATGGCCATGCTGGCCGTGTTCCTTTTCTCGTTGGCATATAACGTTCTGCTTCTGACCGTTCCGATCTACATTCTGCAGATCTATCAGCGTGTCATGACCAGTCAGAGCTCGGAAACCCTTTTCGCGCTCACCATCGTTGCGGTCTGTGCGCTTGGCTTTTCCGTGATCTTTGATCAGATCCGCCGGGCCGTCACGCAACGCATGAGCCACCGAATCTATGTGGAGCTTGGCGATCGCGTCATCAAGAAATCACTCAGCGCGTCGGTTGATCTGCCAGACCGCTCACGTCCGTTGGCCGACGTCAACACCATCCGCCAGTTCATCGGCAGTCGCGATTTGCTGAGCATGATGGACGTGCCGTTCTCGGCCTTGTTCATCTTCGTGCTATTCCTGATCAGCCCGATTTTGGGCCTTTTGGGTGTGGCCATTGCCATACTAATGTTGTTGCTGGCAATCATCTCGGCCTACACGTCGAACAAACGCCAGATGGTCGCCACCAACCGGATGAAAACATCCGAGGACCAGTTCAGCCGCTTCGCCGAGGGTGGGGCGCTCGTGCATTCCCTGTGCATGTCCGAACCCGTGCGCCGCAGTTGGCTGCGCAGCCAACTGGCCTTCTCCGAAGATATCCGTGTCGCCGGGCGCAGTTCCAACGTGACTCAGGGGTTTTCGCAAGGTCTGCGGACTTCTGCGCAGGTCCTGGCCATCGCGACCGCCGCCTATCTCGCGCTGTCTGCGCAGGTCAATCCGGGCATGATCCTTGCCGCATCCATCCTGATGTCGCGGGCGGTAAACCCGATTGAAGGCGTGATCATGGGACGGATCAGATACATCACAGCCCGCGACGCCTATGCCCGCGTGTCGCGCCTGCTGTCCGGCCCCGAGCAAACCACACTCTTGGAACGCAAGCCAAACTCCGGTCGCATTGTCGCCGAGGGTCTGGTCTACGTGCCCCGTGGCGGACGCAAACGGCAGCCAGTTGTGCGCGGCGCAACGCTGAATATCGAACCGAACGAGATCATGGCCATCATCGGGCCAAACGCTTCTGGTAAAAGCATCCTGTCACAATTGCTGATCGGTGCGATGGAGCCGAATTCAGGCACCGTCCAATTGGATGGCGCGGACATTCACAGCTATGCACGTGACGCCCTGGCCGAGACGATTGGCTATCTGCCGCAGGTCTCCGACGTGCTGCCCGGTTCGATCGCCGACAACATCAGCCGCTTCCGAGAGCCTGACGTAAACGCCATATGGGATGCCCTGCGCGCGGTTGATCTGGAAAACGAAGTGGGCAATTTTCAGGACCGGCTCGATACGCCGATGCTCACGGCCTCTTATCTTTTGACCCCGGGTCAGTACCGCCGGCTGCTTTTGGCCCGTGCGGTCTATGGCAACCCGTCGCTGCTGGTGTTGGATGAACCGAACCAGAACATGGATCAGGCCTCCGATAAATTGGTCGCCTCTCTGGTCGAAAGCCTCAAGGAAAAGGGCGCAGCCGTCGTTCTGATTTCGCCCCGCGATGCGCTCATGCGGACTGCGGACCGGGTGATGCTGATGCGCGGCGGAGTCATCGAACCTGCCGAAAGCCAGCAAGATCAGCAAAAAGCCCGCGCTGGTGGCATGGCCGCTGCGCCCGGTCGTCCGCAGGGTGCGCCAGGTGCAACACCGGGAGCGCAGCCATTTATTACGGCGCCGACGACCCCAGCCCAGCCTCCACAGAAACAACCCGCTGCCGAAGCCCAGCCACCGCGCCCCGCAGCGCCGGTGTACGAAACGGCTCAACCAGTGATGCAACCGGTCCACGCCCCGGCGCAGCCAGCGCGTGGTCAGGCACAACAACCGTCCCGTGGTCAGGCACAACAACCGTCCCGTGGTCAGGCACAACAACCGCCCCGTGGTCAGGCACAACAACCGCCCCGTGGTCAGGCACAACAACCGCCCCGTGGTCAGGCACAACAACCGCCCCGCGGTCAGGCACAGCAACCGCCCCGCGGTCAGGCACAGCAACCGCCCCGCGGTCCGGCGCAATCCGAGGCCGGCCGTGTACCCACAGGCCAACCGCAAAGACCGCAACAGGCGGCGCCCGCCCCGCAAAAATTCGCCGGTCCGCGCCCCGTCGCATTCCAACCGGCAAACCAGGCAAAGCCGCAGCCAGCTGAGGAAGACACGAAAACCCAACCCAACGTCCAGCCCGGCAATGGCCGGATCAAGCAGGGGTAAGGCAGCATGGCAAACAAAGGATCAGACAAAGGCGCTTCCGACGACCTCCGTCGCCGGCTTCTTCGCAGCACTGATTTCGGCCCGGCACTCCGGGTCGGTGTTGTGGCCGTTCTGTTTCTGGCAACGGCTGTCACTGTCGGCGCGGCCTACCTTCCGTTCGAAGGCGCGGTAATCGCGCAAGGCAAACTCGAAGCACGCGGCCAGAATCAGATTGTTCAGCATCTCGAAGGCGGCATCGTCTCTGAAATCCTCGTCAAGGACGGCCAGGAGGTTCAGCGCGGCGACGTATTGATCCGCCTTGACACGACCAAAGCCAATTCCGACCTGCAACGCCTCCACGCCGAACTCAACGCGGGCGCCGCGCGCCTTGCGGTTCTGCTGGCCGAACGCAATAGCCTCGACAAGATCACATATCCGTCCTGGCTGCTGGATCAGGCTGAGACCGACACAGCAATCGCCGATCTTCTGGCCGACCAGGACGCAGAGTTTCAGGCCCGCCTTGAAAAGAAGTCGATCGAAGTCGAGCTGCTGCAACGCCAGATTGATGCGGGTGAACAGGAACTCTTCGGCATCAAATCACAAATCGAGTCTCTCGGTCGCGAAAAAGGCCTGCTGGACGAAGAGCTCGCCGCCATCGACGAACTTCGGCTGAAACAGCTCATCGACCGGTCCCGCATCTACAACATGCGCCGGGAACAGGTGAAGGTCGAAGGCCAGCTTGCCGCTGCCAACTCGGCCATCGGGGAAACAGAACAGAAGATCCTCGGCTATCATCAACAGGTCATCTCCCTTGAAAAAGACCGCGTAGAGCTGGCCGCCGAGCAGGTCGGCGTCCTGCGCGTCGAAATCGCAAAGTTCCGCGCCGAAATCGAGGCGACCCGCGATGTGATCAAACGCAGCGAAGTGTTGTCGCCCGTCGACGGCGTTGTCGTCTCGGTCAAGGTGAACACAATCGGCGCCGTCCTTTACGAAGGCGGCGAAGTTGCAGAGCTTCTCCCGCAGCCGGCGGATCTGGTCGCCAAAGTGCGTGTTATGCCTGTGGATATTGATCGTATCCACGTTGGCCAGGAAGCATTTGTAAGAATGGAGGCGCTCGATATTCCCTTTGCGCCCTTGATGTCCGGGACACTTGAATATGTCTCGGCGGATCGACTCCTTGATGAAGCGGAAGGAATCGAGTACTATGAAGCACGTGTCTCAAAGGTGATTTTACCTGACGATATTGGCGTTGACGGCCTTTATGCCGGCATGAACGTCGAGGCGTATATTAAAACCGGGTCTCGGACATTCTTTCAATACGTGTTTGAACCCATCGCAAAAAGTTTTGAAAGGAGCTTGCGAGAAAGGTAATTTTGGGTAACGGTATCATGACCCAAAGGAAGTTGATCGTATTTCTACGATTCGAAGGAATATATTTGTGAACGAAAATCAAAAAAAACCCGACTACATCATCGATAACTCTGTGCCAGAGCAGTTTGGCGACAGCATCGTTTCGGTGTTTTATGACGGTGCTAACTTCCGTATCGAAGTTGGCGTTACACGGCTGGACCAACTCGGCGGTGGATCATCCACGATGCATCCGATCACGCGTTTGGTTCTGCCAATGCCCGCGGCAAACGACCTCCACAGAAAACTGACAGGTTTGTTCGGGCAACTGGAAGAACAGGGTGTGCTGAAACGGGCAGCCCAGGGTCCAGGTGGTGGCGCGCCAGATCGCACCAACTGACCGACCCTAATAAGACATAGTAACGATCTGCATTTTAAGCGGCCTGCCAGAGGTTTTCCTAGTTTCTGGCAGGCGATTCAAACCGAGCTAGTCCAAATATATGGGGCCTCAAAATGACAACATACTATTATTACTGGTACAATGGTACCGACATCTATTACGGTAGTACCTATGACTCCGACAACTCCCAGGGGTTGTATGACGGTTACATCTCCTACGTGACCGACGAGACCGGTGCTTCGGCCTACTACTACGTATATTCGTCCTCTTCCGGGAACGCATATGGCCTGGGCGAAGACTACGCCTACCACAACTACTACTATGATGGTGAAACAGGCCAGTACGACTACGATCTCTATTATACCTCGGCATATGGCTACACCTTCGGCTCGGGCATGATCGGGTCTTATGACTATGCTGACTTCGGCGATGGTGACATCACCGATGGCCTCTATGGCTATTATGGCTATTACGAAGCTGACGATACGCCGGATGACGCGACCTACTACTACTACTGGTACAACGGGACCGACATCTACTACGGCGTCACCTATGACTCCGACAACTCCCAGGGTCTCTATGACGGGTACACCTACTATGTGACCGACGAGACCGGTGCTTCGGCCTACTACTATGTCTACTCATCCTCGACAGGAAACGCGTATGGTCTGGGCGAAGACTACGCGTACCACAGCTATTACTATGATGGTGAGACAGGTCAGTACGACTATGACCTCTACTACTCCTCAGTCTACGGTTACACGTTCGGCTCTGGCATGATCGGGTCGTATGACTACGCTGACTTCGGCGATGGCGACATCAGCGAAGGCCTCTATGGCTACGGCGGCTACTACGAAGCTGACGATACGGCGGATGACTACTCGTACTACTACTACTGGTACAACGGGACCGACATCTACTACGGCGTCACCTATGACTCCGACGGCTCCCAGGGTCTCTATGACGGTTACACCTACTATGTGACCGACGAGACCGGTGCTTCGGCCTACTTCTACGTCTACTCGACCTCGTCGGGGAACGCGTATGGCCTGGGTGATGACTACGCCTACCACAGCTCGTACTACGATGGTGAAACCGGTCAGACCGACTACAGCCTCTATTATTCCTCAGCCTACGGTTACACGTTCGGCTCTGGCATGATCGGGTCGTATGACTACGCTGACTTTGATGATGGTGACATCACCGATGGCTTCTACGGTTACGGCGGCTACTACGAAGCTGACGATACGGCGGATGACGCGACCTACTACTACTACTGGTACAACGGGACCGACTATTACTACGGCGTCACCTATGACACCGACGGTTCCCAGGGTCTCTATGAAGGTTACTCCTACTCCGTAACCGACGAGACCGGCGCGACAGGGACCTACTACGTCTACTCGACCTCGTCGGGGAACGCGTATGGCCTTGGCGAAGACTACGCCTACCACAGCCAGTACTACGATGGTGAAACCGGTCAGACCGACTATGACCTCTATTATTCCTCGGCCTACGGTTACACGTTCGGCTC
>JAXMOA010000008.1:0-248612 GCA_034670145.1 Marinibacterium sp.
CAACAAGATCAAGAACTACCGCGCGATTGCAACCCGATACGACAAACGCGACGACAACTTCCTCGCCTCGGTCCAACTCGCTTCTATCCGCATCTGGTTGCGGAGTTATGAGTCGGTGGCCTAGGGTGTACAATGGGATCTGATGTCATTTGGCTGACAGTGCGCCTCACAAAGCAGGAATTCAATTGCCCAGAATGAAATCTCAAGTCAAATACTGTCATCTTCGGACAGCGGCCAGCTCTCCGAACTGGACGGCCCACTTCGGACCTTCGAACAACGTGCAGCTAACGGCGGCAGTGAGCCCATTGTGACCAATGCTGCGCTGAGGATGAATGACGGCTCTGCGCAGGTAGCGACATTTGCAAAGTCGTGGTGGCAAGCCAGGCCAACGGACGCGACCGGCCCAAAGCCGACGTTTGCATAGTTTATCAACGCGGCGATTAAGCTCACGTAAATCCACCGTTCATTGTCTGAGCAAGACTTTGAGTTCATAAAGACTGTATTCGATACGAAGCCACAGTCGTCACAGCCGCTACGAGCCATTGATCGCAGCGTCGGCAGATTCAGTGACCGAGGCACGTTACGCGCTGATACTCTCGCCGCCCAACACTTTGATTTTTCTGTCTTGGTTCAAATCCACGCATCGATAGTTGGTTGAAGGCCCATGCCGTTGGCGGGAGAGTCTCTCGATTTCAAACACACGGGCCCTCAGCATGTATTAGTGTTCGACGTCCAGAAGCGCTCCTGCTCCAGAGTCATCATGCACGTCGATTGTGACTAATTCCGGGTTTACGCCGATCGTGTGTTCGTTCAACCATTTGTTGACCTCAATTGTTTCGAAACGTCCGTTGGCTTCGAGCGGAAACCGTATTGCTTCACCCGCCTTGACGGGCAGCACTTCATTTTCCTTGACCACAATCGTGCCGTTCACAATGACATATGGAATACCTGTCGTCGGCGTGCCGTGCTCGCCAACCTTGTAGCCGGAATTGTCCGTGATCGTTTGAGGATCAAAGATCGTGATATCGGCGACTTTGCCCACCTGCATCCGGCCTCGGTCCTGCATTGACTTCAACCCGGTGTCGCCCAGATGTTTGGCAACCCAGTAGCTGGCCTGCGCAATGGTGAACATCAGCGGTACGCCCTGTTCACGGCCCATACGGAAGGTCGCTCCACGGGTGCCGGACGTTCTGGGGTGACCGCGATAGTCGGAGTACTCCGCGTCCCATGGCAGCAATTCACCATCTTCGCCGACACCCGCCATTGCATCGCTGGCCAGTGTCATATGCGGAACCGTCAACCAATAGGGCATCCACTCTTCGCGGTATGGAAAGAACACGACAACAGCCCGTCCTGGGTTGGATTCAAGAAGTGCCGCGTATGTCTCATCCGTGAGATAGGCGTCATCGACCGGATCATAGAGCGTGTCTTCGTAGCGGTAGCCGTATTTTTCCCGCCATTCCGCTGGGCGCAGGAAGTCTGCACTGACTGGTGTCGATCCCGCCGCATAAGGGTAATACTCCGACCACATATTGAGGCCTTTGTCGCGGGCCATCTGGAGTTTTTCTTCAATTTCCCACCAGCCGTAATCATTGTTATGGGCCATCAAAAGAGGTGCATCCAGCAACATCGCGTTGGTGAAGATCTCGTCAAAGGCGATGGGCGCTTCCGTCGGTGTATCCTGAATTAGGTGATACCGAGTATGCACGGACGTGAGGCGGCCATAGTTTGCGGCCGCCCGTTGCGCGGCGAAAAGCTCGTAACTGGTCAGACCGCGCGCCATATAGGCGGCCCCCACCCCAACCCCAATCGCACCGTTCTTAAGGTCGGTGTCCAGGATTTGCATGACCTCGTTCATCTGGTCGATAGACGATCTGGTAACGGACCATCCGACAATTCCATCCGCGCCCGCCGCAGCGATATAGGGGGTTGCTCGCGCATAATCAGTTGGTTCACTTAGTCCAGCCTCAGGATCATGAACCGCCATCCGTGCCATTATCATTCCTGCTGTGGTGCCATAATTCACCTGCCATCCGGTTTCGACTTTTTCATCATACCACCCACCGACATTGAACGCGCCAAGTTCCAAATCCATCCCTGTGGTGACGCCATCCCGCAGCGCCATCTTGGTCGCAAATTCATCTACGGCGTGGTAATGCGTATCGATGAAACCGGGGGCCACAACGTGACCGGTGGCATCAATGGTTTCCGCACCTGAAAGAGGCTGCTTGCTGATGGCGACGATGCGCCCATCAGAGATGCCAACATTGGCGACATCATCGAACATCGTTTCAGGGTCCATGACCCGGCCGTTGTTGATCACGAGGTCGTAGTTTTGGGCGTATGCCGCTGATGCAGCCAGACCGCCCACAACGAGGGTCGTCGTTAAAAGTCTAAATCTGCTCATTTTTGGATGCTCCAGTAGGTTTGAAAATTTCATTTCGTAACAGCATTGCGGATCGGCTGACCGTAAGGCGCGTCCAGCACCAATTCACCGTCGCGCACTGCAAAGCCGCCGTTTACCAGCACGGCCTGTACACCAACGGTCAGTTGGTTGGCATTGGCGAAGGTGGCCAAATCAGCGATCGTTGCAGGATCGAAGACGACGATATCCGCGTCCATCCCAATCTGAATCCGGCCTTTGTTCCGCATCTGCGGCACACTGTCTTCAATTGTCTGTGCGGGCATCAGCGACATCTTCCGGATCGCTTCATTGAGTGAAAGAAGCCCGCGCTCCCGCACATAGGAGCGAAGGACCTTGGAATACGTTGCGGTTGAACGCGGGTGGCTGAACACCTTTTCCGGCAGCGGCCATTCATCCCCCTCATAGGTTTGGACGTTGCCATCTTCGTCGAAGTAGGACCAAAATACGGAATCCGAGGCGATCAGCACCGAAGGATGGGTCACCGACGCGTCCAGCAGGGCCAGATCCTCCGCCTTGTTCTCATCGAGGAAATGCCAGGTGATGAACGTGCCGGGCTTGTTGGCCTGATAGTCCGCCAGTTCGTCTTCGGTCATCCTGTCCGCGCCGAGCTGAAAGTTATTGGCTGTCGAAGACATCCGGCCGCGCCAGTCAGGGCCGCTGAACATGGCCGCGCCAACCACGGTGTTGGCGGCGCCAAAAGGATAGGCCTCGGTCGTGACCCTGATGCCTTTGGTTTGCGCCTCTTCAATCAGCGCCAGCGTGGCATGAATATCGGACAACGAGGTCGAATTTATGTGACAAAGATGCATGTGCGCGCCGGTGATCGCAGCGTTGCCGATCAGCTCCTTGACCGCCTCGAAGGAACTCTGTGGCTCGATGTTGCTGGCGTATCGCACATGTGTGTAGGTCGGGACGTTGTATTCGTTGGCCAACTCGGCAAGAGCGAAATACTCTTTCTGCCCATAGCCCGGCGCATAACCGGCGTTCACGCCGATGCCGATTGCCCCCTCCTTCAGGCCCTGTTCAAGCAGCGACAGGATATTTTCGGATTGATCCGGGTTGGCAATATCCATCTTCCAGTCATTGCGGCTCTGTGCATCCTGAAAATAGGCTGCTGTTGCCAGCGGGTCGGTGTCCGAAAAGGTCGCGATCCGGCTGTATGTCCAGCCCGCTGAGGCACCGTAGTTGATCGGCAGGCTTTTCTGCGCCTGCGCGTCATACCAATCGCCGATGGGTAGAACGCCGGATTCAAGCTCCAGCGATGTTGTGACGCCCTGAATGACCTGCATTCGGTAGTCGCCGATGTTCTGACCGTGTGCGTGCAGGTCAATGAAACCAGGCGACACCACGTGACCGGTGGCATCAATCACCACATCGCCCTCGAGTGGAAATTCGCTGATGGCCACGATCTTGTCGCCTTCGATGGCAACATTCCGAATGGCATCAAGCCCGGTCTCGGGGTCGATCACCCGACCGCCCACGATCACAACGTCATTGGCCCGCACGACCACAGTTGAGGATAATAGAGCGGCTATCGCACAAGCAGCCAAATACTTTGCCTTCAACACATTCAATTCCTCCACATTTTCAAATCTTCCGACCCGTCCAGTCGCCGGAAATTCTGTCTCCGGCACCGCAGACATTTACCATGGTTCTCGAACTGGCTATTTACATCTCGTGCCAGCCAGACAAGAACGCTGTCACCTTAAGTAAATTTTTAGCAGAAAGGCGGGAGCCCGGATGAACTATCCGTCTGACCTAAAACTCACAAGGGCAACGCTGGTGCTGCTCCCGCTTACCACAGAATTTGCCCAACGTGGTGGCGATGTTGAAGCGCTGTTGCTCAGACACAAGATACCTTCGGCCGCGCTGACCACCCCGACGATGCTTGTCGATGCGTCCGCATGCTACGCCGCAATGGAGGATATGGCGGAGACCCTCGGCGATGTTCATTTCGGCGCAAAGGTAGCGACTGAAGTCGCAAACAAAGGCGCACCAGCCATTTGGAAAGCTGCAAAAAATGCCGTCACGTTGGGAGATTTCTTGGCCCGGATTGTGTTGGAAATCGCGACGCAAGTTGACAATGTGCGCTACTTGTTTTCCGCATCAGCCGGCGCTGCGAGCTTCGAAGTCCAGCGCACGCTCAGGGTTTCGGGGCCAACCACACAACTGGATGCTATCGGCGTTGTCTTCTACGTAAGCCTGATCAAACGGGGATTGGGAAATACATTCGATCCAAAAAGCATCATCGTTACTTCGCCAACTAATGCAGGCTTTCCACCGGGCTTCCTGCCTAAAAGCTCTTTCATCAAGTCCAACATTAACGGCCTGCGAATTTCTTTCCCTCCGCAATGGCTCTGGGAGCCGTTTTCACCCGGCTGGGACGTGGTTGAGACTCCGCGGGGAGAGTTCGCACGCGATGGTAGCTCCGGTGCAACGGTTGCCTATTTTCGGAGCCTGCTTGTGGAGAATATCGGTGTCGAGGGCCTGTCGCTGAACCGTTTTGCTGAAATCTGCGGCACGCACCCACGTCAGATGCAGCGCATTCTGTCGGCCCAAGGCGTCACCTATAGTCAGATGAAAGACGAGGCCCGTCGGCACCTCGCGGTTGAGCTTGTCGCGAACACAAACACACCTATCGCGCAGATCGGATTGCGGGTTGGCCTCTCGAGCCCGTCAGCATTAACTCGAGCATTCAGGCAGTGGACCGGGAAGACACCTTCGCATTTTCGTGCCGAAACCACACGAGACCAAAAACCATTGGAACTCTGAATAGCGGGACGCCGGAAGTTCGCCTTCCACCCGTTCCGTCTATCGCGAACGGCCCATTGCGGCCATTAACCATCTGCCTCGTTCGCTGCGTTGCGGCCCGTGAGACCGGACTTTCGCTGCTCCAGCGAAATCAGGAGCCGGGCGAATTCACACAATGCGAGACTTTGCTGCCGTTCGATCTCCTTAGACCAAGGTCCGCTTAGACGCTCGTTTTCGTTTAAGGCAAATTAGCCCCCAGTCTTAAAGCTCTATTCGATCTCTATCGTTGGCCTTTGATGTCCACGTTGGAGATTTCGCGAATATTGGTAGAGGGCGATGATGTTTGGAGCCAAATCACGCACTTCGTCAGCGACGAGTGCCGAATTTATCGCATCCTCCATACGATAACTCGCCACTTCTTTGCGAAGACGGTCATGTTCAGTCCTCACACTCTGAGACGTTTCCGAACGAAGGTATGCTCTTCTAGAGCGTTGATTGCGTCATCGTTTAGAGCGTCCGAGTATGCTTTGTGAGTTTTCGGCGCGAGTACGTTGTCTCTAAGTGCGCCCGCGATCCACATCTTACCCGCACTTTCGACGCGGTTTAACAGTTCGCTACCCGCCGCCGCCGGGAACGCAAGCAACTTGATGCTTGACGCAACAATCTCAGTGCCAATTGCTGCCTGGTCGCTGTCCCTGGCTCCGGAGCTGTAATCGCCCTCGTGATCCAGTACCATCCGCACCGCTCGGTTGCGAAGTTCTTCTGGATAACGTGTTCCGTTCTTCGTCTTTCCCATGACCCAGTATCCTTACTTCTGGGTCTCCGGCAAACAAGGGGCGGTTCACACCAGTCTTCGAAGCAGCAACGCCGATGTTGTCCCAACTTATCAAGGCGGAAATGGCCGAACGTGAAGTCCGGTCCATCGCCTATCAAACCAAGGTGGCGGGCTTTCCGTCTTACAAGGACCTCGCAGGCTTCGACTTCAAATCCAGCGAGATCAACGAAGCCACTGCGGGGTTGCATTCGCTAACTCGCGACTTCTCGATCAAACACGCGTGTTGGGCATTTTCTTCGGCAACTTTTCACCGTCGCTTCTTTTGCGGCCCTGAGCCTGCCTGATGCAGCGAGCCTCTGCTTCTCCCGCTGCCATACGGGCTCCATCTTTCGTGATACAAAATCACGTGGCTGATACCTATTTCTTCTTGTGCTCCCCAAGATTATTCAGGGCTCTGCCCTTCGTGAAGTCGGCTGTCGCAACGACCTTTTCCTTCACCTTCTTGGGTTTCTTCGCTTCTCTGTTTCCACGCTTCTTGTCACCTTTTGACACGTCAGATCCTCCTGATCCAGATTTCTGTTTCTGATGCTTTTCTTTCTTCCCTGGTCTTCGTCAGTTTGCGATTTGGCGCCCCAGGGGCCCTGCCAATGAGATGCGGGCGATTACATCATTCCGCCCATTCCGCTCATGTCGGACACTTCGCTGCGGGCACCGGCTTTCTCAGACTTTTGCGCGACCATCGCTTCGGTTGTGATCAATAGCCCGGCAATCGACGCTGCGTTTTCGAGCGCGATCCGGACGACTTTGGTTGGATCGATGACACCGGCCTTCAACATGTTGCCGTAGTCTTCGGCCTGCGCATCGAAACCGAAGCTTGGGCTGTCGTTCTCGGTCACCTTTCCCACGACGACCGAACCGTCGACGCCGGCATTCCCGGCAATCTGGCGCAGCGGTGCCTGGATCGCGCGGCGGACGATCTTGATGCCGGCGTCCTGATCAGTGTTCTGACCCTTCAGCGTCGCAAGCACCCTGCCGGCATGAATCAGGGCCACGCCGCCACCGGGCACGACACCTTCCTGGACCGCAGCCCGGGTGGCATTCAGCGCATCGTCTACGCGGTCCTTGCGCTCCTTCACCTCGATTTCGGTTGCCCCTCCGACCCGGATCACGGCAATGCCGCCGGCAAGCTTGGCTAGCCGTTCCCGCAGCTTTTCCTTGTCATAATCCGACGTGGTGTCTTCGATCTGCGTGCGGATCTGAGACACGCGCGCGGCGATGGCCGTCTTGTCGCCCGCTCCATCGATCACTGTCGTTGCGTCCTTTGTGATGGTGATCTTCTTGGCGACACCCAGCATGTCCAACGTGACGTTCTCGAGTTTAACTCCGAGTTCTTCTGAAATGACCTGGCCGCCCGTAAGAATTGCGAGGTCTTCCAGCATCGCCTTGCGACGATCCCCGAAGCCAGGTGCCTTGACGGCTGCGACCTTCAGCCCTCCGCGGAGCTTGTTCACGACAAGCATGGCGAGCGCTTCGCCATCGATATCTTCGGCGACAACCAAGAGCTGCTTGTCCGCTTGCATGACCGCTTCGAGCAAGGGCACCATTGGGGCCAGCGAGGTCAGCTTTTTCTCTTGCAGAAGGATGACGCAGTCTTCCAGTTCGACGACCATCTTCTGAGCGTTCGTGATGAAGTAGGGGCTCAAATAGCCGCGGTCGAACTGCATGCCCTCGACCACTTCGGTTTCGGTCTCCAGTCCCTTGTTTTCCTCGACGGTGATCACGCCCTCATTGCCGACCTTGGCCATCGCATCGGCGATCTGACGGCCGATCGCGACCTCTCCGTTCGCCGAAATGGCGCCGACCTTCGCGATCTCGTCGCTGTCGCCGACGGGGCGGGACATGGTCTTGATCTCGGCCACGACCGCAGCGACGGCCTTGTCGATCCCGCGTTTAAGATCCATCGGATTCATGCCGGCGGCGACCGATTTCATGCCCTCTCGGACAATCGCATGGGCGAGTACGGTTGCGGTCGTGGTCCCGTCGCCAGCCTCGTCATTGGTGCGCTGGGCGACCTCCTTGACCATCTGCGCGCCCATGTTCTCGAAATGGTCGGACAGCTCGATTTCCTTGGCAACGGTCACACCGTCTTTAGTGATGCGCGGCGCACCCCAGGATTTGTCGAGGATGACGTTCCGGCCCTTTGGCCCGAGGGTGATCTTCACGGCGTTGGCCAGCGTGTTGATGCCTTTCAGCATGCGGTCGCGGGCATCTGTACTGAATCTGACGTCTTTGGCGGACATGGTCGGGTGCTCCTGAGAATGAAATTTCGGCGTCGCTGTCGGGGTCAGGCCATGACGCCGAGAATGTCACTCTCCTTCATGATTATGAGATCTTCGCCATCGAGCTTGATTTCGGTTCCTGACCATTTTCCGAACAGGATCCGGTCGCCAGCCTTGACGTCCATGGCGATGCGCTCGCCGTCCTCGTCCTTGGCGCCGGCGCCGATCGCCACGATCTCACCCTCCTGTGGCTTCTCTTTTGCGGTGTCCGGGATGATGAGCCCGCCTGAGGTCTTCGCGTCGCCTTCAATGCGGCGGACGAGAACCCGGTCGTGGAGTGGAGTGAACGACACGTAAGTGCTCCTTCTTCGGATTTCCTAGGGAGCATGGCGATGTTAGGATGTGCTTTGGCACTCGCCATACCGGAGTGCCAATGCTATTGAAATGATGGCTCAGCAAGGGTTCTACAATAGCACCTCAAAGAATATTTTTTTCTTTCCGTGAGTGCATATCCATAAATGCTCCCGCCCACTGTTGAAGCTTGACATCACAAGCGCCGAACAGAGTTACCGCCAGCAATGATCGCGTTGATCAAGTCTGCGACGGCTCGGTGCCTTTCCGTTTCGGGGTCGGGCCCGACCGCGTTCTCATGCGTCGCTGCGGCGTCGCGAAGAACCCCCACGATCTCGTGCTCCGGCAGCAGCCCGCGCTCGTTCAAGGCAAGCAGGAGCGCCTCGCAGATCGATAGGGCGGCCTCGCCTGCATGTTCGTTCGCCGTGGACATCAGGGGTTCCTTTCGTGGCACCGTGAACCGGGAACAGGTAAGGTTCAAATGCATCCGTACTTTTCGCAGGAATTGCATTATGCTGGACTGATCCAGAGCAGTGTCCGGGCCGATTTCCGCTCTTGGGTCAAGACACGCCGGGAGGCCTCATGACATCAGTTGAACACAGCCCTCTGGCCCGCAAGCTTTCGGCCTTCGTCGCTCTGTCGGAGGTCGAACTGGCCGTGCTTGAACAACTGCACCAGCGCCGCCGATCCTTCGTCGCGGGGCGCGATATGGTGCATCAGGGTCAGACAGCTCAAGCTGCCTATATTCTGTCCGCGGGTTGGGTCTGTTCCTACAAGCTACAGGCCGACGGGACGCGGCAGATCGTGGATTTCCAGGTGCCGGGCGATTTTCTGGGGTTACGGAGCGTTCTCTTGCGCACCTCGGACCACAGCTTCGAACCTATCGTGGACATCGAGGCAGCCGAAGTGCTGACGAGCGACCTATTGGAAGTTTTAGCGCAGACCCCTCGCTTGGCGACCGCCATACTCTGGGCGGCGTCAAGGGACGAGGCGATGGTCGTGGAGCATCTCGTCGGGATCGGTCGGCGTGATGCGAACGCCCGCATGGCGCACTTCCTACTGGAGCTGGGATCGAGGCTTGCGCTGGTCGGCATGGGCAGCAAGGAAGGGTTCGAATGCCCGCTGACGCAGTATCATCTCGCCGATACGCTGGGGTTGAGCGCGGTCCATGTAAACCGCGTCCTGCGCCAGCTTCGCGAGAGTGGACTGGTGACCTTTCGGGACGGACTTGTGACATTTCACGACCATGGCGGGCTGGTGGAACTTGCCGAGTTCGATCCGGCATATCTGGACCAGACCGGGCCGCTCCTGAAATGAAAGGGCCGCCCTCGATTGCTCGGCAGGCGGCCCAGGTGATCACGTCAGACGCCGGAGGTCACGCGAGGGCGTGGGTCGCCGCGTCGAGTTCCTTGTTGGTCTCGGCGTCGTTCTTCGCCGTGTTTGCCTTCTCGGCGGCCTGGTAGTGCTTCAGCGCCGCGTCCTTTTTCGGACCGGTGGGCGCCTTGTCCCAGGCGGCTTTCACGGACTTCATCTTGTCGGCTGTCTTGGTCTGTTCTGGTGTCAGTGGGAATGTCCTTTCTGGACGTTCCGAGAAATAAGAAGCGCGCCGGCATACCGACCCTTTCGGGTTCAACACGCCCACACGCTTCTCGGGTACTTGGAAAAATGCCTCACCAAATATCGGCGTGCACATCTCACGTAGCCGATATCAACGCCCCGCCACACTGACGCAGGTTAGTCCCGGCGCGTGCGGCAGGTCGAATGACGCTGCGGCACTCAGGCCACAATGGTTTGCTGGTGGGAGATCCTCAGCCAGGTGTCGTCATCGTTTAGGTATGTTGAGGCGCAGAGTGCTTTGTAGATTGGTGCGTCTGCTTTCTCCGCCGAGACACGGTAGGTTAGAATGGCGATGTCACGACACCGCGTAACGCGACGTTCGGCCATTACGACGGAGCGCCAGCCGCTGCTCTGCTTTAGATGAGTCCAGATCTGGTCGCCCTGGAGGATGCCGGGCGGATAAGGGAAGACCATGATGGCGTTGTTTACTGTGGTCGCCCGCGCGTTGTCGGCGCCACTGGTCCAGAAGTGTTCCTCCATGTCCCAGAGAACGCCCTGTTCGCGCGGCGACAGCGTCCCGGTCTTGTGCGCAGAGTGACCCATTGGCGTCGATGCCTTAGCGGAAACGGTCATTCGCCAGACCCCGACCCGCCAACCATAAACATTTGAAACAGCACAAAGATGATCGCGAGCACGGCCCAGATCGCGCCGCTTGTACCCGGGCGGCCAACGGCCACCGTCGAGGCAGCTCGCTTCAGGGTCTGCGACGGGGGGCTTTCCGGAAGCAGCTTGCTCAAGTCTCCTGCGACCCTGCGGTAGTCGCTTTCGAGCGTGGGAATATCCGGAAATCGAGCAAGCAGCTTGCCCAACCGCGCTCGCGCCGCATCGCGCCCCAGAGCGACCAGCTCAGCGGTTTCTTTCCACGGATCGAGGCCGAGCCGCGCGAGCGTGGAGAGAACCGTGACGACATATCCGTTCCGGTCCTCCCCGACCGACGCATAGAGAAATCGCTCGAACTCGGGCGGGTGTGGATTGAGAACATTGGGTTCCGCCATCTTCATTCCATTCCTTGGTTGCAGGAACGCCGATCGCCCCTGTTTACCCAAGGATAGACGCAGGTCGGTCCCGGCGCCCTTACACAGGTCAGTGCCGGCGATCGCACCCAGGTAATCGCGACCGGCGCGGCGCCAGGCACTAACATGTGTCAGCGCCAGGCCAACGATCATGAGGTACAAAGGGAGAAATCGTTCGACTGGTCAGGCTCGGGATCCCAACGGCCGTAAACAGTGGTGAACGACGGACCTGCCAACATTTCGGAGATCAGAGATGACCATGCGGTCGACCAGATCGACGGTGACGTTTTCTAACCCGTTCACCCTGTCGGGATACCCGGACAAACTGCCAGCTGGAGATTACGAAGTTCTCGTCGAAGAAGAGCATCTCCAGGGGTTGAGCTTCGAAGCTTACCGACGGACGGCGACCTACCTGACGGTGCGCGGCAGGGGCAACCATGCCGGACGTACAGAGTTGCGCGCGATTTCTGAAAACGACCTGATAGAGGCGCTGAGCCGGGATCAGGCCGCGACTGAGACGAACTCTCACAGCGATGCGGCGCTTTCTCCGCCAGAGGATCGAAAATGACATTTCCCGAATGGACGAAACCCGGTGTTTACGGCGCCTTTGTTGGCGCAGTTGCTGTCTCGATCATTGGCTTCAGCTGGGGCGGTTGGACAACTGCTGGCGGTGCCCAGGAGACGGCTGATAACTTTGCCGCAGAGCAAGTCACCTTGGCCATGGTGCCGGTCTGTCTAGGCCTTTCTGAAGAGGATGCAGAACGCGCCTCGATACTGGCAACACTTCGAGAAGCTTCCGGCTTTCAGCAGCGCAATGCGATGATGGAAACTGGCTGGGCCACGTTGCCGGGCACAGATGCCCCGAGCCGGGATCTGGCAGACGCATGTCTTGCGGAACTCGCCTTAGATGGATCATAAATCACAACTCACGAAGCATCGCGATCCACATGCTATCGCTGCCTGTGCCCCTGCGCAAACACCAACAGTCATGGCCTTATTTATCGGTTCGATCTTGGCGGTCATGCTTTTTGTACTCCCTGCATTTGGACAAACCGCCAGTCAGCCAATGCCTGAGAACGCCAGTGCCAAAAGTTATGGTGATGGATGGGAATGTAACATTGGATTCCGGTTGAACGAAGATGCCTGCGTCGCCGTTGTTGTGCCGCAAAACGCATACGACACGAACCGGTCCTATGGGTCCGGCTGGGAATGTCTGCATGGGTTTCTCAGAACCGATGAAGCTGCATGTGTTGCAGTGGAGGTGCCTGAGGGTGGATTTTTGGATCCGTCAGGCGAACGGTGGCGTTGTTTGCGCGGCTTCATCAAGGTCGATGACACGTGTCAGGAGATCGTCCTGCCAGCGAATGCATACTTGGCAAATGCCTCATATGGCTCGACGTGGAAGTGCGAACGTGGATACGCAGCTTCAGGCGAGACATGCGAATTCATAAACGTTCCCGAAAATGCGCATCTGGACAGGTCGGGTAACGGCTGGGAATGCAACAAAAATTTTCAAAAATCGAAGGGGATTTGCGTCCTTAACAACTAGGCGCGAGCCACGGCACCATCCCCATTCAATATACGCTGCGAGGGCAATTCTGCCCTCCGTGCCAACCTATAAAAGAGAACGATAATGGAAACCAAATCTGAAACTGTCGATACCATCCGCCGCCCCGTCAGGGGAGCGCAAGCGCCTCCAATGAAACAGATCAAACCCACAGGCTTGACGTCAGGCAGGCAGATCACGTCCTCACCGACGGCGGTCGTCTATTGCGAAGGGAATTTCGCGCAAATCGATGGCAAGACGGCAAATGGCCTTGTGCGCCATTCTCAAGCGTATCGCATCCTTTCCGTCATCGACAGTACCTATAGCGGGCAAGATAGCGGATCCGTTCTAGATGACGTAAGAAACAGCATACCTATCTTTGGTCATCTGGACGCCGCAGTTGCCCATGAAGCCGTCATTCCCGATACACTGATCTATGGGATGGCCCCTTCAACAGGGCGTCTTTCGACTGCGGATCGAGGCGTTGTTCTCCAAGCGATTGAGCTTGGCATGAACATCGTAAGCGGGCTGCATGAGTATCTGAGCGACGACCACGAGATAGCCACCGCCGCAACCGAACGGAATGTCACGATCCGCGACATCCGCAAGCCGAAACCCAGCAAGGACATGCGCCTGTTTGATGGCAGTGTTGCTGGTGTCAAAGCGCTGCGGATTGCCGTTCTGGGAACCGATTGCGCCATTGGAAAGCGGACAACGGCGACCGTATTGGCCCAGGCCCTGAATGCCAGGAGCATCAAGACGGTCCTTGTCGGCACGGGCCAGACCGGCCTGATGCAGGGCGCGAAATACGGTATCGCAATGGATGCCGTACCGCCCCAGTTTTGCTGTGGTGAGCTTGAAGGCGCGATTGTTGCGGCTTCTGAAGCGGAACAGCCCGATGTTATTTTGATCGAAGGCCAGGGTGCTTTGAGCCATCCGGCGTTTTGCACATCCGCCTTTATCCTTCGGGGGAGCCAGCCGGATGCTGTCATCCTTCAGCACGCGCCGAAACGTGCCCACCGCTGTGACTTTCCCAATATGCCGATGCCTTCTGCGGCAAGTGAGATCGCCCTGATCGAAGCCTTTGCCGATACAACGGTCATCGGTGTCACCCTCAATCATGAAGGCATGACAGAGGTCAAAATCACCGAAACCATCGCGGCCCAATCCCACAAACTCGGGTTGCCCGTTACCGATGCATTGGCCAGACCCGTTTCACATCTGCTTGCGATGGTGGTCACTGCATATCCGGGGTTGACGCAAGGGGCGCCCGTGGCCGCGATATGAGTTGCCCACGCATCGAAGTGGACCTGGCCAAGATACGCCGCAACACGCAGACCCTTGTCAGTCGCATGGGCCCACGCGGGATCAGCGTCACGGGTGTGACCAAGGCGGTCTGCGGACATCCTACCATCGCCAGGGCGATGCTTGAGGGTGGCGCTGTGGGGCTTGCCGATGCGCGTATCACAAACGTGCAAAGGCTGCGTGCGGCAGGGCTGACAGACCCCATCACCCTGATCCGCACCCCAATGTTGAGCCAGACCGATCACATCGTCCAGTCCTGCGAGACAAGCTATAATACCGAGATATTGGTCATTACTGCATTGGCTGCCACCGCGATCCGCAAGGGGGCTGTCCACGGTATCGTCCTAATGGTCGAGATGGGCGATCAGCGCGACGGCATATTGCCCGAGAACCTGGCTGACATCGCGCAGCAGGTCATGCAGATGTCTGGGGTCGCGTTGAAAGGGATCAGCGCAAATTTCGCGTGCTTGAACGGGCTTGCCCCTACCGCGTCGCAAATGGACGCTTTTTGCGACCTCGCGAATGAGATTGAGGGTGTTTGCGGCCCGTTCCTCAAGATCGTGTCTGGTGGCAACTCAGCCAACTTGCCCTGGGCGCTTGGCGAACACGCGACGGGTCGCGTCAACGACCTTCGTCTGGGTGAGGCGATCCTACTGGGTGTTGAGCCAGTGTCTGGCGACCGGATCGACGGGATGTACACAGACGCCTTCACGCTTGTCGCAGAAGTCATTGAAACGGGTTCAAAACCTGCACCTTCCGCCATCGCTCTGCTCAATCCAACTTTGGCAAGACGTCGCATCGCGCAAGCCAGTGATGTTTCCAAGCGCTTTATCGTCGCTATGGGACATCAGGACACCGACATTCTGGGGCTTTCAATGCCTGTTGGAAGCACATTGATCGGTGCGACCAGCGATCATCTTGTCATTGGAATGCCCGGCACCCCGCCGCCGCTGGGCTCCGAGGTGAGATTCCATATGAATTACAGTGCCTTGATGCACGCCATGGCTGCGCCAGACATCGAAGTGTCACTTTTGGGCGATCAATCCATGCGCCCATCACGGCACACCCAAGGCGAGGTCGGCCACTTGGCGTTGGTGTGAAAGACCTCGCGTGGTCCGGCCGACCTCAAACCACAAAGGAAACTGAAAATTGACGAAGCTTACAAAACGCAATCTGTTCAAGGTCTATGAAACAAAACCGGAAACCGCGATGGACAAGACAACGCGTGTCGTCAGGCAAATGGTCGACGAAGAAACGGAAAAACGTGCCGCCAAGAATTCCCGACTGCGCAATGCGCGCCTTGAAAGAGAAGCAAACACGCCACCTGTAACCAAAAATTCAACCGCGTCTAAATCGCGTCGCTCGAAACACGCTTCGACCCGGTAGTTGAACTTCGGCGGCTATGTTTGCGTGATATGCTCCGCCGGGCAATGGTCACTTCAATCGGGCGGAAATCGGCCAGGGCTGCTCCCGGAACGTCCAGACGTCCCTGCCGATCACAAGGAACCATCCATGACAAACGCAGAGCGATCCCCAGAAAAAATCCACTATGTCTGCCAGACTTATGTTGAAATGAAAGCTGGGCGCAACGGGCAGACTGGCCTGAAAATTGCCAAACAACTTGAATATTCCACAGCTTCAGAAGCACAGAACAGAGCCGAACGAGAGGCTCAATTAGAGGATTGCGCTGGCGCGGACGCCTACATGGTGACGGAAGATCCAGCCAGTGGAGAAGTTGGCGAACCGAGATTCCTCGTAAGGCTTGGGAAGGTTCCAGAACTTGACGATTTGTAGAATCCTGAAAACGGCCGCAGTCTACCGGGACTTCCGGCTCTCCAACGGGGCGTGCATCCTTGGACAGTGATCGTGACATGACAGGCCGCGGCCGCGCGTCTGGTATGCGGGTCAGGATAGGGTGTCGTCTGCGATACAGCTTCCCACAGCCAACGCCGCTGATCGCGCTGCTGAACGTCCACTATTCGCGCTTTGGCGATCTGGAGCGCGCCGACTATCTCGTAATGTCGCCGAGCGTGCCGCTCGAAAGCTATCGGGACGGCTTCGGCAACTGGTGTACGCGCCTCCTGGCTCCGGCGGGCGACTTCTGCCTGTCGACGGATGGCATTATCCGCGACACGGGCCGGCCCGATCCCGTCTTTCCCGACGCGCAACAGCACGCGGTTCAGGATCTGCCATCCGATACTCTCATGTTCTTACAGGGGAGCCGGTATTGCGATACCGATCTTCTTTCGGAGGAAGCCTGGCGTCTTTTCGAGACCACGCAACCCGGTTGGTTCCGCGTTCAAGCGATCTGCGATTTCGTGCACGGACATGTCCAATTCGACTACATGCAGGCGAAAGCGACGCGCACCGCATCGCAGGCAATGGCCGAGCAACAGGGCGTCTGCCGCGACTTTGCGCATCTTGCAATCACTTTGTGTCGCTGCATGAACATTCCTGCACGCTACTGCACAGGATATCTGAGCGACATCGGTGAACCTCTCCCTCATCCGCCGGGGGACTTCGCCGCGTGGATGGAGGTCTTTCTCTCTGGCGAATGGCACATGTTCGACCCGCGGAACAACAAGCCGAGGTTCGCGAGAATTCTGATTGCACGCGGGCGCGATGCCGCCGATGTACCGCTGACCCAGACATTCGGTGAAAATACGTTAACGGAATTCAAGGTCTGGACGGATGAACTGGCCTGAATGATCTTGGCCTTCTTTTCGATACACCATCGTAAATCACGTCGCCAATCCCCATATATGAAGTACCGATGTCAAACATCCCGGTCCGTCATGGATGAGGAGTTGGCGCCGGCCAATCAAAGGATTGATGACATGTCCTTCAAGGACCTGACCGCCAGGGCTGCGGCCGCATTGAAGCCGAAGCCGACGGAGACCGCGAAAACCCCTGCAAGGAAGAACGAGCCCAAGACCGCTGGCACGGAAGCGCCCGCGAAACCCAAGACGTCTTGAGGCGTACAAAGGCCACGTCCCCCAGTTCGGAACTGGGGCGCAGACCAACCGCAGCACCAAGGGAAAGGATCACCCCAGTGGAAAAACTGACGAGCAAGACCGTTGCGGTTTTTTCCCGCCCGTTCACCGTTCCGGGCTTCAACGAGACACTTCCGGCGGGAGAGTACGAGATCGAAACGGAATTGGTTTCCCCCCCGGATCAACAGGATCCCGGAGCCTGGAAAGCCGCCGTCCTGGTGAAACTTCATCCCCGGACATCGCATCCGGGGCTTGCGCGGTCTCTGACCGTTTCCCTTGCCGATCTGGACTATGCCCGCGCCAGGGACAAACTGACCGGCAGAGCGTTGTCCGACTTCTTCCTTGAGGAAATGTTGGCTGATCCGATGGTGCGCCTCGTGATGGAGGCCGACGGGGTCTCTGCAGCGCAAATGCGGCATCTCTATTCGGTGCACCGAACGCCCCAGTCTGACAGGGATGTCCTGGACCGGAACCCGGCGCGACAAGCCGCACGTGACATTGCGTCAATCCATGCTGCTGAAAACGCGGGCATATCCCCACGACCGACAGGGACGTCGGCTATGGGCACGGAAGTCAGCGCGGATTCGACATGATCGCGAAAAAAACCTCGGTCGACGTAGCATTTCCGGACATCGCCCGCGAAAGGGCCGTTGGCGACGTACCTCGAGAGCGTCCTTGTCTGAGATGCGATGTTGTTTTCTGGAGTGAAGGCTTTGGAGAACGGATCTGTCGGCGCTGCAAGGGGTTGAACGCCTGGCGAAACGCCGCGCCTGCCAGCCCGGGCGCATCTCGCCGCCGCTGATCCCCACAGGCACGCGGCGTCTTCCTCAAGAACCGTACTGGAACACAATTCTGGCCTGTCTCGACATCGTTCACACCACAACCTACCGATACTGTCACGCCGTCTCTCTCGGGCCGCACAGGTTGATGCTGCGTCCCCGAGAAACACGGGAATTGCGACTTCTCTCGCATACACGCGCTATCACTCCGACGGCGACGGTAACCTGGGCGCATGACGCGGCCGGCAACTCCATCGCCACCGCCGTCTTTGACGGCCAGACAGATCATCTGTTGATCGAGAGCCGCGCCACCGTGGAACTCACCGCGCCAGCGTGGCCGGTCTTTGCCATTGCTGCCTCGGCCGCCCAGTATCCCTTTGTCTACGCCGCAGATGAAGGGACGGCTCGGCTTCGCGCAGGTGGCTCCGGTCAAAGGCGTCGATGGGTTCAACCGTTCGAGCCCTGTCACCGGCCCGACTTATGTGGACGCGACGATCGCAGATAAACGGTTGCGGCGCGGGGCACGGCTTTGGACGGTCGCCACGTCCATCTTCAAGACCGAGACCTATCGCTATTTGCGGCAGGACCGCCCGACGCGGGAGGAAATCGAGGCTGGGCACCTTTGCCCGCCCGGAACCATCCATCTGCCAAACTGGGCGGACGGCGAGTGGTTGAAGCAATTCACGGCCGAACAACTGGTCACGGTGCGCACCAAACGCGGCTTCGCTCGGCTGGAATGGCAGAAGCTGCGCGAACGCAACGAGGCGCTGGACACACGGGTCTATGCGAGGGCCGCGGCTTGGATATTGGGCGCTGACCGCTGGTCCGATGCGCGGTGGACTGATCTGGAAGCACAGGTCGGGATCACGGCGGAGGACATGGCTGAAGACGGGGCCGGAAACATCACGCCCGCATCTCGGCGCGCGGGACCACAGCGGCGCACCTTGCGCTCAAGTTACATGAGGTGAAGGGGCTGGAAACGCAGGGTCATGTTGGCCGGGCCGGTTCAGTGCAGGCAGCATTTCTTGAACCTCTTGCCGCTGCCGCAGGGACAGGGATCGTTGCGGCCAAGCTTGTCTGGCGTCTTTGTGATGGCCTCTGTCCAGGGGGCCACGCGCAAGGCGTTGTCAACTTTGCGGGTCTTCTGCTGGATGAGAAACTCATCGGTATAACAGTGCCATTTCGACAACTCATCGATGGCATTGGTGATCAGGGCTTTCTGGAAACGACGGTTTGCCGGGAAAACACCTTCGTTGAGGGTGGCCTCCAGATCCTCAAGGAAATGCCCGAAGTCGCAATACTCTTTTGGGATCAGGCCCCGAAGTGTGAAAGCCCTGCTACCGATTGGCAAGCGCGCTCTTTACACGTGCCTGTGATTGGCAGCGCTCCGACCTCGGCGCTTATCGTGCTTCAAGGCGCAAAGGCTGGTATCGGCTCTGCACGGCGCATGTGGAACGCTGATTTAATCAAACCCTACACCTGAACCTCAGAGACCACAGACCAGCATGGTTCAACAAAGTCCGCATATTTCTGAACTAATTCTTGAACAGGCCCTTTAAATGGCTTTGTTTTTATGGTGTTTTTGCCACGAATTAGTAGCCTTCCAAGCTAATGACGCGAGTTCGATTCTCGCCGCCCGCTCCAAATTTCCACATAGTCTTGAATTTGCTGTTTCGGCGCAGGGACCTCAATTTGCGTTGGGCCCCATTTGTGCCTTCTGCGTCGGTCATCCCGCCCCGGAAACGCGGCATTTTGCGCTCAAAAATCGCAGTCAGGTGGCAATCTGCCCCGTGATTTCGCCATGCCGTGATGGGCTGGGATCATCTGACCGCTTGACCACACCGCATCAAACCACCATCAAGCGTGTTCAAATCGCCAGCGCGTCCCGCACTGGCCGTAGCGGGGATCAGATCCATGTCCCAACCTCCTGGCGCCAAAGAAGAGCGCGAAAAGTCAAAACGTGTCGGCGCGCTGAAAGCGCTCTGGCCGTTCATGGCAACCCAGCGTCTTTTGATCGTGGCGGCGCTGACCGCGCTGACCTTTACGGCCGGGATCTCTCTGACCTTGCCGCTGGCCGTGCGCCGGGTGGTCGACAATTTCCGCACTGGCGATCTGGTGTTGCTGGATCAGTACTTCCTCGCAGCCCTGGTCATCGCGCTGATGCTGGCCCTGGGCACGGGCCTGCGCTATGCGCTGGTGACCCGCCTGGGCGAGCGTGTGGTGGCGGATATTCGCAAGGCCGTGTTTGACCGCGTGATCGGGATGAGCCCGGCTTTCTACGAAAACATCATGACGGGCGAAGTGCTCAGCCGGATCACAACAGATACAACGCTGATCCAATCGGTGTTGGGATCCTCGGCTTCGATCGCCCTGCGCAATCTGCTGATCCTTGTGGGCGGCCTATCCCTGATGCTGCTGACCTCAGCCAAATTGACCGGCATGGTCTTCCTGCTGGTGCCCGCCGTGATCGTACCAATCCTGACGCTGGGGCGTCGCCTGCGCAAGATCAGCAAGGAAAATCAGGACTGGATCGCGGCCTCTTCCGGCAATGCCGGCGAGGCGCTGAGCGCCGTGCAAACTGTCCAGGCCTATACCCAGGAAACCGCGACGCGCGCGCAGTTTGCCGACATGACCGAAACCTCTTACAAGGTCGCGCTGCGCCGGATCGCAACGCGGGCCTGGATGACCGTCATTGTCATCTTTCTGATTTTCAGCGGCATCGTCGGCGTTTTGTGGATCGGCGCCAATGACGTCCGCACCGGCGCCATCACCGAAGGCACGCTGGTGCAATTCGTCATCTACGCCATCATGGTGGCCGGTTCGGTCGCCGCCCTCAGCGAAATCTGGGGCGAGTTGCAACGCGCGGCAGGGGCGACCGAACGGTTGATCGAATTGCTCCAAACCGAAGATTCGGTCGCTGACCCGGCCTCGCCACAGCAATTGCCGCAGCGCGCGCAGGGGCGCATCGTCTTTGACAATGTGACCTTCCACTATCCGACACGCCCCGACACGCCGGCACTGGACAATGTCAGCCTGACCATCGCGCCGGGTGAAACCGTGGCCTTTGTCGGCCCGTCCGGGGCGGGCAAGACCACAGTGATTCAGATGATCCAGCGGTTCTATGACCCGACCACAGGCCAGATCCTGCTGGATGGCATTGCCTTGCCCGACATGCGCCGCGACGCCTTCCGCGCCCAGATTGCACTGGTGCCGCAAGAGGCCGTGATCTTTGCCACATCCGCCCGCGAGAACATCCGCTTTGGCCGCCCCGGCGCAACAGATGCCGAAGTGGAGGCCGCCGCCCATGCCGCCGCTGCTCATGCGTTCATCGAACAATTGCCGCAAGGCTATGACAGCCAGCTGGGAGAACGCGGCGTGATGTTGTCGGGCGGACAGAAACAACGCATCGCCATTGCCCGTGCAATCCTGCGCGACGCGCCCGTGCTTTTGCTGGACGAGGCCACCAGCGCGCTGGATGCCGAAAGCGAACGATTGGTGCAGACCGCCGTCGACAGCCTGTCGCAGGATCGCACCACATTGATCGTGGCGCATCGTCTGGCCACGGTCAAAAAGGCGGATCGCATCATTGTGATGGATCAGGGCCAGATCGTCGCCACCGGCAGTCACGACCAGTTGGTGGCGCAGGGGGGGCTCTATGCGCGGCTCGCACGCCTGCAATTCACTGATGGACTGGCCGCCGAATAAGCGTTCTTTATGACATGACGAATGGTCATTCGGGTCCTGTCTTGCCAAGTCTCCATTTTGCTCCCAAATAGGACGAGGGACAAAAATGCTCAAAAATGGGCTTAGGGAGGTCATATTATGTCGTCAAACAGCATTGCGACGATCGCAGATCGCAATCGGATCGAAGCGGAAATGCCGTGGGAAGAGCGGGATTTGCCGAAAACGCTGTATTCAGCGTTGTGCAATACGGCAGATGCACATGCCCATTCTGACGCAATCAGCTTTCAATTGCTGGGCGGCCCGGACGACAAGAAAGAAACACTCAGCTGGGCGGACCTGCGCGCCAGGACCATCCAGGCCGCAAATCTGTTCCGCTCCCTGGGCATAGGTGAAACCGACGTGGTGGCCTTTGTGCTGCCCAATTGCAACGAAACGGTCACGACCCTCTGGGGCGGCGCCATCGCCGGGATCGTCAGTCCGATCAACCCATTGCTGGAACCCGAACAGATCGCCGCCATCCTGCGCGAAACCGGCGCCAAAGTGGTGGTAACTCTCAAACCGTTCCCAAAAACCGATGTTGGCCAGAAAGTGGCCGAGGCCGTCTGCCACGCGCCGGCCGTGAAAACGGTCCTGGAAATTGACCTCAACCGCTATCTGACGCCGCCAAAATCCTGGCTGGTGCCACTGATCCGCCCCAAATTCGAAAACAAGGATCATCTGAACCACGCAACCTACAAAAGCTTCAACGCGGAACTGGCCAAACAGCCCAAAACCCTGAGCTTTGCGGATGCAACCGAAGACCGCGTCGCCTTCTACTTCCACACAGGCGGCACAACCGGCATGCCGAAAGTGGCCCAGCACAAATACTCGGGCATGGTCTATAACGGATGGTGTGCGTCGCTCTTGTTGGCGTCGGATGACGTGCTGATGTGCCCGCTGCCGCTGTTCCATGTCATGGCGGCCCACGTTCTGTTGAACGCCGCACTGTTCTCTGGTGCGCATGCGGTCTTCCCAACGCCAGCCGGGTATCGCGGCGAAGGTGTGATCGAGAATTTCTGGAAGCTCAACGCGCGCTATCGCACCACATTCATCGCCACAGTCCCAACCGCCATCGCCGCCACGATGCAGGTGCCCGTGAACGCGGATATCAGCACAGTCAAAAAGGCGTTCTCGGGGTCAGCCCCTCTGCCATTGGAGCTGTTCCGCCGCTTTGAAGAGGCCACAGGTGTCACCATCATCGAAGGCTACGGGCTGACAGAGGCGACCTGCATCGTGTCCGGCAATCCGGTCGATGGCGAAAAGAAGGTCGGCTCTATCGGGATCACCTATCCTTACACCGACGTCCGGATTATCCGCGGGACCGCCGATGGACCGGTGGATTGCGGCGTTGACGAGATTGGCGAGATTTGTATTTCAAGCCCGGGTGTCTTTGCCGGGAACACCTATACAGAGACCGAAAAGAACCGGGATCTGTATCATGACGACAAATACCTGCGGACCGGTGATCTGGGCCGGATTGATGCGGATGGTTATCTGTGGATCACGGGCCGCCAAAAGGACCTGATCATTCGCGGCGGACACAATATTGACCCCGCAGAGATCGAAGAGGCCTTGCTGAGCCACGAAGCGGTGGGTTTTGCGGGCGCAATCGGCCAGCCGGATGCGCACGCAGGCGAGCTGCCTTGCGCCTATGTCGAACTGGTCACCGGGGCCACTGTCACCCCCGAAGAGCTGATGGCCCATTGCGAAGAGCATGTGCACGAACGCGCCGCGCGTCCAAAACATGTGGCCATCCTGGACGAATTGCCAAAGACGGCGGTTGGCAAAGTGTTCAAACCGGACCTGCGCAAAGAGGCGATCACAAGGGTTTACAATCAGGCCATGGAACAAACCGGCGTCGCCGCCCGCGTGACCTCCGTGGTGGATGACAAGAAACGCGGTTTGGTGGCCCGGGTAACCGCCAATGGCGCCTCCGAAGAGGATGTGAACGGGGTGCTCAATGCCTATACGCGGCCTTGGGAATGGGCCGCATGACCGACACGCCGGATTACGATCAGCTGATTGATGCAGAAACCTGGGCCTTCATCAAAGAGACGGCCAACTACTATCCGGACGACGCGGTCGGGTTGAGCATTCAGGAACAGCGGCAGGTCTATGACACGATGTGCCGCGCCTTCCATCAGGGCTATCCTGATGGGGTCGTGGTCGAAGATCACGACGCCGACGGCGTGCCCGTCCGGGTCTATTCCGCCGGTGAACCCACCGTGACCGTGGTCTATTTCCACGGCGGTGGCTTCGTTGTCGGCGGACTGGAAAGCCACGATGACGTCTGCGCTGAAATCCATGCCAATACGGGCTACCGCGTGGTGGCCGTAGACTACCGCCTGGCGCCCGAACACAAACACCCGGCCGCCTTTGATGACAGCTGGACCGCGACCCAATGGGTCGCCCAGCAGTTTGAGGGCGCGCTGGTTCTATGCGGCGACAGCGCGGGCGGCACATTGGCCGCCGCCGTGGCGCATCATGCGCGCGGGCGGATGGACCGTGTGGTGGGGCAGGTGCTGATCTATCCGGGGCTTGGCGGGGATCTGAACGCCGGGTCGTTCATTGAACATGCCAATGCCCCGATGCTGACCCGCGACGACATTCTGTTTTACGAAAGCGTGCGCCACGGCGGGGCCGCGCCTCAGGGCGATTATACCTATCGACCTCTGGACGATACCGACTTTGCCGGTCTGCCCCCCACAGTCGTTTATTGTGCGCAATGCGATCCAATTGCCGATGGCGGGCGGATTTACGTCGACCAAATCCAGGCCGCAGGCGGTCGGGCCGAATGGGTGTTAGAACCCGGCCTGGTGCATGGCTATCTGCGCGGCCGATCCACGGTCGCACGCGCCCGGTCCAGCTTTGACCGGATCGTCTTGTCGATCGAGGCGCTGGGGCAGGGGCTCTGGCCACACGGTTAAGCTGCCTCAATCATCGGAATTTGTCGCTGGAAAACGGTCAGGGGGTGTGAATGCGCCGCCTGATGCTTATGTTACGGTCATGACCAAAAAAATCGCTTCGATCGTCCTTGCACTGGGCCTCTCCGGCCCGCCCGCAACCGCGCAGGATGCCGGATCCGATCTCATGCGCCGCGGGATGGAGCTGTTTCTGGAAGGGCTCCAGGATGAGCTTTCTCCAGCGCTGCGCGAGTTTTACGACCTGGCCGAAGAAGCAGGACCCGCCTTCAGCAGCTTTCTGCAACAAATGGGCCCCGCCTTTGGTGAAATCCTGAACCAGGTTCAGGACTGGACCGCCTATCACCCGCCCGAGATCCTGCCCAACGGTGATATCATCCTGCGCCGCAAACAGCCGTCCGACATAACGCCCGAGGACACCCCGCCCTCTGAAACGCCTGCGGACCCCCCCAAGGATGGGCAGATCGACCTGTAAACAGCGCGCAGTCAGCCGTCGCTTTTTGCCTCTGGTTTCGACCCACGGCGTTTGGGCATTGTCAGCTTCAACTCTGCTCCCAGCGACGTCGCCAGGGACGACAGCCGGGCCTCTGCCACTTCGCCGTACAGCGACACCGACTGCGGCGAAAGCCGCAGCTCCAGCTCTTTTCGGCGCGGCGCCCATTTCAAAGTGCCCAGTGTCTCGTTCTCCTGGGTCCACATCAGCGCGCCAAAACGCATCGCCTTGCCCAGAATCTCGGCCTGGCGCTGATCCTTTTCGCCCAGCAAACCGATGGTCTGATCCAGCGCCGTCCCCTCGCGTTTGTTACGATACCGATGCATCAGAGCCAGCCCCAGATAAACTCGCTCCTGATGGGTCAACCCGCCCAGATTGGCCCGCGTCGCATTGTCAAAACAGATCTCGGCCCGGTAGTCGGGATGCGCCCGCCAGCTGACATCATGCAAAAGGCAAGCGGCCTGAACGATGCGGCGCCGCTCGGGCGCACAGCGGGCAAACAAAGGGCGCACAAATTGATACAGCCGCGCGCCAAACCCGGGCTGGCGCGCATCCTTGGCCTCGGCGAAATAACAGGCCTCGATCAGCGGATCCCGGTCACGCAATTGCTGGGGCATCTGCTCATACAACAGACCCTCGCGGATGCCATAGCTGGAAATTGCAATGTCATGCGGGCGGAAGGTCCGCACCAGCCGCTTCAACACTTCGATCGCATAAGGGACCAGCGCGATCCGCGCGCTCGAAATGCCGCACATTGCCCGCAGTTCGTCGAGGTTGTGTGCGGCGATGAACTTGGCCGTGGCATTGACGGATTTTGTGGTCATCCGGTATTCGTGCAAAACCTTGAGCGGGTAGCCCCGCCGCACCATGTCAATTTTCGCAATGGCCCGCCAGCTGCCGCCGACCAGAAACAGGCGGTCACGCTGCGGTCCCAGCGCATCGCGCATTTCATCGATGACAGCTTTGATATGGCTTTGGCGCCCCTTCTTGCCGCCCTTGATATCGCGCAGCTTCAGCGGTCCCAGCGGGCTGGTCAGGCGGCGCCCGACCTTGCCATCCGCAATCTCAGCCAGCTCCATCGACGCGCCGCCAATATCGCACACCAACCCATAAGACCCAGGCCAGCCCAGCAAAACGCCCTGCGCCGAAAGCCGGGCCTCCTCATCGCCGCTGATCACATGCAGCCGCAGCCCGGTTTTCTCTTCCACCTCTTTGCAGAATTCCGGACCATCGCTGGCATCGCGCACCGCCGCCGTCGCCACCACAGACACCGGCGGCAGGCCCATGCCCTGGGCAACCGCCTGAAAACGGATCAACGCATTCATCGCCCGGATGCGCCCCTGCGGGTTGAGATGGCCGGTTTCTGCCAGCCCCGCGCCCAGCGCACACATGATCTTTTCATTGTAAAAATAGGCCGGTGACCGGGCCGCCCCGTCAAAGACCACCATTCGAACCGAGTTCGACCCCACATCAATAACACCTACCCGGGCCAATGCGCGCGAGGAAGGGTCTTCGAACAACGGCGGCCCAAAGGCGTCCGTTTCTGTTTTGGTCGCGTTGACTGGCAGGTTCATATTGCCCTCCCCAGGGGTAAAGTCGTGCCAAGATGGGCGATTGCAGGCTGTGGGTCAATTGCGCCGTAGGGCAGGTGCGTTGTGGCCGCGCCCGATGCAAGGCGGCATGGGGCGCAACAGATGGCACAGCTCACGGCTCCTGCTCCTGCAATCGGTTCATCTCCTGGATCGCCAGAGGGCGCGACAGGCTGCGGGTTTCCCGCAAGGCGGCGCGATCCAGCGCGTCGACCACCAGCGTCGCCGCCTCAAAGGACCGTTCCATCCGGCTCAGCAGATAGGGGATCACATCCCGCTTGGGCACGATCTGACGGTCTGCGAAAAGCTTGGCCAAAATGGCCGACAGCAACGCGTCATCCGGTTCGGCCAGGGCAATGGCCTGCGTGCCGGACACCCGGCTTTGCAAATCAGCAAGAGAGAGCTGCCACAAATCCGGCGCCAGCCGCCCGGTCAGCAACAGCGGAATGCGGGCCGCCTGGGCCATATTGTGCAGATGAAACAGGGCCGTTTGCGCTGTCATGTCCCGGGCGATTCCCGGCACATCCTCCACAGCGATGGGCGTTTGGATCAGATCCGGAACCGCCGCATCCGTCAGATCAGAGGCCTGCACGATCCGCCCCGACACCGCCTGCGCCCATACATGCGCCAAATGTGTCTTGCCCGATCCGGCCGGCCCATAGAGCGCCAGCTTGCCGCCAACCCAGCTTTCGGGGGTATCCATCAATGCAACCGCCAGCGCATTGGCAGGCGAGACAAAGAAATCGCCCCGGCCCAGCGCAGGGCGCGCCTCCAGCTCAAAACTCAGTTGTTCACCCATGTCACGGTTCGTCCCGACCGGACACGCCCAGGTACAACAGACCGCTTTTATACTGTTCGATGCCATAGCGGGTGATGACCCCCAGTGCGGCGGCGGTCGGCACGGCAATCAGCATCCCGACAAACCCGAACATCGCACCAAAAACCGACAGCGCCAGCAACAGCCAGACGGGGTGCAAACCAACCGAACTGCCCACCAGTTTCGGTGTCAGCACATTCCCCTCGGCCACTTGTCCAATCCAAAAGATTAGCCCGACAACCGCGATAGAGCCCCAGTCCCCCCAAAACTGAAACAACGCCAGCCCCAGGGCCAGCGCGCCGCCGATCAGCGCCCCCAGATAGGGAATAAAGGTGATCAGCCCGGCAATAAACCCGATGGCCAGCCCGAAATTCAGCCCCACCAGCATCAGAGCGACAGCATAATACGTGCCCAGGATCAAACAGACCGTGCCCATCCCCCGGACAAACCCGGCCAGGACCGAGTCGATCTCGCTCGTCAGACGCCGGATCACCGGGGCATGATCGCGCGGCAACAACTGGTCGATTGCGGCCACCATACGGTCCCAGTCCATCAGCAGATAAACCGCCACAACCGGGGTGATCACCAGGAACACCATGACATTGACCACCGACATGGCCGAGCTGATCAGCGTGTTCAGCAACTCTCCGCTCTTGCTCTGCAACACTTCACCAAAGCGCACCATAGCCTCGCGAATGGCCGAACCATCGTTCAGGATGCCGGGAAACCGCTGGACCAGAAAGGCCTGCAAATCATGAACCAGCTGAGGCAGGATCCGCACCAGATCCAGCAACTGCGTGATCAGCGCCGGTATAATCACCAGCGCCGCCAGCAGAACAATCAACACAACAAAGACCGAGATCAAACCCGTCGCTGCCGTACGCGACAGGCCTATACGCTCCAACCGGTCGGCGACCGGATCCAGGAAATAGGCGATCGCCGCGCCCACAACAAAAGGCAGCAAAACCGGCCCCAAAAACCAGAGCACCAGCAGAAAGACCACCGCAGTGACACCCCAGATCTTGACCTGTTCCTTGACGGGTAGTGACATGTTGCCTCGCATGAATTTGCGCCCGACATTGCGTAACACGTGACAGGTTGCAAGGGGAATGACGCAGTGGATTTAACCCGGTCGCTCTCAGCAGGCAAAACAGCGCCGCGCAGGAAGCAGGCAAATCAGCCGGGTTCAGGTCAAACTCCGCAACCAGCGCAGGAAACGACGGCTGAGCAGCGACTCGCGCGGGCCCTGGCGCAAAACATAATAGCCCAACGCATGTTCGGGCATATCCGGCAGCGCCACCAAACGCCCATGTTCCAGATCATCGGCAATCATGAAATCCGCACACAGAATCATTCCCATTCCTGCCACAGCCGCCTTCAATCCGGCATCATCCAGATCAAAAGACGCCCCATAGCACAGATCGACATCTGACCAGCCACAGCGCGCCAGCCACAGATGCCAATCCCAATTGCGGGGCGTCACCTGCAACGCGGGCACCCGCGACAGGGCAGGGCTGCCCCCCAACTGCTCCAACAAAACTGGCGAGAGATAAGGCCGACAACGGTCTCGCAGCAGAATGTCAGCCCCATCCGGCAGGTTCTGATGGCGATGATAATCAATACGCAGGTCCGAGCCCAATTGATGCGCCCCCTCCGGAGAAACAGCCCTGACCGTCTCCATCCGGATTCGCGCCGTCGGGTTGCGCGCGCGAAACGCATCAAGGCGGGGAATCAGCCACCGCACAGCCAGCGACGTAGAAACGCTCAGCGTCAGCTCATGCGCGTCCCGTGCCACATCGGCCAGGGCGGTCTCCATGATCGCCAGGCCCGGAGCAGCATCGCGGGCCAGGGCTGTGCCCGCTTGGGTCAGATGAATCGCATTATTGGCCCGCTGAAACAGCTCAACCCCCAGGGCGCTCTCCAGCTGGCGCACCTGATGGCTGACCGCCCCGGGCGAAACATTCAACTCCTGCGCCGCCAGCTTCAGGCTGCCATGGCGGGCCGCAATCAGAAACACCCGCAGGCCATTCAGAGAAGTGAGGGGAGCCTGCATCAAAATACCTAAGTCAGAGCCAAGAATACAGATTTGTTCTCAACAGAGTGTCGTGGTCTCTGCATGAAAAAACAAGTGTAGAGCGTGCGCATGACTTCCCCCTCCAACACCCGGACACGACCCGGGCAAAACGCTTCGGCAAACTACCGGGCTGCCGTCATGTGGGTTTTGCTCAGCACCGGGATATTCTCGCTTGTGTTTGCCTCTGCCAAATTTGCCGACGGAGCGGCCAGCACCGCGCAGATCCTGTTGCTGCGCTACATTTCCGGCTATGGCGTGGTGCTATGGGTGGCCAGCCGCTGGGGCGGCATCCGCAATCACCTGCGATTGCGACCAAAGGAATATGGGTTGCGCGCATTCTACGGTGTCGCCGCAGCCGCAGCGATCACCTGGGCCTCGGCCAGAATGCCCATCGCGGATGCCACGGCGCTTGGCATGCTTTATGCTGTGCTGAGCGTGTTGCTGGGCATATTGGTGTTGAAAGAGCGCGTAGGGCGCGGCCATTGGACCGCGATTTTCCTGTCGGTGATCGGCGCGGCTGTGGTAATGTGGGGGCAGGGGGCCTTTCAGGCGCAGGTGCCAATCCTGCCGGCGGCTGTTGCGTTTCTCAGCGCATTGTTGATGGCCGCCGAAGGGCTGATGATCGTCCGGCTCAGCCGGCGAGATCCGGCACTGACAATGATGGTCAGCCTCGGACCCTACGCCATCGGCCTGATGCTGCTGCCGGCCCTTTTGACCTGGCAGCCGCTGGATCTGGCCACCGTGTTGATGTGCCTTGCGCTGGGGCCCGTTGCCACCTTCGCTCAATATTGTACGATCCGCGGCTTTCGCATTGCACCGCTGTCAGTGGTCGGGCCGGTCGACAACGCCTGGCTGATCTTTGCCGCATTGATCGGGTTCTTTGTCTTTGACGAACGTCCCGGCATCGCGCTCTATCTGGGCGGCGCGCTCATTCTGGCGGGGGGCATCATGCTGTCCCGACTCCAACCAAAATCCAGCGGTTGAGCCCTGATCCCCACCAGACCAAGCCACCAGACGCTGGTCCGCTGCGGCCCGGATCTGTCTCCACCTCAACTCACCCTGGCCAGGACCCATGTTCAGAACCGCTTGTCTGAGCCGCCACAAAGCCATAAACGACAGATCAGCCCAAGACCGTCTCAGGAGCCGTCATGCGTCTTTCCCGCTATTTTCTGCCCGTCCTCAAGGAAACCCCATCAGAGGCGCAGATCGCCAGCCATCGTCTGATGCTGCGCGCCGGCATGATCAAACAGGCCTCGGCCGGGATCTATTCCTGGTTGCCGCTGGGCTTCAAAGTGTTGCGTAAAATCGAAGATATCGTGCACGAAGAACAGCGGCGCGCGGGCCATATGGCGATGCTGATGCCGACGATCCAATCCGCTGACCTGTGGCGCGAAAGCGGCCGTTACGACGACTACGGCCAAGAAATGCTGCGCATCCGCGACCGCCATGACCGCGACATGCTGTTCACACCCACGGCCGAAGAATTGATCACCGACATCTTTCGCGGGCATGTGTCCTCTTACAAGGACCTGCCGCTGACCATGTATCAAATCCAATGGAAATTCCGCGACGAGGTTCGCCCACGGTTCGGGGTGATGCGTGGCCGCGAATTCTACATGAAAGACGGCTATAACTTCGACCTCGACAAGGACAGCGCGATGCATGCCTACAACCGGCATCTGGTCAGCTATCTGCGGACTTACGAGCGTATGGGGTTGCAGGCGATTCCCATGCGCGCTGACAGCGGGCCGATTGGCGGCGATGACACGCATGAATTCCTGGTGCTGGCCGATACAGGCGAAAGCGAGGTCTTCTATGACAGCGCAGTCACTGACATCCGGCTGGGTCAGCGCGATATCGACTATGACAACCGCGACCAATGTCAGGCCGTGATGGAGGAGTTCACCTCGCTCTACGCCCGTACCGACGAAACCCATGACGCGGATGAGTTTGCCAAGATCCCGCAGGACCGCCAGCGCAGCGCCCGGGGTATCGAAGTTGGGCAGATCTTCTACTTTGGCACCAAATATTCCGAAGCAATGGGCGCCAAGGTGCAAACACCCGATGGTGCTCAGGTGCCGGTTCATATGGGGTCGCATGGTATCGGTGTTTCGCGGCTGGTCGGGGCCTTGATCGAGGCCAACCATGACGACAAAGGCATCATCTGGCCCGAAGGTGTGACCCCGTTCCACTGCGGTATCGTCAATCTCAAACAGGGCGACGCCGAGGCCGACGCGGCCTGCGATGCGCTTTATGCGTCCCTGACGGCCCTGGGGTTGGAGCCGCTTTATGATGACCGCAAGGAACGCGCCGGTGGTAAATTCGCGACGATGGATCTCATCGGTCTGCCTTGGCGGCTCACGGTCGGGCCGCGCGGTTTGAAAAACGGGGTGGTCGAGTTGACCTCGCGGCGCACCGGCGAAAGCGAAGAATTGACGCCGGAACTGGCCGTGCAAAAGATCCAGAAGATCTATAGCGCGATTTAACTATTGCGCTAAGAAATCAGTGTAACGCGCTGATCATAAAAAGATAGCCGGCTCTCTGGGTGCGCCCCGGGGCCGGCTTTTCTGTATGGCCTCGGTACCATGGCAATGGGCACATGCAGCCGGCTTCATCCCGTACGAACCGCGTCATTTGTGTCTTCCTCCACCAACCCGGCCAGTTTCTGGCGCACATGCGGGGGCTCCATATGCCGGTATCGCCCGCCAGAGTAACGCGGCAAATCCAGCGCATACCCACGCTTGACCAACTCAGCACCAACATCACTGCCCCAGGGCAAGGCGCATTGCGCCATAAACCCGTGCGAAGCGATTTCCCCGGTCAATTCGGCGCGGATTGTGTGATTGCGGCATATGTCGATCAGCTCCAACCGCGCAGCGGGCCCAAAGGGGGCTTCCAGATCAGGCGCCTTGACCCCCACCAACAACAGGCGAATCCGCCCGATCATCAATGTCTGCCCGTCGATCACCCTGGCCTTGCCGGTAATCACCTTGCGGTCCTGCGGCATGGCCCGTGTGGCTGTTGGTTGCTGCGCCTGCTCTGGTCCTCGTGATGATCTGCGCAGGAAAGAGAGTGAAAACCTTGGACGCAACAAAAAGCGTCCGAATGGATCGGCAATCGCCAGCAGAGCCAGACCGGTCGCGCCAACGGCGACTGCAATACTCAATTCCATTGTTCAGCTCCTGTCTCCAAGGGGTTGATATATTTGAAAAGTACGTGACCTAACCGGTTCAACGATCGCTCATTGCATCCTCTATGGAATCAGAGCCCGGACCCGCTCCAGACTCGGATTGGCGCGTCCGACACCGAAAGACGCAGGTGAGAACAAGGCCCAGCAGGGCGATTCCGGAAACGATCGATAGAATACTGTGCATGGTCATACGTTCCGCCAATTTCCTTTCGGAATAGGTAACGCAACGCGCGCAACGCCGTTTTGGAATTCCCGCCAATCCTTTTGCCCCGCAGACCAGTCCGCGTGGCAAAGCCTAGATCCGAAATTCGCCCGCAGCTGTCTGATCGCGCCGGGCTGCAATCATCGGGCGCCCCCAGCGGGCCGACAGATCGCGCAGGCTGGTCCCCAGATAGCGCATGGTGCAGATCTGCTCGCCGCTGGCACGCCGAATGACCACCAGTCGCCCGGCCCGGATCGCCAGACCATAATCCCGTTTGGTCAGCCCCTGTATCAACTCTTGCCAGCTGTTCGCCTTGTCGATCAAGGGACACAGACAAGACCGCATCAAAGCGGCTGTTTCGCTGTCATATTCTTCGATCACCAGCGACGGCGCCGCTGGCATTGGAGGATTATTCGCTGATGCTTCAGCCATTTTTTATCTCCGCTCTGCCTCATGCATATCCAAGCGTTGATGGGCGCCGACGTCTTTTCGCTCTCTGCGTCTTCATGTGAAAATCGCACCATCGGATCATATTTTATGCGTGCTTTGCGGCGAATGTACGAAGAATGAGCGGAATAAAACGGACGTTGCGCCCCATTTGGCAACGCGCCCTCCGGGTCAGAATGCATCGGTGCTCGCCCAAGGGGCAGAGCTGCGGTAAACTGGAAATCGCCAGTCGACGCAGGTTTTATGGAGTGAACAAGGTTTGCCAATGCCAACAGGATTCGGGATGAGCATACTTCAACAACGCATGCCCCTGCGGGCCTTGCTGGCGGGCGCCATGGTGTTTCTGACTGTGATCAGCGGTCCGGATCTCGGCGCCGCGCAGGAGCAGGGCAAAGCCCGCCGCATCATCGACGCCCTGCAGGATTGGGGCGCGCAAAACGCTGTGGCGCGGGTTCATGTGGCGGCCACATATCGCGGTGTTCCACAGATCTCTCAGGGGTTTGGGGCCGCTGATGGCCCCCTTGCCATTGCCAGCCTCTCCAAGGCGATCACAGCCGCCTGCCTGTCCGAACTGGTGGCGTTGGATCTGCTCGATTGGCGTGCGCGCGTGCGCCTCTACCTGCCGGACGCAAAGGAACCGCTGGCCCAGATGCGCCTGGCCGATCTGATCACCCATACCAGCGGCCTCGCCCCGGACGAAACCCAGGGCGCAATGCCCGCATGGCGAGGCGCAGGAGAGCCGGTTTATGACAGGGTGGTGGCTAACCTCGAAACCCGCGAGGCGGGCGCAAAAAGCTTTTTCTACAACAATGAAAACTACGCGGTGCTGGCCAAAGTGATCCGCGCCGTCTCTGGCAAACCCTATGTGCAAACCTGCAGAGAACTGGTGCTGGTCCCGGCCGGGGCGCAGTCGGCCGTACCCTCTGCCGACTACGGCCGCTTCGCCGCCTGGGGCGGATGGCAAATGACCCTGTCGGATTACACCCGCGTCGCCTGGCACATCTTCCACGGCTCTGACCCGGCCGCGCTGCCAGAGGTCGATTTTGGCAATGGGGTGCACTATGGTCTGGGCAGCTTCTGGCGTCCGTTTCAGGGGGGCCACAACTTCTGGCATTTCGGCGCGCTGTGTTTTGACGATAGCCCCGGGTTCACATCCTTTTCCGCCCTCTACGCCAATGGCTGGGGCGTGGCCGTCTGGGTCCAGGGCTGCCCGCAGGATGGCTGGTTCCTCTCGCTGGATCAGGCTGTGGTCAACGCCGTCTTCAAGTAATGCCACCGCGCGCCTGAGGGGCCTGTGTGCCCCTGCGCTCATCCCCGCCACTCTGCGTCCGTCGCCCGCCAAAGAGGTTGACCACACCGGTGCAAACCCCCAGTCTGCGCCGCAAAAGAGCAGGAGCCACAAGTGGCCAAGACCCCACCCCCCTTTGCCCGCTTCGAATGGCTGATCGCCTGGCGGTATCTGCGCGCGCGCCGGGCCACCGGCGGGGTCAGCGTGATGACCTGGATTTCCCTGATCGGCATTACACTGGCCGTTTTTGCCCTGGTCTCAACTCTGGCCGTGCGCGCCGGGCTGCGCGCCGATATCGTGGCCGCGATGCTGGGGTCCAATGCGCATATGGAGGTGCATTATCGCCGCGACCTGTCCGGCGAAGTCCCGCGTGACCATCTGATCCGCGACTATGCCGCCCTGAGCCAGCGCCTCGCCCAATTGCCAGGGGTCGAACATGCGGCCCCTCTGGTGCGCTCCCAGGTCATGGGCAGCTTTCGCGGCCGCAATCAGCCGGTGGATGTCTTTGGCATCACATTGGACGATTTGCGCCAATACCCGATGATCGCCAAGCCCGAGCTGGCCGACGGCGACCTGAACCAGTTCGAGGATGGCATCGCCCTGGGCGCGGCACTGGCGCGGCAGCTGGGCGTTGGCATCGGTGACCGGCTCAAGCTGATCTCGCCCAATGGGGTCAAGACGATGATGGGCACGTCGCCCAGAGTATCCGCCTACCAGGTCGTCTTCATCTTCAGCTCGGGGGATGGGTTTATCGACCAGTCGCGCGCATATATGCCACTGGCCGAGGCGCAGAGTTTCTTTAACCGCGAAGAGGCCGCCGACCAGATTGATCTGCGTCTGACAGATCCGCAGGCCGTTCAGGACATGCTGTATCCGGTGTTTCAGACGGCAGGGGATCGGGCCTATATCCGCACCTGGCAGGACCGGGCCGGCGGCATGTTGCGCGCCTTGCGAATGCAGGACAATGCGATCTTCATCGTTCTGTCTATCCTGATCCTGATTGCCGCCCTCAATATTGTGTCGGGCCTGATCATGCTGGTCAAAAACAAGGGCCGCGACATCGGCATCCTGCGCACAATGGGGCTCAGTCAGGGCTCCATCCTGCGCGTCTTCTTTCTGTGTGGCGCGCTGGTGGGCACGCTGGGCACCGTGTTCGGCGTGCTGTTTGGCGTTTTGTTCGCCGCCAATATCGACCATATCTATCGCCTGGTTGACTGGTTGTCCGGCAGCGGGGTGCAGCAGCTCGAGGCCTCCGGTTTCTTCTTTCCGTCTGCGGTGGTCACCTTCGGCGATGTGGCCGCCTCTGCCGCCATGAGCCTTGGGCTGAGCTGGTTCATCACCCTGTTCCCGGCCCGCCGCGCGGCCCGCCTCAACCCAGTCGAGGCTTTGCGCTATGAGTGATCCGGTGCTGGAGCTTGACGGGCTCACAAAAACCTACAACGCAGGTCAGGCGAACGCAGTACAGGTCCTGCGGGGCGTCAACCTCACCCTGGCCGCGGGCGAGGTTGTTGCATTGGTTGCGCCCTCGGGTGCGGGCAAATCCACCCTGCTGCATATCGCCGGCCTGCTGGACACGCCCGATGCGGGGAAGGTGCGGATCGCGGGCCGCATGGCCAGTGGCGAATCCGATCGCACCCGCACGGCAATCCGCCGGGCCGAGGTCGGGTTTATCTATCAATTCCATCACCTCCTGCCAGAATTCACGGCCCTCGAAAACGTCGCCCTGCCGCAGCGTGCCAACGGCGTGTCCCGCGCCGCTGCCCAACAGCGCGCGCAGGACCTGCTGACCCGCATCGGGCTGGGCGAACGGCTGGAGCACCGCCCGGCCGCCCTGTCCGGCGGAGAGCAGCAGCGCGCCGCCTTTTGCCGCGCGCTCGCCAATGGACCCAAGGTTCTGCTGGCGGACGAACCCACCGGCAACCTCGACCAGGCGACCTCGGATCAGGTGTTTTCTGCCTTGATGGAGCTGGTCGCAGGCACCGGGCTCAGCGCCCTGATCGCCACCCACAACCCCGCCCTGGCCGAGCGGATGCATCGGGTGGTGCGGCTGGAAAACGGAAAACTGCATCAGGTCTGATGCGACATGCCCGGACCTTGCCGACGAAAAGGTTTACATCCGCCACAGCGGTGCTCTACTGCGCCCAACCGCGACCGGTGCAGGCGATGCAGAAACAGGCAATGGCTGCACGGATACAGAATTGAAGGAGCGTTCGATCATGCCGTCTATCCCAACCTCGCAAATCTTCGAGACATCCAAGGCCGCGCTGCTTCAGCACGGTGCGGCAGACTGGATCGCAACCGAGGTGGCCCGGGCCGTCGCTGATAGCGAGGCCACAGGCAACCGCATTTGCGGGCTCTATTATCTGGAAAGCTACTGCCAGCAGCTGGCAACAGGCCGGGTCCGGGGCGATGTCGAACCGGTTGTGACCTGTCCGCGTCCTGGCAATGTCCAGGTCGATGGAAAGCTCGGATTTGCCCAACCCGCCTTTGCCCGTGGCCTGCCGGTGGCGCTCGAGGCCGCACGGCAGAATGGCACGGTCTCCATGGCCGTCGGGCATACGCATACCTGCACCTCTGTTGGATATTTCACCGGCCAGATCGCGCAGGCCGGTTTCATCGCCCTGGGCATGACCAATGCCTCGCCCATCGTGGCGCCCCCAGGCGGAAAAAACCGGGTGATCGGAACCAACCCGATCGCCTTCAGCGTGCCAGACGGGCAGGGCGGCATTGCGATGCAGTTTGACCAATCCACCACGACCGTCGCCCTGGGCAAGATCACCATGGCCAAAGCCGCCGGAGAGCAGATCCCCGAAGGCTGGGCCGTGGACGCAAACGGTGACCCAACCACAGACCCCGAAGCGGCGCTGGCCGGATCGCTCGTCTCGATGGGCGGATACAAGGGATGGGGGTTTGGCCTCATGGCCGAGCTTCTGGCAGCAGGGCTCACCGGGTCTGTCACCTCGCAGCAGGTCAAACCGCTCAAGGCGCCCGAGGGGCCGCCACATGACCTGGGGCAGTTCTATCTGATCGTCGACCCGGGCACGGCCTCTGGCTTCTTTGACACTCTGGCCATGGTTGCGGATGGGGTGGCACAGGATCCGGGCGCGCGGATGCCGGGGCAGGGCCGCCGCCCCAGCGAAATGGTCGATGTGCCGCAACCGCTGTGGGATCTGGCCTGTGGTCTGGCCGAGCCGTCAAAATAGACACTCCGGCACATTGCGTCCTGCCCATGGAAAAAGGCGGGGCGCAGCGGCCCGGACACAGACCAGAGCGGATGCAGGTTTTCGAAGGTTGATTTTCGCGCTCAGGTAACGTCTGTTGAAGAAAAACCAGATCCTCACAATTGGGACGACAGGGACATGAAATCGCTTTGGACGATGTTTTTACCGGCCGCATGTGTGGTGGCGGCCTGCGCCACAAATGACATGCCTGGCCCCAGCCAGGGCCAGTTGCTTTTTGCCCAAAACTGCACCTCCTGCCACGGGGCGGATGCCACTGGCGGGGTGGGCCCCGACCTGACGCGCATCGCCGCGCGCAATGGTGGGACATTTCCAAGAGCCGCCGTGCTGAGCCAGATTGATGGCTATGGGCGCGGCAGCCTGTCAGAGGATCTCATGCCGGAATTCGGCAGCCTTTTGGAAGGTGACACAGTCCCCGTCGAAGTTGACGGCACGCTGACGCCAACGCCCAGTCCGCTGGCGGCTTTGCTGGCCTATCTGGAAAGCGTACAGCAGCCCTAGAGCACGCAGCGAAACTCCTGAATGACTATGCGCCGCCTGAAATCAAAGATTTCAACGCGCAAAGGGATGTTTGGATCTTTGAGGTTTTGCGCAGCATACATGTCGGCCACGACCCGAACATCTTTCCCGTCTTGGGGGCTCCTGCCGGATTGTGCACGTCGCCACAATGTGGTCCGTGATCTGCTCAGTCACAGATGCCGTGCAATTCGGCGCCTTTCCAGGGCAACCAGACATCAGATTCGCGCCCGCTTTGGGGGAGGTCGCGCACGGGCATATATTTTGCCAGCATTCGATGCAGCCGCTGGGTGCGAGAGGCCTGTGGCGCCAAAGCCCGGCAGCAGACGTATTCTTCGACAATTGCGCCCTGCTGCTCATAGCCAAAGCTCAGGTAATCCGGCGTGTCCTTCAGGTCGAACAGATAGGGGTCATCGCTCACGGAATGCTCCACAGCGGCCTTGAGCGGGTGATAGCCGGTGATCTTGCGGTTTTGCCATTGCCAGACATGGGTGGCCTCATGGGCCAGCAACATGGCGGCCGTCAGGTTCAATGTCTCGGGATATTCGCGCAGATAGTCATCCACATACCAATCCTCGGCAAAGAAGATCCGGTTGAACACGGTCACTCCAGCGGGGCTGACCGTGACAATCTCTTGTTTCACCGGCGGCAATATCCGCTCCCGGCAGGTGACACGCGGGCGCGGTTTGCGTTCAAAGGTCACTTCTCCAACCAATGCGCCGTCGACCAGTCGCATCCTGCCCTGATCCAGGCTGTTGCCATGAATCGTCTGCAAAAAGGCGCTTTCCGCCTCGGTGAGTGGACGGCCACAGCCGGCTAACAAGACCAGGATCATGAATGTGCGGATCAACATGCGCGCGACGTTAGACCCGGCGGCCAGATTCGCACAGAGCGCAGTTCACCCAAGTTGCTGTTGCGAGGGTCATATTCGGCCTAAACGCTCATCGCCAGCGCGCGGCTGATCTCGGTCAGCGAACGACCGGATTGCTCGGCCCAGGTATTGAAAGCCGCCTGAACCGCCTTCATCGCGGTTTTTGAGGTGGCTGGCTTGTCGATCACCCCTTCGGCGATCAGCCTTGCGGTCACATCCCGCGACAGGATGAAACTGTCGCGCCCGGCGAACCGCATCGCGTATTGCCCGGTGCTTCCACCCAGGCGCGCGCCTCGGGTCTTCAGCAGGTTGAGCAACCCGATGTAGTCTTCGCTGGGCCAATTGCCCAGAACCTCTCCGGCTCCGCCCTCGGTGCGCAATTCCATCAGGAACACGGCATTGTCCCGCACAGCGGCAATCTTGGTCCCATTGCGCACAATGCGTTGATCCTGCAGCAGGGCGTCAAATTTTTCGGCATCCATCATCGCACAACGGCCTATGTCGAACCCGTCAAAGGCGGTCTCAAAACCATCCCATTTGTTTTCGATGACCTTCCAGTTGAACCCGGCCTGAAAGATGCATTTGACCATGATCGAGAGCCAGCGCTCTTCGGGGAGCGCAGCCAGATCTGCTGCCGAACTGAGGGGCTGCAATTTGGCGTTCAGCGCATCGGGGCCGCCATGGCGCGCGGCCGCGATGTCAAACAGATTGTCGAAATGCTGCATGGTCGGGCTCCGAATGGGGTGGCTGGGTGGTCTCTGGCGGCGCGATGGCAGGGGTCAGGGGGCAAAAAACGTGGCGGTTGCGGTGGCGACGGGTTTGCCGCTTGTTTCCTCGGTCATTTCCGCCTTGGCAAAGACCAGCGAACGGCCCGCTTTGACCACTTCGGCACGGCACAGGATGGCGGTGCCTTTGCCGGGGCGCAGAAACTGTGTGTCCAGATTGGTGGTGGCCAGGGGGATGAATTCATTCTTATGCGCGATGGCCGCCAGAACCATTGTGGTATCGGCCAAGGCGGCCAGGGCCTGACCGGATACGATACCGCCAACGCGCGCCAGATCCGGCGTCAGGGGCATGCGGACGATCACAAATTCCGGGTCGGCGGAAGTCACCTCTGGTTGAAGGGCCAAGACCCATTTGGCGAAATTCTCGTTCAGCAGGGTCTGCAAATCGTCGGGTGTCATCAATAGGTCCTCTTGCCAGCAGCGAGCCTAGCCACGCCTTGCGCATGCGGCAACCCTTGCTCAGTCTCTGGGCTGTTTCAAACGAAAATTCTGCGAATTTTCGGGGGGGCAGGATAGGGCGCGGTCAATTTGATGTGGCGGACTCGTTCTCGGTCGGGGGGAGGATGGCGTAAGATTTCTGGCAGGCTTCTACTTCGGCAAAGGCTTTGTACGATCCGGTCAGGACGTAGCGCCCGAGTTTGTCGCCATCGAATGTCCATTCCATGTAGCGCTTGCGTCGGAATTCTTCGATGAAGTTCACTGCCTGGTCGGAGTTGGCATCGATCAGAATATTCAAGCCGGGAAAATCGTCAATCACCAGCCCCGCCATGCTGACCATCCAGGGGCTTTCTTCGCCAAACCGCACGATGATGTCGTAGGTTTCGCCAGGCTGCATCGTTGACCAATGGGGATCCAGCAGCGTTACATCCAGCCATCTATTGGTATCGCGTGTGTCAAAGCCAATGAAAAAAGCGGTATCCCCCTCAAAGATCGAAAACGCCTGGCATCCTTTGGCGCCGGGATAATAGGAGACATCCCAACGCCCCACTGTTTTCCACTCGATCGTATCCGCCAGCACAGGGGGTGCCAGCATGACAGGCGCCGCCAGGCTGAATGCCAGCAAGCTCCAGCAGCCTCTTGACCTGTGGCAGGTCATTTTCCTCTCCCCGGGCGACATCACTGGGGGCAATTATATTCCGATTGTGTGAACTTCCAAGAAAACTGCTGGATTTCGGCAATTCCGCCCACATCTGTGTCCATCGCGCCCGCTGTGCGAGGGCCGCTTTGCTGACAGCTCCAAACCGTCCGGGCAGGTCAGTCTTCGGACCGACTGGAGGCCGCCTTGAGCATGCGGTCCGCCTTTTTGCGCACCAGGACCGAGCGCAGGTCGTGCATCGCCAGCAATAGCCGGTCCGTCACATCCTCCAATTGCGCATCTGTCGCGCGGGATTGGACCCAATGGGTTGTCGTATTGAGGTAATCCACCGCACGGTGAATATCGTCAATGTCCCGCCGCGCCAGCAGTTCGGTCCGCTCCTGCATCCAGGCAGAAATCTCCGCCACATCCTCTTCGCTCAGGGTACGTTGGCCGTGCGGTTTGATCTCGCCGTTGCGCAGATTGACGACAGCGATCTGATCCATTTCGATCCGTCGCTGTCGGTTTTCCGTATCAACACGAAACACAAAGGCCCCGTTGTCACGGACTCTGAAGTAATAGTCGGGAAGCTCTGTACTCATCCACTCACTTTAAGTCAGATTGGCGCAAAATGTCTGGATCCTTTGACACGCTTCCTTCAACGCCGCGTCAGACGTTGCATAACTGACCCGGAAATTCGGGCTCAGCCCAAAGGCGGCGCCAAATACAACGGCCACATTCGCCTCTTCCAGCAAGGCGGTGGCGAAGGTTTCGTCGTTCTCCAGCACGGTTCCGGCCGGCGTCGTCTTGCCAATCAGACCCGCGATGGAAGGGTAGACGTAAAACGCGCCCTCGGGCACCTCGCAGGTGATGCCTTCGGCGTCATTGAGCATCGAAACCACCAGGTCACGGCGCCGCTGGAACATCTCGTTGTTTGGAGCCAGAAAACTCTGAGTGCCGTTCAGGGCCTCAACTGCGGCCCATTGGCTGACCGAACAGGGGTTCGAGGTCGATTGCGACTGGATCTTGCGCATCGCCTTGATCAACGCTTCGGGTCCGGCCGCATATCCGATGCGCCAGCCGGTCATCGCATAGGCCTTGGACACCCCATTGCAGGTCAACGTCCGCTCATACAAGGCCGGCTCGACCTGGGCCGGCGTGCAGAATTCGAAATCGTCATAGGCCAGGTGTTCATACATATCGTCTGTCATCACCCAGACATGCGGGTGGCGCAGCAGCACCTCGGTCAACGCCTTGAGCTCTTCACGCGAATATCCGGCACCGGTGGGGTTGGACGGAGAGTTGAAGATGAACCATTTGGTTTTTGGCGTGATTGCCGCTTCCAACTGATCCGGGGTCAGTTTGAATTTGGTCTGAATGGAGGTTTCCGCAATCACCGGCTCGCCGCCGGCCAGCAGCACCATGTCGGGATAGCTGACCCAATAGGGCGCCGGAATGACCACCTCATCCCCTTCGTTCAGCGTCGCCATCAGCGCGTTATAGAGGATCTGCTTGCCGCCGGTGCCCACACTGACCTGTGCGGGGGTATAGCTCAGCTCATTGTCGCGCTGAAACTTGTCGCAGATTGCCTGCTTCAGTTCGATAATCCCGTCCGGGTCCGTGTATTTCGTCTTGCCCGCCTCAATCGCGGCCACCGCTGCGGCCTTGATGTTGTCAGGCGTATCGAAGTCGGGCTCTCCGGCCCCGAGTCCGATTACATCTTTCCCCGCCGCCTTCAGTTCGCGCGCTTTGGCGGAAACGGCAATGGTGGGGGACGGTTTCACGCGGGACAGTGTCGCAGACAGAAAGCTCATGGGGGGCACCCGTTTGTATGTTGACGCTGTCTGTCATAGGCTGACAGCAACAGGCGATCAAGCCGCGAAACATCTTGGAGGATGGCGTGACCGAAAACGATACAGATTGGTTCGGACCCGATTCCGCAACCTTCGGCGACCGTGTGGCAGGCGCCCGTGATGCGGCCAATATGACCCAATCCCAATTGGCCCGCCGTTTGGGTGTCAAAAAATCGACCATCGCCGCATGGGAACAGGATCTGTCTGAACCGCGCGCCAATCGCCTGTCAATGATGGCGGGGGTTTTGAACGTCTCGATCATGTGGTTGCTGACCGGAGAGGGCGAAGGGGCCGCGACCCCGCAAGAGGACGCAAGCCAGAACAATGACCTGTCATCCGCGCTGGCCGAAATGCGCGCCATACGCAACGACATGCGCTCCTCTGGTGAACGCTTGGCGCGTCTGGAAAAACGCCTGCGCGAGATGTCAGCCGGATGAGCGAAACACACGAAACCCGTCTCAAGCGGTTGCGCATGCGCTCCATGCGGCGCGGCATAAAGGAAATGGACCTGCTGCTTTCGGCCTTTGCGGATCAAAACCTGGCCGGCATGTCTGACGCAAACCTCGATCTCTATGAACATCTGCTGGATGAAAACGATCATGACCTTCTGCAATGGGCCACGGGACAGATTGCTGCGCCGCCCCCCTTTGCGCCGATGATCGAGATGATTTCGCAAACCTTTCAAAAATAACACCGTTTCCGCTTAACTGATTCTTTCCTGATTCGAGTCACATTGCCATTCGAGCAGTGAATCGGAGATATGGATGAGCATTCAGACGCAGATGGGCCAGCAAAGCCGCAGCGGTTTCATGCTGGGTTACCTGGAAACCCTGGCGCTGGTAGAGCGGTTGCATCGCCTTTTGCTGGACGTGATCAAGGACGAGTTCGAGCGGGTCGGTGTATTGGATATCAATGCGGTCCAGGCTTTGCTCTTGTTCAATGTCGGCAATAACGAAGTGACAGCAGGCGAACTGAAATCGCGCGGCTATTATCAGGGCAGCAATGTCAGTTACAACCTCAAGAAGTTGGTAGAACTGGGATATATGCACCACCAGCGATGTGAGGTGGACCGCCGGTCGGTTCGCGTGCGCCTGACCCCCAAAGGGCGCGAGGTGGCAGCGCTGGTTGAAAAACTCTTTGAACGACACGCCGAAGGGTTGGAAACGCGCGGTGTCATTGATGCGGCCCGGGTCGAGGATATTACCTCTTCGCTCAAACGAGTCGAACGGTATTGGGCAGATCAGATCCGCTACATCTACTAGTGCAGAAACAGGTCACCTCAGGCACGCACCACCTCAGGCTGGAATGACGTCAGGTTGGAATGACGTCAGGCTTGATCGACATAAGGCAAAATCAAATCAGCAGTAGTGGCGCCACCGGGTCTGAATTTGGCCGGTGGCGCTTCGTCTGTCTACGCATCCAACTGGCGCGGGTTCAGACCTCGATCGCTTGCAGCACATCCGGCTCGATCACATTGACCCCGGGCAGGGCTTCGTCCAGCACTTTCGCTGACTGCTCCAGCAGGGGGAAGGTGCGGTAGTGGCAGGGGATGACCGTTTCAAAATTGAAATAGCGCTTTGCCGCATAGGCGGCGCCGGCCATATCCATGGTGAAATGGCCCCCCGCACTCAGGATACCGACGGTGGGTTTATAGAAGTCACCCATCCAGTCCATATCGGCCATGATGTCCGTATCGCCCGACACATAGACGGTTTTTCCCTCTGCATGGATCATGAAACCAACTTCGGATCCGCCAGAGCGTGGCCCGTCAGGCGAGGCAAACGTGCTTGAATGGGACGCAGGAACCATCGACACCTTGACCCCCGCCAGATCCACAGTTCCGCCCTTGTTGAAGCCAATTGTTTCAATCCCGTCTTTCTCGGCGAAATAGGACATCACGTCATATTGGCCGACAATCGGAACGCCCATGGACTTGGCCAGGGGCAAAACATCGACCACATGGTCAAAATGACAATGGGTCAACAGAATATGCGTGGCGCCGGCGGTTGCGGCTTCGTGCTGATCCTCGGACAACATCGGGTTGCCACTGAGCCAGGGATCAATCAGCAGCACCTGTCCCGAGGTTTCGACGCGAAAGCTGCCATGTCCCAGCCAGATGATCTTCATACCTAAACTCCTCTCGATTTTTTCCAGACCCTAGCACCGCTTTGCAAAAAATCCACGACCGCTTTTAGGGAATGCACAGGCAACCCTCCGTCGCATCGCCGCGCCGCCAGAACGGCCCGGCTATTGCCCCGCCACCAGCCCCGGTCAAATCCGACAAAGCCGGTCGTGGCCGGACTTGCAGCCGGTCAAAAATCGGCCTAACGCAGTGGGCATGACGCCAAAGAATATGACATATGCCGCACATGGACGGGCCGTTCTTGTGCTGGGCGTGCCCCTGATTGGCGGGCACCTGGCTCAGTTCGCAATCGGGCTGACGGATACGGTGATGCTGGGGTGGTATGGGGTCGAGGCACTGGCCGCGATCACCCTGTCACATACCTATTTCTTTGCCGCCTTCATCATGGGCGCCGGATTCGCCTGGGCCGTCATGCCCATGGTCGCCGCCTTTGATGCCGAAGGTGACGAAACCAGCGTGCGCCGGGCGACGCGCATGGGCATCTGGCTCAGCCTGCTGTTCGGGATCGCGGCCATTCCCCTGATGACCCTGTCCGGCGCGGTTCTGCGCCTGACCGGCCAAACGGCCGAGCTGTCGGCGGATGCCGCCAGCTACCTGCGCATCGCAGGTTGGGGGCTGTTTCCTGCGCTGCTGGTGATGGTGTTGAAATCCTACCTGGCGGCGCTGGGGCGCACCCAGTTCGTGCTGTGGATGACGGTGATCGCGGCCGTGGCCAACGCGCTGTTCAACTATGCGCTGATCTTTGGCAATTTCGGCGCGCCCGAACTGGGTCTGTCGGGGGCCGCTTATGCCTCGGTCGGCACACAGACGGTCTCGCTGATCGGCACCGTGCTCTATGTGTTGATCGCCTTCCCGCAACACGCCCTGTTTCAACGGTTCTGGCGGCCAGATTGGGAGATGTTCGCCCGCGTTTTCCAGCTGGGTGTCCCGATCGGCCTGACCTCACTGTGCGAAACCTCCCTCTTTGCGGCCTCGGCGATCATGATGGGATGGCTCGGCACCGTGCCACTGGCGGCCCATGGCATCGCGATTACCCTGGCCTCGGGCACCTTCATGATCCACCTTGGCCTGTCCAACGCCGCAACCATCCGGGCAGCCAACGCCTACGGACGCCGCGACGCCCCGCATATGGCCCGAGGGGCCGTGGTCGCCTATGGTCTGTCGCTGCTGACGGCCCTGTGCACCGTCTCGGTCTTCCTGCTGGCACCGGAAATGCTGATCTCGGCGTTCCTGGAAACCGATGACCCGGACCGGACCGCGATCCTGGCAATCGGCATCGGCCTGCTTGGAATGGCCGCCCTGTTCCAACTGGTCGACGGCGCCCAGGTGATCGCATTGGGGCTGTTGCGCGGCGTACAGGACACAACCGTGCCCATGCTCATCGCCGCCTTTGCCTATTGGGCCATCGGCATGCCGGTTTCTTACATCCTGGGCTTCACGCTCGGCATGGGGGGCATCGGCGTCTGGCTTGGCCTGGTGATCGGCCTGATTTTTGCCGCCGGCCTTCTGACCGCCCGGTTCTGGCGCCATGGGCTGGGCAAGGTCAAGGCACCCGTGATAGACCAAAGCAAGCAGATAAAGGTCTGATCCATGATAATGTACTCCCGCGAACTCACTGTGAATTGGGGCGAAAGCGATCCCTTCGGTTTGGTCTATTTCCCGCTGATGCTGGCCTGGTTCAACGATACAGAGCATGAACTCCTGCGCGCCATCGGCTATCCCACAGACAAACTTATCCGCGAAAGCCGCACGGCTTTTGTGATGGGCGATGTGCATTTCAAATTTGTCGGCCCCGCAGCCTATGGGGACAAGGTGCGCACCATGATCCACCTGTCCAAAATGACAAAATCCACCCTGCACTGGGATTGCAAGGCGGTGCAGGTCAGCGACGGCTCTGTCATCACCGAGGGCCGCGCCATTCGAATTCACGCTCAGATCCAGGATGATGGCAACATTGCCTCGCGCCCGATCCCGGATGATATCCGCAAGGCGCTGAGCGAGCCGGGCGCGCTCATCAACCTGGAGCCGCCCGAATGAAAATCTGGTATCAATCCTATGTCGACTACGAAAATGGCGCCTCCTACTGGGATATGCTGCAACCCCATCTGAATACGGTGGCCGGGCCCGATACTCAGGTCGATATCCGCGGCATCACCCCATATGACAGCTACGCTCACCCCTTGATGGAGATGCGCTGCGCCCGCGAAATGATCTGCAACGCCGTCCAGGCCGAGCGCGAAGGATACGATGCCTTTGTCGTCGGCCATTTTCAGGACGCCGGTTTGTACGAGGCCCGCTCTGTGGTCGACATCCCCGTTATCGGCCTGGGCGAGGCGACCATGCTCTGGTGCTGCCAGCTGGGTCAGCGGATCGGAATCGTGACCATCAACACCCGTTTCATTCCGTGGTTCCACCACCAGATCGGCAAATACGGGTTGGGCGAACGGGTCAGCGGCGTGCATGCGATGCAGTTTGAACCGGGGCAAATGCTCGACGCCTATGGTGATGACGCAAAGGCCGAAGAGGTGCGCGTGCTCTTCGAAGAACAGGGCCGGCCCCTGGTGGCAGACGGCACCGATGTGCTGATCCCGGGGGGCGGCATCCCGATGCTGCTGTTCTCCAAGTTTCACAATCACCAGATCGACGGTGCCCCCGTCATTAACGGCATCCCGATCGCGCTCAAGGCCGCCCAGATGGCCGTTGAACTGAAGCGGCTGACAGGGCAGGGCGTCAGCCGGGTCGGAGATTACACCAAGGCTCCGGATCACGTGATCGAAGAATTCCTGACCCACCCCAAGGGGCTATAGACCCCGACGCGCATGCCCATAGGCAACAGACCGGGGGATATGCCCCCGGTCCATCACGTCAATTGCCCAAAGAGGGCAGCCACAAGGCGATCTGTGGCCAGATGATCAGCAGACCCACCAGCAACATCGAACATCCCATAAAGGGCATGGCCGCAATATAGATGTCCCGCATGGTCGTGCCCGGGGCCGAGACCCCCTTCATCACGAACAAAAGCAAGCCGAATGGCGGGGTGGTAAAGCTGATCTCGAGCGCCAGCAGAATGATCACGGCAAACCAGATCAGATCAAAGCCCAGCGTTTGCGCCAATGGGAAAAAGATCGGAACCGTCAACAGCATCATCGACAGCTGGTCCATGAACATGCCCAGGATCAACAGAATGCCGAACATGATCAGCAGCATGGTGATCGGGCTCAGATCGAATTGCGTCGCCCAGTTGATCAGCCCGGCAGACGCCCCCGAAAACGCCAGCAGGGCCGAAAACGTGGCCGACCCGAATATGATCAGCAAGGCCATCGTGGTCACCCGCAAGGCGCCGGTGACACTGTCGACAAAACCCTTCCAGGTCAGCTTGCCATAAAGGATCGCCAGCACCAGCACGCCCATACACCCAAACGCCGCACTTTCCGAAGGCGTCGCCCAGCCGTAGAGGATCAACAGGATCACCCCGACAACAATCGACATCATCGGCAATACGTCACTGACCAACAACCGCAGCTTCTCTCTCAGACCGGTATGATCCACCTCATAAGACGGGGCCGCCTTTGGGTCGATCAGGGCCATCGCCAGGATCAGGATCACATAGAAACCCGCCAGCATCAGACCCGGCACCACCCCGGCAATCAGCAAGGTGCCAACCTCCAGATTGGCCAGCGTCGCCAACAGCACCGCCAGCGCCGAGGGCGGTATCAACATCGCCAGCCCGCCAGTGCCCAGGATCGGCCCGATTGCCATATGCTTCTTGTAACCGCGCTTTTGCATCTCGGGGACCATCAGCGACCCCAACAGCGCAGTCGACCCCATGGATGACCCGGACAAAGTGGCAAAGGCCGTGCCCCCCGCCACCGTCACAAAGGACAATCGCGCCGGCAAACGCCCCATCAGCTTGTCCACCGCCGAGAACATCTTGTTCGCCAGACCGGTGTGGAAAAAGATCTCGCCCATCAGCAGGAACATGGGCACCGGCATCAGGTTGAAACTGGTGACCGTCGGCAGCGCATTGTTGGTCAATTGCCCGATGCCACGCGACATCTGCCGCAACAAGTCACCCGATCCCCCCATGAAATAGGTTGCACCGATCATATTCGCCGCCAAAAAGGCCAGCGCGACAGGCACGCCGATAAACATGAAAAATAGGATAAGACCCAGCAAGAAGCCAAGCGCCCAGTACCACTCCATCAGAGCGCCTTTCTGCTATTCATGAACTCCGGCCTCGCCGGTATGCAGCGTTTCCTCGCCAAAGACGAAACGCAGGAAGTTGAGGGCCATCAGCCCAAAGCACAAGGGCATAGAGCCCAGGAGCAACCATTTCGGCATGTCCAGCGACCGCATTTCCGCGTCACCAAACCGATAGGCCTTCAACGTGTTTTGCAGCGAATAATACATCAGGAACAGGCAGATCACAATGCAGACAACCGCCACGATCCGCGAATAGATCCCTTGCACGTTTCTGGGCAAAGCGGCCGTCAGCAGCTCGATAAACACATGCCCGCGCAAACGCACCAGCCAGGGCGATGCGAACATCACGATGTACAACAGGCCAAACTCGGAAAAGGTAAAGACATGAGACGACCCCGAAAAACCAAAGCTGCGAGCGGTCGCCTGGAATACAATTCCAAACATGATCGCAACCAGGTAAGTGCCGGCGATCACCGCCAACAGGGTGCTCACTGTATCGACTATGCGCATTATCAGGTCTCGCATTGGGGCCAGCCCGGCGCCGAAACGCCGGGCGGTTCACCCGTTCAGATCAAGGGTGATACAACTTGCGCAGCGTGTCATAGCTCTCGGTGTCGCCCAATTCATCCAGGCGCCCTTTCATCCGGGCCCAGGACGCATCATCCGCCAGCTTCAGGTATGCCGCCGCCGCTTCGTCGGACATGGACACAAATTCCATTCCACCCGCAGCCAGTTTTTCGGCATCGGTGACAATATCGGCCTGGCGCTCATCATAGGATTTCTGCTCCCACTCGATGATCACATCCTGGATCAAAGCCTGGCTTTCAGGCGTCAGAGCGTTCCAGCTCTCCAGGTTAAAGATCACGCCCAGATCCGTGTTGTAAAACGCTGGATCCACACGATATTTCAGGAACTTGTCCCACTTCAGATCCATAATCCCGATCTGTGTCCAGGCCGAGGCATCCACCACACCTTTTTCCAGCGCGGCATAAACCTCGGTCGATGGCATCGAAGAGGTCGTCGCATTCAGCGCCTCAAAGAAGGCGTGATAAATCGGATTGTCACGCAGTTTGACACCGGTCAGGTCCAGAACGCCGTTTTCGTCGAACTTGGGCTCCTTGGTCGAATAGATGTGGAATTTCACACCGCCATCGATCCAGCCCAGATGCTTGACGCCAAAACGCTTTTGATGCGCTGCGTCCATCGCTGCCGCACCACCATTGGCGCGAACCTCCATCGGAGACACCGTCGCGGCAACCATCGCGTCAATCTCGGGCACGTTGGCGCCGTAGAAACTGCCGGGTGTGTGGACCATGTCCACAACCCCGTCGCGCACGGCGGCAGGCTGCTGGAACATGCCAATTGCCTCGGGGCCACCACGGACCTCGATCTGAACGATGCCTTTGCCGCGTTCATTGATGTCATCCACCATCGCCAGAAAGGTTTTGGTATAGACCAGGAATGGTGGAAACGCGTGGACGGCCGTAACCTTGTCTTCGGCCCATGCCACTGTTGAACTCATGACGGCAGCGGCTGCAACAGCCGTTAGCGTCAAACGGGTCATAAACTTCATTTTTGCAGACTCCCCTATTGGTGATTTTGTGTGGTCGTGCATGTTCGATGATAGAACCGACAAATTGTTAAGCAAGATGCTTTAGGGCTGAATATATGCGAAATCATGAAAGTTGGACCTTGACGCGTCAATAAAGTGAGCAGTTAAAATGCCTTTGCATGAAATTTCATGAATTTTGCGAGGCGATGATGAAAATTTCGGTACTTGGTGGAGGAAACGGCTCGATTGCGGCGGCTGTTGACCTGACGGCAAACGGGCATTCGGTCACGCTTTGGCGCCGCAACTCAGAGGCGTTGAAGGTTCTGCAACAGGCAGACAATACAGTGACCCTCAAGGATGCCAGCGGTGAACGGCCGGTCAAACTGGCCGGTGTGCACAGCGACATCGCCGCGGCCGTGGCAGATGCAGAGCTGATCGTCTGTCCCACACCGGCCACGGCACAGGTCGACATTGCGCATGCGCTGGCCCCGCATTTGAGGGATGGGCAGGTGGTGTATCTGCCGCCGGGCAGCTTTGGCAGCTGGATCATGGCCGATATCGTCCGCAAGGCCGGCAACCTGTCTGATATCACCTGGGCCGAGGCCGGGACCTTGCCCTATCTGGCACGTATGCACGGGCCATTGACCGTGGCCATCACCACCCGCGCAACGCGCTTGCCCTCCGGGGTCTATCCGCTGCGCAATGCCGATCACGCCCAGGCGATCATCCAACAGGCCTATCCCGCGTTCGAACCCGCAGACGATGCCCTCTCGGGGGCCTTGATGAACGCCGGACCCATCATCCATCCGCCCTTGATCCTGATGAATGCAGGGCCGATCGAACATTTCGAGCATTGGGATATTCACAACGAAGGCACGCAACCCGCCATCCGCCGGGTCACCACTCGACTGGACGGCGAACGCATGGCCCTGCGCGAGGCGCTGGGCTATGGCGCGCCACATTTTCCGCTGGCAAACCACTACGACGATTCCGCCGAGGAATGGATGTACGGCAACAGCTCGCATGAAAAGCTCACTGATTCGGGCGATTGGCGTGAAAATCTGGTCCTGACCGAACACCGCTACATGCGCGAGGATGTGGCAACCGGGTTGGCCTTTCTGGTGTCGGTCGCCGATTGGGCCGGGGTGCCCGCACCAACAGCCACCGGATTGCTGGCCCTCGGCTCGGCGGTCTGCGGCGATGACTTCCGCGCGTCCGGGCGCACGCTCGAAAATCTGGGGCTTGCCGGGACCAGCCGCGCGGCGCTGCAAACGATGTTGCGAGAGGGCACATGATGCAAAACAGCACCCAAACCGCCTCCGGGCAGCAGGACACGCCCGGCCTGGAGCGCATCGCCGCCGTTGGCGCAGGGCGGATGGGGCGCGGCATTGCCATCGCCTTTGCCTATGCCGGGCATCAGGTCGCGCTGATTGACGTCAAACCCCGCGCCCCTGACGCCTTTACCGCTCTGGCCGAAAGCGCCCAGAGCGAAATCCGCGCGACCCTGACCATGCTGGCCGGTTTCGGGATGCTGCCACCAGAGCAGGTCGACACCGTCGTCGCCCGCGTCACCTGCCATGCGCGCGATGATATGGCCACCGCGCTGCACAACGCCCAGGTCATCTTCGAAGGGGTGCCGGAAACACTGGACGCAAAGGCCGAAACCTTTGCCCTGATCTCGCAACATGCCACCCCCGAGGCCATCGTGGCCTCGACCACCTCAACCATTTTATCCAATGACCTGCAGGGGTTTGTCACCACCCCGGGCCGGTTCCTGAACGCCCATTGGCTCAACCCGGCCTTTCTGGTCCCGCTGGTCGAACTCTCGCCAGGTGACGCCACCGACCCCCAGACCACTGACCGGCTCAAAGCCCTGCTGGAACGCATCGGCAAAGTTCCCGTCGTCTGCAAGGCCAGCCCGGGATACATCGTGCCGCGCATTCAGGCCCTGGCCATGAACGAAGCCGCCCGCATGGTCGAAGAGGGCGTCGCCAGCGCCGAAGACATCGACAAGGCAACAACCTATGGCTTCGGGTTTCGGTTTGCGATCCTGGGAATGTTGGAATTCATCGACTGGGGCGGCGGGGACATTCTCTATTATGCCTCCCGCTACATGTCCGGCGCGATGGACAGCGACCGCTTTGCCGCGCCGCAGATCATCCAGGACAATATGGCCGCAAACCGCAACGGGCTGCGGGACGGGCAGGGGTTCTTGTCATATGACGGGCTGGATGTGCCCGCCTATCAGCGCGAAAGACTGGGGCAGTTCGTGGCCATGCTGCGCCATCTGGACAAAGTGCCCAAACGCGGCTGATGCCTGGCCAGTATCACCCGGCCCGCAGCCCGGCCCGCAATCCGGCCCGCAATCCGGCCCGTGTCACGGCTGTGACAGAAACCGGCTCACACCCTGCAACAGCAGATCGTTGTGGGCCGGCAGGGACAGGCTGAACCGCATATAGTGCTCCAGCCCGGCCTCCCGCGTCCGGTTCACGATGATCCCGCAGGTGTCGAACAAATGCTCGACCAGCGCTTCGGTCCGCCCCGCGTCTCCGGTCGAGACCATCAGAAAGTTCGACGAACTCTCCAACAGGTCCAACCCCATGCCGTCCAGCTCCTGCGCCACCCGGTCCCGCTCTGACAGGATCTCGGCCACGCGCGCGCGGATCACAGCGTGATCCTCCAGCGCCGCCACCGCGCAGGCCTGCGCCAGACCATTGACGCTGCCCATGCCTCGCGCGGCATAGAACCCGGGCAACATCCAGGTCGGCGCATCAGCCCAACCAACCCGCGTTCCGGCCAAACCGAACGCCTTGGAAAAGGTCCGCGTCACCACAACATTTTCATACGCCGCAGCCAGCGCATGCACCTCGGCGCAATAAGGCTCGCCCGCGAACTCGCCATAGGCCAGATCCAGCACCACGGCGATATGCCCCGGCAACCCCGCCAGCAAACGCGCCAGATCCGCAACCGGGGTCATCGTGCCGGTGGGATTGTTCGGATTGGCCAGGAACACCAGCCGCGTTTGCGGCCCCGCCGCCGCAAGCAGCGCGTCAACATCCGTGCGAAACGCCCGCTCTGGCGCCTTGACCAGCTTGGCGCCCAACCGGTTCGCGGTCAGCTCGAACTGAATATAGCCGAACTCCGAGATCAAAATCTCGTCTCCCGCCCGCACAAAGTTGCGCGCAATCACATCCAGCAATTCTTCCGACCCGTTGCCACAGATCAACCGCTCGGGGTCCAGCCCCCAGGTCTGCGCCAGCGCCGCGCGCAACGGATCACATCCGGGCGCGCCATAAGACCCCAACTGCTCTGACCGCTTGGCCAGCGCCGCGCTCACCCGCGGGCTGGGCGGGTAGGGCAGCTCGTTAAAGCCCATATTGATAATCGGCAGGCCCAGCGGCTGCGCCCGGGCAATACGCCCCCGGACCGGTTTCGGGCTCAGATAAGAGTGCGGACGCATTGAACCTCAGTGTGCATAAGACATTTGCGAAGGCAGATAGAGCGCCAGCGCCGGGATCAGCAGCAACAGCGCCAGACGAACGATATCCATCATCCAAAATGGCGTCACCCCCCGGAACACGGTCGAGGTCTTCACATCCCCAACAACGCCCTTAAGGATGAACACATTCAGACCGACAGGCGGCGTGATCAGGCTGATCTCGGTCACAACCACCACCACGATACCAAACCAGACCGGATCAAATCCCAGCCCCATCACCAGCGGGAAAAAGATCGGCACCGTCAGCAACAGCATCGACAGCGATTCAAACACACAGCCCAGCACGATATAGATCATGATGATCATGCTCATCACCACCCAGGGCGGCACATCATAGGCCGTCACAGCCGCGCTCAACGCTTCCGGCAGACCGGCCAGATTGACAAAGTTCGAAAAGATCCAGGCGCCAATCAACACCGAAAACAAAGAGGCCGTGGTCAAAGAGGTTTCCTTGAGCACCTCAAACGTCCCCTTGAACGACAAACCACCGCGCAGCAGCGCAATCATGAACGCGCCAAACGCCCCCATGCCCGCCGCCTCGGTCGGGGAGAAACGCAGATAGACTGGCCAGACATTCAACGCCCCGTACAGCCCGCCAATCACCAGGAAAAACAGCAACAGCACCGCCCAAACGCCCCGCAGAGCGGCCAGACGCTGCCCCCATGTGGCCCGCGGACCAGCCGGGCCAGCCTCGGGATTGCGCCAGACCGAATAGCGCACCGCCACCAGATAGCCCAGAATACCGATCAGCCCCGGGATGATCCCGGCAATGAACAGCTGCCCGATCGAGGTCTCGGTCAACAGCCCGTAAATCACCAAAATGACCGACGGCGGGATCAGAATGCCCAAGGTGCCCCCGGCAGCAATCGACGCAGTCGACAGGCTGTCATGATAGTTGAACTTGCGCATCTCGGGCATGGCGACCTTGGACATGGTCGCCGCCGTCGCCAGGGACGACCCGCAGATCGCGGCAAACCCGCCACAGGCCACAATGGTCGCCATCGCCAGACCGCCCCGGAAATGCCCCAGAAACGCGTTCGACACCTGATACAACTCGCGCGAAATACCGCCCTTGTTCACAAACAGGCCCATCAAAACAAACAGGGGCACGACCGACAGGCCGTAGTCCTGGCTGGCATCAATCACCAGCTTGGACACCATCGAAATCGTCCCGGTAAAACGACCCGAAACAAACCAATAGCCCAACATCCCAACCAGCCCCATGGCAAAGGCAATCGGCATGCGCAACAGAACCAGCCCAAGAACGGCGGCAAATCCGACAATGGCTTCGGTCATTTCGCAGGCTCCATCAGGCGGGGGGCAAAGAGGATCAGAAGCCCTCGGATAATCAACACAACCATGGTCAGGAACGTCATGATCGTGATGAACCAACTCAGGTAAAAGGTCGGGATCTCCAGAAACTCGGTCAGATCCCCGTATTTGCGTGACCGTTGCGCCAGCACGATGGCGCGCTCCGCTGGCCACCACAGCATGGCGCCACAGGCGAGCGAGATGATCCCGCTCCAGATCCGCGCAAGCCCCAGCTTGGCGATCACCCCATCCAGCAGGTCCACGCTGATATGCTCACCCCGTCCCGACAGCACCGGCAAAGAGGCAAAAACAATGATCGCCACCGACATCCGCGTCAGCTCGGGCGCAGCGCCCAGAGGCGCGTTGATGGACGAGCGCAGAAAGACGTCGATGAATGTCATCGTCATCAAGAAAAACAAAGTCGCACAGGCGACTGACATCAGAATAAAGGACAGAGATTGGGCCAGCCGGTACATATTGTTCAAATCTTGATTGAAAGAGGAAAAGGTGCGCGACCCCGGCCGCGCACCCGGGATGGCAGTGTTACTCTGCCATGACCTTGGTCATTTCGTCCTGGATCATCTGCATGGCCGCCGCAGCGTCCACACCCTTGCCCGAGACTTCGGCCACAACATCCGCTGTCACATTGGCCGCGATGGGCTGGAACGCGGCAATCTCTTCGGGGCCGAATTCCACATATTTGTTGTCCGCCGCTTCATCCGTGGCAATGCGCCCGGCTGCGTCCATCTCATCCCATACGGCACCGGCCATCCGGCTGGCAGGCTCGCCAAACACCTTCTCGTCCAATGCGGCCTGAATATCGGCCGGCAGACTGTCAAATGTCTCCTGGCTCATCAGCATCGCAAAGGAGCCGCGATAAAGACCACCGGGCATGTTGTAATAGTTCTTTGCCACCTCGGTCAGTTTGAAGCTCTTGCGCCCTTCAATCGGCATGGTCACAGCATCCGCCGCGCCCGAAGACAGCGTTTCATAAACCTTGGGCGCCGGAACACGAATGCCGATCAGACCCAGAGCAGCCCCGATTTCGCCAGCCACACCGCCACCGATCCGGGTTTTCAGATCCTGCATATCGTCCAGCGAGTTGATTTCCTTGCTGGTGTGCAGGTTGCCCGGACCATGAGTCATCAGCCCGACCAGCTTCATGCCGTCATGCTCGCCCAGGCCAGCCAGATACTTTTCATGCACGCGCCAGTAAGCGGTCGATGCGGCCTCGGCATTGCCATCATAACCCGGCAGTTCGATCAGTTTGGTGCCAACAAAACGGCCCGGCGTGTAGCCGTGGAAAATCCACGTGATGTCAGCCGCGCCGTCGATGATCAGGTCCATCTGCGCCGGGGGCGGGGCGATGCCATATTTGATCTCTGCCGTGACTTTGCCGTCTGTGGCGTCCTCGATCATCTTGATCAGATTGGGCCACAACGTTGCATTCACCCCGTGGCTGGGGGGCGCCCAGCTGGAAATGGTCAGCGTATGGTCCGCTGCCAGCGCCATGCTGGCAGACATGGCCAGCGCAGCCACGCCGCCAAAAAAGGTCTTTAAAGGTTTCATGTTATCCTCCCAGTTTTTCCAGCCGATCTGTCAGAGTCGGCTTTTGTCCCTAAATTTTACTACGCAGACTTCGACACCTCTGCAATAAAAAACATGAAAAAGCATATATTTTCAGCTATCCAAAGGTGTATCCGGGTCCAGATGGCGGATCAAAGTCTTCAACGTCGGCTTGATCCTGTCTGCCCCGGTGTTGCGGATGACGTCCAACAGCTCCTGTTCATGCGCGCGCGCCTGTCGGATCAGGTCCAGCGCCATCTCGCGGGCAGGTGCGTTCAGAAATACCCTGACGCGCCGGCCATCCTGCGAATCCGGACTGCGCCGCACCAGCCCCTTTTCCTCCATCTTTTCGATGATTCGGGTCAAGCGGGATTGTTCGTACAGGGCGATCTTGGCCAGCCGGGTGATCATCTGCCCGTCCTGTTCGGCCAGACAGGCCATCACCCGCCACTCCGGCACCTTCAACCCACGATCCCGCACCTGCGCATGAAACTGCGCACTGGCGGCGTCACTGGCCGCCGCCAACAGGTACAGCAAGTAGTCCGAAGTGAACCCTTGCTCGGGGTTTTGGTCTGAATCATCCATAGATCTGATGTTTTGCGCATCCATTGGTTTCGCCGCAAGAGCGGATTGTACGAATTAGGTCTTGACGGAATTTATATGAATTTTCATACTTACGCAAACCTAGGGGGGGATACCGCGTGAAACTGATCCTGACCGAAACCCATGCCGAGGCCGGCACGATCCGGCGTTTCACCTTTCGCGCCGCCGATGGCGCGACCTTGCCGCCGTTTACCGCCGGGGCGCATGTGACCTTCGATCTCGGCGCAACCGGCACCCGGTCGTACTCTCTGATCGACTGGCAAGGCGACGCCGCCGCGCCGCAGGCCTATGTGTTTGGCATCCAGTGCGAACAGGCGGGGCAGGGCGGTTCGCGCGCCATGCATGCCCTGTCCGTGGGCGATACCATCGAGGCGACAGAGCCAAAGAACAATTTCGCACTCGACCCGACCGCCCCGGCCGTCCTGATCGCAGGCGGCATCGGATTGACCCCGATGATCACAATGGCCGCACAGTTGCAGTCCGGCGCGCGCGACTTCGCGCTCCACTGTGCCGCCCGCTCGCGCGCCGTGGCGGCCTTCCTCGACCCGCTGTCGCAAACGTTTGGCGACAGGTTCACCGCCCATTTCGACGATGAGGCCCGGATCGACCTGGCCGCCGTCCTCGCGACCCGCCCGGCCGGTGCACATGTCTATGTCTGCGGCCCGCGCGGCATGATCGAGGCCGTCAAAACAGCCGCCGCCGCCGCTGGCCTGCCGCCGGAACACGTGCATTTCGAACTGTTCGCAATCCCAACCGCCAAATCCGACGATAAGGCCTTCGAGGTCCAGATCAACTCGGGCGAGGTCTTCACAATCCCACCCGGGCGCAGCATCATCGACGTGCTGACCGCCCAAGGCATCGACCTCGCCTTTGACTGCCAACGCGGCGATTGCGGCATTTGCCAGACCAAAGTGCTGGCCGGCACCCCGGATCACCGCGATGTGGTGCTGTCAGAGGCCGAACGCGCCAGCGGCACCGTCATGCAGATCTGTGTCGGACGCGCCAAATCCGACCGGCTGGTCCTCGACATCGACGCCAAGCGCAGCGCGAAACCGGCGCCACAGCAAAAACCGCACCCCACCCCCGCAGCAGCCCCAACACGGCCAACCCCCGAAACGCCAACCCCCGCAATGCCAACCCCCACAATGGAGGCATCCATGGGCAAATACACCAACAACCCCGCCGCCATTCGCGCCTTGTTCCAGGGCGGTCAGGTCCACCGCGACGTCTATATCGATCGCGAGATCTATGACCTCGAAATGAAACACCTCTGGTCCAACACCTGGGTCTTTGTCGGACACGACAGCCAGGTGCCCAATACCGGCGACTACTTTACCACCAAGGTCGGCAACCAACCGGTCATCATGGTCCGCCACACCGACGGCCAGGTCCATGTCCTGTACAATCGCTGCCCGCACAAAGGCACCAAAATCGCCATCGACCGCGAAGGCAACACCGGCAAATTCTTCCGCTGCCCCTATCACGCCTGGTCGTTCAAGACCGACGGCTGCCTGCTCGCCATCCCCTTGCGCAAGGGCTACGATGGCACCGCATTGGAACACAGCGCCAATGTCCGCGGCATGACCCCCGTAGGCGCGGTCCACAATCACCGTGGTTTCATCTTTGCCCGCCTGGCGGCGCAGGGGATCGGCTTTCACGACTATTTCGGCGACAGCCTGTCCAGCTTTGACAATATGGCAGACCGCAGCCCCGAAGGCCGCCTCCAAGTCGCCGGCCCCCCGCTGCGCTACATCAACAACTGCAACTGGAAAATGCTGGTCGAAAATCAGACCGACACCTGCCACCCGATGGTGGCCCATGAATCCAGCGCCGGCACCGCAGTGCGTCTCTACGAGGAAATGGGAAACCCGGAACCGCGCCCCCCCGCGATGGAGATCATCGCCCCCTTCATGTCGCCTTACGAATTTATGGAGGGCATGGGCATCCGCACCTGGCCCAATGGCCACGGCCATACCGGGGTCAACATGTCCATCCACTCTGACTATTCAGCCATCCCAGGGTATTTCGAAGCGATGTCAAAGGCCTACGGCACAGAGCGCGCCAAGGCGATCCTGGATGAAAACCGGCACAACACAGTATATTTCCCCTCCATCATGATCAAGGGCCCCATCCAGCAGGTCCGCAATTTCATCCCGTTGGGCCCCGACAAAACCCTGATCGAAAGCTGGATTTACCGCCTTGTCGGCGCACCGGATGACCTGCTGGCGCGCACCGCGCTCTACAATCGCATGATCAATGCCTCGACCTCCATGGTCGGACATGATGACACCGAAATGTATGAACGCGCCCAGGAGGGGCTGACCACCGACGGGCTCGAATGGGTCGACCTCAACCGCCTGAACACAGGTCCCGAAACATTTGACGGCGAACAGGTCGAAAATGGCACCACCGAACGCCAGATGCGCAACCAGATTGACGCCTGGGTCAAATTCATGACCGTTTCGATGGAGGGCACCGCCTCAGCCGGCCCAATCCCCCCAACCACGCCAATGGAGGCCGCACGATGAGCGCCTCCCGCGATCAGATCATTGATTTCATCTACGCCGAGGCGCGTATGCTGGACGAGGCCCGCTACAACGACTGGCTGGATCTGTGGTTACAGGACGGGCACTACTGGATGCCGCTGGACTACAAACAAACCGATCCGCACCTGGTGACCTCACTCCTCTACGAGGATTTCTTCATGCTGCGTCTGCGGATCGAACGGCTCAGCGGCGCGCGCACCTTTTCGCAAAAACCCAAAAGCCGCTGCCTGCATGTGCTGAACCGCCCGTCCATAGATCATGCCGACGATGCGGCCGGGCGCTATACCACCGTGACGGCAATGCATTACCTTGAAACCCGGCTGGACGATCAAATGCTGCTGGGCGTCACCGCCACCCACGAACTGGCCTGTGTCGACGGCGCCCTGCGCATCGCCAACAAGCGCGTCGACCTGGTCAACTGCGACGCCGCATTCCCCAATATTCAGCTCCTGCCCTGAGTGAGGTCTCCCATGTCCGAAACCGTCTACGACCGCCTGTCTCTCGCCGCGTCCCGCTGGCCAGATCGCCCCATGCTGGACGTGTTGCCGGAAACCGCCGCCGTCTATGACATCCCGGCGGGCGAAATCACCTTTGCAGCGGCCAAGTCCCGGGTCGATGCGCTGGCCGATGCCTATGCCGCCGCCGGCTACGGGGCCGGCCACCGGGTCCTGCTGCTGCTGGAAAACCGCCCGTCCTATTTTCTGCACTGGCTCGCCCTCAACCGTTTGGGGGCTTCGGCGGTCCCGGTCAACCCCGACCTGCGCGCGGCCGAGCTCACTTACATGATCGGCCATTGCGAACCCGCAGGGGCCGTCGCCATCCCCGCGCGCGCGCCGGACCTTGCCGCCGCGGCCAGCTATCCGCTCGCGGTCTTTGGCCCGGACGACACGCCCTCGGGCCCCTCCCAGGCCCCCAACGCCGCCCCGGGCGAGGCCGCGATGCTCTACACCTCCGGCACCACCGGCAATCCAAAGGGCTGCGTGTTGCGCAACAGCTACTTCACCATGTCCGGCGACTGGTACAAAACCGCAGGCGGGCTCTGCGCGATCTCCGAAGACCACGAACGCATGATCACGCCGCTGCCCGTGTTCCACATGAACGCCATGGCCTGTTCCTTCATGGCAATGCTCACCGTCGGCGGCTGCCTCATCGCGCTGGACCGTTTCCACCCCAAAACCTGGTGGCAATCCATCCGCGAGTCCCGCGCCACCTGCCTGCATTATCTCGGCGTCATCCCATCCATCCTGATGAAAGCGCCCGCCGCCGAAACCGACCAGGACCATTCCATCCGCTTTGGCTTCGGCGCGGGCGTCGACCCCGAACTCCACGGCCCCTTCGAACAACGCTTCGGCTTCCCCCTGGTCGAGGGCTGGGGCATGACCGAAACCTCTGCCGCCAACGCAATCTGCAACAATCAAGAACCCCGCCTGGTCGGCGTCAGCTGCCTGGGCCAGCCGCCCAAAGAGGTCGAAATCCGCATCATCGACACAGACGGTGCCGACGTCGCGCCAGAGGCCCCGGGCGAATTGCTGGTGCGCCGCGCCGGCGATGACCCGCGCCTGGCTTTCTTCGATCACTACTACAAAAACCCGCAGGCCACAGACGAAGCCTGGGACGGCGGCTGGTTCCACACCGGCGACCTGGTCCGCCGCGACGCCCAGGGGCGGGTGTTCTTTGTCGATCGCAAGAAAAACATCATCCGCCGCTCCGGTGAAAACATCGCCGCGGTCGAGGTCGAAAGCGTCCTGATGCAACACCCGGCCATCAAATCCGCCGCCGTCACCCCCGTGCCCGACGACATCCGCGAAGAAGAAGTCTTCGCCCTCATCGTCGCGGACACCCCGGGGCCCGAACTCGCGCAGGACATTATGGCCTTCTGTCTGGCGCAAATGGCCTACTACAAGGCCCCGGGCCATATCGCCTTCACCGACACCCTGCCTCTCACCGCCACCCAGAAAATCCAGCGCGGCGTGCTCAAATCCATGGCCGCAGATCTGATCAACGATCCGGCCACCCTGCACACGGCCCAACTCAAGAAACGTCAAGTCGCATGATACACCGGACCCGCCCTTCTTTTGCTCCCAAATACCTTGGGGGTATGGGGGTGAAACCCCCATTTACGATCCGCCCCAAAAACCACGTCACTCCCTCAAGACACGTTACCGGGCAATGACCCGCCGCGCCTCTTACGATGGGGTCGTGCTCGCAGCACCCACCACCATTCCCTATCGCCGCTACTCAACCGAAACCGCCCATTGGTGGATCGCCCAGGCCCTGCGCGGTGCCCTGAAAACCGCCAACCTGAAACCGGCCAAGCTTGACGGTCTCTCGGTCGCCTCCTTCACGCTGTTTCCCGACACGCCCGTCGGGCTCACGCAACATCTCGGGCTCAGCCCGCGCTGGCTCGATTCCATCCCCATGGGCGGCGCGTCCGGCGTGGTCGCCCTGCGCAAAGCCGCCCGCGCCATCCAGGCCGGAGACGCCGATATCATCGCCTGCGTTGCCGGCGACACCAACCATATCGACAGCTTCCGCAAACTGCTCGGCAGCTTCTCGCGCTTTGCCATGGACGCCGGCTACCCCTATGGCTTTGGCGGGCCCAACGCCAATTTCGCCCTGCTCACCGACCGCTACATGCATGAATACGGCGCCACCCGCGCCGATTTCGGCCGCATCAGCGTCGCCCAACGCGACAACGCCCTGAAAAACCCCAACGCGCTGATGAAAAAACCGCTCACCCTGCAACAATACCTCGATGCCCGCCCCATCGCAGACCCGATCGCCCTGTTTGACTGCGTCATGCCCTGCGCCGGATCCGAGGCCTTCCTCGTCATGCGCGAAGAAGAAGCCCTCAAACGCAATCTCCCCTTTGCCCGCATCAATGGCACCATCGAACGCCACAACGCCCATATCGAGGACCCGATCCAGCTGCGCGGCGGCTGGACCCGCGACATCGACCAACTGTGGGACATGGCCGATTGCAGCCCCGATGACGTCGACCTGCTGCAAACCTATGACGACTACCCGGTCATCTCGGTCATGCAGATCGAGGATCTGGGCTTTTGCGCCAAAGGCGCCGCCGCCGATTTCCTGCGCGACAAAGACATGACCATAACCGGAGACTTCCCCCACAATACCTCAGGCGGGCAGCTCTCGGCCGGTCAGGCAGGCGCCGCGGGCGGTTTCATCGGCCTGGTCGAGGCGATCCGCCAGGTCACCGGCACCGCCGGCCCGACCCAGGTGCCAAAGGCCCGCCGCGCAGCGGTCTCCGGTTTTGGCATGATCAACTACGACCGTGGCCTTTGCACCGCAGCAGCCATCATCACAGGCGAGGGCCCATGACCGATCCACTCACTCCGGCGCCGAAAAAGAACCCGCTCGTCCGCACCCCATCCCCAACACAGCCGCCCGCCCTGCGCTCGCGCGCCGCGCTCGGGCTGACCGCGGCCGCAGCCACCGGCCGGTTCGCCCTGCAAACCTGCGCCGAATGCGGCGCCGTCCAATACCCGCCGCGCGACGCCTGCAGCCAATGCCTCGGCCCGGATCTGCCCTGGCAGGATATCAGCCCAACCGGCACCTTGCTGGCCGAAACAACCGTGCGCACCTCGGTCAACCCGTATTTCCGCGAACGCATGCCCTGGCGCGTCGGCTCGGTGCAGCTGGATGCGGGGCCAGTGGTGATCTGCCACGTACATGGCGATGTTGCGACCCGATCCCGGGTCCTGCTGAAACTGATGCTCGACCGGGCAGGCCAGGGCGTCATCCTGGCCCTGCCGCCAGAAAGGACCGCCCATATGGCCGATGACCCCGAACTGCGCGCAATGTCATCAGACCCGCATCTGCGCCGTATCCTTTTGACCGATTCCCGCCACCCCTTTGCCCCGGACATAGCCCAGGCGCTGCTTCAGGCCGGGGCCGCAGCCGTCTTTGCCGGGGAGCCAGAGGGCTGGCTGCCCAATCCCAACCGCGATGCGCTGGGCGCATTGGGCGTCGACATAATGCCTCTGGATGTGACGGATACCCGCTCGGTCCAGAGCCTGGCCGGAGAACTGGGCGGCAAAACCGATATCCTCGTCAATACCGCCCGCCACCTGCGCCCCGGCGGCGCCCTGGCGCGCGGTGGCACCGGCGTGGCGCGCGATGAAATGGATGTGAACTATCTCGGCCTCATGCGTCTGGCGCAGGCCTTTGGCCCGGCCATGTGCAGCCGCACCGCCGATGGCACCAACTCTGCGGTCGCCTGGGTCAACCTGCTGCCGGTCCACGCGCTGATGAACAGCGCCGATTTCGGCAGCTACAACGCCTCACAGGCCGCCGCGCTCGCGCTCAGCCAATCGCTCCGGGCCGAGTTTGCCACTTCCGGGCTGCGCGTGATGAACCTGTTTTCCGGCCCGCTGGAGGAAGACTGGTATCAACCGCTGCCCCCCCCCAAAGTGACCGGCAAGGCGCTGGCCCGCGCCATCGTTTCCGGCCTCCAGGGCGGGCTGGAGGATGTCTTCTGCGGCGACGTCGCCCAGGATCTGGCCGAACGCCTGCGCCAGAATCCCAAAGTGGCAGAACTGGAACTGCGCCAGGAGGGCAACGCATGAGCAACTCTCTCACCCAACTGGCGAGCGAAATCGCCACCGGTGCCGTCCGTGTCGTCGATCTGACCCATACGCTGGACCCGGATTTCCCGGTCATCATCCTGCCCCCGGAATTCGGCCAATGCGCCCGCTTCCGGATGGAGGAAATCTCGGCCTACGACCATCGCGGCCCGGGCTGGAAATGGCACAACCTCTCGCTCAGCGAACATACCGGCACCCATTTCGATGCCCCCTCGCACTGGATTTCAGGCCGCGACGTGCCCAAGGGCGATGTGGATGAAATTGACGTCGAAACCTTTGTCGGGCCGGTCGTGGTCATCGACTGCGCGCAAGGCGCGGCTGAAAATGACGATTTCGAACTCACCCCGGCCATCATCACCGAATGGGAGTCGCGCCACGGCCAGATCCCGCCCGACACCTGGGTGCTCATGCGCACGGACTGGTCCAAACGCTCGGGCGCGGCCTATCTGAACATGCGCGAAGACGGCCCCCATTCGCCCGGTCCCACCCCCGAGGCGATGCGCTTCCTGATTGACGAACGCAACATTCGCGGCTTTGGCACCGAAACCGTGGGAACCGATGCCGGGCAGGGCGCCCACTACATGCCGCCATACCCGGCGCATTACTATCTGCACGGGGCAGGGCGGTTTGGCCTGCAATGTCTGCGCGGTCTGGATGCCTTGCCGCCAACAGGGGCCGTGCTGCTGGCCGCCCCGCTCAAGATCAAGGGCGGCACCGGCAGCCCACTGCGCGTTTTGGCGCTGATACCAGGAGAGGAAACATGAGCGAACTCACAGCCGTCATCACCGGCGGAAACAAGGGCATCGGCGCCGATCTGGCGACCCGCCTTCTGGACAAGGGCTACAACGTCGTCTCCGTCGCCCGCCGCGCCCCCGAGGCCCGCCATCCCAAACTCAGCTCGGTCCAATGCGACCTGCTGGACCCCGCCGCCGTGGCCCAGGCCGCCGCCGAGATCGCCGCGACCCATCAGGTGACCCATCTGGTGCATAACGCCGGGCTGATCTGGCCAAACCTGCTGGAAGAGGCAAAACCCGAAGATATCGTTGGCCTCGCGCAACTGCACCTCGGCTCTGCCCTGACACTGGTACAGGCTGTGTTGCCATCAATGAAAGAACAGAAATTCGGCCGCATCATGTTCAACGGCTCCCGCGCCGCGCTGGGCGTTCCCACCCGCACGGCCTATTCCGCCACCAAGGCCGGGATCATCGGCATGGCCCGCACCTGGGCGCTGGAACTGGCCCCCCACGGCATCACCGTAAACGTCGTCGCCCCGGGCCCGATCCGCACCGACAACTTCTGGGACATCGTCCCAAAAGGCAGCGACAAGGAAACCGAACTGGGCAGCCGCATCCCGGTCGGCCGCCTCGGAGAGCCCCGCGACGTCTCCAACGCCTTCCTGTTCTTCTGTGATCCGGAAAACAGCTTTGTCACCGGGCAGACCTTCTATGTCTGCGGCGGCGCCAGCATCGGCATGTTGCAACTCTGAAACCCGCGCCCGCTCAGCGCTCTGTTTGGGGCCAGACCCAGGGCCGCTGCCCCTGCAACCGCGCGCGATACGCCGCGATTTGGGGGGCCTCGGCGCGGGTCAGGTCAATATCGTCCCAGCCATTCTCCAGCTTTGTCGCCGCCTGATCGGCCAACTCGAATCCCAAAACCGGCTGCCCGGCGACGGCAATCTGTCGCGCCGCAATGTCGATAGCCAGCGGGCAGGGCGCAAGCGCCAGCAAGGCCTCTGCGGCCTCCACACTGACCTGCGCCGGCAACAATCCGTTGTTGATCGCATTCCCGGCAAAAATATCGCCAAAACTCGGCGCGATCACCGCCCGAATTCCGGCATCGACCAACGCATAAACCGCCGCCTCCCGCGACGACCCGCAACCGAAGTTACGCCGCGCAATCAGGACCGACGCGCCAGGGCTTTGGTTCAACGCAAACGCAGGGTCCAAAGCGCCATCAGATCCGCGCCGCAGGTCATGCAACAGGTGATCGCCATAGCCCTCACTGCGCGGAATCGACATGAACCGGGCCGGAATCAACTGATCTGTATCCACATTCTCCAAGGCCAGCCCAGCGGCCAGCCCGTCGTGCCTGCTCCACCCCGCCATCAGATCCGCCCCTCCAACATCGGCCGCGCGTCCGTCAACTCACCCGCCACAGCCGCCGCCGCCACCATTGCAGGCGACATCAGATGCGTCCGCGCGCCCAGCCCCTGACGCCCGCGGAAATTGCGATTGGTGGAACTGGCACAGCGTTTGCCCGCCGCCACCGTTTCCCCGTTCATCCCGACGCACAGCGAACAACCCGAAGCGACCCAATCCAGCCCGGCCGCCACAAAAATCTCGGCCAGCCCCTCGGCTTCGGCCTGTTTGCCCACCAGCGCCGACCCCGGAGAGACCAAACCCGGCACCTTGGCCCGCCGCCCGGCCAGAACCGCAGCGGCCAGACGCAAATCCTCGATCCGCGCATTGGTACAGGACCCCAGGAAAACCTGATCAACCGGCGTGCCCGCCAGCGGACGCCCCGCAGACAGCCCCATATACTCCAATGCCGCCCGCGCCGCCGCCGCTTGTTCAGCGGGCAGGGCAGAGGGGTCCGGCAGGCTTGCGTCAATCGGCAAAGCCTGATCCGGGCTGGTGCCCCAGCTTACCGTGGGCGCAATCTCGCGCGCATCCAGGGTCACATCGCGGTCAAAGGCTGCGTCCTCATCCGTGCGCAGACCGGCCCAGTCGGCCACGGCCTGATCCCATTGATCCGGGGGCGGCGCAAAAGGACGCCCGGCCACATAGGCCAGCGTCTTGTCATCAGGGGCCACCATGCCAAACCGCGCGCCCCCCTCGATCGACAGGTTGCACAGGGTCATCCGCCCCTCGATGGACAACCCGCGCACAGTGCTGCCCGCATATTCCACCGCATGGCCCCGCGCGCCCTCGGTGCCCAGCCGCGATATCCAGTTCAGCGCAATGTCCTTGGCGCTCACACCCACACCCAACGGCCCGTTTATCGTGATGCGCATCGCTTTTGGCTTGCGCTGCCAAACCGTCTGCGTGGCCAGAACATGCGCCACCTGCGTTGCCCCGATGCCAAAGGCCAGCGCCCCCAGCGCCCCATGGGTCGAGGTGTGGCTGTCCCCGCAGGTGATCAGCAACCCAGGCAGCGTCAGCCCCTGTTCCGGGCCCAAAACATGCACAATCCCCTGTGCCGGGTCGCGCAACCCGAACAGGCGCAGCCCATGATGGGCCGCATTCTCTTCCAGCGTGCGAATCATCCGCGCGATATCCGGGTCCCCAATCGAGTCGCGATTGCGCACCGGCGCGTAATGGTCGACCACCGCAAAAGTCAGCCCGGGTTCCGCCACCGGCAGGCCCCGCGCCGCCAGTTTGGCAAACCCGTGATGCGACCCCTCATGCACCAGATGCCGGTCCACCCACAGCAACGACGTACCATCCTCGCGCAGGCGGATTTCATGGCGGGCCCAAAGCTTGTCCAGAAGTGTTTGTGCAGAGGTCATGTCAATTTACCAATTTTGCGTTAACTCTAATGCGAAACAAACTGGCCGCAATTGGTCTTTGCTCCAATCTGGCGATCCGGCCAACTCCGAACCAAAAGGACCCCATCCATGCCCGTGATCCAAGTGCACCTGATGCAAGGCTATGGCGATGACGACAAACACCGCCTGTGCACCGCGCTCACCGATGCCTCCCGCATGGTCGTGCCCGCCCCGGTCGAGGCTGTGACTGTGATGATTCACGACCATATGCCAGCCGGCTACATGCGTGCCCGCACGGCCAAGACACCGGCACCGGCCCTGCCGGATCCGGTCGCGATCATCCGCGACTACCTCGCCGCGATGGAGGCCCGCGATCTGGAGCGCGCCCAATCCCACCTGGCGCCGACCTTCCGTATGGTCTTCCCCGGCGGGCAAGAGATGACCCGGCTCGAAGAATTGCTCGCCTGGGCCGCGCCCCGATATCAATTCGTGCGCAAACAGATCGACACCTGCGACGCCATGCACAGCGCCGGCGACGAGACGCTTGTTTTCTGTACAGGAACGCTCTTTGGTGCCTGGCCCGACGGCACCGCCTTCGAAGGGATCCGCTTTATTGATCGCTTTGAACTGGTGGCCGGACGCATAGCACGGCAAGATGTGTGGAATGACATCGCTGAAGTGAAGCCCAAATGACCGAGATTGACCCAATCACCCTGGCCGTCCTTGCCGGCCGGATGGAGCAGATTGCCGACGAAATGGACGCCACCCTGTTCCGCGCGGCCTTCAACCCCATCATCGCCGAGGCCCATGACGCCTCGCACGGCATCTACGACGCCATCACCGGCGACACATTGGTGCAGGGCAAATCCGGCCTGCCGATCTTTGTTGGCGTGATGGCTTTTGCGGTCAAGGCGATCATCGAAAAGGCCGCCGCCGACGGTGATCTGCAAGACGGCGATATCTATGTGTTCAACGATGCCCATATCGGCGGCACCCACCTCTCCGACATGCGCCTGATCCGCCCCTATTTCCGCAATGGAGAGCTGTTTTGCTACCTCGCCTCGGTCGGGCATTGGCATGATGTGGGCGGCGCAGTCCCGGGCAATTACAACCCCGCCGCCACCGATGTCTTTCAAGAGGCCTTCGTGCTGCCCCCCGTCAAACTGGCCCGCGCCGGAGTGCTCAATCAGGACATCGTCGATATCCTGCTGCGCAACACCCGCCTGCCGCAATCGGCCATGGGCGACCTCAACGGTCAGCTCGGCGCTTTGGATCTGGGCGTGACCCGCATGGACGCGCTGCTGGACGAATACGGCTCCGACACCATCCGCGCCGCGCTCGCCGCGCTGTCGGATCGGGCGGAAACCCTGATGCGCGCCGAACTGTCCGCCCTGCCGGACGGCCGATGGGAGGCGCAGGACTATCTGGACAATGACGGCATCACCGAGGACGCACTGCCCATCCGTATTGCGCTCGAAATCCGCGATGACCGCATGATCCTCGACTTCGAAGGCACCGCACCCCGCTGCGCCGGGCCGGTCAATATTGCCCTGCCCACCGCCGTCGCCACCGCCTATGTGGCCATCAAACACATCTTTGCCGGGCTGCCCGCAAACTCTGGCGTCATGCGCCCGATCGAGGTCAAGATCCCCCAGGGCTCCCTGCTCAGCGCCGAATTTCCGGCCCCCACAGGCGGCTATACCGAAACCATCCTGCGCATGATCGACGTGATGTTCTCCGCCATGGCCCAGGCCGCCCCCGACCGCGTGGTCGCCAACGCCTATGGCACCATCAACGCCCTCTCCATCGCCGGCAAACGCAGCGACGGCCGCCCCTGGGTCATGTTCAGCTTCTACGGAGGCGGCCACGGCGGCTCGATGGAGACCGACGGCCTCAACCACGGCAACGCCCCCATCTCCACCGCCACCATCCCCCCGATGGAGATCCTCGAAGCCGCCTATCCCGTCATGTTCCGCCAATGGGCCCTGCGCCCCGACAGCGGCGGCGCCGGTCAACACCGCGGCGGCCTCGGCGCGATCTACGAAATCGAAGTGCTCGAAGAAAACGGCGCCGAAGCCTTCCTGTTCGGCGAACGCGGCCGCTTTGCGCCACAGGGCGTGGCCGGTGGGCAAGAGGCGGGCGTCAACCAGTTCTCCTATGAACAGGACGACGGCCGCGCCACACCGCCGCTGGTCTCCAAAATGCGCGGCATCCAGCTGCGCCAGGGGCAGGCCGTGCGCCTGGAAACCCCGGGTGGCGGCGGCTACGGCCCACCTCAGGCCCGCGACAAGACGGCCATCGCCCGCGATGTGGCCCGTGGCCTGGTCAGCCCGGCCCAGGCCGACGCAGATTACCCCGGCTGGCAGGAGGCAAAACAATGAGCGGTCGTATGGTTGGCGTCGATGTCGGGGGCACGTTCACCGACATATTTGTGCTCGATGAATCCACGGGCAAAGCGCAGGTCGGCAAGGTCCCCACAACCCGCCCGGACCAATCCGGCGGCTTTGTAGACGGCATCACCGGCCAGGTCCCCGACCTCAGCCAATTGTCCGTCGTCGTGCATGGCACCACCGCCGGCACCAACGCGCTGCTGGAACGCAAAGGCGCCCGCATTGGCGTGATCACCACCCAGGGCCTGCGCGACGTGCTGGAAATGCGCCGCCGTGACCGCCCCCGCACCTGGGGCCTGCGCGGCGATTTCGAACCGGTGGCGGACCGCCGCGATCGCCTCGAAGTCCCCGAGCGCACCCTGGCGGACGGCACCATCCGCACCGCCGTTGACCTCGACGCCGTCCGCGCCGCCGCGACCCAGCTGCAGGCCGCAGGCTGTCAGGCGGTCGCCGTCCTGTTTGCCAACGCCTACGCCAACCCCGCGAACGAGGCCGCCGCCGTCAACCTGCTGCGCCAGATCTGGCCGACACCGCATGTCTCGGCCAGCCACGAAATTCTGCCCGAAATCCGCGAATACGAACGCTTCTCAACCACCGCGCTCAACGCCTATCTGCAACCCGAAGTCTCCGGCTACCTCCACCGCCTGGAAAACGTGCTGACCCAGGGGGGCTTCTCGGGCGAATTCCTGATCGTGCAATCCAACGGCGGGGTCATGGGCGTCGAAACCGCCTGCCAGCGCCCGGTGCGCACGGCCCTGTCCGGACCTGCCGCCGGGGTCATCGCCGCCGGTTACATCGCTCAAACAGCAGGCTTTCCCGATGTCATCACCGGCGATATCGGCGGCACCAGTTTTGATGTGTCGCTGATCGCCGACGGGCAAACCCAGCTCGCCGCGCAAACGGCGGTGGACTTCGGGATGACCATCCGCTCGCCCATGATCGAGATTACAACCATCGGCGCAGGCGGCGGCTCCATTGCCTGGGTGGACAAGGGCGGATTGCTGCAAATCGGGCCAGAAAGCGCCGGTTCCAACCCGGGGCCCGTGGCCTATGGGCTGGGCAATGACCGCCCCACAGTGACCGACGCCAACGTGGTGCTGGGCCGGATCGACCCGGATAAACCCATCGGTGGAAAACTGGCCCGCCTCGACGTCAAGGCCGCCATGCAAGCCATTGATACGCATGTCGGATCGCCGCTCAACCTCGAAACCTTCCAGGCGGCCGAGGCAATCCTGCGGGTGGCCAATTCCCGCATGGCCGGTGCCATCCGTCTGGTCTCGGTCGAGCGCGGCTATGACCCCAAAAGCTTTGCCTTCATGCCATTTGGCGGCGGCGGGGCGCTGCATGCCTGTGCGCTGATGGCGGATGTGGGCCTGGCCCGCGCCATTGTCCCGCGCTACCCGGGGGTCACCTCGGCCATGGGCTGCGTGATCGCCGATATGCGCCAGGATTTTGTGCAAACCATCAACGCCGCTCTGGACGGGCTGAACAGCGCCGCACTGGGCGGATACATGCAGGACCACCTGGATCAGGGGCTCGCCCTGCTGGACGCGGCCCGCACCAGTTTCGAGGCGCGCGAAACCCGGTTCGAACTGGACATGGCCTATCTCGGCCAAACCCATACCGTGCCCGTGCCCATTCCGGTTTCGGTCGAAAACGGCAAGGCCACGCCACCGACCGCGGAACAGATCGCCGAGGCTTTTGACACCACCTATCGCGCCACCTATGGCCGTTTGCTGCCAAACGGGGTGCGGCGGGTGCTGAACCTGCGCAGCGCCGTGATCGGGCGGCGCCCCAAATTTGATCTGTCCAGCCTGGCGCCCGAAACCGCCCAGATGCCCGCCGCCACCCATCGCCCGGTGCATTTCGCGGACACCTGGCACGACACCGTCATCTACGACCGCCTGTCGCTGCCCGTGGGCAGCGAAATTCCGGGGCCGGCCATTTTGCGCCAGCCTGACACAACGGTCCTGATCGAACCGGGCTTCACCGCCCGCGTCGATGCTTACGGCAATACCCTGATCGAACGAGAGGCTTGAATGGACTTCAATCCAGCCAAAACCGCGCTGCTGACCATTGATCTGCAAAACGACTTTCTGCACCCAGAGGGCGCCTATGGTCGGGCCGGGCAAAGCGCAGAGGCCATCGCCGCATTGCCCGCCCGCATCCGGCCCGTGCGCGACGCGTTGCGCGCGGCGGGTGGCACCTATATCTCGGCCCAGTTCACGCTGGTCCCGGGACCGGGGGGCGCACCTCTGATCGCGGATCATCTCAGGAAACTGCGCCCGTTCCTGACCAAGGGCGATTTCGCCCCGGGCGCCTTCGGCCACAGCCTGGTGGACGCGTTGAAGGACGCGGATTACACCATTGAAAAAGTGGCATATTCTGCCTTCTACCAAACCCGGCTGGAATACATCATGCGCGCGCTGGATCTGGATCATCTGATCGTGGGCGGCATTGTCACCAACGGCGGTGTGGCCTCCACCTTGCGCGACGCCCATCTGCGCAACATCCATACCACCATTCTGACCGATGGCTGCGCCGCCTTCCGCGACGACGTGCATGAGGCCACTTTGCTCTCGCTCGCCTCCGTCACGGATCAGATGACCTGCGCTGCTATGGTGGAGCTTTTACAATGACGCTCAAATCTCTGCTGAAAAAGGATAAAATTGTTCTCGCTCCGGGCGTCTATGATGCCTTGACGGCGGCTATGGCCCAGACCGCAGGCTTTCCAGCGCTCTATCTTTCCGGCGCTGCGGTGGCCTATACCCGGCTTGGCCGGCCAGACATCGGCCTCACCACAGCCTCCGAAATGGCCGACACAATGGCGCTCATCGCAGACCGCGTCACCCTGCCGGTGATCATCGACGCGGACACCGGGTTTGGCAATGCGCTGAACGCCCAGCGCACCATGCGCAGCTACGAACGCGCCGGGGCTGCCGCGCTCCAGATCGAGGATCAGACCTATCCAAAGCGGTGCGGGCATCTCAAGGACAAGACCCTGATTTCCAGCACGGAAATGGCAGGCAAGATCCGCGCCATGGCCGACGCCCGCGCCTCTGATGACACGCTGATCATCGCCCGCACAGACGCCATCGCCGTCGAAGGTTTCTCTGCCGCTCTGGACCGGGCCGAAGCCTACCTCGAAGCAGGCGCCGACGTGCTGTTCATCGAGGCCCCCCAATCGCGCGACCAACAAACCCAGATCGCCACCCGCTTTGCGGCCCGCGTGCCATTGCTCGCCAATATGGTCGAGGGCGGAGACACCCCCGTTACGGACGCCAACGATCTGGAAAGCCTGGGATTTTCCATCGCCATCTTCCCCGGCGGCATCGTGCGGGCGCTCGGGCGCACCATGCAGGACTATTACGCCAGCCTGGCCCGGCACGGCACCACCGAACCCTTCCGCAACCGGATGTTCGATTTCGCCGGTCTGAACCAGGAACTGGGCACCGCCGACATGCTGGCACGGGGTAAGGACTATGAAAGCTGACGTTCAAAACGCGCCGGAACAGTTTGATTTCGAAATAGAAACCCTGATCATCGGCGGGGGTGCCTGCGGCCTGGTCGCAGCTCTGGCCGCCAGCGAGGCAGGCCAGCAGGTTCTGGTGATCGAGGCCGACCCGATCCCTCGCGGCTCCACCTCTTTGTCCGCCGGTCTGATCCCCGCCGCCGGCACCGCCCAGCAACACGCCGCCGGAATCAAAGATGACCCGGACCGCTTTGCCGCCGACATTCAGGCCAAGGCGCATGACGAAAACGACCCAGAACTGGTGCAGGCCATGGCCCGGGCCTCCGGCCCGCTGATCGACTGGCTGACCAACACCCATGGCCTGGCGTTCTCCGTGGTCACCGATTTCGACTATCCCGGCCATTCCCGCCGCCGCATGCATGGGCTGCCCACCCGTGCCGGGCTCGACCTCATCGACGCCCTGCGTGCCGCATGCGAGGCGCGCGGCATCGACATCCTGTGCGACCGGCGCGCCGAAACGCTCTACACCGCCAACGACACGCCGCGCGGGGTCGCCCTGCGCACGCCCGAAGGGGTCGAACATGTCGGCTGCGCCAAGCTGATCCTCGCCTGCAACGGCTTCGGCGGCAACCGCCAGATGGTGGCCCGCCACATGCCTGATATCACCGACGCCCTCTGGTTCGGCCATGATGGCAATCAGGGCGAAGCGGTGCACTGGGGCCGTCTGCTGGGCGCAGATACCCGTCACCTGGGCGCCTATCAGGGCCACGGCAACGTCGCCCACCCGCATGGCATATTGATCACCTGGGCCGTGATCACCCAGGGCGGCATTCAGGTCAATCGCGACGGCCACCGCTTCTGGAATGAAAGCCAGGGCTATTCCGAGGCCGCTCGCGCCGTGCTCGCCCAACCAGGTGCCGAGGCCTACGCCATCTTCGATGGCCGTATCGCCGCCATCGCCCGGCAATTTGCCGATTTCCAACAGGCCCAGACCCAGGGCGCGATCAAAACCGCACCAACCCTTGCCGCGCTCGCACAGACGCTGGGATTGCCGCAGCAGGCGCTGCACGATACCGTAACCACCCTGCCAATCGGCCAGACAGACCCGTTTGGCCGCCACTTCGACATGCCCGCCCTGGCACCGCCCTATCACGGCGTCCGCGTCACCGGCGCCTTGTTCCACACCCAAGGCGGCCTGCGCACGGACGGGCAGGCGCGGGTGCTGCGCCCCGACGGCTCTGTCATCCCCAACCTCTATGCCGGCGGCGGCGCCGCCTGTGGCGTGTCAGGGCAGGGCGACAGCGGCTATCTGTCGGGCAACGGGCTGCTGGCGGCGGTCACGCTGGGCCGTGCGGCCGGGCAGGCGCCGGTCATCCCCTAGGCGCGCCGACTGGCCGGCCATTGATCCAAACCTGCGCAATCGCCCGGTCATCCCCCATCATGATGGTGGGAAACACCGCCTCCCACAGGTCCGAGGCCTCGTCCACACGCTGCGCAATCGCCGGGGTCGACGACAAATCCAACGCAACCAGATCCGCCTCCAGCCCCGGCGCAATCCGCCCGATCTGATCACCCATCCCCAGCGCCTGCGCCGATCCGGCCGTTGCCAGCCACAACAAATGCGCCGGATGCAGCGCCGTGCCGCGCAACTGTGCCACCTCATAGGCCGCCGCCATCGTGCGCAGCATCGAAAAAGAAGACCCGCCCCCGGTATCTGTCGCCAGCCCAACCCGCTGACCTTGGGCCATCAACCCGGCCATATCAAACAGGCCCGACCCGATGAACGTGTTCGAGGTCGGACAATGCACCAGCGCCGCTGCGACCTCGCGCAGCCGGTCACGCTCGCGCGGTTCCAGATGGATCGCATGACCATACAGCCCATTGACCCCCAACAACCCATGCGCCTCATAGGTATCCAGATAATCCCGCGCCTCCGGGTACAGCGAGCGCACCCATTCAATCTCATCCGTCTGCTCGCTCAGATGGGTCTGCATCAGGCAATCGGGATGCTCGGCCCATAGCGCGCCCATCGCGTCCATCTGCTCTGGCGTCGAGGTCGGTGAAAACCGCGGCGTGATGGCATAGCTCAACCGGTCCACACCATGCCAGCGCTGCAACAAGGCCTTGCTGTCATCATATCCGCTCTGCGCCGTATCGCGCAGCCCGTCGGGGGCATTGCGATCCATACAGGTCTTACCGGCCACCACACGCTGTCCGCGCGCCTGAGCCTCGGTGAAAAATGCGTCAACGCTGGCGGGGTGGATGGTGCAGAAACTGCATATGGTGGTGGTGCCATGGGCCCGGGTCAGATCGAAATACCGCGCCGCGATGCGCGCGCAATAGGCCGGGTCGTCAAACCGCATCTCTTCGGGAAACGTATAGGTGTTCAGCCAGTCAATCAGCCGCTTGCCCCAGCTCGCAATCATCGCGGTCTGGGGGTAATGCGCATGTGCATCCACAAACCCCGGCAGGATCACCTGTTCCCCGCGCGCGTCGTGCCGGGCCTGCGGATAGGCACTGCGCAAGGCCGCCGCGCTGCCCACGGCCGCGATTCGCCCGGCCTCGATCACCAGCGCCTCATGCTCCTCGACCGCCTCTTGCGGATCCACCTCAAACGGGCTGCTGGCAAAGCTCAGAACCCGGCCCGTCAGCAATGTCATGTCTGTCATCGTCCAAGTCCCACTCATCCATTTCCAAAAGCAGGATAAATGGCGCAGGAAGTCAGGTAAATTACACCATTGTCATTGTTTTCGGTTAGCAGCTTCTAATAGGTTGCGTGCAATCAAATTGGAGGCTGTCGATGTCCGATCAGACTCAGGATGAACATGGCGACAGCCCATATGCCCTGCCGCTGCGAATCGTAGCAGGCATCCAGTATGCTATTGATATCGGCGATGCGGATCAGCTGCGCGATCTGATGGGGCCGCTGCACCCGGCGGATATCGCTGACCTGCTCGAACAGATCAATCCGTTCGACCGGGGCCGCCTGATCCGCCTTTATGGCCCCGACTTCGACGGCGAAATCCTCTCCGAACTGGAGGATGGCCTGCGCGAAGAGGTCATCGCGATCCTGAATCCGGCCGTGCTGGCGGATGCGGTGCGCGACCTGGACAGCGACGATGTGGTCGATCTGGTCGAAGATCTGGAAGGCCCACAGCAAGAGGCCATCCTCGACGCGCTGGAAGAGGCCGACAGGGCGGTGGTCGAACAATCGCTGGCCTGGCCCGAGGACAGCGCCGGGCGCCTGATGCAACGCGAAGTGGTCTACGCCCCCGAGGATTGGACCGTAGGGCAGGCCATCGACCATATGCGCAGCGCCGATCAGCTGCCCCAGCAATTCTATCACATCGTCATCGTCGATCCCCGGATGCACCCCATTGCCAATGTGACGCTGGGCCGGGTCATGGGCACCCGCCGTGATGTGCCCTTGCGCGACATCACGGAAGAGATCTTTCAGGTCATCCCGGTCACCCAGGACGAAGGCGATGTGGCCTATGCCTTCAACCAATATCATCTGATTTCGGCGCCGGTGGTCGATGACTCGGGCCGTCTGGTGGGGGTGATCACCATTGATGATGCGATGGCCGTGCTGGATCAGGAACACGAAGAAGACATCCTGCGCCTCGCCGGGGTCAATGACGAAAGCTCTCTGTCTGATACCGTGCTGGAAACCAGCCGCCGCCGTTTGCCCTGGCTGGTGGTCAATATGTTCGCCGCCATCGCCGCCGCCCTTGTGATCGGCCTGTTCGAATCCACAATCTCCGCCTTCGTGGCCCTGGCCGCGCTGATGCCGATCGTCGCCTCCATGGGTGGCAACGCCGGAACCCAATCCCTCACCGTCGCCGTGCGCGCACTGGCCACCAAGGATCTGACCTCCGCCAACGTCTGGCGCGTGATCCGGCGCGAGGCCATCGTCGGCATCATAAACGGCGTGCTCTTTGCGCTGATGATCGGAACACTCAGTTACCTCCTCTATGGCAACCCGACCCTCGGGCTCGTCATCGGAACCGCCCTCATCGTCAACATGCTCACCGCCGCCCTGGCCGGCACCGGCGTGCCGATCATCCTCGAACGCCTGGGCGCGGATCCGGCCCTCGCCTCGGGCACATTCGTCACCACCACAACCGACCTCATGGGCTTCTTCTCCTTCCTCGGCCTCGCCTCGCTGGTGCTGCTATGAGCGACCTGGACCAGATCAAGGCCACCGCCCGCAAGGCCGCCTTCGCCCGCCGCAAGGCCGCCCACGCCGCCCAACCCCCCGGCGCCGCCGGCATTTTGTCCGAGGTCCTGGCCGGTCACCGCGGTGTGCCACTGGCCGGCTACATGCCCATCCGAACCGAGATTGACCCAACCCCCGCCATGGCCGAGGCCGCCGCCTGGGGCCCCGTCGGCGTGCCGGTCATCCAGGGGGCAGGGCAACGTCTCCGCTTTAGCCGGTGGGAGCCGGAGGGCGCGCTCAAAGACGGGCCATTCGGCGCTCAGATCCCGGTGCAGGATGACTTCTTTGATCCCGAAATCCTCATCGTGCCGCTGGTCGCCTTCGACACATCAGGTGGCCGCCTGGGCTATGGCGGCGGCTTCTATGACCGCACCCTGCAATACCTGCGCGCCCAACGCGCGACCCTGGCCATCGGGTTCGCCTTCCAGGCCCAGCAGGTCGACAGATTGCCGCTCGAACCAACCGACCAACCACTCGACATGGTCGTCACCCAATCCGATGTCCTCCATTTTACCAGGGGCGCAGGCTAAACCCACCGCCCGCAAGGACAGAGACACCCGAAACGCCCCTTGCCATCCCCGCCACATCCGGCCAGCCTCCCCAAAAGGGACCAACCAATGCGGACAAACCTCAGCTCATGACCCTCCGGGCCAATCCCCAACGCCACGCCAAACTGGCGCTCGCCATCCTGCTCTGCCTGAGCATGACCGCCTGCGCCTTTGCCGTGCGCAACCCGGTGCCCAAATCCCTGATCGAACTGGCCCAGCCCATCGGCTACGAAGGCGTCCGCTTCTGGGGCGACACCAACAGCCCGGACACCGTCGACCTCATGCTGACCGAACTGGCCACAGCCATCCGCACCCGCCTGCGCACCAACGGCTCCGGCCGCCTGCGCTACCTCGCCCTGTCCGGAGGCGGCCAATACGGCGCATTCTCCGCCGGTATCCTCACCGCCTGGTCCAAATCCGGCAACCGCCCCGTCTTTGACGGCGTCACCGGCATCAGCACCGGCGCCATCATCGCCCCCTTTGCCTTTCTCGGGTCAGACTACGACGACGAACTGACCGAGATCTACACAACGCTCTCCACCCAGGACGTCGCCACCCGCCGCATCCTCACCGGATTGCTCGGCGGCGCCGCGCTCAGCGACACAACCCCGCTCGAAAACCGCATCGCCTCTTACATCACCCCCGATTTCCTCGCCCGCGTCGCCGCCGAACACAACAAGGGCCGCCGCCTGCTGGTCGGCACAACCAACCTCGACGCCGGACGCCCGGTGATCTGGAACATGGGCAAGATCGCCACCTCCGGCCGCCCCGACGCGGTCGAGCTCTTCCGCAAGATCATCCTCGCCTCCGCAGCCATCCCCATCGCCTTCCCTCCGGTCCGCTTCAAGGTCGAGGCCAACGGCACCCAATACGAAGAGCTGCACGTAGACGGCGGCGTCACCTCTCAGGTCAGCGTCCTGTCACCGCAAATTCCCCTGGACGAAGTGGACGCCCGCATCGGGCGCTCCTACAAACGCGACCTCTACGTCATCGTCAATGGCAGCGTCACGCCGCTGCCCGAACCGGTCAAGGCCAACGTGCCCTCCATCGGATCGGCCTCGGTCAACACGCTCTGGTACGCGCAGGCCACCGGCGACCTTTACAAGATCTTCGCAACCGCGCAACGCGATCATGTCACCGCCCATTACGCCTGGATTCCAACCACCTTCACAGATGTGCCCGAGGAACAGTTCGACCCAGTCTTTATGCGCAAATTGTTCGCCCTGGGCCAGGACCTGATCCGCAAAGGCACGGTCTGGAACCGCTATCCCCCCAATTACGCGCCCTGATCCGCTCACGAAAACCGGCCGATCTTTTCACAATCCCCCACAAAACCGTGACTTGAAATCCCCCCAGCCCGGGGCTTAGTGCGCCACGCCACAGGTCAAGTGCAAATTCTCAAAATATCCCCCCATCCAGCGCTCATCCACCCGATGATCCGCCCCGTAACCGTCACATGCGTCACAAGACGCGGTTCAATTCACCGAGGAGATACCCATGATCCGTCGTGCATTTTTTGCCCTGACCACCGCCGCTGCCTTTACTGCCGTCACCGTGCCCGCATGGGCCGATGGCCATTCCAAGGATATCGTCGACACCGCCGTCAGCGCCGGCAGCTTTGGCACATTGGTTGCCGCTGTACAGGCCGCAGGTCTGGTCGACACGCTCAAGGGCGAAGGCCCGTTCACCGTCTTCGCGCCGACCGACGCGGCCTTTGCCGCGCTGCCAGCGGGCACCGTCGAAACCCTGCTCAAGCCCGAGAACAAGGATCAGCTGGTCGCAGTGCTGACCTACCATGTGGTCGCCGGCAAGGTGATGAGCGGCGATCTCTCCAATGGCATGACCGCAACCACCGTGCAGGGCGGCGATATCACCATCATGACCGAGGGCGGAGTCACTGTCGACGGCGCCAATGTGGTGACTGCGGATATCGAAACATCCAACGGGGTGATCCATGTGATCGACGCGGTCATCCTGCCAAAGTAAACACACTCCCCAACGCGGCGGCCAACCCGGTCGCCGCGTTTTCCCACGGGCGGGGGCAATAGCCCCGGTTTTCCGTGTACCTCCGGTGCAGCTTGCTCTTGCGCCTTCTGTGCAGTCTGTTCTTCCACCTCCGGTGCAGTCTGTTCTTCCACCTCCGGTGCAGTCTGTTCTTGCACCTCCGGTGCAAAGTAGCCTTGTGTCCCGGCGCGTCGGGTTCTACCCACGTTTCATGAAGATACTATTTCTCGGAGATGTCATGGGTCGCGCGGGCCGCGCCGCCGTGGCCGAACGTTTGCCAGCCCTGCGCGAGGATTGGCGACTGGATTTTGTGGTCGTGAATGGCGAAAACGCCACGGGCGGCATGGGGCTGAGCGGTGAACACGCCAAGGGGCTGCTGGCCGCCGGGGCGGATTGTATCACCCTGGGCGATCACGCCTTTGACCAAAAGGACATGATGCGTTTCATCGAAGACGAACCGCGCATCATCCGCCCCATCAACTATGCCACCGGCGCACCGGGGCGCGGCTATCGCCTGTTCGAGGCCCGTGGCGGGCGCAAAGTGCTCGTGGCGCAGGTGCTGGGGCAGGTGTTCATGAAACGCGCCTTCGACAATCCGTTCTCGGCGCTGGATCCGGTTTTCAAAAGCTTCCCGCGCGGCGGGCAGGCCCAGGCCGTGATCGTCGACATCCATTGCGAGGCCACCTCCGAGAAAATGGCCATGGGGCATTACTGCGATGGCAAGGCCAGCCTTGTGGTCGGCACCCATACCCATGTGCCCACCGCAGACACGATGATCCTGTCAAAAGGCACCGCCTTTCAAAGCGACGCGGGCATGTGCGGGGATTACAACTCGGTCATCGGCATGGAAAAGGGCGAACCGCTGCGCCGGTTTGTCACCGGAATGAGCAAGAGCCGCTTCACCCCCGCCACAAACGAGGCAACGCTCTCCGGTGTCTATATCGAAACCGATGACCGCTCCGGCGCGGCGACCCGGGTCGAGATGGTGCGCATCGGGGGGCCATTGGCACAGGCCACCCCTTGATCCTGTCGACGCGCCTGCAAAACCTCGCGCTGCTGGTTGTGATGGGGGCAGGGTGGGGGCTGACCCAACCGCTGACCAAGATCGCGGTCAGCACCGGGCACCGTTTCTTTGGCCTGGTCTTCTGGCAGCTGGTGGTCGGCACGGTTTTGCTGGCCGTGATCGCCCGTGCCCGCGGCAAGACCCTGCCGCTGTCGCGACCGGCCCTGCGCGTCTATTGCATCATCGCCCTCATCGGCACCCTGCTGCCCAACTCTGCCAGCTACGAGGCCGTCCGCCACATCCCCGCAGGCGTCAACGCGCTGCTCTTGTCACTGATCCCGATCGTGGCCTTCCCCATGGCCCTCGCGCTCGGGGTCGAGCGTTTCTCCACCCGCCGCCTTCTGGGCCTGCTGGCCGGGCTGGCGGGCGTGCTGCTGCTGATCCTGCCCGAGGCCAGCCTGCCAGACCCGGCCATGATCGCCTGGATCCCGCTCGCCCTGGTCGCCGTGTTTTGCTATGGATTCGAGGGCAACTATGTCGCCCGCTGGGGCACCGCCGGTCTGGACCCGGTGCAGGTGCTGTTCGGCGCGTCCCTCACCGGCGCGATCGTGCTGCTGCCTCTCACACTCGCCAGCGGCCAGTTCATCAACCCGCTCAACGGCATCGGCGCCCCCGAGCTGGCGCTGATCGCCAGCGCCTCCATCCACGCCGTCGTCTACGCCTGCTACGTCTGGCTCGTGGCCCGCGCCGGCCCGGTCTTTGCGGTGCAGGTCAGCTACCTGGTCACCGGCTTTGGCATGCTCTGGTCCATGCTCATCCTGCGTGAATCCTATTCCGGCTACATATGGGCCGCCCTGGCACTTGTTTCAGCAGGCATCTTCCTCGTGCAATCGCGCGACGCACAGCCCCTTGCCAACACCGGCAAGACCCCCCAATCCTAAGGCGCACCGCAGCCAGACCCGGATCAAACCATGCACAGCCCGACCAGCCCCCAAAACCGGCGAGACGCCAAATGACCTTCAACCTGACACCGGACATGACCACAGCCCTGCTCGCCATCGGCGTCGTATTGGTCATGTTCGCGATGTTCCTGCGCGAATCCTACCCGCCCGAGGTCGTCGCCCTCACCGGTGTCTCCATCCTGCTGGTCTCGGGCGTGCTGCCCTATGACGATGCGCTTCAGGTGCTGTCAAACCCGGCCCCCTGGACCATCGCCGCCATGTTCATCGTCATGGGCGCCCTCGTGCGCACCGGTGCGCTGGACTGGTTCACCCGCACCGCCGAGGCACAGGCCGGATCGCGCCCCGAACTGGCCGTCGGCGCGTTGCTGCTGCTGGTCGTGGTCGCCTCTGCCTTTGTCAACAATACCCCCGTGGTGCTGGTGATGATCCCGGTCTTCACCCAACTGGCCCGCAAAATCGGCACAACCGCCTCCAAACTGCTGATCCCCCTCAGCTACGCCGCCATCCTGGGCGGCACCTGCACCCTGATCGGCACCTCCACCAACCTCCTCGTCGACGGCGTCGCCCGCGCCAGCGGCCTAGCCCCGTTCTCCATATTCGAGGTCACCCCCCTCGCCATTTTCCTCGTCCTCTGGGGCGCCCTCTACCTGCGCTTCATCGCGCCACGCCTGCTGCCCAATCGCGACAGCATGTCCGACCTGCTCAGCGACCGGTCACAAATGAAATTCTTCACCGAGGCCGTGATCCCCCCCGAAAGCAACCTGATCGGCCGCGAAGTGCTGGGCGTGCAGCTGTTCAAACGCCCGGGCGTGCGCCTGATTGACGTGGTGCGCGGTGACCAGTCTCTGCGCCGCAACCTGCAAGGCGTCGAGCTGCGCGTCGGAGACCGCGTCGTCCTGCGCACCCGGATGACCGAGCTGCTCAGCCTGCAACGCAACAAATCGCTCAAACGCGTCGATCAGGTCTCGGCCGTCGAAACCGCTACCGTCGAAGTGCTCATCACGCCGGGCTGCCGCATGGTCGGACGCTCGCTCGGCTCGCTGCGGCTGCGCCGGCGTTTCGGGGTCTACGTGCTCGCCGTGCACCGGCGCAACCAGAACATCGGCCGCCAGATCGACGACCTGATCGTGCGCGTCGGCGATACCCTGCTGCTCGAAGGCGCCCCGGCCGATATCCAGCGCCTCTCGGCCGAGATGGACCTGGTCGATGTCTCGGCCCCGACCGAGCGCGCCTACAGGCGCAGCCATATGCCCGTGGCGCTGGCCGCCCTGGCCGGGATCGTCGTGCTCGCCGGGCTGGGCGTCGCACCCATCCTGCTGCTGGCGGTGCTCGCCGTCGCCGCCGTGCTGCTGTCGCGCTGCATTGATGCGGACGAGGCGTTCTCCTTTGTCGATGGCCGTCTGCTGGTGCTGATCCTCTCCATGCTGGCCGTCGGCGCAGCGCTTCAGGCCTCTGGCGCCGTGGGGCTGATCGCAGGCGCCATGGCCCCCTTGCTGTCGGGGCTGCCGCCGTTTGTGATGATCTGGGCCATCTACCTGCTGACCTCGATCCTGACCGAGCTGGTCTCGAACAACGCGGTCGCAGTGGTCGTCACCCCGATTGCAATCGGTCTGGGCCTTGAAATGGGGGTCGATCCGCGCCCGCTTGTGGTGGCGGTCATGGTTGCGGCTTCGGCCAGCTTCGCAACACCCATCGGATACCAGACCAACATGATGGTCTACGGTCCCGGCGGCTACCGCTTTGTCGACTTTCTGCGCGTCGGTATTCCCCTGAATCTGACCGTGGGGCTCATCGCGTCGCTGCTCATTCCCTATTTCTGGCCCCTCTGACCAGCCGCCACCGGACCGACACACGTAAACTTGACACCGCCGCACTGGCACACAAACCCCAATAGATGTTGCGCCATCAACGTATTGCCTGCTACGTTTTTTAAGATTTTGTTAATATCTACGGACCGGCCGTCGGCACCCGCTGCGACCGGTCATCAGGGCGATTGATGTTTTTTGGTTCAAACAGGCTCAGTGCGGGCATTTCTGATGCAGAGCAGGACTCAGAGGCCGAGATTGGCCGGGTTCTGCTCACAACCGGCACGGTTGTCGAATTTGATATGGAGGACCTCAACGGTCTGATGGGCAGTTTCCGGCTGCTGACTTTTGTATGCTTCAGCCTGATCGTTGCCGTCGCGGCCAATCCGCTTTTGTTTCCCAACATGAACAGCTTTGAAAGCCGGCTGTTTTACTGGGGGCTCAGCGCGGGTCTGTATCTGATTGCAATCCCGTATTGGGCGCGGGTGCTGTATCTGGTCTGGCCGCGCTATATCCCGGTGCCGATGCCGTTGATCGTGGCCACAGCGCCCATGGTTACCGGGCTGACCTTGCTTGCCGGGGTGCTGCCCGATCTGACGTTCGGCTGGTTGCCCGAAAATGCAGGCCGCGCTACCTGGGGCAAATGCCTCAGCAATGTGGCCATCGCGCATGTGATTGAAACCATCGTCGTGTTGCGGTTTCTTCCGCTGGACAAATCGGGCCAAGGCTCTGGATCACCCTCGTTGCAGGCCGTGTCGCAGATCGTTCAGGGACCGGCCAGACCGCAAATGGTCGGGCCGGAACCGGCCAGATTCGATTTCGCCACAGAAGGACCCAATGTCGCCCCCGGTGTGGGCGGGGCCAGCCCGGCAGGTCAGTCAGAGAGTCTGGCACAGGGGCTGGCACAGGGTCTGGCACAGAATCCCACACAGAATCCGGCACAGAATCCGACATTGGCCCTCGCGTCTGATGTGGAAAACAGGGTCGTGGTTCTCAGTGGCACCAGCCTGCCGCTGAGCCAGATCCAGACCGTTCAATCGGCCGAGCACTACCTCATCGTCACCACCCGTCAGGACACCGTGAAACTGCGCGCGCGGATGCGCGATTTTCTGGCGCAGACCCCGGACGCGGCCGGGGTGCATCCCCATCGTTCCCATTGGGTGGCTGCGGATCAGGCGCAGGCTCTGAACGGGGATAAACTCCTCCTGCTGGACGGTCAGCAGATCCCGGTGTCGCGTCGCCGCAAAGAGGATGTGGCAGACTGGTTCGCCCGCCGCCACTCCCTGTCCTGATCCGGTTTTGCCACCATCCGGGGCCTGTGTCCCGGATGGGTTTTTTCTGATATTTGTTTTAAATCAGATACTTAAGGTAGTGTCCCAGCTGGGACATTTCTCACAAACCCGGGAAATAGTCCTCGCAACTGCCCTCGCGATACACATCCGCCGTACAACAATGCAACCCGCCTCCAAAGGCATAGGCATCGCGCAGCTCGACCTCGACCACTTCCATTCCCAGACGATCCATCTGCTCGGCCTGATAGACCTCGGATTTCTCCACACAGACCGTTTTCGGGTCCAGCACCAGCACATTCATGCTCAGCCAAACCGAAGAGTAACACAAAGGCGGCGGCGTATTATGCGCAGGCTGCGCCGCATCCACGATCTCCCATCCGTTTTGCAGGAACATCTCTCGCTGGGCATCCGGCAGGCGCCGCTGAGGATTGTTCAGGATCAGACCCGGGCGCAGCGGCGTGAAGGTCGCGTCGATATGGATCGGGTAGGGGTCACCGGGAAAGTTCACGGCATGGACCCGGTGGTCAGGGAAATGCCGCCGGATCCACTCGATCCCCTTCAGGTTGGTGGTGAACCCATGCTGGACAACCAGATCCCGCCCGAACCGCAGTACATCCGCAGCATCAAACAACGGCTCTTCCTCGGTCGTGACAAAGAACTTCTCAGCCGTCCATTTCAACCGCTTCTCCACGCCGATCTTATCGGACAGGTAATCCGCGTGATAATCCGCATCCGTCAGCCGCGGCTTGGGGGCCGCTTCGTGGCGGAAATTCGGATCTTCCTCCCAATAGCGCTGCAACAGGGGACGGTAGTTGAGATATTCGAACCAGCGGCAGCGATAAGACATCGTCGCCTCCAGAATCTCATTGCCCACCGTCAGCAAAACATCCCGGGGCGGCATACAGCCAAACTGACTGTCGGTGTGAAAATCCGGAGTCGTGACCGGCAGCGCATGATCCAGAGGTTCGGGCCGGTCCACCCGGATTCCACGGGCCTTCAGCTGGTTGGCAAACTGATCCAGCAACTCATTCGCTCGGTCAATCGTTTCCTGCGGCCGTCGCCCCCATTGGCCCCGCATATCGCTATCCTCGGGCACCTTGGCCTCAAGCGCGGGTTCTTCGGGTGGAATATGGCCATCATCGGCACGGCCAACGATGACATGACGCAGCGGGTCCCATTCGTTCCAGGAACTGACGATGGTTTTTTCAGAGATATCATTCATGGCAATCTGGTAGCGGCGCCGCGACGGTCCAGCAAGTCGCGGCTGCGACTCTTTTTGGGATGAAAACGAATCCGGCAGGGCCAGGTGGAAAAACGGAGGGAAAAACACCCTGACCCGGATCGGCGCGCCGATCCGCCACGCCGGGATTCGTGGGGGTATCAGGCAATCGAGGTGGATCGCCCGGCATTGCGCCCGGAAAAGATGCACCCACCCAGGAAGGTCCCCTCCAACGCATTATACCCGTGATATCCGCCCCCCCCAAAACCGGCGACCTCGCCCGCTGCAAAGAGCCCAGGCAGCGGCAGGCCGTCCTGGTTCAACATTTGGCCCTCCAGATTGGTATGCAATCCGCCCAGCGTTTTGCGGGTGAGAATGTTGAGACGCACCGCGATCAGCGGCCCGTTGGCCGGATCCAGAAAACGATGCGGCTTCACCGCGCGCATCACACGATCCCCCCGGTAATTGCGCGCCGCATGAATCGCGGCCAATTGCGCATCCTTGGTGAAAGGGTTGTCAGTTTGAGCATCCCGCGCCGCAATCTGGGCGCGCAGTTTCTCGACCGGCACCAGGTCTGTCCCGGTGAGCCTGTTCATTCCGGCCACCAGAGTATCCAGATCGTTGGCCACAACAAAATCTGCGCCCTTCTCCTTGAAGGCCTCGACCGGAGCAGGCGCGCCCTTGCTCATCAGCCGGCCACGCAGCACATCAGCCCAGCCGCCGTTGGTTATATCCGGGTTCTGCTCGGAGCCGGAAAGGGCGAATTCCTTTTCGATAATTTTTTGGGTCAGAACGAACCAGCTGTAATCATACCCGCTGTCCATGATCGCCTTTAATGTGGACAGCGTGTCGAACCCGGGCATCGCCGGAGGGGCGAAACGGTTTCCCTCGGCATCGAACCACATGGACGATGGGCCGGGCAAAATGCGGATGCCGTGGTTCGGCCAGATCGGATCCCAATTGGCCAGACCCTCGGTATAGTGCCACATGCGGTCCCCATTGATAACCTGACCGCCTGCCGTTTGACTGATTGCAATCATGCGCCCGTCGACATGGGCGGGCACACCGGCGACCATTGTCTTGGGTGGCTCGCCCAGACGGTCGCGTGGCCAGGCCTGACGCACCAATTCAAAATTGCCACCAATCCCGCCGGAGGACACCAGCACCGAGGCTGCGCGCAGTTCGAAATCACCGGTCACCGTGCGGTTGGTTTTTTGGCCCCGTTCCGCGGTATCCGGGGCGAGCAAACTGCCTGACACGCCCTTGGCCACACCGTTTTCGACAAGGATTCTATCGACCTGGTGGCGAAACCGCAGCTGGATATGCCCCGCCTTGACATGTTCCCGTACGCGGGCTTCGAATGGCGCCATTGCGCCGGGGCCGGTGCCCCAGGTCAGATGAAAACGCGGAACTGAATTGCCGTGGCCATTGGCATAAGACCCACCGCGTTCCGCCCAACCGACAATCGGAAACCAGCGCATGCCCATCGCGTGGAGCCATGGCCGCATTTCTGATGCGGCAAAATCCACATAAGCCTCGGCCCATTTGCGCGGCCAGCGGTCCTCGGTCCTGTCAAATTGCGCGCTGCCCATCCAGTCCGACAGGGCGAGGTCATGGCTGTCCTTGATACCCATGCGCCGTTGCTCGGGCGTATTGACCATGAACAGACCGCCGAGGGACCAGAACGCCTGACCACCCAGAAATCCCTCGGGTTCCTGGTCTAGCAGGATGACCTTTTTGCCCCGATCGCCAAGTTCGGATGCGGCGACAAGGCCGGCCAGACCTCCGCCCACAATAATGACATCTGCCTGATCCATCGGTGTCTCCCTCTCCGTCGTTGAAGATAGGAGCGGGACCGGCACGTGGCAACGCTGCCGTTGCGCCAGCACCGCACGGGCCATTTCCGAAGCGCTAAAACCAACCTGTCAAAACTCTCTCAACAGAACGCGGGTCAGACCCAAAGGAGCAACAGGTATGAAATTGGATTTCCTGCGCCGCAGCCAGACACAACCGGCTCCGCAAGCGAAGGCGAGTGCGACTGGTCCGGTGGTGGCCTGGCACAATGGCGGCCGTGTTGCCTGGAGCGCACGTGACACGAAAAGCCTGACAAAGACCGGTTTTGCAGGCAATCCGGTTGGGTTTCGGGCGGTCAAGCTGATTGCGGAATCGGCGGCGGCGTTGCCTGTGGTGTTGCAGGATCAGGACAAGCGGTTTGCACAGCATCCGGTTTTGTCCCTGATCGGACGGCCGAACGGGGGACAGAGCCGCGCGTCGTTTCTAGAGGCGCTCTATGGTCAACTGCTGTTGACTGGCAATGGATATGTAGAGGCCGTCGCGGCGGATGACGGTGTGCCCGTTGAGCTGCATGTGCTGCGCTCGGACCGGATGAGCGTGGTGCCCGGGGCGGATGGCTGGCCGGTTGCGTTTGACTATAGTGTCGGGGCCAAGACCCATCGCTTTGCGGCTGAGATGATCTGCCATATCCGCAGCTTTCATCCGCAGGACGACCACTACGGTTTGTCCCCGATGCAGGCGGCGGCGACGGCGGTTGATGTGCATAACAGTGCGTCGCGCTGGTCCAAGTCGCTGCTGGACAATGCCGCGCGGCCTTCGGGGGCTTTGGTCTGGACGGGCAGTGAGGGCATGGGGATGCTGCCCGAGGATCAGTTCCGGCGGTTGTCCGAAGAGGTCGAGGCGAATTTCCAGGGGGCGCGCAATGCGGGCCGGCCGATGGTGCTGGAAGGGGGGCTGGACTGGAAACCGATGGGGTTTTCGCCGTCGGACATGGAGTTCCAGAAAACCAAGGAAGCAGCGGCGCGCGAGATCGCAGTGGCGTTTGGGGTGCCGCCGATGATCCTGGGGATTCCCGGAGATGCGACCTATGCCAATTACCAAGAGGCCAATCGGGCGTTTTTCCGACTGACGGTGCTGCCTTTGGCCGGGCGGGTCTTGAGTGGGATTTCGGATTGGCTGGCCGGGTTCACGGGTGCGGAAGTGGAGTTGAAGCCGGATCTGGATCAGGTGCCTGCGCTGGCGGCGGAACGCGAGGCGCATTGGCGCCGCATCGCCTCGGCAGAGTTTCTGTCGGACGCTGAAAAACGGACGTTGCTGGGCCTGCCCGCACAGGAGGTTGAGGGATGAGCGAGGCGCAGTTGCGCACCATCTATGCGCCACTGGACGGCACGCAGGCGATGTTTCGACAAATCGAGGTGCGCATCAGCGCGGTCGAAGGGACGCTGGGCATGCTCGAGACAGAGCGGGCCGTGAGCGAAGAGAAGCAGAAATTCATGGAAGCGCGCTTTAACCAGATCGACCGCAGATTGGAGCGGATTGATGGTCATATCTCGCGGCTGGTCTGGCTGATCATCGCGGCGATCGTGGGTGGCATTGTGTCGATGGTGATGAAGGGCGGCGGTGTTCCGCTGTGAGGAGATGGCAAATGGATTTTGAGACCGGATTGGAACGGAAATTCGCCCGTTTTGGCGAGGATCTGACGGTGAATGAGGCCGTGATCGAGGGCTATGCGAGCCTGTTTGATCAAGCCGATCAAGGCGGGGATATCGTTGCCAAGGGGGCCTATCAGCAGTCTCTGGCCAAGGGCGGGCGGGTCAAGATGCTGTGGCAGCATGATCCGGCGCAGCCAATCGGGGTCTGGGATCTGGTGCGCGAGGACGCGCGGGGCCTGTGGGTCAAGGGGCGGTTGCTGGAGAGTGTCGAAAAAGGGCGCGAGGCGGCGGCATTGATTGCGGCCGGGGCCATTGACGGGCTGTCCATTGGCTATCGCACGGTGAAGGCCGTCAAGAATGACCAGGGCCGGCGGGTCCTGACGGAACTGGAGCTATGGGAAGTGTCGCTGGTGACGTTTCCGATGCTGCCCAGTGCGCGGGTTGCGGCCAAGGGCGATGTGCCTGCGGACGACGGTGGCCTGCGTGACATTGCAGCGGCGTTCGACGCGGCGCGGCAAGAACTGGCACGTGGTTAGCGTGTCGATTGAACCAACTGAGGTGAGGCTGATGAGTAAGACCCAGGTATCGCCCGGCGCCCATGAGGCTGCGCTCGACATCAAGCAGGCGATTGCCGGCTTTGTCAGCGAGGTCAAGGGGTTTCGTGGTGAAGTTGAACAAAAACTGCAGCAAACAGAAGAGCGGATGACCATGCTGGATCGAAAAACAAACATTGCGGCGCGGCCGCATCTTGCGGCGAACGAAGATGCGGGTGCGCCCCATCGCAAGGCGTTCAATGCCTATCTGCGTGCGGGGGACGATGACGGTCTGCGCGGTCTGGAACTGGACGGAAAATCGCTGTCTACGGCGGTGAACAGCGACGGCGGTTATCTGGTCGATCCGCAGACGGCCGAGCAGATCCAATCGGTGCTGCGTTCCACGTCGTCGTTGCGGGCCGTGGCCAATGTGGTCAATGTCGAGGCAACCACCTACGACGTTCTGGTTGACCATAGCGAGTTGAGCTCTGGCTGGGCCAGCGAGACCGGTTCGGTGGCAGAAACAGGTACGCCGACGATTGATCGGATCTCGATCCCGCTGCATGAGTTGAGCGCATTGCCCAAAGCCTCGCAGCGTCTGCTGGATGACAGCGCGTTTGACGTTGAAGGCTGGCTGGCCGGCCGTATTGCCGAGAAATTCGCCCGTGCCGAAGCGGCTGCTTTTGTGAATGGCGACGGGGTTGAAAAGCCAACCGGTTTCCTGACCCATAGCAAGGTGGATGATGCATCCTGGGCCTGGGGCGATCTGGGATATGTCGCGACCGGTGTGGATGGCGCGATTGCGGATGGCGATCCGATCATTGACTTGATCTATGCGCTGGGCGCCGAGTATCGCGCGAACGCAACTTTCCTGATGAGCTCGAAGACGGCGGGTGTCCTGCGCAAGCTGAAGGACAATGACGGTCGCTTCTTGTGGTCTGATGGCCTGGCTGCGGGCGAGCCGGCCCGTTTGATGGGCTATCCGGTGGTGATCGCCGAAGACATGCCTGACGTCGTGTCGGACAGCTATTCTGTGGCCTTTGGCGATTTTGGCGCGGGCTATACCGTTGCGGAACGTCCTGATCTGCGGATCTTGCGGGATCCCTTCAGCGCCAAACCGCATGTGTTGTTTTACGCGACCAAGCGCGTTGGCGGCGATGTGTCGGACTTTGCGGCCATCAAGCTGCTGAAATTCGCCGTTAGCTAAGGCTTGCAGCGGATACGGGGCCGGCACCGCCGGCCTCGTGGGCGGGCATGCACCAGAGAGCCTTGTGTTGTCCAGCTGCTCCCTTCCGTCCGAGCAATATGAGGCGGTGGGCGTCCGCCCAACAGATTTGGTCCGGCCCCCAATGGGCTAAGGCATTCGGAGATTGATAATGGTTTTCAACGAAGTGACCTCGGTGCCGGAGGAGGCGCTGCCGGTCGAAGAGTTTCGAGCGCATTTGCGGCTGGGCACCGGGTTTGGTCAGGAGACATTGCAGGATGAGGTCTTGGCAGCCTTTCTGCGGGCAGCCATAGCCGCCATTGAAGGGCAAACTGGAAAATCGTTGATCGTGCGCGAATATGACATGATCGTCAGTGCCTGGGTGAACCCCCAAGCGCAGCCGCTGCCGGTTGCTCCGGTTACGACATTGGGCGAGCTGGTCCTGATTGATCGGGACGGGATCGAAACGCCGGTGGATGGCGCGGAATATGCCCTCAAGCTGGACATGTCACGCCCTGTGTTGCGTCCGGCGGGTGCGCGATTGCCGCTTATCCCGCTGATCGGATCGGCGCGTTTGCGGTTCAAGGCGGGGCTTGCCACGGAATGGGGAGAGTTGCCAGCTGACCTGGGTCAGGCGGTCCTGCTGTTGGCGGCCTACTATTACGAACAGCGCGCGGAATCCGGCGCTGGCGGTGGCTGGATGCCCTATGGCGTCACCAGCCTGCTGCGGCGCTATCGGAACGTGCGGCTGAGCGCGAGGTCGGTTCAATGAAACGCCCGCATCTGGACCGAAAACTGGTTTTGGAACATGCCGTGCGCATTCCCGACGGGGCGGGCGGGTATAACCTGGGATGGGAAATCCTGGGCACGCTCTGGGCGCAGTTTGCCGCGTATCGCGGACGTGAGCGGGCGGGCAACGCCGGGCCTGTATCGGTCGGGGGGTTTTCGATCACCGTGCGCTCTGCGCCGGTCGGGTCCGCCGCGCGGCCGGTGGCGGGCCAGCGGTTTCGTGATGGGGCGCGGATCTTTGCCATTCGGGCGGTTTCTGAGGCGGACCGCGAAGGTCTGTACCTGACCTGCCGGGCGGACGAGGAGGTGGCGATATGAGCTATGGTGTTGCCGCTGCTTTGCAGGCTGCGATCCTGACCCGGCTGGAGACCTGGGCAGAGATTACCGTGCCCGTCTTTGATGCGTCCATTTCAGGCGAATTGCCCGAAACCTATGTGCAACTGGGCGCCGAGGATGTGCGCGCCAGATCTGATGGCAGCGGTCGTGGGGCAGAACACAGGATTTCTGTCTCGGTCGTGACAACCCAGCCGGGTTTTTCGGCGGCCAAGGCACAGGCGGTTGCGGTGAGCGACGCCCTGGATGGTGCCAGCATGTCCCTCAGCCGGGGCCGGTTGATCGGGCTGTGGTTTGAACGCGCCGTGGCCAAACGCGACACATCCGAAGGCCACACCCGACGGGTCGATCTGCGGTTTCGGGCCCGGGTCGAAGACAACTGATTATCTTTTCGGAGTATGAAACATGACAGCCCAGAACGGAAAAGACCTTTTGGTCAAAGTGGACATGAACGGCAGTGGTCAGTTCGAAACGATTGCCGGCCTGCGCGCCACGCGCGTGAGCTTCAATGCGGAATCCGTGGATGTGACGAGCCTGGAAAGCCAGGGTGGATGGCGCGAGCTTCTGTCCGGTGCCGGGGTGAAATCTGCGGCGATTTCCGGGTCTGGCGTGTTCAAGGACGCCAACACGGACGAGCGCGCACGTCAGCTGTTCTTTGACGGGGAGACGCCTGATTTTCAGGTGATCATCCCGGATTTCGGCATTGTCGAGGGGGCCTTTCAGGTCACTTCGATCGAATATGCCGGCAGCCACAATGGCGAAGCGACCTATGAATTGGCCATGTCGAGCGCGGGCGCGCTGAGCTTTACGGCGCTGTGATGGCCAACCCCTACACAGGCGAGGTCGCCCTGGTGATTGATGGAGAGCGCAAGGTTCTCAAACTGACGCTGGGGGCGCTGGCAGAACTGGAGGCCGTGCTGGAAACGGATTCCCTGGTTGCGCTGGTGCAGCGGTTCGAGACCGGGGCCTATTCATCGCGAGATGTTCTGGCTCTGATCGTGGCCGGTTTGCGCGGCGGCGGGCATGCGATCACCGCCGCTGACCTTTTGAGTGCAGAGCTCGAAGGAGGGCCGATCAAGGCGGCGCGGGTGGCCGCAGAGCTGTTGGCTCGGGCGTTCATGGTCCCGGAATGACCGGGTTTGACTGGCCGGCCTTGATGCGTGCGGGGCTGACGGGATTGCGGCTGACCCCGCGCGAATTCTGGGGTCTGACACCGGCCGAGCTGCGGTTGATGCTGGGCCAGGACGGGACAGGCGCCCTGACGCGGGGTGGTTTGGACGCGCTAATGGCGCAATGGCCGGACGGCTCGGGCTCAGGCTCGGGCGGCGGCGGCGACGGCGGCGGCAAAGGAGATGGAAATGCGGGATGATGACGGATTGGACAGTCTGGCCGATCAGGCCGAAGCGCTGGAATATTCGCTGGGTGCGGCGACCGATATGGCGGCTGGCTTCAACAGCGAGCTGATCAAGGTCAGCCAGACATTGTCGGACACGGTGATTGATGTGTCCAAACTGGAGGGCGGTGTCTCACGCGGTTTGCGCAAGGCGTTTGACGGGCTGATCTTTGACGGTGTCAAACTGTCGGACGCGCTGCGCACTGTCGCCCGATCCATGGCGGATGCGGCCTATTCCTCGGCCATGAAGCCGGTGACAGACCATTTTGGCGGGCTGATTGCGCAAGGGGTTGGCAGCCTGGTTGGTGGTTTGCTGCCCTTTGCTGATGGAGCTCCGTTCAGCCAGGGCCGTGTTGTCCCCTTTGCCACGGGCGGCGTTGTAACGGGCCCTGTCAGCTTTCCGATGCGCGGTGGCTGCGGATTGATGGGAGAGGCCGGTCCAGAGGCGATCATGCCCCTTACGCGGGGCGCCGATGGCAAGCTGGGCGTGCGCGCCTCTGGCGGCGGCGGTGGCGCACATGTCGTCATGAATATTTCGACCCCCGATGTGGCCGGGTTCCAACGGTCTCAGGGTCAGATCGCCGCGAAGCTCAGCCGCGCGCTGAGCCGTGGCAACCGTAACCGATAAATCCGGCGGCAGGTGTCGCGAAACGTTGGCGTGAGGAGAGGGCGATGAACTTTCACGAGGTGCGGTTTCCCGCGTCGCTGAGCTTTGGCTCGATCGGCGGGCCAGAACGGCGAACAGATATTGTAACCCTGGCAAATGGTTACGAAGAGCGCAACACGCCATGGGCCCATTCGCGGCGGCGCTACGATGCCGGTCTGGGCATGCGTTCTCTGGAGGACATCGAGGTGCTGATCGCGTTCTTTGAGGCGCGGCGGGGACAGATGTTTGGGTTTCGCTGGAAGGATTGGTCCGATTTCAAATCGGCAAGCGCCTCGGCGGATCCAACGTCTGAGGATCAGATTCTCGGAGTCGGCGATGGCACAACCCGTGTCTTTGCGCTGGCCAAAACGTATCGCTCGGGCGCCTTCACCTACACGCGTCCGATTTCCAAACCGGTCCAAGGCACCGTGCTGGTGGGTGTGGAGCAAGATCAGCTACGCGAAGCTGTTGATTTTGAGATTGATACAGCCACGGGGCTGATCACGCTGGCACAGGCGCCTGGCGCCGGACAAACTGTTTCGGCCGGCTTTGAGTTCGACGTGCCGGTGCGGTTTGACACTCAGGGTATCCAGACCAGTGTTGCCAGCTTTCAGGCGGGTGATGTGCCGAATGTTCCGGTGATAGAGGTGCGGGTCTGATGGCGATGGATGACGCATTTCAGGACCATTTGCAGACGGGTCTGACCACGCTTTGTCGCTGCTGGGCGATCACGCGGGCCGATGGTGAAACCTATGGGTTCACCGACCACGATTGCATGCTGACCTTTGACGGTTTCACCTTTCGCGCCAATTCCGGGCTGAGTGCCGCGGCCCTGCAACAGGCCAGCGGCCTATCGGTCGACAATACCGAAGCCATTGGCGCTCTCAACGATGCCGCCGTAACCGAGGCTGACATTGATGCAGGCCGGTTCGACGGTGCCCGGGTCGAGGCATGGATGGTGAATTGGGCCGATGTTTCGACCCGCTGGCTGATGTTTCGCGGCTCAATCGGAGAGTTGCGCCGCGCAGGCGGTGCCTTTCACGCTGAACTGCGGGGGCTGACCGATGCGCTGAACCGGCCTGTGGGGCGGATCTATCAGAAACCCTGCACCGCTGTGCTGGGCGACGGGGCCTGCCGGTTCGACCTGAGCGCCGAGGGCTATAGCACGGATATCGAAATCCAGGAGGTCAGCGACGGGCAGATCTACGCTTGGCCCGATCTGGCCGGTTTCGAACCGGGCTGGTTCACCGGCGGGCGTCTGAATGTGCTGAGTGGCGCGGGGCAGGGCCTTTGGCAACCGATCAAAAGCGATCGGTTTGAAAACGGCGTGCGCAAAGTGATCACCTGGGAGCCGATCCCGGCCCGGGTCAAAACGGGCGATCTGGTTCAATTGCAGGCGGGATGTGACAAACGCATGGAAACCTGCCGATTGAAGTTCAACAACCTGCTGAACTACCAGGGCTTCCCCGATATCCCGGGCGAGGACTGGATGATGGCAGTCCCCAAGCAAGGCGCGCCCAATACCGGCGGGAGCCGACGGTGAATAGGGTCGTTGCAGCCGCGCGCAGTTGGATCGGCACGCCCTATGTGCATCAGGCCAGCGCCAAAGGGGCAGGGTGCGATTGCCTTGGTCTGGTGCGCGGTGTCTGGCGCGAGGTGCTGGGAACAGAGCCGGTGATCCCTCCGGCCTATTCCATGGACTGGTCCGAGCCGCAGGGCGAAGAGCGGCTGTGGCAGGCCGCCGTTGCCCATTTGCGCCCCTGCGCACGGGCGATGGCGCCGGGCGATGTCATCCTGTTTCGAATGCGCGCGGGTGCCGTGGCCAAACACCTGGGCATCCTGACGGCCAGCGATCGCTTTGTGCACGCGTATTCCGGTCGCGGCGTCTTTGAAAACGCGCTCAGCGCCCCATGGCAGCGTCGCATTGTGGCGCATTTTGAATTTCCGATTGGAGAGATCTGATGGCGACCATACTTTTGTCCGCGGCCGGTGCAGCGATCGGTGGCGCAATGGCAGGACAGTTTGCCGGCCTGGGCACTGCAATCATCGGGCGCGCCATTGGCGCCTCTCTGGGCAGTGTCATCGACCAGCGCCTGATGGGGGCAGGGGCCGAACCGGTTGAGCAAGGCAAGGTGGACAGGTTCCGCCTGAGCAATGCCAGCGACGGTACGCCCGTGACCCAGGTCTACGGGCGGATGCGGGTCGGAGGGCAATTGATCTGGGCCTCGGATTTTCAGGAAAGCAAAACAACTTCGGGTGGCGGCAAGGGCGGCTCGGGCTCGCCTTCGGTGTCACAATACAGTTATTCCGTCTCTCTCGCTCTGGCCCTCTGCGCCGGAGAGATCAACGCCGTCGGCCGCGTCTGGGCCGATGGCGAAGAGGTGGCGCGCGACGATTTGGGAATGCGGGTCTATACCGGCGGGCCCGATCAATTGCCTGATCCGCTGATCGAAGCCATCGAAGGCGAAGGCCAAGTGCCCGCCTATCGCGGCACGGCCTATGTTGTGCTCGAGGATTTGAACCTGGAACGCTTTGGCAATCGTGTCCCGACCTTCAGCTTTGAGGTCGTGCGCGGTGAACAGCCTCAGGCCTCCGGCTATGTGGATGACCCGGCGCAATCTGTGCGCGGTGTCGCGCTGGTGCCGGGCACCGGTGAATACGCCTTGGCCACCACACCGGTCTATTACTCGGATGCGGCGGGGGCCGCGCGGGCGGCCAATATCAATTCACCATCAGGCAAAACAGATCTGGAAACCTCGGTCGATGCGCTGCGGGATGAGCTGCCCAATTGTCAGGCCGTCTCCTTGATCGTGTCGTGGTTCGGTGACGATCTGCGCTGTGGGTCCTGTCGTTTGAAACCGAAGGTCGAACAGACCGAGGCCGACGGGTCCATTCCCTGGTCCGTGGCGGGGGTGACGCGGGCCAATGCTGCTGTGATCGGGCTTCAGGAAGACCGGCCTGTCTATGGTGGCACCCCATGTGACGCCAGTGTGATCGAGTCCATCCGACACCTGACCGACGCAGGCCAGCGGGTGATGTTCTATCCGTTCATCCTGATGGATCAACAGCAGGACAACGGTCTGCCTGACCCCTGGAGCGACAATGACGATCAGCCCGTTCTGCCCTGGCGCGGCCGGATCACCCTGTCTGAGGCGCCGGGGCGTGACGGCTCTCCGGATGGCACGGCAGAGGCCAATACACAGGTGGCGGCCTTTTTCGGGACGGCTTCGGCCTCGGATTTTGTCATTTCGGATGGCAGTGTGACCTATACCGGACCGGATGAATGGGGGCTGCGCCGTTTCATTCTCCATTACGCGGCGCTTTGTGCGGCTGCCGGCGGCGTGGACGCCTTTTGCATCGCATCCGAAATGCGGTCCTTGACGCAGATCCGGGGCGAGAATGGCCAGTTTGTGGCCGTGCAAGAGCTGCGCAGCCTGGCGAACGAAGTGCGCAGCCTGTTGGGCGCGGAGGCCAAGATTGGCTATGCGGCGGATTGGTCTGAATACTTCGGGTATCAGCCTCAGGATGGAACAGGCGATCGGTTTTTCCACCTGGATCCGCTCTGGGCGGATGATGCCATAGATTTTGTTGGCATCGACAATTACATGCCGCTGTCGGATTGGCGGGATGACGCGGATCATGCAGATGCGGACTATGGTTCGATCTACAATCTGGAATATCTGCGCCGCAACATCGAAGGGGGGGAAGGCTATGAATGGTTCTACCACTCACCCGAAGCCCGCGCCGCCCAGATCCGCACCAAGATTACGGATGATCGGGATGAACCCTGGATCTGGCGCTACAAGGATGTTCGCAACTGGTGGTCGCAACCGCATCACGACCGTATTGGCGGGGTCCGGCAAAGCGCGCCGACCGATTGGCTGCCGGAATCCAAACCGATCTGGTTTACAGAGCTGGGCTGTTCTGCTGTGGACAAGGGGACCAATCAACCCAACAAATTCATTGACCCCAAATCCAGCGAAAGCCAGTTGCCGCGATACTCCTCCGGCGCGCGTGATGATCTGATCCAAAGCCAGTATTTGCGTGCGATGTTAGGCTATTGGGCCGATCCCGCCCTGAATCCGGTGTCCGAGGTTTATGGCGATGCGATGATTGACCTAACCAATGCCTATGTCTGGGCCTGGGACGCGCGCCCGTTTCCTGCCTTTCCCAATGCAACCGAGGTTTGGTCAGATGGCGACAACTACCCACTTGGCCATTGGATCAACGGTCGGACGGGCGGGCGGACATTGGCCTCGGTGGTCGAAGAGATTTGCCGCAGTTCCGGGCTGACCCAGATCGACCTGTCCGAGTTGCACGGTTTCGTGCGTGGCTATGTGGTCGAAGACGTCGCCGATGCGCGCAGCGCCCTGCAACCTTTGATGCTGCGCTATGGCTTTGATGCGGTTGAACGCGACGGCGTGCTGAAATTCGTTCAACGCGACGGCGGTGTGGACCATGTCGTCACGCTGCCAGAAATGGCCGAAACCGCCGAGATTGACGGGCTGACCGAACGCACGCGTGCGGATGAAATCGCCATGACCGGCCGCATCCGTCTCAAATTCATCGAGGCAGACGCCGACCATGCCATCGTCGCCGAAGAGGCGATCCGCCAGGAGGATAAGACCCACGCCGTCTCGACCTCGGATCTGGCAACCGCGATGACCCGTGCCGAAGGGCGCGCTGTCGCCGAACGCTGGCTGGCCGAGGCGCGCGTCTCTCGCGATACGATCCGCTTTGCCATGCCGCCCTCGCGTTTGAACATCCGGGCCGGCGACGTGGTGCAGGTCCCAGACGAAGGCGATGGGCCCGATGCGCGTTTTCGGGTCGACCGGGTCGAGCTGTCCGACAGGCAACTGATCGAGGCGGTCCGGATCGAACCCGAACTCTATCGCCCTGTCGTGTTGGAAAACGCCCTGGCCGCGCAATCGGGCTTTGTTCCGCCTCTGCCAGTGACGCCACTTTTCCTGGATTTGCCGCTCGTCACCGGGGACGAGGTCGCGCACGCGCCCCATCTGGCCATCACCGCAAACCCCTGGTCCGGCAGCGCCGCCGTCTATAGTTCGGCCTCCGATGAAAACTACACGCTCGAGCGCACCATTACCGCCCGCGCCGTCGCCGGGGTCACCCAATCGCCACTGGCCGCCCATGCTGCGGGGCGGTGGGATCGCGGCGGACCGCTTCAGGTCCGGCTCACCTCGGGCACATTGGAAAGCCGGTCACCATCCGCAGTGCTCAATGGCGCCAACCTGGCCGCCATCGGCAATGGCAGCAGCGGCAACTGGGAATTGTTTCAATTCGAAACAGCCGAACTTGTCGCGCCCGACACATGGTGGCTCACCAACCGGTTGCGCGGCCAGCTGGGCTCCGATGCGCTGATGCCCGACATCTGGCCCGAAGGATCCTGGTTTGTGCTGCTTGACGGCACCCCGGAACAAATCGGCCTCAACGCCAATCAAATCCGGATCGCCCAGCATTTCCGCATCGGACCGGCAAACCGGTCCTACTCGGACCCCTCGTACACCTATCAGGTCCAGGCCTTCGACGGCAACGGATTGCGCCCCTACGCTCCGGCCCATCTGCGTGCCGCACAAACCCCGGGCGGAGATCTGGCCCTCTCCTGGATCCGGCGCACCCGGGTCGATGGTGACAGCTGGGATCTCGCAGATGTCCCCCTCGCAGAAGAACGCGAAGCCTACCTCATCCGGGTCAAACGCGGCGACACCGTGCTGCGAGAGGTCAATACAACCGCGCCGCTCTGGTCCTATTCCGCCTCGGCCCAATCGCAGGACGGCGCTGGGCCAGGCGATGTGATCGAAGTTGCGCAAATCTCTGCGCGCTATGGTCCGGGACTTTTTGCGCAACTGACCCTGCCTTAGCACCGCCGCAGCGGAACACCTGCAAAAGCCAAATCAAAAAACGGCCCGGAGTCTTCTGAACTCCGGGCCGTTTTTTCGCTGATGACAACGGGTGAAACCCATCCGTTTTCCCCGTCCCAAACCGCTTCCCGGCACAGGCCACACCGACAAAACCGCCCACAGGCCAACTCATCGACGCCCGTGATCCCCCCAATCAAATCTTTGCGTTTTGAAAATTATTGCCTAAATAGGTACCCTAGCCGCAGCAAGGAGATTTGCCATGGCCGAGGTTCGCACAAATATCACATCCGTTGATCCCATCTGGGACAGGATCACCGAAGAAGCGCATGACGCCGTTCGTGACGAACCGCTCATGGGCGGCCTGGTGCATGCCTGCGTGCTGCACCATAAAACCATCGAAAAGGCGCTCAGCTACCGGATTTCGGCGAAACTCGCCTCGAACGAGATGTCCACCGTCATCCTGCGCGAAATCGCAGAAGAGGCCTACGCGGCCCGGCCCGAACTGGTGCAGGCGGCGCGCGCTGATCTGGTGGCAGTCTTCGAACGTGACCCGGCCTGCCACCGCTTCCTGCACCCGCTGCTGTTTTTCAAAGGCTATCAGGCCATGCAGGCCTACCGGGTGGGCCACTGGCTCTGGAACGAAGGCCGCAAGGATCTGGCCTATTTCCTGCAAATGCGCATTTCCGAGATTTTCGGCATCGACATCCACCCGGCGGCCCGCATCGGCCAGGGCATCATGATCGACCACGCCCATTCCATCGTTATCGGCGAAACCGCCGTGGTGGGGGACAATGTCTCGATGTTGCACTCCGTCACCCTCGGTGGCACCGGCAAGGAAGATGACGACCGCCACCCGAAAATCGGCGACGGCGTGCTGATCGGGGCAGGGGCCAAGGTGCTGGGCAATATCAAGATCGGCCATTGCTCGCGCATCGCCGCCGGCTCTGTGGTGCTGCACGAGGTGCCGCCATGCAAAACCGTGGCCGGCGTCCCCGCCCGGGTTGTGGGCGAGGCCGGTTGTGATCAACCGTCGCTGTTGATGGATCAATTGTTCGCGGGCGGCGAACGGGGATAAACCCGAAAACGGCTCTCCTCCCGCTGCAAAACACGCCTTGTGCCAATCCGGGTCCGCCTCTTGCGGGCCCGTCTGCAAATTGAGGGAGAACCAACCATGACCATCCGCACCACCAACGGTCGGGGCCGCCTTTTTGACTCGGTCGTCGACACCGTCGGCGACACACCGGCCATCCGCATCAACCGTATCGCCCCGGACCACGTCACAGTCTACGTCAAGGCCGAGTCCTTCAACCCCGCCGCCTCGGTCAAAGACCGGCTGGCCATCAACATCATCGAAGCAGCCGAGCGCGAAGGCCGCCTCCAGCCCGGGCAAACCGTGGTCGAGGCGACCAGCGGCAACACCGGAATCGGCCTGGCCATGGTCTGCGCCGCCAAGGGCTATCCGCTGGTGATCACCATGGCCGAAAGCTTCTCGGTGGAGCGGCGCCAATTGATGCGCTTTTTGGGCGCAAAGGTGGTGCTGACGCCCAAGGCGCAAGGCGGGTTGGGCATGTACAACAAGGCCGTCGAACTGGCGCAGGCCAATGGTTGGTTCCTGGCCAGCCAGTTCGAAACCAAGGACAATGCCGATATCCACGAAGCGACCACCGCGCGCGAAATCATCGCGGATTTTGAGGGCGAACAGCTCGATTATTTTGTCAGCGGTTATGGCACGGGAGGCACTGTCACAGGGGTCAGCCGGGTTTTGCGCCAACAGCGCCCAGAGGTCAAAATCATCCTGACCGAGCCCTCCAACGCTGCGCTGATCGGCTCTGGTGTGGCACAGGACCGGGGTCAGAACGGCGCGCCCGCATCCGGCCACCCCGCGTTCGAACCGCATCCGATTCAGGGCTGGACGCCCAATTTCATCCCGCTGGTTCTGCAAGAAACGCTGGACAAGGACGGCTATGATCAACTGGTGCCCGTCACCGGGGCCGACAGTATCGCCTGGTCGCGCCGTCTGGCTGCGGAAGAGGGCATTTTTACCGGCATCTCGGGCGGTGGCACCTTTGCCACGGCAATGCAGGTGGCCGAAACCGCGCCTGCCGGATCAGTCCTCCTGGTCATGCTGCCAGACACGGGCGAACGCTACCTTTCAACTCCGCTGTTTGACGGGATCGCCGCAGAGATGACAGAGGCCGAACAGGCGCTCTCTGCATCGACACCCGGCTATCAATTCCCGGATTGAACCACGTCAGCGCCAACCGGTTTTGCGGGGCTGTCCCGGGGCGGTTTTTCGGAAATATGTAATAAAAACATTGATTTACGAGATGTCCCAGCTGGGACATCTCGCGATACTCCACAAAAAAGGGCACCGTGCCATCGCAACGCTGCCCTTTTTCAGGTTTCGTATCGCCTCTATCAGGCCAGCATGACCATCGGATTTTCCAGATTATCCACGATCGCCTTCAGCAATTCAGCACCCAGAGCGCCGTCAATCACCCGATGATCGACCGATAACGTCACCGACATCACAGTCGCCACGCTCAGATCTCCATCCGGGCCAACAACCGGCTTTTTCACACCCGCACCAACAGCCAGGATCGCCCCATGCGGCGGGTTGATCACCGCGTCGAAATTGTCGATGCCGAACATGCCCAGGTTTGAAATTGCAAAACTCCCGCCCTGATATTCATGCGGCGCCAGCTTGCGATCGCGCGCGCGGGTGGCCAGGTCCTTCATCTCGCTCGACAAGGCCGACAGCGATTTCATTTCCGCGTCTTTCAACACCGGCGTGAACAGCCCACCTTCGATTGCCACAGCCACCGCCACATCCGACGGAGTCAATTGCAGGATCCGATCCCCGGCCCAAACCGCATTGGCGGCCGGTACGGATTGCAGGGCAAGGGCGCAGGCCTTGATGATGAAGTCATTGACCGAAAGTTTGACCCCACGCGGCGCCAATTGGGCATTCAGGTCGCCACGGAATTTCAGCAGGGCATCCAACTGGATATCCCGCCGCAGATAGAAATGCGGGATCGTCTGTTTGGCCTCGGTCAGCCGTGCCGCGATGGTCTTTCTCATGCCATCCAGCGGAATATCCTGATAGTCGCGGTCGGCATAGATCTTGGCAACCGCCTCTGCCGAGGCGCCGGATGCAGGGCTGGATTTTGCTGCCGGTGCGGGCGCGGCGGCGGCGGCTGTTGGTGCCGGGGCAGGCGCCGCTGTCGCGGCCTCGACATCCGCCTTGACGATCCGCCCATGGGGACCAGAACCGGAAATCTGGCTCAGGTCGAGCCCCTTTTGACCGGCAATCCGCCGTGCCAGAGGTGAGGCAAACACCCGTGTACCGCTCTCGGTGGAGGTGCTGACCGGTGGTGCGGCAGGCGCAGGGGCCGCATCCTCTGCCGGTACCGCACTGGGCGCGGCGGGGGCCGGAGCGGTAGAGGAGGGGGCGGCCACGTCATCCGCGCTTTCACCCTCTTCCAGGAGGATTGCGATGACGGCGTTCACTTTGACCGCCTCGGTGCCCTCGGGGACCAGGATCTTGCCGATTATGCCTTCATCGACGGCCTCGAATTCCATGGTTGCCTTGTCGGTTTCGATTTCAGCCAGAAGGTCGCCAGAGGCGACAGTGTCGCCTTCCTTGACCAGCCATTTGGCCAGCGTGCCCTCTTCCATCGTGGGCGAGAGGGCGGGCATGAGGATTTCTGTCGGCATGATGTCAGTTCCCTTTGCGAGGGTGGGAGCGAGGGGCTCGCCCCTCGCGCTCCCCAGAGTATTTGGACCAAAAAGAAAGCATGGATCGGATCACCGGTACGTCACTTTCTTGACGGCCTCGATCACCTCGTCGGTGGTGACCAAAGCCAGTTTTTCGAGGTTCGCGGCGTAAGGCATCGGCACATCCTTGCCCGTGCAATTGATCACCGGCGCATCCAGCCAGTCAAACGCCTCTTGCATCAGGACGGATGAGATGTAGTTGCCGACTGACCCTTGCGGCCAGCCTTCTTCGACGGTGACGCAGCGGTTGGTTTTCATCACGGATTTGATGATCGTTCCCGTATCCATCGGACGCAGGGTCCGCAGGTCAATGACCTCGGCAGAGATGCCGTCTTCGGCCAGTTTATCCGCCGCTTCCAACGCGTATTGCATGCCAATGCCGAAGCTGACCAGAGTGACATCGCTGCCCTCGCGCCAGATCCGCGCCTTGCCAAAGGGGACTGTAAAGTCGTCCATATCCGGCACGTCAAAGGCACGCCCGTAAAGGATTTCGTTTTCGAGAAACACAACCGGGTTCGGATCGCGGATGGCGGATTTCAGCAGCCCCTTGGCATCAGAGGCGCTGTAGGGCATCGCCACCTTGAGGCCGGGCACCTGCATATACCAGGCCGCATAATCCTGGCTGTGCTGGGCGCCGACGCGTGCAGCGGCGCCATTGGCCCCGCGGAACACCATGGGCGCGCCCATTTGGCCGCCGGACATATAGAGGGTCTTGGCCGCCGAGTTGATGATTTGGTCAATGGCCTGCATGGCGAAGTTGAACGTCATGAATTCGACAATCGGTTTCAGACCGCCAAAAGCCGCACCGACCGCGATACCGGTGAAACCATGTTCGGTGATGGGGGTGTCGATCACCCGTTTAGAACCGAATTCGTCGAGCAGCCCCTGTGAGACTTTGTAGGCCCCTTGGTATTCGGCAACCTCTTCGCCCATCAGATAGACGGTTTCGTCGGCGCGCATCTCTTCGGCCATTGCGTCCCGCAAAGCTTCGCGCACGGTTTGAGATTTCATTGGCGTGCCATCCGGCCAGTCCGGGCTGCTGTCGGTTTCGGGGGCCGATGGCATGGCTGCCGCAGGGGGGGGCGCTGCCGGAGCCGGAGTAGGGGCTGGGGCAGATGCGGTTGGCGCAGCGGGTGCGGAGGCTGGGACCTCTTCGCCGTCTTCGACGAGAATGGCGATCACTGTGTTGACCTTGACGCCTTCGGTGCCTTCCGCCACGAGGATCTTGCCGATCACGCCTTCGTCTACCGCTTCGAACTCCATCGTGGCCTTGTCGGTTTCGATTTCGGCCATGATGTCACCGGAGGCGACGGTATCGCCCTCTTTGACCAGCCATTTTGCAAGTGTGCCTTCTTCCATCGTTGGAGAGAGGGCGGGCATCAGAATTTCGGTTGCCATATTTGGTCTCTCCTCAGGCGTAGATATCGGTCCAAAGCTCTTCGAGTGCCGGTTCCGGGCTTTCGCGCGAGAATTCGGCGGCTTTGTTGACGATTTCCTTGATCTCTTTGTCGATGGCCTTCAGCTCATCTTCTGTGGCGTGACCACCTTGCAGCAGCAAGTCACGGACATGTTCGATGGCGTCTTTTTCCTGACGGACTTTTTGGACCTCTTCGCGGGTGCGATATTTGGCCGGGTCCGACATGGAGTGGCCGCGATAGCGATAGGTTTTGACTTCGAGGATGTAGGGGCCGTTGCCTGCGCGGCAATGGGCGATCGCCTTTTCACTGGCGGCCTTCACGGCAAGAACGTCCATGCCATCCACTGCTTCTCCGCTGATGCCGAAGGCCGCGCCGCGGGTCCAGAGATCTGGCGTGGAGGTGGAGCGTTGTTGGGCGGTGCCCATGGCGTAGTGGTTGTTTTCGATGACGAAAATCACCGGAAGCGACCATAGGGCGGCCATGTTGAAGGTTTCATAAACCTGCCCCTGGTTCGCGGCACCGTCGCCAAAATAGGTGAAGGTGACGCGCCCGTTTTCCTTGTATTTGTCGGCAAATGCCAGGCCAGCGCCCAAAGGCACCTGAGCACCGACGATACCGTGGCCGCCATAAAAATGTTTCTCCTTGGAGAACATGTGCATGGAGCCACCCTTGCCCTTGGAATAGCCGCCTTCGCGTCCGGTGAGTTCGGCCATGACGCCAGCCGGATCCATGCCGCAGGCCAACATGTGTCCGTGATCCCGGTAGGAGGTGATCCGTTTGTCACCTTCTTCTGTCGCGGCTTCGAGACCGACGACAACGGCCTCTTGACCGATGTAGAGGTGGCAGAAACCACCGATGAGACCCATGCCGTATAGTTGGCCTGCCTTTTCCTCGAATCGACGGATCAGCAGCATGTCGCGGTAGTAACCGGTCAACTCCTCTGCCGAAACATTTGGTTTCTTTGTGGATTTTCGGGTGGCCATGCGGCGGGGCCTCCTGTTTTGGGAATAGTTTAGTGTTAAACTATTTCTTACACCAATTTCAGCTTTTGGGCGAGCGATAAGTTGACGCGGCAAAAAGGTGGCTTTGGGCCTGGGGCACAAACGCCTGACGCCGCGCGGGTCATCGCGGGCGCGGTGATTGTGAGACTTTTGGTGACGCAGGATGTTGCGGGACACTGCGCAAATGCGAACCGCCCAGCCTGTGTGGCTGTTCGATCAGCGAATGACGATTTCGTCCGCGCGCAGCAGGCCCAGCACTTCGCGTGCCTGCTGGTCGAGCAGATCGAGGTCGAGGTAGCTGTCGGAAAGACGGTGGGTCAGGTTCTCGGTTTTGGTGATCTGATCCTGGAGCGCGGCCAGATCACGCGTCAGGGCTTCGCGTTCGGCCTCGATTTCGACACGGCGGAACAGACCGAAATCGCCCTGAACGGCGGCAAAGGTAAAGTAGACGCTGAGCGCGAACGCTATGGCGAAAAAGATCAATGGGCCGAACCCGGGTCGGTTGGAGCGCATGATGGACTGGCCTGCCTTGCCTCTGTTACGCCTATTCCGGCGTGTTGGGCACGACTATGACACAGGTGATTCGCATTGTGAATCCCTGCCGCTCCAAAAATCTGACCCAGTGACTAGCCTGCGACCGAAGCGGCGTAGATGCTTTGAACGCTGTCGCCGAGCGCGGCGTCAAATTCGGCATCGCTTTGGTCTACGTTCAGCCCTTCGCTGAGTGCGCGCGAGAAGCTGGCGATCATGCCGGTGTTCCGGGACAGGCGGGCGTTGGCCTCTTCGCGGCTGTAGCCACCGGACAGGGCCACCACTTTCATCACATTGGCATGGTCGATCAGCGGTTTGTAGTGGTTGGCTGTTTCCGGCAGGGTGAGTTTCAGCATGACCTGGACGCCATCGCCCAGTTGGTCCAACTGGTTTTCCAGCTCATCGCGCAGGATGTCTTCGGCTTCGGCCTTGTCGGCGATCGAAATGGTCACTTCGGGCTCGATGATCGGGATAAGGCCGTGGCCCAGGATCCGTTTGCCGATTTCGAACTGTTGCGCCACGTTGGTTGCGATCCCGGTGGGCGAGGCGGCGTCGACCACTGAACGCATTTTTGTGCCAAAGATGTTCTTTGAAGCGGCTTTTTTCAGCAGGTCATCCAGATCCGGCATCGCTTTCATCAGGCGAACGCCATCTTCTTCGGCCATCAGGCCCTTGTCGACCTTGAGGAACGGTACGACGCCTTTTTCTTCCCACAGGAAATCGGCAGTTGGCTTGCCAGCGATATCGCCGTCCATTGTTCTTTCGAAAAGGATTGCGCCGACGATTTTTTCACCGCTGAACGAGGGGCTTTGCACGATGCGGGCGCGCATTTGGTGCATCATGGCGAACATGTCTTCTTCCGAAGACCAGGCGCCATCCTGGATGCCGTAGAGGCCCAAAGCTTTGGGGGTCGAGCCGCCGCTTTGGTCCAGTGCCGCAACAAATCCGTTGCCGGTGCGAATCTTGTTTGCCTGATCCTGGTTCATGGAAAACCCCTTGAAAAATTCCTGGCCCCAAAAAAACGGGCACATTTGAACCGGTATTAAGACACAGGAAGATTCCTTGCAATTGCCGGAGACGTTAAAGCGCTCTGCTGCGACCTATTGCAGCCTTCCTGGCACGTCATGCTTAATCCAGTCGCGCATTACGCCGTTTTCCAGGGTTTCGATTTCCTTGGCCCAGGCCGCTTCGTCACCGCGCAGGCGCATCAACTCTTCGATTTCGTCGCGCATGGCGACACCAGAGGCATCGCCTGCCGCTGCGGCCATCGAGGCCCAATAAAATGCGCCGCGATAAGAGCGATAGTGCCCGATGCCGTTCAGGAAGCCACGGGCCGCCTGACGCATGCCGATGACCGAGTCATACAGGGCCGGATCGGGGCCAGCGCCAGCGTCGTTTTGCAGTTGGATCATGACCTCATAAGGTGTTCCACGTTCGGCCAGGTCCAGAACGGCCATGGCGCCCGGAACTTTGGCGGCTGCGGCGCGCAGGGCGTGGCCGTAGGCGGTGGCGGGATCTTTGGTCGCCAGAGCTTTGGCCACCAGATAAGCGGCTTCGGCGTTGTCGGCGCGCGAGGCGCGGGCCAACATACTGAGACCGGCGTTGATGTTGCGTGGGGTCCCAACACCCGTCAGCATGGCGCGGCCCATCTCCAACGCATTGTCGGGCAGGGGTTCGCTGTTCATCGCGGCCTGCAAATCCGCCACTGCGACGACGGTTGTCAGCTGTGGGGTGACTGCGGTGAGCGTTGGGGACAATGCATCAAACAGGGGCTGAAATTCACTGGCGCTGGATTCGTCCAGCCGCAAAGGGCCGTCGGCGATGGCGGTGCTGAGCACAATCCGCCGCTCGCCTTCGATGAAGGCTGCGGCCAGGGCGCCGGCCTCTGCGGTGAACCGTTGCTGGGCATCGCTCAATTGTGGGGCGGCGAGGCCGTTGGCCTCGGTCAGGGCGCTGGCCACTGCTCCGGCTATGATTTGCTGGAAGGCTTCGGCCGTCTGGATTTCGCGGGGCAAGACCTGGGTCGCCATCGCCCAACCCCCCCGGTCGTCAATCGTCAGATGCGCCATGTTGAGGTCCAAAGCGGGACGGGGCTCTTCGGTTTCGGGGTCCATGCGCAGGCTGATATAGTCGGCATCCATGAACAGTTCGATTGCGGCGACCTTTTCGATATCCGCCGAAATGTCGAAGGTGGCACCGCCGGACGCAAAGTCATAGTGCATGCCCATGTCCATACGTGGGACCGTGATTTGCTGGAGGCCAATGCCAAACGCCATGGCGCGGACTTCGGCGGGCAGGCATCCCATGCCCACATTCACGTCATCAAAGGCGACCCGCAGGCGGGTGGCCTCCAGGCGGTCCAGGGGTTGGCCGGCAAAGGTAACGCGGGCCGCCGTGACGGCGCAGGCATCCGGCGCGAAGCCCGGCAGATGGGGGCGGACGTCCAGGTCGAGCAGGGTGATCCGCGAGGCGATCGGGTCGACGCTGATGTCCTGATAGCGGATGTCTGCAAATACGCGCGCCGAGCTGAGCAGTGTTTGCATCACGCGCGTGGTCAGGTTTTCAAAGGTGAAAACGTCGAAAAACCCGGGGCGCGACGAGGGGGCAGGTGTTTCTGTCTGTGCTGTCACAGAATGGGCGGGCAGGGCGAGAAGCAGGCCAAGGGCCGCAGGGCGTAAAACGGAAATGGGCACTGGAAAATTCCTGTTGGCAAAATGGATGTGCCAACAGGATAGACTGATTCGACCTATGTTACCAAATGCCCTGATATTCCGGCCATGTGCCGGGTTTTGCCCGGTCGTGATCGGCAGTGGCGTGATCTGGTGCCGGGCCTCGCTGCGCTCAGGCGCTTTGCAAGGCCGCAACACCGGGGAGGGTTTTGCCCTCCATCCATTCCAGGAACGCGCCGCCTGCGGTCGAAATATAGGTGAACCTGTCAGCTGCGCCAGCCTGGTTCAGGGCTGCGACCGTGTCGCCTCCGCCCGCGACAGAGACGAGCGTGCCTGCGGCGGTGTGGTCGGCCGCGGCTTTGGCAGCGGCGTTGGTGGCGGCGTCAAAGGGTTCGATTTCGAAGGCGCCCAATGGACCGTTCCAGATCAAGGTGCGCGCGTCTTTCAGGACCTCTGCAATTGCGGCCACGCCTTTGGGTCCTGCATCGAGAATCATCGACCCGGCCGGACACTCCGTGGCTGCAACCGTCTGGTTGGCGGCATTTGCTTTGAATTCAGTGGCAACGACGACATCCTGAGGGAGCAGGATTGTGCATCCGGCGCCTTGAGCTTTGGCCAGGATGTCCCGGGCGGTGGCCGTCATCTCGTGCTCGCACAGGGACTTGCCCACATCTATGCCCTGGGCGGAAAGGAAGGTGTTGGCCATGCCGCCGCCGATGATCAAGGTGTCGACCTTTTCAACCAGATTTCCCAGCAATTCCAGTTTGGTAGACACTTTCGCGCCACCGACCAACGCGACAACGGGCCGTTCCGGTGCGGTCAGGGCGGTTTCGAGGGCAGAGAGTTCCGCTTGCATCAATCGTCCGGCGCAGGACGGGAGCAGCTGGGCCAGCGCCTCGGTCGAGCTGTGGGCGCGGTGGGCTGCCGAAAAGGCATCATTGCAATAAATGTCGCCCAGATCGGCGAGGTCCTGGGCAAAGGCGGGATCGTTCTTTTCTTCGCCTGGGTAAAAGCGGGTGTTCTCTAACAGAACGACCGTGCCGGGTGGGGTCGCATCAATTGTTGCCTGGGCCGCCGGGCCGCGGCAGTCGCCGCAGAAAATGACCGGTGCATCAAAGGCTTTTTCGAGGGGGGCGACCAGCGGTTGCAGCGACATTTCGGGCACGACTTGTCCTTTTGGTCGGCCAAAATGGGCCAGCAGGATCGGAGAACCGCCGGCGGCCAGGATATCCGAAATGGTTGGGGACACACGACGAATGCGTGTGTCATCAGAGACTTTGCCGTTTTCCAGAGGTACGTTGATGTCGACACGTACCAGCACCCGTTTGCCGTTAAGGTCCATGTCGTCCAGTGTTTTCCAACTCATTCGTCCGCTCCTGTCGCGAGATCCTGTTGGGGGCTGTTTCCGCACAAATCCTGCATCCGTCAATGCGTCACTTGGCAATTGGCGCCCGCAGGCTTAGGTAACGCTGCAATGTTTGCTCAACGGAGGGCCCTATGGCCGAGATCAAAGACCCAGAAAACACTATCCTGATCGAACTCAAAGACGGCACCGTCGTGATCGAGCTTCTTTCGGATGTGGCGCCCCAGCACGCTGAACGGATGAAGCAACTGGCCCGTGACGGGGCCTATGACAATGTGTGTTTTCATCGTGTGATTGATGGATTCATGGCCCAGACCGGTGATGTGCAGAACGGCAATATGGAAGCGGATTTCAACATTCGCATGGCCGGAACGGGTGGTTCAGAGTACGGGAACCTGCCAGCGGAGTTTTCGAAACTGCCGCATGATCGTGGCACGATTGGAGCCGCGCGCTCGCAAAACCCCGATAGCGCAAATTCGCAGTTCTTTATCAACTTCAAGGACAACCATTTCCTGAACGGTCAATATACGGTTTATGGCCGTGTGATCGAGGGAATGGAGCATGTGGATGCGATCGTACGGGGTGAACCGCCTGCGAGCCCTGATCGCATGATCAGCGTCAAGGTTGCCGCCGATGCGTAAGCTTGCATTTCTGCTGGCGCTTTTGGCCAGCCCCGCATTTGCGACGGGGCTGAAGATCGAGGTTGATGGCGAAGCCAAAGGTGTCATCACGATTGATCTGCTGGACGACGTGGCCCCGGGCCATGTGGCGCAAATCACCGAGTTGGCCAAGGCGGGCGCCTATGATGGGGTTGTCTTTCACCGGGTGATTGATGGCTTCATGGCGCAGACCGGCGATGTTCAGTTCGGAGACAGCACCGACGGCAATTTTTCCATGCGAAGCGCCGGGCGCGGCGGGTCGGACATGCCGAACCTGAAGGCGGAATTCTCGGATGTGCCTTTTGATCGCGGCGTGGTTGGAATGGCGCGGTCGCAGAATCCTGACAGCGCCAATTCGCAATTCTTCATCATGTTTGCCCCAGGCCATTTTCTGAATGGTCAGTATACGGTCGTTGGCCGTGTGACGGATGGGATGGATGTTGTTGAAGCGATCAAGCGTGGCACCGGTCCAAATGGGTCGGTTGTCGGTACGCCGGACATGATGAAAACCGTAACAGTAACGGATTGAGCGCGCGTCTGCGTTTGAGACGCTGAAATTTTCATCACTTGGGTGATGTGCTCTTGGGCCGGAAGCGTTCGCGTTTCCGGCCCTTTTGCTGAGGTGGCCGGAGCAGGTCACTAGGGCGCGCTTCTATGTCGATTTGCTCCCATTTGCCGGGGTCCAGGCCATCAAGGGTCCATTCCCCGATTTGCCAGCGGATGAGCCGGAGGGTTGGGTGGCCGACGGCTGCGGTCATGCGCCTGACCTGACGGTTGCGGCCTTCGCGCAGGGTCAGCTGGATCCAACTGTCGGGAATGGATTTGCGGACCCGGATCGGCGGGACGCGAGGCCAGAGTCCGGCCGGTTCCGCCATCGCGTCCGCCTGAGCCGGCCGGGTGCGCCCATCCTTGAGCTGAACTCCGGTTCGGAGTTTCTGGAGTGTTTCCGGGGTTGGAATACCTTCCACCTGGACCCAATAGGTCTTGGCCATCTTATGCGATGGATCGGCGATCCGCGCCTGTAGCTGGCCGTCGTCGGTGAGCAGCATCAACCCTTCGCTGTCGCGATCCAGCCGCCCGGCCGGGTAGACATCGGGCACATCCACAAAATCCGACAAGGTCCGGCGCGGGGTGTCTGTTCCGCGATCCGTAAACTGGGGGAGCACATCAAAAGGTTTGTTGAAACGGATCAGCATGGTCATGGCCAGCCAGTAAGCGAGGGTGTTGAAAACGGCAAGCTATACAACTTGTGGATAACTGTCACTGGCCTGTCATCGAATCGGCGTATCCAAAACGCGAGATATTGTGGCAATTCAAGGCTTGTCAGTCGCCAGCCACGATATATAGTCAATTGGCATACCGGGGCGGGTTCCCCGCCCTGCGCCTTACTTCGATGGGCAGACAGGGCAGGAACGATTCCATATGAACGGTGATTTTAGATCAGATTTTGTAAGGGCGCCCTCTGCGCTGAAACAGCACCCGGCTTTGGTGCTGAATGCGGATTACCGACCGCTTTCATACTACCCTTTGTCACTGTGGCCCTGGCAAGAAGCGGTCAAGGCGGCCTGGCTGGAGCGGGTTGATATCGTCGCCGAATACGAAGAGGTGGTGCGCAGCCCCAGCACCGTTATCCGAATACCGTCGGTTGTTGTGTTGAAGGATTATGTACGACCCCAAAAGCGCGTGGCATTCACGCGCTTTAATTTGTTTTTGAGGGATGAATTCTGCTGCCAGTACTGCGGGCGCAAGGGGGATCTGACCTTTGATCACGTTGTCCCGCGCGCAGCGGGTGGGGTGACCAGCTGGGAAAACGTGGTTGCGGCCTGTTCGCCTTGCAACCTCAAGAAAGGTTCCAAGTCGTTGCACCGTGTGGGGATGTCACTGCGACGCCCACCGCGCCAGCCCTCTGCCGAAGAGTTGCGGAATGTCGGGCGCAAGTTTCCACCCAACCTTTTGCATGAAAGCTGGATGGACTTTTTGTACTGGGACGCCGAATTGCAGGCCTGAATCCGATCAGTTCGACGCGGCCCGTTGCACCATGCCAAACAGGTCGCGGGGATCGTCGGGATCGGCCAGAAGGTCCAGCGCGTGATACAATCCGGTCTTGTCCAGCTGATCCCGCACAAATCGCAAGGCGCTGAAATCTTCGATGGCAAAGCCCACGCTGTCAAACAGCGTGATCTGCTCGGCCCCGCTGCGACCCGGTGCCTGGCCTGAGAGGACCTGCCAGAATTCGGTGACAGGGTGATCCTGAGCCAACTGTTGGATTTCACCCTCGATCCGGGTTTGAGGCGGATATTCCACAAAGATGTCAGACCGGTGCAAGATCGCGGCGGCCAGTTCGGTTTTGCCGGGGCAGTCCCCGCCAATGGCATTGATGTGAACGCCCGGGCCGACCATGTTGTCGCTTAGAATTGTGGCGTATTGTTTGTCGGCGGTGCAGGTCGTCAGGATTTGAGCGCCTTCGATGGCGGCCTCGGGTGTGGTGCAGGGCACGATGGTGAGCCCCCGGCCGGCCAGATTGGCCGCGCATTTTGCGGTTGCTGCCGGGTCAATGTCGTACAGGCGCACGGTGTCGATGCCGCAGATGGCCTGCATTGCAAGGGTCTGAAACTCCGACTGGGCGCCGTTGCCGATCATGGCCATACAGCGCGCCCCTTTCGGCGCCAGATGTTTGGCCACCATTGCAGAGGTCGCGGCGGTGCGCAGCGCCGTCAGGATCGTCATCTCGCTGAGCAGTACAGGATAGCCCGAGGCCACATCGGCAAGCAGGCCAAAGGCCGTTACGGTCTGCAGGCCTTCCTTGGTGTTCTTGGGATGACCGTTGACGTATTTGAACCCGTAAACCTCTCCGTCAGAGGTTGGCATCAATTCAATCACACCGTCAGACGAATGGCTGGCGATACGGGGTGTTTTGTCGAACAACTGCCAGCGTCGGAAATCCTCTTCGATGTAAGTCGCCAGCCCTTGCAGCATGGGCGCGAGTCCGATGTGGTGGATCAATTGCATCATGTGGTCGACGCAGACGAATGGCACCAGGGCCTTGTCTGATGGGGTGAGCATTGGAAATCTCCTCAAAAGGCGCGGGTTGGGCGGTCAAAGACGCGGCGGCCAAAGGCAGAGGCGGTCAGGTCGACCATCAGCTGCGCGGTGCGGCCGCGTTCATCCAGAAACGGGTTCAATTCTGCCAGATCCATCGAGGTGATAAGCCCGCTGTCATGCAGGATTTCCATGACCAGATGCGCCTCGCGGATTGTGGCGCCGCCGGGAACGGTGGTGCCGACGGCAGGGGCAATCATCGGGTCCAGGAAATCGACATCGAGCGAGACATGCAGCAACCCATTGGCAGCGGCCACATGCTCCAGGAAGGCGGTGAGTGGCCGGGCGATCCCTTGCTCGTCGATGCTGCGCATATCGTTGTAGAATACGGACGTTTGCTGCAGTGCCAGGCGTTCCTGGTTGTCGACCGAACGCAGGCCGAGCATGCAGATCTGGTTTTGTGGGACAGGGTTTTCCATCGTGGGGAAGCCATCAAAGCCGGCGCGCCCCGTGGCATAGCCCAAAGGCGTGCCGTGCAGATTGCCCGAGTCGGTTGTCTCTGGTGTGTGAAAATCGGAATGCGCATCCAGCCACAGGACAAACTGTGGTCTGCCGGATGTGGCGGCGTGGTTGGAAACACCGCGGAGGGTTCCCAGCGACATGCTGTGATCGCCTCCCAGAAAGATCGGCGTGCCGCGCGTCATGGCGTGTTCGGCAGCCTGGCTCAGACGGTTTGTCCAGGCGATGGTTTCGTTGGGCGCATGCAGGTGACCGTTGTTGTCATCACCGCCAAAGGGAGCAGGAGACAGGTTGCCCATGTCTTCGACTTGCAGGTCGAGCCCGCTCAGCGCTTGGGCCAGCCCTGCGGTTCGATACGCGTCTGGGCCCATCAGGCAGCCGATGCGCCGTTTGCCGCTATCGATTGGGGCGCCGACCAATATGCATGTGGACTGTGTCATTTCGTGTCTGCCTTGTTTGAAGTTTCCCCAGATATGTGATCGATCTGTGGCGCAATATAGTGTACCAATTGATCAATATGGTGACTGATTGATCAAAATGAGAAGACAATATGGACGAAACGGACGAACGAGTGATTGCAGAGCTACAACGTGACGCCCGGATCACTTTGTCTGACCTCGCATTGCGTTTGGATCTGTCCAGGACAACGGTGCGCAGTCGGATCGAAAAGCTGCGCGCCCGCGGAGAGATCGTTGGGTTTCGGGTTGTTCTGAAGCAGGATGTGCTGCGGGACCCGGTGCGAGGTCTGATGATGATTGGAATCGAGGGGCGCGGCACAGAGCGCGTCTTACGTCAGTTGCAACGGATGTCCGAGGTGCGGACGGTACATACAACCAACGGGCGTTGGGACATCATCGTGGAACTTGGTACAGCGACGCTGGAAACCCTGGATCAGGCCTTGACCCGGATCAGGCTACTGGAAGGGGTTTCTACGAGTGAAACCAGTCTCCTGCTGTCGACGCGCTTTGCCGGCTAAAAGCGGTGTTCAGGCTGACCGCCGGGCCGCTGCGACCCAGATCAGGCACAGCACAAACGAGAGGATTGCATTCCAGCTGGCCATGCTGAGCGACAGAAATTGCCAGGCCACCACATCGCATTGCACCAGGGGCGCTCCCATGATCTGGTTCATCAGATCGTCGGTTGACAGGGTAGAGATGTCACCGCTGGTGCATGTGCTTGGCCCCTCCCACCAATCGCGTTCGACACCTGTGTGAAACAGCCCGATGGCCCCAGATGCCAGCACGGCAACAGCGCCAAGCAACAGAACTGGCGTCGCCGGTACGACCATTGCGATGGCGGCCAAAACAATCGCCACCGCGTGCGGCCAGCGTTGCCAGATGCACATTTTGCAGGGGGCGAGCTCTCCCAGATGTTGAAAGGCGAAGGCGCCCAGCAAAAGGGCGGCGGATCCGGATGCGGCAAGAAGGATGAGCAGGCGGCGTGTCATAGGTATTTTACCAAGAAGAACCCTCCGATGAGGAGCACTACAAACGCTGTAAACACGAGGCCGAGGCGGTTTTCAATAAAGTCCCGGACGGGTTCGCCAAAAGTACGCAGCAGGCCGGCGACAACAAAAAACCGGATCCCGCGTGCCAGGATTGATGTGGCAATGAAAGTGGCCAGTGGCATGCCGGTCCAGCCGGACATGATGGTGATCACTTTGTACGGGAATGGCGTAATGCCGGCTGCCAGGACCGACCAGAACCCGAAATCATTAAACCGGGTGCTGAATTCGGCCATTGAATCGGCCTTGCCCATCGAGGACAGAACCGGCTGACCGATGGTTTCAAAGGCGAACGCGCCGATCGCATAGCCTAAAAGACCACCCAGGACGGAACTGACCAACGCAACCGAAGCAATCAGCCAGGCCCGGTTGGGGCGGGCCAGGATCATCGGGATCATCAGGATATCCGGGGGAATCGGAAAGACCGAACTTTCAACGAAGGCGACAATTGCCAAAGCCCAGATCGCCCGAGGGTGATCGGCCAATCCCATGGTCCAGTTGTATAGGCGTCGCAGCATTGTGGCCGATCCGTCGTTTGTTCATTCGTGCTTGGCAAAACCACGCAGTTCGCGACGCGTCAAGTGCGCGAAGACGCCAGTGACAAAACAGGAAGGTTTCTGGTTGTCGCCGCCGTTGCATTTGGGTATTGCTGACTCGCTGCGATTAAAAAGGCCTCTTCATTGGCTGCAAATGATCGTAAGCCCAAGTGGCGGAATGGTAGACGCAGGGGATTCAAAATCCCCCGCCTTCACGGGCGTGAGAGTTCGAATCTCTCCTTGGGCACCAAATCTTTTCAATACCTTAGGTTGAAATTCGCCTGGAACCTACCGGTGCCATGTTTTGTCATGTTCGTAGGGCGAACTTGTGGGTGGTCCGGCTGTGATCAGGTGGAATTGAGCTGGTCAGTGCCTGGGCCGTTCAACAAAATGTGTTCATGTTTCTGCGCCTGAACTGCTCAAAAAGATACCGTTATGGAGCCCGGCCCAAAAGCATCCGAATGCATCACGCGTTGCATTCGGATGCTCTTATGCGGTTTGACCAGCTTGCTTCGTTGGAAGGGGAGGGCAGTACAAGATGTCACGCGGCCTTTTTGCGTCAGGCTTGTTCAACGTTTGAAATATGGGACGGGACGCCGAATTCGCGATGGCAAACAGAAGCCAGACGCGCGATTCCTTCGCGTATCTCTGATTCTTCCGGGTGGCCGAAACACAACCGCATGCGGCGGCGATTTTCCGGGCCATCAACGGTCCATTCCGCCCCTGGGTTGATTGCGATACCTTCCTTGAGCGCGGCCAATTCCAATTGCTTGGTGTCGACGCCCTCGGGCAGTGTGACCCAGATGAAAATTCCGCCCAAAGGCGCTGTAAACTCTGCAGCTGTGCCAAAATGCTCCTCGAATGCCTGAATGGCCACGTCACATTTTGACTTGAGGCGTGCGCGCAGGGTCGTGAGGTGATCTGCGAAATGGTCCTTGCAAAACTCCGCCAGGACCATTTGCTCCAGAGCGCCTGTCCCTGCATCGGTCTTGAGTGGCAGGATCTGCGCCAAGACGGGCCAATCGGCCATGATGAAGCCAATGCGCAAGGCTGGCGCGATGGATTTGGAAAAGGAGCCGCAATAAATAACGCGGTTGGGGCGGCCTTCGGCCTCGGCTGCGGGGGCATCCAGGGCGCGGATTGACGGAGGCCGGATGCCGGACCACAGCAAATCGGCATAACAATCGTCTTCGAAAATCAGGCAGTTGTATTGAGCGGCCAGGTCAAGCAACTGGCGGCGGCGCTCGACTGGCATCACGCCGCCTGTCGGATTTTGAACCGTGGGTATCGTGTAGATGAATTTGACTGGATTTCCGGCGTTTTGTTGCTGTTCCAAGAGCTCTTTCAAATGGTTCGGATCTATCCCGTCGTCATCCAGACGCACGCCCAGATATGGCACGCCCAGCTTTGCCAACCGGGTCAATGCACCGCCGTAGGTGGCCTCTTCGGCGATGACCATATCTCCTGGAGCGACCAGCAACTGGTTCACCAGATCCAGCGCCTGCAAAGAGCCGGATGTGATCAGGATTTCGTCTGCGCTGTCCTGCATGTCGGCACATTGGGTCATCCAGTTGGCAATGAACTCTCGCAGCGGGCGATACCCTTGTGGGCCGCTGTTCAACCCATATGTCGCGAGTGTCGCGCCCTCTCGGGTGATGACTGTGGTCGCGGCCGTGTTGAGGGCCGCTACGGGGACGCTTGCCGCATCATTGTGACCGCCGACGAAATTGTATTTGGGGAACGCTTTGAACGGGGCAGCAGCAGGAGCGGGCAGGTTGGGGCGAAACAGGGCAGAGACATCAAATGGCATTGAGAGCAATCCTTTGGGAAAACGAGTGTCAGTGATTTGCGGTCATGTCAAAGACGCGGCCCGGATTCAGGATGTTTTTGGGATCCATCGCCTGTTTAAGGGTGCGCATCAGGGCAATTTCAGGTGCGGCGCGACTTTGCCCCAGGTGGGCGCGTTTCAGCATTCCGATGCCATGTTCCGCCGAGATCGAGCCGCCGACCTCGCCCACCCAACCATAAACGATTTCCTGGATCTGTTGCGAAGGCTGGGGACCGTCAGCCAGGGATTTGGCCATCAGGTGCAGGTTGCCGTCTGCCAGATGTCCGCCAATGAACAACCGGACGTCACCCAGGGCGGATGACAGCCGGTTGAACAACTCGTCCTCGATGATCTTCATGTCGGGGATGCGCAGGCTGATATCGAATCCGACGGCGGGCTGTTGTTGGCCCATAGCGTGGGCCATGCCGTCGCGCACATCCCAAAATGCATCAATCTCTGCATTGGAGCGCGACAGAACGGCGTCTGCGATCAGTTCCTGTTCAAGCGCCTGACCCAGCGATGTCTCGAATTTCTCCATATCATTGGTCGGGTCTGACCCCATCATTTCGATCAGCACATAAAACGCATGTCCCGCGGGAACCGGGGCCTTCACTCCGGCGACATCTGAAAGGATGGCGTCATAGGTTTTGGCCCAGATCACTTCGAATGCGCTGAGGTCGGCGCCAAGGGCGGACTGCATATGGGTCTTGAGGTTTGTCACCGCGTCAAAACTGTCGGCGCCGCAAAAAGCGACCACCTGGGTTTTGGGTTTGGGATAGAGCCGCAGAGTCGCGCGGGTGATCAGCCCAAGAGTGCCTTCGCTGCCGATGAACAACTGTTTGAGGTCATAGCCTGTGTTGTTCTTGATGTAGCCGTTCAAACTGTTGACGATCGTGCCGTCCGCCAGCACGGCCTCGAGCCCCAATGTCAGATCACGGGTCATGCCATAGCGAATGACCCTGTTGCCGCCGGCGTTCGTGGACAGGTTTCCGCCGATGCTGCATGAGCCTCGCGATCCCAGATCCAGCGGATAGACCAGGTCGTGCGCGTCGGCGGTTTCCTGCACCACTTGCAAGGGCGTGCCCGCCTGAACGGTGATTGTGCCGGCTTCGGGGTCGATGTTTTCGACCTTGTTCAGACGTTCGAGCGAAATCACAACCTCATCCTGTTGTGGCCGCGCGCCGGCGACCAGTCCTGTCAGACCGCCCTGGACGACAACGGGTTGCGACGCGGCGTGGCACAGCTGCATGATCTGGGACATCTCGTCGGTCGACGCAGGGCGCAGCACCATCTCTGGCTGCACGTCTCCTTCGCCTCGGGCGTCGGTTGAATAGGCCGCGTGGACATCGGCCCCCATCAAAAGCCCCTTGTCCCCAAGGATGTCACGAAACTTTTGGCTAAGGTCACTTTGCATCGTCATCAAACACTTTCAGATGGAGTGGTGTGGCCACCTTCGGCCGGTTGCAGCGGGTTTGCAAGAGAGCGCATGACAGCCTTTGGGCGTCACTTGCCAAGTTCAAATGCGTTCATGTCGGCCTGTGGAACGCCTGCGTTCCGTGCGGCCTCTTTCAGTTGTTCCAATGTGCCGGGATCGACAAAAATGCCGTTGGCGGTGCGGTCCTTGGCGCTGCGTCGTTCAGGGTCGCCGGGCATCTGAACGGCGTCAAATCCGGGCGCGGGCGGGGAGGCTTTGACCCAGTCGGTGTATTTGTCCACATCGATGCCAAAGGCCTCTGCCGTACCGAACACGTTTGGATCAATCAGAATGGCCATCATGTTGTTGGTGATATTCGCGTCGACTTCACGTTCCGGCAGATAAGCACCACCACCACTGAATGATCCGCCCAGGATATCGCCCAAAAGCGCCAGGCCAAACCCCTTGTGCTGGCCGAAGGTTGTCAGGGAACCAGCGGGATCATTGAACATGACGGAGGGATCGGTTGTCGGATTGCCCTGCGCGTCTATCACAGCCCCCTCCGGAACCTGTTTGCCGCTCAGATCGGCGACACGGGCCTTGCCCATCGCGATTGTGCTCGTGGCCATGTCCAACAGGAACATCGGGTGTTTGTCGGTGGCGGGAATTGCGGTGCAATAGGGGTTGGTAACAAAGCGTGAATCGCTGCCGCCAAAGGGGGCCACGATGGGACGGGAGGCCTGAACATTTGCATATAGTATGCAGATGAAGCCGGCCTCGGCTGCCATTGCACCCCAATCCCCCAACCGGCCCAGGTGAAAGCTGTTGCGCAGGGACAGCACGGCAAGGTGCTGTGTCTTTGCGCGCTCAATCGCCGTCTGCATGGCTTGTTCTGCAACGATGTGGCCAAAGCCAAAACCGCCATCCATCAACAGAAACGGGCCCTTGTCCTGCACCAGTTTGGCGGCCGCATCTGGGATCAGCTGACCGGCCAGGATGCCTTCGACATAGGCCGGGATCATGCCGACGCCGTGGCTGTCGTGCCCGGTCAGATTGGCATTCACCAGCCGGGCGGCCACTTTCGCGGCTTTGTCCGGATCTTTGCCCGCATGGCTCAGAATTGAGGTTGCAAGGGCGGTCAGCTGTTCGGCGGGTATTTTCATCAGATCAGGACTTTCGGTTGGGATCGCAAGGGCGGCAGGCCCCTCAAGGGAGCTTGCGATATATTTCGCCTTTTGAACGGACAGGGTCGAGCAGGGTCAAATCGTTGGGTTCTTGGGTATAGCCCATGGGAAAGGGGGGGCGAACGTCGATGCGAAGGGCGCGCATGACTCTGGCATCCCGGTAATAGCATTGTGCCGTCAGGGTTTGGATCAGCTCTGCCTCGACCGGAAACGCCTGCCTGAACGCATCTGCCTGGGCCGCATCCATGGTGGTCAGACCTGTCAGATGATCCAATGCAGCCGCCAGACGTGGTCTCAAATCCGCCCCGCTGGTCAGAATGTCCGCAAAAATCTCTGGATCATCCGCGCCGGGCTGATTGTAGGTCTGTGACGCGGGAATAATCTGCGCCACCAATGCCGCGAGCGCTGCCTGCTCTTGGGAAGTGTATGAGGAGAGGGTCAAAACAGCATTCCTTCAGTCAAACAGATTGGCCAGACGTTGTTTCATCTGATCTGCAATGTAGAGCGCCAGCGCCTGTAGCGTACTGGTCGGGTTTGCGGCCCCGCTGGTGACAAAGATACTGCCATCTACGATGAACAGATTGCGCACATCGTGACTGCGGCCCCACTCGTTCACGACGGATCGGGCAGGGTCGGTGCCCATTCGCGCGGTGCCCAGCAAATGCCATCCGGCAAGTGGGATCGGCGCCGCAGTCACCACGTCGATAGCACCGGCCGCTTCCATGACTTCGCGCCCACGGTCAATGGCATGTGCCATCATCTGTTTGCTGTTCTCGCTCAGCGTATATGTGATGCGCGGTGCAGGGATGCCGTTGCTGTCGGTCAGGGTCGGATCAAGCGTGACGCAATTGTGCTCTTCGGGGAGGTCTTCGCAGATTGCAAACAGGCTGGTCACCCGGTCTTGCAATCCGCGATAGGCTGCATGGTGCTGCGCCCCCCAGGGGATTTGCCCCCAGCTCATACCAGCCGTGGCGGTGCCGACAGGGCCCATGCCGCGCGAGGTTTCAAAGGTATAGCCCCGCACAAACCCGCGTGCCGGGTCGGTTTCATAAAACTGTTGGCTGAGGATGCTTTTATGCGGGCCGTTGTGCCCATCCAGCGGCTCGTCAAAGATGCCCTGAATGCTTGCATAGGGATGGAACATCAGGTTCTTGCCCACCAACCCGCTGCTGTTCGCCAGACCGTCCGGGAAATGGCGGGATGTGGAATTGAGCAATAGTCGCGGCGTTCCGATGCCGTTCGAGGCCATGATGACAACATGCGCGGCCTGAAATTGTTCTGCGCCAGTCTGGTCATAATAGATCACACCCGTGGCCATGCCTGCATCGTCGACCGTGATTTCGCGCACGCGACATCTGGTGCGCAGCTCAACCCCCTTGCGCAGCGCCTCTGGCCAATAAGTAATATCAACCGATGCTTTGGCCCCCTGTGCGCAGCCGCTGATACAGGCACCCAGATTGATACATTTGGCGCGCCCTTCGTAATCCTCGGTTGCGATCGCAAGATCGCAGGGCCACCAGTGCCAGCCCAACGCATTGAAACCCTGGGCAAGCTTGCGCCCGGAGCGTCCCATTGGACCAGGCGGCATGGGCGGGGTTTTTCCGGGGGGATAGGCCGGATCGCCCGCCAACCCCGACACCCCCATCATACGGTCGTTTTCGGCAAAAAACGGCTCCAGCGTCTGATAGTCGACAGGCCAGTCGTCGGCGACATCATCAAGTGTACGCACGCGAAAATCGGAGGGATGAAGACGTGGGAAATGCGCTGCATATAGCACCGTACCGCCCCCCACACCGTTGAAGTTTGTCACCTTGATCGGAGAGGCCGCATCATTGATCGGATAGTCTTCGGGCAGGCCGCGCGCATTGGGGCTTAGCGCGAAATCTCCCAGGCGACGAGCCTCCCAATCCCGACCTGTGGTAGGAAAGGAGCTTTGATCCGGAATGCCGCCTTGCTCCAGGCACAATATGCGCATCCGGGTGTCCGCAAGGCTCCAGGCAACGGCCGCGCCCGAGGCCCCGGCGCCAATGATCAGAACATCGACCGGATCTTGCGTCATGACTGTCCTCGCCCGTGTGATTCAGCCTGCTCATTGCGCGCCTCGCTTGGCCCATCTGGCGCGGGCGACGCAATATTCTGTTTGGCCCGCCGCTCGCGGTAGGCGATGAACAGACCGGATGAAAAGATGACGGCTGCGCCGATCCAGGTAAAGACATCCGGGATTTCGGCAAAAAACCACGCGCCAATGATGGCCGTCCAGATGAGTTTGAGAAAGTCAAAAGGCATCAGGGCCGTTGGATCGGTTTCCTTCAAGGCCTGGCTCAGGGTCATCTGTGCAATTGTCCCGAAGAGGCCGATGAGGATCAACCAGTAAATGGTTTCCAAGCCAAATGGCTGCCACACCCAAAGCGCCGGAAAGACCGAGAAAAGACCCAGGAAAATACCCATATAGGCAACGATGGTCAGGCTTGATTCTGTGCGTGACAGGATTTTGATGATGATCATCGCCACCGCCCATAGCGCGGCAGAGGCGGTCACCAGCAAGGCTCCGGCATCTATGGCCACAATGCCCGGCCGCAGGATAATCAACATCCCGGCAAAGCCGAACAGGATGGCCAGCCAGCGATAAATGCGAAAGCGTTCGCCCAGGATCAGCACGGCCAGCACGGCCATGAATAAGGGGGCCGTGAAGCTTAGCGCGGTGACCTTTGCCAAGGGAGACATCGAAAGGGCGGTAAAGAACATCAGCATCGCGCAGATATTGATGGCGCCGCGCAAGGCATGAAGCCCGATCCGCTGCGTGCGCAAAACTGCAAACCGTGAGCGCATCAACAGCGGGAGGAGAAAGGCCAGCCCGAACACATTGCGAAAGAACGCGATCTGAAAAGGCGGCATTTCGTCAGAAACAAACCGGACCAGCGCATGCATGATCGAAAACGTAACGGTCGAGATGCACATCAACAAAATACCGCGCAACGCGGGTGTTTGTCGGCTCCAAAGGTCGCGAAACAGGCTCAGATTTGAGGTCAGCGTGCTCATATCACCACGACTGAGGTCGACCGCCACAGGCAACTTCTGGCCCTTGTGGAGATGCTTTTTACATTGGTTCCATTCATCGCCGTTTGTCCCGCTTTCTGTGCATACTCAGGTGTGATGATTTCAACAGCAAGCGAGATCGACTGGGGGTAGACCAAAGTCTTGCCCGCAATAGACGGCAAGACTTTGGGAATGCGCGTTACTTTACGTTCAGGTTTTCCCGGCCAACATCGTCTCGACGAGCTTTTGCACGCTCAGGGCCTCTTGCGGGGTCGCAAGCCGGTTTTCCTGGTGCGCCAGACACAAGAAAAGGTCATCAAGTTGCGCCTTGAGGCTGGCCGCGCGCGGGTCGGACGGGCGTGCGTTTACTTCGTTGAATGGCTCCCCCTCAGAAACAGCGTCGATATAGAACTCTGTAATGCGGCGGCTTGCCTTTGAGCCTTTGATGGTCAGTTCCTGGCGATCCGGTTGGGCACCGCCAACGCTTGCCATGATCGACACGGGTTGGCCATTTGCCGTTTCCAGCCGCGCCAGCAGATGCGTTTCGCACAATTCCTCGTTCGCAGGATACGTCGGAACAGCAGAAACAACCGACAGCGGGCCGAGGACACGTTCCGAGAAAAACAGGAAATGAGAGATAACTTCCCTGGTCAGGCCGCCTTCGTCGCGAAATCGCAGCCAGTCGGCCTCTTTCTGCCAGGCACGGGGCCAGTGGTTGTAGGTGACAACAATATCTGCGCCGATGAGGTGGCCCAGATCGCCGGCTGCCGCCGCCTGGGACACACCGGTCATCGCTGCACCTGCTGCTTGGGTAAAGTTCACGGCAGCCGGCACGCCGCTGTCCGTCAACCTCGCAACCAGGTCTTCGCTTTCTGCGATATCCACCCCCAGTGGTTTTTCCAGGAAAACGGCCTTTCCCAAAGCCGCAGCTGCCAGAGCATAGGCCTTGCGCGGCCCCGGAGGACAGGCAAGATACACCAGATCCACAGTGGCAATGGCGGCTTCTGGGGTGTCGGGTATCGTGGCATCCGGCGCAAAGGCCTGAGCGAGCCGACAGGCATCTGCGTTCGGATCCCACAGCCACACGACTTCATAGTCCGGGTGCAGTTGCATATGTTCCAGCATCCGCCGCCCCATGATACCCAATCCGATGATCGCTGTTTTTATGGTCATGTTTCCGCTTTCAATTTTTTGGCCACAGATCTGGGCCCGTCTGGTCCTTCTTAGGAATACAGTTCACCTGTGCATAGCCAGCTTGGCAGAATGTCCGGCTGGCGACAGGTTTATTTTGGATCAGGTCGCTGCCATGCACAGGCGGGATCTGAACCGGATATAGAGCCGCCGTGTGTCGCCTGGTATCGCTATTGTCGCATCAACAACCAGACCATCGCGCCGATAAAGGCAAAAGTGGTCAAGTTCATAAGCGTGTCTATCGTCTCACCGATCAGCATCTTGCGCCTCCTGACGTAGCCCACGAACAAGGCAAACACACAATAAGACCGAGACAAAGACAAAGGGCAGCGCGCCAACGGCGATCAGCTTTTTGATTGCATCGATCGAGCCCGACAGGATCATGACAGCGCCCAAAAGTCCCAGCAGCACGCCCCAGATCGCGCGGATGCGAGGGCTTGGGTCCGGGTCTCCTCCGGAAGAGAACGTGCCCAGAACAAAAGCCGCGCTGACCACGCTGGTTACAATGAAAAGAAAGGCTGCAAGAATTGTGGCAAGCGTCGTGATCATGGGAAAGGGCAGGTTTTCCAAAAGGGTGAATGTCACGCGCTCTACATTGGTTGCCGTCATCGTCAAAAGTTCGCCGCTGCCGTGCAGGGCATCATACAATCCGATGCCGCCGAATGCGCCAAACCAGATCACGGAAAACACTGTGGGTCCTATCAGAACGCCAAGAACAAATTCGCGAATGGTGCGGCCCTTGGAAATGCGTGCGATAAAGACGCCAACAAACGGTCCCCATGCGATCCACCAGACCATGTAAGTCAGCGTCCAGTCCTGAAACCATGTGCCCAGCCGGTCGCCAAAAAACGTCAAAGTCTGGAACCCGCGCGGAATGGCGGCAAACGTATAGTCACCGATGCTGTTGAGGATGGAATTCAACAGAAACTCGGTAGGCCCCAATATCACGGTGAAGAGGACGAGTGCGATTGCAATGATCATTGCCGTCGTGGACAGGCGCGCCATTCCAGAGCCCAGATCCACAAGCAATGGCGGAAAATAAGCCAGCACCATCACCACAAACACGGCACCAATCAGCCAATCGGCGGCCTTGTCTCCACCGAGCAGGACATCCACGCCATCAGCGACCTGGAACACCCCCATGGCGATTGAACCACCAACCCCAATAGCGATGGCAACGATGGCCATGAAATCCGACAGCCACCCGACCATCTTGGCCCATGTCTCGTCCGGAAACAGCGTCTCGACCGGTCCGCTGACCAGCATGGGGGCCCCTCGACGAAAGGAAAAATAGGCAATCGCCAAGGCGGTCGATCCGTAAATGGCCCAGGCGTGAATACCCCAGTGAAAATTTGTCGCCAGCAGAGCCTGTTGAGCGGCAATCGGCGGGGGCATCATATCCTTGGAAAAGGCGAAATGCGTCAGCGGTTCGGCAACAGCCCAAAACAGCAACCCAACCCCCATGCCTGCCGCAAACAGCATCGCGATCCAGGACGGAGTCGAGAATTCCGGCCGATCATCGTCTGCGCCCAGCCGGATGGCACCATATTTCGAGAAAGCCAGCCAAATACACAGGATCAGCATGCCCGAAACGGACAGCATCACAAACCACCCTCGGCTATCAAAATAGCGCTCTACGATTGAGGAGGCGATCCGGACCAAGCCGTCGGTATCGACCAAACCCCATGCTCCGACACCAAAAATTGCGGTCAGGGACGTGAGCAACAGCAATCTAGATCGGTTCATGACCATGACACATCCATAGAATTCGCCCGCGGGGCTGGGCTTTCACAGAACACGTGATTGGGCGCAATGCCAACGAATTCTTTTGAGGGTGGCGTATTCGATTTTGCGCGCAACGGTAGCCGCCGTGATCACGTCGCTGCCCGCCAAATTGCCGCGCCTCAGGGGGACGCCATCGCATCCTGTCCACTTGCAATGCCTCCGGCCGAAACCCACATAAAAAGGGAACAAGATACCGGGATGGTACCGTGTTTGCTCAATCCGAAATCAAATGTTTGTAAGGAAAACCGCATGACACATACACCTCATGAACTGGTCGAGGAATTCCCAGACAAAGTCGATCTGATCCACAAGCTTTCACAGTCTGACGGCCATTTTCAGCGCCTGTCAGAAGAGTATCATACGGTCAATCGTGCCATTCACCGTGCCGAAACAAATGTTGAGCCGACCGACCAATTCAACGAAGAAGCGATGCGCAAGACGCGGTTGCATCTGAAGGATGAGATCGCGGCCATGCTGAACTCTGTTTGAGGCAAAAGGGGCAGGTCAGGGGCGGCTGCCACCTGTCATAAAACCGGGCCTTGTGATGGTTTGGCCAACACAAGGCCCTGACAGAGCCACTCCAGACTGGCACTGCAACCGGCCAATTGCACCTTTGATGGCCAGCTATGCGGAACTGGGCATGGCGGGCATGAAATCCTTGATGGGAAAGGCGCAGGCGCCGCAGTCTTTCAGGTTCGGGATCGACCGTTGCAAGGCCGATATCAGGGCGTTCAACGCCTCAATCGCCGGCGCGATGGGCACGACGGGCGCCTTGGCGGACATAGAGGCCTGCAAGGTCGAGGGCGAGCTGTTGACCGATCTGGCACCATCCATGACCATGTCCAGATCCGGAAGCTTTTCGAGCAGCGCCTGCAATGCCATCGCCGCAGATGGGGGCGGGGGCAGTTTCAGGCTTGCCACATAGCTCAGCATTGCGTTGACTCTGGCCACTCCGGCGGGGGTCATGGCATCTGGACCAAAGGCCTGCGTCACAACCGACAACTCCTCCAGCTTGGACGCCAACGCCAGCAATTCACTAGTCGGGATTGGCAATGCCGGAATACGGGCCAGCGATTCGAGCCAGGTGTTCAGTGTTTTCATGAAGTTGGGATCAGAGGTCGCCGGTAAACTCAGGCTATGTTGGGCCTTTTGCGCCTCGGCCAGAGCCGACAGGTTCATCGCCAGGTTCATCTGGTCCGGGGTTAGCGCAAAAGCAGGCATCTTGGTCTTTTGCAGAACCAGGCTGTGGCGGTTGGCGGATTCAAGAGCGGATTGCGCCATCGCGACGCTCATCGTCGCCGAGGCGGCAAGGTTCAGCTTGGCGTTCGCCTTTACACCTGCGGCCAATGCCATTGGACAAATACCCTGTGCGCGCAGCGTCAAGGTCATGCGCGCCGCCAAAACCATGGCACTGAAATTTGGGGTGTATAGGGCCCCCATGCCTGCATATGCCTTAGGCATGAATTGTTTGGCCAGGCTCGCCGCAGCTTGTTTGAGCTCGCCATAAAGCCGGCGGGGATCGGTCAGCGGAAAGACATTGGCCGCTGCGCTGAGCCGCACCGCCATATTGAGCGCGCCGCCACCACCGACCGGGATGGGCGAGGGGATATAGACACCCAGTTTGCCACTCAGCCAGGATTGGTAGGACACATTGGGGATCTTGGCGGCCATGATCATATCCGCCCGCGCCGATGCGCTCAACGACGCGTTGGCAGTGGCCTTTTGCAATCCCAGCAAGGATGCCAGATTGGGCATTTGCGGCGGCACGGCCATAACGGTTGCACGAATGGACACCGCTTGTGTCGTCAGATGAGTCGCCGCGTTCTTACAAAAACAGGGCATGTTTGATGCCGCCTCTAATCTGTTGTTTGGAAGGGTCTCAGCCGATCAGGACTGTTGGCGCTCCGACGACGATTTTACCGCCATGGACTGTTGTATCACCCAGTCGGGCCGCCGGGCGATTGTTGACCAAAACCGTGAAAGAGCCCAAAATAATCGTGTCGGGCGGACCCACACATAATGCCGGGTTTCCGACCACAGCTTGCGGCATCATGCACGTCAAAACTGTTGGCACACAAGGGGGCAGGATCGGACCGCCCACATGTGGAATCGGAGGCACGCCGGGTGTCACCATCGGACAGACGTGCATATCGGTTATTCTTGCGGCGGGTGTGCCCATGATTAAAAATCTTTTTGCTATCTATATTGATGAGCTTAGCCACCGATTGAGGATCGGGCAAGTTGTATCGAAGCATGAGCGATTGCCACCGGGTTGACAAAAGCGACAGAATAGAGGAAAGCACCCCCAGCGCTGCGCTGCCGCGTGAGCATGTCGTGCCCCTTTGTCGGGCCATCAGCGCACCTATACTTCAGTTCCCCATCACGCAGGGTTCCTGACGCGACGGCCAGATAGGACGGGAAACGCCCGTTTATCCCGAGGCTGCGCGGACCCTCACCAGCCGCCTTTTGGCGGCATTTCATCGTGGCTGCGTTGGTGCCTTTGGCCCCGCGGCCCGTAAAGGATACGACTTGTTCGATTTCGATATGCTCGGCCTCGCGCCGTCTCTGAAAACTGCTCTCCAAAAAGGCGGTTTTAACGAACCGACTCCGATCCAGGCCCAGGCGATTCCCCTGGCCATGGATGGCCACGACGTTCTGGGCCTGGCTCAGACCGGCACAGGCAAAACTTTGGCCTTTGGTCTGCCATTGATTGACCATCTGTTGAACACGCCGGGCAGACCGGCACCCAAAACCGTCAAGGCGTTGATCCTGGCGCCAACCCGCGAGTTGGCCAATCAGATTGCCGATAGCCTGCGTCCGCTGGCGGCCGGGTCTCAGATCCGTGTTTCCGTGGTTGTTGGGGGCCAATCCATTGGCAAACAGATCAGCTTTTTGTCACGCGGTACGGATGTTCTGGTCGCAACGCCCGGTCGTTTGATTGACCTGATGGACCGGCGCGCCGTCGATCTGAGCCAGACCCGCCAATTGGTTCTGGACGAAGCAGATCAGATGCTGGATCTGGGGTTCATCCACGCCCTGCGCCGCATTGCGCCGGCATTGGGCAGCCCACGCCAAACCATGCTGTTTTCGGCAACAATGCCCAAGCAGATGGAAGAGATTTCCAGCGCCTACCTCAACAACCCCCGCCGCGTACAGGTTGCGCCTCCGGGCAAGGTTGCTGACAAGGTCACGCAATCGGTCCATTTCCTGCCCAAACCGTCAAAACCGTCCAAACTGCGCGAGATCCTGTCGCAGGATCCAAAGGCGCTGACACTGGTCTTCTTGCGCACCAAACATGGGGCTGAAAAGCTGATGAAGGGTCTGGTCGCGGACGGATTTAACGCAACCTCGATCCATGGCAACAAGAGCCAGGGTCAGAGGGACCGCGCGATCAAGGCGTTCCGCTCTGGTCAAATCAACATATTGGTTGCCACGGATGTTGCCGCGCGTGGCATCGATATTCCCGGTGTCTCCTATGTGATCAACTATGATTTGCCAGAAGTGCCGGACAACTACGTACACCGGATCGGCCGGACCGCGCGTGCGGGCCGCGAGGGTGAAGCCATTGCTTTCTGTTCGCCGGAAGAGGCCGATCTGCTGCGCCAGATTCAAAAGTTGATGAAAACCGAAGTGCCGGTTGCCAGCGGCACCAGCCCGCTGGGCGACAGATCCGACAACGAAGGACGCTCCAACGGACCGTCGCGACGCAGAGGCCGCGGGCAGGGCAGTAAAGGCCCGGCCAATGGTGGTGCTCCCGCCAATAAACCGCGTCGTCCACGCCGTCGTCGCGCGGCCTGATCGGGCGCGGCACGAACCAGAGAAATTGTCAGATCGCAGGGCTTCCTGCGGTCTGGCCCTTCCGCCGCCATGCTGTGGCGTGGCGTTCGAGTGGTACGATCATCAATCGCTCGATCATCAGCATGATCACCATGAAACTGAGCGCATAAGCCAACAAATGGCCGATTTCGAACAGTTGAAAATACAGATGTATCTGAAATCCGACGCCATCGCTGCGGCCCAGAAACTCTACCACCAGAACGATCTTCCATATTATGGCCAACCCATTGCGCATCGCGACGGAAACAAAAGGCCAAAGCTGTGGCCAGATTTCATGCCGCAGCCGAGCCATCGGGCGCATGCGAAACACCTGCGCCATGTCGGCGATTTGACGATCCCGTGCCTGCACGCCCTCGCGCAAGGTCAAGGCAACCATCGCCGTTTTGTTGAGTGACACTGCGATGATCGCGGCCAGTTCGTTCAGCCCGATCCAAAAGTAACACAGCACAATCACGACCAACGCCGGTGTGTTTTGCAGGATCAAAACAGGCAGATTCAGCCAACGATTGACCGGCCGCCACAACCCCATGGCGACGCCCAGCACCGAACCGGCCAAAAATGCCAGCGTGAACGCCAATACGACACGGCGCAGTGTGACCGCGCAGTGATGCAGCAACGCGCCGCTTTGGGCTTCGGCCCGGATGATCTGCCAAACTGCTTCCGGAGACGGCAGGATCGAAGGATCCGCCACAACCCGCGCCGCCAAGAACCAGGCCGCAATCAGGCCGGTCATGGAAAGCAGAAAAGTCAGCGGAGCCTGGGTGTCGAATGTTTTGGTCATAGGCCTTTGTAACAGCCTGCGCCCGGATTTCATCCGTCATGACATCAGACCAAAGTCACATTGGTAAATCGTGATCCTGCTTGCTAGGGTCCGATCAATATGGGGCATCCATGCCTCAATGAGTGCAGCTGTTTGCCAGGACGCGGGCGCCGAAAAACTTGGCGGAACCCGTCGATAGTATGGTCGGCTCAGCGTTTGGTTTTGGAGGAAGAACAATGCGACGTGTAATCTCGACCCTGGTTTTGATGGCCCTGCCTTTGGGCGCATGGGCGTCCGATGATGACGTCGTCACCTTTGGCGCTGCTGGTCTGTTGTCGGGTAAGAACAAACATGATCTGGAGCCCATCCAATTGTCCTCGGGCGTTCCCTTAACAACGGCGCCCTGGACGTTGAAATCAGGCGCTTATTATGAATTTGAAATTCAGGGTGATGGCAGTCAGGAGCTTGCACTGGTCGGCCCGGAATTCTTCCGCGCGATCTGGATTGACGAGATCGTGGTGAATGGCCTGGAAATCCGGCCACTGGGGTTGGACAGCGTTGAGTTTGACGAAGCGGGCGAAATGGAGATTGGGTTTGTCGCGATCAAACCAGGTCGTTACTACATCAAGATTCCCGGTTCCACCGGCGCGTCGCAGCGGCTCGACATTGTCATTGAATAAGCCGCCGCGCCCGGCCGATGCGGGGCTGAGTATTGCAGGCCTGAGCCACGCATATGGCTCCAAACAGGCGCTGAGCGATGTGGAATTTCAGGTTCCGCGGGGCACGTTTTGTGCGCTGTTGGGGCCGAATGGCGCGGGCAAGTCGACTTTGTTCGCGCGGCTTACCCGACTGATATCGGGACCGCCCGCACAGATCCGAATTGCTGGCGAGGATTTGCATGTTGCCCCGCGCAAGGCATTGGCCAGAATGGGTATCGTGTTTCAGCAACCGACCTTGGATCTGGATCTGACTGTGCGCCAGAACCTGGCGTATTTTGCGGCCCTCCAAGGGCTGAGCGGGGCCGATAGCCGCAACAGGATTGAACGCGCGCTGCACCGTTTGGACATGGACGAACGGGCCGGTGAAAAGATCCGCGCCTTGAACGGCGGACACCGGCGCCGGACCGAAATCGCGCGGGCTTTGCTGCACGACCCGCAGGTCTTGCTGTTGGACGAAGCAACCGTAGGACTGGATGCGGCCACGCGCCGAGATATCACGGCGCATGTGCACGCCCTTTGTGCCCAGGATGGTATAGCGGTTTTATGGGCCACCCATTTGACAGATGAAATTGAGCCGACCGATCAGGTGGTGGTGCTGCACCAGGGGCGTGTCCTGTCCGACCAGCGGGCCGACGTCATGGCAGGTGGGCAAACCCTTCGGGATGCGTTTCTGGACATGACTGGTGTGCAGGCATGAACCCCTATCTCACCTCTTTGCTGGCGATCATTGCACGCGAAGCCTTCAGGTTTGTGCAACAGCGCGAAAGGTTTGTAGCGGCCTTGGTCCGTCCGCTTGTCTGGCTTATCGTGTTTGCGGCCGGATTTCGGGCCGCCCTGGGGTTGTCGATCACGCCACCCTATCAAACCTATATCACCTACGAGATTTACATCGTCCCCGGCCTTTGCGGAATGATCATGCTTTTCAATGGCATGCAAAGCTCTCTTTCTCTGGTTTATGATCGGGAAATGGGGTCAATGCGGCTGTTACTGACCAGCCCAATGCCTCGCTGGTGGTTGCTGTTCAGCAAGTTGATGGGGTCCACAGCCATATCGATCCTGCAGGTCTATGTTTTTCTGCTGATTGCAGGTCTGTTCGGAAACACAATGCCGGCTTGGGGCTATCTGAGTGTGCTGCCGGCGTTGATGCTGTGTGGAGTCATGCTGGGGTCTCTTGGGCTATTGCTGTCGAGCTTTATTCGGCAACTCGAAAACTTTGCCGGGGTCATGAACTTCGTGATTTTCCCGATGTTTTTCCTGTCCTCAGCGCTCTACCCCTTGTGGAAAATGGCCGAAAGCTCGCCGTTGCTGGCCGGGCTATGTGCGGTGAATCCGTTCACCCACGCGGTCGAGCTGATCCGTTTTGCGCTCTATCTGGAATGGAATGGCGGATCGGCATTTTGGGCGGTCCTGGCGACGATTGTCTTTTTCGGGATGGCCGTCTGGGGGTATGATCCGGCGCGGGGCATGGGGCATCGCGGCCGTTAAGAGGGCGCACCAATTCGCTCGCTGTGCACGATGTGCGCCGGTGACCCGCCCAGTGTGATGATGCGGTCTGCCAGACTTCGCGCTTCGGTTTGGTCATGTGTGACAAGGATGATTGTGAGGGCCAGTTCCCTTTGCAGATTGGCCACCAGATCGCGCATGCCCTGGGCCAGATCCGCGTCCAGAGACACAAAAGGCTCATCCAGGCACAGTACGTCAGGCCGCGCAGCCAGCGCCCGGGCCAAGGCAACGCGGCGTTGCTGACCCAACGACAGCTGACCCGGAAAATCCGCGCCGCGCCCAGACAGGCCGACACGCTCCAACAAACTCTCGGCCTGCGCAGCTGAGGCGCCGGTCGGTATCTGTATATTGGCAAGGACAGTGCGCCACCCGAATAACGCAGGCTCCTGAAACACCGCCGTCTGATGGCTTGCGGTGCGGATCTGGCCTGTGAAACGGGTCTCCAAACCCAGGATGCAGCGCAATAGCGTGGATTTTCCGATCCCGGACGGCCCCACAACCGCCAGGGTTTCACCGGCCTTCAACGCGAATTTTATGGGTCCCAAGACATGGCGCGTGCCTGTCTGATATCCTGTCAGGTCCACGTCCAATACGGTCGCATCAATCCGGGCCGGTGCGGTTTCAATCATCGGTCCAAAATACCCCGTCCGGCAGGGTTGTGACAGGGCCCAACAGCGCGGCCCCCCCAAACGCGCGCATCACATCCAACATGCGCGCCGCAGCCGCCAGGTCAACTGGGGTCGCCGCGGGAATTCCGGCGCGAAACCCGTCTCTGAGCGCCACAAACTGCGCGTCGGATTTCACGCGCATCATCGGTCGCAAACGATCCCACTCCGCGTCATCCTTGGCCAGCAGCGATTTGGCCTCCCGGCTGGCATCCGCCAGGCCGCGGATCACGTCAGGTGCTTCACTGGCCAATGCCCCTTTGACCACATACCCCAGCAGCGGTGTTTCTGCATCCAACCCCAGGGCCTCAGCGGCGTCGGACACATCAACCAGGCGCGCATGCCCTCTGCCTCCATCTTGGCCGCAAAATGCCAGAAGTTCAGCGCGCCAGCATACTGCCCCTGCAAGGCAGTCTTGTATATCAAGGGCGGCGCGGCAAACACCTGTTCGGTTTCCTTGGCCAGATCAATTTCATAGGCCTGCATCGCGTAGGCGCGCAGGATCACCCAGCTTTTGTCCAAGGGACCGCCAGCGATGCCAATCCGCCCGCCGCTCAAATCGGCAAGGGTCCGGGCGGTGCTCTCTTGTGGCACCAGCAGGCCGCCCACCGCCTTGGAGTAGGGTAGAAACACAAAGTCCTTTCCATTGGCGCGTTGGCGCGCCACCCAAAGCCAATCGGACACGATGACATCCGCAGCACCGGCAATAAAGGCGGTTCGCGCGGCCGAACTGCTGGCAAATCCCTGCACGTCCAGTGCAAACCCGTTCCGTGAGTCCAGCCCATGATGCTGGATTGTCTGCAATTCCCAATTCACTGTCCCGATTTGCAGGACAGCGACGCGCAGTCGGGGTGTTTCCTGTGCCATCAGGGCGCTGGACCAAACCGACAGCGCAGCCCAAAACAATATGAGAACCGGTCTCATCCCGTCCTCCTCCCCAGACAGCATTCAATCTATTCGATGAATATTTACACTGTCTTGCCGTGCCAATCTGTCAGACCAATGTCCTAGCTGCAAATGGGTGGACGGGTGCAAAACTTGCTTCTACGCTATTCCGACGGATCACAGAAAACGGGCCGACCATCGCCGCCAGCAAGGACATATTCAATTCCATGGCCATTCGGACCAATCACATGACGCAAGAGACCCTGCCGGAATGGGCGTTGATCGTTGATGACCACCCGCTGTTTTGCGACGCATTGGAACTGACGTTAAAGGCGGTCTCGACTGTGCAGCAGATTACCTCTGTTGGCAGTATGGGCGCGGCAATTGAGATGTTGGAAACCCGGTCGCCACCGGCGCTGATCGTGCTTGACCTCAATTTGCCCGACGTCACCGGTCTTGATGGGCTGATCAAGCTGCGGACAGCGGCCAGGCTTTGTCCGATCATCGTCGTGTCATCGCTTTGCGACAATGCGATTATCGATGGAACACTCAGGGCTGGCGCCAATGGATTTGTGCCAAAGCACAGCCGTCGGACGGTCTTTAAGGAGGCGATACAGGCCGTCGGGATGAACGAGATCTACAAACCGCCGGGTTATGTTCAGACCACAGACTGTTCCAAGGGCCCGGATGTGGTCGAGCGCCTGTCATCCCTGACCCGCCAGCAAGCCTGTATTCTGGAGCTGATCTGCGCTGGCAGGCTGAACAAACAGATCGCCTATGAACTCTCGATTGCCGAAACAACCGTCAAGGCCCACGTCACGGCGATCATGCGCAAACTGGGTGTCCAAAGTCGGACCCAGGCCGTTTTGGTTGCACAAGAGGCCAGATTCTCTAATGTCAGGTCGGATCCAATCACATAACCGGCAGTCCCTTTTGACGGGACGGCGGATACCCGACAGGAGGTTGATCTGGACATTCTAGATATCCTCGATCCCCGAGACACCCTAGAGCGGCGCAATGCCAAGCTGGAAAGGATCGTCGCTGTGCTGGTTCGCAGGCCGAGCATCTGGGGGATTCCTCGGCGAACGCTTACGAACAGTTCGAAATGGCCGCCAGCCTGGAAGCGCAGATGCAGCAGCAAAGCGCTGACCTGGCCCGAACGCGCGATCTGTTGATGCAAACGAATGCGCAATTGGGTCTGGTCACATCCGCTGCCGAAAATGTCCGCGCGCAGCTGGCCGAAGCAATCGACGTCATTGGCCAGGGCTTTGCCCTGTTTGGCGCCGATGACCGGATGGTGATGTGCAACACGCATTTCTGCGACAATCTACGCGAGGTGCGGAACCATTTGAAACCCGGGCTCACGTTTGAGCGTTACATTGACCTTCTCAGTCGCAGCGACATCCTGAGGTCCGGGAATCAAAGTTCGGCCGAAGACTGGCGGGCCTGGCGTCTGGATCTGCACCGCCAGTCCGAAGCGACCTTTAACATCAGCTTGATCAAGGACCGGCATTTTCAGGTCAGCTCCTTGCGCATGGCATCGGGTGCCACGGTGATTACCCATTCGGACGTGACGCATCTGGTTTTGAACGAACGGCGCGAACGCGACGCGCTGATGGAGCGGCAGGCCCTCCTTTTGCAGGCCACGCTCGAACATCTGGATCAGGCGGTCTGTATCTTTGACACCCGTGGCGACCTGATCGGTCGCAATGACCGGCTGAGCGAATTGTTGGATTTGCCCGAGGATGTGGGGCCGGACAGGCTGAACCAATCCAAAGTGCTCAGGCACCTTCAAATGAATGCCGTGTTCCTTGGAAGGGCCGAGTTTCACGATCTGGATCTCTGGACGCGTGATCTTTCCTCCCGGCCGCCGGTATCTTTTGAGGTGGGGTTGACCACCGGCAGAACGCTGGCGATGTCGTGCAAAACCATCCCGTCCTGGGGCATTGTTTTCAGTTTTACGGACGTCACAGCAGAACGATCTGCCCGTGACAGGTTGAGCGATCTGAACGAACAACTGGAACGGCGCGTGCGTGAGCGGACAGAGGAACTGGGCACAGCGCTGCGCAAGGCAGAACGCGCCACGGCGACCAAGTCTCGCTATCTCGCGGCCGCCAGTCACGACCTCATGCAACCTTTGTCATCGGCGAAACTGTTTGTGTCGGCGATTTCAGACAGTTCGGATGACCCGGCGATCCTCGATATCGCGCATAAGACCGACACGTCGCTGACCCACCTGCAAGATATCATCGAAGCGCTCATGGAAATCGCCAAACTGGATTCGGATCGCGTTGAACTGGACCGCCAGCCCTTGCAGCTGAACGCGGTGTTCCAAACCCTGATTGAGCAATTTACGCCGATTGCGGCACGCAAGGGGCTATCGCTGTCGTTTGTGCCCTCCACTTTGGTGGTCGAGAGCGACCCGGGCTATCTGCGCCGTATTCTGGAGAACCTTATCTCGAATGCGGTGCGCTATACGGAAGAGGGGCGCATTCTGATCGGGGTCCGCCGTCGGGGACGCTATGCGAGAATCGAAGTGCGAGACACTGGTCGCGGCTTGGCAAAAGCGGACCAGAGCCTGATCTTTGACGAGTTTCGAAAGGTTGATCGCTCTTCGTCGCAGGGTTTGGGGCTGGGGCTGGCCATCGTCAAACGTGCCTGTGCGGCGCTGGATCATCCGGTCGATGTCTGGTCCAATGTCGGCCAGGGCAGTACTTTTGCTGTCTCGGTTCCGGTCCTGGAAACGGTCTGGTCCATAGAAACGGCGCTGCGCGTTGACCAACGACCTCTGCCGCATCCCGATTGTGAAGGGTTGATTGTGTTGTTGGTGGAAAACGATGTTCAGTTGAGCCGCGCCATCGCGATGCAATTGGAAACCTGGGGCGCTTTGGTGGTGCCGGCCAACTCTGCTCAGGATGCGCTGTCGCTGCTGGAAGAAGACGAAATTGTGCCCGATGCGCTGGTGCTGGATTATCAGTTGGATGGCGTCGGGACGGGTGTCGATGTCTACCAGGCCTTTGCTGCCAGGCATGGCCGCCAGAACGCATTGATCGTGACCGCAGATAACTCGGACCGTCTGGCCGAACATTGCGCCAAAGCCGGGTTGGATGTCCTGAGCAAGCCTGTCGATCGGGGGCGTTTGCTGGATTTCCTCAATCTCGCCCGTCGCCAGACAGCCCTGCCAGCCGCCGGGACCGTGGGGGACGAAACCGGGTAAATTCGGCTTTCCTGACCCATAATCTAAGACTTTAGTCGCTCAAACCCGCAAATTCCCTATGCCATCAACAGACCGCCCGTCAGCATGGCAAGGCCAGAGCAGGGTCGGGTCAACCGACCTTTTCTGGTTTGATAGGGAGGTATCTATGAAGCAACTCAAAGTGAACGGTGTAGAGGCCAATGTCGATCTGGATGATGACACGCCGCTGCTCTGGGCTCTACGAGAGCAGCTCAAACTCACCGGAACAAAATTCGGCTGTGGCGCTGGTCTGTGCGGAGCTTGCACGGTGCATGTAAACGGAGAGGCCGTTCGGTCGTGTCAGACACCGGTTGGTGATCTGGATGACGGTGCCGAGGTCACGACGATCGAAGGACTCCACCCAAGCGGTGAACACCCGTTGCAATTGGCCTGGATCGCCGAGCAAGTTCCGCAATGCGGTTATTGCCAGTCTGGCCAGATCATGCAGGCGGCTGACCTTTTGGCCAACAATCCGAACCCGACTGACGAAGACATCGTTGACGCAATGAGCGGCAATCTTTGCCGATGCATGACGTACAACCGCATCCAGAGCGCAATCAAGCGCGCTGCGAAAGCGTGAGGAACATGTGATGACTAAACAGGATACACCTCAGGTCTCTCGCCGTGCCTTTCTGATCGGATCTGGCGCCGCGACGACCGCCCTGACCATGGGTTACACGGTTCTTCCGATTGGCGTCGGCCCGGCCGAAGCTGCGGCAAACCAGATGTTCTCGCCCACGATGTATTTCGATATTCACCCCGACGGTCGTGTCGTTGTGAACATCAGCAAGGCAGAGATGGGTCAGCATATCGGCACATCACTGGCGCAGATCGTGGCGGACGAACTGGAATGCAACTGGGACAATGTTGAACTCAACTATATTGGTTTCGCGCCACAGTTCGGACTGCATGTCACTGGCGGATCGTGGTCCATCCACACCTCTTTTGATGCAATGTCCCGCGCCGGTGCGGCCGGACGCAAGGCCCTGATCGAAGCGGCCATGACCAAATTTGGCGGTGCGGCCTCTGACTATACGGCCAAGAACGGTGTGATCACCGGAAATGGCAATGCCATCACCTATGGAGAGCTTGTCGCCAGCGGGATCGAGCCGCGTATGATGGGCGAAGCAGAGATGGCGGCGCTGGTCCTCAAGACACCGCAACAGCGGCGGTATGTAGGCAAAAGCATCCCGGCCATTGATGTTCCGGCCAAGTCACGCGGGCAGGCCGGGTTCGGCATTGATGTCGAAGTTGAGGGCATGGTCTATGCCACCCCGGCAACGCCACCTGTACGATACGGGGCCTCTGTAAAATCCGTAGATGACAGCGCGGCAAAGGCGATCAAAGGTTACGAACGCTATGTGATCGTGAACGATCCGTTTGGAATGCAAAACGGGTTCGTGATGGCCATCGCCGATAGCTACTGGACCGCCAAGAAAGCGGCCGAAGCGTTGAACATCGACTATGACATCGGCGTCAACGCAGGGGTCACGCTGGCTGGCATCCACGAAGAATCGGCGCGTCTTATCAATACAGGAGAAGAAGCGCGTCTGGTCCTGGACGAAGGGGATGTCGACACCGCCTTCAAGCAGGGCGAAAAGATGCACAAGGCGGCCTATACCACCGGCCTCAACATCCATGCGACGCTGGAGCCGATGAATGCCACGGTCGAGGTCAAGGATGGTGTCTATCATATCCATGCCGGCAATCAGTTCCAGACGCTGGTGATGGGCCTGGTGCCCGCAGCCCTGGGGATCGAACCGACGCAGGTCGTTTTGCATCAGCAGTATCTGGGCGGCGGCTATGGCCGGCGGCTGGACGCGGATTACATCGTGCTCGCCTGTCTGACGGCCAAAGAGGTCGGCAAACCGGTCAAGATGATCTACTCGCGTGAAACGGATACGCAATTCGATTTCACCCGCCCAGCGGCCACCGTCGAACTGCGCGCCTGCACAACCGGCAAAAAGATCGACGCCTGGCAGTCATCCAGCGCCTCGGCCTGGGCTTCGGCCCGTCAGGCTCCGGCCTTCCTTGCCCCGGATCTCAGCGGCAATGAAGACAAGAAGTTCGACCCGTTTGCCGTGAATGGTGCGGATCACTGGTATACCATCGCCAATCAGCGCGTGATCAACTCCAACAACGCCATTGCGCAGTCGGCGACCCCATCGGGTCACTTGCGTGCGGTGTCGCCAAGTTGGCAGTTCTGGGCGACCGAGAGCTTTCTTGACGAAGTGGCCCATTCGATTGGTGCGGATCCCTTGGAAATGCGCAAATCGATGCTGGATGGCGTCGGCAAGAATGCAGGTTCGGGGGCTACGGCGGATGGCGCAAAACGCTTGGCCAAAGTGCTCGATATGTGCGCCCAGCGGTCCGGCTATGGTACGGAAATGCCAGAAGGGACAGCCGTTGGACTGGCTTCGGTTTCCAGCCAGGAACGCCCGACAGCAACCTGGACGGCCTGTGCGGCTCAGGTAACGGTGAACAAAGAGACGGGCGAATATACCGTCGACAAGCTGACCGTTGTCACCGATGTCGGCACGATCATCAATCCCAACGGGGTCGAGGCGCAAGTGCGCGGCGCGACCATGTGGGGATACTCGATGGCCGTGCTCGAAGAGGCAGACATGCAGGACGGGGCGCTCACTGTTGACAACTTTGACGGCTACACCCCGGCACGCATGTATGACATGCCCGAGATTGAGGTCGAAGTCATCGAAACAGGCCACTATCCGGTTGGCGCCGGAGAGCCGGCCACAACCTCGGTCGCACCGGCAATTGCCAATGCCATTCAGATGGCCGTTGGTGCCCGGGTGCGCAGCCTGCCAATCACGCCCGAGCGTGTAAAGGCGGCCATGGACGCCTGATCCAGAAACAAACACTCAAAACGCCCCGCATCGTCGGGGCGTTTTTTGTTGGCCGCTGCATTTTGTCGAAATGTGCCTGCCTTAGGTGTCAGGCAAGCCGCCCGGACGGTGTACCGGGTTACAGGATCCAAACACCCCATCCCCAACGTGATCAATCCGGCATCGGCCAGTCTTCTTCCCTCGGAATCCACCGCGGGGCACGGTCGCCCGTCGTCTTTTTCAGTTGATCAATGTAGTTGCGCAAATCTTCCTTTTCGCCGGTCAGGCAATCCATGGCGCCAGGCACTGCGTCGGCCGCCTTGTGGACCTGCGGTTGCAGGGCAGGGGGGCGGTCATCCGATCGCGTGGAGTGCCGGGCAAAACGAAAAGCCCGAGGCGCCTGTTGCGGTGCTCCTGCGATTTCCAGGATCAGCTTTTTCTTCAATGCGGCCCCAAATTCGCTCCAGGCGCGCACAGGCTCCACAAAGGATCCAGGTCCGCCCGTGACGCAATCTGCAAAATAAACGTCCAGATTTTCGGCGGGCCCGGTTTCGCTACCGGTTAGCAGAGGCAAGCCGTTGATAACCACGCCATGATAGAGCAACAGATCGCGCACCCGATCGACACGCCGCCCGCTGTTGTTCAATCCATCGCTCGAAATGTCGACGACGCGGCGGAAAGAGACGAATGGGCTGATCTCCAACACCTGCAACGACACCTGAAGCGCCTCGGATATCGACGTGCGCCCGCTGCGCTGCACCGGCGCTGCCGACAGGCGATCCGCAAAGTCTGCTGCACTTTGCGGATCCCAGATCATGGTCCAGGGCACGATTTGTGTCTGGGTAGACGCGCCGGCCCATTCCACCATCGTGACAGCGATCCGACCGCGCGATCCGGATGTGATGGCCCGGATCACATCCGGATCGCGAAAGGCCTCTATATAGCCGCGCCGCTGTACGCCTTGTTCATCGGTCGAGATTGAAAACGATATGTCGACGGCCAGCACCAACTGCATGTCCACTTCAATTGCGCCGGATTCCACCTGGGTCGGATCCATCTGGGTCGGATCCACCTGCGAGGCGAAAACCGGCCCTGTCAGCCCAACGCTGAACACAAATGCGAACCAGGCAATCGGCAGTCGCATCATCGCTTTATCCGGGCCTGAAGGCCGCACCCCAGGGGAAACGGCCAACTTTGATGGTCTTGATTGGTTTCAGGGTTTCTACATCAATCACGGTCACATCGCCGGACACGCCATTGGTCGAATAGATCTGCTTGTCATCCTCGCTGAATTCCAGATGCCAGACCCGGCGTCCGACCAGAACAAAATCCAAAACCTCAAATGTCTGTTGGTCAATCACCGCCACATGATTGGACGGGCCCAATGCAACAAACGCCTTGGTCCCGTCCGAGGATAGCCGGATGCCCACAGGCTGTACCAGGTCATCGGAAATACCGGGAATCTGCACGCGCATTTCGTGCAAGACCTCTTGTGTCGCCGTATCAATCACCGCAATCGTACCGCCAATTTCAGAGCTGACCCACAGCCGATCCCCCTTGTCGCTGAATTCAGCGTGCCGTGGCCTTTGCGCGACCAGGGTGTTGTGAAATATGTGCTGTTCCTTGGTATCGATCCAATGCACCATGTTTGTGGTTTCCGAGGTGACCACCGCGATTGTGCCATCCGGCGAAACGGCCATGCCTTCGGGTTCGATCCCGACATCTATCTCTGCAATCGCTTCCCCGCTTTGGACGTCCAGAACCGTGGCCAGAGCGTCCTCTTCGTTGGCAATGTACAGATGGGTGTTATCGGGGTGCAGCGCGAATTGTTCCGGGTCTTCGCCAGATGGCAAACGGCGCAAGACGACGCCTGTATCCGGATCCAGAACCTCGACTGTATCGTCATCCGAGGCACAGATGTAGAGAACTGAATAATCCTTGGCAAAGGTGATCCCGCGCGGACGCAAACCGACATTGTAGGTGGCCTTGACCTCCAGGGTCTGCGTGTCGATGACGCTCACGGTGTGGTCTTTTTCATTCGAGATCCACATCTCGCCAGCCGTCGCAACCCCGGTCGCCAAAATGCAGGCCCCGGCCAGTGCCGCCCGCCTCACATTTTGCGCTCTGATCCAGTGTCTCATGCTACCCCCTCCTGATCGCGTTACAATTTCACTGTGTGACGAAAGCTTTGCAGTCGCTTTCCGGTTCGTCCAGACCCAGGGTGTCCAGCTCGGTCACTTGATGCAGGAAGCCGGGCAAGGGCGCATTGGCGACCACCGCGCGCGGCTGCACCAGATGGATCACCTGGCGCATCTGCCCATTCCAGGCCCGAAACGACAGTTTGCGGCCCTTGAACCCTGCCAGCTCAAACTGATCCGACAACATGAAGCTTCGGATCGTTGCCGCGTCTGCTGCGTTGGTGCGCGTCACGGCCTCGCCGATGGCCCGGATCGCGGCCCAGGCGCTGTAGTCGACCGGGCGCATGTCCCGACCGGCAGCCTCTTTGAAACGCGATTGCAGTTGCGCCGCGCCCCAGCTTTCGACAGCCGGAGACCAGGTTGTCGGCACCAATCCCTCGCTGCCCGCGATCGGGCGGGGCAGCCATGTGTTATAGGGCAGATACCGGGCAAAATCATCGGTCTCATCCGCGACAATCAAAACGTCATGCTTTCGAAAGCTTTGTGTGAACACCGGCAGTTCGGTCGCCGCTGTCCGGCGCAGATCGGCATCTGAAACCCATTCCTTGGTCGCCGAAATCTTGAGCCGAAACTTGGCCATAGAGCTGCGGATGGCATCGGCAAAAGCCTTGTCAGCCGGGCGACGGCCCTCAATCATGACCAGGTCATCCCAACGCCGCATGACCAGAAACTGCGTCAACGCATCGGCCCGCATTGCATAGCTGGGCGCCACATGCAGCAGATTGGCCCGACAGGCGCTGTCGCGCAGGGCTGTGTCTGGGGCCGAGACATTGATGATCAGCTTATGTGCATTTTCTGGCGCATCGGCAAAGGCCAGCAAGGTATCCATGGGCGCATCCATCAGAACCAGCTCACCGGGTGTTTTGAGGGCTGCATCCGCCTCTGACGGCGTGATGTGTCCGTCTTCGTCCATGTCGAATACAGAAAGACGGTAGGTCTGTGACAAAAACCGTCCTGTGGTGACATTATCCGCATGTCCCAACCGAGCGCCGGCTTGTCCCTCATCCTCTGGAACCGGATCCAGATTTGACAGCACAGGGGGTCGCGCAACCTCTTGGCGGATATAGGATAAATCGACCTCCAACGCGCTGCCGCACGATGCCATGGCAACCCAAAGCAAGGCCACGGCCTGCAACCCCGACAAAAGAACAGCAAGACGTCTGCGCGCAGCCGCCAGATGAAAGAACAACGGGATCGTCATCGTATCAAAATATCCAATTCAGGGCCGGGCCAACATCCACAATGCTCGGGACGCCATGCCGACTATAAGCGGCGGCCAAACCAGACCTATACGACTAAAGTCAGATAGCCTGCCCCCAAGGCATTATCTAACCTTGATTTTGCAAGCCCGCGGAATACGCGGACGCTTCTGTTTCATGGTTTTCCCCTGGCGCTGGCCAGATCAGGCAAAACCGAAACAGGTGCAGAAGAGGGAGGACTCAATGAACGTAAACCAACTGAAGAAGTTCGGTTTTGCGATGACTGCCGTGGTTGGCATGTCGGTCGCAGGACAGATCTCTGCCCAGACGGCGGACGAACTGATCAATGACAACAGCGATCCGTCGACGATCCTGACCTATGGTCTCGGCTATGGACAGCAGCGCCACAGTGCGTTGGACAAGATCAACGTCGACAACGTTTCCAAACTGCGCCCGGCCTGGGTTTACTCTCTGGCGGATACGCGCGGACAGGAAAGCTTTCCGATGATCTATGACGGGGTGATGTATGTCACCACGCATAAATCCACGATGGCGCTGGACGCATTGACGGGCCGCCAACTCTGGAAATCAGTTATCGAATATCCGGCAGAAACCCCAAGGGTGGCCTGCTGTGGTATCGTGAACCGTGGCGTGGCCCTGTATAACGGCATGGTCTATCGCACGACGCTTGACGCGCATGTCATCGCATTGGACATGAAAACCGGCGAAGAGGTCTGGCGGACCAAGTCCATCGACTACAAAGACGGCTACTCCATGACAGTGGCGCCGATGATGGCTGATGGTGTCCTGATCACCGGGATCTCGGGCGGTGAATATGGTATTCGCGGCTATCTGGAGGGCTATGACCCCGCGACGGGCGCGCGCCTCTGGCGGACTTACACCATTCCGGCGCCTGGCGAACCTGGCTCTGAAACCTGGAAAGATGGCGGCGACGCCTGGGAACGCGGTGGCGCTCCAACCTGGCTGACAGGGTCTTATGACCCCGAATTGAACCTGGTCTTTTGGGGAACCGGCAATCCGGCGTCCTGGAATGCAGGTTTGCGTCCTGGCGACAACCTTTATGCGTCCAGCATCCTCGCGCTTGACCCAAAGACGGGCAGCATCGAGTGGCACTATCAAACCTCGCCAAATGATCCGTTCGATTATGACACCACCAACGAATTGGTGCATGCGACAATCGGCGGAACAGATGTCTTGATGCAGGCCAACCGCAACGGGTTCTTCTATGTTCTCGAACGGGCAACCGGCAAGCTGATGGCCGCCAATACCTTTGTTGACAAAGTGACCTGGGCGGATGGCATCGACATGGAAACCGGCCGTCCAATGGACACCGAGGTCGCGACCAAGGCCCGCACAGGCGAAGAGGTCACTTATTGGCCCAGTGCATTTGGTGGCAAGAACTGGTCACCCATGGCCTATAACCCTGACACGCAGACTGCCTTTGTAAACACGCTGAATATCGGCATGAACTACAAAGCGGTTGAGCCACAGTATCGTCCGGGCGTGTTTTACTTTGGCGCCGAATTCTCATGGGACTGGCCGGCAGAGGGGCAGCCACGCGGAATCCTGCGGGCCATCGATCCGATGACCGGCGAGACAAAATGGGAAGACGGCACTGCAATCCCTCGTTTGGGCGGCGTTCTGTCCACTGCGGGTAACCTCGTCTTCACCGGTGCGCAAACCGGCGAGTTCGAAGCGTTCAACGCAGACACCGGCGAAAAGGTTTGGGAGTTCAACACCGGCTCTGGCATCGTTGGTCAGCCTGTGACCTGGGAAATGAACGGCACACAATATGTGACCATCGTGAACGGAATTGGCGCAGTCTACGCCTTGTTCTCTGGTGACGAGCGCCTGGCATCCATCCCACCGGGTGGCAATGTCTGGACTTTTGCACTGGTGGAGTAAACCAAACACATGTTGAAAAAAATAGCAGCATCGCTGTGCTTTCTGGCGCTCTTCGGGGCGCCAGTTTTCGCTCAGGATTTCGATCTGAACAAGGCAAAGCGCGTTTACAAGGATTTCTGCTCGCATTGCCACGGGATTGATATGAAGAATGCCGGTAATTCTTCGTATGATCTGCGCAAGTTTCCAAAGGATCAGAAGGACAGGTTCTATACCTCCGTCAACAAGGGCAAAGGCGATATGCCAGCCTGGGGCGACGTGCTTCTGCCAGAGGAACTGGACCTTCTCTGGGACTATGTCGTCTCACGTGGCGGAAAAGAGCCGCTGCCAAAGGATCAGGCGCGCGCGCCTGTGACGGACGACAGCGAACAGACCGAGCAGCATAGCTCTCTTACAGTAACTCCAGGCACGCTCACCGCGTGCCTGGCCAAAAATGGCGGCGTGATGTCGTCGCGGCGCGCCAAGGGCGGGGCCGGACTGGATTATGAACTCGTAGCCGCGCTCGCAGACCGAATGGGTCTCGCGCTGGCCATCGAATGGTTCGAAAGCGAACAAGAAGAAGAAAGCACTCCGATCCGCGAAATCTATGCAATGCTGGCGTATGAAGTCTGTGACGTCATCCCGGGTTTCGCACTCTATGAAACATCGCTCAGCGCATTCTACAAAACCCGCGCAGCCCTGCCGCGATACGACAACAGACCCGAACATCTCGGACGGGAATTCCAGGTCGATCTGGAGCCGATCAGCGTGTCCAACCCCTATGCCCGCATGGAAATGGGTGTGGTCTATCGCACCCCTGAATTCGAGCGCGAGATCACCAAGGTCGCAGACATGCAAGGCCTGCGGATCGGGGTCGAACAGGGCACGCTGGCGGGGGTGCTGACATTGCGTCAGGGGACAGATCAGATGACGCAGGACAGTATTACGCTCAACCCCGGGGCGGATTTCCTGTGGAAGATGGAGCAGGGTGAATTCGACGCCGCATTGGTCACCATTGGGGCCTATGATTTCCACAAGAAGCAGAATTTTGTCAGCACGCTGGCACTGGACGAATACCGCCATCCAATCGGGTTCAACCTTTCTGTCGCAATGCTCAAACGCAGACGGGATCTGCTGGATCAGATGGATCCGATCATCGACGGCATGGTGGCCGATGGCGCAATGGCAGCGCTGGCTGAAAAATCCAAAGTCACCTATTCGGCGCCGTTCGAGCCTTGGGTGCAAAAACACCTGACCATGCGCGATATCCTTTTGACCCGCTAAGGCACAACTCGAAACACTTGAAACACCGCGTATCAATTGGCGTGTCGAAAACTCTGATTTCAGGCTCCGTTGCGTAATCCAGGTTTTTCGCATTGTGCTATGGATCAGGTGGTATCTCTTAGACTTTGGTGCCGGTTTTGCCTGTTTTTCATGCAATCCGTTTGACTGACACGGGCGCGCGCGTACCATTTCGATCACTCCTCAGTCCGAACCGCGCTGTTGTTCCCCTCTGGAAAGGATCCCCCATGTCTCGCCGCCTATTCCCGCTTCTCCTTTCGGCCGCCGTGGTGGCTTTGCCGGCGATGACCCTGGCGGGCGGGTCGACAAGCGTTTTGCCCGCTTACATGCAAACGCAGAACCCGATGATTGCCAGCGAAACCTGGGATGATTGGCTGCGCGAGGAAATGGTCGGGCAGGTGCACATCCTGGACGGCGAAGATATCATGGCACTGGACGTCCCGGTTCAGGCCTTTGATGCCGCCACCGTGCCTTTTACCTTCCGCCAACGCAGCGGGAGCGACCAACGTATCACACACCTCAAGATGATCGTTGACGAAAACCCGATGCCCCTGGTGGCGGATTTTACCTTTGGTCCGCTTATGGGCGAAATCTCGTTCGAAAGCCGTGTGCGCTACGATGTCTACTCTAACATCCGCGCCGTTGCCCGGCTCGAAGATGGTCGCACGATGATGGTTGGCCGGTTCGTTCAGGCGGCGGGCGGTTGCTCGGCTGCGGTGTCACGCGATGTTGCGACGGCCGAGGCGACAATGGGTCAAATGCGTCTCAAGCAGATCGACACCTCGGGCGGTATGTCCACCGCAGGCGACGGCACCCCGCGCGAAGTACAATTGATGATCCGCCATCCGAACTTCACCGGGCTTCAGGTCCATACAGGGTCGCTTGAACAGATCGAAGCGCGCTTTGTAAATCTGGTCGAAGTCACCCTGGACGGCGAGCAGTTGTTCACAATGGAAGGGGGCTTCTCCATCAGCGAAAATCCCTCTTTCCGGTTTTCATACCTCGACAATGGGGCCTCCGAGATGAAGGTCAGGGTCGTGGATACCGAAGGCGCTGAGTTTGTTCAGCACTTTGCACTGAACTCCGGGGCCTGAAATGCGCAGAACTCTGGCGGCAGCATTGGCTGCTGTCTGTCTGGTCGCATGTACCGCCGCGGCTGATGGCGTGGCGCTGCCCGAAGGGTATCGTCTGTCTGAATACAAGGCGCCGGTGCCTACATCCGTGCCCGGCGCTCATACCATCGCAGATGCCGCCGCCCACGCCCTCTGGCAAAGCGGGCGGGTTGCCTTTGTCGATGTCCTGCCCGATTTGCCCCGGCCCAAAGGGCTGCCCGCAGATGCCGTTTGGCAGGGGCGCTCCCGCTTTTCGGTGCCGGGCAGCTATTGGTTGCCAAACACCGGAATCGGCGACCCAGACACTGCCATGTTGCACTATTTCGCGGCGGGCCTGCAGCGCGCAACAGATGGAGACCCGAGTGCCCCATTGGTCATCTTCTGTCGGGCCGATTGCTGGATGTCTTGGAACGCGGCCAAACGGGCGGGTGAGATGGGCTATACGCATGTCTTTTGGTACCCGGCAGGCACCGACGGCTGGACCCACAACAACTGGCCGACCAAGAAACTGAAACGGGTTCAGATCGATTGAAGGGATAACACATTGGGCGGTTTTGAAATTCTGGCAACCCTGTGCCTCTCGGCGCTTTGTGCTGGCCGTGTATTGCCGACACCAGAAGTCCTGACGCAAGCAACCTGTACCGCTCAAGCCTCTGTCGTGGCCGACCGCTGGGCGGCCAGACATCCCGATTATACTGTACAGGATGCAACCTGCGTCGCCTCTGAAACCCTGGCGCCATTCGCGGCAACAGTGAACGAAAGCGCTCCGGGTCATTTCGTCCATTTTGGCCAGGTCGAAGAAGTCGGGGCCGGCAGCAATGGGGATGTGGCCAATTCTGGATTTGTCATTGGCGCTGACTCGGTTGCTGTGATCGACACAGGCACATCCCGCGCAATCGGCGAGGCGCTGTACCTCGCCATTCGCAAACAAACCGACCTGCCCATTCGCTGGTTGATCCTGACCCATATGCACCCGGATCACGTCCTGGGGGCAGAGGTCTTTCGCGAGGCCGGGGCCGAATTGGTCGCCGCTGCCAAGATGAACCCGGCTCTGGCCCTGCGAGGAGAGCCATATCTGGCCAATATGATGCGCCTGTTGGGGCCTGACGCCATGCACGGCACAACGCTGGCCCTGGCCGACCGCGCGGTGACCGGCCCGGATGTGCTGGATCTCGGCGGCGGACGCCTGTTGGATTTGACCCCACAAGGCACGGCACATACCGACAACGACATGACTGTTTTTGACCGTCAAAGCAGTAGTTTATGGGCCGGTGACCTGGTATTCCTAAGCCAAACGCCAGCTTTGGATGGTTCGATAAACGGCTGGATCAGCGCCTTGGAGCTGCTGCAAAACGTCCCCGCGACACAGCTGATTCCCGGCCACGGCTCGGTCATTGCCCAGCACCCCGACGGCACGCAACCCACACTTCAATACCTCATCGCCCTGCGAGAAGACGTCAGACAAGCCATCGCAGATGGAGAAAGCCTCAATACCGCCCTGCGCCATGTCGGCAGCGGCCTGGCAGCGGATTGGCTGTTTTTCGAGGCAAACAACCCGCGCAATGCCACAAATGCCTATGTGGAGCTGGAATGGGAGTAATCGCGCGCTAGAGTGATTTCAGGCGGGCTGGGGCAGGGCGGTTTCATGACTGAAGCAAGGGCAGACGGTCGTCGTCAGCGTTTTTACTGGCTACTGCGGTGGTTTAGCGTTCAATGGATCGCCGCGATCTGTGCGGTGACCTGCCTGACCGCGCCAGCGGCATTGGCCTGTCAGGGCGAACCTGGCACGTTTGCCCTGGCGCAAATGAAGGATTCCAAACTGAGCGCCAAGGTTGGCGACATCCTTGCCAATACCACGGCCTACTTTGGCGTGGGGTTCGACGAGGTTTGCGTCAGTGACACCCTGTTCAATGGCCGCGCCAACGTGATCGACCGCGAGCTGACCCTGGGTGCCCGGTTTTTGCGGTTTTACGGCGCGCAAGAGAACGGAATGGCCAGCATCATCGTGCTGCTGGCTCATGAGAACGCCCATGTCTACCAATACCAATCCGGATGGCTCCAGCAGCAAACCGCCAAGGCGGGCACGTTGCGCTGTGTGGAACTCTTTGCCGACTATCTGGCCGGCGGCTATGTGGGACGCTTGATTGCGAAACGTGGGGGGCAGTTGGACGAAGGGACCGTTGCCCGGTTCTTCGGAGAGTCGCACGGACCAAGCATTTTTTATGGCACCAGCGGCATGAACGCAGGCATGGCCGAACGCCACGGCACCGCCAGCGAGCGCTTTTTTGCCTTTTCACAAGGGGTGGAACGGCTTGCATTCAAACCGGCAAACGACCGGCAGCAGGCAATGGTTGAAGGCTGGGCTGTCATTCGCAAGGATCTGCGCTGCGGATGACCCCGGGGACCAATTTGCCAGGGGTGTGACGCCCGGCAACTTTCTGGTACGACTAAGGTCCAATGTATTCTTCGGTCAGCCATACACTACCGTCAGAATAACAAAATGGAGGAAAACATCATGGCCTGGACCAAGCCGAACGCGACAACAATCGCCTGTGGTATGGAAATCAATATGTACGGACCGTCCGAGGATGACGAGTTCGGCGAACTCTTCTGATCTGACGCATGCACGTCGCGGTGCTGGGCGCCGGGGCGGGAGGCGGTCTGCCACAATGGAACTGTGGCTGTCAGAATTGTTCAGATGCACGACGCGGACGGCTCCCGCAGATGACACAGTCATCTGTGGGTGTTTCTGCGGATGGTGACCACTGGGTTATCCTCAATGCATCACCGGATATTCGTGTGCAACTGGCGCAATGTGCTGACCTGCACCCGCGTTCGGTACGGCATACGCCGATCCGTTCAGTTGTGCTGACCAATGGCGATATAGACCATATCGCCGGGCTCCTGACTCTGCGCGAAAAAACAGAATTTTCCGTCTTTGCCACAGCCAAAACAGCATCGGTTCTGCAAGACAATAGTGTGTTTGGCGTATTGGACCGCAGCCTGGTTTCGTTTGAACCGGTGGTATTGGACCGCGCCTTCGAGCCCGCGCCAGGGCTGCGCGTGTTGCCCTTCGCCGTGCCCGGCAAAGTTCCCCTTTTTCTCGAAGGCCAAGATCTGGACCTCAAGGCAATGGGCGAACAGACCATCGGTCTGCGTCTGTCGGCGGGGGGGCGTACACTCTATTACATCCCCGGATGCGCCGACTTGCCCGACTGGCTGGTTGAAAGTTTGTCCGACGCAGATATGTTGCTCTTTGATGGTACCGTTTGGGAAGACGACGAAATGCGCCGGACCGGAACGGGCCAAAAAACGGGTGGACGGATGGGGCATATTTCGATGACAGGCCAGGATGGCAGTCTGGCCCGGCTTGGCGGCCTGTCCGATTGCCGCAAGGTCTATATCCACATCAATAATACCAACCCGATCCTGCAACCAAATGGCCCGGAACGCGCGACCGCCGTCGCCGCCGGATGGGAAATCGCGCAGGACGGCATGAGGATCGAACTATGAGCGGCGCCCCGGACACAGCCAGCCAATTCGAAGCGCGGCTCCGTCAGATCGGTGCAGAACGGTACCACGACAAACATCCGTTCCACCAAAAACTGCATTCCGGCGATTGTACCATAGATCAGGTCCGCGCCTGGGTCATAAACCGCTACTACTATCAAAGCAGGATCCCGATGAAAGACGCGGCTTTCCTGTCCCGGGTCGCTGATCCGGCCCTGCGCCGCGCCTGGCGTGCCCGGATCGAAGATCACGATGGCACCAATGACCGCGAAGGTGGCATTGCACGTTGGTTGAAACTGGCCGAGGCGGTCGGCCTGGACCGGGATTATGTCGCCTCGACCACAGGCGTCATGGCCGCCACGCGCTTTGCCGTGGACGCCTATGTGCAATTTGTCCGAGAGCAACCGCTGTTGCCCGCCATGGCCTCTTCCCTGACCGAACTTTTTGCGCCCAAGATTCACGAACAACGGATCGCGGGCCTGTTGGAGCACTATGACTTCGCCACGCCCGATACGATCGCATATTTTCGCCACCGCCTGACCGAGGCGCCCAAGGATGTTGCCTTTGGGCTGCAATGGGTCCTCGCCCACGCGCAGACCCGCGAAGGTCAGGATCAGGCAGCAGCGGCGCTCATGTTCAAGACAGATGTTCTATGGGCGCAACTGGATGCACTGTGGTCGGCCTATGTTGTTCCCGGCCGCATCCCACCGGGGGCCTGGCAACCGGGCGAGGGTCTGGCATGACCGCAGATCGCGTTCCCATTCTGCCACGCGGTGTCCGTTGCCAGTTTGACAAGATACGCAAATCCAACGTTCTGTTGGGTCCGGAAAGGGTGCTGATGTTGGATGGAACCGGCCACGCGATCCTGTCAGCGGTCGACGGGACACGCTCGTTGGATGCAATCGCGACCCATCTGGCCGACCTCTACGCCGCGCCGAAACAGGCCATTCTCGACGATGTGATCGAGTTTCTGGATGATCTGGCCGGTCAAAAACTGGTCGACTACACCCATGTCTGAGCGCCGCATCCCACCGCCTTTGGCCTTGCTGGCCGAACTGACCCATCGCTGTCCGTTGTCCTGTCCGTATTGCTCCAATCCGCTCGAGATGACCGCCAAAGAGCGTGAACTGGATACCGAAACCTGGGCTGGCATATTCACTCAGGCCGCTGATCTGGGCGTCTTGCAACTGCATCTCTCTGGCGGAGAACCGGCCTCAAGGCGTGACCTGGCCGATCTCACACGTGCAGCACGCAGCGCCGGGCTATACGTGAACCTCATTACATCGGGTATAGGGCTGACCCGTGCCCGACTGGAAGAATTGGAGGCGGCCGGCGTCGACCATGTCCAACTATCGCTGCAAGGTGTGCGCGCCGAAACGGCGGACCTGATCGGCGGCTACAAGGGCGGGTTTGACCGCAAGATGTCGGTTGCCCAGCATATTGCCGATATCGGATTTCCGTTGACTCTCAACGCCGTCATGCATCGCCACAACCTCGACGATCTGCCGCGCACCATTGCTCTGGCCGCCGAACTGGGCGCTCGCAGAATCGAAATCGCCTGTGTGCAGTTCCAAGGCTGGGCCCTGAAAAACCGTGGCATGCTTCAGCCCTCGCGCGCCCAGGTGGATCAGGCCAAAGCCACCGTTGCCGCGGCGCGCAAATCCTATCACGGGCAACTGGCCATTGATTTTGTCCCTCCGGATTACTTTGCCGACTATCCCAAGGCCTGCATGGGCGGGTGGGGCTCCACCGGGCTGAACATCGCCCCGGACGGCACCGTGCTCCCCTGTCATGCGGCTGAAACGATCCCGCATCTGGAATTTCAGAATGCCAGGGACACCCCCCTATCGCAGATCTGGTATCAAGGCAGCGCCTTCAACGCCTTTCGCGGCACCGATTGGATGCCCGAGCTCTGCCAGAGCTGCGACCGGCGTGACATTGATTTCGGCGGTTGCCGTTGTCAGGCCATGGCCATTGCTGGCGATCCGACGGCAACAGACCCGGTCTGCCGCAAATCGCCCCAGCGCCATTTGGTCGATGAAGCGTTAAAGGTCGAAACCGTACCCAGCGCTGACATGGCTTTTGAGTATCGCAAGTTTTGATCCGGTCCAAACGGCCATAGGCGCAGACGCGGGCTGTTAATCACTTGACGTCAGATCCCCGCGTGCCATCTTCTCGGCATGGAGGAACCTCAGGGCATGCTGCGCGGACTGTCCAGTCTCGTGCGAACAGCGTCGATCGAAACGACCGATCCAGCGGCCGCTCGTGATCTTATCGCGGCCCTCGGAGAAGGGCCATTCGCTCACATATTTGTCTTCGTCTCGGCCAATTCTGACTTTCCGGCGTTCATGCAGGCGGCCACAGCGGCGGCGGGCAATACGATCACCGGGTGCACGACTTCGGGCGAGATTACGCCTGACGGCTATTGTGACAATGGCGCCGTTGCCTTGGCTCTTCCCTCGGCGATGTTTGCTGTGGAATGCGTTCCGATCCAGAACATGGGCGACATTGATGCCTATGACATTGCAAACACTCTGCTGACCGCGCGACATCAGCTTTGGGCGCAAAATCCAGACTGGCCCTCTGAATTCGCCTTTTCAATTTCCGATGGCATGTCACTCCACACCGAGGCGATGCTGCGCCGCATGACGCCGGGGCTGGCCGGGTTGCCATTTTTCGGGGGATCCGCCGGAGACGGTATGGAGTTTGACGCGCCACTGGTTGCCATGGCCGATCAGATCTGGCGAGAAGGGGCTGTCATTGCTGTGGTACGCTGCAAATGCCCAATCAAAGTCTTCAGCCTGGATCATTTCGTGCCAACCAAACAACGTATGATCGTGACACGGGCAGAACCGGACCGCCGGATTGTGTACGAGATCAATGCCGAACCTGCTGCCACTGAATACGCCCGGATGGTCGGCCTGGACGAAGCCGACCTTTGCGCAAATACCTTTGCAGCCAATCCCATGGTGGTACGCTTTGGCGAAACGCACTACGTGCGCTCCATCATGCGATTGGGGCCAAACTCTACATTGGAAATGGCTTCGGCCATTGACGAAGGTGTTGTCATGTCATTGGCCGAACCGTCAAACATCGCGGATCATTTGCAGGACGGGTTAGAGGCGCTGTGCACAGCCACCACCCGGCCTGACACTGTGCTGGCCTTCGATTGTCTCTGGCGCCGGATCAGCATCGAGGAATCGCAGCTGACCGGTCGCGTGTCCCGTATCTTGCAGGACCACAATGTCGTGGGGTTCAATACATACGGCGAACAGGTCAACAGGATGCACGTCAATCAGACCCTCACGGGTGTCGCAATCTATCCGATTGGCGCTCATATCGAGGACGAGTGAACAGGTGCCAGCGGTGCCTATGTCGGGCCGGTGGGATTTGTTCGGTCTGGCTCAGTGCGGCACATGAGCCTAACCAACAGGTGCAGGGCAGGGGTCAATCGCCGCTGACGACCTTCAGATCACGGTGATCGTCCATTGTTTCGTTGTCATGCGAGGCATTCCACATAAGGTCGTGCACCGTTTCGGTGGTCGGCCGGAAATCCAGCGGCGCCTCCAGGAAAATCTTCCGAATGGCAACGATGTCGAACAGACGGCAGGCGCGTGTCAACTGGTCCAGGAACACCTGCAAGGCATCATTGTCCAACGAAACCTCGGTCGCGGTCATGATGCGCGGATGGTCCGTGCCTTGCGGATTTTCCCCGATCAGCAACTCTTCATACAGTTTTTCACCCTTGTTCAGGCCAACAATCTGTATGGCAATATCACCCCGTTCCGCCTCTGGTCCTGCATTGTCTTCCAGAACATAGGGTTTCAACCCGTGCAGATGAACCATCGTCATCGCCAGATCCAGAATCTTGACCGCTTCGCCCATGTCCAAAACAAAAACGTCACCGCCCTTGGCCATGGCTCCGGCCTGGATCACCAACTGCGCCGCTTCCGGAATAGTCATGAAAAACCGCGTAATTTCGCGATGGGTGACGGTAACAGGACCGCCCGCTTCGATCTGGCTGCGGAACCGCGGAATAACAGAGCCGGATGACCCCAACACATTGCCAAAACGGACCATGGAAAAAGTCGTGTTCGGGTACTTCAGCGCCAGCGCCTGACACACGAGCTCCGCCAATCGTTTGGAGGCTCCCATGAAGTTTGTCGGCCGAACCGCCTTGTCCGTCGAAATCATGATAAAGTTTTCGACGCCCAGTTCGGCGGCGGCCTGCGCGATGACCTGGGTTCCAAAAACGTTGTTGCGAATGCCTTCGACGACATTCTCCTCGACCAGAACCACGTGTTTATAGGCAGCCGCGTGGTATACGGTTTCCACACCGAACATCCGCAGGATGGCCCTCACCCGGCCAGGGTTCTGCACCGATCCCAGAACCGGCTCGACACGCACATCTTGCCCGGTCTTCTGCAGTGTTTCCTTCAGCTCCATCTGGATGCTGTAAAGCGCGAATTCGGAGACTTCCAACAGCACGAGCGCGGCGGGTTTGAGGTTGATGATCTGACGGCAAAGCTCGCTGCCGATCGAACCGCCAGCGCCCGAAACCAGAACCACTTTGCCGGTAATGTTGCGGCTCATCAGATCATCGCGCGGCGGCACCGGGTCGCGACCCAGCAGATCCTCAGGCGTCACGCTGCGCAAATCAGAAAACTTGGCGCGCCCGGTCACGATATCGGTCATGCCAGGGATCGTCTCAACCTTGACACCCAAGGGTTCCAGCTTGGTTACAATCTCGCGGCGCCGGGCACGGCTGATCCCAGGCATTGCAAGCAGGATGGTATCAACGCAGCCTTCGCTGATCACCTTCTGCGCATCGGCTGGCGAGTGTACCCATTTGCCGGCAATGGTTGTCTGATGCATCGAACTGTCATCATCCAGAAAGGCAACAGGCAGATATTCGCTGCTTTCATGCAGCGCGTTCGCCAATTGACGACCAGCCTCTCCGGCACCGTAGACCACCACCGGAACCCGATTTCGAGAGATGCGATTGCCGAACAGATGCCGAAACAAGAACCTCAATCCAGAAGCGGAAATGAACAACAGCGCGGCGTAGATACCGGGTACGGACAGGGGAATGGCTGCAGAGAACAGATTGGCCGTGATCAGCAGCGCCAAGGCTGACACAAAGACGCCAGCAATGATCCCGCCAATGATCTGACCTGTGATGTATCGAATCACAACGCGGTAAAGACCGACGTAGTCGAAAATAAACAAAGTCACGATTGCAACGGGCACCAGCGTCAACCAGATCGCCGTATCCGCCAGAAAAGACATGCTTTCCAACCGCATCCACATCGCGACTATGAAGGACAAAAACACCAGAACAACATCGGCCAGCATCTGAATGATCCGTTTCAACGGCCGGTTGAGGTCGGTCAAAACGGGAAGAAAGGCAGTCATTCGGGTCGTCCAATTCAGGCTGTTGCAACTGGAACCAGCTGTCAAAATAGTTAAAAGGGAATTAATAATATTTATGTTTCAATATCATGAACCGTCTTTAAAGGACGTAATGTCCTGCCCGTCGGTTCGCCACAGGCACACAAAAGAAATCGTGCAGCAAAGGCACCTCCCCAGGTTACTTGCTAAAATCAAACCTCAAGAAACCAAAGTTTCCAAACTCTCGAACCGAACCATCCGGCCACATCGCCGGATCATCACTTCTTTTGTGCCGGGCAAAAATGCACAAATGTCACAAAATTAGTCAGCAGAGTATCAAAATTTCTCTGAAAAACAAGCCACTTCCTTGCCTTGAGCCAATGGCCGCACAAGAGCATGCAGAAATTCTTTCAACCTGTTAGCCAGGGGTGTCAATAACTCACACTGGTAGCTCCACGATCTCACGTTGAAACCAATCGTCCTCGATATCCTCTGGCGCCCGCTCAAAGTTCTGCGCCGCCATATGGCCGGACCAAACTGCATCGGCGATCAAACCCGGCGAGGCCGCGTCCCCGATCAGGTGAAGCCCGTCCAGCGTCCTGTTGGATTGCAGCTGCTCGTATAGTCCGCTTTCGCGTATGCGCTCTGTCACCAGGACATGGGCCGACACGGCAATCTCGCTGTCACGGCCGGTAAACCCACAGGCCAACCCGGCGCTGTCCGCGTTGACACTGACCAGTGTCTGATTGCAGCGGATATCCACGTTGCGTTCGATCAGCGCAGCCTGCACGCGATGCTGTTCCAGGGTCAGCGCAGTATAAGGCGACACCTGATTTGACGGCGTGACAAATATCACCGAATGGCCTGCGTCCGCCAAAAGCTCGGCCAGCACCGCTCCCAAATAGCCAGAGTCGTCGTCATAGACCATTACCGGACCCAGCGGAGGCAAACGGCCCGCCATCAAATCGTCAGGCGTGAATACAGCGGCGCCTGGATCAATCCGGGGCGGTGACCGGCGCGTGCTGCGGCCCAACCCATCGGCGCGCCATGTGGCACCGGTAGCGACAAAGACGTTTGATGTGCCCAACTCGGCGACATCATCGCTGCTCAGCGGGCTTTGGCGAAAGATCTGAACATTGGCCATCTGTTCCAATTGGTAGATGCGATAGTCCATGACCCGCGACCAAGCCTTCAGTCCGGGCAGGGCGCTCTCGCGCCGAACGCGCCCCCCCAATGCGTCTTCGGCTTCGGCCAAAGTCACATCATAACCGCGTCGCGCCAGCGCCAAGGTACACTCCAGCCCCGCCGGACCAGAACCGATAACCAAGGCCTCTTGTGACGTGCGTTTGGGGGCGATCCGCTCCGGATGCCAACCCCGGCGCCATTCTTCTCCCATTGTCGGATTCTGAGTGCAGCGAATTGGAACAGCCAATGAATCCGCCGAAACGCACACATTGCAGCCAATGCACTCACGAATATCGTCGATACGCCCTTCCTGGATCTTATTGGGCAGAAACGGATCGGCGATAGAGGGGCGCGCGGCCCCGATGAAATCCACAATCCCGTCCTTGATCATCGAAACCATCATATCCGGAGAGGTCAAACGCCCGACACCGACAACGGGTTTGCGGGTCAGCCCTTTGACAAACTTTATATAGTCGTTCTGATACCCGTCCCGAGGCTGAAACCGTGTGGTCACTGAATCATTGGCCCAATCCGACACGTTCACATCCCACAGATCCGGCAAATCTCCCAGCAGCTCCACAACCGCCTGACCATCTTCCGAGGCCTGCATGCCCTGTTTGCCCAACATCTCGTCCACAGCAAACCGAAACGCCACGCCACAAGTATCACCAACAGCCTCCAGCGCGTCTTCGATCAATTCCCGGGTCAGCCGCAGGCGGTTTTCGATGGACCCGCCGTATTCATCTGTGCGCTGGTTCAAATGCGGTTGCAGAAACTGCTGCGCAATGGTCATGCCGTGGCCGGCATAAACATAAACAATATCAAACCCGGCGTCCCGCGCCCGCAGCGCCGCCGCACGGTGCCATTTGCGCAGGTCGCGGATATCGCTCTTGTCCATTGCCCGGGCCTGTCTGGTGCTCTCGGCATAGATCGACATGTCCGAAGGGGCCAGAATCGGCGCGCGGCTTTGCAAGTTTTGCGCATGATAACCGTTGTGGACCAATTCTATCGCCGAAAGAGAACCATGTTCCTTGATGGCATCCGTCATCAGACGCAGCGCGGGAATGTCGCGCGCATCCCACAAACGGTTCTCGGGAAATGGCGACAGATCCGAGGTCGGATGGATCTCGGTCTCTTGCGTGGCCACGACCGCCCAGCCGCCTTCGGCCTTCATCTTGCGCATCGCAGCCTCAGCCTGAGGATGCAAATGCCCCATCCCGTTACAATGGGGCACCTGGTAAAATCGGTTCCGTGCCACGACGGGCCCGATCTTGACCGGTTCGAACAAAACGGAGTAGCGCGCGGAATGGTCCAGCATGGGGTGAGTCCTCTGCCAAAGTCTTTGGTTCAGTCTAGCGCCAGTCCGGCAGCGGTGACGAGCAAATTGCGACATGCCCCGGGCCCCTTTGGCCTGACGTTCTGCTGTTTCAGGGCTTTTCATTCCTGGCAGTTTGCCGTCAATTCCATTCAGAGGGTCATATGGGCTCGGCAGGTGGACGCATAAGGCAAGGAACAGTCGATGAATCAGGCAAGCAGACAGCTGACCAATGACCCCGGAGCAGGGTATTTCCTGTATCACTCCATAGGAATGTATCCGGGCAAAACGCAGGACTTGCAGGCAGAAATGGCCGCCTTTGCACAAAGCTGGGGCGCATTGGATGACGGGCAATGGGGCTACGCATTGCGACGTCGGCAAAAATTCATCGATCTGTGGCGCGGATTGCTGCACGCGCCCAAGGGCACGTTGACAACCAGCGAAAGCGTCACGACGGCGATGGCCTCCATTATTGGCGCTTTGCCCGGCGAATACCTGCGTGGCCGAGAGGTGCTTGTCGGTGCAGACTGTTTTCCTTCGCTCCATTTTCTGCTGAGTGGCCTGGCGGCGCAGTATGGCTTCACGCTGCGAACCGTGCCCCTGCGGCAGGGCGAAACCTGGGTGCGGGACGAGGATATCATCGCGGCCTGGGGACGCGATGTCGGGCTGGCCCTGGTGACATGGGTGACCTCGACCGCCTCGGCGCGGTGTGATTTGCCCGCGCTGGTGGCGCATGGGCGCGAGATGGGCAGCCTGATTTGCGCCGATATCACCCAGGTCGCCGGGCTCTTGCCGTTTGACGTGAGCAATCCGCGCGTGGATTTCGTGGTGTCGACCAGCCTGAAATGGATGTGTGGAACACCCGGGGCCGGCATCCTCTATGTGGACAAGGACGTGCTGCAGGAATGCCAGCCGGCCCATCGCGGCTGGTGGTCCCAGAACAATCCGTTTTCCTGGGACCTGGACAAGTTCGAATTCGCTCCGGACATCCGCCGTTTTGACAACGGCACGCCCGGTGTGACGGCTGCTGTGGCTTCGGTGCCGGCCCTGGCCTGGCATGCGCAACAGGACCGGGACGCCATGGTGGCCCATAATCAGGCCCTGTGCGCGCAGATCATCGGGCATGCGGACAGATTGGGCCTGGAGCTGACAACCCCGCGCGCGGCGGAGCGGCGCGGCGGGTCTATCATGATGAAGATGCCGGACAAGGCCGAAGCCGCAGCCGTCGTGGGTGCGCTGAGATTGGCGGGCCTGTCAGTGGATCATCGCGATCACGTGCTGCGCATGTCGCCGGGCTTTGTCACTCAGGCCTGGGCGGTGGATCAGGTTTTCGACGTCATGGAACAAACAATGCAAACCCGGGCGCGGCGGTTTCCAAGCCAGCAGGGACAGGGGGATAACATGGGTGGAACGGATGCGCTGCTGGGCCTGGGCCGATTGTTGATGGGCGGCGGTGTCCGGGTCGTGGATTGCACCGGCCCGCTGGGGCCGGACACGCCGATCCTGCGGCTGGACGAGGATTTCGCCAAGAACACCCCAAAGGTCGAAATCAACAAGATCAGCGAATATGACAAGGACGGACCATTCTTTGCCTGGAACTGGATGGTGCTGGGCGAACACTCGGGCACCCATTTCGATGCCCCCCATCACTGGATCACCGGCAAGGATTTTGCCGATGGCTATACGGATACGCTGGACGTGCAGCGGTTGGTGGCGCCGGTCAATGTGATCGATTGCTCGGCCCAGGCCCAGGCGGATCCCGATTTCCTGCTGACCCCAGACCATGTGCTGGCCTGGGAAGCCGCACATGGAGAGATACAGCCCGGCGATTGGGTGGTGATGCGCACGGATTGGGATAGCCGGGCCAGGGATGCGGCCCTGTTCCTCAACGAAGACGCCGAGGGCAAGGCCCATAGCCCGGGGCCGACGCCAGAGTGTATGGACCTGCTGCTGGCGCGTGGCATCGTTGGATGGGGGACGCAATGTATCGGGACGGATGCGGGACTGGCCGGAGATTTCTCGCCGCCTTATCCCGCCCATAACCTCCTGCACCGGGACAATTGCTTTGGCCTGGCCAGCCTGGCCAACCTCGATCAACTGCCCCCAAAAGGTGCCATCCTGATCGCTGCCCCACTCAAGATCGAGCGCGGCACAGGCAGCCCGATCCGGGCGCTGGCACTGGTGCCGGGATGAGCCAATCAGGCGAAAATCGACAATGTCCCAGCTGGGACACTAGGTTAAGCCATTGATATATAACAAAGACCGCCCAGGACATGCCCCGGTCGCGGCGCGCGCGAAAATTCGCAGAATTTTCGTATTACGGCTGGCCTGGAGGTCTGAGGATCAGGTCAGCTGCCTTTTCGCCCACCATCAGGGACGCCGCATTCGTATTGGCTGAGGGCATGGTCGGAAAGATCGAGGCATCCGCCACCCGCAACCCCTGCAGCCCATGAACGCGCAATTGCGCGTCCACCACGGTTGACGGATCCGACTGCGGACCCATGCGGCAGGTGCCCATCATGTGAAACGTCGTTGTCCCGCGTTCGCGCGCAGTTGCCATCAGGTCATCATCGCTGACCGCCGCTTCGCCCGGGTAGATCTCACCGGCAAAATACGGCGCCATCGGGGCCGTGCGCATCAGCTTGCGCGCCAGCTTCAGCCCCGCCAGCAACACACGCCGGTCGGTTTCCGAGCTGAGGTAATTCGGTTGAATCTGCGGCCGCGCCTTTGGGTCGGCGGACCGGGCTTTGACAAACCCCAGGCTCTCGGGGCGTTGTTGCCAGGCGGCCAGGGTCATGCCGGGCAGATCGTCCAGCTGGTTCTGCCGGCCGTCCTTGTAACAGGCGGGCATGAAGGTAATCTGCAAATCCGAATGCTCCAGCACCGGGTCCGATTTGGCAAAGGCATAACAGGCCGTGGCCGGCAGGCTGAGGATCGAGGGACGCCCGGCCAGCCATTTCCCGACCTCTTTGGCAAAGGCAAAGCCACGCGACAATTCGTTGAAGGTCTGCACCCCCTTGACCCGGGCCGTGAACCGCGGCGTGAAATGGTCGCGCAGATTTTGTCCGACCCCGGGAAGTGCTGCCACCACCGGCACGCCAATCTCTGCCAGATGATCCGGATCGCCCACGCCCGAGATCTGCAGCAACTGCGCAGAGTTGATGACCCCGCCACACAGGATCACCTCCTGACGGGCATGGACCAGCCGGGTCTCTTCGCCCTGTTGATAGCGTATCCCGGTGGCGTGACCGCTGCCCATCAGGATCTGCGTGGCCAGCGCCCCGGTGCGCAGGTCCAGGTTGGGACGGTCCATGGCCGGGCGCAGAAAGGCCCGCGCCGCGCTTTGACGTCGTCCGCCCGCGATGGTGCGCTGGGTATAGGCGGCGCCGAATTGTTCGCGCCCGTTGTAATCGGGGTTGCGGGGAATGCCGAGGCTGGCGGCACTGTCCAGAAACGCCTCGCACAGGGGGTGGGTCCAGGGGCTGGGCGTGACCGAAAGCGGGCCGTCAGAGCCGCGGCGCGCATCCGGGTCCGGGCCCACCCAGGATTCCAGGCGTCGGAACAAGGGCAGGATCGAGTCATAATCCCAGCCCGGATTGCCCCGCTGCGCCCATTGATCGAAATCAGAGGGGGCGCCCCGGTTGAACACATTGCCATTGATCGACGAAGATCCCCCCAGCACCTTGCCCCGTGGCACCGGGATCGGGCGGCCTCCGGTCCACTCAGAGCCATCGGCCTGATACATCCAGTTCAGGTTCTGGTTTGACATCAGCCGCATCCAGCCGACCGGGATATGGATCAGGGGATGGATGTCACGCGGGCCGGCTTCGAGCACGCAGACGGTTGTATTGGGCTGTTCGCTCAGCCGCGCGGCGAGCACGCAGCCTGCGGATCCGGCGCCGACGATGATGTAATCAAATGTATCCATTGGCCTTTCATCGTGCTGGGGCACCCTCTTGTGGGGCCGGGTTGTTTGCCGTGTTATCCGCCGTGATTGTGAATGCGCGAAATGCTCCATTCTACCGCAGCCCGCATGGCGCTGCCCAGGGCTTCGTCAAAGGCATAGACCACATCATAGGCGTCCGAGCTGGTGGCGATCCTGACTTTTTCAAAAGAATCCGAGGCGATGATGTGGTCTTCGTATTCGTCGACGATCTTGATGTTCAGCCGGACCGTGATTGTCAGCGTTTCGGTTTTGGTGCCGGTCTCGGACACGGTTTCGGAGACATGGGCCTGAAACTCGCGGATGTCCGTCACCACCAGGTAATCCGCGCGCAGGCCAACCGTAGAGCGGCCGACGGCGGGCACTTTGCCCGAGTTTTCAAAGCTTTCGATCATCAGCGCCTGGACGATGAGCGGCGCGCGGTCGACCCAGCGGGCCACGGGCAGGTACTGGACCTCCAGCGGGGTGGGGAAAACAGCGATCTGATTGGTGTTCACGGCGGCGGTTGCGGTGGGTTCTTCGACCACAATCTGCGAATGGATGCGGGGCAGGTTCTGGTTGAAGGTGCTTTTGGGGGTGAGCGCGTAGAGATCGTTGGGTTTGGACGCCTGATTGAGCGTGCCCAGACCGGCACATCCCGAGAGCAGCCCGGCCAGGGTGCATGCGGCGATCAGAGGGAAGGGGCGGATCATTTGCGGAACTCCGATGCTTGGGTGCCGAGGAAAAAACGGGCCGGGTCGCGTTCTACGCGGTCGACGAGACGGTCCATACTGTTAACGAGGCGGCGGGATTCATCCACGAAGCGCTGAAGTTGGGGCAGGCCGACGCGCAGGAAATCAGAGAGCTGGCGGCGATTGCTTTGCACAATGCCGTCCACGGTGCCGATGAGGTTGGAGGCCGAGGTGGAGGCGTTGAGGATCTCGGATGAGATCCGGTCCAGATTGGCCGAGACGCGCTGGACGGTGGTTGAGAAGGTCGAGACAGCGTCGCGCACATCGGTGACGATACTGTCGATATCCGTGTTCACGACGGTGTTGATCGAGGCGAGGGTGGTGTCTGCGGTTTTGAGCGTATTCTGGGCGGTGCCCATGGTGCCGGTGATGGCGTCGAGGGTCTGGTTGGCATTGGCGAAAGTCTCGGTCGCGGCCTTGAGCGCGATCACGCCTTCGTCGGACAGGGCCGAGACATCGCCCGAGAGGGTGGTGACCTGGGTGCCGATATCGGTGATGACGCGGTTGGCGTTGGAGGCGGCCTGCGACAGGTCCTGCATCAGGTCGGGCAGATTGTTCTGGACCGACGTGTTGATGGTTTCGATGGTGCTTTTGGCCTGGAGCGTGGCGTCGGTGAAGGCGGTGATGACGGGTTCGGTCTGATCGAGCCGGGCCTGGGCGGTCGCGCCGACGGCTTCGTAGCGGGTGATGAGGCCGCTGGCGCCTGTGCCCAGGGTGGTGATTTGCTGATCCAGATTGGTGAGCGTGGTTTCCGCCTTGGAGGTGAGCGCGGGGATGCGGGTTTGGACCAGCTCCTGGGTGGCGGCGAGGGTCTGGGTGACGGTGGGCTCCAGGGTCTTGACCGTCTGGTTCAGGGTTTGGGCCACGTCGGTACCGGTTGTGATGAAGCTCTTGAGCTCGTTCTGCATCAGCCCATCGGCGGTGGCGAAGGCCTGTTGCGCGGTGTCGAGCGTGCCGGTGGCGGAGGTCATCGCGCCCTGGGCCGTGGTGAGCGTGTCGGTGGCGGTGGTGAGGGTGGTTTCGGCGGTGTCGGAGAGCTGCTCCAGACGTTTGGTGAATGTGGTGACTTCCTGCGCTGCCGAGGTCAGGTTGGCAGAGAGGGTTTCGAAACTGTTGATGGCGCCTTCGGATTGTTCCAGCCGGGCCTGTGCGGTTTCACCCACCTGTTCGAAACGGTCGATCAGCGTGTTGGTGTTGGAGCCGACGGCGGTGATCTGGGTTTCGATGGCGGCGACGGTCTGTTCGACCTGGGTGGCGATGGCCGGGATGCGGGTGTCGACCAGGGTGCGGGCGGCGGTGAGCGTGTCGAGCGCGGCGGGCTCCAGCGTTTTGACGGTCTGGTCCAGGGTTTTTGCGACGGATGTGCCGCTGGTGATAAAGTCGGTCAGCTGGTTTTTCATCAGCCCGTCCGCGGTGTCAAAGGCCTCGGTGGCGCTGTCCAGGGTGGTGGTGGCGGTCTGGACGGTGGTCTTGGCGGTGGTCAGCGTATCTGTGGCGGCGTTGAGGGTTTGCTCGGCCGTATCGGACAGCTGGTCCAGCCGGTCGGTAAAGCCCGCGATCTGTTTCGCCGCGCTGCTGAGGTCGGTGGAGAGGGTTTCGAACTCGGTCAGGGTGGTGTCGAGCTTGCCCGAGGCAGAGGCGAGGTTGGTGAGCACGTCGCTGACCGCTTTGCGGTTGTCGTCATTGACCACGGTGCGCAGCTCTTTCATCAGGTCGATGGCCTCGGTCAGCAGTTCGGGCGCGCCTTCGAAGATGGATTGCAGCGGGCTGGGCACGCCTTTGATCACGCCATAGTCGGGCATCGGTTTGGCATCGGCCGAGCCGCTGGAGAGGGAAACATAGCTGACGCCGGTGACGCCCTGCGATTGCAGCTGTGCGGTGCTGTCGGTCTTGATCGGAGTGCTGGCGTCCACTTCGAGGCGCACGCGCACTTTGGAGGGGTCTTTTTCGTCCAGGTCGAGCGACAGCACCTGACCGACGGGCAGACCATTGTACCGCACGCTGCCTGCGGTAGAGAGGCCGGCGACATTGTCAAACAGCACGTCGTAATAGGCATATTGGCGATTGACCTGGACATTGGCCAGCCACAGCAGCAGGCCTGCCGCGCCGAGAAGGCCGGCCAGTGTAAACACACCGATCAGTACATAGTTCGCTTTGGTTTCCATTGACGTCCCTGGCAGCGGGTGGACCTAAGTCGGCGCTGACTCCTTGTTACTGATTACTGGATTGTTGGTGTCGGACAGAGCGGCGTTTGGGCCTTTGTCCTGCTTGTGTTGTGCCGCGCGCGCCCTTGGGCCGGTGAAATATTCCTGCACCCAGGGGTGGTCGACGGCTGTCATTCCCTCGATCGGACCTTCGACCAGCACGCGTTTTTCTGCGAGCACGGCGATCCGGTCGCAGATGGCATAGAGGCTGTCCAGATCATGGGTGACCATGAACACGGTGAGCCCGAGGGCCTGCTGCAATTCGCGGATCAGCGTGTCGTAATCCGCAGCCCCGATCGGGTCGAGCCCGGCGGTGGGCTCATCCAGGAACACGATGGCCGGGTCCAGCGCCAGCGCACGGGCCAGGGCGGCGCGTTTGCGCATACCACCGGACAGTTCGGAGGGGTATTTGGAGCAGCTGATCATGGGCAGCCCGACCAGTCCGATTTTCAGCTCGGCCAGGTTGCGCATCATGGTTTCGGACATGTTCAGGTGTTCGCGCATGGGCGCCATGACGTTTTGCAGCACGGTCAGCGAGGAAAACAGCGCGCCATCCTGAAAGGCCACGCCCCAGCGTTTGCCGATTTCGATACGCTCCTGTGTCGGGGCGTTCAGCACATCGGTGCCCAGCACCTCTATGCTGCCCGCTGCGGGCTGGTTCAGCCCGACGATGGTGCGCAGCAGCACCGATTTGCCGGTGCCCGAGCCGCCGACAATGCCCAGCACCTCGCCCTGCCAGACGTCGAGGTCCAGATTGTCGTGAATGACCTGCGGGCCGAATTGATTGCGCAGCCCGCGCACGCGGATGATGGCCTGTCTGTCTTGGGCCTGTCTGTCTTGGGCCTGTCTGTCGGGGGTTTGGGTGGGTTCTGGCGCGGTCATGGTCATATCCCGAGCGATGAAAACAGGACAGAGAACACCGCATCCAGCGCGATGACGCTAAAGATGGCGAGCACGACAGAGGCGGTTGTGCGCTCTCCGACGCTTTGGGCAGAGCCGCGCACCTGCATGGCCTGCCAGCAGGCGAGCACGGCGATGGCGATGGCAAAGAACGGGGCCTTGATCAGGCCGACGGCCAGGTGCCAGACGCTGGTGGTTTCATGCAGACGGGTGATGAACATGCCCGGGCTGACGCCAAGGTTGATCCAGGACATCAGCGCGCCGCCGAACAGCCCGGCCAGATCGGCGATAAAGCCGAGGATGGGCAGCATGATCAGCAGGGCCAGGGTGCGCGGCACCACCAGCACGTCAATCGGGTCGAGGCCCAGCGTGCGCATGGCGTCGAGTTCTTCCTGCACCTTCATGGAGCCGATGGAGGCGGTAAAGGCCGAGCCCGAGCGCCCGGCGACGATGATGGCGGTCAGCAGGATGCCCAGTTCACGCAGGACAGAGATGGAGATCAGCTCGACCACAAAGACTTCGGCCCCGAACTGGCGCAATTGGGTGGCCCCCTGAAAGGCCAGCACGATGCCGATGAGAAAGCCCATGAGGGCGACAATCGGGACGGCCTTGAGCCCGGTTTCCTGCATTTGGGTCACCAGCGGGGCTGCGCGCAGGGTCCAGGGCATGACAATGGCGCGGCCCAGGCGCACGAGCGTGAGGCCGAAAAAGCTGAGCGCGGAGAGCAGGCCCTGCCAGGCGCCCACGGTGCTGGCGCCGACGGAGGCGACCCAGGGCACCAGGCCGCTGGGCGGGTCCTCGACCTGTTCGGGGTCCGGCATGTTGCGGGTGACATTGTCGAGCAGATCGGAATAGGCCGGGTCGAGGCCGTGGATGGCGACCTGTGCGCCCTTGTCCTGCAACCGGTTGCGCAGGTCGGCGACGAGCCAGGCCCCGCCGGTGTCAAAGGCATCGAGCCCCGAAAGGTCGAGCGTGATTTGCGATTCGCGCTGGGCGTCCTGTGGGGGGATCTGGTCTGTGACCTGAGCGGCGGGGCGTTCGATGCTGCCCAACGACGCCGTCAGCAATGACCCGGCGATGCGGATCAGAGGCGGCGTGGCGGCATTGTCGACTGCAAGCGTCGGAGCGGTCATTGCAGGTGATTCCTGGCAGCAGAGTACGGCCCCGGCAGATTGGGTCGCAGGAAATATCAATGACAGATGGTCGGGTCGGGATCAATTGCTTCGCGCCAAGATTCCGCCCTAAATCTGGCGGGACGCTGGGGCAGAGGCGGAAAATATAGCGGTTGGGTCGCTTTGGAGTGGCTGATTTAGGGGGTGGCGGCCTGAAGCCCTGCAGGGTGACACAGCGCAACGGCGCTGTGTCCGGGCCTGAAAAGCGCGGGTGTTCCCGACCGGTTCAGGCGCTGGGCTGCTGCCCCTGCGGGATGACCTCGTATCCGGGTTCTTCGGGTTCGTCATCGGTCATTTCCGGCGGGAAACCGGGGGCGCGGATGTCGAGTCCGGTGGCCTCTTCGAGGCGGCGGATGATGTTGGGGGACAATTCGCGTTCGCCAAAGCGGTCGATGGCGTCGTTGAAGATGTCGATCAGGACCGGGTTGATTTCCAGGGGCACATTGGCGCGGTCGGCGACGTCCTGGAACAGGCCGATATCCTTTTTCACCAGGTCCATGGTGAACGAGATATCGCGGCTGCCGTTGAGGATGACCTGGCTTTCGGTTTCGTGCACAAAGCTGGTGCCGGAGGAGATTTTCATCGCCTCATAAGCGGTGTTGAGGTTCATCCCGGCGGCTTTGGCGACGACGAGCGCCTCGCAGCAGGTGACGAGGTTGGCCGTGGCGAGGTAGTTGGTGAGCACCTTGAGCACCGAGGCGCTGCCCAGGTCTCCGGTATGCAGGACGCGGCGGCCCATGGTGGTGAGCAGGGGCAGGATGCGGTCGAATGTGGCGCGGTCGCAACCGGCAAAGATCGAGATGTTGCCGGTGGCGGCGCGGTGGCATCCACCCGATACGGGGCAATCGACGGCCGCGCCGCCGCGGTCGATGACAAGGGCGCCGAGGCGTTTGACTTCGGCTTCGTCGGTGGTGGACATTTCCATCCAGATCTTGCCGGTGGTGACCTCGTCCAGCATCTGTTGCATGACAGCATCCGAGGCCGCCGGGGAGGGCAGGCAGGTGATGACGGCGTCGCAGTCGCGCATCATCTGGGCCGGGCTGCTTGCGGCCTCGGCGCCTTGGGCCACAAAGCTGTCGACGCGGGCGCTGTCGAGATCGTGGACGGTGAGGGGAATGCCGTTGCGCAACAGGCTGGCGCTGAGCTTGCCGCCGACATTGCCGAGGCCGATGAATCCGATTTTCACTTGGGAGTTCCTTGTATCTGTGCGGGCAGGGCGCGCGGTTTGCGTGTTTTTGCCGGTATTGGTGGGGGGATAGCCCGCCCATTTGCGACATGTTTGCAGGAAATCGCAGGTCGGGCGCGACCTGTGGCTTGGTTGCGCGCGCGGGGTCGGGTTAGGGTGCGTGCATGCAGGAGACGGGTTCAAACCCACGGGTTGCCGTGGTCACGGGAGGGCTGAGCGGGATCGGTCGGGCCACCGTGCGGGAATTGCTGGCGGGCGGGGTCCTTGTGGCGGCGGGTGCGCGGCGCGGGGCGGATGCGGATGTGGCGGCCCTGTTTGGGGATGCGGAGGGCACGAACGTCATGGCCGGGGCGCTGGATGTGCGCGACCCGGCCTCGGTCGCGGCCTTCTGTGGGCGGGTGCGGGCCCACTGGGGGCGGGTCGACATGCTGGTCAATGCGGCGGGCGTCTCGGTCGAGCAGACGGTGGTCGGGCATGACCTGAGCCAATGGTCGGCGGTGATCGAGACCAATCTGACAGGCCCGTTCCTGATGGCGCGGGAGGTTCTGCCCGGGATGATCGCGCAGGGCTGGGGGCGGATTGTGAACATCGGCTCAACTGCGGCGCGCACGGCCAAGGCGGATCACCCGGCCTATTGCGCCTCTAAGGCGGGGCTGGTGGCTTTGACGCGGGCCCTGGCGCTGGAGGGGGCGGCGCATGGGGTCAACTGCGTTTCGGTCAGCCCGACCTGGGTCGAGACCGAGATGTTGCAGGCCTATGCCGCAGATCGCGCCGCGTTGAACGGAACCACCCCCGCACAAGAGATTGCCCTGATCGCCGCCGAAAACCCGCAGGGGCGGTTGGTCCAGCCCGAGGAGGTCGCGCGTGTGGTTGCGATGCTGTGCAGCGACCAGACCCCGGCGCTGACCATGGAGGACATTCAGATCAATGGCGCGGCCCTGTGGTAGGCGGCTGATTCGATCCGTCTGCACGGTGCTTTTCGGGGGCCGTGGGTGGCAGAGCGCAGGCCATGGTGCAGCAAGGCGCGCGCAACGTCCGGGGCAGCCCCGAATACCGGTTCCTTGTGCCAGAGCCGCGCCGGTGTCTGGGCAACTTCCAGCGTTTCCACACCCGGAGGTCTGTGAGGCTACACGGACAGGGCCGTCGCAACCTATTGATATGTTTATTTTTGCACAACAGCGCTGCCGGATTGGCAGGAAGTTTTCCGCTGAGGGAGAACGGACCAAGAAATCGGTAGATGGATGTCATGGGGCGCAGTCAGCACGGGTTCGTGCAAGGGAAAATCCGCGACGCGATTTCCGTGAAAAACAAGCGCAATAGTTTAGTATTGACCGGTTTGAGGCCTGCAATGCAGTCTTTGCGCTATTGTGTTGAAGTTTTTGGAGCGACAAGTTGAAAGATTTTGAATTGAATCCCAAATGGTGGGCGGACAATAAACCGAAGGTAATGAAGGCATCCGGACTGGGAAAAGCCCTGACCGCCTTTGTCGCGAAGGAGAAGGAATTCAAATCCGCGATCGCAAAGGCAGGCGGCGGTTCGCCCCAGACGGTCGGGGAAGGGCCATACAAGGCATTCAAGGCCGCTTTTGAGGCACTGGAGACGGTCGATGATTGCCGCAAGAAGGCGATAAAGAATGTCGGGCGATTGCGCAAAGATCTGGTTGCGGCGCTGAACAAGGATGCGCCGATCGTGCAACGAAAAAAGTTGCTCCGTGCCGCGATGGCGACGGGCATACAGAAGGATGTCAAAAAGCTGATCGCCTATCACGACGATCTCGTGAAGGAAATTGACCTTATCAAGGTGCGGATGAAGAACCTGTTGGAAATCAAGAAAAGGGCGGACAATGGCGACGAGAAAGCGCGCAAGGTGTTTGGGAAAGGTGTCCGCAACGCCAACGATTCAGCTATGAAAGTTGGCTCAGGCCCGGATCGGCTGAAGCTGGCCGCTGTTGATCTTTTCAAATATCTCGAAAAGTTGCCGGGCGATTTCTCGGGTCATCAGGCGGCTGCAAAAGGCATGGCCAAGGCCGCGATCAAGCTGGACAAGGACAAGAAGGTCGTGATCAAATTTACCAATGATTACAAAGATGCGACGGCAAATGACTGAGCAGGGATTGCCAGTGATCCCGCCGGTTTTCATGCGCCTGATCGCGGGATAGGGGACTGGTGACGACGATCGCAAGCTCCGGGAGACATACCGCACCACCGGCACAATTGTCAGATGCCGGTGGTGCGCCCGCACTTACTCTGGCCGAACCCTAGATGCCGGCAGGGACGCCACCCGTAACCGGCAGGTTGATACCTGTTACGTAGTTTGATTGTGGACCGGCGAGATATGCAACCGCGTTTGCCACATCGACCGGCAAACCGGCGTCCTTCAGGGCGACATTGGCATAGCGCCGGGCCTTGATTTCTTCGAGCGAGATTTGGTTTTCCTCTGCCAACCTCGCATTGGCGGCCTTGTGCATGTCGGTGGCGATATATCCCGGGCAGACGGTGTTGCAGAGAATGCCATCCGCGCCGAATTCCGCAGCGAGCGTTTTCGACAGGCCAACCAGCCCGTGTTTCATTGCAGTATAGGCGCCAAAGCCGGGCTCTGCGCCGAGGCTACCGGTCGACCCGATATTGATGATCCGTCCGCCACCACTTTTGCGCATCTCGGGAATGGCGGCTTTGGACAGCATCATCGGACCTAAGATATTGACGCGAAAGCTGCTTTCCCACTGATCCGGCGTTGTCGAGAGGAAATTGTCCGAACCAGCCAAAGAGCCGGCATTATTGACCAGCACATCGAGACGACCGAACTCTGATACAGTTTTGCCAATGCAGGCATCCACATCTTGCTGAGAGGTCACGTCCAGTTTTACGGCCAGCGCGCGACCATTCCCGGCCCGGATCTCTGAGACGAGTTCATCGAGGAGTTCCATTCTGGACCGGCCCGCTTCATTGCTTTGCAATGTGCCGTCAATGTCGCCTACGACAACACTTGCACCGTCCTGCGCCAACCGAAGAGCTATCGCCCTGCCGATGCCTTGCGGTGCCGACGCTCCGGTCACGATGGCTGCCTTTCCTGTTAGCAAACCCATTCTCGACACCCCAGGCTCAAGTGAAAATCAAGCCACAGTGCTACACTTTCGAGCCAAGGCATCAAGGTCTTTCGAAATGGTAACTTTGTCCGCAACCGGGTGACAGCCGCAGTTTTCGCCAATGTCTGCTCTGGGGCTTTTTGCAGACCCTGGCGATGTTTGCCGAGAAAGTCCGGTTTGAGCCCATTTTGACTGATGCTGCAGATTGGACAAATGACGCTTATACGCGACTAAACGCGCATTCGTGGAACGTCGAACGGATCGAGGTGCATGTCGATCACCAGTGGGCCGGATCGTTTTTCGAGCGCCTCGGCAACTGCACCTAAATCTTCGGGAGTTTGCAGATCCACGCCTTGCGCGCCCAAACTCTGCGCAACGCTTGCAAAAGAGGGCCAGTCAAATGTGCTGGCAACCGGATCCATCTTTTTATCGAGCAGTTGAATATGCTCGGCGCCGTAGGCGGCATCGTTGCAAATGACAACGACAAGATCCAAACCCAAACGGACCGCAGTGTTTAGCTCGGTAAGCCCACCCATCATAAAGCCGCCGTCTCCGGTAAAAATCACGACAGGTTTGTCTGGCTTTGCAGCGCTTGCGCCAATGGCGGCCTGAAGCCCTAATCCAATCGAGCCAAAGTTTGTAGTGTCCAGAAAAGCTCGGGGCTTTTCCACGTCAACACGGCACCATACCTCGGTCATGAAGCGGCCGCCATCGGTCACAAGGATACGGTCCTTTGGAAGCCTTTCGTTGAGCCATTCGAGGGTCTCAACATAGTTTATGGTGTTCTCTGGTCGCTCTTTGCTTTGCGGCGTGTCGTGCTTGCGCAACGTCATTGAGTCTAATTCGCGCGTGAAGCCGCTGGGCGCTATTTCTGCTTCATTCAGCCAATAGAGAATATTGTCTGCCGTCAGCGCGGCATCTGCAATCAGAGCGGCGTTTGGATGGACGGTTTTGCCAATGGCGGAGGCATCCGTGTCAATCTGGACGATGCGCTTATCCTTGAACAGTTTGCCGTGATCTGTAGTCCACTCGGTCAGGCTTGCGCCGAATGCGACAATGCAATCTGCCTTGTCGATGGCGTCATAGCCTGTGGGTGTACTCAGCGTGCCGCAAAGATCAATGCAATACGGATGCTCGGCAAAGAGCCCTTTTGCTTTTAGTGTGGTGGCCAAGGGCGCTTCCAATCGATCTGCCAGCCGCATCAAAGCGGTGCCCGCGTCAAGTGCGCCGCCTCCGGCCAAAAGCAGGGGGCGCTTTGCAGAAGCGATCATTCCGATTGCTTCATCCAGCACGTCGCCCTCTGGGGCATAGGCGGGGGTTTCAAAAACAGGATGGATGGTTTTCTTGTAATCAACCTCTTGCCACATGAACTCCGCCGGCATGTTGAACAGGATCGGGCGACGTTCAGCGCGCGCACGGTAAAGCGCGCGCGCCAGGTCTTCCAGCGCAGTTGCCGCTGACCGCATCTGCTCAAAACCCGCCCCGCACAGCGTTGCCACAGCGCGCTGATCGGTGTTTTGAAGATGGTTTGGATTCTCCCCAGGTGTATCTCCCGCCATCAGCACAATACCAATTTTTGCGCGTGCGGCGTCTGTTAATGCTGTCGTGCAATTGGTGACCGCTGGACCATGGGTTACGGTTGCAACGCCAACCTTGCCTGTCACCCGAGCATACCCATGCGCCATGAGCACTGCGCTGCCTTCGTGAACCGCAGGGACAAAGCGCGTGCCGGTTTGTTGGCGATAACTGTCCACCATGAAGAGATTGGCATCTCCCATGAGCCCGAAAAGTGTATCGACACCATTGTCGATCAGGCAGCTTGAAAGTCCTTCAAAGAGTTTCGTTTTCATGGCCTGCATCGCTATGCTCCTTACGCTACGTGGTGCGATGCTATGCGAGAAGCGCCTCACGAAATGCGCATTCGTTTGATCTATGATGAACCTATTTGCATTTTCGTGCATAATATCTCACAACTTCACATGAAACGTGCAATTCGATGTGACTTATGATCGCCAAACCTCTTGATTCTTACGATGTGCGCATCTTGAACGCACTCCAACGTGATGGGTCACTTGGGAACATTGACCTTGCTGAAATCGTGCACCTCTCAGCCTCTCAGTGTTCGCGCCGTCGTGCCGCACTTGAAACTGCAGGGGTCATTGAGTGCTACCGGGCCTGTTTGAACGCCAATGCGCTCGGCCTGAAGCTGCACGCCATCGTGCGGCTGAATATGCGGCATCACGATCAGACGTCGGACGAGAAACTTTCCAAGTGGCTAGGGTCTCAGCAGGAAATTCAATCCGCTTTTTCGATATCGGGTGATGCGGACTACATTTTGACAGTGCGCGTGGAGGACCTTGAGGCGTTTTCGCGCTTTATCCACGACAAGCTCTTGCGCCAGCCAGAAATTGAGCAAGTGCGTTCAGAATTTGTGTTGAAAACGCTCAAGGATACGCCAGCGCTTCAAGTCACAACTGCGATGTAAGGTGCACGGCGCCTTTTGAAAACAAGCGGTCATTCCTCCGCACAACACCAACAGCAGCTTTGTCCGCAACTGGCTCATAGCCGCATTTTTCGCCAGTTTCCGCTTTTGGGTCAAAGCGGCTGGTCAGACGGTGCCGTTTTCGGTCCAGAGCCTAAACCCTTTTGCGGTGCAGGTTTTCCGGGACGATCGCTCTGGAAGAAACGCTCGGGGCGGGCGGGTCGCTTAGGCGGTGCCAAAGCGGCGATACTTCAAAGCCTTCTTGAATTGGGCGGTGAGTGTGGCAACGTGGCGGTCAATCCGCGCCTCTGACGCGGTCCTTTGGTCATGGAAGCCCTGATTTGACACATACCCGCATTCGCCCCTTCAATACGTCAGATACATACCCCGAGCAAAATCTGGACAATGATCTGTGCCAGGCCGTTGTCACCCATGGTGGCAAGACGGTCTGGATGCGCGGGCAATGTCCGCAAAACCTGGAAGATGCGCGCAACATCGACAGTCACGATCCGGTGGAGCAGACCCATAAGGTGATGCAGAACATTCGCCAATTGATCGAGGAAGCCGGGGGCCAGATGGAGCATTTGGTCAAGGTGGTGGTGTATATCACCGATGTCCGCCACCGCGAGGCGGTGTATCGGACGATGGGCAGCTACATCAAAGGTGTGCATCCGGTGTCGACCGGATTGGTTGTGCAGGCGTTGGCGCGGCCAGAGTGGCTGGTCGAGATTGACGCGACGGCGGTGATCCCGGAATGACGTTTTCATTGGTGGCGCGTTGCGCGCAGACGGGCATGTTTGGCATTGCGATTTCGTCTTCCTCGCCGGCGGTTGCGGCCCGGTGTTCCTATACCCGTGCCGGGGTGGGGGCGGTGGCCAGTCAGAACATCACCGATCCGACGCTGGGCCCTTTGGCGCTGGATTACATGGGCGAGGGGATGAGCGCGGCGCAGGCGGTGGCGCGGGTGCGCGACGAGGGCCGTTTCATCGAATACCGTCAGGTCATGGCGATTGACGGGGAGGGACGGACGGGGATCCACTCGGGCCCGAATTCCTTGGGGATATGGACTGACGCGGCGGGTGTGGATGTCCATGCGGCGGGCAATTTGCTGGCCAATGCGGATGTGCCTGCGGCGATTGTGGCCGGGTTCGAGGCGGCGACGGGCCATTTGGGGGATCGTTTGATTGCCGCCATGCGGGCGGGTCTGGCCGCCGGAGGCGAGGCGGGGCCGGTGCATTCGGCGGGTCTGCAACTATGCGATCAGGTGCCCTGGCCGGTTGCGGATCTGCGCTGTGACTGGAGCGAGTCCTGTCCGATCGAGGCGATTGCCACGGCCTGGGAGGTGTATAAGCCACAGCTGGAGGCCTATGTGCAGCGGGCGTTGGACCCGCGCGAGGCGCCCTCTTACGGGGTGCCCGGGGATGAATAGGCGGGGGCGCCTGCGGTGGCGGATGGATAGAGATGTGAACGGGGCGGGTTGAAAGCCTGCGGGTTGAGGGGCATCAGGTCTTATGCCGTTGCGTTTTACGTTCAGACAGTTGGAGTATCTGGTTGCCGTTGGCGATGCCGGGACCATTGCCTTGGCGGCGCAGCGGTTGAATGTGTCGTCGCCGTCGATCTCGGCGGCGATCAGCCAGTTGGAGGCAGAGTTCGGCATCCAGCTGTTTGTGCGCCATCACGCGCAGGGCCTGTCTCTGACGCCGGGTGGCCGGCGGGTGTTCAACGAGGGCAAGCGTATTCTGGACAGCGCGGCGGCGTTGAACGATCTGGCCAGCGATATCACCGGCAAGGCGCGCGGGCCGATTTCGGTGGGCGCTCTGGCGACTTTGGCGCCATTGGTCAGCGCCTCGGTGCGGCGGTCTTTCGAGGCGGCCTTCGAGGATGCAGCCGTGACCCTGCGGGCGGGCGACCAGGTGGAGTTGCTGCAAATGCTGGGTCGGGCCGAGATTGATGTGGCGATTACCTATGATCTGGATATCCCCAAGGGGATCCTGTTTGAACCTCTGGCCCAATTGCCACCCTATGTGATGCTGCCTGCGGCCCATGCCTTTGCCGGTCGCGCGGCGCTGTCGCTGGCGGATCTGGAGGGGCAACCGATGATCCTTTTGGATATGCCGATGAGCCGGGAATATTTTCTGTCGATGTTTCAGGCGGCGGGGCTGCGTCCGAATGTGGCAGAGCGCACCCCGGATCTGGCGGTGGCGCGCAGTCTGGTGGCCAATGGATTCGGGTTTGGGTTGATCAACATCAGCCCGACCACCAACCTGGCGCCAGACGGAGAGCCTTTGGTGTTTCTGCCTTTGACGGATGCGGTGCGTCCTATGGTGCTGGGTCTGGCGACCAAACGCGCGGATCACCGTTCGGGCATTGTCACGGCGTTTTTCGCGCATATGCGCGAGCGGGTGGCGGACAATCAACTGCCCGGGGTTGGCGAGGGGCGGCGATAGCCGGTCTGTTTTGCTGGGCTGGCGGTTTTTCATCAGTGCATTGCCGAAATGCGACAAAATCGTTACGAGGGCCGATCTGGCCCTTCTTGTCCTTTGACCTACGGATCTTGCGCGTGAGTTTACGAAAATCAATTGCTGACAGTGCCTGGCTGAACCGCGGCGTGGAGGCGATTGTGGCGGGGTGGATCCGCTTTGCCTATGGCACGTCGCGCTGGGAGCGGATCGGCTTTGCCCCGCTGGATCAGCTGTTGGAACAGGGCGAACCGGCGATTGTGGTGCTGTGGCATCAGCGGCTGATGATGGCGCCCTATCTGTTTGAACCAGAACGCGGGCCGATCTGTACGTTGACCTCGACCGGACGGGCCGGGCGGATGGCCGGGCAGGTGGTGGCGCGGTTCGGTTTGGGCACGCTGGCGATGAAATCGCATGATCGCAATCTGGCTTTGACGCGGCAGGTTTTGTCCAGGGTGAAATCCGGCTGCTCGGTCGGGATTGCGGCGGATGGGCCACGGGGCCCGGCGCGGGTGGCGGCCGGGGCGCCTGTGGCCTGGGCGCGGGCCTCGGGCAAGCGGGTGTTTGTGGTCAGCTTCTCGGCGCGCAAGGTGTGGGAGTGCGGCACATGGGACCGGATGTGGATGCCGGTGCCGTTCACGCGGGGCTGTTTGATGTGCCGGGAGTGGGATGTGACCATCCCGCGCAGTGCGGATGCGCAGACCAGCGAGCAGTATCGTGTGCTGTTGCAGCAGGCGCTGGAGGATGTGACAAAGGCGTCTGACCAGCAGGCCGGGCGCTGCGCCGGTTGAAAACGCAGGCCGTTTCTGGCAGGGCTGTGGCCGCAGTAGCAGGAAAGGTGGCCCATCGTGAAGATCCTATGGCCGGACCAGTTTCAGTTTATCGGCAAGTCGCGTCCCGAGGGGCAGGCGGTGGATGCGGCTCAGATTGCCGGGCGGGCTGTGATGGTGGCAGAGGCCTTGCGGGCAGCCGGATGTGCCCCGGGCGAACGTATCGCCATGTGGGTCAGCGAGGGCGAAAATCAGCTGGCGGCGATGTTTGGCAGCTGGCTGGCGGGGGTCAGTTTCTGTGTCTTGCCGTCTTTTGCCGGGCGCTCGAACACGGAACGGTCGCAAAGCCGGGTGGATGATGTTCTGTCGGTTTTGCAGCCACGTGTTTTGTTGAAGACCGCGGGCAGCACGTTGCCCGAAAGCCTGGACGGGCTGTTGTCGGTGGTAGAGATGCCTGCCGTTGACGCCGAGGTCCCCGCGGTGGATCCGGCGACGCTGCGGTTTGAGATGGCGGATGAGGATGTGGCGTTCATTCAGTTCACCTCGGGCAGCACCGGGGGGGCCAAGGGCGCTATGGTGCGGTTTGGGCAACTGATGGCCAATCTGACGGCGATTGCGGACCGGGTCGCGCTGGGACCGCGCGATTGCATGGTGAGCTGGGCACCGCTGTATCACGATATGGGATTGATGGCCGTGCTGCTGCCGCTGAGCCGTGGCGCGGATGTGGTCTTGATGGAAACGGACCATTTTGTGCGCCGTCCGATTGCCTGGCTGGAAGCGATTTCGCGCCACAGGGGCACGGTGACGACCGCGCCTCCGACGGCGTTGAAACTGTTGACGCGTCGGGTGGCCAAGGATGTGGATCTGTCCAGCTGGCGCTATGCCTGGATCGGAGGGGAAATGGTTTTTCCTTCGGTATTGGAGGGGTTTGAGGAAGTTTATTCATCTATGGGCTTAGCCGCTGGCGTGTTGCAGCCGACCTATGGCATGGCCGAAACCGTCGTTGGGGTGTCTTGTGGTGAGCCGGGTGTGCCTTGGGTGGTTGCCGAGGGTTATGCCTCTTGCGGTCCGGTTCTGGACGGGTTTGAGCATCGCATCGTGGACGAGGATGGCACCCCGGTCGCCCCCGGCGCGCGCGGGTATCTGCATGTGCGCGGCCCGTCGGTGTTGCAGGGGTACCTGGGGCTGGAGCCTTTTGGTGCGCAGGCCTGGTATGACACGGGCGATGTGGCCTTTGAGGCGCAGGGGCGGCTGTTTATCACCGGGCGCGTCAAGGATGTTCTGAAACGCGGGGGCGAGATGTTCCCCGCGACCGTGGTCGAAGCGGTGGCAGAGGCGGCGCTGGAGCTGCGCACGGGGCGGGCGGCGGCCTTTGCGCATCCGCGTGCGGATCTGGGGCGCGAGGAACTGGTGGTTCTGGTAGAAAGCCGTCAGTGGAATGACGCTCAGGCCCGGGTTGTGGCCGGGGCGATTGCGCGGGAATTGGGTTTGCAGGTGGATGTGATCCGGCCTGCGGAGGGGGGGCGGTTGCCTCGGACTTCGAGTGGAAAGATCATGCGCCAGTCAGCTGCGGCGCTTTATAAAGAAGGACAGATTTGATGACTGACACCCCTTGGAGTGTTGAGCGCGTTGCCGCGATTTTGCGGACCCTGGCGCAAGAGGATGAGTTGCCACAGCATTTGCTGACGGCCGAGATCACAGCGGCGGATACGGTCGAGACGCTGGGGCTGGATTCAATCGGGGCGGTGGCGCTGATTGACCGGCTGGAAAGCGAGGCGGGCGTGCCGCTGCCGGATGACTTTCTGGATTTCAAGGACAGCGTGGCCGATATTGTCGCACGTTTGTCTGCGTTGAGCTGAGCGGGAGCCTGAGAGATGAGCGATCTTGCGGATGATCCCAACTCTGGCGCTTCGCAAGAGGCGATCGAGTTTCATTATGACATGCCGGCCAGCTTTTTTGCGCAGTGGCTGGGGCAGAGCATGACCTATACGGCGGCGCGGTTCATACGGGATGACATGACGCTGGACGAGGCGCAGCAGAACAAGATTGACTATCATCTGGATTCAGCGCGCGTGGGGCCCGGGCATCGGATGCTGGACATCGGGTGCGGCTGGGGCACTTTGCTGAAGGCTGGCGTCACACAGCGGGGGGCGGCCTCGGCGCTGGGGCTGACGCTGAGCCCGTTGCAGCAGGAATATATCACCGGTCTGGGATTGCCCGGGGTGAGTGCGCGGTTGCAGAGCTATGAGCATTTCGAGCCGGAGCATGAGTTTGATGCGATCACCAGCGTCGGGGCGTTCGAGCATTTCGTAAAGCCCGGGCTGGAGCCTGCCGAGCGGCGCGCGACCTATTCGGATCTGTTTCGCCGGGTTGCGGCGTGGATGGCGCGGGACGGGCAGTTTTCGCTGCAAACGATGACCTGGGGGGATGCGGGCCCGGTGGAGCGGGACATGAACCGCATTCACGAGATCTTTCCCGAGAGCGATTTGCCAGAGATCCACGAGGTAATCGAGGCGGCGCATCCGCATCTGGAACTGGTCTCGATGGAGAACCGGCCTCAGGATTATGAGCGCACTCTGGCGGCCTGGGCCAAAGGGCTGAAGGCGAACAAGGAAGCGGCGACAGCGATTGTCGGGCCGCAGAAGTACAAGTTTTACGAAGACAGCTGCATGGGTGGGTCGCTGTTGTATCGCCGGCGGCGGTTCTATTTGTGCCGTTTCGTGTTCCGGCGGCGGGGGCGTTAAGGCATCTTGCGCAAGACGTGAAGGACGGGCTGTTCATCGGGCCGCGACAGAGGATCAGGGTGCATCCGCCGGTTTGGGCGGGTGCATTTTTTATGGCTGGGGCAGGCGCAGCCAGCCGCGTTTGAGGCAGAGCGCCATGGCGCCGGACCACAGCAGGATGAGGGCGGCGATGGTGGCGAACAGGCCCGGTGCCACGCCCATGCTGGCGCGCAGCGGGGCGGTGGCGATGATCAGGGCGGCGCAGGCCAGGGCGATGACCGCTCCGGGCAGCAGCACCACGCAGAGGTCGCGCATGGACAGTCCCAGCACCTGATTGCAGGCCGCCGTTGCCAGGATGGCGATTCCGACAGAGCTGACCAGATGCGCGGTGGCGGCCATTTCGGCGCTGAGCCGTCCGAAGGCCAGCAGGGTCACCAGGAACAGCGCGGCACCGGCAAGGCGGATTTGCAATTGTTTGCGGTTTTGCCCCGTGCACAGCAGCGTTGGCTCCAGCAGGGCAGAGAGGAAGCGGATGGCGCGCGAGGCCGCCAGGATCACCACAACGCTGGCCGCCGGGAGCCAGGTTTCCTCGAATATGACCTGGACCATCGGCGCGGCGAGCAGGGCCAGCGACAGCATCATGGGCCAGATCAGCGCGCCTGCGACGGACATATTGTCGGACCAGGAGTCGCGCAGCTGGTCCAGCTGGCCTTGCTTTTCGAGCCGGGAAAACCGCGACCAGGACAGCATGCCAAGGGGCTGGAGGACAAAGTCGCTGATGGTCTGTGTAATGCGTGACCCACCGCGATAGGCGCCGGTTGCCGCTGGATTGAGGAAGGCGCCCAGGATCAGGTCCGCGCCGTAGTTGGAAAACATCGCCAGCAAAGAGGTGCCCCACAGGTTGGGCACGGTGCCCATGCTATGGCGCAGGGCGGCGCGGCGGATTTCAAAGCGCGGCCAGTAGCGCACCAGCGCAAACGTAAGGGCAAGCGCGACAAAGCTGGCCACATAGTCGCCGATAATGAGCGCCACGATGCCATAGCCCTGCCGCAGTGCGATCCAGGTGGCGGCCAACATCGCAAGCTGCGCGATCAGCGCATAGATCGAGGCCGTGCGCAGGCGTTTGGCGGCCACCAGCTGTGCCTCGTTCCAGGCGATGGGAAAGGTGAGCAGCAGACCGGGGGCGAGCAGGACAAAGGCCAGTCCCGTCTCGGTCGCGGTGCCGCCGGCGATCAGCCCGATGGTGCCAGAGACGCAGGTGCCGGTCAGGGCCAGCATCCCCATCAGCCAGAAATAGCTGGAGGCGTCATGGTCGGGCGCGTCGCTGCGCAGCAGGGCCTGATAGAAGCCGGTATAGATCAGCCCGGTAAAGATCACCGTGACCGTCCAGGCCAGTACGAAGCTGCCGAAGCTGGCCAGATCCACATAGCGGGAGGTCAGCATGATCGACACAAAGGTGATGAGCTGCGCAAGGATGCGGCTGATCACGCCAACGGTGTAGGGAGAGGTGAGGGTTTTCAACATGGTTGCCCGGCCCCGGGGTGTGTCCCGGGCTTTATCCTGCGGTCCATCCGCCATCCACCAGCATAGAGGTGCCCGTGACCAGGGCAGAGGCATCGCTGGCGAGATAGAGGATTGCGCCCATGATGTCTTCGACCTCGCCTATGCGGCCAAGTTTGATCTTGTCCTCGATCCAGGCCACGCGCTCGGGGCGGGCAAAGGTCGGCTCGGTCAGGGGGGTGCGGATGAAGGTGGGCGCGACCGCATTGATGCGGATGCCCAGGGGGCCCCATTCGATGGCCATGGCCTTGATCATGCCTTCCAGCCCCCATTTGGAGGCGCAATAGACAGTGCGGTCCTGGCCGCCCACATGCCCCATCTGGGACGAGATATGCACGATGGAGCCGGGCCGGCCCGCGGCCTGCATGGCTTTGGCGCTCCAGGCTGACAGGAAATAGGCCGAGCGCAGGTTCAGGTTCATGACCCGGTCGAATTCTTCGGGGGTGGTGTCAAAGGCCGGATCGGGCAGGGCGGTCCCGGCCGAGTTCACGACGATGTCAAAGACCTGCCCCTCCAGCGCGCCCTGCAAGGCGGTCAGGTCGCCCTGATCCAGCACCAGCGTTTCGGCGGACCAGCCGTTTGCCTGCATGGCGGCGCGGGTGTCTTCCAGCCGGGCGGCGCCGCGTGCTGCCAGCACCACATGGGCGCCATTGGCCGCCAGCGCCGTGGCACAGCCCTGACCGATGCCAGAGGAAGCGCCGGTGATCAGGGCGCGTTTGCCATCAAGGCGGAAGGACGGGGGCGTGGGCAGTGTCATGTTGTGGGTCCTGTGGCTGGGGCCAGAGCTTGGTCCGCCCGGGCTGGCAGGACCGGGCGGCTTGTCCCGGCTTGTCACATTCGGGGGCCTGTCTGCAAGTTCGAGGCGCAAGTCGCGCTTGAGCTTGGAGAAAATATCACCAATCTGGGTTCAGGGGAGACATTGATGAGCGAACATTTGCAATCCATCCGCGAAGGTGTGGCCACCGTGTGCCGCGCATTTGACGATGCCTACTGGTTGGCCCGGGATGAAGACGGGGTTTACCCGCACGCGTTTCATGCGGCCCTGGCCGCGGGCGGCTGGTTGGGCATCACGATGCCCGAGGCCTATGGCGGGGCTGGTCTGGGCGTCAGCGAAGCCGTCGTGATGATGCATGAGATCGCCAAATGCGGTGCCATGACGGCGGCCAGCTCTGTGCATATCAACATGTTCGGGACGCATCCGATTGTGGTGCACGGATCGGATCAGCAAAAGGCCGACTGGCTGGCGCCTTTGATTGCGGGGGATGTGAAGGTCAGCTTTGGTGTGACAGAGCCGGACGCGGGGCTGGACACGACCTCGATCAAGACCTTCGCCCGCCGGGTCGATGGTGGCTGGCTGGTGCGCGGGCGCAAGATCTGGAACACGACGGCGCAGGTGGCGGATCGGATCATGCTGCTGGCGCGCACCACGCCCAAAGAGGAGGGGGCAAAGCGCACCGATGGTTTGTCGCTGTTTTACACGCCCTTTGACCGCGAGCGGATCGAGGTGCGCCGGATACCGAAGATGGGGCGCAAGGCGGTGGATTCCAACATGTTGTTCATCGACGATCTGTTCATTCCTGCGGGCGATCTGATCGGTCAGGAGGGGGCGGGCTTTGGCTATATTCTGGATGCGATGAACCCCGAGCGTATCCTGATCGGGGCCGAGGCCGTGGGCATCGGGCAGGATGCCCTGGCGCGGGCGGCAGGCTATGCGGTAGAGCGCGAGGTCTTTGGCCGGCCCATCGGGCAGAATCAGGCGATTCAGCATCCGCTGGCGGAAAACTGGATGGAGCTGGAGGCGGCCTGGCTGATGGCCGAGCGGGGGGCGGCATTGTTTGACGCGGGCGCGCCTTGCGGAGCGGAGGCGAATGCGGCCAAGTTTCTGGGCGGGCGGGCCGGGTATAACGCCTGTTTGCAGGCGATGATGACCCATGGCGGCATGGGATATGCCAAGGAATATCATGTAGAACGGTTGCTGCGCGAGGTGTTGATATGTCGGCTGGTCCCGGTGAGCGAACAATTGATTGCCTCCTTTATCGGCGAGCGGGTCCTGGGCCTGCCCAAATCCTATTGATGGGTGTGGGGGAACGGGCATGAACCCGGCAGAGTGGCTGCGCCGTGCGGGCGCGCTCTATCCGCATCGGCCGGCCTTGTTTCGTGGCGCGCAGGAGGTGGCGGATTACGCGACATTCGCTGCGCGCGCGGCGGCTATTGCCGGTGCGATGCAGGCCCGTGGTCTGAAGCGCGGCGACCGGGTGGCGGTGGTGATGAAGAACTGCACCGAGTATCTGGAGGCGCTTTACGCCATTTGGTGGATCGGGGCTGTGGCTGTGCCGGTCAACGCCAAGCTGCACGCCAAAGAGGCCGCCTGGATCCTGGAAAACTCCGCCGCCCGCCTGGCCTTTGCGACGCCAGAGATTGCACAGGCTCTGGCCCCCCTATGCCCGCCTTCTGTGCAAGAGGTGATTGTCAGCGGACCTGCGTTTGAGCTGCTGTATCAGGCGCCGCCCGTGCCCGCGCCGGTGGGGATTGCAAGTGATCAGATGATCTGGCTGTTTTACACCTCGGGCACGACGGGGCGGCCCAAGGGCGTGATGATCTCGGCGGGAAATGTCCTGGCCATGGTCGCCGGTTATCACGCGGATTTGGGGGTGCCCGGGGCTGGCGATGCGGCGCTCTATGCGGCTCCGATGAGCCATGGGGCGGGGTTTTACAACTTTCTGATGGTCCTGTCCGCAGCGCGCCATGTGGTGCCGGATTCGGGCGGGTTCGACGCCACAGAGGTTCTGGAACTGGCGCAAACCACGCGCCGCGTGTCGATGTTTGCGGCGCCGACGATGGTGCGGCGGATGACGGATGTGGCGCGCGCGCGCGGATATGACGGCGATGGGCTGGACCTGATCGTCTATGCGGGCGGGCCAATGTATCTGGCCGATATCCTGGAGGCGGGCGCGGTCTTTGGCGACCGTTTCGCCCAGATCTACGGGCAGGGGGAATGCCCGATGGGGATCACCGTTCTGCCCCGCGCGATGGTCTCTGATCGCGCAGATCCACGTTGGCGGGCGCGTTTGCTGGGCGTCGGCTATGCGCAATCCATCAGCCGGGTTCGGGTGGTGGACGGGCAGGGGGCAGAGCTGCCCCGGGGGCAGATCGGAGAGATTGTGGTGCAGGGGCCTGCGGTGATGCTGGGCTATTGGGAAAACCCGGCCGCAACCACGGACACCCTGCGCGACGGATGGCTTTGGACCGGCGATATGGGGGCGATGGATAGGGACGGATTTCTGACCCTGCATGACCGGTCCAAGGATATGATCGTGACGGGCGGCTCCAACGTTTACCCGCGCGAGGTCGAGGAAGTTTTGCTGACGCATCCGGATGTGGCCGAAGTCTCGGTCGTTGGACGCCCGCACCCGGAATGGGGAGAAGAGGTAGTCGCCTGCGTGGTGCCCGTATCCGCAGGCCAATGCGACCCGGCACAGCTGGATGCGCTGTGCCGGGACAATATCGCCCGTTTCAAAGCGCCCAAAGCCTATGTGCCGATGACAAGCCTGCCCAAGAACAACTATGGCAAAGTGGTCAAGACAGAGCTGCGCGCCCTTGTCCAACAGGACCCCGACCCGCCGCAATAGCACCAACGCCACAGCCTCTGTTTTCCAGGAATTGGGCCCGGACCCTGGCGGGTCAATTTCGGCGGCCAGACAGTTTTGCCTTCGCACATGGATTTTATGCGATCCGGGGGACACAAAACGCAGCTTGTTTTCTGGCCATGCGTGCAGGATGGTTGTTCATCCCTGTTTCAGGGGAGGGGCGAGAGCAGATGAACACGCATTCCACACTTCCCAAGTCGACTGTCTACGCAGCCATTTTGGCCGGCTGTATCATTGCCTTCCTCGGATTTGGGTTTTCCGCGACGTTTGGGGTCTTCCTGAAACCTATGTCGGCGGATCTGGGCTGGGGAAGAGAGATCTTTTCCCTGTCCGTCGCCATTCAGGCTTTGGCATGGGGGATCACGCAGCCGTTCGCGGGCATGGCTGCGGATCGTTACGGAACCGCGCGTGTTCTGGCGTTTGGCGCGATATGTGCCGCGCTCGGTTTCTTCCTCCGGGGGTCGGTGATGAACCCGGAAGTGTTTGTGTTCTCTGGCGTGATCGTCGGAATTGGGACCGGGGCGTGCTCTTTCCCCGTTGTGATCGCGGCCCTGAGCAAGGTTGTGACAGTTAAGCAGCGCAGTTTTGTGATGGGGCTTGGCACGGCTGCGGCCTCTTTGGGAATGTTTGCGGCAGCCCCGGCCACCTCTGCGATGATTGGCTATTTTGGCTGGCAGCAAACGATCATTCTCATCAGTCTCAGTTTTGTCGCGATCCTGCCTTTCCTTGTTTTTGTCGCGCGCGTGTCCGTGCCGACAGCGGCCGCGCAAGGCGCCGCTGCCTTTGGAAACGCCGTCAAGACCGCATTCAGCGATCGGAGCTATTTGTGCCTGTTCTTCGGGTTCTTCGTCTGCGGTTTCCACGTTGCATTCATTGGAACACATCTTCCGGCTTATATTGCTGACCTCGGATTGCCGATCATTGTTGGGGGGTGGTCTTTGGCACTGATTGGACTGTTCAATATCGCGGGCTCTTTTCTGGCCGGCTGGAGCGGGCAGAGACAGTCCAAAAAGACCCTGTTGTCGGGCATTTACCTATCTCGCGCCGTCGTCATCACAGTTTTTGTGCTCACACCCGTGTCACCCATGACGATCTACATTTTCTCAGCTGTCATGGGGCTTTTGTGGCTTTCGACCGTTCCCTTTACAATGGGGCTGGTCGCGCAGACCCAGGGCCTTACATATCTGTCGACCCTGGCCGGACTGGTGTTCTTTAGCCACCAGGTCGGAAGTTTCGCCGGTGCGTGGTTGGGCGGGCGCATTTTCGACATCTACGACAGTTACACGCCGATGTGGTGGGCTGCGGTTGTCTTTGGGGTGCTTGCCGCGCTCATCCACATGCCGATCGAAGAGAACAAGGCACCCGAACCGGCCTGACGCGTTTCGAGCCAAACCCGAACGCCCCGGTTCAACAGATCAACCCACTTTACCCGTCCCAATCCTCCAGCAGGGCCGACATCCGCTCCAGCCCCAGCGCCAGGTTGCTCTGAGCGCCGCCGCCAACCCCAAGCCGGATGTGATGGGGCAACCCATATGCGCTGCCCGGCAACAGGAAGGTCCGGTAAGGATCCGCCAGCAACCGCGCTGCGAAGGCATCCGAGTTGATACCGCCCCGCAACCGCGCCAGGCCAATCAGCCCGGCCTGCGGTTTGTGCCAGCCCAGTTGCGATTGTGCGGCGACATAAGCGTCGAGCAGATCCAGAGTGTCCCGTCCGGCCTTGCGCGCATCACGCAGCGCTTTGTTCAGACGATCGGGGCGCAGGGCGATTTCCGCCAGGGTTTCGCCCATGATGTTCATGATTTCAGAGCTGTTCTCGCGCAGCACCACCGCATCCATCACCAGGCCCGGATCCTGACAGATCAGCCAGCCGGTGCGCAGCCCCTGCAGACCAAGCGCCTTGGAAACGCTGCCCGTGGTGATGCCGCGCGGATAGATCCCTGCAATCGAAGGGGCGCGGGGACCGGCCCATTCCAGACCCGCATAGACCTCATCCACCAATAGCCAGGCACCGACCCGATCAGCGATGGCGGCAATGGCCCGCAGCTCTTCCTCGGGGATCATGCGCCCGGTCGGGTTGTTGGGGTTGGTCAGAAAGATGAGCCGCGTGCGTGGCGTCACGGCCTCCTCCAGCGCCGCCAGCGGCAGCGCCCATCCGGCGGCCTCATCCCGGCAAACCGGGCGGATCGTCGCCCCGACCGCCTGTGCCAGAACCTCGGCCTGGGGCCAGCCGGGCCGTTCGACAACCACCTCGTCACCGGGCTGAACCAGCTGCATGAATGCCAGGTAATTCGCCTCGGCAGCCCCCGCAGTGATCAGCACATGATCGGCCTGGCACTGTCCCCGCAACCCGGCCTGGGCCAACACGTGGTCGCGCAGTTCCGGCAGGCCCAGAAACGACCGCCCATTCCAATCCAGCCGCATCTCCGGATCCAGATCATCCAGGAAATCGCCCAAACGCGGGCTCTGGGACAGGGAAAAGCCAAGGAAAGCCTCCGGCTCCGCCTTGGTGGTATCCAGCAGGTATTGAAATAGGGTATGAATTTGGACTTTCATGGACCACCGGCGCTTGGGAGGACAAGATATGCAGGGTCAAACCTATCTCACCGGGCGGCCCGTGTCGCTGACCATTCTGGACTATGGGCTGTTTCGGGTGCATGCCAACGGTCGCGTGATCGGCATTTGCGGCGCTCTCATCCAGACCGACGCAGAAGAGCGCGTGTTGGTGGACACCGGCTTTCCCGCCAAATACGCGCAGGATCCGCAAACCGCCACCACAGAGGATCGGCTCTACGAATTCGGCGAAGTTCTGTCCTGCACGCCGCAGAACCTGCCCGCCGCCCAATTGGCCCGGGCCGGCATCGCGCCTCAGGATATCACGCTGCACATCCTGACCCATACCCATATCGACCACATCGGCGGGCTGGGCGATTTCCCGCAGGCCCCCATTGTGGTTGCCGCCTCAGAGCGCGCCTTGCCCAAACCCTTGTATTGGGGCGATGTGCAACCGGTTGACTGGCCCGATGTGACCTACCTGCCAGTCAATGAGGATACAGAGCTGGGCCCCGGTTTTCAGCTTTTGCTGGTGCCCGGACATGCACCCGGTCAGCTGGCGCTGCGGTTGGAGTTGCCGGAAACCGGCGTGGTGATATGGGCCAGCGATGCAATCTCGCGCCCCGAAGAAATCGAAGACCGCTTTGCCGGCTCATGGAACGAACCACAGGCCATCGCCAGCGCGGCACGGTTGATGGATATGGCCGCACGAGACAAGGCCTTTGTCATCTACGGCCATTGTCCGGCGCAATGGCCGGAACTGCGCAAATCACCTGACGCCTATCTGTAAGCCGCCTCATGGCGGATCGCACCAAAATTTCAAAGATCCGACAATAGAAAATTCGCAGAATTTTCGTCTGAAAAAGCCGCGCAAAAGAAAACGCCGCCCGAATGGGGCGGCGTGTCTGTGTCTTTCCGGTGATCACTGCCCGGCGCCCAGAGCGCCGGTGTCCCGGATCAACCCGCGTCAGGCTTGGACTTGGCAGGCGCCTTGGCCTCGGCCGCCGCCTTGCGCCCTGCCGGGCTCAGCGGATCATCCTGGCGCTGAACAGAGCCTTCAAAATGGGCGCCGCTTTCAATCGCGATGGTCTTGTGAATGATGTCGCCTTCAACCCGTGCGGTCGACGACAGGCGCACCTTCAGGCCCCGGACACGGCCAACGATTCGTCCGTTGATCACCACGTCATCTGCCGTGACTTCGCCCTTGATCGTCGCGGTTTCGCCGATTGTCAGCAAATGCGCCCGGATATCGCCCTCGACGATTCCCTCAACCTGGATGTCGCCGCTGGTCTTGATGTTGCCTGTAATGTGCAAATCAGGTGACAGGGTCGATGCCGGAGGTTTCGGCTTCGGCGCGCTTGGCTTAGGGTCGAGCGGCTTGGACGGCGGGGATGCCGGAATTGCCGAACTTGTTGGGGCAGGCGCCGGTGTGTCAGCGGCCTTCGGGCCGGGCTCGTTTATTTTGCTTTTAGAAAACATCTTTAGCAGCCTTGATGTAAGTCATGGGGTTTACAGGTTTACCGTTCACGCGGATTTCATAATGTAGGTGCGTCCCGGTCGACCGTCCAGTGCTACCCATATCAGAGATGTGATCCCCGCGCGAGACCCTTTGGCCTTTTGTCACACGAATGCGCGAGTTGTGGGCATAACGCGTTTCGATGCCAAAGGCATGTTTGATGATCACCAGCCGACCAAAGCCAGAGCGCCAGCCCGCGAAATCGACCACGCCATCCGCGGTCGCGAAAATATCCGTTCCCTGGCGGCCGGCAAAATCCAGCCCATTGTGCATCCGGCGGCCGCCGGTTTTGGGATCGCGGCGGGTGCCGAAACCCGAGGTGAAGCGCACGGCCGCCTTGACCGGGCTGCCCAGGGGCACACGTTCGGCCGCGATGCGGTAGAGGTTCAGCTCGTCCAGCTGTCCCAGCACGCGATTGGCGCGCAACTCATCTGCGGTTGGCTCTTCGCCTCTGGTGGAAAAGCTGATCGGGGTCAGGGGGCCGCCCTGACCGGAATAGCCTTTGCGCACGGTTTCAATCATTTTTTCCGGCGGCAGACCCGCGCGGCGGAACATCTTGTTCAGCGGTTCGACCGAGATGGTCAGCGCTTCTTCGAGGCGGCGGAAGATCTTGTCGTTGCGTTCCTGCATCAGCTGGATTTCAACTTCGAGATGACTGACCTGATCCAGCGAGGCGCGGGCGTCCGCTTCGATCTGGTCGCGCTCTTTGGCTGTCCGGGCCAGCATGTCGGCCATGAAATCGGTCTGGGCCGAAGAGGCCAGGCTGTGCCCGCCAGCGCCCTGTCCCTGAACATTGGCCTGAAGCGCAGCGAGCTGGTCGCGCACCTCTTCGCGTTCCTTCATGGTGCCGCGCAGGGTGGATTGGATGACTTCGATCCCGGTGGACAATTCGTGGCGCTGGGTCTCTGAGGCGAGCAGCTCGGATTGCATGGTCGAGATTTGGGCCAGGGCCGCGTTGAAGCGGTTTTGAGCCTCCAGGGCCTCTTTGGCGCGCAGATCCCGTTCGGAGGCAATCACGTTCAGACGCTCTTCGTACATCTGACGGTCGCGTTTGGCCTGTTCGCGGAAATTGCCGGCGCCGATGCTGTCCATCAGCAGGACCGCCGTCGCGACAATGGCCCAGGCAACGATCAGTGAACCGCCCGCAAAGGCCAGAAACTGGGTCTTGGACCGCAGTCTGATAAACCGTGTATCGGTATCAGATTTCAAAAATAGCCGACGTTCCGGGAACCATCGTTCCAAAAGCGCGTGCGTCTTAATGGCCAGCCGTGTGCGCAAAAGCCTACCCCTTGTCCATCCCATCCCCTTGGCGCACTCTCTCGGGTTAACTTTTGTTAACGGGCACCTTAGCCTAGGGGAATAATCTAAACTGGGTTGTTTGGGCAAGAGTCTTGCCCAATTTCAGGTGCTTGATGCGGCAATCCGCACATCTTGGGCGGAATTTTGCCGACTTTTCGATGGCCGGGACGCAGTGTGCGCCCGCTGGATTGCAGGGGCGCGCAAGCGTGATTTGCCCTCAGGTATCCGAGGTCAGCGGCCAGTAGAAATCCGGCGGTATCCCGGCCTCGGCGCGCTTTTCTTCGTTGAACGGTGGCTTGAGCGTGGGTTGAAAATAGCGCCGCACAAGGTCGTGAAAGACCGGTTTGGGGTCCGAATTGCTGCGCCCACACAGGAAGTGAAACCATTTGGAGCCATAGGCCACATGGGCGACCTCTTCGGCATAGATGGTTTCCAGCGCGGCGACGGCATGGTCGATCCCGGCCTTGCGAAAAATCCCGATCATACCGGGGGTCACATCAAGGCCCCGCGCCTCGAGCACCATGGGCACAACGGCCAGTCGGCCCAGGATGTCATCGGCGGTATCCGTTGCGGCGCGCCACATGCCGGCATGGGCGGGCAGGGCGCCATAATGGCTGCCCAGTTGTTCAAGGCAGTCGGATAGAAGTTTGAAATGTTTGGATTCTTCGTCGGCGGCCTTGACCCAGTCATCATAGAAACCCAGCGGCATGGGTTCATGGGTAAAGCGGGCGATGATGTCCCAATGCAGATCCACGGCGTTGAGTTCAATATGGGCAACCGCGTGCAGCAGGGCGATGCGCCCCGCCGGAGAGCCGGGTTTGCGTTTGGGCACATCGCGCGGGTCCACCAGGGCCGGTTGGTCGGGGCGGGCGGGATGTGTCGGCGGCGTGGCCTGACCCAGCGGGATTTCCGGAGCGTCCCCGTTGCGTGCGGCAAACCAGGCGGCTGCATGGCGATGGGACAGGGCGGTTTTGGCGCGTCCGTCTGCTGTGGTCAGCACCTCGGTGGCCATCTGGGCGAGTGTTTGTGTCATGGCGGCTGTGTAGCGCAACGCCGTTGGACTGCAAGTGGCGGACGCGCCGTTTTGCGCCGTCCGCCGATTGGTCTGTTGCGTTTTGTGCGGGTCGGAACCGTGGGTCAGAGGGCCTGAACCGCCTCCAGCACCGCTTCGACGTGGCCTGGCACTTTGACCTTGTCCCAGCGTTGGGCCACAATGCCATTGGCGTCGATCAGCACCGTTGTCCGCTCGATCCCCATGAAGGTCTTGCCGTACATCTTCTTTTCTTTCCAGGTGCCGTAGTCTTCACAGGTTTGCCCGTGTTCATCCGAGAGCAGCGGCACCGTCAGCCCGTGTTTGGCGACGAATTTGTCGTGGCTTTTCACGCTGTCCTTTGACAGGCCCAGGACCTGAGCGCCGGCGGCCTCAAAAGCGGCCAGATGTTCGGAAAAGCCGATGCTTTCCTTGGTGCAGCCAGAGGTGTCGTCACGCGGATAAAAGAACAAGACCACCTTGCTGCCGCGCAGGTCAGACAGGGTAACTGTTTCGCCACCATCTCGGGGCAAGGTGAAATCAGGCGCATTGTCGCCACTATTGGGCATTTTCGGGTCTCCGGGCTTGGTCAGTTATGGGTTTCAAATTAGGGCAGGAGGACGCAGAATAAAGGCGTGGATTGTCAAAGATATGACTGAGGTGTCAAGAGAGCTGGCGGAAACGCAGCCAGAGCATGATCCGGCGGAAACGCCGGAGCCGATACGTCTGTCTGTGGCGGATGCTTTGGAGGATCGCTCCGAAGGGGCGGGCCAGGGCGGCGCTGCTGTGGATGGGGCGGGTGACTCTGATGTGACGGCGGGGGCTGGCACGGGCGCTGTGAACCGCGCGCCGGTGCGGGCAAAGCGGCGCCATCGGCCGGTGCGCTTTATCTGGCTGCATGCGGCCTGGTCCTGCTTTGTTGGCGTCTTTGTGCTGTTGGTGATGATTGTCGGTCTGATGGCGGTCATGGGCCGCACGCTGGAGGCGCCCAGCTGGGTGCGGACCCAGCTGCAAACCCGCATCGACGCGGCGCTGGATGGCAAGATGTTATTCGCCTTTGGTGAAATTGCGCTGGCGGCGGGGGATGACTGGCTGCCGCGGATTCGGCTGCGCGATCTGGTGTTGAGCCAGCCCGATGGGGTCGAGGTGCTGCGCCTGGCGGATGCGGAGGTGGGGTTTTCGATCCCGGCTTTGATGCAGGGGCAGATGCGCCCGAACAAGGTTTTGGTGACAGGGGTTTTTGCGACATTGCGGATGGATCGCGATGGGGCTGTTGCCTTGACCATGGGCGATGCGGCAGCCCCGGTTGGCGAGGCGCAGACAATGGCGCATTTGATGGAGAGCTGGGACGAGGCTCTGGAAGAGCCGATATTGTCGCGCTTGTCAGTATTCGAAATTCAGTCCCTGACCCTGCGCTATGAAAATGCCCGGGCCGGGCGGGCCTGGACCGTGGATGGCGGGCAGGTTCTGGCGCGGCGCAAGGGGCAGGATCTGCGGTTGTCGGGGGTGTTTTCGCTGCTCAGCGGGCGCGATTATGCCAGTGCCGTTCAGATGAATTATTCCAGCCGGATCGGGGATCTGGCCGCCGAGTTCGGATTTTCGGTGACGGATATCGCGGCCGAGGATGTGGCGGCGCAGACTGTTGCGCTGAACTGGATGGAGGTTCTGCGCGCGCCGATCTCGGGCGGGTTTCGCGGCGAGGTTCTGGAGGATGGCAGCCTGGGGCCGGTCAGCGCCTCTTTGCAGATCGGGCCGGGCGTGTTGCAGCCGACCGACAGCACGCGTCCGATTCCCTTTGTGCATGCTGGCACCTACCTGACCTATACGCCTGCGGAACAGAAGCTGGTGTTTGATCAGGTGTCCCTGCAAAGCCCCTGGGCCTCGGGTGTGGCAGAGGGGAGCGCCTATCTGAACGGGGTCGAGGACGGGCGCCTGCACGATCTGGTCGGGCAGGTGCGATTGCGGGATGTGCGGGTCAACCCGGCGGGCCTCTATGATGAAACCATGGCGATGTCCGAGGCCTCGGCCGATTTCCGGCTGGAGCTGGATCCTTTCCTGCTGACATTGGGCGAGTTGCAGATTTCAGACGGGCCAAGCACGTTTCTGACCTCTGGCCGGTTGGCGGCAGAGCCTGACGGCTGGAGCGTGGCGCTGGATGCGCATGTCAATCAGATCCAGGCGGATCGGCTGTTGCAGATCTGGCCGCAGCAGGCGGTGGTCAAGCCGCGCGCCTGGGTGGAGGAAAACCTGCTGCGCGGCACGCTGAGCGACGTTGACTTTGCCTTGCGTACACAGCCGGGCGCGGCGCCGGATCTGTATCTGGACTTCGATTTTGCCGATACGGCGATCACCGTGACAAAATGGTTGCCGCCGTTGACGGGCGCGCGGGGCACGGCGTCTTTGATGAAAGATCGCTTTGCGGTGACTGCTTTTGAAGGGTCGATGGACAGCGGCGACCATGGGGTATTGGATGCGGCGGGCACGTCCTTTGTGATTGCCAATACCAAGATCAAGCCGGACACGCCTGCGCAAGTGCAGCTGCAGGCAGAGGGGCCGGCGGCGGCTGTGCTGGCATTGCTGAACCGTCCGCCTCTGGCGGTTTTGAAGAACACGACCTTGCCGGTGGATATGGCGGGGGGCACGGTGCGGGCCACCGGCACGCTGGATTGGCCGTTGAAGAAAGGTCTGAAATTCACCGAGACGGATTTTCGCGTCAGCGGTGTGATCGAAGGGGTCGAAAGCACGATCTTGGTGCCGGGTCACCGGATCACTGCGGAGTCACTGGCGATTGAGGTGGATAATACCCATGTCAGCCTGACCGGACCTGCCGAAATCAGCGGCATTCCGGTGGTGGCCCAATGGTTCCAACCGATTGGCGAAGGGCCGCCAAAACCCGGGCGACTGGCCGGAGAGATCGAGCTGTCAGGCGCGGGCGTCGAGGCGTTCAAGATCGGCCTGCCGCCGGGATCGGTGCGGGGGGCCGGACCGGCAGAGTTTGTGATTGACCTGGTCCCCGGACAAGCGCCGGTGATGCGGATGAGCTCGACCCTGGAGGGGGTGGCCCTGTCCATTGGATCGCTGGGCTGGTCGAAACCGGCGAGTGCCTCGGGCAAACTGGAGATGCGGGTCGTCTTGGGCGATCAGCCCCAGGTCGAAAGCCTGACGCTGAATGCGGCGGGGCTGAGCGCGCAGGGGCGGATCACGACACGCTCTGACGGCGGGCTGGACCGGGCGTCTTTTTCCTCGGTCCGGTTGGGCAATTGGTTGAACACGCCGGTTGATATCGTCGGACGCGGCCCGAATGTGCCGGTGGGGCTGGAGATACGGGGCGGTTCGCTGGACATGCCGCGTGCCACATTCGGAGACAGCGAAGGCGAGTCTGGCCCGGTGAATGTCTCTTTGCAGAAGCTAAAGATCACGGACAGCATTTATCTGACCGACTTCAAAGGTAAATTTTCCGGCGGCGCGGGGCTGGCGGGCCCGTTCTCGGGGTTGTTGGGCGGGCGCACACCGGTCACGGGCAGGGTTGTGCCCTCGGAAGGGCGCAGCGCCTTTGTCGTCGAGGCGTCTGATGCGGGCGGCGTGCTGCGGGACGCCGGGCTGCTGACCCAGGCGCGCAGCGGCACATTCACGATGACACTGAAACCGGTTGTGGGCGCCGGCACATATGACGGATCGGCGCGGATCAGGAACCTGCGTGTGACCGATGCGCCGGCTGTGGCCGCCTTGTTGGATGCGGCCAGCATTGTCGGGTTGCTGGATGAGCTGGCCGGCTCGGGCATTCTGTTTGGCGATGTGCAGGCGCGATTCCGCCTGACTCCGGAACAGATGATCCTGTATCAGGGCAGCGCCGAGGGCCCGTCCATGGGGCTGTCGATGGATGGCGTCTATGATATCGACGCGGATCGCCTGCGGATGCAGGGCGTGTTCTCTCCGCTGTATCTGATCAATTCGATCGGATCGCTGCTGACCCGCAAGGGCGAAGGGTTGATCGGGTTGAGCTATACTCTGGGCGGACAGGCCTCTGACCCGCAGGTGCAGGTCAATCCGCTGAGCGCCCTGACCCCGGGCATGTTGCGCGAGGTTCTGCGCAAGCCGCCTCCAAAGGATCCGAATGAACCAGAGCGCGGATCCGCCCGCACCAGCCCCCATTCTCAGGACCTGAAGGATGGCGCGATGGGCGGACGGTGAACTGCGGGTTGTAAAGGGGGCTGGCCCGGCTCAGCGCCGGGTTTCACGCGCGTTTTCGACGCCCTTGACCCGGATGACCCGGGTTTCCCGCAGATCCTGATTGGTCAGGCTGCGCGCCACAATCACACGCCGCGAGGCTTCTGATCCGACGGGGCGTGGATTTTCGGGGTAGAGCACTTCGAATGTGTACTCCAGCACACCGTCGATCGCCTTGCCATCCGGGGATGCGGTGACCAGTCGCGCCGCATAGGCCCCTTGAACGCGGCCCACACCGGTGACCCGGACAATCGCACCCTCGGTCGTACGATCCACCGTCAGGTCAAGGATTTGCTGAATCGGCACATGTTTGTCCACTTGCTCTTCCGGTTTGCGCGAAAGGATGCTGGTGCTGGTCGGGATCAGCGGATTGACCGAACCCGCGTCAGCCTCCACAGGGACGCTGCGACTGCGACCAAACCAATTGCCGGGGTTCAACCGGCTGTCGCTCCAGCCACAGGCGCCGAGCGCCAGGCTTGCGACCAATAGGAGCATCAACGCTCGGATCATGTTGTGCCTGCCATCTGTTCACTGCTGAATTTTGGATTAGCCTATCTGGACGCAGTTTAAAAGGGTCTGGCGATCTGGACAGCAGCGCCCCGGCGGCTTACCTCAGCGACAGGCAGAATGCGGAGAATGAAATGGCAAGCGCGGCCTTTGAAGAAGTTGTCGAGGATTTCGAATTCCTGGAAGATTGGGAAGACCGCTATCGCTATGTGATCGAGCGGGGGCGGGCGATGGATCCGCTGAACGATGCCTTGAAAGTAGATGCAAACAAAATGCATGGCTGCGCCAGCCAGGTGTGGTTGTTTCCACGGATCGAAGATGGCGTGTTCAGCTTTGAGGGCGACAGTGACGCGATGATCGTGCGCGGCCTGATCGCGGTGCTGACGGCGCTCTACAACGGGTTGCCTGTGGCGGAAATTGCGGCGGTCGATGCCGCGGCAGAGCTGGCGCGGCTGGGGCTGAATGACCATCTCTCCGCACAACGCTCGAACGGGTTGCGCGCGATGATTGAGCGGATCAGGCTGGTGGCGGCGCAAAACGGCTGAGCCCGGACGCCACACGAAAATTCGCCGAATTTTCGGTCACGCTGTGCGCTGATCAGTCGGTCCCGGCCCAATTGGTCAATGTGGTTGACAGGTCGCCATACCCGGTAAAACGGCGTTCAAATGCAAGCCCCAGCCGCGCCGCACAGTCCTGCGCACGCGCCGTGAGGGCAGGATCGTCGGTTTGTGCCTGATACACCAGTTTGGTGTAATGCCCGAAATACATGTCCCGCAGTTGCGGATGACGATCCAGACCCAGGGGCGTCCAGACAAATGCGTCAAACTGCCGGGCCAGAAAATCGGTCAGATAAAAGGCCGAAATTTCATCCGAGAAATCTTCTTCAAACCGCTGGTTGCCTTCAAAGAACGAATAGCAATGCGGTCCCCGGACCATTTCGACACCCAGCTCTGCGCATTTCGCCTGCAACTGCCCGCCCGTGCCGCAATCGGCGTAGACAACATAGATCCGATCATAGGCCTGCCGATGTTTGGCCACCGCGGCCGCCACCGCATCCGTGATCTGTTCAGGATGATTGTGCAGGATGGCTGGCAAACAGGTCAGATCCATATGCGACCAGCCGTTGGCCGCGCGCAGGGCCAGGATCTCGCGCGCCAGCGCGCCACAGGCGATCAACAGGATCCGCCCCTGGCCAGAGGCGGGCAAACCGTGTTCGGTCAATTCTGCATCGCTGGTCTGTGTCATACTGCCTTGGTGTAGGGCGCGACCGATGGCCACGCCCTGTAGGATGAACTGCGGTTCAGCCCGGGTTTGGGCGAAACGCCCGTTGGCCAGGCTTAGCCGGCCAACTGGTTGTGTTTGCGTCCGACCAGCTCCTTGGCGGTCTCGACAGCAACCGCCGCGTCGCGGCAATAGGCGTCGGCGCCAATGGCTTTGCCGAATTCTTCGTTCAACGGCGCGCCGCCGACCAGGACGATGTAATCCTCGCGGATGCCCTGTTCGACCAGAGTGTCGATCACAACCTTCATATAAGGCATCGTGGTCGTCAGAAGGGCCGACATTCCCAGAATGTCAGGTTCTTCGTTTTGCAACGCTTCCAGATAGTTTTCGACCGGGTTGTTGATCCCCAGATCGACCACTTCGAATCCGGCCCCCTCCATCATCATGCTGACGAGGTTCTTGCCAATATCGTGGATGTCGCCCTTGACCGTGCCGATCACCATCTTGCCCACGCGCGGGGCGCCGGTTTCAGCCAGCAGCGGCTTGAGGATGGCCATGCCGCCCTTCATCGCGTTCGCGGCCAACAGCACTTCGGGCACAAAGAGGATGCCGTCGCGGAAATCCTGACCAACGATGGTCATGCCGCCCACCAGAGCCTCGGTCAGGATGCGGTAGGGTGCCCACTCGCGGGACAGCAGGATGTTGACGGATTCTTCGATCTCTTCACGAAGACCATCATAAAGGTCGTCAAACATCTGCTGGACGAGTTCCTCGTCATCCAGTTCGCTCAGGATGATGTCTTCTTCTTCTTCGGACATGGGCGCGATTCCTTGATTATTGGGCGGACCCTGGCTGTGACACTCAGGTCCGGTTTCGCCGGTTTTGCCCCGGTGTGACTGCGACAATTGCGACATGGAGGGCGTCGCAACCGACCTGCGGTCGGGTTGGGGCAAATTTTGACACGGATTGCGGGGGGATGGCTTGGCGGATCTTGCGTTTGTTCTCTTTATGTTCCATTTTGCCCGTATGGAAGCCGAAGGATTCATAAGGGCGGAACGCCGACGGGCGCGCGGGGCGGTCAGCAACGCGGCCGGGCGGTATGATCTGGTGCGCGAGGTGGATTTCGAGGTGCTGGACACCCCCGACGAAGAGACGGCGGTCGCCCCGTTGCGCACGGATGTTTCGGTGGAGCGTCCGCGCAAGATCATCACCTACAACCGCTCGCCCGACTTGCCGTTTGATCGCTCGATCAACCCGTATCGGGGCTGTGAACATGGGTGTATCTACTGTTTCGCCCGTCCGTCTCATGCCTACCTGGGGATGTCGCCGGGGCTGGATTTTGAAACCCGCCTGATCGCCCGTCCGGCCGCGCCGGATGTGCTGGAGCGTGAATTGCGGGCGAAAACCTATGAGGTGGCGCCGATTGCCATTGGCACCAATACGGACCCCTATCAGCCGGTCGAGCGGGATTGGCGCATCATGCGCGACTGTCTGGAGGTTTTGGCCGCCTATCGGCATCCGGTTGCGATTGTGACCAAGGGCACGTTGATTGAACGCGACATTGATATCCTCGCCCCCATGGCCGCGCAGGGGCTGTTGCGGGTGGGGGTGTCGATCACCACGCTGGATGGCGATTTGTCGCGCCGGATGGAGCCGCGCGCGCCCGGCCCGCAACGTCGCCTGGCGACCATCCGCGCGTTGAGCGACGCGGGCATTCCGGTGCGCATCATGACCTCGCCTCTGGTGCCCGGGTTGACCGATCACGAGATCGAAGCCCTGCTGCTGGCGGGGCAGAAGGCCGGGGCCGATTGCGCCAGCTGGATCATGCTGCGCCTGCCGCGCGAAGTGTCGCCGCTGTGGCAGGAGTGGTTGGCCGAGAACGAGCCGGGCAAGGCCGGGCGCATCATGGCGCGCCTGCGCGAAATGCACGGCGGCAAGGATTACGACGCACGCTGGAGCCACCGCATGCGGGGCGAGGGGCATTACGCGCAGATGGTGGCCGCCCGATTTGCCCGCGCCGCAAGGGCGTTGGGGCTGGATCGGGAGGTTCCGTCTTTGCGTACCGATCTGTTTCATCATCCGATGCGTCCGGGCGATCAGTTGGAGTTGTTCTGAGCGCGTCGTTCTGCGCCAGGCTCAGGAGCGGCGGCGCGAGCGGCGGCGTTTGGGCTGATCGCCATCGCTGCCCGGCGCGCCCGCCTCGGTGCCATCAGAGGCCGAGCTGAACGGGCCGAGGGCCTGGGTGATGGCGTCGAGCGGCGGTTTTTCTCCGCGCGGGCGACTGTCGAGCGCGGCGCGCATGTGGCGCAGGTGATCCGGCATTGTGCCACAGCAGCCGCCAATGATCTTTGCGCCGCTGTCGCGGGCCATGACGGCGTATTCGCCCATCAGCTCGGGGGTGCCGTCATAATGGATATGTCCGTCGACATATTTGGGGATGCCGGCGTTGCCCTTGGCGATGATCGGGCGTTCCGTACCCTGGGCGGTGAACCCCTGGACCGTGCGCAGGATATCGGAGGCGCCGGTGCCGCAGTTGGCACCAAAGGCCAGTGGCGGGTTTGGCAGCGCTTCGACCATTTGCACCATCTGGGCCGAGGTCACGCCCATCATGGTCCGCCCGGCGGTGTCAAAGCTCATCGTGCCGCACCAGGGCATGTCGGCCAGGGCAAAGGCCTCGGCGGCGGCGCGGTATTCTTCGGGGGCGCTGATGGTTTCAAGCCACAGCACATCGACGCCGCCGGCCTTCAGGCCCTCGGCCTGTTCGTGGAACATTTCGACCGCGTCCGCGTGGCTGAGAGAGCCGACAGGCTCCATAATGTCACCGGTTGGTCCGACCGAGCCCGCAACCAGGATCGTGCGACCGGCGGCATCCGCCACCTCGCGGCCAATTTCGGCCCCCAGGCGGGACAATTCGAATACGCGCGACTGTGCGTTGTGCAGTTTGAGCCGCGAGGCGGTGCCGCCAAAGGTGTTGGTCAGGAACATATCGCTGCCCGCGTCCACGGCGCCTTTGTAAAGCGCTGCGATCTTGTCGGGATGGTCCGCATTCCAGAGCTCGGGCGCATCGCCAGACTCAAGACCGGCGGCGAACAGGTTGGTCCCTGTGGCGCCATCGGCAAGAATTACATCCATATCGTCGAGCATCCGCGACAAAAGATTGGTCATGAAGGAGGGTCCTGGCCTTGGGGTTACAGGCCCTCTTGTCACGGTAGCTTCATGTCCGCAAATTCATAATCTTCATCTAGATTATGAACAGAGTGCGTTTTGCCGGATCGGGCCATCCCGCATTCCCCACAGGCGGGGCAGGATTACACTGCCCCGCGATGCCCGGTTTGATGTTTTGAACCGTCCGGCGGTCAGCCTGTTTCGGTCATGACCTGCGTCTGGGCCTCTGCCATAAGCTCGGTCATCTTGGCGCGGATGGTGTCGGCGTCTGCCTTGCCGTCCAGATCGCCCGCGACCTTGCGCAGGACGTCATCATCGCCCGGCTCTTCGAAATCCGAGGCGATGACCTCTTTGGCGTAGGCCGCGGCCTCGTCTCCGGTTTTACCCAGAAGCCCGGCGGCCCAAAGGCCCAGCAACTTGTTGCGCCGCGCCGAGGCTTTGAACTGCATTTCTTCGTCATGCGCGAATTTGGCTTCGAATGCGTTTTCGCGATCGTCAAATGTTGACATGTTTGCTCCCTTCGGGTGTTTTTGGAACCTGCTGTTCTTGATATGTGGCTGTTTGCGATTGCACGCAAGGGTAAGTGAGGGCTTAGTCCACCGCTTGCGACACTGCGGCCCTTGGCGTAAGAGGGCGCACGGGCCCGGCGGCATCGCCTGTGGCCCTTGTCGAAAGGACTCCGATGGCGCGGCGCAAAAAGATCTACGAAGGTAAAGCAAAAATTCTGTACGAAGGCCCGGAACCGGGGACCATTGTGCAGTATTTCAAGGATGACGCGACGGCCTTTAATGCCGAAAAGAAGGACGTCATCGAGGGCAAGGGCGTGCTCAACAACCGGCTGAGCGAGTTTTTCATGACCGGGTTGGGCAATGTTGGTGTGCCGACTCACTTCATTCGTCGTCTGAACATGCGCGAGCAATTGGTGCGCAGCTGCGAGATTATTCCTTTGGAAGTGATCGTGCGCAATTACGCTGCCGGGTCGATGAGCAAGCGTCTGGGCATTGACGAGGGCACGCAATTGCCGCGTCCGATTGTCGAATATTGCTACAAGGATGACGCCCTGGGGGATCCGTTGGTCACCGAGGAACATATTGCCGCCTTTGGCTGGGCCAGCCAGCAGGACATGGATGACATCCTCAGCCTGGCGCTGCGGGTCAATGATTTCATGTCGGGGATGATGATGGCCGTCGGCATTCGTCTGGTTGATTTCAAGATCGAAATCGGTCGGGTGTACGAGGGCGACTTCATGCGGTTGATTGTGGCCGATGAGATCAGCCCGGACAGCTGCCGTCTGTGGGATATCGAGACCGGTCAAAAGCTGGACAAGGATGTGTTCCGCCGCGATCTGGGCAGCCTGACGGATGCTTACTCCGAGGTGGCGCGCCGCCTGGGCGTTTTGCCGCGCAACAGCGGCCCGGTGACCAAGCCGACACTGATCAACTGATCCTTTTCCGCCATAATAGCGAACACAGCCCCGTGCGCAGACCTGCGCCGGGGCTTTTTATTTGGCGGTTCGGGCCGGATCGGGCCCGCTAGGGGCGGATAAACCCGCGGGGTTGGGTCGGGCTGCTTGCACCGGTGGCGCGTTCGGTCTATTGCCCTTGCGCAAAGCAATAGGGTGGCTGGCGGCGGCGGACAGATCCGCGTCAATGGGCCGGTCACGCGCGAACAAGTCAGGGCAAGTTGCATGAAAGCTCGGGTTACGGTCATGTTGAAGACTGGCGTTCTGGATCCTCAAGGTGAGGCCGTGCGTCACGCGTTGGGCAGCATGGGGTTTGATGGGGTCTCGGGCGTGCGCCAGGGCAAGGTGATCGAGCTGGATCTGGCGGATGGCACATCCGAGGATCAGGTGCGCGATATGTGCGAGAAACTGTTGGCCAACACGGTGATCGAGCGGTTTGATATCGAAATGCTCTGAGGCTGACCGGTGACGGGTCACAGAACCCGGGCCGGGCCGCATCGCGCGTTTCACATCGTCTGGATACATTCAGCGCCATTGGGCAAATGAGGGATCTTATGAAAGCAGCAGTCATCGTTTTCCCCGGTTCGAACTGTGATCGCGATCTGGCGGTTGCTTTTGAACAGGCCGGTTTTGTCGTGGATATGGTCTGGCACAAGGAAACAGCCTTGCCCGATGGGGTGGATATTGTGGGTGTGCCGGGCGGGTTCTCTTATGGGGATTATCTGCGCTGCGGGGCGATTGCCGCGCAATCTCCGGTCTGCCGGGCGCTGGCGGCGCATGGAGAGAAGGGCGGCTATGTCCTGGGCGTGTGCAACGGGTTTCAGGTGTTGACCGAAACCGGTTTGCTGCCGGGCGCGTTGCTGCGCAATGCGGGCCTGAAATACATCTGCCGGACGGTGGGTTTGCGGGTGGCGACCTCTGACAGTGCCTTTACGGCAGAATATGCGGTTGATGACGCGCTCTCGGTGCCTATTGCGCATCATGACGGCAATTACTTTACCGATGACGACACATTGGCGCGGTTGCAGGGCGAGGACCGGGTGGCCTTCACCTATACCGACAACCCGAACGGGTCGATCGGCGATATCGCCGGCATCCTGTCCGACAACCGGCGGATCATGGGAATGATGCCCCATCCAGAGCGCGCAGCCGATGCGGCCCATGGTGGCACCGACGGGGCCGCGCTGTTTTCCGCTCTCGCAGGCGTGTTTCAGCCCGCATGACTTGAGCCTGAGCGCGCGCAAGCGTAGCCTTGCCCAATGGATGAGCCCGACCGCCAGAGCAGCGGCCCCACTGATGCGTCAAGCACCCCCGCCGTCGCTGGTACAGCGCTGGCCGAGCCGCGATCTGTAACGATCAGCTGGCGGGTGCGCCTGTCGTTGGTGGTGCTGATGGCGCTGGCCGTCACAACGGTCTGGATCACCAATCGCCTGCTGACGGATCGGTTTACCGAAAGCACCCGCAACCGGGCCGAGGTGCGGTTGACCCTGTATCGCGGCAATCTGGTCAGCGAATTGGGGCGCAACGCGATTGTGCCCCAGCTTTTGGCAGCGGACCCGACCCTGATCGGGGCGCTCAACAGCAATGATTTCAGCCAGTCGACCCAGCGATTGATCAGCTTTGTCGAAGAGATCGGCGCCGCATCCCTGATGCTGCTGGACAATGACGGGCGGACGGTGGCCTCGACCGATCGCAACCTGCTGGGCTCCAATCACCGGAGCCAGGCCTATTTCGTAGAGGCGGTGCGCTCCAACACAACGGTGTTTTCCGTGATCGAGCGCGAGTCGGGCGGCTATCGGTTCACCTATTCGCGGCGGTTGGTCGAAGGGCCCAGCGTGCTGGGCGTGATCGTTGTGGAAATCGACTTGCAGAAGTTCGAGCGCGCCTGGGCCGGGATCTCGGCGGCGGCGGTGGTGACGGACAGCACGGGCAAGATCATTCTGGCGACCGAACCGCGCTGGCGCGGCCTGAGCGAGACCGAGGCCCTTGTGCGCCAGACCCCGCAAAGCGCGATCGAGCGGGCGATCCGTGCGACGGCGGATTGGTCGGCCTTGCCGGCGGATGCCTATGTGCAGGGCGAAGCGGTGATGCGGATGGAGGCGCGCATTCCGTTTCAGGGCTGGAAAATCGCCTCATTCACCACCTATGCGTCGGTGCGCGAACGGGTGAATGGCGTTTTGGCGCTGGAGATCATGGGCTTTGCCATTCTGCTGGCGCTGGCGTTTTATGCGTTGTCGCGCAAAACGGCGTTGCGGATGGCCTTGTTCCAGCGCGAATCCGCAGAGCTGCGCGGGCTGAACAATCGCCTTCAGATGGAGATTGCCAAGCGGGTCGAGGTGCAAGAGACACTGGCCGTGGCCGAGCAGACATTGGCGCAAAGCTCCAAACTGGCGGTGCTGGGGGAAATGTCTGCGGCGGTCAGCCATGAGCTGAACCAGCCTCTGGCCGCGATGAAGACCTATCTGGCGGGCGCGCGGCTGTTGTTGCGGCGCAATCGACCCGAAGAGGCGATGACCAGTTTCGGGCGTATTGACGATTTGATTGAACGGATGGGGGCGATCACCCGGCAGTTGAAATCATATGCGCGCAAGGGCGCAGAGGATCTGTCGCCGGTGGATCTGGGCGAGGCGTTGAGTTCGGCCCTGTCGATGATGGAGCCGCAGCTGCGCCAGCGCGCGGTGCGGATCAGCCAGATCCGTCCGCCAGAGCCGGTTTTGGTGATGGGAGACCGGCTGCGGATCGAGCAGGTGATGATCAACCTCTTGCGCAACGCGCTGGACGCCACCAAATCAGTCGAAGATCCGGCCGTTGATGTGGTTTTGGCAGCAGGCGAAACCGCCGCCTTGTCCGTGCGCGACAATGGCGAGGGTATCGAGAATTTCGAGAATCTGTTCGAGCCGTTTTACACCACCAAGCAGCCCGGGGATGGCGTTGGCCTTGGGCTGGCGATCTCCTCCGGGATTGTGAGTGACCTGGGGGGGCGGCTGACCGCGCGCAACGGCCAGCATGGCGGTGCCGTTTTTGAAATGCAGTTGCCCATCCTGCGACCCGGGGTCGAGGCAGCGGAATAAAGATAAGGAGAGCAATGTGGCTCAGGCTATGAAGATTGCCATCGTGGATGACGAACGGGATATGCGCCAGTCGATCAGTCAGTGGTTGGCATTGTCAGGATATGACACCGAGACGTTCGCCAGTGCCGAGGAGGCGCTGAAGGTTCTGGGGCCGGATTACCCGGGGATTGTGATTTCGGATATCCGCATGCCCGGTATGGACGGCATGCAGTTCCTGAAAAAGCTGATGGGCTCGGACAGCGCGCTGCCGGTCATCATGATCACCGGGCACGGCGATGTGCCCATGGCGGTCGAGGCGATGCGGGTCGGGGCGTTTGATTTTCTGGAAAAGCCGTTCAACCCGGATCGCATGTCTGAACTGGCCAAAAAGGCAACCAATGCGCGCCGTCTGACCCTGGACAACCGGGCGCTGCGCAAAGAGCTGAGCGACGGGTCGCAGTTGATGAAAAAGCTGATCGGCTCCAGCCCGGTCATGGAGCGGCTGAAAGAAGACATCCTGGATCTGGGGCAGGCCGATGGGCATGTGCTGATTGATGGCGAAACGGGCACGGGCAAGACCCTGGTGGCCCATGCCCTGCACGCGGTGGGCAGCCGGGCGGGCAAGAAATTTGTTCTGCTCAGCTGTGCCGCGCTGGAGGAAGACGCGCTGAGCAAGCGGTTGTTTGGTCCGATGTTGCCCGAGGACAGCCAGTTGCCGGCCATCGAGGAGGCCCGGGGCGGCACCCTGGTGCTGGAGGATGTGGAGGCGCTGTCGGATAGCTGCCAGGCCAAGCTGTTGAGTGTGATCAACGAGCAGGGCAGCCCGCCCGAGACCCGGATTGTGGCGATCTCCAATCTGCAAATGCAGGACAAGACATCAGAGGACGCGCTGCGGCCGGATCTGTTTTACCGGTTGGCGGCCTTGCGCATCACTGTGCCGCCGTTGCGCCAGCGCGGAGAGGACATCCTGCAATTGTTCACGGGGCTGTCGGATCAGTTTGCCGAGGAATACGGCTGTGAAGCGCCGCCGGTCAATGCGCAGGAGGCGGCCCAGTTGCTACAGGCGCCCTGGCCGGGCAATGTGCGTCAGTTGATCAATGTGGCGGAACGGGCGGTTTTGCAATCGCGTCGCGGCTCGGGGACGATTGCATCGCTGTTGATGTCCGATCACGAGGAAATGCAGCCCGTCATGACCACCGAAGGCAAACCGTTGAAGGAATATGTCGAGGCTTTTGAGCGGATGCTGATCGACAACACGATGCGCCGGCACAAGGGCTCGATCGCATCGGTGATGGACGAGCTGTGTTTGCCGCGCCGGACTTTGAACGAGAAAATGGCGAAATACGCGCTACAGCGGTCTGACTATCTGTAAAACGCGGCGTCGCCGCCAAAGGGGCCACCAAAGGACATCGCTGTAGGGGCGGCCCATGACATGTGGAAATTCGGGGAATTGCGGTTTTGATTGCAGCCTATTTGTTCGATATGGACGGACTATTGTTGGACACAGAGCGTCTGGCGCGGGACAGTTTTGTCGCCGCCGCCCGCGATGTCGGTTTGGAACTGGCAGCGGCAGAGGCGTTCTTCCTGACGTTGATCGGCACGTCCAGGCGTGAAAGTGATGGGCTGTTGCGGGGATTCCTGCCGCACCATATCCGGCCGGACGAGGTCGAGGCGCGCTGGACACATCATTATACCGCGCATCTGGCCGAGGATGTGCCGGTGAAGGCCTCGGTCAAGGAAACATTGCAGCGGTTGACCGGGCAGGGCGCGCGGATGGCGGTTGTCACCTCGACCCGGGGCACGCTTGCGCGGGAAAAGCTGCAACGCGCGGCCCTGGCGGAGCATTTCGAATTTGTGCTGGGCGGCGATGAGGTGAGCGCGAACAAGCCCCATCCCGCGCCCTATCTGGAGGCTGCGGCCCGGATGGGGGTGGCGGCGGGCCATTGCGCGGCCTTTGAGGATAGCGACCGGGGCATCACCTCGGCGATGGATGCCGGGTGTCAGGCGGTGCAAATCCCGGATTTGCGGCCCAAGGGGCTGCAATTGCCGGATTTGGGGCAACCCGTGGCCGAGACTTTGGACGCCGCCGTGACACTGGTGCAGAGCGGATATCTGGCGCGATGCGGGTGATCTGACCGTGAATGGCGGGCGCAGATGGCGGCAGATGGGATGAGGTTTGTCTCGCTCAATGCCTGGGCCTGTGCGATCAGATCCGGGCGCATGGGATCAGCGATACGCGCACGGCGCTCTACCCCAGGCCGGGCGCTATGCGGATTATCTGTTGACCACGCCGGGCATTCGCATTTGTCACTTTAATGTGCCGGCGACACCGGCGGCCTCGGACCACCGTGCGTTGATTTTAGACTTTGACCTGCACGCGGCACGACACTGAACGGATCATTTCAGTTTCCCCATTGTAATTCCCCTCTTGCTGCTCTTATGTTGCAATGACGGGCCGCCGCCTTTGGGTGGTCCGCGTAGAGTTTCGCTGTTTCAGACACTGGCTGGCATGTGCCGTGCAAGACTGAACTGACCGGATGGATCCCTTAACGGGATCAGATGAGTGCCTGTGCCTGGCCACTGCCGACATAGGGAAAAATGGGCGAGCGCCGATCTATTCGCGCTGCGCCGGAGAAGAACCGCGATGACGCGCGCGCGACGAATGTGCACAACACTGTGTGGTCAACGGACCGCTCCTTTCCGCGCGGCGTCCTTTATCGCTTTGACAAGACACAGTTCCAGACGGGCCGCGCCGCCAGGCCGGTCCCGATTGCGGCTGTGCAACAAGGACTTATGGCTAATAAAATGCTTATCGATGCCACCCACGCGGAAGAGACCCGCGTCGTGGTGGTTGACGGAAACAAGGTTGAGGAATTCGACTTTGAATCAGAAAACAAACGGCAGCTTGCCGGCAACATCTATCTTGCAAAGGTAACACGGGTAGAGCCGTCCTTGCAGGCGGCTTTTGTAGATTACGGCGGAAACCGTCATGGTTTCCTGGCGTTTTCGGAAATTCATCCGGATTATTACCAGATCCCGGTCGCGGATCGTGAGGCCCTTATGGCCGAAGAACGCGATTACGCCGAGGCGATGCGCCGGCGGGACGAGGAAGAAGAAGAAAAGCCCAAACGCCCAAGTCGCAAGCGCACGCGCAAGTCGACCAAAGCCGCGAAAGTGGTGACGGATGATGCCGTCGAAACGCAAGAGGTCGAGGCAGAAAAACCTGTGTCCGAGATCTCGGGCATGGAGACCATCGACCTGAGCGAAGGCGAAGAGCCCGACCTGGTCGGAGATCTGGCAGAGGCGCCTGCGGATGACGCAGGGCAAGCATCGCCCGATGCAGAAGCCGACGCTGGGCCAGACTCTGCGCCGGAAACTGTGCCAGAAACTGCGCCAGAAACTGCAGCGGACGACGCCCCGGCAGAAGCAGCAGGGGACGACGCGCCAGCAGAGGCGGCCGAGGACACCCCGGCAGAACCTGCTGGCGAAGAAACCTCCGAAGAAGCGGCAGAACCTGCCGAGGCTGCGGCTGAAGAGGCAACAGCCGAGGCTGTTGCTGATGACGATGCCGAAGAGGCGCCCAAGCCAAAGGGATCCAGATCCAGATCCAGGGCTCCGGCCGGGGATGACGTCGAAGGGGACGAGGACGAGCCGGAACAGGGCCGCCCGAACGCGATGGAAAAAGATGATTCCATCGAATCCGTCGCCGAAGAAGATGACCAGGAAGATCTGCGTCCCCCCCGCAAGCCGCGTCCGCGTCGCTACAAGATTCAGGAAGTTATCAAGGTTCGCCAGATCCTGCTGGTGCAGGTCGTCAAGGAAGAGCGCGGCAACAAAGGCGCGGCGCTGACCACTTACCTGTCTCTGGCCGGTCGCTATTGCGTCCTGATGCCCAACACCGCGCGCGGTGGCGGCATCAGCCGCAAGATCACCAATGCCCCCGACCGCAAGAAGCTCAAGGAAATTGCCGGTGAGATCGACGTGCCGCAGGGCGCGGGGCTGATCATTCGCACCGCGGGCGCCAAGCGGACCAAATCCGAGATCAAGCGCGATTATGAATACCTGTTGCGGATGTGGGAACAGATCCGCGAACTGACGCTGAAATCCATCGCGCCGGCGAAAATCTATGAAGAGGGCGATTTGATCAAACGCTCGATCCGCGATCTTTATAATCGCGACATCGACGAGGTGCTGGTCGAAGGCGAGCGGGGCTATCGCATCGCCAAGGACTTCATGAAAATGATCATGCCGTCCCACGCCAAGAACGTGAAGAAATACGAAGAGCCGCTGCCTCTGTTCGCGCGCTATCAGGTGGAAAGCTATCTGGCGGGCATGTTCAACCCGACGGTTCAGCTGAAATCGGGCGGCTATATCGTGATCGGCGTGACCGAGGCCCTGGTGGCGATTGACGTCAACTCGGGCCGGGCGACACGAGAAGGGTCGATCGAAGAAACCGCGACCAAGACCAACCTGGAGGCCGCCGAAGAAGTGGCGCGCCAGCTGCGTCTGCGGGATCTGGCCGGTCTGATCGTGATCGACTTTATTGATATGGACGAGCGCAAGAACAACAACGCCGTCGAAAAGAAGCTGAAAGACAAGCTGAAAACAGACCGGGCCCGGATTCAGGTGGGCCGGATTTCAGGCTTTGGTCTGCTGGAGATGAGCCGCCAGCGGTTGCGCCCCGGCATGATCGAGGCGACGACTCAGCCCTGTTCTGTTTGCCACGGCACCGGCTTGATCCGGTCGAGTGACAGCCTGTCGCTGTCGATCCTGCGTCAGATCGAAGAAGAGGGCGTGCGCCGCCGGTCGCGTGAAGTGTTGATCAAATGTCCGGTGGACATCGCGAACTTCATCATGAACCACAAGCGCGAGCATATCCTCCAGATCGAGGGCCGCTATGGCCTGTCAGTGCGGATCGAAGGGGACCCGCATCTGGTCAGCCCTGACTTCACGATGGAAAAGCTGAAGACTGCGTCGCGCACTGTGGCCCAGGTTGAGGCGCCGGTTGTGTCGGTTGATGCAACAATCATGGAGCAGGTCGACAAGGAAGAAGAGGTCGCAGAGATCGAAGCGCCGGTCGAGGCGGTTGCGACTCCGGAAGAGGATGGCGAAGCACGTCCCAAGAAAAAGCGGCGGCGGCGGCGGCGGAAGAAGTCTGGCGGCAATGGTCAGACAGAGGAGCAGAACGCAGACGCCTCGGCGGCGCAATCTGGTGATCAGGCCCCAGAGGGCGAGGCTGTTGCGGAGGCTGATGCCTCGGTAGCGGCTGAGGAAGCGGCGGCCGAAACGCCAGCGGTTGAAGAAGCGGCGGCCGAAACGCCAGCGGCTGAGGAAGCGGTGACGGAAACGCCAGTGGCTGAGGACGCGGTGGCCGAAACGCCAGCGGCTGAGGACGCGGTGGCCGAAACGCCAGTGGCTGAGGACGCGGTGGCCGAAACGCCAGTGGCTGAGGACGCGGTGGCCGAAACGCCAGTGGCTGAGGAAGCGGTAGCGGAAACGCCAGCGGCTGAGGAAGCGGTAGCGGAAACGCCAGCGGTAGCGGAAGCGCCAGCGACTGAGGAGCCGGTAGCAGAAACGCCAGTGGCTGAGGAAGCGGCGGCAGAAACGCCAGTGGCTGAGGAAGCGGCGGCAGAAACGCCAGCGGTTGAGGAAGCGGTGGCAGAAGAACCTGCGGTTGAGGAGCCTGAACCCGAATTGGTGGCTGCTGAACCAGAGGTAGAAGCGCCTGTCGCAGAGCCGGAGCCCGCTGTGGCGGCGGAGCCGGCAAAACCCAAAAGGCGGGGGTGGTGGTCTCTGGGGGGGCGCTGAGCGCGACCAGAACTGCCTGACGTAATGAGCAAGGTCGCGCCTTCGAGCGCGACCTTTGCTTGCCCGGATCTGCCGGGATTGGTACTGACTTTGCAATTGCACTAGCGAAAGACCGGGAGAAACACATGGGCTCGGACCTGAAAACAGCGGATATCCAACTGATCCAGAGGATTTTGCCGCATCGTTATCCATTCCTGTTGATTGACCGGGTGGTTGACATAGATGGCTATTCCTCGGCCAAGGGGATCAAGAATGTGACTTTTAACGAGCCACATTTTCAGGGCCATTTTCCGGGCACGCCGATTATGCCGGGCGTTACCATCGTCGAGGCGATGGCGCAGACCGCCGGCGTGATGATCGGCACCGCGCTGGACATCATGGATCGCGAATTGCTGATCTATTTCATGTCGATCGACCGCTGCAAATTCCGCCGCAAAGTGGTGCCGGGGGATGTGATGGAGATGACGATCTCGACCCTGCGGGGCAAGCCCGGCGGCAAGATCTGGAAGTTCCGTGGCGAGGCCAAGGTTGATGACGAAATGGCCGCCGAGGCAGAATTCTCGGCCTATGTGGACTACGATTCGGGAACGGACGCATGACACAGATTCACCCGACAGCGATTGTCGAGGAGGGGGCCCAATTGGGTCAGGACACGGTGATTGGCCCGTATTCGGTCGTTGGACCGCATGTGGTGCTGGGCGACCGGGTGACTGTGAAATCTCATGCGGTGATCACCGGGCGGACCTCGATTGGCGAAGATACCGAGATTTTCCCTTTCGCCGTGGTCGGCGAAGTGCCGCAGGATCTGAAGTTTGACGGCGAAGACACCGAGTTGATCATCGGCAAGCGCAATGTCATCCGCGAGCACGCGCAACTGCATGTGGGCACGGCTGGTGGCGGCGGGGTGACCCGCATCGGCGACGACTGTTTGTTGATGGGGGGCTGCCATATTGCGCATGATGTGCATGTGGGGAACCGTCTGATTTTGGCCAACTCTTCGGCTTTGGCCGGTCATGCGGTGGTAGAGGACGACGTGGTGATCGGCGGGCTGTCCGGCGTGCATCAGTTCGTGCGTATCGGACGCGGCGCGATCATTGGTGGCATGACGCGGATCGTGCGCGATGTGATTCCCTTTGGTTTGGTGCAGAACGCCAGCGGAGAGCTGGAGGGGCTGAACCTGATCGGCATGAAACGGCGCGGTGTCTCGCGCGAGGATATCGCCGAGGTCCGCGCGGCCTTTGCGGCCCTGGGCAAGGGCGATGGCACCTTTCTGGAGCGCGCGCGTCAGTTGGATACAGATGAGGCGAATGATCTGGTGAAAAGCATCACCGCCTTTATTCTGGCCGAGAGTGAACGGTCGTATCTTATTCCAAAGGTTTGAACGATGCTGGCCGTGATTTCCGGGCGCGGGCAATTGCCTGCAACTTTGGTCAGGGCGCGGGACGAGCCTGCGCTGATCTGCGCGGTCGAAGGGTTCCTGCCGGATGATATCGCGCCTGATCTGACCTTTCGGCTGGAGACTCTGGGCACGCTGCTGGCCGAGCTGACCAGCAGGGGCGTGCGCCAGGTCTGCTTTGCCGGGGCCATTCGGCGGCCACCGGTTGATCCCACCCTGATTGATGCGGCCACCTGGCCTCTGGTGCCGGTGTTGCAGCAGGCCATTCTGGCCGGTGATGATGCGGCGTTGCGCGCTGTTGTGGGAATTTTTGAAACCGCTGGCTTCGAGGTTCTGGGCGCGCATGAGGTTGCGCCCGGGTTGTTGCCAGAGGCGGGGGTGATCAGCCAGGCACAGCCCGACGCGCGCATGACGCAGGATGCTTTGCGCGGGGCCGAGGTTTTGGCGGCGATGTCGGCTGCGGATCTGGGGCAGGCCTGTGTGACACATGCCGGGCTGGTTCTGGCGGTCGAGGGGATCTATGGCACGGATTGGATGTTGCAATCCCTGACCGCGCGCCCGGATGCGGGGCCAGATGCTGAACCGGCGGGCCTGCTGTGCAAGGCGCCAAAGCGGGGACAGGACCGGCGCGTGGATCTGCCCGCAATCGGGCCTGACACGGTCAAAGGCGTCTGCGCGGCAGGGCTGCGAGGCATTGTGATCGAGGCGGGCGGCGTGATGGTGCTGGACCTGCCAGAGGTCGTGCAGGCCTGTGACGCGGCGGGTCTGGTGCTATGGGTGCGCCCGGAAACAGACGCTGAACCGGATGCTGAATCGGGGGCCGCAGGCCCTGCGGATTCGGGCACGGCATGAAGGTCTATATCATCGCAGGAGAGCCCTCGGGTGATCGCCTCGGCGGGGCGTTGATGGAGGGGTTGCGCGAACTGCGTCCTGATGTGCAGTTTCAGGGCATCGGCGGCTTGCTGATGCAGGCGCAGGGGTTGGACTCTTTGTTTGCGATGTCGGAACTCTCGATCATGGGCATAGCCGAGGTGCTGCCCAAATACCGGCATCTGAAACGTCGGATTGCCCAGACGGCGCAGGATGTGCTCGCGGCGCAGCCGGATGTGCTGATCACCATAGACAGCCCCGATTTCTGTTTGCGTGTCGCCCGCGCGGTGCGGGCAGAGCGCCACATTCGGGTGGTGCATTATGTGGCCCCGTCGGTCTGGGCCTGGCGGCCGGGGCGGGCCGACAAGATGGCCAAGGTTGTGGATCAGGTGCTGGCGCTTTTGCCGTTCGAGCCGCCTTATATGCAGGCGGCGGGAATGGCCTGTGATTTTGTCGGCCATCCGGTCGTGGCCGAACCCCAGGCCAGCGCGTCCGAGATTGCGGCCTTGCGGGTGCAATATGGCCTGGGGGATGCGCCATTGGTGCTGGTCCTGCCCGGGTCGCGACGGGGCGAGGTGTCGAAACTGGCGCCGATCTTTGGCGCGGCGCTGGCGCCTGTGATTGCGGCGAATCCCGGCCATCGGGTGATTGTGCCCGCCGCAGAACCTGTGGTTGATCTGGTACAGGATCTGGTTGCGGATTGGCCCGGCGCGGCGGTGGTCCTGGATCCGACGCAAAGCTCGGTTCAGATGAAACGCGCAGCTTTTGGCGCGGCCGAGGTTGCTCTGGCGGCGTCGGGGACGGTTTCGCTGGAGCTGGCAGCGGCGGGGACGCCGATGGCGATTGCGTACAAGCCGGGCTGGATCACCTGGCAGATTGTGACGCGGATGGTGTCGGTGGATACTGTGACGCTGGTCAATCTGGTGACGGGGACACGGACGGTGCCGGAATGTCTGGGCCCCGACTGTACGCCCCAGCGGATTTCGCAGGCGCTGCAACAGGTCATGGCCGCGCCGGATGCACAAACGCAGGCGATGGCTGATACGATGCAGGCATTGGGCCGTGGGGCAGAGCCACCCGGGTTACGCGCGGCGCGTGCCGTGTTGTCCGGGCTGGACGCCGCGTCTTGAGTCTGGCCGTCCGGTGTTGAAGTCTCCTGTTAGCTTTGGGTGCTAGTGGTATGGATTTTATTGCTTTTGCGCTATCCGCAACTTTGGCTTTGATCGCCTCCAATTTCGACAATCTGGCGCTCTTGGTGGCGATAGCGGTGCCTGTCGGGCTGGCGCGGGCGCTGAGCGGATATGTCCTGGCGCAGGTCGTCATGCTGGGTGGCGCGCTGGTTCTGGCGGCTGGGCTGGGGCATGTGTTGGACGCCTGGGTCGGGCTGTTGGGGATTGTGCCGCTTACGATGGGTGTGCTGGCGGTGTGGCGCGGGGCGGGTTCGTCCGATGAGGCCGACACGCGCCTGTCAAACGGGGCCTCTTTGCCGGTGATCGTGTCGGTGTTTCTGAGCATGTCGATGGATAGCCTGGCGCTGATGACGCCGCTGTTGGCCGAGTCGCACCCCAGCTTCAGAGCCGCCGCACTGGCCGGGGCGCTGTTTGGCATTGGGGTCATGGCTGTGGCGGTGCTGGTCCTGGTACAGGCGGTCCGCAGGGTCGACGCCGCTGGCCGCTGGCTAGAGCGGTTGGAGCGGGTCGTGCCCTATATCATGATCCTGGCGGGCGCCTATGTCCTGTGGAACAGCTGGACCGATATGGTCTGAGACGCATGCTGCCTCAGCCGCGCCAGATCCAGCCACCGCCCAGAACACGGCTGCCCTCGGGCTGATAAAACACACAGGCCTGACCGGGGGACACACCTTCTTCGGCGTGCAACAGTTCGACCTCGGCGGTGGTGTCGCTGAGCGGGCGCAGGATGGCCGCGCGCGGTGGTCGTGTCGAACGGACGCGCACCTCAAGCGGCCATTCGCAGCGCGAGGTGAGCGGCTCATCCCCCAACCAGTTGATTTCGCGCACCGGGACGGTGCGAGTGGCCAGCAACTCTTTGGGGCCGACGATCACACGGCGGCCCGGAACGTCGAGCTTGACGACATAAAGCGGCTCGGCCAGCCCGCCGATGCCCAGACCACGCCGTTGGCCAATCGTATAGTGGATGACACCCGCATGGGCCCCCAGAACGCGGCCATCCGCATGGACGATCTCGCCCGGGTCGGCGGCGCCGGGGCGCAGCTTCTCGATCACTGCGGCGTAGTCGCCATTGGGAACGAAACAGATATCCTGGCTGTCCGGCTTGTCGGCCACGGCCAGGCCATATTGGGCGGCGAGGGCGCGTGTGGCATCCTTGGACGGCAGATGGCCCAGCGGGAAGCGCAGGTAATCCAGCTGCTCGGGCGTGGTGGAGAACAGGAAATAGGACTGATCACGGGCCGCATCGGCGGCCGAGTGCAATTCGGCGCCATTTGGCCCCATTTTGCGCTGGATATAGTGCCCGGTCGCCATGCAGTCTGCGTCCAGCTCGCGGGCGGTGCCCAGCAGGTCCTTGAATTTGACCCGTTCGTTGCAGCGGATACAGGGCACAGGCGTGGCGCCCGCCAGATAGCTGTCGGCAAATTCGTCAATGACCGCATCACGAAAGATGTTTTCATAGTCCAGCACGTAATGGGGAAACCCGCGCTCTTCGGCCACGCGGCGGGCATCGTGAATGTCGATACCGGCACAGCACGCGCCCTTTTTGGCCAGGGCCGCGCCATGGTCATAGAGCTGCAGCGTGACGCCCACCACGTCATACCCCTGATCGGCAAGAACAGCGGCGACAACGGAACTGTCCACGCCACCGGACATGGCCACCACGACCCGCGTGTCAGCGGGCGGTTTGGCAAAGCCCAGCGAATTCAGGCCTTGGGCATCCAGGCCGTGAGAATCAAGCGCCATTTGGCACTCCTGTCAGTTCCATGAAAATATGTCTCAGAATATAGGAAAATCGCAGGCACTCTCAACCCCTCGCATTCATCGCCTGTTAAGCGCGCTGCGTCACCTTCGCCGCAGAATGGACGAGGGAACGGATATGTTTCTGAAGAAAGTGGAAGGCCCGCGTGCGGTCACATTGCCGGATGGGTCGGTGCTGTCATTGGCGGATTTACCGCCGGAAACAACCAAACGCTGGGTTGCATCGCGCAAGGCGGCTGTGGTGCGTGGGGTCTTGTATGGTTTGATCCCACAATCCGAAGCGTTAAAGCGGTACGGCCTGTCTGAAGAGGAATTTCAGAGTTGGGTGGCCGCGATCGCGCAACATGGAGAAGAGGCGTTGAAAGCGACCGCACTCAAGAAATACCGGCAGCCATAGCCTCTGGGCTGACCCTGAATCAGCCGTGTTTCTTTGACGGGCGCGGGGTGTTTTGATGGCTGACAGGCTTTTTGGGCGTTGCGCCGTCCTTGCTGATTTTGGCGCTGCGTTTTTTGCTGCTCAGCTTTTCCAATGCGGTTTCGAGCTTGTCCAAAAGCTCGGCACTTTTGTTGAGCCGACCGTCTTTCAGGGCTGTGATGGCGGCTTGAAACACCGCCAGCAATTTCTTGCGCGCCGAATCCGGCGCCGCATTGATTGCCATTTGGGTTTTCCGGGCGCGGGCAGACAGGGTGCGCAGCCGCTCGGTCTGGGTGCTGATGTCTGGCGTTGGGTCGGGCGCTTGCCGGGTTTGTTTGCTCAGCTTTGAAACCTGGGTCTGAAGGCGGGCCAACAGATTGCGCGCGTCTTCGATTTCACTGGCCTTGAGCAGGGCCACAATGCGCGCGACCACAGCGTTCAGCTGCGCCTGAACCTGTGGTTCGTTGCGCCCGATAAGAGGTTTGAGGCGTTGAATGTCCGCGATGATGTCTTTGGACTCGTCTTGCAGCTGTAGTTTCTGACCGGTCTTTGGCGGCGATTTCTGCCCCTTGTTGACGGCGAGCCCCGGATCATCCGGCAGATCTTCGATGGCCTCTTCCAGCGTGTTGCCCTCGGCATCCAGAACAACAACGTTCAACTGCACTTTGTTGGCTTTCAAAAACCGTTTCAGGTGACGCGCCATGGCCGGCACAGTGCGTTCACAGGTCAGGCGAAATTCCTTGCTGCGGACCTCTGCCATGCCAAAGGCCACTTTCACACCCGGCCCGTCCTTCTTGGCCGCTTTGCCAAGGATCGCGGGCGTGCGTTTGCGGTGCATGGCCAACAGGTGTTCTTTTTCGCTTTTGCCGGGATTGAACGCGAACGGCAGCGGGCTTTTACGGGCCAGCTTGACCATTTTTTTGAGCTTTTGGCCTTCGACTGCGTATTCTGACATGCTCGCGTTCCGCTTTGACCCGTTTCGCGAAACTCTATCGGCCGTGGCGCTTGCTGCATAGAGCTGGCCGGGTGTTGACCGCTGTGGTGGCTGGTTTTTGTGCGTCTGGCAGGCGGAAAGGGGGGTGATTCTGTTGGCCGGCGCGGGGGCTGTGCATCACGAAATACAACCAGAGAGGATGATTGTGGCTCTCCCTTAGGGGGATTGCCTCGGCCTTTGTAGATTGATGTTCAGAGGTACAGGTCGGAAAAACATCAATAAAATTCTGGACTGAAGATTGAAACACAACTATAAAGTGCTTAAAGCTGGTAACCGGCAATTAACCTTTTGCGAGCATTTTTGTTCGCGACAATTCAGAAAGATTGCGGAGACTGCCAAATGCGAATCCTTCTCGTCGAAGACGACCCAGCGACAGCCAAGAGCATCGAACTCATGCTCAGCCATGCCAACCTCAACGTCTATTCAACCGACTTGGGCGAGGAAGGGATCGATCTGGCCAAGTTGTATGATTATGATTTGATCCTGCTGGATCTGAACCTGCCTGACATGAACGGCCACGAGGTGCTGCGCCAGTTGCGGCTGGCCCGGGTAGAGACCCCTATTCTCATCCTTTCCGGAGAGGATGACACAGACACCAAGATCAAGGGGTTTGGGTTCGGTGCAGATGATTACATGACCAAACCGTTCCATCGCGAAGAGTTGGTTGCGCGCATTCATGCGATCATCCGGCGCTCCAAGGGGCATTCGCAATCGGTCATTCACACCGGCAAGATCTCGGTCAACCTGGACGCCAAGACGGTCGATGTTGGCAATCAATCGGTGCATCTGACCGGCAAGGAATATCAGATGCTGGAGCTTTTGTCGCTGCGCAAGGGCACGACCTTGACCAAGGAAATGTTCCTCAACCACCTCTATGGCGGAATGGACGAGCCCGAGTTGAAGATCATCGACGTGTTTATCTGCAAATTGCGCAAGAAATTGTCGACAGCGACGGGTGGCGAAAACTACATCGAGACGGTTTGGGGGCGCGGCTATGTGTTGCGCGATCCGCAGATCGAGGGCGGATTGCAGCCCCGGTTGGCCGCGAACGCCTGAACGACGCCACAGATTGGCCGGCGGATCAGCGCAGTTCAAGAGGCGCGCATTCGATCCGCGACCGGTCTGCGCCATCGGCGTGGCTGGACCTGCCGGTCGCCCCGGCCTATCACAACGGTGCAAACAGTTGTGACAGGTGAGGCCCGGCATGCGGGACAAAGACACGCGGGACGAAGATACCCGGCCCAAGGACACACAGGACAAAGACGCAAACCTATTGACCCAAGCAGAGGCCAAGGCCGAACTGGAGCATTTGGCGCGCGCCTTGGCGCAGGCAAACGCGGCGTATCATACGCAGGATGCGCCCGAGATCTCCGATGCGCAATACGATGCCCTGAAACGACGCAACAGCGCGATTGAGGCCCGGTTTCCAGCGCTCAAACGTTCGGACAGCCCCAGCGATCAGGTGGGCGGCGCGGTTGCCGACGGGTTTTCCAAGGTCACGCATGCCGTGCGGATGCTGTCGCTGAGCAACGCCTTCGACGCAGAAGAGATCGGCGAGTTTGATACCAGCATCCGCAAGTATCTGGGCCTGAACGCAGAGGCTGCGCTGTCCTATACGGCCGAGCCCAAGATTGACGGTCTGTCTTTGTCGCTGCGCTATGAAAACGGGGTGTTGGTGCAGGCCGCGACGCGTGGTGACGGTCAGGTGGGCGAAAACGTAACCGCGAATGCGCGCACTGTGGCCGACATACCGGAAACGCTGGAAAACGCCCCGGAGGTGTTGGAGGTGCGGGGCGAAGTCTACATGTCCCACGCGGATTTCGCCGCATTGAACGCGCGCCAGTCTGAACGCGGTGACAAGGTCTTTGCCAACCCGCGCAATGCCGCCGCCGGCAGTCTGCGCCAGTTGGATTCGAACATCACCAAATCGCGCCCCTTGCGCTTTTTCGCCTATGCCTGGGGGGCCCTGTCGCAACCCTTGGCCGAAACCCAGGCGGCAGCCATCGCGCGCCTGGGCGCGTTCGGCTTTCAGGTAAACCCATTGACGACCCTGTGTTCCGGGCCGCAGGACATGTTGGATCACTATGCGTTGATCGAGGCGCAGCGGGCCGCCTTGGGGTATGATATTGATGGGGTCGTCTACAAGGTGGACGATTTGGCCTATCAGGCCCGGCTGGGGTTCCGCTCCACCACGCCGCGATGGGCCCTGGCGCATAAATTCCCGGCTGAACTGGCCTGGACCCGGCTGGAGGGGATCGACATCCAGGTTGGCCGCACCGGCGCCCTGAGCCCGGTCGCCCGTTTGCAGCCGGTGACGGTGGGCGGGGTCGTTGTCTCGAACGCGACCTTGCACAACGAGGATTACATCAAGGGTTTGGATTCGAACGGCGCCCCCATTCGGGACGGGAAAGACATTCGGGTCGGCGACTGGGTGCAGGTCTATCGCGCGGGCGATGTGATTCCGAAAGTGGCGGATGTCGATCTGGACAAACGGGATGCGCAAAGCGTTCCGTTTGAATTCCCCGAGGTGTGCCCGGAGTGCAAAAGCCCGGCCCTGCGCGAGCCTGGCGATGCGATCCACCGCTGCTCGGGCGGTTTGATTTGCCCGGCGCAGGCGGTTGAAAAGCTGAAACATTTTGTGGCCCGCAAGGCGTTCGACATAGAGGGGTTGGGCGCGAAACAGATTGAGATGTTCTATGTCGATCCGGATTTGGCGATCCGGGAACCGGCTGACATCTTTACCCTGCAGGACCGCGACGCCGCCAATCTGACCCGGCTCAGGAACCGCCATGGCTGGGGCGAGCAAAGCGCCACGAACCTGTTTGCCGCCATCGAGGCCAAGCGCAAGATCGGGTTTGGCCGTTTGCTGTTCGCCCTGGGCCTGCGCCACGTCGGAGAGTCTGCGGCCAACCTGATCGCGCGCCACTACGGGCACTGGCCCGATTTCGAGGCCGCGATGCAGGGCGCCGCCGGTTTTGAAGGGCCGGATTGGGACGCGCTGATTGGCATTGATGGCGTGGGCGAAGTGATGGCGCGCTCGTTGGTCAGCGCCTTTGCCACAGAGGCAGAGCGGGCATCAATCGACCGCCTGGTGGCGCATCTGGATGTGCAGATGGCCGAACGCCCGGCGACCGAAGGCAGCCCCGTGGCCGGCAAAACCGTGGTCTTTACCGGCACATTGGAAAAGATGAGCCGGGCCGAGGCCAAGGCCCGCGCCGAGGCGCTGGGGGCCAAAGTGTCGGGCTCTGTCTCGGCCAAGACGGATCTGCTGGTGGCCGGGCCCGGGGCCGGATCCAAGGCAAAGAAGGCCGCCGATCTGGGGATTGAAACGCTGGACGAAGATGGCTGGCTTGACCTGATTGGTGGGCAATGAGCGGCCGGCCAGAACCGCTTTTTCCGCTGTTTGCGGATCTGGAGACATTGGAAGGTGTCGGCCCGAAAACGGCGAAACTGCTGGATCAGGCCGATTTCCAGGCACCGCGCGACCTTTTGTTTTCGCTGCCCTATGCGGTGATTGACCGGCGTCGCAGGCCGACCATTCGGGGGATCGCGCCGCCGCAGGTCGTGACGGTTGAGGTGACGATCGGGGCGCATCGTCCGGCCCATACGCGCAGCGGCGCTTATCGAATTCTGGTCGAGGATGCAGAGACGGATTTCCAGCTCGTGTTTTTTCACGCGCGCGGCGACTACCTGAAACGGACCTTGCCCGAAGGCGCACGGCGTCTGGTCTCGGGAAAGCTGGAACTCTTTGATGGGATGGCGCAGATGGTGCATCCCGATCATCTCTTGCCCCTCGAAGACGCCGGCGAAGTGCCTGATTTCGAGCCGGTCTATCACCTGATGCAGGGCGTGTCCCAACGGGTGATGACACGCGCAACCCGCAGCGCGCTGAGCCGGGCACCGGTTCTGGCGGAATGGGCGGATGCGGATTTGCTCAAACGCGAGGGCTGGCCGGATTGGCGCGCCGCGATGGAGGCGGCGCATGCGCCTCAGGGTGCAGATGATTTGCTGGCCGAGGCGCCCGCGCGTCAGCGGCTGGCCTATGACGAGCTGATGGCGCATCAGCTGACCCTGGCCCTGGCCCGGCAGGGGGCGCGGCGCGCGCGTGGCGTGCAAAGCGTGGCAACCGGGCGATTGCAGGCCCGGGTGCTGGCGGCTTTGCCGTATCGCCCGACGGGCGCGCAGCACCGTGCGATCGAGGAGATCTCGGCCGATATGGCCGCGCCAGAGCGGATGAACCGTTTGCTGCAGGGGGATGTCGGGTCGGGCAAGACGCTGGTGGCGCTGATGGCGTTGCTGGTGGCGGTCGAGGCCGGAGGGCAGGGGGTCTTGATGGCTCCGACCGAAATCCTCGCCCGCCAGCACCTGGAAGGGTTGCGGCCCCTGGCCGAGGCTGCGGGGGTGGTTGTGGAGCTTTTGACGGGCCGCGACAAAGGGGCAGAGCGGCAGGCGAAACTGGCGGCCTTGCAGCGGGGGGATATTCAGATCCTGCTGGGGACGCACGCGGTGTTTCAGGACGATGTCCATTTTGCGCAGTTGCGATTGGCTGTGGTGGACGAACAGCACCGATTTGGGGTGCGCCAGCGGCTGGTTCTGTCGGAAAAGGGCCCGGCGGCGGATGTGCTGGTGATGACGGCGACTCCGATTCCGCGGTCTTTGGCCCTGGCGCAATATGGCGACATGGACGTCTCTGTGCTGGACGAGAAACCCCCGGGGCGAAAACCGATCACCACCGCCGTTGTCGCAACAGAGCGGATGGATGAGGTGGTGGCGCGTTTGCGCGGTGTGATCGCGGAAGGGCGGCAATGCTACTGGGTCTGTCCTTTGGTCGAGGATTCCGAGGTGTCGGATCTGACGGCCGCAGAAGACCGGTTCAAACGGCTGCGCGCGGCTTTGGGCGAAGGCGTGGTCGGGCTGGTGCATGGCCAGATGCCGCCTGCGGACAAGGATGCCGCGATGGCCGCTTTTGTGGCCGGAGAGACTCAGGTCCTGGTGGCGACAACGGTGATCGAGGTTGGGGTGAACGTGCCCAATGCCACGATCATGGTGATCGAGCGGGCAGAATTCTTTGGTCTGGCGCAGTTGCACCAATTGCGCGGACGGGTCGGGCGGGGGGATGCGGCATCCACCTGTCTGCTGCTCTATCGTCCGCCATTGAGCGAGGGCGGGCGACGGCGGCTGGAAGTGTTGCGCGAAACCGAGGATGGTTTTCGTATTGCCGAGACCGATTTGCAGATGCGCGGCGCGGGCGATCTGATCGGAACGGCGCAATCGGGCCTGCCCCGGTTTCGCATCGCCGATCTGGAGCGGCAGGCCGGGTTGATGGAGACCGCGCGCAACGATGCCCGCCGTCTGCTGGAGATGGACCCCGCATTGCAAAGTGAGCGCGGGCAGGCCGCCCGGGCTTTGCTGTGGCTGATGCGACAGGATCAGGCGATCCGGTTGATCTCGGTTGGTTAGGGCGCCAAAATTTCGCTGAAAATAAAATGGGTTAGCGGAAAGTTCGCAAATGTTCTCATAAAGTTCTTGATTTTGCAGGGGTAAAATGAGAACAAAGGGTCAACGAAACGTTAACAGCCTCAAACACGGAGCTGACCCATGTTGACCTTGATCAAAGAAGCCGCCGCCCGCTCGACCAGCACATTGCTGATGGATTTTGCCGGTATCGCAGCCTTGGTTGTCATCCTTGTTGTTGGCTTGCATCTGCCCGTTATTGCCTGAGTTTTCTGCCTGCGATCTTGTGCCGGTTGTCGCTGCATCCTGTCCCATTCGATGCCTGAGGGTTGACCTGCCTGTCCCACCCTCCACTGGACCCTGACCGGTCCTCTGCGCCACCGGAGCCTCATAAGACCCGCATAACCTGCCGCCGCCATCTCGCCCGGGATGTGCGGCGGTTTTTTTTGTGCCCTGATCCCAGACCCATTCCCAGACCCGATCCCAGACCAGACCCCAGGCCTCTGGCACAGGCGGCGGTGTGCGCGCGCGGTGCCACGCCAAATGGCCAAAGAAAAACCCCGGGGCAAGCCCGGGGTTTCGCGTTTTCAGATTTTCAACCGAGGATCAATGCGCGTGGCCCTTGTCCCAGTCTTCCTGCTTTGGTGGAACTTCGAAAGTATGCTCTGGTGGTGGGCAGGGCAGGGTCCATTCCAACGTATCGGCATATTCATTCCAATAGTTGTTCTGAGTGACCTTGGCACCATAGCGCAATGTCCAGAATACGATCCCGAAGAAGAACAGGAACGAAGCAAAGGACAGGAACGCGCCCCAGCTGGACCAGAGGTTCCAGTAAGCAAATGCTTCTGGATAGTCGATGTAGCGGCGTGGCATGCCCTGACGTCCCAGGAAGTGCTGTGGGAAGAAGGTCAGGTTGGCGCCGATAAACATCATCCAGAAGTGCAGCTTGCCCGCCCATTCAGGGTACTGACGGCCTGTCATTTTGCCAAAGTAGAAGTAGATCCCGGCAAAGATACAGAAGACCGCGCCCAAGCTCATCACATAGTGGAAGTGCGCAACCACATAGTATGTATCGTGGTAATAGCGGTCCACGGCGGCCTGGCTGAGGACGATCCCGGTCACACCACCTGCGGTAAACAGGAAGAGGAAACCAAAGGCCCAGAGCATCGGTGTCTTGAACTCGATCGAACCACCCCACATCGTCGCGATCCAGGAGAAGATCTTGACCCCTGTCGGGACCGCGATGACCATGGTTGCCAGCATGAAATAGGCTTGCTGGTTCAGGCTCATCCCGACCGTGTACATGTGGTGGGCCCACACGACAAAGCCCAGGGCGCCAATTGCGATCAGGGCCCAGACCATCGGCAGATAGCCGAACACAGGCTTGCGCGAAAAGGTGGCAATCACGTGGCTGATGATACCGAAACCGGGCAGGATGATGATGTACACTTCCGGGTGGCCAAAGAACCACAGGATATGCTGGTACAAAACCGGATCGCCGCCACCGGCCGGATCAAAGAAGGTGAAGCCAAAGTTGCGGTCCATCAGCAACATGGTGATGGCGCCGGCCAGAACAGGCAGAGACAGCAGGATCAGCCAGGCCGTGACAAAGATCGACCAGCTGAACAGCGGCACCTTGAACAGGGTCATGCCAGGGGCACGCATGTTCAGGAAGGTTGTGATCATGTTGATCGCGCCCAGGATCGACGAGGCGCCCGACAGGTGCACCGCGAAGATGGCCAGGTCCATCGACATACCGCCTTCTTTCACCGACAACGGCGGGTAAAGCACCCATCCGACGCCCGCGCCAAGCTGATCATCACCACCCGGTGTCACAACCGACATCACCGCCAGCGTGGTCCCCGCGACATACATCCAGTAGGACAGGTTGTTCATCCGTGGGAACGCCATATCCGGCGCGCCGATCTGCAATGGCATGAAATAGTTGCCAAAGCCGCCGAACAGGGCCGGAATAACGACAAAGAACATCATCAGGATGCCGTGCCCTGTGATCAGCACGTTCCAGAGGTGTCCGTTCGGTGTACACTCCGCGCTGGAGGCAAACAACCGCGCGCCTTCCATACACATGTGTTGCACGCCTGGATGCATCAGCTCTAGGCGCATGTAGATGGTGAAAGCCACCGAGACGAAACCGACAACAGCTGAAGTGATCAGGTATAGAATCCCGATATCCTTGTGGCTGGTTGACATGAACCAGCGGGTGAAGAAGCCCCGTGTGTCTTCGTGCTCGTGGCCGTGAATGGCTGCGTCTGCCATTTGGTGCCTCCTGCAAATGTCTTGTGCGCACCGGGATAGGTACGCACTCTTCTACAGTCGGTTTTAGTTTGCAGGCGAAGGGGCATCAATGGTGGATGTCACCAAGCTGCATGATAAATTGACGCGCCCCGCGTCCACACAGCCCTTTCCCCCCTAGATGTGAGGCGCACAAGCGGATTTCAACCCTCCTGCGCGCCGTTTGCCCGGACTCTTGTCAGTCCGTTTCTTCAGGGCGTGCCGCGGGGGATTCTCCGCAACCTCAGGCCCCGGGGCAGAGCCGTCGCGGAGGCAGCGGCCAGCCCTGCGGGTCTTGACCCGCTGGCGGTCATCGCCCAGAACCCTCACAGACTGGGGCTGCAACGGCGCTGAGACAGCGCGCAATCGGAGATGACACATGTCATACGACACCGACAATATTTTCGCGAAAATCCTGCGCGGCGAGATTCCCTCGACGAAGGTCTACGAAAACGACGAGACATTTGTGTTCATGGATATCATGCCGCGTGCGGACGGGCATTGCCTGGTCATCCCCAAAACGCCCTGCCGCAACCTGCTGGACGCCTCCCCGGAACAATTGAGCGCCGTCATCGCCACGACCCAGCGTATGGCCCGGGCGGTGATGCAGGCCTTTGATGGCGATGGCGTGACAATTCAGCAATTCAACGAAGCAGCCGGCGGGCAAGAGGTGTTTCACCTGCATTTTCACGTGCTGCCCCGCCATGAGGGCCAAAAGATGCGGCCTCCGGGCAAGATGGAAGAGCGCGAGGTGATCGCAGCCAATGCAGAAAAGATTCGCGCCGCCCTGGCCTAGAGCCGGGGCAGGGTGGTTCAGTCTGCAAACACCTGATCAAAACACCGCATCAACGCCACATCCAGATCGGGCATCGTCACGGGCAGGCCCAGATCGGCCAGGCTCGTGACGCCATGTTCGCTGATGCCGCAGGGCACGATGCCGGAAAAATGCTCCAGATCCGGTTCGACGTTGATCGAAATTCCGTGAAAGCTGATCCATTTGCGCAGCCGGATGCCGATGGCGGCAATCTTGTCTTCGGCCATGGCACCGCTGGGGCGTTTGGGCTTTTCGGGGCGTTCAACCCAGACCCCCACACGCCCGTCGCGGATGTGACCGGTGATGTTGAACTCGGCCAAGGTCAGGATCACCCATGATTCCAGCTGTTTGACAAAGGCACGGACGTCGCGGCCACGGCGCCCGACGTCCAGCATGACATAGACCACCCTCTGACCGGGACCATGATAGGTGTATTGCCCGCCGCGCCGCGCCTCATAGACCGGAAAACGGTCCGGGTCGGTCAGGTCCTGGATTTGGGCCGAGGTGCCCGCCGTATAGAGCGGCGGGTGTTCCAGCAGCCAGATACACTCGGGCGCCGTGCCCGCCGCAATATCAGCCACGCGGGTTTCCATGAATGCAAGCGCGTCTTCGTAGGGAACGCGCCCTTCGGTGATTTTCCACTCCATGGTGCTTTCAGGGTGTTCGCCCTGCCTCTTGAGGTTGTCGCGGATCGGTGCGGCATGGGGTGCGGTGACCGGGTTTCACCTCACACTGCGCAATTGGCATGATGACGCCACTTTTGTCTAGGGCCGGGCCGGGACCCGGCTGCGTCGCCGCGAGTGTCGATTTTGCGGGCGCGGGGCAGGGCGCATATTCGCCCCAAAACCGGGCCTGCCGGTGCTTCCGGTTTTTGTCTTCAGATCCGGCGCATTTTCGGTCGTTTCCCTCTTCACAAGCCCCGAGCGCTCGTCTATACGCGCCCCACTCATCCGAGCACGTGCGGTCGTGGCGGAATTGGTAGACGCGCAGCGTTGAGGTCGCTGTGGGGTAACACCCGTGGAAGTTCGAGTCTTCTCGACCGCACCAACAAACTTGGTAAGATGTTGAAAACAATGGCGCCAGCCGACAGGCTGCTGCGCAACTTCGCATCGCAAGCCGCGCGTCGGCCTCCCAAACGCCCGCCAGTCGACACCGTGCCCACAGTATGCCTGTGGCCCATGCGCCAACCATTGCGAAGGGCGGAGCACTTTGACGGTTTGCTGCATTTCCCAAAGCCGCGCAAACCGCCCGCTTGCCCCTCTTAGTCCAGTGGTCTGCGTTCCCGTTCTGATGTGCCCCGCGATGGGCGCAGGGTCGGCCGGTCTAGGCCAGCTGATAGGTGTCTTCGGCGTCTTCGGGTGTCCCGTTCGACATATACGTGCGCTGCATATCGACGAAAGGACCCGCCGTCAGCATGGCCCGGATCTCGGCCCAGCCCTCATTATCCGCGCTGATCACGTCATAAAGTTCCTTGCCGACCGAAACGCCCATGACCGCTTCTTCGTCTTCGGTATTGAGCCACCTGAACTGCATCCGATCCTCGTCCATTGCGATCAGCCTGCATTCAATTCCTGGCCGCATTGGCGCCTCTTCCATCCGGCGGATCAGGTCCATCTTGACCATTTCCACAACCACATCGTCCAGCCCAAGCTCGTCAATCAGGATCTTTTCGCGAACGGCAGGCCAGCCAAAGGTCAGGCGCGGATTCAGGTCGTCACCGATTTCGCGCGCCGCGCCGGTCGCATTGGCGCCGTAGGTGTCGTCAAACAGCGTTCTGGCCTCAGCCTCAATTGCCCCATAGTCCAGGATCTGCCGGCCCGGCATCGACATGATCCATTCGCCGCGACCGACGTCGAGATAATTGAACAACGGTTCCAGCCGGAACGTGAACCCGCAATTGGGGCAGGTGTTTTCCTGAAACGTGTCGTCCAGAATGACGTCGCGCAGATCAGGCCGCCGGTCGGCGTTGACGCTGCCCACCGCCTGGATTGTGTAGACGTGTTCGCATTCCTGGCAGGTGATGCCGGTATTGGTAAACAATGACATAGCGGTCTCCCTCAGTTGTCCCGGTCGGCAAGCGCGGCAAGCTCGGCGCACATCGGATGGCCCGGTTTCAGCTTGTTCGAATAATAGGCGGCGTAAATCTCCGAGAACCATTCGCCCGGTGCGCGGAACTGGTATCCGGTCAGACCCATCTTGCGTGTCGCGGCCTTGTACCCGACCCACAGACCGGCATAGGCCTCGTGGATGATTTCACCGCCCCCCAGCTCCAGCGCCATCGCCGTGGCGTTTGTTTCCCAAGGGTTATTGGTAGATTTTGCGTTTTCCGCCCAATTGTGGATCTGCTGGCGGCGGCGTTCCCATTCCTCGGGCTTGATCCGGTCGGGCGGATCGGCCAGGGGCGGGTTGGTATTGCCGGACAGAACCTCCTGCACATAGGCCAGATCTCCGAATTTGAAATGGGCCGCCACCTTTTCAGCGACGGAACGCACATCGCGACCGTATTCTGTCCAGCCACCGAATTTCGCATCGCCCTGTTTGGACCGCATGTAGCCGTATTTGTCGTCAACCGAGTGGCCAACCTCGTGCAATGTGTTCCAGTTGAACATCTGCACCGGTTCGTCATTGGCGGGTTCATAGTCACCGCGGTTTTCGTAGCCGTCGTCGTTTGTATCCCACGATCCGGTATTATGTTCCGAACCGAGCCCCCGGCCAGAGCTGGTCACGGCAGCCCCTTCGCGCATGCTGAGCGTCTTCTTGCTCCAAGCCTCGTAGGCCGATGCGCCGCCATCGGCACTGCCGTCTGCCTTGCGGTAGTCGTCGATGCCCAACAGGCTGTCATTGGACAGGGTATGTTTCTTGGGCAGTTTTGACATCGCCTCGTAGAATTTCAGGACATTGGGGCCCTTGTTGGCGCCGTCGACTTCCAGAGCGCCATCGACTTTGATTTCCAGTTTACAGCCGAACCGGATTTTCATCGCCACCCGCAGAATGTCGCGGCGGGCATCCGGGTCGAGCTTCTTGATGATCTCGTCCAGTTTGTCCGGGCCACCGGGCTGATCCAGAATCGCCTTGACCTCATCGTCTGTCGGCGCCGTCGTGTTTTCCAGCATCTTGATCGTCAGCCGTGCCCGCGCGGCCGCTTCAGCGGCGGATTTGAGCGCCGCAATCGCCTTGGCCAGATCGGGGTCCGCCGCTTCGGCATGGCTGGCCGCTTCGGACAGTTTGGACTGTAGCGCCTTCATGTCGTCGTTGATCGCGTAGCGGTGTGCATTGTCCTGCAATTGCTTGAGCACCGGATCGCCGGACTCCGGCACCAGTTTGGCCCGTTCCTTGTCGTATTCGGCGCGCTGATCGGCCAGCGCCTCGGCTTTGCGGAACGTGCTGATGGCGTTCAGCAGATGGGACATCGCAGCCGCTTCGCCGGATGCGAGCATCATTGCCGGGGCTTCGTTCATCTGGGTCTTGATCAGGGTCATCCGCTCGATCATGAAATCCTTGGCCGCATGCGACCCTCCAAGGAAGTCATCGACCAGCTTCACCGCCTTGGTGGTTTCATCACGCACCTGGGCCACCTGAAGTTGATGGATCTCCGCAGCTCCGCAATCCGCGCAGGCCTGTTTGATCAGATCCTGCACATCGTTGTTGCCGCCATCTATCGCTGTCTGCGCTTCGTCCAACGTCTTGCCGGCGGCGATGATCCTGTCGACCAGCTGTTCCTGTGTCGGCGATGTGCGCAATTGCGTCAGTTTATCCCGCACCTCCTGGATTGCGGCCTCCAGCTCGGTTTGATGCGGCGCGTCGCCGACCCCCTCCAGCACCGCCAAACCGCTGTGCAGGTCGCCGGTGGCCATCGCATCCGTACAGTTTTTCGGGATCTCGTTCATCAGCGCCGTTGCGGCGGCGAAATCGCCTCGGACGCGCAGGTCCTCGGCCGATTTGAACTTCACCTCGGCGCGGTCAAGCAGCGGTTTGATCACCACAGCGCGCTCGGGTGGTTCCTTGGCCTCGTCCAGCTTGGCCCGTGCCGCCGCCTTGGCAAGCTTGAAGGTTTCATTCAGTGGGATCTGGCGGTTCAGCTCTGCAACCTTGGGCTTTAGTGCCTTCATCAGCGCCGTGGCCGTTTCGAACTGCCGGTTCTGGGCCAGTTCGTCGCCCTTGACCAGACCGTCATCAATTTCGGCAATCAACTCATCGAGCCCCGGATTCGGGCGCGTCGGCGTGCCCAGATCATCGGTCACGTCGCTTTTTCGAGCGGTCTTATAAGTGGTGTAGCGCTTCAGGAGCTCATCGCCGTGATAGGTGTACCAGCCCATTTCCTCCAACTGCTTCTGTGCCGCGACAAAGGCATGATCGCGGAACATCTTGTCGATCTGCTTTTTCATCGCCGCCTGGCGGTCCAGCTCCATCTTCAGAATGGGCTGATTGTCTTCCACAGTGGTCTTGGCGGCCGCGTATGTTGTATTTTTGGAAGCCAGCGCCGCAGTGTAATCGGTGCAGAGCTTTTCATAGGGCGCCTTGAGGTTTTTGCCCTTTTCGATGAGCTTGTCCGACCCGGCGATATCAAAGCGTTTGAGGCAATCGTCAGCGTCCTTGATCACCTGGTTCAGGCGGTCACGCTCTTTCTTGAAAATTGCATTGTCGGTCTGCGCATTGAGATGCGCGACCAGATCGCTGATGACGGTGCGGTCGGTCTGCTGGGCGATTCTGGCGTCTGCCTTGCGCTCGACCTTTTCGCAGGTGACCAGCGCCCCGGCGATGGTTTGCAACGCGTCGTCGAATTTGAAACCGGGCGTCTTGGCCGCGTCTTCTGCCGCTTTCAGCTGCTTTTCCAGATCCTTCAGATCGTCCGTGATCACCTTGTCCGGATCGACATTCTTGCCGGGCAGAGTTTGCTCGACCGCGGTCTTCAGTTTGCCGAACTCGGCATCATATTTCGGTTTGCGTTCAACCTTTTGCAAGGCGTCCTTGAGAATCCCGTCAATCTCCTGAAGCTTTGCCTCAGCGGTGGCTGTGTCGGGTTTTTCCGCCTCTTCAGTGTCGCTGGGCGGCGGGTTCACTTTCATCGCGTCCTTGGCCGTGGCCAACAGCGCATCCACCGAGTCGATCAGGTCGGCGAACGTGCCGTCGTCCTTGCCTTTGACATCGGATTTCAGACCGGGGATCGCATTGATCCAGGCGTTGATCTGGGCGGCCTTGGCATCATCGCCTTCGCCCGCGGCCTCGGGTTTGGCGTCCGTGATCTTCTTGTTGCCATCCAGCAGCGCCTTGGCCTGTTCGCCACGGGTTTTGGCGGCTTCAATGGCGGTGGTGGCCTCGTCAAACTTCTTGATCAACTCAAAGGCCGTGGCCTGCGAAAGATAACTGTCCGCAGCCGCAATTTCGGATGCGGCTATACCGCCAGCATCGTCGTTCGTCTCGCGGATCTTGTCGAGCGCCTCGGTGATCGTTTTCTTCTTGTCGATGTATATCTTGTACTTCGCCGCCAACGCCTTTTGCGGCGTGAACATCGGCTGGATGGCGTCCATCAGCTTGATTGCTGCAGCAAATTCGCGGGCATCCTTGAACTGGTCCAGCCGATCCTTGTCGGCCTTTGCTCTGAGGTAGAAATCTTCGATTCCCGCACGCCCGTCATGGCCTTCGATCGCTGTGAACTCCGGGTCAAAGGCCTCGCGCTTATCAACGTAAGCTTTGGCCAGCGGCAGAATCCTTTGGCCTGCGGCGACGGAATAGCGGATCTCGTTGGCTTGTACGTAAGCCGCAATGAAATCCGGCTGCGGGGCGTCAGCCTGCGCTTCGGCACTGGCGGCAAATGTACGACAGGGTGTCAACTCCGGCAAGAGATGCGCTTTGTATTTGTCGTCCTCCGCTTCCAGTTTCGCGATTTCGACCTTGTAGTAGCCGACGTAAATGTCCTGATACCTTTTGTGCGCGGCATCCGCCCGCTTGGCCTGGTCCAAAAGAGCAGGGATCTTGTTGAGTTCTGCCAACGCATCTGAAAACCGCTTGCGATTGGACAGTGGCGCGGCGTTCATCAGGCATCGCTGTGCCGCGTCTTTTAGCGCATTGCTTTGATCATTTGCGTAGGGTGACAATGCACCGATGGTGGCGGCACGTTTGTCGCGGATGGTCTGATACGTCGCTGTATCATCAGCAAGCTTCAAGAGCGTGTCGTAAGTGTCTGTTACTGCTTTCAGATCAGTCCGGGCTTCTGGGTAGCTCGCTGCATCGGCCTTGGCTTTGGCGGCTTCAGCGTCCGATTTGAACGTATTGAAAGCTGTCAATACCGGCTCACCCTTTGCCGCGCTGTGGCTGTCGATATTGTCGCGCTGAATGGTGTAAAGATCCCATTCCCGTTCCCAGGCTTCTTTTTCCGCCATCAGCTCGTGAATGGTTTTCTTGAGCGCGGCAATGTCCGTCTTGGCCGTGGCGACGGCGGCTTTGATGGCGTCCAGCCCATCGTCGCTCGACAGGTCAAGCGTGCCTGCAATGCGGTTGGTTTCTGTCGCCCAGTCCGCCGGGGCATTATTGCCGAAATCGGCGGCAAGCTTGCGCAGCTCTTTGATGCCATTTTCCAGCAGATGTTCAGCGTTGGACAATTCCACCATCAGCCCGGCGTCTTCGACCGTATCGTTAGAGTAGGGGCCTTCGGGTTTGTTTGCGTTGGCCTCGTCCAGCAGCCTCTTGGTGTCGCGCAAGGCGGCGACGGCGGCGTCCCAGTCTTCTTCCCGGGCCTTGGCGTTGGCCAGTTCCCAGGCAGCGGCCAGCGCCGAGGTATCGGTGATCTGGGCGCGGATCAGCTCTTCGACCGGGCCTTTCAGGGCGGGGGACGCGCGCTCCCAGACCGATTTGTTTACGGCCCCGTCTTTTTTCTGCACGCCCTGATCGGGGATGTTGTCCATTTCTTCAATCAGTTTCAGCGCGGCACTGACGGCGCGGATCGCGACTTCGTATTCCTGTTCCTCGTTGGCCTTCGCATTGGCGGCGGCCCAAAGCGCTTCGATCCGGGATCGCTCCTTGGTGTTATGCGACAGCCCCGCCAGAATTTTCGGTTCCGCATTCTTGCGCTTGTCGGCCCACATGCTGGCCAGCAGGGCTTGTTTGCGGTCCTCCTGCTCTCGGATCTTCTGTTGCGCGACTTCCGGCGCGGGGGTGGCCTCTTGATTGGCCAATTGCACCAGGCGGGTGATTTCCGGCAGGGATCCGGCGGCGGCGCGATAATCCGGGACAAGGGCGTTGGCCTTTTCGTTGGCCCACGCCCATGCGGCGCGCAGCGCGCCTGGGTCGCCGCCGGGCAGCTTCACTGCTGCGGCGACCAGTGGTTTCAGCCGTGCCGCCCCCTTGAGCCACCGTTCCCGTTCGGCGTCGTCGTTGCCCGGGCCGGTCGGACCGTCATCAGGGTCCGGATCGCCGCCCGGTTTTTTGCCACCACCGGACCCACCGGCGGCGGCGATGGCGGCCTCGATCTTGCCCAGTCCGGCAAGGGCTTTTTCCAGAGCATCGTCCGAAACCATGCCCAGCACCGTTTTCAGCGCGGGCGCCAGCCTGTCCTTGTCCTTCTGCGACAGTTGCAGCAATTCCGCGTTTGCGGCTTTGATGCGCGCGACCAATGCGACCTTCGCGGCCTTTCGCTTTCCAGGATCTGGCTGCGTCTCCGGTTCTTCGTTGGTGTCGGGGTCTTCCCCCTGATCCAGGTTTTCCCCCTGATCCAGGCCTTCGCCCTGAACCAGGTCTTCGTCCTCATCGTCGCCTTTTTCGAACTCTGTTCCATCGGGCGACAGGATGCTGATTTTCAACGATAATTTCGCCGACTTCAGAAACGCCTTGCACTTCTTCTTCATCCCGGCGGGCGGTTCGCTTGCGCAGGCGAATGTCATGTTGTTGCCATCAATCGTGACCGTGCCGAACGTCGATTTCGCCATTTCGACGCCGTCCGCCTTTCGCGCCTGTTTGAACAGGATCGAGCCTTCTTTCTTGCGATGCATGACCAGGGCGGTGTCTTCTGCTTTCTTGCCCAGAGCCAGCCCGAAATTCAGGGGCATCTTTCGCGCTATGCTGACTTGTTGCTTGAGTTCCTTGATACCGGCGCCGTCGAGAGCCATGAAAATCCTCCGGGAATGCAATACTGAAAAACGTTACTGTCGGCGCTGCCCCAACGGGCAGTCTCAGTTGTTTTCAGCTTGCAGTCAGATAGAGGGTTCAGTCCAGCGAATTCTTTCGCGCTGCACAGTCGTCGTCTGCGCCGGTTGTTCACCAAAAGGAACCGAGTTGCCCTTTGCAGGCAGGCCCAGGGGCGGGCACCCTAACATATTGGCCTTATTACAGATTACTGCGGCGTGTCGTCACGGTCTATCAGGTCATTCAGGTTTTGGGTGAACCGCAACAGCATATCGCAGAAAACCGCGACTTCGGCCGGTTCAAACCCTTTCATCAGGTGCAGGTTCTGGCTGGTCGCAGCCTCCAGAACTTTGTCATGCAACGCCCGGCCTGACGGGCTAAGTGACAAACCCCGGCTGCGTCCGTTCGGGTGAAGCTCGCCCAGCAGGATCAGTTTGCTTTTGGTCAGCCGGCTGACACTGCGGCTGACGGTGCCTTTGTCGACGCCAATGGTCTGCGCCGCCTGCGAAGAGGTGATACCCGTCCTGCGCGCAAGCAACAAAAGCATGCGCCAATCGACGGTTCCCAGGCCAAAATTCTGGCTGAAGTAATTCGACGCCGCCTCGGTAAACTTGTTGGCCGCAAACGACATGAGCATGGCCGGGGTGCGGGTCATGCTCAGGGTTTGAAACGTCTCGCCCGTCATCGGGTCTTCGACATCGACCAGGTAAGCCTCAGGAGGGGTGGGGGTGTGTTCGCGATCATCCATACATGATCCTTACGCTGTCGCGCCCTGCAAGCCAACGGTTGGCCTGTTCCAGGGGGTGGGGGTTTGCCTATCGGATCTAAGTTGCGCTGGCAACAATATGTTGCACGTGCAACTTATATCCGGTAACCTCTGAATTGTCCGGGCTGCAACACCCTGCGACCCGGAGGAAATTACATAGCTCTTTTAGGGATTTAACCGTCTGCCCAGATCGATTCGACCGCGCAGACCCGGCATTCCCCAAAATGGCGTCAAACGAGGGAGAGAGACGTTTGTTGGATTTTGGCATGACAATCGGCGGCCGCCAGGTCGCCGGACAGGATAGCTTTGCCGTTGCGAACCCCGCCACGGGCGAGCTGGTGGGAACAGTTGCAAACGCGACGATCGACGATCTGGATCATGCGGTCAGCGCGGCCAAGGCCGCTTACCCGGCATGGTCGGCGCTGCCATTCGCGCAACGTCAGCAGGCGGTGGCCGCTCTGGGGGCGGCGCTTGATGCACGCAAGCAAGAGCTTGCCGAATTGCTGACGCGCGAGAACGGAAAGCCGCTGGCGGGCGTGGGGTCGCATTTCGAGCTGGCGGGCACCGTGGGATGGACCGGCTTTACCTCTGCTTTGGAGATGCCGGTCAAGATCCTCCAGGACAATGACGAAGGCCGGGTCGAACTGCACAGAAAACCGCTGGGCGTGGTCGGGTCGATCACGCCGTGGAACTGGCCCGTGATCATCGCGATCTGGCACATCATGCCGGCGCTGTTGTCAGGCAATACGGTGGTGATCAAACCATCCCCCTTCACGCCCCTGTCCACGATGCTGGCGGTGCAGATCATGAATGATATCCTGCCTGCCGGTGTTCTGAACATCGTGACGTCGGACGATCAGTCCGCCAATATCGGCGCGGCGATGGCGCATCATCCCGACATCCGCAAAATCGTCTTCACCGGCTCCACCGCCACCGGCGAAAAGGTGATGCAGGGCGCTGCGGCGACGATGAAACGGCTCACGCTCGAACTGGGCGGCAATGACGCAGGGATCATTCTGCCGGATGTGGACCCAAAGGCAATCGCCGAAGGTTTGTTCTGGGGGGCCTTTATCAACACCGGGCAAACCTGCGCCGCGATGAAGCGCATGTATGTCCACGAAGATATTCACGACGCGGTCGTCGCGGCCTTTGTGGATTACACAAGACACATGAAAATGGGCAACGGGCTCGAAGACGGGGTGGTCATGGGGCCGCTGACCACGCCGTTCCAGCATGAAAAGGTTGCGGGCCTGGTTCAGGCTGCGGCCCGCGATGGCACCGTCCATCTGGGCGGCAATCCGGGCGAGGGCCAGTTCCACGAGCTGACCATCGTCACTGATCTGGATGACGATCACCCGCTGGTCACCGAAGAACAATTCGGCCCCGCCGTGCCGATCCTGCGCTATCGCGATGTCGAAGACGCGCTGGAGCGCGCCAATGCATCCGACGCCGGGCTTGGCGGTTCGATCTGGACCAATGACATGGATCAGGCCAGGTCGCTTGCCCTGCGCATGGAATGCGGTTCCGTCTGGATCAACAAACACGGCGCATTACAGCCAAACGCCCCCTTTGGCGGGGTCAAGAAATCCGGGCTCGGGGTGGAGTTCGGCGACGAAGGCCTGCTGGAGAATACAGACATCCAGGTCATTCTTCAGTGATCGCCTGACCTGGGCCCCTTTTCTCCGCTTACCTCGTGAGAGAGGAGGGGCCCGACCGACCCATCCTGATGCACCACGGGTCTGCGGCCCGACAGCGTCACAAAGGGCCGCACGCCGTCTTTGGCCATCACATCTCACACCCCCCGATGCCCCCTCTGTCAGGCTAGAACAGATAGGAAACCCGCAATGACCACTCAATCCATCAATCCACCAACCGCAAAGACCAGCCGCTTGTCCAAAACCACCCTCATCTGGGTCCTGCTGTGCGCCGCGCTCGCCTTTTACAGCCTTCTGGTTTGGAATGCGGGCTACAAGCTCTTGCCGCAAAACTTCGACGCGTCCCATGCCCAACTGTTCGATGAAATCGAAGCCGCCGGGAACAAGGGCGTGCCCTATTCGGAAATCGCCGATAAGGCGCTCGCGGCTTATCCGCTGTGGAACAATCTGACCGCCATGGTCACCGGCACCTACTTTGGGTTCGGCAGCAACGGCAACACTGATCCGGTCCGCTACTATGACAGCATGAAACCGGTCGAAAAATCCGCGCTCAGCCTGCATATGGTGCTGGGCGGTGCGGTGCTGATCCTTGGCATATTCCAATTCACGCCCGCGTTCCGCAAAAAATATCGCAAGGCCCATCGCACCATCGGCGGGGTCTATATCATGGCCCTGTTTGCCATGTGTTTCGCCGCGATCTACCACATGGTGCACACCGGGGTCGAAAACACCTATCAGGGCTTCGCCTTCTACGTGCAGCTGTGGTTTCTGGCCATGAGCACCATCATCTGTCAGGTTCTGGCGATCTATTTCATCAAAAAGCGGAACTTTGCCCTGCATCTGGGATTTCAGATCTATACATTTGCGGCTTTCCTGAACGCGCCCATCCAGCGCTATGACTGGGCCGTGCTGGGGTCAATCTATCCGCATCTGACCCAGGGAGAGGTCAACAACCTGGTCAATATCCTGACCTTCTGGCAATGCCTGCTGATCGGCTATGCGCTGTTTGCCTGGAACCGATCCACCGCGCCCGTCCGCTCCAAACCGGTCGAGGTTGCGCCACAGCCCAAAGGGTTGAAGATCTTTCTGGCAACCGCAGGCGCCCTGGCTGTCTTGACGGTTCTGGCCAGCTATGTGGGTTCTGCCGGGCTGAGCGAATGGACCGTGGCCCAGGCGGTCGCCCCGGCCAGCACTTTGGCGGCAGAAGCGGCGCTTTATGCGGGCAAATCCGTGCAGACGGCGGTGTTTGGTCTGTTCGTGGCCGCAGCAATCGCTTCGGGTCTCTGGCTGATGATCCGCGATGAAAACACCCGCGTGATGCGCAACATCTTTTACGTCAGCGCCATTCTGGCCGGTGTTCAACAGATCGCCTGGGGCCTGCAACTGGGCGAGCCGAGCATGGCCGTCACCTCGGGCGGCGGCTTCTACATCGTCTCGGGCCTGTCACTTGCGGGCTTTGCCTTGCTGGCGCTGTACTTTCAGGTCCGGGGGCGTGCGCATCTGTGGCACGAAGTCATGGTCTTTGCCGTGAACTTTGCCTTTGCGCCGGCGCTGATCGTCTGGGGGCATGGGCTTTGGTATGTGCTGGATGTGATCCCCCAGTTCTACCTCGACCGGGGACACGGCTATGTCCTGGCCGCCGGGGCTGCTATCCTGACACCCACGTTCAACGGTTTCATCGGCATGATGACCAGCCGCGAAACCCAGGCCCGCGCCATCAGCTAGAGCGTCACACAAAGCTGGCCCGATACCCCGGGCCAGCCATGCAGCACCGAGGAGCGGCAGCATGACCAAAGTACATCTCGACCATTGGCCCGCTGGCCTGCCCAGGCATTTGCCACCGCCCACCGGCACGCTGGATGACAACCTGCGCAGATCGGCCAGGGCACAGCCCGAAAAACCCGCCCTCATCTTTTATGGCGCGGTCAAAAGCTACGCCATGCTGGATCATCAGGTGACCCGCACGGCGGCTTACCTGCAATCCGCCTGCAACGTGAAAAAAGGCGACCGGGTCGGGCTCTATATGCAGAATGCGCCGCAATTCATTGTGGGCTTTTATGGCATCATCCGTGCGGGCGGCGTTGTCGTGCCGATCAATGCGATGCATCTGACCGAGGAACTGGCCTATATCTGCGAAAACGCGCAAATACGCACGCTGCTCAGCGCTCAGGATCTGCTGGAAAATGTCGCGCCCTTGCAGGCCTCTGGCGCATTGGATCACGTGATCGCAGCCATTTATGCGTCCGAGCTTCCTGAAATCCTCCCGGTGGATGTGCCTGACTCCATCGCGCCCACGGACACCGCACTGCCGCCCGGGGTTGTGGACTGGGCCGATATGATGTCAGCCACTGATGACCTGATCGCGGTGCCGCTGACCACGGATGATCCCTGCGTCATGCCCTATACCTCGGGCTCGACGGGCCGGGCCAAAGGGTGCATCCACACCCATGCTACGGCGCTCCATGCCATCCAGATCATGCTGCACTGGTATGACCTGACCGGAGACGAGCTGCACCTGGGCGCCACGCCCATGTTCCATATCGTCGGCATGCAGGGCATCATGAACGTCTCGGTCGCCAGCGGCGGAACCATCGCGATCATGTCCCGCTGGGACCGGACCGCAGCCGCAGCCCTGATCGCACGCCACGGGGTGACCCATTGGTGCACGGTGCCGACGGCGGTGATTGACCTGCTCAACACCCCAGGACTACAGCCCGCCGACCTGTCCAGCCTGCGCGTGATCAATGGCGGCGGCAGCGCGATGCCGGACGCCATCGCACAGCGGCTGGCCGATCTGACAGGGCTGAAATTTGTCGAAGTCTATGGCATGACGGAAACCATGGGTCCGCTGACCCACAATCGCATGGACGACCCCCACAGCGGCTGTGTCGGCATTCCGGTCATGGATACGGACCTGCGCCTGCTCGACCCGGACACTCAAGCCGAGGTTCCAGCCGGTGATGTCGGCGAAATTGTCGTCTGCGCGCCGCAGGTCATGCGCGGTTACTGGCAAAACCCCAAGGCCAATGCCGAAACCTTTATCACGCTCGAAGGCCAGCGCTTTATGCGCACCGGCGATCTGGCGCGGGCAGATGACGCAGGCAATATCGTGATCGTCGACCGCCTGAAACGGATGATCAATGCGTCCTGCTACAAGGTCTGGCCCGCCGAGGTCGAAGGGCGCCTCTATCAACATCCGGCCATCGCCGAGGTCTGCGTGATCGGCGCCAGGGATTCCTATCGCGGCCAGACGGTCAAGGCCGTTGCCGTGCTCAAACCCGGTGCGCAGCTGGAACCGGGCGAATTTACCAGTTGGGCACAGGGGCAAATGGCGGCCTACAAGGTCCCGCGCTTGCTGGACATCGTGGACCAGCTGCCAAAAACGGCGGCGGGCAAGGTGCTGTGGCGTGACCTTCAGGCCGCCGAAGATCGCAAAACGCCCGAATGACACCCGCCGCTGCCGGACGCTTTTTGCTTTTCGCATTGTCCCGCTAGACAGTCCCCTGTTTACTGGGGCCGGACACAACCAAAGGTACAGGCATGAGCGTTCTCAGGATCGGGGCCGGAGCCGGCTTTTCCGGTGATCGGATCGCGCCGGCGGTCGAGCTGGCCGAAAAAGGTGACCTGGATTTTCTGGTCTTCGAATGCCTGGCCGAGCGCACGATCGCCCTGGCCCAGCAGGCCCGCCTGAAGGATCCCGCAGCGGGCTTTGATCCCATGCTGGAAAGACGCATGCGCGCCGTGCTGCCCATCACGGCCCGCAATGGCACGCGGATTGTGACGAACATGGGGGCGGCCAACCCCTTGGCGGCCGCCCGACTGGTGCGCAAAATCGCCAACGACCTTGGATTGCACCACCTCAAAGTCGCCGCCGTCACCGGGGATGACGTATTGCACCGGATCGGCCCCTGTCTGCTGGAGGAAACCGGCGCCAGCGCCTCGGCCCTTGGCGACAAACTGGTCTCGGCCAATGCCTATATCGGCATTGGCGCGATCGTTGCCGCGCTGGACGCCAGGGCCGATGTTGTCATCTGCGGCCGCGCCTCGGACCCTGCGCTGTTTCTGGCGCCGCTGGTGCACCATTTCGGCTGGGCCATGGATGACTGGACCCGTCTGGGCCGTGGCACGCTTGTCGGGCACCTTCTGGAATGCTCGGCGCAGGTCACCGGCGGATATTTTGCCGACCCCGGCATAAAGCCCGGCATAAAGGATGTGCCAGATCTGACCCATGTCGGCTTCCCCCTGGCAGAGGTCAGCGCCGATGGAAACGCCGTGATCACCAAAGTCGCCGGAAGCGGCGGATGCGTGACCCAGGCCACCTGTACCGAGCAGCTTCTGTACGAAATCCACGACCCGTCAGCCTATTTCCAGCCCGATGTCATAGCCGATTTTTCCAAGGTCACATTTCACGACATTGCCCCCGACCGCGTCGCCGTGTCCGGCGCGGACGGGCGGTCGGCCACCGGGGCGCTGAAAGTGTCGGTCGGTTATCGCGATGGCTGGAAGGGCGAGGGGCAGATCAGCTATGCGGGGGCAAATTGTGTGGCCCGCGCCGAACTGGCCGCCGATCTCGTCAGGGACCGGCTGAGAGAGGACAACATCGCTATTCTGGACGCCAGATCCGATCTGATCGGCCTGAACTCTGTCGTCCAACGAGAGGCCCCCGCGACACCCCCGCATGAGGTCAGGATGAGGTTCGCCGCCCGATGCGCAACCCGGTCAGATGCAGAACGCGTCGCGCAAGAGGTCGAAAGCCTCTACCTCTGTGGCCCGGCGGGCGGCGGCGGTGTCACCCGCAGCATCACCGAAATCATCGCCATCGCCTCGGCCTTCCTGCCGTCCGGGGATGTCTCGACCGATTTCGAACTTCCGGAGCACCAAGATGCGGTTGCATGACATTGCCCACGGCAGAACCGGGGACAAGGGCGACACCTCCAACATCTCTGTCATCGCCTATGACCGCCGCGATTGGGATCAGCTGGTGCAGAAGGTGACCGTTGAAAGCGTGGCCGCACATTTCGGCCCGGCCTTTTGCGGGGAAATCACCCGCTATCTGCTGCCACAGCTGGGCGCGATGAACTTTGTCCTGCGCGGGGCGCTGACCGGGGGCGTCACCCGCTCTCTTGCCTTGGATGCCCATGGCAAATGCCTGGCCTCCGTGCTGCTTGAGATGGAGATCTGACGCAGCGGGCCAGGCTCACCTGACGGGTTTCAATGGGGCAGGGGGCCTTGCACCCCGGGGGGCGCGTTTCCCGGGCATACCAGGGGTCACTTCGCCAATCGTTGCAGACAGACCCGGTTTTCATCCAGTCGCAGATCATAGGCCTCGAAAGAGGCAGGAATTTCCACTTCGGTGCAGAGTTCAAATTCCGTCGCAGACACGCGCCGATAGGTGATATCGCTGGCATAGCCGGTCAGCCGCGCGGGATTGCGCGCGCAGGTCATCGGGTCCAGCACCTCGGGCAGGTTCTCGCGGTCGATCTGGGAACAGGCGGCAACATCCCGCGCCAGACTGCGCATATCCGAAATGCGCCAGCGGTCGCGCTGCTCCATCTGGCCCCGGGCGGGTCCCCCCACCAGCCACAGGGTCAACCCCAGCGCAACAATGGCCGCCCCCGTCAAAATCCAGGCCGCAGGCAAATGCGCAAAGCCAAAGGGCAGATCACGGTTCTCGCGGAAATAGGCCAGCACAATCAATGACATCAAACCAACCGTTGCCGATTTGACAAGGAACCGCAGGGTGATCTGCCCGTCCAGCCAGCTGTAAATCAGATACAGCGCATCCCCCAACAGCGCCATCGCCGCAAACAGCATCGCAATGGCCGACAGCCACCGGCGGATCGTTCCATGTTTGCGCGAGGCATCCGAGGCAACCGCCCGCCGGTCTCTGCGGTCCATTTCCCAGAACACCGGCACAAAAACAATCAGCGCGGCCATCGACCAGCGCAGCCCGTCCAAAACCCACCGGCCGCGATGTTCATCCGGTTCCGGCATCCAATTGTCGATCTGGGCAAACAGCAGGACCAGCGTGTTTCCGGCAACCATTCCAAACACAACAAACAACAAACCGTAGAACAACGCATCCCGCGCCGAAGAAGAGCGGACAGGCCGCGGCACCGCATAGCCACCCGCGCTGACCATCCACCCAGAAAGCGCCGCCGTGATCTCGGCATCGGTCCAATCTGCGGATGACAGGCTCTGGCGCACCTCTTCCTCGGACCGACCGGACTGCAAGGCGTCACGAACGTAACTGGAAAGCTCAGGAGGGATACGCATGGCGGGGCAGCCTTTCGTTGCAGCAATGCCTGTGGAACACATAAATACAGCAAAATTCAAAAGCGATCGACAGAAATCATCCGCACCCACAGCCCCCCCGCCGCCAGAGTTTGCCCGTCACAGCTCTGCCGCAGCCCCCGTTGGCGGCCGCTCACAGCCGGAGATCAACCAAAGGCGCGGACGAAATAGACGACGGTAAGAACCAGTCCAAAGACAATCACGCCGGATCTAAGGTAGCGCGTATTCACGCGTTTGGCCAAACGACCACCTGCATACCCTCCGACAGTGCTGCCCAGCATCATGGCAATCGCCTGTGGCCATGCGATCAAACCGCCAATCCCGAAAACCAGAATGCTCAAGATCGTAAAGCTTGTTGCCAGCAGGTTCTTGATGCTGTTGGCGATGTGAAAATTGGAAAACCCCATGAGTTGAGCAATCGCCAGCAGGATGAACCCAAGGCCCGCGCCGAAGTATCCGCCGTAAACCGACGACAGGAACAAACATGCGTAGACGGCCTTCTTTCCGTGGCTTTCGCCCAAGTTATTGAGCAACCAGGCCCGCAGCGCATCACCAAAGGCAAATAGACAGGTCGCCATCAGGATGAGAAACGGCAAAAGCACGACAAAGAAATCTGGATCAGACACCAAAAGCAGGATCGACCCGATGAGTGCGCCAATCCCGGATACGACAAGCAGCGGGATCAGAGCCTTGCCCAGCCCGCGCAATTCATCCCGATAGGCCGGAAGCGCCGCAGCGTTTGACGGCAGCATGGCAAGGTAATTTGTGGCATTCGCTACGATCGGCGGCAGCCCGGCGGCCATAAGCGCGGGAAAGGTGAACAGTGTCGCGCCACCGGCAATGGCATTCCACACCCCACCAAAAAGACCAACGCCAAACAGTATGATGGCCTGTGTCAAATCCATTGTCTGACCTCCAGATACTGGCCGAACCTATGGGGGCAATCGCCCAAGTTCAAACGCAAAAAGGCGATGGTCCGGACTTGCTCCCACAGCTCATTTGAAACCGCAAACCGAGGATGCATTGCGCAGGCCTTCCCAATCCGTCAATCAACGGTGCATTGGCTCTTACAGCGCTTTCATCGACGCATTGATGTCTTGATTTGGGACTGCCGGGATCAGGACCATGATGCCGCCCTCTCTCAATATGCATCCTCTATCGGCGGATAGATTTCGATCACTACAGCCTAGGGTCAGGATTCATAACCAGAACATGACAACTGCTGCGAGGGCGCAGGCTGATAGGAAGACCTTGGGGCATCTGTCATAGCGGGTTGCAACGCGCCGCCAGTCCTTGAGGCGGGCAAAGCTGTT